>NZ_JBIOOI010000002.1:0-1469130 GCF_051712165.1 Enterococcus sp. DIV1420a
TAAAAGTTTATCTATATCCCTATCTCATGATAAATACTTTAAGGATATTTTATTTAGTTTATTGTGGCGAGGCCGCCGACCTATACATGCTTTACTGCCACAAAAGTTTATTTATTTAAATGAAAACGAATTCGAAATATATGAAAAAGTGAAAGACATCATTTCTATATGGCAAAAACAAACTTCAAGTCCAATATATTTAGTTGATAGTGATTTAAAACTATTTAGTAGAAGACTTTATACGATTTTAGATTTAAAGAACTCACTTGTAAAAGTTGGTTATGTCTGTTCTAAACCGATAGAAAGAGATTTAACAACCAAAATTATTCAAAAAAAGTTCGGAAATTCTATAGAGTTGTCTGTATTTAAAGGCGAAGATGAAGGTTTTGATGAAGAACAATTTGATTTTATCTTATTGGATAATGGTGATCATCTTAGTCAGTTATCAGAAAAAATGTACCACATATCTAGCCCTCCTTCAGAAACGCAAGTAGATTATATTTGGGAAATACTTAATAGTTTAACTTAGCATAGGATTAAAGTGTTTTGTGAACTACTCACCACTTAGCTAAACCATAAGCACTCAATCTACTGAGTACCTATAATCAAAAATTACTTTCGACTATACTGACAATATAAGTACAAATCAGAGGTAGTTGCTTTATGGAAGAAAAACAAGAGGTCGTTGTCATTAAGCTAGAGTGTCAGCCGCAAGAAAAACGCGCAATTACTGCTAAAATAGGAATAAAAATTAAAGCGGAAATGCATGGCATCTTTATTTACAATGGTGCGAGTCAATATCTTATGCTAACAGTTTTGAAAGAGCTGATGGCTCATGCTACTTGATTCTGGAAAAGTAGCTCATATTTTTACTGTTTACGGAAAAATAAATTGAATGAAAGGAATCAATGGCCTGGCTACCATTGTTCAGTATGAGTACAATTTGAATGTTTCCGTCGATGCGCTGTTCTTATTTTGTGGTGTTAGACGATACCGTTTCAAAATGTTGTATTACGAAAAATGGGTTCCTTTTTTATACAATTGATTGGATTAATAGCAACTTCATTGATAGAGATCAAAAAATATTTTTTGGCTTATGCACCAACAGATCCGTTGGTTATTGGAAGGATTAAGTAGCAATCAATCAAAAGCAATTTCTGTTGGGAAACGTGTTTTTTTAGTTTAAAGAAATAAAGGAGAATCGGCAAGAAACTTTGATTTCATGCGTTTTCTCCTTTTTTACTTGTTTTATACTATAATAACAGGATAGTTATTTAGAAAGTTGTGTATTTAATTATTAGATCGAGTAAATAGTGAAAATAAAAACAATGAATCCACTACATAATCGTTCTATTTTATGAGTAGATACGTGCAAATCAAGAACAATCAAACGTAATTAACACATTGGCTGAAGAAATATAGTTAATCACAGAATCCATCACTTATTGACTAATAAAATTTATGGAAAATCTAAGGAATCATTGCCAGAGCAGTTCTCTGGGTGTCAAGGGCAATTTAAAATTGGATCTTTCCCTGAGTTGTTGAAATTACTGTTATACTAACAAAAAGAACACTTTAGTTAGAGAGTCTTTATGGAGTTTTCGTTTCCAAATTTTCACTGTACATCTTACAAAGAAAAAGATGGCTGCTACTATTTCAAAGCTGCGACACGTTTCCTTATAAGTGCATAGCACGAAATAGGAGCGCTAATCCTTGTAAAGATTAATGATAACTAATTATTCGACAGTTGGAATGAAAGCCGTCATGTTAGCTGAAACAACTTGGTCTGATACTCCTACATGTGTCACTGTGTATCAGCACATTGAGGTATGAAGCTAGGTGAAGATGGCAGAACAATACCTAAGTGAAATAGCTAATTCATAAGATAAAGGATATGCTGGGCCGCTATAAACTATCTATGGTGAGAATGTTCAAAAAGGACTGGCAAAATCGCGAATGTACAGGTCTAAAAATAGACGTATTCGAAAGAATATAAGGTTGCGTGTGCAATGAGTATCCCCGATAAGTAAGAATCTATGATATGAAAGTCGGGTTAGAAGACAATGTTCTATAGGAATATTCAGGCTTACAGTGAGCGCCTAAAAATAGATGAACGGCTAGAATAATTGGAACGTGGAAAGCAAGCCCCCCACATTGACTGATATTAGGGTGGTGGATATATAGCGAATGCTGAAATTCCTTTATTCTTGTGAGGATAGGGGCATAGTACTTGAGAAACCATGATAATAAATGGTGGAGGGATAGCCCCAAAACTAGAACTTTGACAGATGAACACAGTCAAATGAAACTCACAGGGTCTGGTAAGAGGATGGGAATAATTAACATAGGAGATTAAACCATAGGTGAATGCAGAGAAGCTAAAATATATTGAGTACTACAATATGCAGTCGACTTTTGATTGGTTGTTTAAGAAGAGCTCCGAAGGACGAACTAAAGGAATTAATCTGATTGATGCATTAGAGGACCACCAGCAGAAAGGTTCCATTACTGAAATCGATTCTTACGTGGTACGATTCCAACAGTTACTATTACAATATGAAAAATTACATGATGTATATAAAGTTTTAGTTGATAAAGGTTATTTTAGAGCTTTTTAGACTTTCCAAAAATTTTATAAACAAGCTCTAGAAACGTATAACAACCGTTGAATGATTACAAAAAAGTGTTAGGTAGACCCATCGTCAATTGTTTATTTGAGAAAGATTTTTTCTTGCTTGAACTGGTCGAAACAACTCAGTACATACTGAAATCAGAACCAAAAATTTTAGAAATTTTTCAATTGGTAGCAATATTTCACAAAATTTTATTCGATTGCAGTTTGTATGCTCTAGATCAGTGGATAAATATCGTACAAAGGATGAATAACAAACACCTCAACACATTTCTAAATGGATTGGAACAAGATAAAAATGCTATTCAAAATGCACTAATTTTTCCAGAACTAGCCGAAGGAAAGATAAATTGAAGAAAATAAAGCGAATAATGTTTGGGCGTTGTCACTTTCAAACATTAAAAATGAAGGTTCTATTATCTGAAAAATGACTAACATCAACAATTCAGGGAAAAATCCATTTTACTCCCGCCATTGACATTTATGTAAATTTCGATATATTTAGGTCAACTTTGTATAGAATATTCCCTCATTTCGTCGTATTTTTGAGCGTATTCTACCGCAAAGTTTTTTATTGTAGCTAATTTAAAATTAACTAGTACCACGGCTACGATAAGATAAGAACACAGCGTGAATATTGTTGTTAGAGACACAATTCGTTGCAATTGATTACATAAAGGAGGGGTTATAAGGGCTGCTATAAAAAAAAACCATACATATAAATATTGATGAAAACTAAAAAGAAGAAGCAGAACAATTATTCGATGATTTAGGTTTAAATATGACAAGTGCAATTACCATTTTCTTGAAACAGTCTATCAATGAACAAGCAATTCCTTTTATGATTAATAAGGGAAACAAAGAGAGCTTATTAATCATAAAAGGACATTAAAGAGGGGGACGTTCATGGTGGATTTTCTTCCGTGGAAGATTTAATGGAGGATTTAAATGCTTGAAATGTTTTACACGAACCAATTTAAAAAAGACTTTAAGAAAGCAAAGAAACAAGGACAACTCAATCCTATTTTCCAATATTAAGTGATTTTTCTCCTAGCTTAATAATGAAAGAAACAACTAATTTCTTTAAAGAAACTTTAGTATGAAGCACTTTCTATAACTTTAATTTAACGACAAGTAAATGGAAAGACAATAGAAATAGAGTAATGCATTGTTTAATGGGTCATTTAATATCTCAATTGTATTTGTTTCTAACCCACCTTATTATCGAAATCCTATATTTGAAAATAAAATCTATGAATATAGAGAATTTATTTGTATTTCATTTAATTATACTTATTTGGTAATGAAAATTTTTTATTCAGAGGGGAGAATTGGAAATGAAAGTAAAATTTATCGGCGCGTTAGCAACAACCGCATTACTAGGAGGGATCGCCTTAAGTGCAGGAGAGGTGTTCGCTGGAACAAGTGGCGTAACCGTAGGTTACACAACAAAAGTAGAAATATCAGATCCGGAAAATCCTGATTCGTCAAGCTATGCTTTACAGTTACCGGCAGGGTTCCAATTTACTAAAGAGAATGAACCATTACCTGGAAGAACTGAAGGAGTTGGAACTTCTGGCGTGTTTAAATTAGTAAATCCAACAGATAATTCAACTTATTCTGGTACAAAGACTGTAAAATTAAGTGTGTCTTCTGCAAATGCTTGGAAGTAAAAAACAGCTGATAGTGCTGCTGTTGTAGGTGCTGACTACACGTTGAAGGATGGGGGAACTGACGCTACGGCTCCAACATACTCATTTAATACAACAAGTGTTGAGGATATGACTAATATGTTTCAAAATTGTACTAGTTTAACAAGTTTGAATGTAACTAGTTTTGATACTTCAAAAGTTGAAGATATGACTAATATGTTTCGAAATTGTAAGAGTTTGACTAGCTTGGATCTATCCAGTTTCAATATGATGAATGTTACTGACATGACAAATATCTTTCGTTTAGATCCACTTCTTACTCATTTAAAATTAGGTATGTTATCTAAATTCGGTGAATTATCGTCTGTAACTACTGATGACGGTGATTTTTGGTGAAAAGATAAAGTAGGGCTAGGATATACCAATGATGAGTTGATTTATCAATATGACGGCTCAACGATGGCAGGTAATTGGTATTGGATTTCATCTATGAAAGTAGAACCGTCGGTTCTTTATACGGGAGATCCTTGGTAACCAACTACTAACATCACTTCATGGCTTGCTAAAGATGGCTCAGCGGTTCCGTTGGATAAAATTACTATAGAAGGTACTGTAGACAGTAATACACCAGGAGATTATCCCGTTACGTATTCGTATGAAGGTTTAAACAAAAGTATCACAGTTACGGTTAAAAAGAATCAGACCGCAATCAAACTAAACAATTCTACTGTCTACCTAGATGATTCATGGCAACTAACTGATAATTTTGATTCTTGGATAGATAAGGATGGCAACAGTATTAATTTAGAAGCAATCACTGTGACTATCACAAAACCTGTTCCAGAAGAACAAACAATCATAGATCAAGTAAATACGAGTGTTGCTGGTGAATACCATCTGAAGTTTGAATACGATCATATTAGTAAAGAGGCAATTGTCACTGTTCTACAGTCACTAAACTATAGTGTCCAATTATCAGCTAACTTACAATTTACGAAATTAAACGAACCAGTGAAAGGTTCCAATTTAGGATCAGCTGTAAATTATACGATTAAATTAGTAAATACGGCGGATAAACAAGCTTATTCAGGAGAAACCAATGTAAAAGTAGGGGTTGCTTCCGCTAACAGTTGGCATTTAAAGGATAAGGAAAACGTTGTTGGTGCCACCTAACGATTAACGGATGAAGCTGGAACAGATATTGGTACCAGCAGTTACACCTTTTACTTAAACAAGGAAACCAATGAAAAAAATTTAACTGCTAACTTAACTACTAAAGCCAATAAATCAGGTAATTACTTTGATATGTTGACGTTCACTTATGGCAAGGAACCGTAACTTTTGAATAGACAAAGGCCACAATAAATTGTGAAGACGTATTATTTTAAGTGGGCCCGTAAGGGCAAAAAAATAAATGACCTTTTATCAACGTAAACGTAGTAGAAAAAATATTATTTCGACTGATGATCAGTCGATACCTTTCAAAATCCAATTAGACAAACAAAATGACTGAATAAAACGGAACAGTTAGACTAATGGGATAATTTATCTATGAGGATTGATTATGAATAAAAGAAAAAAATTACTCGTCGTAACGCTGTTAATAGTATTTATTTTGTTGGTAATAGGTTCTTACTTTCTGCTAAATAAACACGAACAACCAACTCAAACAAAATTAAAGGAAGACCCACAAGCAGTGACCTATAACAATAAAATAGAAAAACCAAAAGATTATGACGCTACGCAATTGGTTTTCCCAGGCTATGATGATATTAAGGTGCCCGAAGGCACGGATAAGGCATATGTTTCTTTGGTAAATCCAGTTTTTAATCAAGCCAGTTTTAAGTTTACTATTTCAAATGAAGCAGACAATCAGATGCTGCTTGAGACAGGCTTAATTAAGCCTGGGAAAGCCGTAAATGAAATTCCGATTCCTAAGGGATTAATACCCGGTACCTATCCTTTGAAGATGGGCATTCAAGTATTTGATTTAACTACAGAAAAGCAGTTGAATGGAGCAAGCACAACCATTCAGTTAATTGTGGTAGAAAAACAGGAGGAATAAGGCCATGAAAAAGAGCAGTAGGGGTATGATCTTACTCGCATTGTTTAGCTTAATGATTTCCTACGGAAATCCTGTTTACGCCGAAGAAGCAAACAGTCAGGCAAAAGTAAAATCATTTTCTATAGTAACATCGATAGGGAGGCAGATCATGATACTAAAAGCAATAAGTTATAAGGAGTGAAGCTCGGATGAAACAAAGCAATCAAGAAAAAGAAATAAAAAAAGTTGAATTATTAAGAAGATTGTGTTTGATTGAACCAGAATTAATCATGACAGATTTAGGGAAACGAGTAGACTTATCAGTAGAAGAAGTCTATTGGCTAATTAAGCACTATCACTTGCCGTATTATTGGAAATTTCAAAAGGACGTATTTTATTATGAGGGTGAATTCTATTTATTAAGAGGAACAAGAAGATAAGAAGCTTTTTAGTTGGCAGTAAATAATTTATTTGTATGATGGAAGATTCCTTTCGTTACGTAGTAACGATGCAAAAAGTCTCGTATTAACTAATTATTTAAATGAATGTAAGGACTTATCAAACAATTGTATCTTTGATAAGTTAACACAAACACCAAACTGTGACTAAAACCGCTAATGAATGGGTACACTAATCTATCAAGATAGCACGCAACACTATTTTTGAAAGGAAGCTATTGAGTAAATGAAAAAAGAATTGGGAATGAATGTCTTTGAAGCACTACAAAAACGATTAAGATTTATTTTTGAAGAATTCGATACGATTTATATTGCTTTTTCCGGTGGGAAAGACAGTGGATTATTATTAAATCTTTTGTTGGATTATCGAGATAAAAACTATCCAGAAAAAACGATTGGTGTTTTTCATCAAGACTTCGAAGCACAGTATACCGCTACAACCGAATATATCGAACAAACCTTTGAATCATTAACGAATCGAGTAGAGCGCTATTGGGTCTGTCTTCCAATGGCCACTCGGACAGCGTTAAGTAGTTATGAAATGTACTGGTATCCATGGGATGATCAAAAAGAAGAAATCTGGGTCAGAGGATTACCTAAATTTAACTACGTTATTACGTTGAAAAACAATCCTTTCTATTTATATAAGTATCGGATGCACCAAGAAGATCTTGCGAAACAATTTGGACGTTGGTACCATCAAACCCACGGAGAAGGGAAAACGATTTGCTTATTGGGAATGCGGGCAGAAGAATCGCTGCGACGTTATAGTGGATTCGTAAATAAAAAATATCGATTTAAAAATAAATGCTGGATTACGCAACAATTTAAAGATGTCTGGTCAGCCTCCCCACTCTATGATTGGACCAAAGAAGATGTTTGGCATGCTAATTATGCCTTCAATTATGACTACAATAAACTCTATGATCTCTATTATAAAGCGGGGGTGAAACTTTCTCAAATGCGTGTAGCTTCTCCCTTCCAAGACAATGCCAAAGAAGCTTTAAATTTGTATCGAGTGATTGATCCTGCTATCTGGGTAAAACTTTTAGGAAGAGTGCAAGGCGCTAATTTTACTCAAATTTACAGTAAGACCAAAGCAATGGGATACAGAAATGTAACACTACCTGAAAACCATACTTGGAAGTCATATACGCAATTTTTGTTAGAAACACTTCCAATAGAAATGAAAAATAATTATATTGAAAAGTTCAATAAATCCATTCATTTTTGGCATCATGTCGGGGGTGGTTTGGAGGAAGAAACCATTTCTGAATTACGATTAAAAGGCTATAAAATCAAAAGAAATGGGGTGTCAAACTATACGATCTTTAAAAATTCACGCATTATCTTTTTACAAAAAATACCTGATGATACAGATGATATTAAAACAACGAAAGATATACCTAGTTGGAAAAGAATGTGTTTTTGTATTATTAAAAACGATCATATTTGTCGATTTATTGGCTTTGGTATGACGAGGACACAACAAAGAAAACTAGATTATATAAAAACAAAATATAAATTTTTAGCAGAACCAATGGGGATTAAATTTATAGATTATTAAGATGTGTCTTAAAACTGTTTTGTTAGTTTAAAAAATATGAATTAGCTTAAAACCTTAATAAATATGGTTTTTCTTTATAAAAAATACTAATAAATTACTATTAAAAAGATCCTGAATACGTTGAAAAACGTAAGAGTAGCCAATGGGCTAACTGAATCTCTATAAGTAATGAAAAAAACTAGAAATCAATGGTAAAGTAATGTCAAACTACGACAGTACTTTTTATAGTATTACCCACCATTTCATCCCCTTAAGCAGAGCATGTTTATTTTGTCAAGCCAATATTATATATTGCTAGTTTATTTCAATTTCATGTTATTAATCGAAAAACTGATATATAAGCAAACTCCTTTATTTGAAGTATTAGTAACGATAAATATAGAATTTATTTTTGTTCTCATTTAGTATACTTGAATAAATACGTAGAAACTGCTTTATAGTTGAACTATTTTTAATGATTTGTTTCTCTACTCTGTTATTTAAGCAGTTAAACAAATCTTTATGAAGAATAGGAAGTCGTATTCTATGTCGTATTAGTTATAAAGGGAGTTGAAATAATTGAAATGATGGGAAACTATATTAAGAGACTGTTTTTTTGCTTGTTAGAACGAAGGTCTATTGATTTTATCCGAAAATTCGGAATGTATATTTAGAAGAATTTATTAATGATAGGATCTTTGAAGGAGCTAATTATTTAGAAACTTCTTATATTTGTAAAATATGATGAAACGTGAAGGAGGTACCTTGTGATGAAAAAAGCATACTTTCAAGCTACTCTACGAGCTAGTGAACCTAAATATCGTGCTAAAATGTATAAAAAAGGAAAAAAATGGATTGTTAAAGGTATTCTATTTTCTTCTTTAGTTTTAGGTAGTCTGATGTTAACTGATACAGAACCCGTTCATGCGGCTGAATGGACAGCTAATTCTGTTGAGAGTATTCAAGCAAAACTGTCGATGAATCAATCCAGATATACTTTTGAACAAGGCGATACATTCTATAATATTTCCCTAGCGGTAAATGTTAAATGGCAAAAATTGATGGAACTCAATGGGTTTGAAGACGGTAGCCAATACCATGTTCCGGTAGGAACAACAATTAGTTTTGATGGATCACATATTAAAGTGACGAATCAACAGGGAGAAATAGTAAAAGAAGCTCAGCTAACTCCAGCAGATAAAGTAGAACTTAGTGCGACTTTCGCTAACCAAACTTCTGATTTACCCAAAACAGTAGTGAGTTCTACTCCAAGCTTACCGATCTCTAATGGTGCAGATAAGTTAAGCACGAGCAATGATCAACAAGGAACTGATTTAACCCAAGCAAAATTAGACGCGCAAACAGCGATTAAGCAGAATCCTCTCTTTACAGAGGAAGAAAAGTTACAGTTGATACAAAAATTAGCGCAAGCCAATAATCTCTCCAACTTGAATCAGGTGATGCAAGCATCTTTAGCGGATAAAAAACAATCATTACTAGAAATGCAAGCAGAATTGGCTGCTTTAGTACAAAAACAAGAAGCGCTTGAACAAGAAAAACAAGAGCTAGAATTACGTTTGACGAAGGATGTCAATCAAGCAAATAGTGTTAAAGCGGCGGAATTAAACCAGCAACAAAGTGATCTGATGCAACAAGTTAAACAGTTACAAGAAGAATTAAGCTTACAAGAAAATCACTTGCTCGAAACGAATAATCAGCTTGCAACAGCTCAACAAGAAAAAGAGAATCTTGCCACACAATTAGCCACTGCGGAACAGGCGCGGCAAGTCACTCAACAAAAAGTGACGGATTTAACGACTGAAAAGCAAGCACTAACTGTCCAGTTAGAAAATCTACCCGAAGAACAAGCAGACCAACGGTCCGCATTAACAGATAAATTAATGGCTATCCAAGCAGAACTAGAGGCAACTACAGCCAACGCTACCCAATTAAACGAGTTACAAGAACAAGTTGTTCAAGCAACAAATACTGTCACAGAACTAACCAAGCAACAAGCGGAGCAACAAACGCATATAACGGATCTTCAAGCCCAGCTAGAGCAAGCGCAAAAGCAATTAGATAGTCTTGCTGTACCAACGACAAATCAAACAAATAATGCGCAAACAGCAGCCGAAACTGCTACCCAATTAGCTAATGATGAGAAAAAACTAAACGAATTGACAAATCAGATTAATACGTTAAAGGCCAACATTAACCAATTAACCCAAACTATAGATGCATTAGAGAAACATATTTCAGAAGCGCAAGCAAATTTCCAAGCCCTGAAAGTCACTGTTAATAAGCAAGATGACGCGAATCAATTATTACTTGCGAAAGAAGCGGAAAATAAAGACACCAAACCAGGTGAAGACACTAAGCCAGGTGAAGATACCAAACCAGCTGAAGACACTAAGCCAGGTGAAGATACCAAACCAGCTGAAGACACTAAGCCAGGTGAAGACACTAAGCCAGGTGAAGTGATCAAACCAGGTGAAGATACTAAACCAGCTGAAGATACTAAACCAGGTGAAGATACTAAACCAGGTGAAGATACCAAACCAGACGGTGAAGTGATCAAACCAGGTGAAGACACTAAGCCAGGTGAAGTGATCAAACCAGGTGAAGATACTAAACCAGCTGAAGATACCAAACCAGCTGAAGACACTAAGCCAGGTGAAGTGATCAAACCAGGTGAAGACACTAAGCCAGGTGAAGTGATCAAACCAGGTGAAGATACTAAACCAGCTGAAGATACCAAACCAGCTGAAGACACTAAGCCAGGTGAAGTGATCAAACCAGGTGAAGACACTAAGCCAGGTGAAGATACCAAACCAGGTGAAGACACTAAGCCAGGTGAAGTGATCAAACCAGGTGAAGACACTAAGCCAGGTGAAGTGATCAAACCAGGTGAAGATACTAAACCAGCTGAAGATACTAAACCAGGTGAAGATACTAAACCAGGTGAAGATACCAAACCAGACGGTGAAGTGATCAAACCAGGTGAAGACACTAAGCCAGGTGAAGTGATCAAACCAGGTGAAGACACTAAGCCAGGTGAAGTGATCAAACCAGGTGAAGATACTAAACCAGCTGAAGATACTAAGCCAGGTGAAGACACTAAGCCAGGTGAAGTGATCAAACCAGGTGAAGATACCAAACCAGGTGAAGACACTAAGCCAGGTGAAGTGATCAAACCAGGTGAAGATACTAAACCAGGTGAAGATACTAAACCAGGTGAAGACACTAAGCCAGGTGAAGTGATCAAACCAGGTGAAGATACTAAACCAGGTGAAGATACCAAACCAGACGGTGAAGTGATCAAACCAGGTGAAGACACTAAGCCAGGTGAAGTGATCAAACCAGGTGAAGACACTAAGCCAGGTGAAGTGATCAAACCAGGTGAAGATACTAAACCAGGTGAAGATACTAAGCCAGGTGAAGACACTAAGCCAGGTGAAGTGATCAAACCAGGTGAAGATACTAAACCAGCTGAAGATACCAAACCAGGTGAAGACACTAAGCCAGGTGAAGTGATCAAACCAGGTGAAGACACTAAGCCAGGTGAAGATACCAAACCAGCTGAAGACACTAAGCCAGGTGAAGATACCAAACCAGGTGAAGACACTAAGCCAGGTGAAGTGATCAAACCAGGTGAAGACACTAAGCCAGGTGAAGTGATCAAACCAGGTGAAGATACTAAGCCAGGTGAAGATACCAAACCAGCTGAAGACACTAAGCCAGGTGAAGTGATCAAACCAGGTGAAGACACTAAGCCAGGTGAAGATACCAAACCAGGTGAAGACACTAAGCCAGGTGAAGTGATCAAACCAGGTGAAGACACTAAGCCAGGTGAAGTGATCAAACCAGGTGAAGATACTAAACCAGCTGAAGATACTAAACCAGGTGAAGATACTAAACCAGGTGAAGATACTAAACCAGGTGAAGATACCAAACCAGACGGTGAAGTGATCAAACCAGGTGAAGACACTAAGCCAGGTGAAGTGATCAAACCAGGTGAAGACACTAAGCCAGGTGAAGTGATCAAACCAGGTGAAGATACTAAACCAGCTGAAGATACTAAGCCAGGTGAAGACACTAAGCCAGGTGAAGTGATCAAACCAGGTGAAGATACCAAACCAGGTGAAGACACTAAGCCAGGTGAAGTGATCAAACCAGGTGAAGATACTAAACCAGGTGAAGATACTAAACCAGGTGAAGACACTAAGCCAGGTGAAGTGATCAAACCAGGTGAAGATACTAAACCAGGTGAAGATACTAAGCCAGGTGAAGACACTAAGCCAGGTGAAGTGATCAAACCAGGTGAAGATACCAAACCAGGTGAAGACACTAAGCCAGGTGAAGTGATCAAACCAGGTGAAGATACTAAACCAGCTGAAGATACCAAACCAGCTGAAGACACTAAGCCAGGTGAAGTGATCAAACCAGGTGAAGATACTAAACCAGCTGAAGATACTAAGCCAGGTGAAGACACTAAGCCAGGTGAAGTGATCAAACCAGGTGAAGATACTAAACCAGGTGAAGATACCAAACCAGACGGTGAAGTGATCAAACCAGGTGAAGACACTAAGCCAGGTGAAGATACCAAACCAGGTGAAGACACTAAGCCAGGTGAAGTGATCAAACCAGGTGAAGACACTAAGCCAGGTGAAGTGATCAAACCAGGTGAAGATACTAAACCAGCTGAAGATACTAAACCAGGTGAAGATACTAAACCAGGTGAAGATACCAAACCAGACGGTGAAGTGATCAAACCAGGTGAAGACACTAAGCCAGGTGAAGTGATCAAACCAGGTGAAGACACTAAGCCAGGTGAAGTGATCAAACCAGGTGAAGATACTAAACCAGCTGAAGATACTAAGCCAGGTGAAGACACTAAGCCAGGTGAAGTGATCAAACCAGGTGAAGATACCAAACCAGGTGAAGACACTAAGCCAGGTGAAGTGATCAAACCAGGTGAAGATACTAAACCAGGTGAAGATACTAAACCAGGTGAAGACACTAAGCCAGGTGAAGTGATCAAACCAGGTGAAGATACTAAACCAGGTGAAGATACCAAACCAGACGGTGAAGTGATCAAACCAGGTGAAGACACTAAGCCAGGTGAAGTGATCAAACCAGGTGAAGACACTAAGCCAGGTGAAGTGATCAAACCAGGTGAAGATACTAAACCAGGTGAAGATACTAAGCCAGGTGAAGACACTAAGCCAGGTGAAGTGATCAAACCAGGTGAAGATACTAAACCAGCTGAAGATACCAAACCAGGTGAAGACACTAAGCCAGGTGAAGTGATCAAACCAGGTGAAGACACTAAGCCAGGTGAAGATACCAAACCAGCTGAAGACACTAAGCCAGGTGAAGTGATCAAACCAGGTGAAGATACCAAACCAGGTGAAGACACTAAGCCAGGTGAAGTGATCAAACCAGGTGAAGACACTAAGCCAGGTGAAGTGATCAAACCAGGTGAAGATACTAAGCCAGGTGAAGATACCAAACCAGCTGAAGACACTAAGCCAGGTGAAGTGATCAAACCAGGTGAAGACACTAAGCCAGGTGAAGATACCAAACCAGGTGAAGACACTAAGCCAGGTGAAGTGATCAAACCAGGTGAAGACACTAAGCCAGGTGAAGTGATCAAACCAGGTGAAGATACTAAACCAGCTGAAGATACTAAACCAGGTGAAGATACTAAACCAGGTGAAGATACTAAACCAGGTGAAGATACCAAACCAGACGGTGAAGTGATCAAACCAGGTGAAGACACTAAGCCAGGTGAAGTGATCAAACCAGGTGAAGACACTAAGCCAGGTGAAGTGATCAAACCAGGTGAAGATACTAAACCAGCTGAAGATACTAAGCCAGGTGAAGACACTAAGCCAGGTGAAGTGATCAAACCAGGTGAAGATACCAAACCAGGTGAAGACACTAAGCCAGGTGAAGTGATCAAACCAGGTGAAGATACTAAACCAGGTGAAGATACTAAACCAGGTGAAGACACTAAGCCAGGTGAAGTGATCAAACCAGGTGAAGATACTAAACCAGGTGAAGATACTAAGCCAGGTGAAGACACTAAGCCAGGTGAAGTGATCAAACCAGGTGAAGATACCAAACCAGGTGAAGACACTAAGCCAGGTGAAGTGATCAAACCAGGTGAAGATACTAAACCAGCTGAAGATACCAAACCAGCTGAAGACACTAAGCCAGGTGAAGTGATCAAACCAGGTGAAGATACTAAACCAGCTGAAGATACTAAGCCAGGTGAAGACACTAAGCCAGGTGAAGTGATCAAACCAGGTGAAGATACTAAACCAGGTGAAGATACCAAACCAGACGGTGAAGTGATCAAACCAGGTGAAGACACTAAGCCAGGTGAAGTGATCAAACCAGGTGAAGATACTAAACCAGGTGAAGATACTAAACCAGGTGAAGATACTAAGCCAGGTGAAGACACTAAACCAGGTGAAGATACCAAACCAGACGGTGAAGTGATCAAACCAGGTGAAGACACTAAGCCAGGTGAAGTGATCAAACCAGGTGAAGACACTAAGTCAGGTGAAGTGATCAAACCAGGTGAAGATACTAAACCAGCTGAAGATACCAAACCAGCTGAAGACACTAAGCCAGGTGAAGATACTAAGCCAGGTGAAGTGACCAAACCAGCTGAAGATACCAAACCAGGTGAAGACACTAAGCCAGGTGAAGACACTAAGCCAGGTGAAGATACTAAACCAGCTGAAGATACCAAACCAGCTGAAGACACTAAGCCAGGTGAAGATACTAAGCCAGGTGAAGTGACCAAACCAGCTGAAGATACCAAACCAGCTGAAGACACTAAGCCAGGTGAAGACACTAAGCCAGGTGAAGTGATCAAACCAGCTGAAGATACCAAACCAGCTGAAGACACTAAGCCAGGTGAAGACACTAAGCCAGGTGAAGATACTAAACCAGCTGAAGATACCAAACCAGCTGAAGACACTAAGCCAGGTGAAGTGATCAAACCAGGTGAAGACACTAAGCCAGGTGAAGTGATCAAACCAGGTGAAGAAAGAGCATTACCTAAAGCTATAAAGCAAGCAGAATATTTTATTGAGTTGTTACCAGGTCTAAGTGACTCAGATAAAGCTAGCTATAAAGAAAAAATAGTAAATGCCACAACGATTACTGATGTGACAAGGCTACAAAATGAAGCGGAATCATTTTCTAATGTTAAAGTTGATGCGAAAGCTACTATTAACTCTTTAAGCGATTTAACTGAGAATGAGAAGAAAACATTCATGGACGATTTAGTAATAGCTAATGATAAAATAAAAGTGGATGAAATTCTAAATAATGCAACGGAAAAAAATACAGCACTACGAATCCCTAGAGAATTAGCAGAAGAGAAAGAAAGAGCTATTAATTTAATTAGTGAGCTGCCGGATTTAAGCGATGTAGAGAAAACAGGATATAAAGAGAAAGTAGCAAAGTCTACAATAAAGAACGATGTAGTACAAATACAAAGTGAAGCAAAGTTATTTTCTGATGTTAGAGGTGAAGCAAAAGCAACTATTAGAGGATTAAATGACTTAACTGAGGATGAGAAGAACGAATTCGTTCTTCAAATAGATACTGCTCCCGATAAGACAGTAGTTAATGAGATTTTAAATAAAGCTACTAATAAAGCATTACTCATAACTAAAGCAGATGCTACAGAAGTAATTAAAACTTTAACGGGGTTAAGTACCGCAGAAAAAGCAGGCTTTATTAGTCAAATTGATAGTAATCAAACGATTGATGGAGTTATAAAAACTAAAAATGATGCAATTGCCCAAGATACCGCTAATCAAGACGAAGTAACGAAAATAACCTTAAAAATGGCTAAGGACAAAGTAAAAGACTTCATTACAAAATTACTTAATTTATCTGTTAAAGGCAAAGATAGTTATGTTAAATTGATTGATGAGGAAGCTACTAATCGAATACCGTTAGTAATGTTATATAAAGAAAAAGCGGTGGTAGAAGACAGCCTCGTTAGTTTGACTAATTTATCTCCAATTGAAAAATCTAATTTCATTGTTAAAATCAGTGAAGCTAACTCACTTGAAGATATTCATACGGTTAAAGACGATATACTAGCACAAGATGAGAAAAATCAGCTTGCCAAGGAACTAGTATTAATAAAAAAATCAGCTTCCAATGTTATTGATTCGTTAAACAACTTAAAAGTTACAGAAAAAGAGCATTTTAAAAACCAAATAGATACGGCTAATTCTGCTGAAGAAGTAGATATAATCAACCAAACAGCAACGAAACAAAACGACTTCAATAAAGAAGCCGCGAGTATGGGTGTTTTAACAGTAGCTAAAGAATCTGCTAAAATATCAATTGAGTTATTAGACGATTTAAATGCAACAGAAAAAGCAACTTTTGAGGAACGAGTTAATCAAGCAAGATCAAATGAAGAAATCCTTCAAATTTTGAATGAAGCTAATGCACAAGATTTAGAGAATAGAGAATTAAAAAACTTACCAAACCTTAAACGTCATATTACTAATGTAATCAATGCTTTAGGCAACTTATCTGACGAAGAAAAGCTTGAGTTTATAACTCAAGTTGGACAAGCGAATTTGCCTTCTGAAGTGAAGAATATTGAAACAGCGGCGAATGATAAGGATAAAGTAAATAAGGCAAAACATGATTTAGAATCCGAAAAAAATGAAGCTGAGCAAGTAGTAAATGTTTTAGCCTCCTTAAGTGACTCAGAAAAACAAGAGTTCATTAATCAAATTAACTCCGCTAAAACATCGGAACGAATTTCAGAAATACAACAGCAAGCTACCGAGCAGAATGGTATTCAAAAAGAGGCAAGGGATTTATTAAATGCAAAAAATGACGCTAAAAATACTATTAATACAACATTAGTAGCTTTAACAGCTGTAGAAAAACAAGATTTTATTAATCAAATTAATCAAATAAAAGTAATAAAGGATATTAAACCTATATTAGATGCAGCTCAGAAACAAAATGAGACCCAAAAAGAAATCAAACAATTGTTAGAGGAAAAAGACTCGGCAACACTTCTTATTGGCTCTCTAACTGAATTAAATGAATTAGAAAAAGAAGCATTTTTGGCAAAAATTCAGGAAGCAAAAATATTGGGTGAGGTTATCCAAATACAAAATGACGTAAAAGATTTATCTGCAGCTAGACCTCTTGCTAGGGAAGCGATTAGTGCGTTATCTGGATTAAACGAAATAGAGAAAGAGAGTATTAAACAAAGTGTAACAAATGCAAAAACAGCCGTAGAGGTAAAGCAATTACAGTCGGATGCTGAAGCGTTCTCGGATGCTAGAATTGCCGCTATAACTGAAATTAATACGTTTGAAGATTTAACCAATGACGAGAAAAAGGATTTCTTAGATCAAGTAAATAAGGCATCTAACAAAGAGGCAGTTATTGCTGTTCAAAGTGTAGCAACGGATAAAAATAACGAGAAACGGATTCCTAGAGAATTAGTAGAAGCTAAAGCAGACTCTGTTGCTTTTATTGATACCCTTAAAGAGTTAAGCAACGCAGAAAAAGATGTCTTTAAAAAGGATCTAGTAAATGGATCTTCGCTAAGTATAATAGATAACATACGAACAAACGCGCAAACACTTTCTGATACCAGAAGTGATGTTAAAACTAAAATTAACATGTTAAGCGATTTAACTGAGGATGAGAAGAAAGAATTCTTAGCGCGAGTAGACAATACTTTTGAGCCATCTAACATTAAGAGTATATTTGCCGAGGCGACTATTAAAAATACTAACACTATAATTGCAAATGCTCTAATAAGAGCAAAAGAAGAAACAAACTCATTTATTAGTACATTATCAGAATTAAGTGAAATAGAAAAAGAGAGTTTCAAAGAAAGAGTAAATGAAGCTAGAACAACACCTGAGGTATTAGCTATACAAACTGAGGCCCAAAAATTTTCGGATTTTAGGGGAATAGTGAAATCTGCGATTAAAGCAGCTGGAGATTTAAGCGAAGACGAGAAGAATAACTTCTTAGCACAAGTAACGTCAGCGGTTGATCCAGCGGCAGTTAAAGTAGTACAAGATGAAGCAGCTAAGCAAAATACTATTAATCAAACAGCACGAGAGCTAAAAGAAGCTAAAGTAGCAGCGATAACAGAAGTTAATGGCTTCTCAGAAATAAGTGAAGCAGAAAAAAATAGCTTTGCATTAGAAGTGAATAACGCTTCGGTAATCTCTGATGTAACTACGGCAAAAGCAAAGGCGAAAGCTTTATCTGATGCAAGAGTAACTGCTAATACTGCGATTAAAGCAGCTGGAGATCTAAGCGAAGACGAGAAGAATACCTTCTTAGCACAAGTAGCTTCAGCGATTGATCCAACAGCAGTTAAAGTAGTACAAGATGCAGCTTATAATACAAACAAAGAACATGAAACTGTGCGATTGTTAGCAGAATCAAAAGTGGCTACTAATACTATAATTGATAATTTACTGGAGCTTAATGACACAGAAAAAGCTGACTTTAAAGAAAAGATAGCTAATTCTACACTAAAAAAACAAGTGGAAACGATAGAATCTACAGCGAAAGCCTTATCTGACGCAAGAGTAGCTGCTAATACTGCGATTAAAGCAGCTGGAGATTTAAGCGAAGACGAGAAGAATACTTTCTTAGCACAAGTAACTTCAGCGATTGATCCAGCATCAGTTAAAGTAGTACAGGATGCAGCAGTTAAGCAAAATACTATCAATCAAACAGCACGAGAGCTAAAAGAAGAAAAAACGAGGGCTATTGATGCTATTAGCATATTGCCAAACTTAAGTGAAACAGTGATTGCCAAACTAAAAGATGGTATCGCGAATGCAACAATAATTAATGATGTACGAAACTTACAAAGTGAAGCTGAAAGACTATCTAATACTAATAGTATAGAACAAGCAACTACTACTATTGATACGTACAAAGAGTTAAATAGCGTAGAGAAAGATAAGTTTAAAGAAGAGCTAAATAATGCAAAATCTCAGGATGATGTAGAGCAGATAAAACAAGCAGCGAAAGCCTTATCTGACGCAAGAGTAACTGCCAATAATGCGATTAAAGCAGCTGGAGATCTAAGTGAAGACGAGAAGAATACCTTCTTAGCACAAGTAATGTCAGCGATTGATCCAGCATCAGTTAAAGTAGTACAAGATGCAGCAGCTAAGCAAAATACTATCAATCAAACAGCACGAGAGCTAAAAGAAGCTAAAGCAGCAGCGATAACAGAAGTGAATGGCTTCTCAGAAATTAGTGAAGCAGAAAAAAATAGCTTTGCATTAGAAGTGAATAACGCTTCGGTAATCTCTGATGTAACTACGGCAAAAGCAAAGGCGAAAGCTTTATCTGATGCAAGAGTAACTGCTAATACTGCGATTAAAGCAGCTGGAGATCTAAGCGAAGACGAGAAGAATACCTTCTTAGCACAAGTAATGTCAGCGATTGATCCGGAAGCAGTTAAAGTAGTACAAGATGCAGCAGCTAAGCAAAATACTATCAATCAAACAGCACGAGAGCTAAAAGAAGCTAAAGCAGCAGCGATAACAGAAGTGAATGGCTTCTCAGAAATTAGTGAAGCAGAAAAAAATAGCTTTGCATTAGAAGTGAATAACGCTTCGGTAATCTCTGATGTAACTACGGCAAAAGCAAAGGCGAAAGCTTTATCTGATGCAAGAGTAACTGCTAATACTGCGATTAAAGCAGCTGGAGATCTAAGCGAAGACGAGAAGAATACCTTCTTAGCACAAGTAATGTCAGCGATTGATCCGGAAGCAGTTAAAGTAGTACAAGATGCAGCTGCTAAGCAAAATACTATCAATCAAACAGCACGAGAACTAAAAGAAGCTAAAGCAGCAGCGATAACAGAAGTGAATGGCTTCTCAGAAATTAGTGAAGCAGAAAAAAATAGCTTTGCATCAGAAGTGAATAACGCTTCGGTAATCTCTGATGTAACTACGGCAAAAGCAAAGGCGAAAGCTTTATCTGATGCAAGAGTAACTGCTAATACTGCGATTAAAGCAGCTGGAGATCTAAGCGAAGACGAGAAGAATACCTTCTTAGCACAAGTAATGTCAGCGATTGATCCGGAAGCAGTTAAAGTAGTACAAGATGCAGCTGCTAAGCAAAATACTATCAATCAAACAGCACGAGAACTAAAAGAAGCTAAAGCAGCAGCGATAACAGAAGTGAATGGCTTCTCAGAAATTAGTGAAGCAGAAAAAAATAGCTTTGCATCAGAAGTGAATAACGCTTCGGTAATCTCTGATGTAACTACGGCAAAAGCAAAGGCGAAAGCTTTATCTGATGCAAGAGTAACTGCTAATACTGCGATTAAAGCAGCTGGAGATCTAAGCGAAGACGAGAAGAATACCTTCTTAGCACAAGTAATGTCAGCGATTGATCCGGAAGCAGTTAAAGTAGTACAAGATGCAGCTGCTAAGCAAAATACTATCAATCAAACAGCACGAGAACTAAAAGAAGCTAAAGCAGCAGCGATAACAGAAGTGAATGGCTTCTCAGAAATTAGTGAAGCAGAAAAAAATAGCTTTGCATCAGAAGTGAATAACGCTTCGGTAATCTCTGATGTAACTACGGCAAAAGCAAAGGCGAAAGCTTTATCTGACGCAAGAGTAGCTGCTAATACTGCGATTAAAGCAGCTGGAGATCTAAGCGAAGACGAGAAGAATACCTTCTTAGCACAAGTAACTTCAGCGATTGATCCAGCAGCAGTTAAAGTAGTACAAGATGTGTCTTATAATACAAACAAAGAACATGAAAATGTGCGATTGCTAGCAGAATCAAAAGTGGCTACTAATACTATAATTGATGATTTACTGGAGCTTAGTGAAACAGAAAAAGCTGACTTTAAAGAAAAGATAGCTAATTCTACACTAAAAAGACAAGTAGAAACGATAGAATCTACAGCGAAAGGTTTATCTGATGCAAGAGCAACAGCTAAAACTACGATTGATAATTTAGAATATCTAGTTCCAGAAGAAATGACTAATTTTAAAGTGAAGGTAACCAAAGCAAAAAATGTGGATGAAGTATCAATAATCCAAAATTCAGCTATCCAACGGAATGTAGATAATAAAAATGAAATAAATGCAATATTGCTAGCTAATTTGAAAGAGAACACCCTATTAGTTATTCAAGATTTAAGTCATATTAGTGAAACAGAGAAAGATAGATTTATAAGAAATATTAATGCAGCTAATAGTAGTGATTTGGTAGAGTTATATCAAGCTCAAGCAATTGCGATTGAACAATTAGCATTTCTTAACTATCTGTCACAAAATGAGAAAGATACTTTTGTTTCATCTATTATTAGCTATAGCACCACAACAGTGGAAAAGGCAAAACAATATTTAGAAGAGGCAAAAACATTAGACCAACAAATTAAGGGAAAAAATGAGCTAACAACAGCACAAAATGAGGCTATTAATGTAATTTCACTGTTAGACTATTTAACTTCTGCTGAAAAAGATGATTTTACTGCGGAAGTTAAGAATGCTAAGACTAAGGTGGAAACAAAGCAGATTTCCGAGGATGCCATAGCACAAGCTGATTTGAATAAAAAAGTAAAAGCTTCACATTCTCTATTTATTGTTAGAACTGCTGCTAAAAGTTTTATCAAAGCTTTAGCAGAGTTAAGTGAGGAGGAACAAACAACCTTTACTAATCAAATCGAAGCTGCTAAGTCCGAGGATGAGGTCAATAAAATCAAGATATATGCCACTGAACAAGACGCAGTTAATAGAGTGAAAAAAACATTGATAGATTCTATTAGCGCAGCGAAAAACACTATTAATCAACTAACAGATTTGGAGGATAAAGAAAGAATTGAATTTCTTCACCAAGTAGATGAGGCACTAACCATTAACGGTATTGTGACCGCACAAAAAGATGCAGAGGCTAAGAATGAGGTCAATAAAACAGCTAGATTGTTAGTAGAAGCTAAAGAAAAAGTAAAAACGGATATTGATACTTATCCAGAACTTACTCAGGAAGAAAGAGATAACTTTTCTACTCAAATAGACGCTGCTGGGGACCAATCAGAAGTTCTTGCAATTAAGAATGCGGTTATAGCACAAAATAAGAGTAATGAAATTGAACGATTGTTAGCAGAGAATAAGTTGGCTGCTAACAAGGTTATTAGTGCTTTTGAATACTTGAGTAATGCTGAAAAATCTGCATGGATAGCACAAATCGATAGTGCGAAAAGCAATGATGAAATAACTAAGCTAACTCAGGGTGCGTCTTCACAAAATAGTACTGCAAAGACAGCAATAGATAACCAAGCTTTTGATATGGCTAAGATAACTGCAACAAAAGTTATTGATGGGTTAGATAAGTTGAATATAGGCCAAAAGTCAATGTTTAAACAAATTATATCTTACTTAGGGAAGGATATTACCATCACTATTGATGGTAATTACATTTCGTTCGGGTCATTCGGAAGAGATATTAACGATATTGTTCTATATCAAGCTAGAGCAGAAGCTACTAATACAATCTATCAATTAACTAGATATGGTTTAGAAGCATTTTCAAAATTATCAAGGAATCCTAGGTATTATAAAGAATGGACCATTGATAAGGACATAAGTACATTAGAAGGGGTGCAACAATATGTAGATAGTATGCTAGAAAAAGAAGAAACTACCCAAGTAGCAGAATTATTACAGTCTATAAAAACGAAAGTGACAACTGATATTAATGCACTTACAGGGTTAAGTAGCGAAGAAAAGACACTCTTTGTTAATCAAGTTAGGGCAGCGGTAGATAAGGAATCCGTAGATAAAATTCAAGAGACTGCAGCTAAGCAATCAGATACGAATATAGAAAACAAAATAGCTAAAGCCTTATTAGATAAGCAAAATCTTACAAAAGCTACGGTGCGTTCACTCACTGCACTTAGTGATGATGAGAAACAATTGTTTATAACAAAAATAGATGAAGCAAAGGCTGTGACAGATATTGACCCAATCTACGCAGATGCAATAGCTTTAGACTCAGCTAATAGGTCAGAAAAAAGTTTTATAGGCACTAAATTAACTGCGCAGACAGAGATAGATACTTTATTGTATTTGACCAAAGAAGAACAAATAGCCTTCCGTAGTCAAATCGAGCAAGCGAAAACAGCTGACGAACTAACACTAGTTCAAGCAGCAGCCGATAAAAAAAATACGGATCATTACAATGAAAAAGTGGCAGCAGATTTAGCAAGCGCAAAAGTAGCAGCCAAAGAATATATTAGTAGCTTGACAAATCTGAGCGATGAAGAAAAAGCAGCATTTACGGATGTAGCTTACAGCTCAGTTAATACAGTTGGAGTAGATAATGCGAAAACACAAGCTAATGCACAAAATAATGCGAATAAAAAGTTGGTGGAAGCTAATATATTAAAATTAGTGCAGGCAAATGCAGAAGCGACTGTCAAAAGTCTAGTTAATCTAACCGAAGCAGTTAAGAATAATTATATTAATTATATTATTAGCGACAGCCCGACTTATTCTAATGTGGATGCAGTTTTAGTAATTCAAGCACGCGCAAACGCGTTGAATACAATCTTAGGGTTAACGGAAATACCTCAATCAACCAAGAATAATGACTTGAATTATTATCTAACAAATCCATCGTATTGGAACGCTCGTGGAACTACAGTTGAAGCTGTAGAAGCATATGAAGCACAATTAGTTAAGCGAAATAATGATCTTATGGTAGCAAAAGAGTTAGCTAAATCCAGAACAACTGCACAGGATGCAATTAATGCATTAACAGGGCTAACTGCTAGTGAGAAAGCTGCATATAATAGTCAAGTAGCTAATGCGGTAACAGAAGAAGCGATAAATCAGATACAAGCAACAGCTATTAAGCAGGATCAAGCCAATAAAGATACAAAAGCAGCGCAGGAATTAAATAATTCGAAAAATAAAGTCCTAGGGTACATTGGAGCATTATCTAAATTAAGTGAAGAAGAAAAAGTAAGCTTTACAGCAAAAGTAAATGAAGCAAAGACCATGGCAGATGTTAATCAAATTCAAGTAGATGCGACAGCAAAAGAAGAAGCGTATCGAGTATCTGAATCCTTAGTTATTCTAAAAACTGATGCAAAGAATTATATTAATAAGTTAGCTAATTTAACTAAAGAAGAAAAAGCAGCCCTAGGCACCAAAGTTGATTTAGTAACAACAGCTGATGAACTAACACTAGTTCAAGCAGCAGCCGATAAAAAAAATACGGATCATTACAATGAAAAAGTGGCAGCAGATTTAGCAAGCGCAAAAGTAGCAGCCAAAGAATATATTAGTAGCTTGACAAATCTAAGCGATGAAGAAAAAGCAGCATTTACGGATGTAGCTTACAGCTCAGTTAATACAGTTGGAGTAGATAATGCGAAAACACAAGCTAATGCACAAAATAATGCGAATAAAAAGTTGGTGGAAGCTAATATATTAAAATTAGTGCAGGCAAATGCAGAAGCGACTGTCAAAAGTCTAGTTAATCTAACCGAAGCAGTTAAGAATAATTATATTAATTATATTATTAGCGACAGCCCGACTTATTCTAATGTGGATGCAGTTTTAGTAATTCAAGCACGCGCAAACGCGTTGAATACAATCTTAGGGTTAACGGAAATACCTCAATCAACCAAGAATAATGACTTGAATTATTATCTAACAAATCCATCGTATTGGAACGCTCGTGGAACTACAGTTGAAGCTG
Organism: Enterococcus sp. DIV1420a; assembly: GCF_051712165.1. NCBI lineage: Bacteria > Bacillati > Bacillota > Bacilli > Lactobacillales > Enterococcaceae > Enterococcus > Enterococcus sp. DIV1420a. The sequence continues at coordinate 25,112 of NZ_JBIOOI010000002.1, forward strand.
TAGAAGCATATGAAGCACAATTAGTTAAGCGAAATAATGATCTTATGGTAGCAAAAGAGTTAGCTAAATCCAGAACAACTGCACAGGATGCAATTAATGCATTAACAGGGCTAACTGCTAGTGAGAAAGCTGCATATAATAGTCAAGTAGCTAATGCGGTAACAGAAGAAGCGATAAATCAGATACAAGCAACAGCTATTAAGCAGGATCAAGCAAATAAAGATACAAAAGCAGCGCAGGAATTAAATAATTCGAAAAATGTAGCCAAGGGATACATTGGAATATTATCTGCATTAAGTGAAGTGGAGAAAAAGGAATACAACGCTAAAGTAGATGGATCAACTACTTTGGAAGAAGTAGATAAAATTCAAAAATTAGCAACTGAGCATAATTTACTCAATAAACAAAACAAGTAAAAGTTAAAATATCTAAATTAACAGATGGGGAGGGGATGAAAAAAATTAAACACAAGTTATTTGTTTATAGAACTATGATGTAGATGGCTAATTAAAAGCATCCGCAATTAAGAAATTAAATCGGCTACTTGTCAATAAAGACTGATGAGTTGTGTAAAATCAAATCTGAGACAGAATGAACACTATTCTGTCTCAGATTTTTTGTTGATGACTTCAGTTAGTTTTGCTCGCGCCAGTAAGAGAAACAAGAAAAACGCGCGTTTCTGGGCGTGGACGAAATAGCTCTAGCGTTAAAAACTCCTTTCGATATACTAATAAGAGGCTACCAACCGCTCATTTTATCGAAAGGAGTTCATCTGTATCATCAAATTACGACAAAAGTTTATTATACATTCAATGGAATTATAAGTACCATATAGTGTTTATAAAAAAGCCAGCCCTGTTTCCAGAGTTGTGTAGTGAGACCCGAAAGTTAGACCGAATACCGACTGGAGAAATCTGGTCGGTATTTTTATGCGACGAACCGTTTACGGAATTGAACGGGACTGCACCCTAGTTTTGTCTTTATTCGTTGATGATTATAATAATCAATCCATTCCTCAATTGCTTGTTCTAGTTCTTCGAAACTAGAATAAATAATGCCATGGTAGGTTTCTTGTTTTAGTAAACCAAAGAAATTCTCCATAGGAGAATTATCAAAACAATTGCCTTTTCGAGACATACTTTGAAAGATCTGGTGACTGGTTAATTGCTTTTTGTACTGCTTCATTTGGTACCCCCAACCTTGGTCAGAATGAAAAGTGCGCCGATATGGACAATCTTGCGTTTTATCAATGGCTTCTTTTTGTGCCTCAAGAATTGCTTTGGCATTCGGCTGTTTAGAAATACGGTAAGACAAGATTTCACCATTAAATAAATCAAGAAAAGGATCTAAATAGAGTTTTTTTATTTGAATCTTTCCACTTTGATCACGTTCATAATACTTAAATTCAGAGGTATCTGTTGTTAGCTTTTGATGGGGTACTGAAGTGTAGAAACGACGATGTAGACGGTTTTTTTCGCCATAGCCAACGGTTCCTTTGTAGGAATTATATTTTCTTGATTTACGAATAAATTTTGTCCCTTTTAGGCCAAGTTTACGCATAAGACGACGAATTTTTTTCTGGTTTACGTTCAATCCTTGTTCTTTTAAAGCTAATTGAATACGGCGATAGCCATAGTTTCCTTTGTTTTCGTCAAAAATTTTCTTAATCAGGGCTTCTAATTTTTGATTGGGATTTTTTCGCTCAAATCGCTTTTGCCAATACATATACGTCGCTTTAGGAAATTTGGTTGCTTCCAGTAAGATTGTTAATCGGAATTTTTTTCGGAGTTCGTGGATGATTCGGGCATCTCGTTCTTGAGTCGTTCCGGGATATTCATTCCTAAAGCGCGGAGCTTTTTTATGAAGGCTAGTTCCGCTCGCAATAGTTCATTTTCATGTTCTAATTCTTGTTCACGTGTTCGTGTTTTTTTCACCTGAACGGGTTTCTTTTTCTTTGACATAGAAGGTCTTCCTTTCTGTTTTGGTGAAAGCCCTTCTATGCCTGTTTCTAGAAATTTCTGGTGCCAAGCCAAGACTAAGGTATCGTTTGGCAGACCATATTTCAATGCGACAGTCAGATAAGAGTCACCACTCGTTAAATAATAGTGTATGACATCCCGCTTGAATTTGGAAGAGTAATGTTGGTAATTTACTCTTCGATGAAGTGCGTTAAATCCAAATTTCTCGACTGTTTTAACCCATTTACGAACAGTCGAAAGTGAAGCAATATCAAATTGATTCGCTAGTATTCGATAACCTCCTGCGCCATTTTGGTAAGCTTCTACTACTTTTTTCTTGAATGCATAATCGTATTTTGCCAATTTAAATACGCCTCCAAAGTTAGATTTTTTGGTCTAACTTTGGGGGCGCACTACATTGTAGGGCTGACAATGTTAGTTTTTTTAATTTGGACTAAAAAACTAACATTGTCGCAAAACTAGTGTAATATGCTCTAATTGGAAGTTCAAATTCAACTACATGCTCTAATTACCCTATAACCTCATTTATAAGACGCATTTTTCATCGAAATACATTTTTAAATGCCTCAAAAGCGAAATTAGGGGTGTTTAACGCGATTCGGATATGATACTTACCCTGCAAAACAAAAAAGGAATAAACTTATCGGCTGGTTAAACGGTAAAAAGCTAAATTTACATTAAATAACAATACATTGCTAATAAACAAATTGAACAGCTCCAAGAACAATTATCATTTACGTTAGAGAATCAGGAAAATGAAAAAATTCTTCTGTACAACCAACTTCTGATAAAGTTGAACACGTATCAGAAATAAAATGGTGGCAGTTATGGAAGAGATGAGAGCAGTTGATTGATTCATTTAAAAAACATTTCGTTGTTATAGTTATTCGCTAGAAACTATTTTCTTGCAGAAGTATTTTTTTAAATAGAGCCGATAGTAAAATTAAGCTAGACAACTAAATAAGTCATTTATGCTACACTCAAAATAGTTCCGACCAAAGAATTATAAGGAGTGAAGACAAATGACCTATACTCATCTTACACCAAATGAACTCGTGATGATAGAACCTTATTTTAATATGAGCCAACCTGTTACGATGGTCTCTAAGACTTTAAATCGTTCTAGACAGACAATCTACAATGTTTACAACTTTCTGAAACAAGGAAAATCTATCCGTGACTATTACCAACAGTATAAAGAAAATAAAACGCGTTGTGGTCGATACCCCATTCATTTGCCTACAGAACAGCATGATTACATTCAAACCATGGTGGCTCAGGGATGGACATCTGATGTGATTATTGGTCGAGCTGAGTTTCCTATTTCATGCTCTGTTAGAACACTTTATCGTCAGTTTAAAGCCAATCAATTTGATTGCTCAATCCTACCAACGAAAGGGAAACGAAAGCCCAACGGGCATAAAGAACGTCGCGGAAAGCAAGCAGCTAAACGCAATATTTCAGAACGATCCACTGACTACCCTGAATTCCAACAGGAATTTGGGCATTTAGAAGGTGACACAATTGTTGGCGTTCATCATAAAAGTGCCATACTCACTCTAGTTGAACGCCTTTCAAAAGTGATTATTACATTAAAACCCGAAGACAGGAAAGCACGAGATATTGAAAAAGCGACAATTGATTGGCTACAAAAGATTCCCAAAAACTTGTTCAAATCCATTACCTTTGATTGTGGAAAAGAATTCTCAAACTGGAAAAACATGAGTAACGCCACTGATATTTCCATCTATTTTGCGGATCCAGGGGCACCCTCACAACGAGGGTTAAATGAGCATTCTAATGGCCTATTACGTAAAGACGGACTGCCTAAAACAATGGATTTCAACCAAGTTGACCAAGCGTTTGTTTCGGCTGTCGCCTCCAAAAGAAATCACCTACCAAGGAAATCTTTAAATTACCGAACACCATTAGAAATATTTTTGAGTTACATAAATGAGAAACAATTGTCTAGTTTAATTTTACAAATCAAATAGAATAATTTTTTTATCTACAGGATTATTAAATAAATAACAGTGGGCGCATTCAATCAACTATTAAAATTCAAAAAGAAGCACGCGATTAGAATGCTTATATGACGACATTTCCAAGGTAGATAAGAGGTAGACCAATTTAAAATCACAAAGAGTGCCCCTCTATCAAATTATAGAGGGGCTACTTATATTAATAGCTGTTATGTTAATTAGTTGTTCATTTAAAATGTTGTTTAAAAAAGTAATCCAAATTTTATACAAATTTAGAGCCACCAAAAATTAAAGACATTTTATAAAATATAACCCGATGTGCTAGTTAAATTTAGAATTGCCCCAAAGAATATCTTAGTGAGTTGACTTCGAATCTCTGAACAAGTTCCAACATAAAACTGTAGGTTAATAACACAACCTCTAGTTTCGATTCAAAACCTGCAAGAGAACGATTTTTGACTTTTCCAAGCAAGATATAAAAGCTCGAAAACACGGTTTCTATCCGTTTTCTAAGTCTTTTTAGAAGGTACTCGTTTACAACCTTTGGTTGTTTTGAATTGCTTTTTCTGGGTGTCCAAAAGTCAATGCCACGCTCAGAAAAATAGCGCTTTAACTCTTGACTCACGTAGCCTTTGTCAGATAAAACTTGTGGCGTAGGTGCTTGATCAACCAATTCCGGAGCCACATTAATATCGTGAATGGATGCAGATGGAACAACGTATCCAGTCGGGAACCCTTTATGATTAACGGATACACTAAGCTTTAAACCATAGTAAAACAGCTGTTTCGTAGCATTAAATCCAATATCTGCTGTCCCAGTAAATAATTTTGCACGTCGGTTTCTAATTGTTGCACATAAAGGAATCGGCATACTATCAATCACGGAGAACGGACAGTTTTGGTGCAGTTCTTGGACATAACCACAACGAATCATTTTAATTACGTCTTTCAGATTTGCACAGATACATGAGTATCTGGATCGTTCGGGGAATTGATCCTGAAAAAGTTTGATCGCTTTATATTGATTCATTTGATCCGTAAAACCTAACATGCAAGCCCAGATAATCGCTGATATAATCACACAATCCGGTTGGATTTGCCGATCGATATTCCGTCTGTTTTGACTGAATTAGGGATATATTGTTCATACAAAGATGGAATTAACACTCATTTCTTTATTGGTTTTGAATTAATTTTATGCAAAGTTTTCTGTGTTTTCTAGATTTTTTCATTTTTAAATTTAACTAGCACATCGGGTAAAATATAAGTTTGGAATAGTTTTTCATGTATTTACTACTCTAAAAGAAAATGACAGCTTAGTAAAATTATAGTATTTAATTAAGTAAGAATATATTATATCTTAATCCTTTTATTGAAAATAAAAAATAAAAAAATAGTATTAAAATCATATTTTTTTCGAAAGCATACAAAATTATAATTTATAAGAAAAATTGGTGATATGAATAATATTAACGAAAAAAATTATAACTATTTCAATAGTTATAAAAAGATAGAGGAATTCTTATGTATAAATATTCTTTGTTTACAAATGCAATGCTTTTAATTATGTTGTTCATTCCTACGTATTCAAACCAAAGATATAATGATTTTTTTATTTAATATTATTAGCTATTATTTCTAACGGTATAACGTTTTGAAAAATAACCATTTTCACCCATATAAGCAAGTTCCGCTCCTAATACACACGTTCCAAATCCTCCAACATTTACTTATTGCATTTCTTGAACAGTTAACCCTTTTGTATTATTCATGCTGTTTTCCAACTTTCTATATTTTTTTATTTAAATGATAAAAAATCGCTTTCGAATTATTATATTATTTAATTGTAAAATAATATAATACCCGTGGTGCTGGTTGATTTAAAACTGGGTGAAATAAAAAACTTTGCGATAGAATAAGCTCAAAACAACGACGAAATGAGTGAATATTCTATGCAAAGTCAACCTAAATATATCGAAATCTACACAAATACTCAACTAATGTTTTCTGAAATTCTGGAAATCATTCAATCACTATACAGTAGATACGTTCCTGGGCAAATAAAAAATCGAAAGAACGTTAATTTATTAACAACCAGACAACACCATCATTGCTTATATAATATGGGGAATGATGAATGGTTTAACCACTCAAAGATCAATCTATCGCTCCGTACGGAGCATTTTATTATTAGAAAATTTTCCTGAGCGATCAAGATTCACCCGATTATGTGTCAATCTTGTGATAGCCATTAAAATCATTCGGTATCGTTTCGTCATTGAACATGCGAATCCTAGAGATCATCTTTTTGTCATTATTGACAGCTTTCCTAGTCCTCTCTGTAAATCTGTAAGAAATAGAAGAGCCAAAGTTTTATCTGAAGTAGCTGATATTGGCTATAACTCAACTAAAAAGCTACACTTTTATGGGTTGAAGATTAGTTCCATGGTTACAAAAACTGGTTTTCCTTTAATTTATACGGTAACTAAAGCTTCCATTCACGATGTGAATATGGCTGAAAAACTTTCTTTTGAATGTCCGATTGAGAAATTATTGGTCGACAAGGGCTACATTAGCTCAAACATGTAAGAAAGACTGTTAAATAAAGGGATTTAGCTATACACTCCACTCAAGAAAAATGCAAAAAACAGCGATAAAATTGACGATTCATTATTAGCAGAACACCGTAAGGTGATTGAAACAGTCTTTTCGAGTTGGGAAAATTTAGGGATTCAAAATTTTAAAAGCAGATCATTATTAGGATTTGAAAGTCGATTAGAAAGCATTTTACTAGTCTATTGTTTAATGCTTTCTAAAGCACAATAACGCTATGGCAACAAGCTAAAATACTCTTTAGGTCGTTTCTAAAATCAACTAGCACCACGGGTAGAATTAATTTGAAAAAATTTAAAAAACGAAAACCCATTTTTAGTAGCATAGTTAAATCAAATAAGCATCACTCATTTTTTAATTCTAAATAAAAAATTCTCTTTACAATTATTAAGAAAAGTGGTAAATTATTAGAAAATAAAGTTTTTATCTAATGAAATCTTTATTTAACGGTTTATCATTAATATTGATTAACTATCCCTTGAATCTTTAAATAACAATAAAATCTAGAAGTTTGTGATTCTAATCTAAATTTAATATTTCTAATCAAAAATAGTGTTTGGATAAAACGCAGACACGTAAAACACTCGCATGAGAAATACGAACTGATTTTTTACTGCCAGCTGACTCATTACTACTAGGTGCAAGCCCAGCCCAAGAGCATAGATTTTTTAGCGTTGGGAAACTGAGCCATACCCACGGTAATTTCAGAAATAGTTTGAATCGCCGATTGCCGTTTCACTCCTGAAATTGTTTGAAGTAATTGGATGTCTGGCTCATACGATTTTATCACCTTATTCAATAGATAGTCAATGAATTCAATCTAATGGTTCAAGTAAGTGACATGTTCCTCGATAATTTGAATACGCAGGATTTATTCATTTGTAAAACTGTACCCTTCGATTGATTCTAGGAGATCATATCCATTCTTTGCTTCATGCAAGAATGAAGCAAAGAATGGATATGATCCGGATCAAAGTTTTTGATAGAGATTAAATAGTCACGGACTTTTTTGGAGCTAACGCCAAACATATCAGAAACAACAGAGTCCATGGCAACATTACCGACGGTAAAAGCGTTTTAAAGACAATTCTTTTCGCTAGAGCGTTGACTAACTAAATGTGTGCGATACCGAGTAAATTCAATTAACACGCGAATATCTTTGGTAGGAATGAAGCCTCCTATTACCAAACCCATACGGAAAAGTTCAGCAATCCATTTTGAATCTTTCTTATCGTCTTTGTTTCCTTTTACTGCACGAATCCATTTGGGTTCGTAATCGTGACATGAATCACGTCCTCAAGTAAATTGGAAACAGGAACCCAATACTTGCCAATATTTCCCATACAAACATTGTAGCAATTGTTCGATAACAGCCAGTCTTTCAATGCCAGAATTTGGTTGTTAAACGTTGAAAATCGTTTTTTCTGATAATGAGGCATTAATTTGCCAGATTTAGTTGTGATGTTAGTTGTGATGATGGTAGCAATTAAAAAGCTTTTGTGCACATCAATCCCACAACAAACAGGATAAACAACTTTCATGATTCTTCGCTCCTCTCTAACTAAAATATAACGGAGAGACAGTGACTGGCCAGGATAACATTTAACAGGATTTGTTAAAACAATGATTAGTGTGCGGACTTTATGTGCCACTCATTTGTACTTGAAAATCTCAGCCTTACACTTGTTAATATACTGGTTTAAACCTGAGGTTCCCTACAACTCACCCCACCGTGCTTTGTAGTATGCTTCTCCTAACTATATTATAAACTGAAATCCGCATCAGTTTTCATTACTATTTGACTCGAGTCGCGGAGCGAGTCTAGATGGAGGTTAATGTTAATATGATAAAAAGTGCATGGAAAATGATTGGAATTGTTAGTTTATTTTTTTTATTAGTTGGATGTGGTGGTAATAAATCTGCAACTGACTCTGGTAGTAAGAACAGCGGAGATGAAAAATCTGGTGGAGAGTTAAAGGTAGCTTTATCTGCAAATATAGCATCCTTAGATCCGACAACGTATACAGCGCAATATGAATCAAATATAATGCGCAGCATTTTTAACTCTTTAGTTGTATATGATTCAGAGATTAAAGAATTCAAACCTTCTATTGCCACAAAATGGGAAATATCAGATGACTTAAAAAGTTATACATTTACGTTAAGAGATGATGTTTACTTCCAAGCTGGTAAATATCAAGATGGAAGAAAAATGGTAGCTAACGACGTTAAATATTCATTAGAGCGTTCATTAAACAAATCTGCATTGAATCGTTTAAGATATGTAAAAAATGTAGATGTTAAAAGCGAGACAGAATTAACAATCGAACTTGAAAAACCTTATGCAGGATTTTTGGCTATGTTAACAGATATGGGAAATGCAATTGTTCCTAAAGAGGAAGTTGAGGGTTGGGGAGACGATTTTGCTAGAAATCCAGTTGGTACAGGACCTTTTAAATTTGTTGAATGGTCAACTGATGACTTTGTTTTAACAGAACGACATGAAAAATATTGGGGTAAAAAACCGAATCTTGATAGTGTTAAATTTAGTTTTATCATTGACTCGAATATGATGGGAAATTCATTACAAGCTGGTGATATTGATATTGCTACTCAAATTACTGGTCAAAATATTCCTTTAGTGAAGAAAAATAACAAATTAGATTTACAACAAATTCAAGGATTATCTATTGGTTATCTTGCTTTTAATACAAAGGAAGGACCAACAGCTGATGTTAATGTTAGAAAAGCAATGGCTTTAGCAGTTGATAAAGAAGAGTTAGTTAATGGTATCTATCAATACGGTGAAGCATCTGCAGCTTATATGCCACTACCAAAAGCGTCTTGGGGTTATAGTAAAAAAATCGAGGATGAAATGAAAAAAGAGTTTTCACCAAATGTTGAAGAAAGTAAAAAACTTTTAGCAGATGCAGGATTTAAAGATGGATTCAAAATTGAACTTTATACATCAGAAGCACGTGTTCCTGTTGCAACAATTTTCCAAGCTCAAATGAAACAATTAAACATTGATGTAGAAATTAAATCAGTTGAGTGGGGAACGTTTAGTGATATTGTTTCAAATGGTAAAGCGCCACTTTATATTATGGGGTGGAGTTGGTATCCAGATCCAGATTTCTACCTATACCAAATGCTACATTCAGCACAAATTGGTTCTTTAGGAAATGGTGGTCAATATAAAAATGAAAAAGTAGATGAGTTATTAGACCGTGCAAATTCAGAGACAGCTGATGAAAGCAAACGAGCAGAAATTTATGAAGAAGCCTTAGAGTTAATTAAAAACGATGTACCTCATGTTGATTTATACGATCAAGACATTGTTGTTGGCCTAAGTAATGAAGTTAAAGACTATAAAGTACGATCAGATGGTTCTGTAATTTTAGTTGATGACGAAGTTAATGTTTGGTTAGATCGTTAAAATTAACAATAAGAACTACTAAAAATGTCTTATTTTGACTGCTGATCTATTGAATTACAGTCAAGGTAAGACGTTTTTTATCTTAAATTAGGGGAGGAAACTATTTTGATTAGATATACACTACGACGACTATTAGATGTAATACCAACTTTATTACTTGTAATAGTCATTGTTTTTATTATAACTCGCTTAATACCAGGAGATCCTGCCAGTACCATGTTAGGCCCTCAAGCAAGCGTTGAAGAAGTTGCAAAACTTAGAGAATCTCTAGGATTAGATAAATCCTTAATTAGTCAGTTTTGGGATTACATGAATGGCTTATTTCATTTTGATTTAGGAACTTCATTCACTTACCGAAAACCTGTAATGGAGTTAATTATTGAAAGGCTTCCTAATACGTTAATTCTGGCAGCTATGTCCTTAATTATTGCTTTAGTTTTAGGTGTTTCATCTGGCATCATTTCAGCTGTTAAAAAAGATACTTTTTTTGATTATTTCTTTACTGTTATTTCTTTAGTTGGTGTATCTATACCAGTTTTTTGGTTAGGGTTAATGTTAGTACTATTATTTAGTGTGACGTTAGGTTGGTTACCTGCAACTGGTATGGGAAATATGAAGAATGGTTTTTGTGATTATTTTTCTCATTTGATATTACCAAGTTTAACACTTGCAACTATTCCAATGGCTAATTTTTCAAGAATTACTCGTTCAAGTATGTTGGAAGTTATAAATCAAAATTATATTAAAACTGCTAGAGCAAAAGGTGTGGGAAGTTTTTCTATTGTGATGAAACACGGATTAAAGAATGCGGCAACACCTATATTAACGGTTTTAGGAATGCAGTTATCTTCTATGTTAAGTGGAGCTGTTTTAACTGAAACAATTTATAGTTGGCCAGGTATGGGGAGATTGATTGTTGATGCTATTAATAAAAGAGATTTTATTGTAGTTCAAGGAACGGTTCTTTTTCTAGCTTTAATGTATGTTTTGATAAATCTATTAGTTGATATTTTATATAAAGTTGTAAATCCAAGAGTGAGTTTAGAGAATGGAGGGACTAAAAAATGATGAAATCAAAAGATTTTTTTAAATTTGTTAAAAAGATTACACAAAATAAGTTAGCTTTAGTTGGTTTAGTCATTGTTCTGTTCTTCGTTGTTATTGCACTACTTGCTCCGCTACTTGCAACTAGTGATCCAAATAAAATTGATACAGCTAATGCCTTTTTATCTCCTGGTGAGGCTGGGCATTTTTTAGGGACTGACAATTATGGTCGTGATATTTATTCGCGTATGCTTTACGGAGCTAGAATTTCCCTTGTTGTTGGTATAGGTGCTGTTGCAATTGGTGGAACGATTGGTATATTGCTAGGTTTAGTTGCTGGTTATTATGGTGGTATTGTTGATTCAGTTATTATGCGAGTAATGGATGCATTATTTGCTTTTCCCTTTATTTTATTAGCTATAACTTTAATGACAGTTTTAGGCTCAGGTTTAAGCAATGTAATTGTAGCTATTGCAGTGGGAAATGTACCTGGATTTGCTCGAATGATTAGAGGACAAGTATTAAGTGTCAAAGAAGAAGATTATGTAGAAGTAACAGAGTCTTTAGGTGCAACACATAGTCGCATTTTGTTTTCTCATATACTCCCAAACTCCTTAGCGCCAATTATTATTTATGCCACAATGAATGTAGCAGGGGCAATCATTTCAGAGGCTGCTCTTAGCTTTTTAGGACTAGGAATTCAACCACCTCAAGCATCTTGGGGAAATATCTTAAAAGAAGGAAAAGACTATTTAATTGTTTCTCCACATATAGCGATTATTTCAGGACTGGGTATTTTATTATCAGTTTTAGGCCTTAATTTATTTGGAGATGGTTTACGAGATGCACTAGATCCAAGAAATACAACATCAAAATAAAAGGAGGACTTCAAAATGAATCAACGATTACTAGAAGTAAAAGATTTATCAGTAGATTTTAAAATTGGAAAAGAACAAGTTAGAGCTATCGACCAGTTGTCTTTTTCTTTAGATAAAGGAGAAGTTCTCGCTATTGTTGGTGAATCAGGTTCTGGAAAAAGTGTGTCGGTCACTTCTTTAATGAAACTTCTACCGCCTAATGCCAGTATTTCTAATGGAGAAATACTTTTTGATAATAAAGATATTGTTCCCTTTAAAGAAAAAGAAATGAGAAAGATTAGAGGAAATCAAATTTCTATGATTTTTCAAGACCCGATGACTAGTTTAAATCCTGTTTATACAATTGGAAACCAATTAATTGAAGCGATTCGTATTCATCAAAAGATGAGTAAAAATGAAGCTAAAGAGGAGGCTGCCAAATTACTTGAAATTGTTGGTATTAAAGAACCTCATAAACGATTGAATAAATATCCTCATGAATTTTCAGGAGGAATGAGGCAAAGAGTCATGATAGCAATGGCGGTAGCTTCAAAACCTGATTTGATTATTGCAGATGAACCAACAACAGCGTTAGATGTAACAGTTCAAGCTCAAATATTAAAATTATTGCAAGAATTAAAGGAGAAAATCAATACAAGTATTATTTTCATTTCCCATGATTTGGAAGTTGTTTCAGATATTGCTAATCGAATTGTGATTATGTATGCAGGTCAGATAGTTGAAAGTGGTGAAGCAAAACAAATTTTTAATAATCCTCTTCATCCTTATACACGTTTATTAATCAAATCAATTCCAAAATCAAATAAAGCCAGTGGAAAATTACCTTTTATTCAAGGAAATGTTCCTAATATTAAGGATATTCCTCAAGGAACCTGTCGTTTTGCGGACCGAATTCCTTGGATAGGAAAAGAAGCTCATGAAGATAATCCGCAGTTACATGAAGTTGAAGAAAATCATTTTGTTCGCTGTACTTGTTATAAGCATTTTGAAATTAAGGAAGTTGATGATGGAGGTGCAGTTCATGAGTGATATCTTACTTGAAACAAAAGACGTAATGAAAACGTACACTTTAAAAAAGAAAAGTTTGTTTAACGAAGGCGAAAGTTTACAAGCAGTTAACGGTGTTTCTTTGCAAGTTAAAAAGGGTAAAACTTTAGGGGTAGTTGGCGAATCAGGTTGTGGTAAGTCAACATTTGCAAGGACAATAACTCAGCTCATTAAACCTACTTCAGGTGATGTGATTTATAAAGGAAGTAGCATTACAGGTTTGAAATTTTCTGAATTACAAGGTTTAAGAAAAGAGATCCAAATGATTTTTCAGGATCCTTACGCTTCAATTGACCCTAAAAAGAAAATATTGCAAATATTAACAGAACCACTTGATATTCATAAAATTGGAACAAAAGTAGAACGAGAGAAAAAAGCTTTAGAAATGCTTGTCAAGGTAGGGTTACAACCGGAATATGCCTCAAGATATGCTCATGAATTTTCTGGTGGGCAGTGTCAGAGAATTAATATAGCTAGAGCATTAATGTTAAATCCAGAATTGGTTGTCTGTGATGAACCAGTTTCTGCTTTAGATGTATCTATCCAAGCTCAAGTGATTAATTTATTAATTGATTTACAAGAAGAATTTAACTTAACTTATTTATTTATTTCTCATGACTTAAATGTTGTTCGCTATTTTTGTGATGAAATAGCTGTAATGTATCAAGGTGAAGTTATTGAATTTGGTGAGGCAGAGGAAGTATATAATCATCCTCAACATGAGTACACTAAAAAACTATTATCTGCCATACCTGGAAATAAATAGTAAAAAATCAATGTATGAAAGAGGGATAATATGAAAAAAAAAGATGTAGTTAATTTAGTCGAAAAAAGCAGAGATGAATTAATTCAATTGACTTCGCGTTTGTTGCAAATTCCAAGTGAAAATCCAAAAGGTGATACTAAAGAAATTTCTGACTTTATTATTAATTATTTGAAAGAAAATGAGATTGACACAACTGTGTACGAGCCAGACCATCATCGTTTTAATTTAGTGGCAAAAGTTGGAGAAAATTCAGGTCCTCAATTAGTTTATTGTGGTCACTCAGATACTGTTCCTGTTGGAGACATAGCGCAATGGGATTTTGATCCTTTTTATGGAGAAGTTAAGGATGGTTTTTTATTAGGGCGTGGAGCTAGTGATATGAAGGCAGGTTTAGCAGGATTAATATTTGCTACGGTTTTATTAAAACGCCATAACTTCCCCTTAAAGGGCGGCTTAACTTTAGCTATTGTTCCAGATGAAGAAACTGGTGGAGATTTTGGCGTTCCTTGGTTATTAGAAAAAGGTCATGTCAAAGGTGATGGTTGTTTAATTGCAGAACCATCTCACGCTCTTCATCCAACTATCGGACAAAAAGGTTCTTGTAGTTTCAAATTAACAGTTAAAGGTGAACCTGCTCATGGTAGTTTAGCGCCATTTGTAGGGGAAAATGCTATTGTAGACGCTTTAAATGCTATTAAAGAAATTCAAAAAGTTTCTGAATTAAAACCAGATATTCCAGAAGAATTAAAACCACTTTTACAAAAATCAAATGATTACTTGCTCGAAAGAGAAAACCCAGAAATGGCAGGGATTTTTGAAACCGTAACTTGTAATGTTGGAACAATAAACGGTGGTACAAGTTCTAATGTTGTAGCAGATACTTGTGTTGTAGAAATAGATTGCCGAGTTCCTTTTGGTATTAAGAGAAGTACTGTTATGGCATTTATCAAAGAAAAATTAGATAGCTTGGATATTACTTACACTATTGAAGATTTAGGAGTTAAAAGCAATGCGAATTATACTTTAGCAGAGGATCCAGTTTGCGAAGCAGTGATTTCAAATATTTGTGAAGTGACTAAAAAAGATGCTTATGGTGTTTTACAGTGGGCTTGTAGTGATGCTCGTCATTTTAGAGAATATAACATTCCTGTTCTACAATATGGCCCAGCCGAGTTATCAACCATTCATGGATTTAATGAAAAAGTACAAGTAGAACAAGTAGTTGATTGTGCCAAAGTGTACCTCTTAGCAGCAATTGATTTTTTAAGTAAATAAAGGAGGCTTCTATGTATAAAGAAAAAATAACAATTAATGATATGTTTGAAATACCGTTATTTTCAGCACCGGATTTTAATCCGAAGAACCAAAATGAATTTATCTATGTTAAAACAGTAGTTTCAAAAGAAAAAAACACCTATCTATCAAGCATTATAAGTTTTAATACTACTACTAATGAAGAAATTGAGATAGTTCCTCCATGTAGTAGTAACTACTACCCTAAATGGTCCTCATCAGGTGATTCTATTCTTTTTTTATCAAATAGAACAGGAACTGCGCAAGCTTATTTATATGATTTAAAAAATAAAAAAGTTAGACAACAAACTTTTACAAAATATGGTGTGGAACATATTTTATGGCATCCAGATACCAGGCATTTTTATTTTGGGACAGTTGGAAATCTAGGTGAAAAGAATCTTTATTGGAATGAAGATAAAAAAACAAACTATGATGAGAAATTACCAATAGCTTATATAACAGATGATTTAAGATATAAAATGAATGGTCGCGGATTAATTCAAACTGGTGAGGAAGATATATGGTGTTTTCAAGGTATTAATGAAACACAGGCAGAAATAATGTGTGACTATAATCAAGGTTATGGCTTAAAATTACCGGCTGATATTTCTTCTGATGGAAACTATTTAGCTCTTGAAAGACGAATCGAAAAGGATAATCCATTTAATTTCGATTCAGGAGTTTTTGTATTAGATATACATCATGGAACCTGGGAGCTTATCACAACTGAAACAGGAGCATATGGAGAACCTGTTTTTTCACCTAACAATGAATCAATTGTCATGATTGGGAATTCCTTACCTTATTTAACTTCTAATGAATTCAGAATATTTCATTATGATTTAAAGAAGAAAAAACTTGAGAATATTTTAGAAAAAGAAGATGTTCAAGTGACTGATTTTGGTGTAAGTGATTATAAACTTCTAAATACAAATCGCCAAGTTCAGTGGAATAAAAAAGGAAACAAAGTCCTTTTCCTTGTATCTGTAGAAGGAAGAGTGGCTATCTACTCTATAGACATAGATTCAAAATTAGTAACAAAAGTACATTATGATTTAGAACATGTAGTGGACTTTGATTTGTCTAAACAAACTGAAACAATGGTGCTAATATCTACTTCTCCAAAAGAGCCAACTAAAATCTCTATTGTAGATTTGGAAGATAATAAGAAACATATATTGAAAAAATCTGGTGTCTTAAGAAGTTGGGCTGATTATCACGAAGTTGAATATGTAGCCAATGATGGCGGAAGAATACCAGGTTTTATTGCTTTTCCAAATGGACACAATAAAGATAAAAAATTACCTCTTATTTTAAATATCCACGGAGGGCCATATACAATGCATGCTAGTACTTTTCATCATGAAGTTCAGTATATGACATCAGAAGGATACGTTGTCTTACTCCTAAATCCACGAGGTAGTTTTGGTTATGGTCAAAAGCATATTAATGGAGTTATTAATCGATATGGAAAAGAAGATTATACAGATTTATTATCTGGATTAGATCAAGCATTAATTGAGTTTCCAGAAATTGATTCTAATCAACTGTATATTGCTGGTGGCAGTTACGGAGGTTATTTGACCAACTGGATAGTGACACGTGACCATCGTTTTAAAGCCGGTGTAACTCAACGTTCAATGGTTAATTTAGTTAGTATGATTGGTACAAGTGATAACGGTTATTTCTTTAATGTGAGTGAAAGTGGTTCAGACATAAAAAATCCACAAAAGCTATGGGAAGAATCTCCAATAGCCTATGTGGATAATATAGAAACCCCTTTATTAATCTTACATTCTGAGGAAGATTATAGATGTCCAATGGAACAAGCCGAACAACTTTTTGTTGCTTTAAAATATTTAGGAAAAGAAAGTAGATTTGTTAGATTCCCTAAATCTAATCACGAATTATCACGGTCAGGTTTTCCTAATTTTAGAGTACAAAGATTAGAAGAAATGATGAGTTGGATAGGGAAATATTAGTAATAATGATACGTTGAAAGATCTAGATTTCTACTTGTTAGAAGTTGACTTAATTCAGTCGTATTTTCTACTAAGAGCTTACCAAATTCAGAATTTTTTTCTTTATTTAAGCGATAAGAAGGGATTGCAATTGTAATCGAACCAATAATTGTTGTATCAAAAAAAATCGGAGCAGCAATCGCAACCACATCAGCAGTATAAAGTTCGACGCTATAACACCAACCATTTTCTTTAACTTGTTGAATCCCACGTTTTGTTTCTTTAATAACTTATTCTTTTGAAAGAGTGAGTTAAGGTTTTTAGCATGGATGATAAGTCTCCTTATTTTAGTAGTTATTTCATTATATGAATTTAACACTAAAAAAGTAATTAAATTTATGATAGGAAGGAAGTTTTTTTATGGCGCTAAAACAAGTGTTAGAAATTTATAATTTAATGGATAGTTCTTTTGTAACAGGAAGTAGTTTTGAGTATCTTTTTACGGATAATTCAAATATTACTTTTGAATCAAAAAGAGTAGAAGGAGATTTAGGTCACACTGATTTTGTAAAAGTATTGATAAAAGGAAAATCAGGCAAGTCAACAGGTGGAACAACGCCAACACTTGGTGTTATAGGTCGTTTAGGTGGAATTGGAGCTAGGCCGAATCGTATTGGTTTAGTATCTGATGCAGATGGGGCAATTAGTGCTTTGTCTGTTGCACTAAAATTAAAAGATATGCAAACTCAAGGTGATATTTTGGAAGGGGATGTGATTATCACGACTCACATTTGTCCAAATGCTCCAACACAACCCCATGAACCAGTTGATTTTATGGGGTCTCCAGTTGATATTTTAACAATGAATCAATATGAAGTTAATAATGATATGGATGCCATTCTTTCAATTGATACTACTAAAGGAAATAATATTATTAATCATAAAGGAATTGCTATTTCACCTACTGTAAAAGAAGGTTATATTTTACGTGTGAGTGATGATTTAGTTCGATTATTAAGTATGGTGACTGGCGAGCTACCTATCTCTTTCCCTATTACAACTCAAGATATTACACCTTATGGCAATGGAGTTTACCATTTAAATTCGATTTTACAACCAGCTGTTGCAACCAATGTACCAGTTGTAGGTGTCGCAATCACAGCTAATAGCACAGTTCCTGGGAGTGGAACCGGGGCAAGTCATGAACAAGATATTTCTCTTGCTACTAAATTTGCTATTGAGGTAGCTAAGGAGTTCTCAGTTGGTCAGACAAAATTTTTTGATGAAGAAGAATTTAATACATTAATTAATTTATATGGTAATTTGAACCAACTTCAAACTTTAGGTAATAAATCAAAACCACCCGTGTGAACGGGTGGTTTGTTCTTTTTTCATGTTTGAAAGTGACAACGGCCAAACATCATTCGTTTTATTTTCTTCAACTTATTTATCTTTCCTCCGTAAGCGCCGAACCACTGACTACCTACAATCAAAAACCACTTCCGACTATACTGACAATACAAGTACAAATCGGAGGTGGTTGCTTTATGAAAGAAAAACAAGAGGTCGTTGCCATTAAGCTCGAGGGTCAGCCGCAAGAAAAACGCGCACTTCCTGCTAAAATAGGAATAAAAATCAAAGCGGAAATGCATGACATCTTTATCTACAATGGCGCGAGTCAATATCTTGTGCGGACGGTCTTGAAGGAGCTGATGGCTCATGATACTTGATTATCAAAAAGTCGCTCATATCTTTATTGTTTGCGGAAAAACAGATCTAAGGAAAGGAATCGATGGCCTGGCTGCCATCGTCCAGCATGAGTATAATTTGGATGTGTACGACGATGCTCTTTTCTTATTTTGTGGCGGCAGACGAGATCGTTTCAAAATGTTGTATTACGAAAAAGATGGTTTCCTTCTTTTATACAAGCGATTGGATCAAGGACAACTTCGTTGGCCGAGATCAAAAAAGAAATTCGTTGCCTTACGCACCAACAGATTCGATGGTTATTGGAAGGATTAAGCATCGATCAACCCAAAGCAATTTCTGTTGGGAAATGTTGCATTTTTTAATTTAAAGAAACAAAGGAGAATCGGCAAGAAACAGTGATTTCATGCGGTTTCTCCTTCTTTTTGCGTCTGTTTAATGGTATAATAATAACAGAATATATATTTAGAAAGTGGTGTGATTACTTGTTAGATCAAGCAAATGATAAAAATGAAAATAACGAATCCACCACATAATTAATCGCTATGCTTCATGAACAAATGCGTGCAAATCAAGAACAATCAAAAGTAATTGAGACACTGACTGGAGAAGTACAATTACTCAGAGAACAAATCGCTTATTTGACCAATAAACTTTATGGAAAATCCAAGGAGTCCTTGCCAGAACAACTCTCTGGTCAGATGAGCTTGAATCTATTTAATGTACCTACAGCTCCACAACCTCTTGCAGAAGAGGTCACCATCAAAACTCATCAGCGAAGAAAAGGGCTGAAAGCAAAGAAATTGGCGGATTTCCCGACAAAAGAAGTTCATCATGAGCTGTCAGAAGATAACCGACTTTGCGCTCACTGCGGAACCATGATGATTGACATGGGAACGAAAAAGGTTCGAGATGAAATTGCCTTCCATTAAGCACGAATCGAAATGCTGCAACATGTTCAACATAATTATTGTTGAAAAGCGAGTGAACGAACAGGAGAAACTTCTCTAAAGAAAGCACCTGTTCCAAAGCCACTTCTTCAAAATAGCTTGGCTTCACCAAGCGTAGTGTCCGAAACGATTCGCTTGAAATTTAAGCAAAAGGTTCCTGCCTATCGGCAGGAAGAGTATTGGCAACAATTAGGCTTGAATATTTCACGAGATAATATTTCGAACTGGCATATTCGAGTGAGCCAAGACTACTTATCTCTTGTAGTTGAACGATTTCATCAGGAATTATCAAAGAGGAACATTGCTTACGCAGATGAAACGACCTATCTAGTGCTAGAAAGCAATAAGACAACCACCTATTATTGGATTTTTAGTAGCTCTCTTCAGAAAAAATATCCAGTCGCAATCTATCATCATAGTGAGACACGTAGCAAGGGAATTCCCAAAGATTTCTTGAAATCCTATGGGGATATCTTCATTGTGACGGTTATACTGGCTATGATGACCTCCCGAATATTTACACCGTTCGATGTTGGGCTCTTGTTCGCAGGAAATTCTATTAAGCCATGCCAAAGGCTCAAGGAGAAACAGAACATTCAGCTGCTTATGTTCTCTCCGTCTTTAAAACTTGTTTCAAGAAAGAGCAAGACTGGAAGAATCTGTCTCCAGAGGAACGTCTTCAAAAACGAGAGGAAGAATTAAGACCATTACTCAACCAACTTTTTTCTTATATCGCAACGATTCCAGCTGTCCCAAAATCGAAACTGTATAAAGCTATCCAATACATGGGAAAATATCGACCCTCGATGGAGCGGGTATTTGAAGACGGTCGTCTGGAGTTGACGAACAATCAAAGTGAGCGGTTGGTCAAGGAAATGGTCATGTGTAGAAAGAATCAATTATTTTCTACCAGCTTGAGCGGCGCGCAGACAACAGGAGATATCCTAAGTGTCATTAAAACGGCTGAACTTAATGGTCTCAACAGTACGAAGTATCTTCAGTACCTATTTGAGGAGCTGCCAAACATGCCTGTTCTTACCAGAGAGCACTTGGATGCGTACCTACCATGGGCAATAAGCGTTCAAGAAAAGTGTAAATAATTGAAAAACAACTTTAGCCTGATTGTAGAATAACAATTGGGCTAAAAGTCGTCTAGGGACTCTGTGGTTCAGCGCTTACCTAAAAAAGTAACCTCAAATAGTTATTTGAGGTTACTTATCTATTTCATATTCTTAACTGTTGTTAAATGAACATACCGATTACTTCAACTACGTTAACCCAAGTTAATAAATCACATTGTTCAATTCTTTCTATATTTCTCTTCATGAAGTCAACTGAACGAAGCTGATGTGTAACTATATCACCTGCTATTTTTTGAGGATCTTTTATCGCTATATATGTTGCAAATCTTCGTTTTGTAGAAGTAATAGGGCAAACTAAACAAAAACCAGTACGCTCATTAAACTTATCTTTACTCACAACTAAAGCTGGTCTTCGTTTTTTTATTTCTTTTCCTTTTGAAGGGTCAAAGTTTATCCAAATAATATCCCTTTGTTTTGGGTAATCCATTTAGTATTCTTTCCCTTCTAACTTCATTGTATCCCATTCTGTATCTTCTACAGCCACAGAATCTCTAAAACCTTTCCAATCTGCATCGTTGTTAAATATATCTTCTCTTTTAGGTTTTAAAATGTATGTGTCATCAATTTTAAAAATTGTATAAGCATCTCCTACTTCTGGAGAAATTCCTTTTGGGAAAATAGCCCCCACAGAATTGCCTATTTTACGTACTATAGTTTCCATGACTATCATCTCCTAACATTATGTTAAATTTAATTTAACATAATGTTAGTTGTCCGTCAAATCATACTTGTTTTTATAGATAATACTTCTGAATTTTCAATATCTAATTTACAATTATATTTTTCTAAAATACGCCCATTCTATAGCAATAGGCAAACCTTTGAGCGTATATTAACCTATTTAATAATAGTTCGCTCTCAACATTTTTTAATATGCCATGCTGTACGTGCGAGTTTCTCCGTATACAGCGTTCCGCCATTATTGTTAATCAACATTTCCAGTTCTCATTGTAGATTTAGTTTGATGTTTTGAGAAATATCGTTCTATATTTATGTACATTCCGATACATTTAAATACCGTTGTATCAACATTTCAAAGAAATAGAAATTCTTTTGAAGGGATACTAACAGACTAAATTGTATAAAAACAAGACCAATTATGACCAAATTGATAGTTGACTTTGATTACGTAAAATCAATATATTTTTTGGAG
Organism: Enterococcus sp. DIV1420a; assembly: GCF_051712165.1. Lineage (NCBI taxonomy): Bacteria > Bacillati > Bacillota > Bacilli > Lactobacillales > Enterococcaceae > Enterococcus > Enterococcus sp. DIV1420a. The sequence goes on from NZ_JBIOOI010000002.1 coordinate 47,066, forward strand.
ATAAACCCAGTTGTATATAATTATGGATTTTCTTTATAAAGAAAAAATACTGCTAAATTACTATTAAAAAGTTCCTGAATACGATGAAAAATGTAATCGTAGCCAACAGGTTAACTGAATCTCTATAAGTAATGAAAAACTAGCAATCAATGGTAAAGTACTGTCAAACTACGACAGTACTTTTTTATAGTATTAAATACCATTTCATCCCCTTAAGCAGAATATGTTTGTTTTGTCAAATTAACATTATACATTGCCTATTTATTTCAATTTCATGTTATCAATCGAAAAACTGATATGTAAGGAAACTCCTTTATTTGGATAATTAGTAATGATAAATATAGAATTTATTCTTATTTGTTTTTAGTTTACTTGAATAAATGCGTAGAAACTGCTTTATAGTTGAACTATTTTTATTGATTTGTTTCTCTACTCTGTTATTTAAGCAGTTAAACAAATCTTTCTGAAGAATAGGAAGTCGGATTCTATGTCGTATTAGTATGAAGGGAGTTAAAATAATTGAAACGATAAAAAAATAGTTAGAAACTGTTTTCTCGCTTGTTAGTGACTCTGTTATTAGATCGAAGGTTCATTGATTTTATCCGGAAATTCAGCATATCTATTGGCAACATTTAGTAATAATAAAATCTATGAAAGAGTTAATTATTTAGAAGTTTTTTATGTACAAATATGACAAAACATTTATTAACATTTTATTAAGGAGGTACCTGGTAATGAAAAAAGCACATTTTCAGGCTAATATACGAGCTAATGAACCTAAATATCGTGCCAAAATGTATAAAAAAGGGAAAAAATGGATTATTAAAGGTCTTCTATTTTCTTCTTTAGTTTTAGGTGGTCTAATATTAACGGATACAGAACCCGTCCATGCGGCGGAATGGACTGCTAATTCTGTCGAGAGTATTCAAGCTAAGCTTTCGGCGAATCAATCCAGTTATACTTTTGAAGAAGGTGATACATTTTATAATATTTCCCTAGCAGTAAATGTTAAATGGCAAAAATTGATGGAGCTCAATGGGTTTGAAGACGGTAGCCAATACCATGTTCCGGTAGGAACCACCATTAGTTTTGATGGATCACATATTAAAGTGACGAATCAACAGGGAGAAATAGTAAAAGAAGCTCAGCTAACTCCAGCAGATAAAGTAGACCCTAGTGCGACTTTCGCTAACCAAACTTCTGATTTACCCAAAACAGCGGTAAGTTCTACCCCAAGCCTACCGATCTCTAATGGTGCAGATAAGTTAAGCACGAGCAATGACCAACAAGGAACTGATTTAACCCAAGCTAAAGTAGATGCGCCAACAACTTTAGCGGATAAAAAACAAGCCTTGCTAGAAATGCAAGCAGAATTGGCTGCTTTAGTACAAAAACAAGAAGCGCTTGAACAAGAAAAGCAAGAGCTAGAATTACGTTTGACGAAGGATGTCAATCAAGCAAATAGTGTTAAAGCGGCGGAATTAACCCAGCAACAAAGCGATCTAACGCAACAAGTTAAGCAGTTACAAGAAGAATTAAGCTTACAAAAAAATCACTTGCTCGAAACGAATAATCAACTTACGACAGCTCAACAAGAAAAAGAGAATCTTGCCACACAATTAGCCACTGCGGAACAGGCGTGGCAAGTCACTCAACAAAAAGTGACGAATTTAACGACTGGAAAGCAAGCACTAACTGTCCAGTTAGAAAACCTATCCGAAGAACAAGTAGACCAACGGTCCGCATTAACAGATAAATTAATGGCTATCCAAGCAGAACTAGAGGCAACTACAGCCAACGCTACCCAATTAAACGAGTTACAAGAACAAGTTGTTCAAGCAACAAATACTGTCACAGAACTAACCAAGCAACAAGCGGAGCAACAAACGCATATAACGGATCTTCAAGCCCGGCTAGAGCAAGCGCAAAAGCAATTAAATAGTCTTGCTGTACCAACGACAAGTCAAGCAAATAATGCGCAAGCAGCCGCCGATACTGCTACCCAATTAGCTAATGATGAGAAAAAACTAAACGAATTGACCAATCAAATTACTACGTTAAAGGCCAATATTAGCCAGTTAACCCAAACTATAAATGCATTAGAGGAACATATTTCAGAAGCGCAAGCAAATTTCCAAGCCCTGAAAGTCACTGTTAATAAGCAAGATGATGCGAACCAGTTACTACTTGCGAAAGAAGCCGCAAAAACGGCCATTATTGCGACAGATTTAAGTAATGAAGAAAAAGCAAATTCACTAGCCCAAGTCGATAGTGCAACAACACTAGATACTGTAGCCGCTGTTCAAACGAAAGCAACGGAAGCGAAAGATGCCGAAACAAAACTAAATGACGCCAAAGCCGCTGCGAAAGATCAAATCAATGCGCTTACTGATTTAACCGAAGCTGACAAGAACACCCTACTAGATCAAGTTGACAAAGCAACTACCTTGGCAGATGTCACCACTGCACAAACCACTGCAGAGACTAAAGATACTGCAGTGAAGGAAGCGAAAGCAGCTGAAACAAAATTAAATGAAGCGAAAGATGCCGCAAAAGCGACCATTAACGCGACAGATTTAAGTAATGAAGAAAAAGCAAATTTACTAGCCCAAGTCGATAGTGCAACAACACTAGATACTGTAGCCGCTGTTCAAACGAAAGCAACGGAAGCGAAAGATGCCGAAACAAAACTAAATGACGCTAAAGCCGCTGCGAAGGATCAAATCAACGCGCTTACTGATTTAGCCGAAGCTGATAAGAACACCCTACTAGATCAAGTTGACAAAGCAACTACCTTGGCAGATGTCACCACTGCACAAACCACCGCAGAAACTAAAGATACTGCAGTGAAGGAAGCGAAAAAATTAAATGACGCCAAAGCCGCTGCGAAAGATCAAATCAACGCGCTTACTGACTTAGCCGAAGCTGACAAGAACACCCTACTAGATCAGGTTGACAAAGCGACTACCTTGGCGGATGTCACCACTGCACAAACCACCGCAGAAACTAAAGATACTGCAGTGAAGGAAGCGAAAAAATTAAATGACGCCAAAGCCGCTGCGAAAGATCAAATCAACGCGCTTACTGACTTAGCCGAAGCTGACAAGAACACCCTACTAGATCAGGTTGACAAAGCGACTACCTTGGCGGATGTCACCACTGCACAAACCACCGCAGAAACTAAAGATACCGCAGTGAAGGAAGCGAAACTAAATGACGCGAAAGTAGCTGCGAAGGATCAAATCAACGCGCTTACTGATTTAACCGAAGCTGACAAGAACACCCTACTAGATCAGGTTGACAAAGCAACTACCTTGGCAGATGTCACCACTGCACAAACCACTGCAGAGACTAAAGATACTGCAGTGAAGGAAGCGAAAGCAGCTGAAACAAAATTAAATGAAGCGAAAGATGCCGCAAAAGCGACCATTAACGCGACAGATTTAAGTAATGAAGAAAAAGCAAATTTACTAGCCCAAGTCGATAGTGCAACAACACTAGATACTGTAGCCGCTGTTCAAACGAAAGCAACGGAAGCGAAAGATGCCGAAACAAAACTAAATGACGCTAAAGCCGCTGCGAAGGATCAAATCAACGCGCTTACTGATTTAGCCGAAGCTGATAAGAACACCCTACTAGATCAAGTTGACAAAGCAACTACCTTGGCAGATGTCACCACTGCACAAACCACCGCAGAAACTAAAGATACTGCAGTGAAGGAAGCGAAAAAATTAAATGACGCCAAAGCCGCTGCGAAAGATCAAATCAACGCGCTTACTGACTTAGCCGAAGCTGACAAGAACACCCTACTAGATCAGGTTGACAAAGCGACTACCTTGGCGGATGTCACCACTGCACAAACCACCGCAGAAACTAAAGATACTGCAGTGAAGGAAGCGAAAAAATTAAATGACGCCAAAGCCGCTGCGAAAGATCAAATCAACGCGCTTACTGACTTAGCCGAAGCTGACAAGAACACCCTACTAGATCAGGTTGACAAAGCGACTACCTTGGCGGATGTCACCACTGCACAAACCACCGCAGAAACTAAAGATACCGCAGTGAAGGAAGCGAAACTAAATGACGCGAAAGTAGCTGCGAAGGATCAAATCAACGCGCTTACTGATTTAACCGAAGCTGACAAGAACACCCTACTAGATCAGGTTGACAAAGCGACTACCTTGGCAGATGTCACCACTGCACAAACCACTGCAGAGACTAAAGATACTGCAGTGAAGGAAGCGAAAGCAGCTGAAACAAAATTAAATGAAGCGAAAGATGCCGCAAAAGCGACCATTAACGCGACAGATTTAAGTAATGAAGAAAAAGCAAATTTACTAGCCCAAGTCGATAGTGCAACAACACTAGATACTGTAGCCGCTGTTCAAACGAAAGCAACGGAAGCGAAAGATGCCGAAACAAAACTAAATGACGCTAAAGCCGCTGCGAAGGATCAAATCAACGCGCTTACTGATTTAGCCGAAGCTGATAAGAACACCCTACTAGATCAAGTTGACAAAGCAACTACCTTGGCAGATGTCACCACTGCACAAACCACCGCAGAAACTAAAGATACTGCAGTGAAGGAAGCGAAAAAATTAAATGACGCCAAAGCCGCTGCGAAAGATCAAATCAACGCGCTTACTGACTTAGCCGAAGCTGACAAGAACACCCTACTAGATCAGGTTGACAAAGCGACTACCTTGGCGGATGTCACCACTGCACAAACCACCGCAGAAACTAAAGATACCGCAGTGAAGGAAGCGAAACTAAATGACGCGAAAGTAGCTGCGAAGGATCAAATCAACGCGCTTACTGATTTAACCGAAGCTGACAAGAACACCCTACTAGATCAGGTTGACAAAGCGACTACCTTGGCAGATGTCACCACTGCACAAACCACTGCAGAGACTAAAGATACTGCAGTGAAGGAAGCGAAAGCAGCTGAAACAAAATTAAATGAAGCGAAAGATGCCGCAAAAGCGACCATTAACGCGACAGATTTAAGTAATGAAGAAAAAGCAAATTTACTAGCCCAAGTCGATAGTGCAACAACACTAGATACTGTAGCCGCTGTTCAAACGAAAGCAACGGAAGCGAAAGATGCCGAAACAAAACTAAATGACGCTAAAGCCGCTGCGAAGGATCAAATCAACGCGCTTACTGATTTAGCCGAAGCTGATAAGAACACCCTACTAGATCAAGTTGACAAAGCAACTACCTTGGCAGATGTCACCACTGCACAAACCACCGCAGAAACTAAAGATACTGCAGTGAAGGAAGCGAAAAAATTAAATGACGCCAAAGCCGCTGCGAAAGATCAAATCAACGCGCTTACTGACTTAGCCGAAGCTGACAAGAACACCCTACTAGATCAGGTTGACAAAGCGACTACCTTGGCGGATGTCACCACTGCACAAACCACCGCAGAAACTAAAGATACTGCAGTGAAGGAAGCGAAAAAATTAAATGACGCCAAAGCCGCTGCGAAAGATCAAATCAACGCGCTTACTGACTTAGCCGAAGCTGACAAGAACACCCTACTAGATCAGGTTGACAAAGCGACTACCTTGGCGGATGTCACCACTGCACAAACCACCGCAGAAACTAAAGATACCGCAGTGAAGGAAGCGAAACTAAATGACGCGAAAGTAGCTGCGAAGGATCAAATCAACGCGCTTACTGATTTAACCGAAGCTGACAAGAACACCCTACTAGATCAGGTTGACAAAGCAACTACCTTGGCAGATGTCACCACTACACAAAACACTGCACAAACTAAAGATACCGCAGTGAAGGAAGCGAAACTAAATGACGCGAAAGTAGTTGCGAAGGCCACCATCAATGCCCTAACCAACTTAGATGCAGCGGACAAAACTAACCTGCTTAACCAAGTCGAACAGGCTACAAGCATGGCGGCGGTTGCACTGGCTCAAATGACGGCTGAAGCGAAAGACGCCGCCACCCAAGATACTGGAAATAAATTAAGTATTGCTAAAGATGCCGCAAAAGCGGCCATTAATGCCGCTACCTTGGGAGTGGCGGAGAAAGCCCTCTTGTTAGCCCAAGTTGATCAAGCAAACACGTTAGCTGAGGTGACTGCTGTTCAAAATACGCTAGTAGCAAAAGACCCTGGGAGTCAATTAGATGTCGTTAAAGCCGCCGCAAAGGCCACTATTAATACTTTAGTAGATTTGAGCCTTGCAGAAAAAGCCACCCTACTGGCGCAAGTTGAGGCGGCAACACGACCTGCGGATGTGGTTAAAATCCAAACAAATGCGGTTACGCTAGCGAGTGAAAACCAAATTTTACAAATGGCGAAAGACTTAACCAATGCCAAAGCAATGATTGCTACTCTGCCTAATTTAAATGCTGCTGAAAAAGAGGTCTTTATCACGCAATTAGACGCAGCAAACACCCCTGACGAAATTGCTACGATTACTGCTCAAGCCTTAACCATCACAAAAGAAACAGCGAAGGCGACCATTAATGCTTTACCACAGTTAAGTACGAGCGAAAAGAATGTCTTTTTAGATCGGGTCACTGCGGCGACTACGGTGGATAGTATTAAGAAAGCCGAAATCGATGCGACTAAATTAGCAGAAGAAAACCAGCTTACGCTTGATAAAGCCAAGGCTAAAGCCACCATCAATGAGTTAGCGGATTTGAATACGTCAGAGAAAACGACCTTATTATCCCAAGTGGATATAGCACAAACTCCGCAGGCATTGGCAAATATCCAAGCAGAAGCCCAAGCGACCGCCGCCAATAATCGGCTCATTGCCGCAAAAGTGGATGCGAAAGTAGCTATTTCCGCCTTGTCGGATTTAAACAACGAGGAAAAAGTTAGCCTCTTGACCCAAGTTGATCAAGCTACGACGCCTGAACAAGTGGCGCAAGTCCAAACGAATGCGGTCACGCTAGCCAATGAAAATCAAGTTTTACAAGCGGCGAAAACCTTAACTAACGCTAAAGCCGTCGTTTCAACCCTAACAGATTTAAGTGACGAGGAAAAAACGGCCTTTATGACCCGAGTCAACGCCGCAACTACTGCCGATGAAATCAAACAGCTGATTGATACAACGACTGCTAAAGCGTTAACGACCGCCAAAGCTGCTGCACAGGCAAAAATTAATGATTTGACGGATTTAAGTAGTGAGGAAAAGGCCATCTTTAATGCCCGAGTTACAGCTGCACTGGACGCCGACGGCATTATGGAAGCACAATTAGCTGCGACTAAACTAGCAACTGAAAATCAATTGATTTTTGCTAAAGCGGAAGCCCAAGCGGCGATTACAGCCCTAACCGGCTTGAGTGATGAAGAAAAAGCGGCCTTGAACAAACAAGTAAGCGTGGCTGCTACCGCAATGGATGTAACGAAACTACAAATTGATGCCGCTAAATTAGCGGGTGATCATCAAGCCTTAAAAGCTCAACAAACTATTGCAACCACAGCGATTGAGGCTCTATCTGACTTGAATGCAGCTGAAAAAGCGGCTTTTATCAATCAGATAGCACTAGCAACCTCTCCTGATGAAGTGATAAAAATTCAAAATAACGCCACAAAAGCAGCGGCGAAAGCGGTAATTAATGCCCTAAAAGATTTAGATGATACCCAAAAAGCGACCTTACTAGCCCAAGTTGACGCGGCAAAGACGCCAGAAGAAATAGCACAAGCCCAAAAAACAGCTACGATTCTAGCGAATGAAAACCAAGTCTTGCAAGAAGCGCAAACATTAAACACGGCTAAAACATTAATTTCGACCTTACCTGGTTTAAATGATGAAGAAAAAGCCAACTTACTGGATCAAGTCAATGCTGCAACTACTGCCGATGAAATCAAACAGATGGTTGATACAATCATGTCGAAAGTATTGAATGGCACTAAAGCCGATGCCAAAGCGAAAATCAATGCGTTAACGGATTTAAGTAGTGGGGAAAAAGCCATCTTTACGGCCCGAGTAGATGTAGCGACCACGGGTGATGGCATTGTGAAAGCGCAAAATGATGCAATAAAATTAGCGGCAGAAAATGCCCTCTCATTAGCGAAAGCTAACGCTAAAATTGCCATCAATATCTTACACGGATTAAGTGAGGTAGAAAGAACTACCTTGGCGGATCAAATTGATGCTGCAACAACAGTTTATGAAGTTGCCACTATCCAAGCAGCAGCAGAAGCGAAAGCGATCGGCAATAGTCTAGAAACAGTGAACGCGGCCACCACGGCGAAATTAATTATTTCCGCTTTAACCGGATTAAGTGACGAGGAAAAAACGGCCTTTATCACACAAGTAAATGATGCGACCTCGGCAGAAGCAATTAACTTTGCTAAGGATACGGCGGTAACCAAAAATAATTTCATAATAGTTAAAAAAGCCGCTCAAGCTGATATCACTGCCTTAACTGAATTAGCTGATGAAGAAAAAACGGCCTTTATGAATCAGATCAACATGGCAACTACGGCAGATTTAGTCGCAAGCATACGAAAAGAAGCTATTAAGCGAGACAATGATAGTATCATAGGAAAGCCAAAAGCAGAAGCGATAGCGAAGATTACTCAGTTAACGACTTTAAGTAGTACTGAATTAACAGAATATATTAACCAAATCAACGACGCTACCTCAGGTGCTCAGATTGATACCATAACTAAAGCGGCGGAAGCGAAAGATTATAATTATCGATTAGAAGAATCTAAAGCTGAATTTATTAGTATATTGAGAAGTAGTTCAGCAGATGAAACTAATATTAATATTTTAATTAGTTCTCTAAACTATATTGATAATTTAAAAATTTTAACAGCTTTGAACTCTGAATTAAGTAGTAGTGTTGATTTAGATAAAAACGTACTAATTAAATTAGCTGCTCCTTATTCATCAGGATTAAGCCAAGGAGAAATTAATTCTATTAAAAATAACAAAGATATTATCTATGCTATTAAAGCATTGGCAGAGTTCTATTTAGCGCAATCATCTGCCCCTGAAGCATATATTAACAGCACTAGAGCTCGATTAAATGACGCATATAACTATGCAAATGCAGGAACAAGTGTTTACTGGTTACTAATAGACTTAGAAGTAGCTAAGTTACTAAACTTAGAATTTACAACACCAACTACAATTTTTGTTTATCGTGGCAACACAACTTTCAGTAGTTACGATAACGTTATAAGTACGTTTAATAACAGTAATATTAGTCATGCTGATATGTACAATGATCAAACTAATTATAGTAAATTGATGTCTGATCTAAATAAACTTTATGTAGCTAATGCTAAAAAATAGAAATTACTATTAATAGTTAGGATAACTAAAACTACTTACCACTGTAGACGCTAAATAGTCTCTATAATTACGAAGCGTCTAAACTAAAATCGTTAAAAAAAGCAAACTTTATTAATTAAGAATTAACGAATACAACAGTGGATATAGTGAACAGGATGGCAGATGGTGTGTGACGAAAAAAAGTCATGCACCTTTTGTCAATCTATTATACGAAGCAACCGCCTTTTTCAGACGAGTAAAAGCGCCCTACGGAAGGAGTCTTGTTAATGCGCCATACACAGCGTGAAATTGAATGGCAGAATAGCAGAGTGAAATTATTACGGGAACTCTGTCTAAAATACCCGTATCTAAACATGAATGAGTTAGCGCATCGTTTACAACTAAGCGTAGAAGATGTTTACCGGTTCATTAAAGAATACGACGTGCCCTATTGTTGGAAGTTCCAAAAAAGAGAAAGAGTTAATCAATATTAAGAACTATCTATCCCTAGAAATATAGTCTAGCTAAGGCCATAAAAATCATGGGTTAAGATACTTATTAGTTGATTTAAAAGTTAATTTTTATTGAATCTACATGGACGGGGAAGTTAAAAACTATTATAAATTAGCCCTCTATTTTTAATATCTAATTTTTGTAAGAAAAGTTTAACTAGATTGAGAGAAAGCTTTTATACAATAGCGTGTACTTAACTCAATTTGAAAACAATGTGATTTTATACTATTTTTTATTAGAGGAGTAAATACATGAAAAACTGTTCCAAACTTAATTTTTATAAAATGTCTTTAATTTTTGGTGGCATTTTATTTTTTGCTGGTTTTATAGGTATGTTCTTTTTTGATAACCAATCTCTTCTTAGTCGTGCGATTACTATGTTTAGCTTTATTTTTGGGGGTTCTAATTTTGTACAAGGTCTTATTTATTTTTTTATAAATCGTAAAAAAGGTAAATAAGCTTAAATTAATGATTAATTGACATAGTCACTATCAAATTATTAAAACAAGTAGCCCTGGTATCAACCGATTTTAGGACTACTTGTTTTAATGCATTATTAGTTATGTTAAATATTCGGAAGTAAAGGTAAATAGGACATCTCTATTGTTATTTTTTAATCTGTACTATAATATAATTTGTAAGGAACCAACTAAATTGAGCATTGATGGTTAGGAGGAATAGCAGTTGGATATAGAAGCATTGGCTATAGAATTAGAGAAAACTATTCAAAAAAGCAAAGATCGTTCAAAATATTTTTCTCAAGAAATTCAACGACTTCAATTTAAAAAAAGAAAGACTGAAGAAGAGCTCAATCATCAAATTGATTTTCTAAGACAAAGACTGCTAGACTCTTTAGGTGTAGAAGAGTCAGTAGAGACTGCTTCTTTTATTATATTTAAGAACTATCCTAATATAAAAAGCATGGCCGCTTATAAGCTTGAATTTCCAACAGATAAAGAATCCAGTGAACAAATGATCCATTACCTTAAAGAATACGCAACCCCATTAATTAAAGAGAATATTACCTATAAGCCGATTCAAAAAAATATCAAACAACTGATTATTGATGAACAATTTCATGTTACGGATAACGGTTTTCTAGTAGATGATAATGGGGAAATTGTTCCTCATATAAAAGTGGCTATAAAGAAAGTAGAACCCAAAGTAAAAGTAAAAAAAACATGTTTTAATAAAAATAGAAGACATGAATCAGATGATTAAGTGTCAGGCTGTTAATTGTTAGAAGAATAAGCCTTGTTTACGGGAATACTCACCACAATGACTAAAAAAAGACACAACCCATTATTGAAGGACTAAAAATAAGAGCTAATTAATAACTTTTATTTTTTTCTTTCTAAATCAATAATAAGGCAGAAGGTATACTAATTATGTCTGTTACGTAGAAGATATTTTTAGAAATCACTACTGTATTAGACACAAAAAAGGTTTTTTACTAAAAAATTAAAGACAGCAACTATAAATGAACAATTTTATGAAATAAAAACATTAAAGCGTTAGAAATATTATTATTTCTCATTAAATACTAATCTTTGCATATATGATTTACATTGCATTCACTAGATGTTACAAGAAATCAAATTGTTTAGTCAACCACTGGAGCATTTTCTTGTTTTTAGAAACTAACTGTATTTTTCATATTCAGAAAAGTAAGCAACATAAAACTAAGAAGCCATCCGATTACGATGCTAATCAACTGTTTTTTCGGGTTATGATGAGATTACCATTAGTAAGTAAAGGTGCAGAAAAATCTTATATTTCATTAGCGAATCCTAATTTTAACAAAGCTAGTTTTAAATTTATCATTTCTTATGGTGAAAAATGAAATCTTAATAGAACAATGAAAACCGATTAAAAAAGTGTTCACGGAATAAGTCAATTACGGCCAAGTTAGATGTGGGGATCGTTAACTTATCCGTGGAATTTTTTTAGTTATTGGGGACACGGGAGGAGCAACGAAAACAAGATCAATAGGACTGTGTTTTTCGACAACTGGGTAAGTATTAGAACTATTAGCAGTACTTTTTGTGTATTATTAAGAATTATTTCAGGTGGTATACAGATAGCATTAGAATGACGAAAGTTTGTCATTTTAATGCTATCTAAAATTATATTAATTTTCAGGATAACACCCTAAGAACAATGATACAAGTAAACTCCTTTATTTGATTGGCTCTTGTTGATAAATACGGAACATTATTATGGCTATCCTTAGTTATAATATATTACTGCTATGTAGTAGATTAACCATAGGAGAGTTATTTCTTAAAATTAGTTAATTTTTTGTTATTTGAACCAGTAAATAGATGTTCTATTTAGAAGTTAAACGAATGAATGAAGTTGTATTTTAATATAAAAAATATTTTGTGTTTAACCAAAATTGTTTGTGGGAGGTATTGTATGATGGACTAAGTAGTTCATTAGTTTTATCTATAGAATAAAAGATGAATATTAGGGTAGAAACAAAATTAGAGAGCATTAATTATTTACTTGAAAATGTAGATATAAAGTTCATCATGTTAAACACTTACAGTCAAAAATTTTGTAATTTATCCTAATAGTTAGAAGTTGGCCTTATCAAAAGAGAATGTTAAAGTTAAGAATTAATAATATAAGGAGGATATGCTTTGGATATTATTTCAACTGAAAATATATGTAAACAATTTAAGCAAAAAAAAGTTTTAAATAGTATTAATTTTTCAATAAAAGAAAATGAATGTGTAGCCCTTCTAGGGAAAAATGGTGCTGGTAAAAGTACTCTATTGAATATAATTATGGGTAAATACTTTCCTGATGAGGGAAATATAGTAATTGGATGTATGACAAAAGATATTGGATTTTTACCTCAAAAAACTAACTTTCCTGATGATGTAAAAGTAAATGAACTAATTCACTTTGTATACGGTTATACTGATGAGTCACTTTCTATTGAAGAGATTCATGCTATTTTGAATTTTTCAAAAGAACAAATGAACCAATTTGCTTCTAAATTATCTGGTGGACAACAGCGGTTACTTGATTTTTGTCTGGCTATTATTAACCAACCTAAATTTTTAATCATTGATGAGCCTACGTCAAGTATGGATACTACAACGAGATATCATTTTTGGGAGTGCATTAAAAAATTAAAGCAAAAAGGAGTAACCATAATATTTACAACTCATTATATTGAGGAAGTACATTATTGCTCTGATAGGGTTTTATTACTTGATAGCGGGAGCCTCATTGCAGACGAAACACCGTACCATTTAAAAATGATGAATGCGAAAAAAATAATTTATTTTGATAGTGAATTATTTACACAATTTAAAAAAGAGCTACAAGATATTATTATTGCTAATTCTATTAGTGTGATTAAGGCAGATAAATTGATTGAGTTACATTTTGAATCAGAAAAAACTAATAAGGTTATTAAAGAACTAATGAAAGCAGGTTTTCCTTTTAAAGAGATAGAAATAACCAATACATCTCTATTAGATACCATATTTAATGGAGAATTTATAGAGGGGGTGGCATATGATTAAGCTGATAAAAATAGAATTTATACGAATGAGCCGGAATAAAAAATATCTTTTTATGAGTATTGGCATGCCCAGTAGCATTTTATTTATTGTTTACTGCAATGATTAAGATTCCAAATGAAGAGGCACAAAGAGTTTTTGCAAAAGAATATTTAATGTCTATGACTACCTTTAGTTTGACCAGTTTTTCTATATTTACTCTTCCTTTTGAAATTATAGAAGATAAAAAGAATGGCTGGAGAAATATATTATATCGATTTCAAGTGAAAGATAGTTACATTTATCTGGTTAAAATTTTTAAGATGATTGTTTTGTCTGTTATTTCAATTGGTTTAGTATTTCTAGTAGGTTTCTTGTTTAGAGGTGTGCATTTAACCTTTGTTCAATGGTTTTTATCGGGAGTATTCTTACTATTAGGAGCTATAGTATTTCTTAGCTTGGGAACTATCATAACAAATTTTAAAGATGAAAAAACAGCATCTGTGTTTTCAAATTTATTATTTTTGATATTGGCAATTTTGGGAGGATTATGGTTTCCAACAAATCAATTTCCTAGCTGGTTGCAAACAATATCTAAATTAACTCCTACTTATCATTTTAGAGAATTAGCTGTAGGGTATATAAACAATGGAACTGTTCCGTTTAAATCGATTAGCATAATGACTGTATACGCTGTTATCTTTATAGTAAGTTCATTTATTATTTCTGTGAAGAGAAAAGAAGATATAGTTTAAAATAAAAAATTAATTAAACAAGTTTCATGAATAGATTGTTGATAAAATATAGGAACTAAAATAGTTTCTGTGAAAGCGGGAGTTTGTATCCTGTATAAAAAGTGAATATTTTATTATTAAAATATATTAAGCATGAATGAGTCAGCTAATCGCTCTCAATTAAAGGTAGAGGGCGTATACAGGATCATCAAATAATATGACTTATCATATTGCTGGAAGTTTCAAAAAGAAAAAGAATGAGTTAGATACAAAACTATTATTCATTTGATCGCTATTAATAAATAGACTTACGTAAATAACGGATTTCTTATTCTAGTAGCTAATATGATTTTAACCAAGGAGCTGGTTTAACTATAAACAATTCCTTTACCGAATATATCAAACAACAGTTTACTGCTGAAGTATATAGTGCTGTAAATCACTTTGTTGAACATGAACTATCTTAAGTGGAGCTTTTTTACTATCTTGGTGTTAAATTTCCGACATTTTCCTTGTTTGATCTGTCGCTGTCGGTTAGAAAAGTTTATGTACAATACCGAATGTTTTTTCAGCAATAGGATGTATCAGTAGAAGCGATTTTAACGGTGCTAGATGATGAGGATGACGATGCAACGTATCAATGGTTATAAATTTTTGTGAAAGAGAATCATATTATTGTCTAATCTCATGTTAAGATACGATTTTTATGCTAATCAAAGATCACATTTTGCCTTAACTTATCAAAGCAACTAATTCCTGTTTTAAGTACCGTACAATTAGAGGGATTGGCAACGGACTTTTTACCAATATATGCGCTAAAAGCTCTAAGTACTTCCGTGAAAACTATCTAAAATGTTAATTTAAAATAAGAATAAACAGATTTTTATTGGAAGTAATTTTATTATATTTGATTTGTCAAATTAAACTAGACAATTGTGTCTCATTTATGTAACTCAAAAATACTTCTAATGGTGTTCGGTAATTTAAAGATTTCCTTGGTAGGTGATTTCTTTTGGAGGCGACAGCCGAAACAAACGCTTGGTCAACTTGGTTGAAATCCATTGTTTTAGGCAGTCCGTCTTTACGTAATAGGCCATTAGAATGCTCATTTAACCCTCGTTGTGAGGGTGCCCCTGGATCCGCAAAATAGATGGAAATATCAGTGGCGTTACTCATGTTTTTCCAGTTTGAGAATTCTTTTCCACAATCAAATGGTAATGGATTTGAACAAGTTTTTGGGAATCTTTTGTAGCCAATCAATTGTCGCTTTTTCAATATCTCGTGCTTTCCTGTCTTCGGGTTTTAATGTAATAATCACTTTTGAAAGGCGTTCAACTAGAGTGAGTATGGCACTTTTATGATGAACGCCAACAATTGTGTCACCTTCTAAATGCCCAAATTCCTGTTGGAATTCAGGGTAGTCAGTGGATCGTTCTGAAATATTGCGTTTAGCTGCTTGCTTTCCGCGACGTTCTTTATGCCCGTTGGGCTTTCGTTTCCCTTTCGTTGGTAGGATTGAGCAATCAAATTGATTGGCTTTAAACTGACGATAAAGTGTTCTAACAGAGCATGAAATAGGAAACTCAGCTCGACCAATAATCACATCAGATGTCCATCCCTGAGCCACCATGGTTTGAATGTAATCATGCTGTTCTGTAGGCAAATGAATGGATTGTCGACTACAACGCGTTTTATTTTCTTTATATTGTTGGTAATAGTCACAGATAGATTTTCCTTGTTTCAGAAAGTTGTAAACATTGTAGATTGTCTGTCTAGAACGATTTAAAGTCTTAGAAGCCATCGTAAAAGGTAAAACAAGCTTCTATCATCACAAGTTCATTTGGTGTAAGATGAGTATAGGTCATTTGTCTTCACTCCTTATAATTCTTTGGTCGGAACTATTTTGAGTGTAACACAAATGACTTATTTAGTTGTCTAGCTTAATTTTACTATCGGCGAAATGAAAAACAATCACATTGAGGAGTTTAATAAATCCATTCATTTTTGGCATACTGACGGGGGTGATTTGTGGAGGAAGAAACAATTTCTGAGTTGTGAGAAAAAGGATATCAAAACAACGAAAGATGTTCCTGGTTGGAAAAGGATGTATTTTTGTATTATTAAAAACCTTAATAAATATGACTTTCTTTATAAATAAAACAAAAAATACTGCTAAATTACTATTAAAAAGATCCTGAATACAATGAAAAATGCAAGCGTAGCCAACAGTTTAACTGAATCTCTATAAGTAATGAAAAACTAGAAATCGCATGGTTAAATCCATAATATGTTTATTTTGTCAGATTAACATTTGATATATCTTGACCAACTTGTTTCATATTATCGCTTGAAAAATTGATATTTAGGGAAACTCCTTTATTTGAATTATTAGTAATAATAAATATAGAACTTATTTTTATTTGCATTTAGTATACTTGAATCAATGCATAGAAACCGCCTTATAGTTGAACTATTTTTTAATGATTTGTTCCTCTTCTCTGTTATTTAAGCAGTTAAACAAATCTTTATGAAGAATAGGAAGTCGGATTCTATGTCGTATTAGTATGAAGGGAGTTAAAATAATTAAAATGATAAAAAAATAGTTAGAAACTGTTTTCTCGCTTGTTAGTGACTCTGTTATTAGATCGAAGGTTCATTGATTTTATCCGGAAATTCAGCATATCTATTGGCAATATTTTAGTAATAAAAAAATCTATGAAAGAGTTAATTGTTTAGAAGTTTTTTATGTATAAATATGACAAAACATTTATTAATATTTTATTAAGGAGGTACCTTGTAATGAAAAAAGCACATTTTCAGGCTAATATACGAGCTAATGAACCTAAATATCGTGCCAAAATGTATAAAAAAGGGAAAAAATGGCTTGTTAAAGGGTTGTTATTCTCAAGTTTAATGCTGGGAGGATTAGCTTTATTAGATGCAGAATCAGTCTATGCAGATGAATGGGTAGCAAATTCGGTTGAAAGTATTCAAGCAAAATTGGTAGCAAATCAATCGAGTTATACCTTTGAAGAAGGCGACACATTCTACAACATTTCTTTAGCTGTTAATGTTAAATGGCAAAAATTAATGGAGTTGAATGGCTTTGAAGAGGGGAGTCAATACAATGTTCCGGTAGGAACAACTATTAGTTTTGATGGTATAAAGGTGAAAATCACCGATTCACAGGGGAAAGTGGTGAGTGAAGCACAATTAACACCAACAGACAAAGTCGATCCAAATCAAACTTTTGGACAACAAGTGACCGATGTGCCTAGTGATGGTAAAAGTTCAAATGCAACTACGCCGAATACTGTAGGGAATAATGCTAAAGTTTCTGATGGAAATACTAGTAATATACAACTTTTACCATCAAAAGCTGTAGAAAGTCCAGTTATTAGTAAAGAAGAAATAAGTGGTAAAAAAAATGAATTGAAAGACTTAGAGGATAAACGAGAAGCTTTAGCGACAGAAAAAGCAGAACTTGAAAAAGCAAAACAAGAAGTTGAAGAAGTGTTAACTGATACTATTAACCAATCGAATGAGTGGCGTTTTTCTGCTTTAACAAGTCAAAAGTCAGAATTAACCCAAAGGGTTAATGGGTTACAAAGCGACCTAGAGAAACAACGTGCTAGATTGCAAGTTATTGATGAAGAATTAGCACAATCACAGAGTGTAAAAGATGATATTGTGAATCAATTGTCAGTGGCAACAACTGTTTACCAAAATGCTCAACAAAAAATTGAAGAGTTGAAAACTAAACAATCCGCGTTAGAAAGCCAAATAGCTAATTGGCCAGAAGATCAACCGGAGCAACGGAAAGCACTAGAAAGTCAGTTAGTATCTGTAGAAGCAATGTTAGAAGTAGCTGATAACTCAGGCAGTCAATTAGCGGAATTAAATGAACGATTAAATCAATCAGACAATCGGATTAATCAATTAATAAATGAAAAAGAAGCTAAGCAAAATGAAACTAACAAACTCCAAGAGGAGCTGTCACAAGCTCAGGAACAATTAGCTGCTTCTAATTTACCAGATAATGAGAAAGGTAACACGAAGCAAGAAGCATTAGAAAAGCAACAACAATTAGCCTCATATAGCCAAGAAATAGATGCGATTGATACTCAATTAAATCAGTTGAATGAAAAAATAGCCACTTTGATTACGGAAATTGACACACTTGAAAAAAATGATTTAAGTGAAAAAAATACTTTGGATGATATTCAATCTAAATTTTTAGCCGATGCGCAAGTAGTAGCAACAGCTGCTATTCATGCTTTACTACATTTGAGTTTAAATGAAAAGGAAGAATTTATTCTTCAAGTGAAAAATGCGACGACTAATCAGCAAGTTCTCAATGCATATTCAAATGCAGTTAAACAAAATGAAGAAAACTTAGCAAATGGTAAAGACCTAACGGATGCCCAAGCTTTAGCGGATGCGAAAAATGCGGCACAAGCTGCGATTAACGCCCTAACTAATCTAAGTGCTGATGAAAAAACTGCCTTTACTACGCAAGTCGATAATGCTGGTACAGCGGATGAAGTAACACAAACCCAACAAGCAGCGGAAGCAAAAGATGCGGCGAATAAAGCGGCAGCCGATGCCCAAGCTTTAGCGGATGCGAAAAATGCGGCACAAGCTGCGATTAACGCCCTAACTAATCTAAGTGCTGATGAAAAAACTGCCTTTACTACGCAAGTCGATAATGCTGGTACAGCGGATGAAGTAACACAAGCCCAACAAGCAGCGGAAGCAAAAGATGCGGCGAATAAAGCGGCAGCCGATGCCCAAGCTTTAGCGGATGCGAAAAATGCGGCACAAGCTGCGATTAACGCCCTAACTAATCTAAGTGCTGATGAAAAAACTGCCTTTACTACGCAAGTCGATAATGCTGGTACAGCGGATGAAGTAACACAAGCCCAACAAGCAGCGGAAGCAAAAGATGCGGCGAATAAAGCGGCAGCCGATGCCCAAGCTTTAGCGGATGCGAAAAATGCGGCACAAGCTGCGATTAACGCCCTAACTAATCTAAGTGCTGATGAAAAAACTGCCTTTACTACGCAAGTCGATAATGCTGGTACAGCGGATGAAGTAACACAAGCCCAACAAGCAGCGGAAGCAAAAGATGCGGCGAATAAAGCGGCAGCCGATGCCCAAGCTTTAGCGGATGCGAAAAATGCGGCACAAGCTGCGATTAACGCCCTAACTAATCTAAGTGCTGATGAAAAAACTGCCTTTACTACGCAAGTCGATAATGCTGGTACAGCGGATGAAGTAACACAAACCCAACAAGCAGCGGAAGCAAAAGATGCGGCGAATAAAGCGGCAGCCGATGCCCAAGCTTTAGCGGATGCGAAAAATGCGGCACAAGCTGCGATTAACGCCCTAACTAATCTAAGTGCTGATGAAAAAACTGCCTTTACTACGCAAGTCGATAATGCTGGTACAGCGGATGAAGTAACACAAGCCCAACAAGCAGCGGAAGCAAAAGATGCGGCGAATAAAGCGGCAGCCGATGCCCAAGCTTTAGCGGATGCGAAAAATGCGGCACAAGCTGCGATTAACGCCCTAACTAATCTAAGTGCTGATGAAAAAACTGCCTTTACTACGCAAGTCGATAATGCTGGTACAGCGGATGAAGTAACACAAGCCCAACAAGCAGCGGAAGCAAAAGATGCGGCGAATAAAGCTATAGCTGATGCCCAAGCTTTAATAGTATTGAATAAAGATCACTTAAAAATAACTATAAAAAGTATAGGTAGTGAACCTAGAGTTTTTGGTGTTAATTTATTAACAGCTAGCGAAGAACGTGATTTATTAAATAAAATTAATAATATCAATAATATGGAAGAGTTAAATAACTTTGAAGAATCCGAATTTCCTTTATTGATAAGCAAAAAAATTAATGAATTAGTTTTTATGATGTATGGTATTGAATATTCCCGAGTTGTTAAGGCTGCTGCTGATAGTGCAACTTCAAATTTGGAAGATGCCAGAAATATTGTTAAAAATTTATATGTAGAATCAATAACAGCTTTATTAGCAGCTTCACCACTAAAATCAAATATAGATCTATTTAATTATTTCAATAACACCAACGCACTGTTATGGCTGGTAGATTTTGAATTAGCTAATAAGTATCAAAAGTATACATTAGCCGCTGACTATAGAGTAGTATTCTCAAATGTAATTAACGGACTAACAAAGCCTTAGGTGTTTGTATGTAAAATTATAAGAATCCTGTTCCATATTTATTAATTAACAGTATCACCTTCCTTACCTAGTTATCCGAAATTGGAGGTATATTATTCGTGCTAATGAAAAAAGAAAGTATCAGTAAAAAACTATAAAAAATCCCCATCTTTTTTTAATCGCTAGTAAGAAAGATGGGGATGTTTCTTATTCACTAAAATAATTAATTATTGGTATTTAAAATATAACAGAAAGGGATCCAGCTCATGAAACAAACGCTTTTAGAAATGGAATGGCAAAATAGAAAAATTGAATCACTACGTGAATTGTGTCTACAATACCCGCTTTTAAACATGAATGAATTAGCTGATTGTTCTCATTTGAAGGTAGAAGATGTTTATAAAATGATTAAAGAGTATGACTTGCCTTACAATTGGAAGTTCCAAAAAGAGTGAAGGAATTAAATACACAGCTAATAGTTGTTAACTAACTAGTAAGCCCTTTCTCTACTAACGATACAGAAAAAATTAAAAAGGGTCCAACTACTAAAAATTTTTACTTGACTAGTTTATAAATACTGTACAAGATGTATTACTAAAACTAAAGTTTTGTAGTGAGACCCGAAAGTTAGACCGAATACCGACTGGAGAAATCTGGTCGGTATTTTTATGCGACGAACCGTTTACGGAATTGAACGGGACTGCACCCTAGTTTTGTCTTTATTCGTTGATGATTATAATAATCAATCCATTCCTCAATTGCTTGTTCTAGTTCTTCGAAACTAGAATAAATAATGCCATGGTAGGTTTCTTGTTTTAGTAAACCAAAGAAATTCTCCATAGGAGAATTATCAAAACAATTGCCTTTTCGAGACATACTTTGAAAGATCTGGTGACTGGTTAATTGCTTTTTGTACTGCTTCATTTGGTACCCCCAACCTTGGTCAGAATGAAAAGTGCGCCGATATGGACAATCTTGCGTTTTATCAATGGCTTCTTTTTGTGCCTCAAGAATTGCTTTGGCATTCGGCTGTTTAGAAATACGGTAAGACAAGATTTCACCATTAAATAAATCAAGAAAAGGATCTAAATAGAGTTTTTTTATTTGAATCTTTCCACTTTGATCACGTTCATAATACTTAAATTCAGAGGTATCTGTTGTTAGCTTTTGATGGGGTACTGAAGTGTAGAAACGACGATGTAGACGGTTTTTTTCGCCATAGCCAACGGTTCCTTTGTAGGAATTATATTTTCTTGATTTACGAATAAATTTTGTCCCTTTTAGGCCAAGTTTACGCATAAGACGACGAATTTTTTTCTGGTTTACGTTCAATCCTTGTTCTTTTAAAGCTAATTGAATACGGCGATAGCCATAGTTTCCTTTGTTTTCGTCAAAAATTTTCTTAATCAGGGCTTCTAATTTTTGATTGGGATTTTTTCGCTCAAATCGCTTTTGCCAATACATATACGTCGCTTTAGGAAATTTGGTTGCTTCCAGTAAGATTGTTAATCGGAATTTTTTTCGGAGTTCGTGGATGATTCGGGCATCTCGTTCTTGAGTCGTTCCGGGATATTCATTCCTAAAGCGCGGAGCTTTTTTATGAAGGCTAGTTCCGCTCGCAATAGTTCATTTTCATGTTCTAATTCTTGTTCACGTGTTCGTGTTTTTTTCACCTGAACGGGTTTCTTTTTCTTTGACATAGAAGGTCTTCCTTTCTGTTTTGGTGAAAGCCCTTCTATGCCTGTTTCTAGAAATTTCTGGTGCCAAGCCAAGACTAAGGTATCGTTTGGCAGACCATATTTCAATGCGACAGTCAGATAAGAGTCACCACTCGTTAAATAATAGTGTATGACATCCCGCTTGAATTTGGAAGAGTAATGTTGGTAATTTACTCTTCGATGAAGTGCGTTAAATCCAAATTTCTCGACTGTTTTAACCCATTTACGAACAGTCGAAAGTGAAGCAATATCAAATTGATTCGCTAGTATTCGATAACCTCCTGCGCCATTTTGGTAAGCTTCTACTACTTTTTTCTTGAATGCATAATCGTATTTTGCCAATTTAAATACGCCTCCAAAGTTAGATTTTTTGGTCTAACTTTGGGGGCGCACTACATTTAGCCCAGGCCTGAAGTTCCTTTTTATAAAGGATCATAGGTGCTGCTACTTATGGATTGAATAAAAAAACAATTCATATGCAACATACATGGATAGAACAATGAGGGTACCAGTATAGGTTATCCTTTATTTGACTAACCATTTTTTATAATAAGAGTTTCGTTACATTGTATTTAAGATGAGCGGTTTAAAGAATACTGCTATTTATTGGAATGAAGTGACTAAAGAAGGCTGTTTTTGGCTTTACTATCTGACTGATTTAACTAGGAGTATAAGTTTATGAGGCGCAGTATTGGAAACGATTGCTCTATAAAAATAAAAAGACAGCTGAGCTGATAAAGTAGTTCTTCTCGTTTGAATAAGGATGCTTAAAGTTAGCGATTGGGGGGCAAGGATAGTTTGTCTTTGATTTGTATTCCTTCGCTAGGTTTAAATACAGAATAATGAAAGTGTTACCAAAAAATAGTGTTTCTGATAAAAGTTAAAAAACACTGAATAATTAATTAAAAAACTAACTAAAATTAGTTGGAGGAACTTGTATGAATAAAAGAAGATGGACAGCTGTTGGAATTGCTTGTGCTTTATTGATACTATCAATTATTGTTGCACTAATCCCAGGAAGAGAAAGAGAAGAAGAATCAACGACTGTATTAACAGGAATAAATAAAATCTTTTATGGCTCGAATGAACTAACAGAAGAAGTATTAGAAGAAGGAGAGGCCAATAAAAAGATTGTTAAACTATCTGTTGATGGGGTTATTTCAGATACGGATGAGAGTAATCTTTTTAGTAAAGAAGGATACAATCATCAACAATTTTTAACCCAATTAAAAATGATTCAAGAGGATAAAACTGTGAAAGGGGTCTTATTAGAAGTAAATTCCCCTGGTGGTGGCGTTTATGAGAGTGCTGAAATTGCGAAAGAAATGGCAAAAATTAAAAAGCAAAAGATCCCTATTTATACAGCATTCAAAGATACGGCCGCGAGTGGTGGTTATTATATTTCTGCTAGTTCAGATAAGCTATTTGCGACAGAAGAGACCACGACTGGATCCATTGGTGTCATTGTTCATGGCTTGAACTATTCAGGCTTATTAGAAAAATTAGGTATAACCGATGCCACGTATAAAAGTGGGGCATTAAAAGATATGGGGTCTCCACAACATAAACCATCAGAAGAAGAGAATAAAGTCATTCAAGAATATGTATTGAGTGCCTACAATCGTTTTGTTAACGTTGTTGCCAAAGGTAGACATATGGATGTGAATACTGTAAAAGAACTAGCAGATGGCAGAATTTATGATGGAAATCAAGCTGTCAAAAATGGGTTAGTTGATCAAATTGGGTACCCTGAAGATGCGCTACAAGCATTGAAAAAAGAAAAGAAATTAACGAATGCTACGGTTATAGAATATAAAAATGAAACTACTGGTTTCGCTTCTTCTTGGTTAGGTAGCAAGCTTGCTGAATGGCAAGGACTAAAGGCGACACCAGATGAGCGAGTGATTTCAATTTTTGAAAAATTAGGGTCTTCGGAAGGATCAAAACCAATGTATTACTATGGAGGCTTATGAAATGAGCAAAAAAAATAACTATGGTTGTTTTCCTCACTATGTTTTTGCAGGGTTTTGGGTACGATTCTTTGCATTTCTCCTTGATTTACTTTGTATACGTATCATCACTTATGCTACTATAGGTCTTTTTTATAAAATGATGGGATTCGATTCTAGCCAATCGATCGTTACTTTTTATGGAATCGCCTCATTAGTGATTTACTTAGCTTACTTTGTGCTCCTTACTAAGTTAAATGCAGGACAAACCATTGGGAAGATGATTTTTGGAATCAAAGTAGTAAGTTTTGAAGAAGAAGAGCTGAGTTGGCAAACAATTTTGATTCGTGAAGGTATTTGTAGATTTATATTAAAAAGTTTTATTCTTCTAATTGGCTATCTAGTAGCTGCATTCACTCCTAAGAAGCAACATGTTGGTGACTATTTTTCTAATACTACAGTAGTCGTTATTCATTCATTAGAAGCAATCAACTATGGAAAAAAACAGTTTCATTCTAAATCAGTTAAAGGGGAGGAAATCCAATGAATAAGAGAAAAGCAGCATTTGTTTTAGCTTTAATTAGTGGCATAACAGGAAGTTTAGTTAGTCTTTTAGCATTGGTAGGCGGTCTATTTTTCTCATCGATCGACTCATCAACTTTAATTAATGCTGAATTAACTGCAGAGGATGCAGAAATGTTAACGAGTATGAGTGGCAAGGTTGTCGTATTGGCAGGAATTACTTTGATCTTTTCGGTCATCATTTTTATCATGGCGTTTTTATTAAGAAAAACGGTAAAAACACGTATTTGTGGGATCAGTTTGCTTATTTTATCGATTATTCCCTTCTTCCTTTTGATAATTTTATGGGTCATTCCAGGAATTTTAGGTGTTATTTCTGGGATCATGCTTTTAGTAAGAAAAAAAAGCTAATTCATCCCATTCATGCTTGAAATAACCGATGGTGTTAGTTTTAAACTAAATTTTACGCGACAAATGATAACGTATGTCCATGCTAAATAATGGTAGTTACTAACGGAATTTCGGGTAATCCAAATTAACGCTTATTTTTCCCCTTTTGACAAAACGTTTACTAGTCTCAAAAAGGGAAATAAGGTTTTAGAGTAACTTAATTTCTTCAACTACTCGTTGACGCTTTTGAAGATGAAAGATGACCCTACCAATCTTTCTGCAACATGAGTGATAGCTACCATGTAGTGTTTACCTTCCGTTCTTTTTATCCAGATAAGCTTTAAATGTTGTTGAAAAACGAGCAGCTAACTTGGCGGCTTGTATTAAAGGTCCAGCGTAAGGAAGCAGAGCGACGTTTCACCATATGACCTTCACGATAATTCTTTAGTTGTTTGTGGCTTAAATGAATGGTTCCGAAGGAATCAATCACTGTCAAATTGTTTTATTTTTGCCTACGTCAATACCAACAAAAAGCGGGAGCTATCCGCAGTTACTATTATAAGGGAGATGCACAAGATGATGGATGAAATAAATCAGTTATTAAAAGAAACGTTAATGCTTCTAGATAGTTCACAAAATGATGAAATAGAAAAAGAAAAACAGCTACTTTTATTGACGAATCGACTGATGAATTCATTCTTCACTTGTTGCATCACAATCAAAGAAAGACAGCTGCGTTCATACTATCAAGCGAAGGGGTATCAGCCAGGTAAGAAACAAGAACGAACCATCTACTTTTTGTTTGGCCCATTGACGTATAGTCGTACACCATGGAAAAAAGGAAAAGAAACTGTCTATCCCATTGATAAATGGTTGGCTGCTCTACCGTCTATTCATTATTCAATCGGGGTAATTAATGCGCTTGTTCAAGCTAGTCAACATGGAAGCTATCGAGATATTGCGGCAATTTTTTCTAACTGTAGTCCAATCCTATGTTCTAAAGATATCGTTGGTAAAGTGGTCCATAATTTTGGTGAACTAGTGGAAGCGCTACATAAGTATAAACAAGTGCAGAAAGAAAAACAACGACGAGAGGTTTCGTATCTGTTTGTTGAAGCCGACGGCTTCATGCTTAGTACACAAGAGCAGAAAAAGAAAGAGGTTGCTCACTTTGTGGTTCATGAAGGACGTCGAACAACTAATAAGATAGGGCAAAGCGGACTTGAAAACGATCATGAAATTATTTCACCAACATATAGTCAAGCAACCTGGTGTTTGACAGATTACCTCTATCGAAATTATAAATTAAAGAATACAGTGGTCGTCATCAATACCGATGGTGGTGTAGGGTATGAGCCGATGTTCATAAGAAAATTATTGCCAGAGAAACCGAAAAGAGTAGAACAGTTTATTGATCCATACCATGTACAATTAAAGTTATCTGAACGTGTATTTATACCAGAATTATACCCACTTTTTAAAGAAGCTTTAGCTGACTATTCAAGAGAAAAAATGACTATTGCATTGGATACGTTGCATAGCTGTTGTGAAAATAAGGAGCAAGAAGAACATTATACTAAATTGAACGCGTATATTAACCGCAATTGGAAACATCTTAAGCCGTATCGTTTAAGAGATCTTCCAAAAGAAAACGGTATGATTGGGATTATTGAAAGTCGCCACCGAGCATTTACCTACCGCATGAAAAAGCAAGGCCGCTATTGGGGGAAAAAAGGAATGAATGGCATGTTGCAAATTATTGCAGCAACCAAGAATCATACGTTAGATGAGGTGCTTTTAGCTAAATGGCGAGAGGATCTTTCAATAGCTGATTGATTAGAGAACCAGATAACGAAATTATAGATTAACAGAGGCTGCGAAAAAAAGTGATGTAATGCCAAGGGAGGAGTCTGCCTAAAAACAGATAATCTATTCACAACCAATTACCTGAAGTATTTAAAACAATAAAAAGTCTCTTAGAAAACTAAGGGAGCTTAGGAAAACTTTTTTTAAAAGTGTAGTTAACCAAAGAAATAGAAATCAAATTCTCGTTTGCAATTAAAATCCACTTTACAATTATTAAGAAAAGTGGTAAATTTTAGATAACAAGTATAAAAGTTGGGTAAACAAAGTTTTTATCTGATGTAATCTTTGTTTAACGGTTTATCACCAGTATTAATCAACTATTCCCTGAATCTTTAAATAACGATAGAGTTTAAAATAACATAAAATAATCAAATCTAGAAGTCTTTTATTCTAATCTAAATTTAATATTTCTAATCAAAAATAGTGTTCGGGTAAAACGTAGACACATACAAAAGTAAATTAAACTTTGACAACTTTTTCGAATAATGGTACTGTTAAGAAGTAAATTTGTGAATAGAGGAGGTCGAAGAACATGGCAACAAAGAAAGCAGCTCTTGCTTGTTCCGTTTGTGGCTCTCGCAACTATTCTAAATCCGTTAGTGAAGGTAAACGTGGCGAACGCTTAGAAATCAATAAATTCTGTAAATATTGTAATCAATACACGTTACATAAAGAAACGAAATAGATTTAGAGGAGGGTATCAACATGAAATTTTTCCGCAGCGTTGCTGATGAGATGAAGCAAGTAACTTGGCCAACAAAAAAACAATTGCGTAAAGATACATTAGTTGTAATTGAAACATCTATTTTATTTGCAGCATTGTTCTTTATCATGGATACTGTTATCCAAACGGCATTTGGCTGGATTTTAAAATAATTAATTCTAGTATTTCCCGACGAGGGGTGCTATAATAGTATTCGAGAAAAAGCTTCGGGAAACTGAGCTTTTTTTATTTGCTCGAAAAAAATAAACTAAAACATTTAAAGGAGCCGAATCAGTAATGGAAACTTTTGAAAGAAATTGGTACGTATTGCACACCTATTCAGGCTATGAAAATAAAGTAAAAGCAAACATTGAATCACGTGCACAAAGCATGGGGATGGGCGATTATATTTTTCGTGTCGTTGTACCAGAAGAAACAGAAAAAGAAGTCAAAAATGGTAAAGAAAAAGAAATCGTTCATAAAACTTTCCCTGGTTATGTGTTAGTGGAAATGATTATGACCGATGATTCTTGGTATATTGTTCGTAACACGCCAGGCGTAACTGGTTTTGTAGGCTCACATGGTGCTGGTAGTAAACCCGCTCCTTTATTACAAGAAGAAATTAACCACATTTTACGTTCAATTGGCATGAGCACCCGTCAATCAGACTTAGAAGTAGCGCTAGGCGATACAGTGAAAATTATCGAAGGTGCCTTTTCTGGTCTTGAAGGTGTTGTGACAGAAATCGATGAAGAAAAACAAAAATTAAAAGTAAACATCGATATGTTTGGTCGTGAAACAAGTACAGAATTAGACTTTGAACAAGTCGATAACATTGATTAATAAACAAGCTGACAAACTATTGTTCAGCTGATTGATACAGATTGTAGGGTCTGGAAAAGCAGTCAACTGACTTCTTTTCCAAGCCCTTTTTTAGTTCATCGCAGAAAGGAATGAAAAAAATGAAACATGCCCAAAAATATCGTTATTTTTCTTTGCTAATGGGTCTTGTTCTATTATTAAGTGCTTGCCAAATTGGGGCAACCACGAAGAATGACAATCAAGCCGCCACAAAAGAAGCAACTGTTGAGTTAAACCGCACAACAACACCAACACTTTTTTTTCATGGTTACGCAGGAACTAAAAATTCGTTTGGCTCGTTACTGCATCGCTTGGAGAAACAAGGTGCCACAACTCAAGAATTAGTGCTACTCGTTAAACCTGATGGGACCGTGGTTAAAGAGCGAGGAGCTTTAAGTGGCAAAGCGACGAATCCCAGTGTTCAAGTTCTATTTGAAGATAATAAAAACAATGAATGGAATCAAACAGAATGGATAAAAAACACATTACTCTATTTACAAAAAAATTATCAAGTGAACAAAGCCAATATTGTCGGGCACTCTATGGGTGGTGTTAGTGGTTTACGTTATTTAGGAACCTATGGGCAAGACACATCGTTACCTAAAATTGAAAAATTCGTCAGCATTGGAGCACCTTTCAATGATTTTATTGATACGAGTCAACAGCAAACCATCGAAACGGAACTAGAGAACGGCCCCACAGAAAAAAGTAGCCGCTATTTGGATTATCAAGAGATGATTAATGTTGTTCCAGAAAAACTGCCCATTTTATTAATTGGTGGTCAATTAAGTCCAACAGATTTAAGTGATGGAACGGTACCGTTATCTAGTGCCTTAGCAGTCAACGCCTTGCTAAGACAGCGAGGAACTCAAGTCACTAGCCAGATTATTAAAGGAGAAAATGCACAACATAGTCAATTACATGAAAATCCTGAAGTAGATCAATTGCTAATCGAATTTCTATGGCCGAGTAAAAAATAGCAAAAAGGCACATGTTCCATAAAAAATGTGTAGTGCGCCCCCAAAGTTAGACCAAAAAATCTAACTTTGGAGGCGTATTTAAATTGGCAAAATACGATTATGCATTCAAGAAAAAAGTAGTAGAAGCTTACCAAAATGGCGCAGGAGGTTATCGAATACTAGCGAATCAATTTGATATTGCTTCACTTTCGACTGTTCGTAAATGGGTTAAAACAGTCGAGAAATTTGGATTTAACGCACTTCATCGAAGAGTAAATTACCAACATTACTCTTCCAAATTCAAGCGGGATGTCATACACTATTATTTAACGAGTGGTGACTCTTATCTGACTGTCGCATTGAAATATGGTCTGCCAAACGATACCTTAGTCTTGGCTTGGCACCAGAAATTTCTAGAAACAGGCATAGAAGGGCTTTCACCAAAACAGAAAGGAAGACCTTCTATGTCAAAGAAAAAGAAACCCGTTCAGGTGAAAAAAACACGAACACGTGAACAAGAATTAGAACATGAAAATGAACTATTGCGAGCGGAACTAGCCTTCATAAAAAAGCTCCGCGCTTTAGGAATGAATATCCCGGAACGACTCAAGAACGAGATGCCCGAATCATCCACGAACTCCGAAAAAAATTCCGATTAACAATCTTACTGGAAGCAACCAAATTTCCTAAAGCGACGTATATGTATTGGCAAAAGCGATTTGAGCGAAAAAATCCCAATCAAAAATTAGAAGCCCTGATTAAGAAAATTTTTGACGAAAACAAAGGAAACTATGGCTATCGCCGTATTCAATTAGCTTTAAAAGAACAAGGATTGAACGTAAACCAGAAAAAAATTCGTCGTCTTATGCGTAAACTTGGCCTAAAAGGGACAAAATTTATTCGTAAATCAAGAAAATATAATTCCTACAAAGGAACCGTTGGCTATGGCGAAAAAAACCGTCTACATCGTCGTTTCTACACTTCAGTACCCCATCAAAAGCTAACAACAGATACCTCTGAATTTAAGTATTATGAACGTGATCAAAGTGGAAAGATTCAAATAAAAAAACTCTATTTAGATCCTTTTCTTGATTTATTTAATGGTGAAATCTTGTCTTACCGTATTTCTAAACAGCCGAATGCCAAAGCAATTCTTGAGGCACAAAAAGAAGCCATTGATAAAACGCAAGATTGTCCATATCGGCGCACTTTTCATTCTGACCAAGGTTGGGGGTACCAAATGAAGCAGTACAAAAAGCAATTAACCAGTCACCAGATCTTTCAAAGTATGTCTCGAAAAGGCAATTGTTTTGATAATTCTCCTATGGAGAATTTCTTTGGTTTACTAAAACAAGAAACCTACCATGGCATTATTTATTCTAGTTTCGAAGAACTAGAACAAGCAATTGAGGAATGGATTGATTATTATAATCATCAACGAATAAAGACAAAACTAGGGTGCAGTCCCGTTCAATTCCGTAAACGGTTCGTCGCATAAAAATACCGACCAGATTTCTCCAGTCGGTATTCGGTCTAACTTTCGGGTCTCACTACAATGGAACATGTGCCTTTTTCTATACTTTGGCTAGCGAAATAGCTTTTTTCAGCTATAATAAATAAAATTATTTATTTTTAGGAGATATTGGAATGTAATCCTCATGATTTAAATAAGCACAAATCAAGGCTTCAAAGGTGATTAATGTTTGGCCAAAAAACATTTGTGGCTGAGCGACACTTGTTGAAAACGGGCTGTAAGAGTCAGTTGAAAAAACGAGATCTGCCAGTCGACCAAGAGTTGAATTTTTGGCGCCAACAAAAGAAATGATAGGATGTTTTTTCTCTTTCGCAAGCAGAGCTGTTTCTTTTAAGTATTTTTCTTCACCAGAATGTGAAAGGATGATAAAAAGAAAATTCTGATTATTTTGACTATTTATCGAATGAGTATAGGCTGTTGTGATGCTGGGGATGCCATGAAAATTGAAAACTTCACTAATGTAAGCCGCCAAATGTCGTGAAAAGTCATGACCTAAAATAACAAATAAATGACTCTTGTGTTTGGCAAGCAGTCGACAAAACTCGTTGGTTGTTTCAAATGAAGGTGCTGTTTCAAAAGGGATTGGCTGAGAAAAATGGGCTTCTTTTAATTTGTAAATAAGTTCATTATAACCTGATAAATTTAATTTTTTGGCTAAACGAATGATGGAACTAGGCGAAGAAAAGCAGTGTTTTGCAACTTCCCGAATACTCAAATCGGCCGCATTCGTACTTTGTTGATCCAAATAATACAAAATCTGACTTTCTGTTTTCGTTAAATGATACGTTTCTTTTAAGTAATCTAAGTTCATGAGCAAACCTCCTTTATCAGATTATAAATAATTTTGTGGGAAAAAGGTATCAAAAAATAAAAAAATGAGGTGTTTTTATGAAAAGGGCAACAAAGCAAAGGCTGTCTTTGGCAGCAATCATGGTTCTACTTCTCTCGGGCTGTGGAAGTGTTGGTAAAGAAACCAAAAAGCAAGAACAACAGGTATTACGGGTCGGGATTGATTCGGAATTATCAACGGCAGACGTGTCGTTGGCAATGGATAATACCGCAGCAGATGTAATGAGTCAAGTAGGAGAGGGCCTTTTCTCCTTTGACGAAAAAGGAGAAGCTAAACCAGCATTGGCAACTGAAAAAGTACAGCCCTCCAATGATGGTTTAAGCTATACTTTTACGATTCGAAAAGATGCAAAATGGAGTAACGGCGAGCCAATCACAGCCAATGATTTTGAATACTCTTGGAAGCGCACAGTGGACCCAAAAACAGCTTCCCCGCAAGCGTATTACTTTGAAGGGTTAAAAAATTATCGTGCTATTGTTGACGGTAGCAAATCTAAAGAAGAGTTAGGGGTAACAGCCATTGATGACCATACCTTGGAAGTAGAGCTAAGCTATCCTATGAGTTATTTTCAACAATTATTGGCGGTACCAGCTTTTTATCCTTTAAATGAAGCATTTGTCGAAAAAACGGGCAAAAACTATGGTACATCAGCTGAGTCAACACTTTACAATGGCGCCTTCACATTAGAAGGTTGGGATGGCACGAATAATACTTGGTCCTATGTGAAGAATAAAAATTATTGGGATCAAGCGAATGTTTCGCTAGATAAGGTGGATGTCCAAGTAGTTAAAGAAGTCAATACTGGGAAAAATCTTTTCGAAGGGAAAGAATTAGATGTTGTAAAAATTTCTGGAGAAATTGTTACACAAGAACAAGGCAATGCAGCTTTGAAAATTCGTGAAATTCCTGGAACGTATTATATACAATTAAATACGCAAAAAGATCTTTTGGCAAATAAGAATGCACGTCGAGCGATAGCATTATCATTGAATTCTGAACGTTTAGCTAAAAATGTTTTAAATGATGGCTCAAAAAAAGCACTTGGCTTCGTGCCAACAGGTTTCACTAATCAAGAAACGCAAAAAGATTTTGCAGAGGAATTAGGAGATTTAAATCCTAGTGAACCAGAAAAAGCGAAAGAGTTATGGCAAACGGCTAAAAAAGAATTAGGAATTGAAAAAGCGGAGCTAACCATTTTAAGTTCGGATACAGAAAATGCAAAAAAATCAGTGAGTATGTTCAAGGAGCTTTAGCAGATAATTTAGAAAATTTAACAGTCAATGTTTCGCCAGTTCCTTTTAATAATCGTTTAGAAAAAAGTCGCAGCGGAGATTTCGACATTGTGGTTGGTGGCTGGACACCAGTATATGCTGATCCAATCGATTTCTTAAACTTACTGCAATCAAAAAATTCCAATAATTTTGGTAAATGGTCTAATAAGACCTTTGATCAGTTGCTTCAAGAAGCAAACGTAACTTATGCAAACAAATATGAAGAACGTTGGAAAACATTACAAAAAGCGGATCAATTGGTTGCGGAAGAAGCACCCCTAGTTCCTCTTTATCAATTAACAGAAGCACGCTTAGTGGACGATTCTGTCCAAAATTTAGTCTATGGTCCATTAGGTTCAGGCTATTACAAATCAGTCTCTATCAGTGATAAGTAAAGGTTGGGAAAAAATGAAAAAAAGTCAAGCTGTTCAATTAATTCAGGAACTTTCAAATGCTAATGGTGTTTCAGGCTTTGAAACAGAAGTCGTTAGAATCCTTCAACATGCAACTGCGGATTTTACTATTCAACGGCTAGATGCCATTAAAAATTTATATCTTGAGAAGAAAAATAATCTAAGTGAAGGTCCAGTTGTGCTTTTTGATGCTCATAGTGACGAAGTTGGTTTTATGATTCAAGCAATTAAAGAAAACGGCTTGTTGCGTTTTCTTCCGTTAGGTGGCTGGGTCCCTAATACGATTTCTGCACAAAAAGTTCGGATTCGTAACCGGGAAGGCACCTATCTGCCAGGCGTAGTTACTAGTCGGCCCCCTCATTTTATGACACCAGAGGAACGTCAGCGGCCATTAACCATTGCTGATTTGACAATCGATATTGGCGCTACCTCAAAAGAAGAAGTAATTGAAACGTACAAAATCGATCTTGGTGCACCGGTCATTCCAGATGTGACGTGCTGTTACAACGAACAGACAGATCTTTTTTTAGGAAAAGCTTTTGATTGTCGCATTGGCTGTGCTTGCTTAGTGGACGTCATGGAGGAGTTGAAAGAAGAGACACTTCCATTCAAGTTAGTTGCGACAGTAACTGCACAAGAAGAAGTTGGCGAAAGAGGAGCACTTATTGCCGCAAAACAAGTCAATCCTGATTTAGCTATTGTTTTCGAAGGCTGCCCGGCTGATGATACGGCAGAAACGCCAGAGATGATTCAATCAGCAATGGGAAAAGGACCGATGTTACGTTATTTTGATGTTTCTATGATTACGAATCCGGAATTTCAAGAGTATGCACTAGAGATTGCTAAAATACACAAAATTCCTGTTCAAGTTTCTGTTCGAAGTGGTGGTGGAACCAATGGCATGGCGATTACACAAGTTCAAGGAGCCCCGACGATTGTTGTAGGAATTCCTGTCCGTTACGCTCACACACCCCATTGCTATGTAGATTTTCAAGATTACCAAGCGGCGAAAGAATTAGTCATTCAATTAATCAAAAATTTAGATGCTGACAAAATTCAAGCACTGGTTCAGCCATTGTCAAAGGAGTGGAACAAATGAAGATTTATGTGTCATGCGATATTGAAGGATTAGCAGGTATTGCGACATTTGATATGGAAAAAGAAGACACCGTTTTATTCCGAGAATTATATCACCAACATGTGGCTTGGTTGATTGAAGGGATTCAACAGAGTGCCAAAAATGAACAAATTACAGAAATTACTATTGCCGATTCGCATAGCCGTGGATTGAATTTAGCTTATGCGCGCTTGGCAGAAATGGATGAACGAATTTCCTTAGTGAGCGGCTTTCCTCGCATGGATTATATGATGAGTGGCTTGGATAGTAGCTATGATGTAGTCTTTTTCTTAGGTTATCATGCCGGTATTGGTAAACAAAAAGGGAATATGGATCATGGGTATAGCGCTAGTGTTGCTTATGATTTAAAAATAAACGACTTAGCGATGAATGAAACGACAATTAATGCAGCTTACGCTAGCGAATTAGGTGTCCCTGTTGGTTTAATTATCGGTGAATCAGGCTTAGAGGAACAACTTTTTCAAGAAAAAATGATGCCCGAAGTTCCCTTTGTTTCCACCAAAGAATCTCTGGGACGTTATGCAATCAAAAATAGACCCATGCAACAAGTTCGGGAAGCTATCGTAGCGACTACAAGTCAGGTGTTAACTTCCTTTGCGTTGTCTGAATTACCCCGATATGCCTTGCAAACACCAGCAACTGTAAAATTGCAATGTGTGACGACAGCACAAGCAGATCGTATTGAAATGTTACCAATGATTAAACGCGTTGATGGTAGAACTGTTTCATTTGTGGGTGAAACGATGAAAGATGTCATGAATGGAATTGTCGCTGTGGTTGGTTTAGGCGGAACAAGTTATTAAAGAAGAAGCTTACGGAAAAAACGAATGGACGTTTTTTTCTGTAAGCTTCTTGCTATAGTTATTTCTATTTTTGTTTCTCTAGAATTTCTTTGCTTAAACGTTGTGCAGTTGGTGTCACCGCAAGACCGCCTTCAGCTGTTTCCTTGAAAATTTGTGGCATTTGGCGACCCACTTGGTACATTGCGTGGATGACTTCGTCTGGTGGAATGACACTTCGAATCCCCGCTAAAGCCATATCAGCTGAGATGAAGGCTTGAGAAGAACCTAATGCATTTCGCTTCACGCAAGGAACTTCAACAAGTCCCGCAACAGGATCACAAATGAGGCCCATCATATTTTTTATCGTAATGGCTACAGCTTGAGCAGATTGATCAGGCGTACCGCCAGAAGCCGCAACTAAAGCGGCACTTGCCATTGCACTAGCAGAACCGACTTCAGCTTGACAACCACCTTCGGCACCACTGATTGAGGCATTATTGGCAATCACTAAGCCAAAAGCCCCAGCGGTAAATAGAAAATCCAATTGTTGCTGATGCGTTAACTTTAAGCGGTCAATAACTGCCAACAAGACGCCAGAAACTACTCCGGCACTGCCTGCGGTTGGTGTAGCACAAATCAAGCCCATTTTTGCATTAACTTCATTAACAGCAATCGCATTTCGCACGGCTTGTAAAATGGTCTCACCGCTTAAAAAGTTGCCTGAATGTATGTAATCATTTAAGCGGGTTGCATCGCCACCAGTTAGCCCTGTTACTGAGGTAACACCAGCGATTCCTTCAGCGACGGATTGTTTCATAACGGCTAGATTTTTTTCCATTGTTTCAATAATTCGTTCACGAGAATACCCGCCATGAGCCATTTCTGTTGCAATCATTAATTCGCTCACAGAAGGGTAATCTTTCGCTTGAGCTACCAAATCTTTAATTGAATAAAACATCGTATTACTCCTTTACGTTCATTTAGTCAAAATAGTTAACGCTATATATATGAGGGATTTCAGCTAATTGCATGACAATGTCACCGACTTCGGCTTGATCAACTTCAATAATCATAATCGCTTTTTCCCCTTTAGATTCTCGGGTAACGGTCATTGTACTAATATTGATATCGCTAGCTGAAAGGATGTTGGTCACCTTAGCAATCATGCCAGGAACATCTTGATGAACAACGATAAATGTTGGCGTGCCCATACTTAAAGACAATTTGAAGCCATTTAATTCAGAAATTTGAATGTTTCCACCACCAATTGAAATTCCTGTCACAGATAGTTTTCGGTCGCCAGAAGAAACCACAATTTTAACGGAATTAGGGTGGTCTGCTTTTTCACTTTTAGGAATAAAACAAACTTCCATTCCTTGTTCATAAGCAATTTCCAAAGAATTGGCTAGTTGCTCATCATCTGGTTCCATACCTAAAAGGCCGCCAACTAAGGCGATATCTGTTCCGTGACCACGATAAGTTTTAGCAAAAGACTCATATAAATAAATGTCAACGCTATCAGGTTGCTGTCCAAAAATACTGCGAACCACTTTTCCAATTCTTGCCGCTCCAGCTGTATGAGAACTGCTTGGACCAATCATAACGGGTCCGATAATATCAAAAACACTATTAAAGCGTAACTCTTCCATTTCAGCACCTTCTTCATTAGAATATGTTTTCATTGGAAGTCTAACACAAAAAATGGCGGGGAACTAGGCAATCGCTTGTGTTTTAGCGAATAATTTAAATTTTTATCAGAATGAAAGCAAGGGGCCTTCGTTGACAAATCAGTGAAGAGATGCTAAATTCTAGATAATAAAAGACGAAAAGAGGGATTCGTGCGTTGAAAATTTAAGTTAATTTTTTAGAGAAACTGTATAACTTTGCCTGATTATAACGGGTGGAGTGTGCGGATTTTCGGAAATTAGCTTAAAGAATTCAGCCACGGGTCTTTTTGTATACCTTGGATTGATGCCGCTGATTTCCGTAAAGCTGCATCAATTTTGCTTTATGGAGGTATATTTATGTCGAAAATTGAACTAAAACAACTATCTTTTGCCTATGATAATCAAGAAGTATTGCTTTTTGATCAGGCAAATATCACGATGGATACCAATTGGAAATTAGGATTGATTGGCCGCAATGGCCGTGGGAAAACAACCTTATTAAGATTGTTACAAAAGCAGTTGGATTACCAAGGAGAGATTCTTCATCAAGTCGATTTCGTCTATTTTCCACAAACAGTTGCAGAAGAACAACAGCTCACTTATTATGTCTTACAAGAGGTGACTTCTTTTGAACAGTGGGAATTAGAACGAGAATTAACGCTTTTAAACGTTGATCCTGAAGTTTTATGGCGGCCCTTTTCTTCTTTATCAGGCGGCGAAAAGACGAAAGTTTTATTAGGTCTTCTTTTTATTGAAGAAAATGCCTTTCCTTTAATTGACGAGCCAACAAATCACTTAGATCTAGCTGGCAGACAACAAGTGGCTGAATATTTGAAGAAAAAGAAACACGGGTTTATTTTAGTCAGCCACGATCGGGCATTTGTTGATGAAGTGGTTGATCATATTTTGGCGATTGAAAAAAGTCAATTGACGCTGTATCAAGGGAATTTTTCTATTTATGAAGAGCAAAAAAAATTAAGAGATGCTTTTGAACTAGCAGAAAATGAAAAAATCAAAAAAGAAGTCAATCGCTTGAAAGAAACCGCTCGTAAAAAAGCGGAATGGTCGATGAACCGTGAAGGTGATAAGTACGGCAACGCTAAGGAAAAAGGGAGCGGGGCGATTTTTGATACAGGAGCCATTGGTGCCCGGGCAGCGCGCGTAATGAAGCGCTCGAAACACATTCAACAACGCGCCGAAACACAATTAGCAGAAAAAGAAAAACTATTAAAAGATCTTGAGTATATTGATCCTTTGTCAATGGATTATCAGCCAACGCATCACAAAACATTATTGACGGTGGAAGAGCTTCGTCTAGGCTACGAGAAAAATTGGCTATTTGCGCCAATTTCTTTTTCAATAAACGCGGGAGAAATTGTTGGAATAACAGGAAAAAATGGCTCAGGAAAATCGAGCTTGATTCAGTATTTGTTGGGGGATTTTTCTGGAGATTCAGAAGGCGAAGCCACTTTGGCTCACCAATTAACCATTTCTTATGTGCGCCAAGATTATGAAGACAATCAAGGAACTTTATCCGAATTTGCAGAGAAAAATCAGTTAGATTACACCCAATTTTTAAATAACTTACGAAAACTTGGGATGGAGCGTGCCGTTTTCACTAATCGAATTGAACAAATGAGTATGGGGCAACGGAAAAAAGTCGAAGTAGCCAAATCATTGTCTCAATCAGCAGAGCTTTATATTTGGGATGAACCCCTTAATTACTTGGATGTGTTTAATCATCAACAATTAGAAGCGCTAATCTTATCTGTGAAGCCTGCAATGCTAGTGATTGAGCATGATGCGCATTTCATGAAGAAAATAACGGATAAAAAAATTGTCTTGAAATCATAAAAACATCTTGAAAAAGTAAAGGGAATCCTGTATAGTAATAGGGTATGTTTTAAATGTACGTTGAGTGGGAGGGGAAATCTCAACCCCATTAACCACGCACGAGAACTTAAGGAGGTATTTTCGTGGCTAAAAAAGTAGAAAAAATCGTTAAATTACAAATTCCTGCGGGGAAAGCAACACCAGCTCCACCAGTAGGTCCAGCGTTAGGTCAAGCAGGTATCAACATCATGGGATTCACTAAAGAATTCAATGCTCGTACAGCTGACCAAGCAGGCTTGATTATTCCAGTAGTAATCTCTGTATATGAAGATCGTTCATTTACATTCATTACTAAAACACCACCTGCTGCAGTCTTATTGAAAAAAGCTGCAAAAATCGAAAAAGGTTCAGGTGAACCAAACAAAACTAAAGTTGCAACAGTTTCAAGCGATCAAGTGAAAGAAATCGCTGAACTTAAAATGGCAGACCTAAACGCCGCTGACGTTGAAGCAGCAATGCGCATGGTTGCAGGAACTGCACGAAGCATGGGTATCATCGTAGAATAATTTTTATTCCACACTTACTCAAAGAAGTAGCTTCTCAGTTCGTTTCATATTTAAAGATATGAAAGACGTGGGAGGTACAACCGTTATAACCACAATCAAGGAGGAAACAAAATGGCTAAAAAGAGCAAAAAAATGCAAGAAGCATTGAAAAAAGTTGATGCTACAAAAGCTTACTCAGTTGAAGAAGCAGTAGCTTTAGCAAAAGATACAAACATCGCGAAATTTGACGCAACAGTTGAAGTTGCTTACAAATTGAACGTTGACCCTAAAAAAGCAGACCAACAAATCCGTGGAGCAGTTGTGCTTCCAAACGGAACTGGTAAAACACAAACTGTTTTAGTATTCGCTAAAGGCGAAAAAGCTAAAGAAGCTGAAGCTGCTGGTGCAGATTTCGTAGGCGACGACGACATGGTTGCAAAAATCCAAGGTGGATGGTTCGACTTTGACGTAGTTGTTGCGACTCCTGACATGATGGCTACAGTTGGTAAATTAGGCCGTGTCTTAGGACCAAAAGGTTTAATGCCAAACCCTAAAACTGGTACTGTAACAATGGACGTTACAAAAGCTGTTGAAGAAGTTAAAGCTGGTAAAGTAACTTACCGCGTTGACAAAGCTGGTAACATCCACGTACCAATCGGTAAAGTTTCATTTGATAACGAAAAATTGGTTGAAAACTTCAACACAATTAACGACGTATTATTGAAAGCTAAACCATCAACTGCTAAAGGTCAATACATCAAAAACATTTCAGTAACAACAACATTTGGACCTGGAATCCACGTTGACCAAGCTTCTTTCTAATTTGAAAGAAAATAATTAAAAAATTCTTGACTCACTCACTTACCCTATGGTAAAGTGAGTGAGGTTAATAATTAACTGTACCGAAGACAGTAGGTGACGCAAGTCTTAATTTCCTACCGAGGACAATTGTTGAGTTATATACAATTCGGTCCCTCTATGTCTACGGTGGCATGGAGTTTTGTTGTTTTACACGACTTTTTGAAAAAAAGCCGATGTAAAACAATACTTGGCGAACGAAGTGAGCGAAGTTTCATTTGATTCTTCTACTTTACATAACGTAAACCAAGTCCAACTCCACCATCAAAATCAGGAGGTGAAATAAATGAGTGAAGCAGCAATCGCTAAAAAAGAAACCCTAGTTCAAGCAGCCGCTGAGAAATTTGAATCAGCAGCATCAGTTGTAATCGTGGACTACCGTGGTTTAACAGTTGAAGAAGTCACTAACTTACGTAAACAATTACGTGATGCAGGCGTAGAAATGAAAGTCATCAAAAACTCAATCCTTTCTCGTGCAGCTAAAAAAGTTGGTTTAGACGGCTTAGACGAAGTCTTTACAGGCCCAACTGCTGTCGCATTCAGCAACGACGATGTAGTAGCACCAGCTAAAATCATCGACGAATTTGCTAAAGATGCAAAAGCATTAGAAATCAAAGGTGGCGTCATCGAAGGAAAAGTTTCTTCAGTGGAACAAATTACTGCGTTGGCAAAACTACCAAACCGCGAAGGTTTACTATCTATGCTATTATCTGTATTACAAGCGCCAGTCCGCAACGTGGCTTACGCTGTCAAAGCAGTGGCAGAGAAAAACGAAGAAGTTGCTTAATTGCAGTCTAATTCAAACAAATAAAAAACAAACAATTTTAATTTAAATGGAGGAAATTCAAAATGGCATTAAACATTGAAAACATCGTTGCTGAGTTAGAAACAGCAACTATCTTAGAACTAAGCGAATTAGTTAAAGCTATCGAAGAAAAATTTGACGTATCAGCAGCAGCTCCTGTAGCAGTAGCTGGACCAGCAGCAGGTGGAGCAGCAGAAGAACAAACTGAATTCACTGTTGAATTAACAGCAGCTGGCGATCAAAAAGTTAAAGTTATCAAAGCAGTTCGTGAAGCAACTGGCTTAGGCTTGAAAGAAGCTAAAGCTGTAGTTGATGGCGCTCCTGCACCAGTTAAAGAAGCTGTTTCTAAAGAAGAAGCAGAAGCTTTAAAAGCTGCTTTAGAAGAAGTTGGCGCTTCAGTAACAGTAAAATAATTATATCAATTTTTAATAGGCTAAAAACCTTGATGTTAAAGGTTTTTAGTCTTTTTTTTATTTTGTTGACCATACTATTGACCATACTTTTTAGAAATTTAAATAGGCTGCAAACTTATCGGCAGACCTTTCTTTTTGTTTTTTAGTTACATGCGTGTAAATATTCATTGTTGTGTGAATATCTGAATGACCTAGTCTTTCCTGCACTTCTTTAACAGACAAACCCGCTTCAAATAATAAACTGCAATGTGTATGTCGAAATCCGTGTATTGTAATATCATTAAAATCATATTCTTTACATATCCGAGACAGAATGGTATTTGGTCGGGTTATATCAATGTAGTTATTGTTTTTAGAAGAAAAAATAATTTGGCCTTTTGTTTTAACCGGTTGACCATGGACAAGTAAATATCGTTTTTGCCGAGTTTGCCAAGACCTTAAAACATTAAGTGTTTCATCATCTAATGAAATTTTCCTGATAGATGTATCTGTTTTAGGTAGCGTAGGGACTAATTTATTATATGAATTTCTTACGACTGTTTTATTAATCTCAATCGTTTTATTATAAAAATCCACATCGTCCCAAGTTAAAGCTAAAGCTTCTCCTTTTCGCATTCCAGTAAATGCTAGAATCCTGAATAAAGGATAAGTTATAGGGAATTTGTCTTTTTGACAGCACTCAAGAAAATTTTGTAATTCTTCTTTTTCAA
Source organism: Enterococcus sp. DIV1420a (assembly GCF_051712165.1). Taxonomy (NCBI): domain Bacteria; kingdom Bacillati; phylum Bacillota; class Bacilli; order Lactobacillales; family Enterococcaceae; genus Enterococcus; species Enterococcus sp. DIV1420a. The sequence goes on from NZ_JBIOOI010000002.1 coordinate 89,073, forward strand.
AGTACTTTATTTTATCTTTTTTACGTTTACGATCACCTTTTGAAAAAGTCACTTCTTTCATGGGATTATCTTTAATAAGCTTCATCTTTTTGGCATAATCAAAAACTGCAGATGTATAGCATTTTAAAGCTTTGTAAGTAGAATATTGCTCTTTCCATTTGTTGATAGTTTCTTGACAGTAAGCTATGTTATACCCTTGGATTTTTTTATTTCCAAAATAAACTGAAATATTCTTATCAAATAAAAAATTAACACGTAAATAGGTGCTTTCTCTTACCGTTGGTTTGTATTGTTCCATCCACATATCTTTTACCTGCGTAAAAGTATAACTAGCCTCTTTCAATAACTCTTTATCTGTAGCTAGAACTTCTAGCCTAGCAAGGGCAATTTTTGCCTCTTTCTGCGTGCGAAATCCTCTCTTAGTTGTATACTTCTTTTTTCCAGTTAATGGATCAATCCCAAGGTACGTCTTAAAATACCATGCTTTTTCACCATTTTTCTTTTGATACTGTCTTATCATTGCCATAGGTTATTACCTCCTTGTTGTATATTAAAGAACTTATGTTCGTTTTAGGTGAAAATTTTTTTGGGAATACGCAGTAACAACTTCATTTTCTTAACAGCACATGTTCCATAAACTTCTTCTCTATACGGTAGTAAATATTGATAAAAGGCAATGCTTGGATTAAGTCCAATCGTGTAGATAAGAAAATTTTTTATACGATTATGCAGTGCAGATCGACTAATATTATGGATAACCATAATTCGATCAAAAGAATAATCATTATAGAAGTAATCAACAAGTTTTTCATCATTTAAATACAGTATAGAAGCGATTACATTTGCTTCATTTTCAAAAGGTATAATTTCCTTCGGGTAATGGCTGTCGACATTTATTGAGTAAAATAATTTTAGGTAATCGCTTTTAATACAATGAAAATAAATATGAACTAATTCATGTAGTAAAGTAAACTTTATTCTTTGCTTTTTACGATATTTTCTAAGAAAAATTTTATATTTTTCACCATTAGTAACAGTAAAACCCGATACTTTTTCTGTAAAAGTAGAATGAACGCCATAAATTTCTTTATTTATAAATCGGTAATTAGGAACAAAAATTTCACTTTTATTGTCAAAATATACAATTTCTATATTAAACTTATTAATGAAAAAATATATGATATCAGTATACGAAATTTCAGATATAGGTTTTTCATACCATTCAGAAATTTCCGATAAAAGAGAAGTAGCATTTTCTTCATATTGCTCATACTCATCAGCTTCTACTTCTCTATACTCAAAAGTTTGTCGATTGTACATAGACAACCCTCTCTCTATTTTTCTTTATCTCGTTCAAACAATTCCCTTGCAACAGACATTAATTTATCTAGAGATTCGTTGAATTCCTGTTTTTCTTTTTCATCCATATCTGCTGTGTTTTTGCGGAACATGACTACGAGTTTATCTTCTTCGGGTTCAAGTTCTATTTTTTTTGAGTCATCTCTACCCAAAAGATAATCCGTTGTAACATGGAAATAGTCAGCTACTTCTTGTAACTTATCGGCATTTGGCGCACTCTTCTTCCAAGTGTAAAAAATATTTTCTCCATAACCGAGCTCCAATGCCACCTGTTTTAAGTTCTTTCCTCTTTTTTTCGAAAGCTCTTTAAGGCGATCAAATAAGGTCATACAAAGCCCTCCTAATAGGCTTAGAGAAAAAATACTGAAAACAGTTAAAAAATATTTGACAAAAGTACTATTAACAGTTATTATTATCTCGTAAGCAAGAATATTTACAAAATAAATTACCAAACAAGACCCATTGAAAACCGCTCCCCAGCAAGAATCAATGTGTTAAATAGGTTTATTTTGCATGTCTATATTGTACTGTAAACAATACTTTTTTGTCAATCAAATTTGTAAATATTCTTGCTAATTTTATAAAAAGGAGGGAAATCTAATGGAAACAGCTCTTAAAAAAGAAGTTCGTATTGCTTTGGCTATTAAAGGTAAGACTCAGTCATGGCTAGCCCAACATTTAGAAATTAACGAAGCGCAACTATCCAGAATTTTGAATGGTAGAGACGAACCAAAAAAGCAAATCGACAAGATTCGAAAATTTTTAGAGGAGGTGTAACTTGTGCAATTAAACATTCCAGATGAAGTTGTCCAAAACGAATTAGCAAGTAATATTGTTTTTATTGTATTAAAAGAAGTCGAGAAACGATCGAAGTTGCTGACTAAAACTGTAGAATTGCCACCTTATCCAAACAAATCTCAGGTAAGGAAGATTCTAGAAATCGGTGATGAGAAATTAAGTAGCTGGATTTCAAGAGGCTTAAAAGTGCAACAGTGGAGCGGTCAAGATATTCGTATTGAACGGTCTGAGTTGCAACGATTTTTAAAAGAAAATTTTGAGATTTAAAGGAGGAAACAGAAAATGAATAAAGAAGGAAAAGAAAAAATACACGAATTAGCATTGGAAATCGTAGAGGTATTAAAAGAGCAAGCTAACCCGCATACGAAAATTGAAATTAGCATAGATAGAATCGAACAAACAAGTGTTGACTGGTCAGAGCCAACGCCTGAATGGAATTAAGTAATGTAAGTGTCATTAAAAATAAGAAGTATGTAAGGAGAAAGAAAACGAATGAGGAGATACCAATATTAAATGTTGAATCAATTAATATCGTGGCGAACGGTGATGAACCTTGTTATTTAGGAGAAATATTGATTAATGGAATAGCTGTTAGAAGTGGCATTTCGGAAGTTAGATTAAATCTAAAGGCAGATAAAAAGCCCAATGTAATGATCGTTGCAGATCGAAATAACATTGAGCCTTCAGTAAAAAAAAGTTGGGGGATATTATCCACAAATGGATTTAGAAGACATTGCATAGGAGGGAACACAGATGAATGACAGAATCATATTTTACTCAAAGAAAAATGGGATAAATCAATGGTTATCTATATCAGGAGCAAGTTTATCAGGAATTGAAAAGGTATTCGATATGGAACAATTTAAAGAGCATAAGCCATTTGCCTACGCTCTAATTGATGGAGTGGAAATAAAATTGTTTACAGACCAAGAAGATTAGTAGCAATTGATGTAGCGACAGCGCCCATAACTTGTAACGAAGTTGAGCCTACCGTCGAAGCTATTTTATCTTAGGTTTTATTCCAAACTGTGTCGCTTTGAATAGTATCTAAAAATTTATGTCCTTCCCAAGTGATACTATTGATAGTTAAAAAAACATTTATAGCACCATCTGCCGTAGTGTCAAAAGCAGTTATGAAGCCAGCTTCTTTTAATTTAGCTAGGGTATAACTGAATTGATCTTCACCAAATTTTTTATAGCTTTTAAATTCTTCAAAAATATTAGAAGTGATTATATCATGTGCGGTCATATTTTCCTCTATATCAATTAGCACTTGTCTAACGCAATCATGGTTTAACTTCACTTTTTTTCACCACCTTAAATTATTTCAGCCTGTCACGCTGATAAGAAAATTATACAACGGCGCTTAAAAAGCAATAAATTTATTACGACGATACAGACAGAAGGAGGTAACAAGCTTGAGAATTAGGAAGTATAGAGTTTTTAAATCGAATCAGAAACGAGGATTAGCAGCGTTAAATCCTAATCCAGTTACAAAATTACGTCAAACCCAAGCGATTGCCTATGTCAGTTTATTCGGCAATATCGTGTTCATAGGCTGCATCTTCGCAATGTTGTTGGCAAGGAGGTGAAGTAATGAAAAACTGGACCACTAAAGAAATCCAATATTTAAAGAAGAATGCTTTACTTGCCGAAACCAATGAGGTTTTAAACATCACGGAAATGGCCAAAAAGTTAAATCGTACAACGCAATCTGTGCGTAACAAGCTTTATTCGATGCAACGATCGGGAGACATGCCTGCTGTTGATAGATCACAGCAACGAGATCCTCATAATCGAAGATATTCAATACAAGAGGACAAACGAATCATTTCAATGTACAAACGAGGTGCTATGTATCGTGAAATCGGTGAGGTCTTAGGGCGAGACGAAAGGTCAATAGCAGGAAGAATTCATAATCTTATAAGATCTGGTCGGTTGAAAGCACTAAAAACAAAGCGATGGACGGATGAAGAAACCCAGCTACTGATTGATGCAATGCGATTCGATGATACAGGTCACGTAAATAATTACGAGGAGTTAATGCGACTGCTTCATAAAAATTATCTGCAAGTATCTGGAAAGATAGCCAAACTTCGAAAAGCCGGAAAGATTACCGTCTATGCACAATCTGGCACAACGTCGGAAAAGTCGAAACAGGCAATGAATCGCTTTAATAATGCCCGTTTTGCTCATGTCCCAAAGAAAAAGGAGGAAGTTCTAATGAATGGACCAGATGTCTCGATCGAATCGAAACAAGTTAGCTTGATTTTGACCACAGTTATTGTTAGTGGTCAGCGAATAGACCAATATTTCACGCAAGAAGGGGAATTGATTGCAACAACAAAAAAGCCTACCTCGTCCGCCAACGAAGTAAGCCATTAAATAAATAATCTATACAAAGGAAGTGTAACACAATGAAATTAAAACCGCAAAACACGTACCGTCATTTACTGAATTTTGTAGGCGATGCTAGTAGACCTGTGTTAGCAGCGTTTCATATTACTAAAGAAGGTCATATCGAAGCGACAAACAGTCATATCTTACTGAGACTATTAAATCATGTACAACCAGGACATGAGCTACTATTGCATCCGAAAGAGCTTCGGGAAATAGAAGGTCCATATCCAGCGACAAACCGTTTATTCCCTTCCAATTTTCAAAGCACTTGGCTATTAGTGGGAGAAGAAGCAGCCAAAATTTCAAAATTCTTAAAAGGTTTAGACAAGAATACAACTGTCACGGTATCGGCTGACGATAAAAAGCTAAAAATAGAAAGTGACGAAGCTAGTGCTAGTTTCAAGCTGTTTGATTTTCCAACAGGCGACCATAACGGAATTGAATTATTCGTTAACAGTACCTATTTGAAATATATCACTGATTTTATTACCGATTGTAGCACGGCACCAGTACAGTTATGTATTTCTGAAAAGGCTAATAGACCAGTGGTATTTAAAGCAGAAGGACAATTTGAAGGGCTAATTGCTCAAATTAGAACCAAATAAATGGAGGTGTAACATATGTCGCCGTACAAGAAAATTAGAATAAAAGCCGGTATGTCCCAACAGGAATTAGCTGATAAAATGCAAATCTCATTGAAGCTTGCTAAAGCCTATGAAAAACAAGGGGTAGACCCCTCCTTGCACTATGTACGTAATTTCAAAGCAATATTTAACGTGACAGATGATGATATTAACCAATTAAAAACAAATGGAGGGCTATAGAATGGCAAAAATTAATCTAAACATTGAAGCCGAATCAGCAACAGAAATGAAAGAAATCCTATCTCAATTAGCAACGGGAAACGTTGTCGAGGTTACGCAATCTTTAAATGTACCAACTGAAAAAGTTGCAACTGAAACGATGTACTTTGAGCATGATGCTTCAGGTGAATTTATCAAAGTTGAAAAAGGGGAATCATTAGAATTTCTAGAAAAAGATTGTTTTGATCCTCGTACAAAAGAACAGTATGAGGAATTCATAAATAAGGAAAAAACAGCGAAGAAAGAGCCTGCAAAAAAGAAAAAAGCCACTACGAAGAAGAAAGAAGAAGCCTCTACGGTCTCAACCTCAGACACAGAACCATCAGAAACTGGGGAGAAAGTCGCGCTTACTGATTCAGAAACAGAAGAAGTATCATCCACAGCTGATTTACATCCAGGAGCAACCAAAGCGGATGTGCAAGCTGCCATGAAAAAAGCAATGGCAAACGGCAATCGTGATCGGATTAAAATGTGCTTTGGTCGTTACAATGCGGAAAAACTTTCAGATTTAAAAGAAGAACATTACGGGAAGTTCATTACTGATTTAGAAACGTTAGCGGGTGAATAAGTATGCCTGTAGGAAGTCACGCCCTGTTAGGGGCAAGTAGTGCTCATCGGTGGTTAGTCTGTCCGCCGTTGGCACGCTTAGAAGAAAAAATAAAAGATCGCGGTAGTTCTTTTGCAGAAGAAGGGACAGCTGCGCATGAGTTGGCAGAGTTGCAACTGTTAAAGCGATTTAAGTTACTATCTGCCAAAGCGGTAAACTCTCGGTTAAAACTATTTAAGGAAACAAATAGCTACTATGATCCATCAATGGAAGATTATGTTTCACTCTATTGTGACTTAGTGGAAGAACGTGTCAACCAATACGAAGATGCCTCTGTCGAGTTAGAACAACGTGTTGACTTTACAAAATGGGTCCCAGAAGGTTTTGGAACTTCTGACGTCGTTGTTTTGTCTGATAAGACAATTGAAATCATCGATCTAAAATACGGAAAAGGCGTTCCTGTTGATGCGTATTTAAACCCTCAGCTTATGTTATATGCATTAGGTGCAGTGGATAAGTACGACATCATTTACGAATTTGAAACGGTACGAATGACGATTATCCAACCCCGTTTGGATAACATTTCAACCTTTGAAATTGAAAAAGAAGAATTATTGTACTGGGCAGATAACTACGTGGCGCCTCGAGCCGTTCAGGCTTGGGAGGGTACAGGAGAATGGAAAATCACCGATGACGTGGTGAAGTTTTCAAAAGTTCGTGCCCAATTGCGGCCACGTGCAGAAAAGAATTTTCAGCTAGTCGATAAGTACGAACTAAAAGAAGCACCTCTTTTAACCAATGAGGAAATCGCCGAGATCTTAGAACGTGCGCCAGAGATTAAAAAATGGCTGGAACACGTGGAAACCTATGCTTTACAAAAAGCACGAGATGAAGGCGAAGAGTTCCCAGGTTGGAAAGTAGTAGCTGGGCGTAGTAATCGGAAAGTTTCAGATGTAGAAGGGCTGTTAATGGTCTTAGAAGCCGAAGGATTTGAAGATGAAGACATCTTAAAACCGCAAGAATTGAAAGCCATCGGGCAATTAGAAAAAGTTGTCGGCAAGAAAAAATTTGCCGAACTGGCTTCGGAATTCATCATCAAACCAGAAGGCAAGCCTGTGTTAGTCGCAGAAACAGATAAGCGTCCAGCGCTAAACAGTGTAGAGAATGCGCTTAGTGATTTTGAAGGGATTGAGTAAATTGTCTCGAAAAGTAAGACAAGAAAAACCTGTGATTTTTGCTGGTAAAGGCTACTATATCACACGAGAAGACGCGCGCAATGTAGGTCTTTACGTACCCAATAGAAACAAGAATTCATTTAAAGGGTATTTTAGTACGATTGAGGCAGCTTTAGCTTCACTGGTCACTAATTCCTTACCCCTTGATGAAACGCAGATTATGGACGTAAAAACCTATAAAGAATCTATTTTAGAGATGAAAGAACAAATCATCTCAGACATTAAACAGTATTTTAAAGAACAAACTTCTAATTCAGCAAATGCTTTAGAAGAAGACGAATTATTCAACTAAAAAAAACGAAAGTAGGAATTTAAAATGACAAAAGCAAAAGTAAATGGAACAAAAGTGATTACTGGGAAAGTAAGATTAAGTTTTGTGCACGTGTTAGAACCTCACGCAATGGAAGAAGGACAAGAGAAAAAATATTCTGCAATGTTGATTATTCCAAAAGAAGACAAAGAAACCATTAAAGCAATGAAAGCAGCGATTAAAACTGCATACGAAGGCGCTAAAAGCGACAAACTTAAAGGCGTTAAATTTGACCGTTTAAAAACGACACTGCGCGATGGCGATGAAGAAATGGATACTGAAGAACGCCCAGAGTTTGAAAACGCAATGTTTATCAATGTATCAAGTAAAACGAAACCACAAGTTGTAAAACGTGAAGACGGCATACTTGTAAAAACAGATGATCCAGACGAAGTCTACTCTGGTGTTTATGCGATTGCTTCAATTAACTTTTATGCTTATAGTACAGCGGGAAACAAAGGAGTTACCGCTGGTTTAAATAATATTTTAACAACATGTAAAGGGGACTTCTTAGGCGGTCGTGCTAATGCAGAATCTGACTTTGGCGACTTGGATTGGGACGACGAAGAAGACAACGACGATGACATGTTTAACTAAAAATTGAATAGGGGGCGGAAACGCCCCTTTTCTTTTGAAAGGAGAAATTTAAATGAGTAAACGTCCAATTTATTTACCGATCGAATTACAAGATGTTTTTGAACTAATTGAAAAGAACGAACTAAAAAATCTGTATTTTGAAAAAGATGGCGGCCTAGTACCTGTGAACGATGCACTTAATCGCTTAAAAAATACAACTTTTTATATCAAACAAGAATATATGCCAATAGAAGATCAGGAGGTAGGAAAAAATGGAAGTGACTGAAGAAACTTACGAAAAAATAAAGATTTCAGAGCTGAAAAATGAAGTCGAATTTTTGAAATCTTTATTAGAAATTAATTCAGCTTCGCTAGATAAGGCGTTAGAAACAAACCGTGTTCTTATTGAAGAATTAAAAAAGAGAGTCTAATATATTGACTCTCTAAGTATTGGTGAATTCTTCAGCTATATCAGCATCATAGTCAGCTGCAATAAATTGTGCAGCCGCTCTAATAAAGACCTTCATATTTTGAATATCTTTATCTGTGTGTTTGCGAACATAGTGAGTCTCATCGTTACCTATCCAAGTAGCTGCTTTTGCTAAATTTTGTAATTTTGGAAAATCACTTAAGTATTCACCAATTACTGGACCTAGCATCATTCTCTTTATAGAGTTTTCTCTATCAGGGTGTTTACGTATCGCATAATCTTTGATTAAAAATTCTAATGATTTTCGGTATCCTACACCTGCTATTTGGGAAAGCATTTCAGATTCAGCGGTTGTGGCTTGGGTGTATATATCTACGAAAGTTTCAGATACTTTTTCTATATTTTCGGGCAAATCTATTTTCACAGGTGGCCTGTATGAATACTCAACACATTGACCGCCTTGATACTCTAATGCATAAAATTTCAAACATTCTTCGTTTACACATCTGAGAAACACACCGATTGTGGTGTATGTGGCAAAGGCGTTCTCATTAGAATATGCACCTAGAACGTCTGGAATCATATCTTTGCCACAGTGCACACATTTCTGAGGAATATCAAGTTCTCTAGAGCTTTTGTGGTCATTGTATGAAACAGAAATTTTTTTAATCAAGTTAACCCCTCCTAAAAAATATTTTATACAAATTATATCAAGAAAGTAGGTGTTTTGCATCAAAACGTTAAATATTGATATTGAAACCTATTCGGATGAAGACTTAACCAAAGTTGGGGTTTATAAATACGCCGATAGCCCCAACTTTGAAATTTTACTTTTTGCTTATTCGATTGACGGTGGTCCTATCGAATGCATTGACTTAACCATTGACGTGATCCCTGGCGAATTACGTGAGGCCATTTATGACCCTAATGTGATTAAAATAGCTTTTAACGCTCAATTTGAACGTGTTTGTTTGTCTAAGTACTTAAGTATTCCATACTATTTAGACCCTAGCCAATGGCACTGTACGATGGTTCACGCAAACGAATTAGGATTGCCTGCCTCCTTGGGACAATGTGCGAAATATCTAAACATTGAACAGCAAAAAGACACGAGAGGAACACAGCTGATTAACTTCTTTTCTAAGCCTTGTAAGCCGACTAAGAAAAACGGCATGCGCACAAGAAATTTACCTGAACATGATCCAGAAAAATGGCAGACGTTTATGGACTATTGTATCCAAGACGTCAATGTGGAAATGGCTATCGCTGATAAGCTGAATCGTTTCCCTGTTCCTGAGAGTGAATGGGAGCTTTACACACTGGATCAACGAATTAACGACCGAGGGGCAGAAATTGACCACGAATTGGCAACGGCTGCTATTGACATTATGGCCGATTTAAGTGAAGCAGGATTAAACGAAATGAAGAAATTAACAGGTTTAGAAAATCCTAATAGTTTGGCCCAACTGAAAAAGTGGCTAAAAGAACAAGGAACACCGTTCGAGAAGTTAGGAAAAGAGGTTGTGTTAAAAGCGTTAGCTTTAGGAAACTTGCCCGAGAATGTGGTGGAGGTGTTGAAACTACGTCTTAGCTTATCCAATTCAAGCACGAAAAAATATTTGATGATGGCTAATGCCCGTTGTTCGGACAATCGCATTCATGGCATTTTACAGTTTTACGGAGCCAACCGCACAGGACGTTGGGCGGGCCGTTTATTACAGGTACAGAACTTGCCTAGAAACTATTTAAGTGAAATTGACTTTGCCCGTCAGCTTGTGAAAGCAAAAGACGTGGAAGGCATCGAATTAATGTATGAAGATGTGCCAGACACGTTGAAACAGCTTATCCGAACGGGTTTGGTAGCTAAAGAAGGGCATCGCTTCATCGTGTCTGACTTTTCAGCCATTGAAGCCCGAGTGATTGCTTGGTACGCCAAACAAGATTGGGTGCTCGAAGTATTCCGCACACACGGTAAAATTTACGAAGCAACAGCCGCGCAGATGTTCCATCTAGGCGAAGTAACGGACTACGACTGGAAAAGTCATGAAGGCAAAGACATGCGCCAACGTGGAAAAGTGGCTACATTGGCGCTTGGTTACCAAGGAGGCCCTGGGGCACTTAAGGCGATGGGCGCACTAGAAAACGGTATTGAAGAACACGAATTACAAGATATTGTGGATCGTTGGCGTACTGCTAATAAACGGATTAAGAACTTTTGGCATGAAACCCAAAAAGCTGTGATTGACTGCCTGCAAAACGGCGGAATCAAAAAAGGGCCTAGAGGATTAAAGTTCTACAAAAAAGCGGGTTTCTTATTTATTCAGTTACCAAGTGGGCGAAAGTTAGCCTATGCAAAAGCCCATTTAGAACAAGGGGATTATGGACCTGCCGTTTTTTATGAGGGTCAAGGCGATAAAGTTATGTTTACCAAACAGCAAACCTACGGCGGTAAGCTGGTGGAAAACATCGTTCAAGCAACCGCAAGAGATGTTCTAGCAGAAGCGATGCTACGACTTGAACGGGAAGGCTATCCGATAGTTTTCCATGTGCATGATGAGGCAGTAGCCGAAGTGCCAGACAATGAAAAGTCCATTGAAGAGATGAACGAAATTATGTCCATTGTGCCAGAGTGGGCGGAAGGGCTGCCGTTGAACGCTGAAGGATTTGAAACCAAATATTATATGAAAGACTAGGTGATAAATTATGGATATTAAACTAAGTATACATTTGAAAAGTGGCAAAGTTATTTCTAGAATTGAATCTAATCCGGATCAAGAAACACTAGATTGCTGGTTGGATGGGTTCTTAGAAGATGGAAAAGAATGGCTTTCAATCGGTGAACTGCCATCAAAGTCGCTCATTCCTATCAGGGCTATTGAGTGTATAAGATTTGAAGAAATAGTGCAGCCCCTAGAAAAGGTTGATTAAAAATGGTAAGAATCATAGAAGTTTTCGGAATAGAAACAGGGAAGATTTATTTTAAAGGGCCGGAAGAAGTGGTCTTTCGACTCTTGCAAGAACGATACCCCTCTTGTAAAGTGATGAGGCCTGTTATCCCCATCTATCCAGAAACGTTGCGAGTAATAGAAGTTAGAAAATGAAAGGAAGCGTGACGATGGAACAGCCAGAAAAAAACATCAAACTTGCGTACAATGGTGAAATCCATCTCGCAATTGGGACATCAAAAACCGAGAAAAAATGGAAAAATCGACAGATGTCGTGGTCTGATTTTATTCAACGGCTAAAGACTCCGACAGTTACACAAGAGACCGTCGAGGACTACAAAAAAATGCCGAAATCAAAACAAGGCGAGGTCAAAGACGTTGGGGCGTTTATTGGTGGTTGGCTGAAAGAAGGGCGACGAAAAAGAGGGAACGCCCAACAGCGGAGCCTTGTCACACTAGATGCCGATAGCACAACGTTAGACTTTTGGGATGATGTACAGTTGTTATTTGACCATGCAGCGGCTATTTATACGACCCACAGCCATTTAGTCAAAGGCCCGCGTTATCGGCTAATCATTCCCTTGAGTCGTCCAGTGACGGCCGAAGAATATGAGCCCCTAGCGAGAAAGCTTGCAGAGTTCTTCGGTATGGATAACTTCGACGATACAACGTATCAGGCAGAACGATTAATGTATTGGCCTAGCCATTCAATTGACGGGGAATATTTCACCGATAACATTGATTTGCCTTGGGTAGATCCCGACGAGATTTTAAGCCAATACGAAGACTGGCGCGATGCTAGTTTCTGGCCAGAAAGTTCGCGCGGGCATTCAATCCGGGAAAGGCAAGCGAAAAAAGCAGGGGACCCACTAGAGAAAAAAGGAATCGTTGGGGCGTTTTGCCGGACATACGACATCATTTCAGCGATTGAAACTTTTCTACCCGACATCTACGGACCGACAGGTCACGATGACCGTTGGACGTTTTTAGGAGGCTCAACCAGTGGCGGGTTAGTGATTTACGAGGATAAGTTCGCTTATTCCCATCATGGGACAGACCCTGTAGGTGACCAACTGGTTAACGCCTTTGACCTTGTCCGCATTCATCTGTTTGGGGACTTAGACGAGGATATGAAAGCAGGAACGCCACCGCAAAAAATGAAAAGCTACCGCGCGATGAATGAATTCCTCCAAGAAGACGATCCTGTTATGCGGCAAATGCAAAAAGAAAAACTTGGAGAGGCCTTGGAAGATTTTGACCAATTCAATGATGAAGAAGTTGAAGAAGTTGAAGAAACGAAAAAAACAAAATGGCTTACTTTTGATCAAAATGGGGCTGCAGTAATTAATACGTACTTGCTTGCTGAAGAAATTGTGAGGGAGATTCCGCTATTTTATAATGGAACCGAATTTCTTCGTTATGAAAGTAAGAAAGGGATTTGGAGCCCGAGGACAGATGAATACCTGAAAAGCTATATCACTATTAGGAAATTAAGAAAAGAGACAAAAATTCGTTATATTTCAGAAACAATCGCTGCCATCAAGAGTTTGGTTTATGTGAAGGATGATTTTAAAGACACGGATACAAACAAACTGGTTCTTGCAAACGGTGTGTACGATTTGAAAACCGACACGTTTTCGCCTTCGTTTGATAAAAAGCTACATGCTCGAACAGCGCACCCGGTAATTTATGATAAAGACGCAGAATGTCCGGTGTTTGAGGGATATCTACGAGAAATCGTCGGAGAGGAGAACATGCCGTTTGTTTACGAATGGTTCGGGTATAACTTTTATCGGAAATATAACTTACAAAAACTGCTGTTTATCTACGGTTCAGGAGGAACAGGAAAATCTACTTTAGTGGAAATTCTAAGAGAATTAGTAGGAAAAGAAGCGTATTCGGCAGTTTCTCTAAAAAGTTTAGCAAAAGAGCGTTTTGCCGCAGCGGGATTATATGGGAAAACAGCAAACTTTGATTCGGAGGCAAAACAAGAATATTTGGGAGATGGGGCCTTTTTAAAACAGTTAACGGGTGAAGATACCATTTATGCAGATAGAAAGAACCAAGACCCTATTTATTTTTACAATTATGCAAAATTAACGTTTGTAATGAACCATTTACCGGCAATGCGGGATTTTAGCGGAGGACTTAAACGGCGAATGTTAATTCTTAAGATTGATAAAAAACTCACTGACGAGGTCATAGACGCATTCCCTAAAGAAGTGATGATGCAAGAAATGGCGGGGATTTTTAATAAGGCGATGCAGGGATTAAGGCGAGCACTTGATCAAAAAGGCTTCACTGTACCGGATAACATGACACGCAATGTTGAGGAATGGGTACAGGGGAATGATGTATTAGCACTTTTCATTGCAGACGAATGCAACGTGGGGCCGGACTTGAAAACACCCGTAAGAGAAGCCTATGACGACTACGTTAGTTACTGTAAAAGTTCACAATACAAGCCTGTGACAAGGAACAATTTCAACACACGAATGGAGGAACTTGGATTTGTTAGAAGTGTTAGAAAAATTGAGGGTAAAAATAACAAATGCTGGGTCGGGATAGATACAGGAAACGGGTCGTTTTAAGGTAGCCTCAAAACGGTAGCGGGAAAGACAGGCTACCAAAACCACCATTTTTTTTCAATCACATAAAAAAAGTAAAAAGATTTAAGCAGCATGTCAAACGATAAAAACGGTGGTTTTGGTAGCACAACGAAAAAAAACGGTAGCGAAGTAGCGGAAAACGAACCAAAAAGTAGCGGATGAATCCTTTAATATCAAGTTTAGTTTTATATAGCTACCAAACTACCGTTTTTTTTATTGAATAGATTATAAATGTATATATATATATGTATAAGTGTATTAAATAAGTTATACGTATATATATAAATAGCAATTAGTAAATTCACTAATCGGTAGCGGTCAAATCGCACAACACAGAAGCGGATAAAATAAATAAAAAAACGAGGTGTAAATATGTTCAACGGAATAGAACTAGAACTAGAACGAGAATTAGTATTTATGAAAATTGACGACGATAAATACCTAAAAGAACGGATAGACGAAATGTTTGTCAAAAACGATATACAAACTATACAAGGCGTAAGCAAGGAAGAGATAACTGATTCTTTTCTTAGATATACACCGATAGGACGCCAGATTATTCTGAACTGGTATAATCAGCTATCCCCTACAAAAACTACGATGAGCTTTATAAAGAAAGCAGGCTTTGAAAATAAATATTTCTACATTGGAGGAACAGATGCTGCTGTAGCTTTAATGCTTTTAGGTTTTAAAGTTAACGATTACAGAGAAGTTAATACCTCAGACCCTTGTATGGAAAAGTTGGATCGTAGCGGGTATGAATACTTCAACAAGTCCCGCAACTACAATAGCACGCGTGAATCATTTTTTATCAGATCGGGTTTTAAAGCAACAGAAATAAATCAAGGTTGGGCAGATTAGTATGCAAATTGAAAACGATATTGAAAAGTATCTGGTTAGACAGGTAAAACTTATAGGCGCCCAGTGCTATAAATTTACCTCTCCAGGAACCAGGGGCGTTCCAGATAGAATTATTTTGTATCAAGGCAATGTGTTTTTCGTTGAATTAAAACGGCCTGGAGGCAAACCTAGAAAAGATCAGTTGAAAATTATGGAAAAATTCAAAGAGCAGCTTATCCCAGTGTTTGTCATTGACAGCAAGCAAGGAGTGGATATGTTAATCTACGAAATACTTATGGCATAGCAAGGCTTAGGTCTGATAGACCTGATAAAAAGGAGTGATCTAAAACATGAAAGCGACATTACACCCATATCAGGAGTATTCAAAAAACTTTATCCTTGACCACCCATACTGTGGATTACTTCTAGATATGGGACTTTGACTAGGGAAAACATTATCCAGTTTAACGGCAATTGATGAGCTGTTAAACACCTTTGAAATCATCGAGAATGTTTTGGTTATTGCGCCGTTATCGGTCGCAGAAAAAACATGGACCGATGAGATTGAAAAATGGGATCACTTGCAACACCTAACCTTTTCAAAAGTTTTAGGTAGTCCAAAGCAACGGGAAGAAGCTTTATTCAAAAAAGCGGATGTTTATTTAATCAATCGCGAAAATGTGGAATGGCTAGTCAATTACTATCAACGAAAGTGGCCGTTTAAAACCGTAATCATTGATGAGTTATCCAGTTTTAAGTCAAGTAGTGCCAAACGGTTTAAAGCGTTGCGAAAAGTACGCCCCTTCATGGAACGGGTTATCGGATTAACTGGAACACCTTCCCCTAACAGCCTTTTAGATTTATGGCCGCAGATCTATTTACTTGATCAGGGCGAACGGCTGGGAAAAACCATCACCCAATACCGAAATAGATATTTTGTACCTGCAAAAAAAAACGGGCATATCGTTTACTCTTGGCAGCTAATACCTGGAGCCGAAGAAGCCATTTACGACAAAATCAGCGATATTTGTGTGAGTATGAAAGCGAAGGACCATTTGAGCTTACCACCTAGAACTGAAAATATTGTCCCAATTGAACTAAGCAATAGCAGTTGGAAACAATACAAAGAACTAGAACGGGAGTATGTTTTAGAGCTGGAAGAATCGGACGTCGTAGCCAGTAATGCTGCTACGCTATCCAACAAGCTGTTACAGCTATCTAACGGCGCTATATACGACGAGAATGGCGACGGCAGAGAAATACACCAAGGCAAGCTAGATGCCCTAGAACGAATCATAGAGGACGCACAAGGGCAATCAATTTTAGTCTTTTATCAATACAAACACGATTTAGAAAGAATTCAAGCACGATTTAAACAAGCAAAGGTCTTAAATGTGGCTGATGGAGATATTCAAAAATGGAACGAGGGAAAAATCCCGTTGCTTTTAGCCCATCCACAGTCGGCGGGGCACGGCCTAAATTTACAAAAAGGTGGACATATTATCGTATGGTTTGGCCTGACTTGGTCTTTAGAATTCTATCAGCAAGCCAATGCCAGGTTGGATAGACAAGGACAAGAACAACCTGTTATTATTCACCACTTAGTAACAAAAGGGACCATTGACGAACAAGTAATAAAAGCCCTTCAAACCAAAGAAGTGGGGCAAGACGCTTTAATGGCAGCGGTAAAAGCAAAAATTAAAGAGTACAGGGGGTAATATTTTGTATGAATGGTTAAACAGTTACCAAAAGTTAGAACAAGAAATCTATTACCTTGATTGGGAATTAGACACTTATAAAAGTGAGTTAGAGCGATGGTGTGATCCAGAGGACTTAGGAAGATATACGCTAACAAGAGAATCAAAAGCTTCAAAGCTGGAAGATATTATTAAAGACACTGAAAAACGTTTAGCGTGGAAAATGAATTCAATCTACGACTTACGAAAAATTGTTTACAGCTTCAAAGGCCTTGATCAGAAAATCCTAGTAGCAAAATATATCGAAGGATTATCTTTAAAACAAATTGCAAGTGAATTTGGGCACGGATATACTTATATACGAAAAACTCATGCCAATATTTTAAGTAAATTAAAAAGAGGGTACAAAGAGGGTACAACACCCATTGATAAATCATGATATACTGATATCAGTAAAATTATGCAAAAAGTTTAATTTTCAATTACAAGTACACGAGCCTGCCTACGGAAATAGGAAAAAGTGGCAACTAGCCTGATACTAGAAGATAGGAAGACTACATGTCAGGGTGTGGTCTTTTTTACATACAAAAAAGCCACTAGACTATGGGAGCTAGTGGCTAGGTAGCGTTAGTGTCAAAATTAAGATAGATTGTAGTTTCTGAACTTAAGTTTTTAAAAAAGGAGCGCTACCTTATAAAGAGTATAACAGGTATTTGTGTATCTGTCGCACATTTACATAAAATTAATTAGGAGGTGAATAACATGATAAGGAATCCAAAACATCAGGTTTTTGCTGATGAATGGCTGATTGATATGAATGGTACGAGAGCGTATAAAGTCGCATATCCAAACATAAAAAAAGACACCACAGCAAGAGTGAATGCAAGTAGACTGCTAACAGATGCTAACGTGAAGCGATATATTGATGAACAGCTAGAAAAGATGCAGAACGAAAGAGTTGCAGATGCACAAGAGGTACTAGAGTATCTCACTAGCACCATGCGTGGCGAAAAAATGAAAGGTGTTTATAATACAGAAACAACTAATGATGAAGGAGAAGTATTCACTCATCAAAAAAGCTATGAATATACCCCTAGCACGGAAGAGAGGACTAAAGCAGCCGAATTACTCGGTAAACGTCATGCGCTGTTCACTGACAAGCAACAAATAGAAGTTACTGAAATGCCAGTATTTGTTGATGATATCGGTGATGATGATGGTTAAGAAAAAACTATCAGAATTATTACCGAAAAAATTTCATTCGGTATGGATAGCAACTCTTAACTCAGACATACTCAATATTGTTTGTAAGGGTGGACGTGGTTCCGGTAAATCATCAGATATCGCACATATTATTACTCAATTACTTATGAGGTATGCTGTCAATGCGGTTGGTATTCGATATGTTGACAATACATTAGAACAATCAATCTACGAGCAAATGAAGTGGGCGATTGAACAGCAAGGGGTAACGCATCTATTTAAATTTAACAAATCGCCGTTAAGAATCACATACATACCTCGTGGGAATTATATGATTTTCAGAGGTGCCCAAAATCCTGAAAGAATCAAGTCTTTAAAAGATAGTCGGTTCCCGTTTGCGATTGGCTGGATTGAGGAGTTAGGCGAGTTTAAAACTGAAGATGAAGTAACGACCATTACCAATTCACTTTTACGTGGTGAATTAGGAGATGGTCTTTTTTATAAATTCTTTTTCAGCTACAACCCGCCAAAACGTCGACAATCTTGGGTGAACAAAAAATATGAATCTAGTTTCCAACCTGAGAATACATTTGTTCATCACTCTACTTATAAAGATAATCCTTTTATTTCGAGAGAATTCTTGAAAGAAGTGGAGGCAGCAAGAGATAGAAATCCTTTGCGTGCTAGATGGGAATATTTAGGTGAAGCAATTGGCTCTGGAGTAGTACCATTCGGTAATCTAAAAATTGAGAAAGGCTGTATCACTGATGAAGTGGTGGCTAATTTTGATAATATCAGAAATGGGCTTGACTTTGGCTATGCTACTGATCCGCTAGCATTCGTACGATGGCACTACGATAAGAAAAAGAATGGCATCTATGCTGTTGATGAAATCTATGGAGTGAAAATCAGTAATCGTGAGTTTGCCCAAAAAGCGAAAGCAAAAGGTTATCAGTCTGATCGTATTGCATCGGATTCAGCAGAACCTAAATCAATAGCAGAATTGAACAATGAACACGGAATGAGCCACGTATTTGGGGTTAAAAAAGGCCCCGACTCTGTGGAGTATGGCGAGGAATGGTTGGATGATTTGGATTTTATTTGTATTGACCCACTAAGAACTCCAAATATAGCCAAAGAGTTTGAAAGTATTGATTACCAGACGGATAAAGATGGCAATCCTAAGCCAAGGCTTGAGGATAAAGATAACCACACAATCGATGCAACAAGATACGCTTTTAGCGAAGATATGGAGAAAAATAATGTGAGTTTCATTAAATTTTAGGAGGTGGAATGATTGTTCCAAAGCGATTTAACATTGAGTCGATATAAAAGATTACGAACGAAATATTCTACGCAAATAAACGAAGAGCTATTTGATCCAAATGACTTTATAACAGAGATGAAGCCATTTTTTGATGACAGAGAGCGTAAATACAAAGCTTATACAAGTGAAGAAAATGAGATTGATAGCAGACCTAAACCAAACACAAAAATTATAAAAGTGAATAATAAACTTCACGCTGGCTTATACAACACCATCGTTGATCAAGCAGCTGATCATTTCACAGGTATCCCAGTTAAATGGGATTATGATATTACTGAACAACGGAAGTCCTTAATTCAAAAAACAAAGGATTTATTTTTAGGTAACGTCAGCGCAAAGATAAAAACACCTAAAGAATTCGATAGACTAGCAGAATTAGTTAAAGAAATGCGATTCGCAATGTTGGATTCAGACACGGCACGATATCAAGGCGCTTGTGGGGTGGCTTTTCGTTTGTTAGAACCCGTTAAAACTGAGGGCGAGTGGCAATTGTGGGCATGTAATGTTGAGCCGTGGAGAGCCGAAAAATATGAGAATGCAGATATTTTCATTCGAGAGAAATATGACACACACCAAAAGAAATTTTTCGAAGAAATGAAAGTTGTTACTAAGAAAAAAATCTTAACGTATAACAGATACGTGGAAACGAATTTAATGAATGCGGCTGAAACATTTAAATTGACATCAGAAACTGACAACCCTCTAGAAACGTTCTACCTATCAGAATTTAAAAACAACACGAATCGTTATTGTGATTTTGAAGTAGCAGAGGAACTTTCTGATGCATTTGACAGAAGCCTGTCTGATCAACAAAACGAAGTTGAACAGTTTAAACTTGCTTACATGGCCATTAGTGGCTCGCGATTGGATGAAAAAGAAGCACGAAGAATGATGGAACAATTAGGTATTATTAACTTGCCAGATCCACAAGCTAAGGTTGGCTATGTAACGAAAGATATTAACAAAGATTTCAACGAGTATCATCTTAATCAGTTGAAAAAGCTTTACTACACAGTCACTAAGTCAATCGACTTCAACGATGAAGTATTTAAATCTAATAGCTCTGGTGAAGCTCGCAAGTGGCAAATAATAGCACTAGAAGCCAAAACAAATACGAAAGAACAATACTTCAAAGAAGGATTAAAAGAAGTTGCAGAGACGATGGCGGCTTTTATAAAATTTAGCGATAAATTAGAAGTAGATGTTTCTAAAATTGTGTTTACATTTAGTCGTAGTTTACCAACCGATATTGGATATCTTGCTGAGGCGTTACCTAAATTAGCACCTTATGTATCAAAACGTACTATCATTAATCAAATTCCATTCGTTAAAGATCCAGATTACGAGGCGGACATGATGAATTTAGAACAAGGGCAAAACTATCCAAGCGGGGAATACAGCAAGCTAGGCGGTGCGGATAATGACGAAGAAGAAAACAACGGCTAGTGAACATTATTGGGAAAAACGCCGAGAATTAGAAGACAAAGCCCGTTTGAAACTAGAAAAGAAAACTCTTAGTGAGCTGGAATCTGTTTTTGAACGTGCTTTAGTTAAAATTCAACGAAAGCTATTGTCACAAGCTGATTTACACGACATCACACAAAGTGAAATGCTAGAAGACTTTAGCAAACGAGACCAAGAAAAGTACCGCAAGTATATCGAAAAAAACTATGAAAAGTTGATGGAATCAGATGAAGCTTATAAGCAATTCATTGATGAATATTTTCCGTCCTATGACTATGCGAAGGTCAATCGTTTGTTACAATTACGAGCAGATATCTTTTCAACGTTAGCTGATGAAGCAATCGCAAGCGACGTTAACGGTAAATTTAATAATGACTTAGAAAACATTACAAAACGAATCTACAATTCTAATGCTAATGCGCTGATGCAATTATTAGGGGATTCAGCACCTGGTTTAACTAAGAATGAACTAGAAAAAATCATGAACTATCCGTGGAGCGGAAAAACATTTTCATCTCGTTTATGGGGCAATATATCAACCCTAGAGCAACGTTTGAGCAATTCTATTATTAATTCGTTGGCAAGCGGCGAAGGTGTTTTAGAAGCTCTTAAAACGATGAAAAACGATGGTGTTATTAGCGGCATGTTTAAGTTAGAACAAGGGAAGTTTAATCGATCGATTGAAAATCTTGTTAGAACGGAATATTCACATTTTGCGGTAGAGGGTGTAAGAAAATCGCTAAAGAATGTAGGAGTTAAGCAAACACAAAGCTGGTCGGCAGAAGATGAGCGTGTTTGTTCTATTTGTGGTGGACGTCATGGAAAAGAGATTAAAGATGATTGGCATCCACCGTATCATGGACGTTGCCGTTGTACTGAAATACCAAGAATTCAAGAAATCGGCGATGATATTGACGCTTTGTATGAGAAAATGTTTGGTGATTTGTTAGACGAATTCGCAAATAATCAGTGGGGCGTTAAGTTAAGTCATTCAAAATTAACTACAATGTCCAATAAATTAAGTCTGTCTAAACTAACAGAAGAAAATATTGGCAACACAGAAAGAATTAATGATATAATTAATAGGACTAAAGCAGTCATTAGTAATTATAAAGATGAAACAGGTATTGATGTTATAAAGTTATTTGAAGGTAAAAAATTTGCAGATAAAAATAATCCCTATACTGATGAAAAATCAAAATTTATCAGATATCTATTGAAAAATAATGGATTTGACGGTTTGCCCCAAAAGGTAAACAATGTAGACGACTTAATACCAGTTTATAGAGGCATTGTAGACTTTAAGTATGGTAATGACACATCACAAGATCAAATTGATAGATTTTTAAGTGGTCATTTCGATATTTCAGGAGCCAGATCTTCTGCGAATGGGCGTGGGAGCTATTTTACTAGTGCAAAATTTAAAGCACAAGAATATGCAAATAACGGCAGTAACGGTCAATTGATAACGGCATATCTATCTGAAAAAATAAACTTACTTGACGATGCTGTCTTTTTGAAAGAAAGGGAAACTTTTAGAAAGATAGCTGATGATTTTGGAGAAGATGCAAAATATTATGCATTCTTATTATCAAAAAACTTTTTAATGGATACTCAGAAAGATATATATGCGCTTATAAGTGGATATGATGGTGTTCAAAAAGGAGCTATCTATAATATTTTAAATAGGACAATGTTAGGGGTGAAGAAATGAAGATACTTATGCCACATTTGGAATTTTCTTTTGGAAGTCTAAATGGAGACTATTCTGAACAAACTTTAGAAAATTTTGAACACATGTTAAGTCAGCTAAAAGAAGATGATTTAGGGTATGTTCATTTCGATAATGTTTCTGAATTTTATTTCGATGGAATAACTAATGAAGATAAGAGAGTTCTTAAGGAAAAAATAATAGATAATTCTCAAAAATAAGCTACTAAGCACTTAAAGGATAACTTTGAGTGCTATTTTTATATCCAAAATTAGGGGGGAGGCTATGAATAAAAAACCTGTTTTAACGATAACGCTAAAACAAAATTTTTATTGTCGGTATAGATTTTTTCAATTGCGTTTCTTGAATATATTTAACTATAAGAAGTTTTTGGAATTACAAGAATTTGTTTCAGAAGAGTTAGAAACGGATATAGAAAAATATTTTAAAATTAAAGTGAAAGAAAAGTCTGGCATACGCTAGGCTTTTTTCTTTTGTCCGAAATGACACTAAACTAGCGCAATGCTGGGCTTGATTGAATGGCGGGGCGCAATAAATAATCTAAAGCAATGCGAGGCGTGCAAACGAATCGTGGGGCGAAAGGAGAAACAAAATGAAAACAACAAAATTATTACCGATGAATTTGCAGATGTTTGCTGATGGTGGGGAAACCGAACCAGAATTCACCATTGATGATTTTAAGACTTTTATTGAATCGAATGAAGATGCACAGAAATTCATTCAATCTCAATCACAAAGTGCTGCAGATAAACAGTTAGAAGCGTGGAAACAGAATAACCTTGATAAGCTAAAACAGGAAGCTGTGAAGCAATATGAAGAAGCCAAGAAGAATAAAACTCCTGAGCAGTTAGAACTTGAAAAATTAAAAGCGGAGTTTGAAGCAGAGAAAGCTAAAAGCCGTTCAAATGAAAATAAAGCTTTTGTTGCTGAACAAATCGCAGGTTTAGAGCTTGATAAAGAATTGAAAGATTCAATTTCCCAATTCATGTTGAACACTTTAGTCAGCGATAACACGGAATTCACTCAGAAGGCTGTAGAGTCATTCACAGGCGTTTTAAGTACCATTAATGAAAAGCATGCTGAAGCAATTAAAAACATGGAAATGACAAATGCATTCGGTAATAAACAGCAACAAACAGATACGGGTAATCAATCAAAACAAACTATTGAAAATCCCAAAGAAGCATTAGGTCAAAAATTACAAGCATTTAACTAGGAGGAAATTACAAATGAAAAAAACTACACTTAATAACCTTGAATATTTAGATATTTCACAAGAGATTAATGCCTTACAACGTCCATCAACACCGTTTCTAAGCTGGCTATTAGGCGCTGGTAAAACTAATCCAACAACTTCTACGGAGATCAAATGGCGCGAATCAGAACTTGATGGAGAAGATTCATCTGCGCAATTAGAAGGTGGAGAATACAAAGATGCTGAATCGGGTCGTAAATGGTTCAACAACTACACTGAAATTTTCCGAAAATCTACGTCTATTTCAGGTACGTTAGATGCGATCAACGTTAACGGTGTAGGTAGTGAATTAGCCAATCAAGTTTCACAACGTGCATTAGAAATGAAGTTAGATTTAAACAAAAAACTATTGACTGGTGTAAAAGCCGATGAAAATGGTACTAAAGGCCGTCAAATGGCGGGAGTGATTAACTTAATTAACTCCGATAACTTAGTTAAAACAGCTGCGGCTGATGCAGTGACACGTAAAGATATAGATAAAATGTTTAAAACTATGTTTGATAAAGGCTATGCAGGTGAAAAATTATGCTTAGTATCTACTGATATGGTTGATTTAATGACCGATGAAGTTGATAAAGCGGGTACTAAAGTGTTTAACTTTGGGGATCAAGTCGCTTTTGGATTGCAACTGGGAAAAATTGTTTCAAATTATGGAGCAGGTACAGCTTTAATCGAGCCAGCGTTGCCAAGTGGAACAATGATCGCTTTAGATACAAATTATGTAGAGTTGCGCCCTTTACGTGAATGGAGAGCAGAGGAATTGGCTAAAACAACTGATTCAAAACGTATCGGTTTAGTCGGAGAATATACCATTGAATACAATGCTTCAAATTCAGGAGCAATTTTAAATCTTAAAGCCTCAGTATCAGGTGAATAATTAAACAACAAAGGAGAATAGATATGGTTAAAAAATCAGAAGTCAAAGAAGAAGTAATCGAAGAGACAAAAGAAGTAGCTGAAGAAGTAACACCTGAAACAAAAACATTCAAAGTTTTAAAAAATAAAAATTTCGTGGGTTTTGTTCATCCTGAAACACGTAAATTTATTACAGCGGTCGACGGAAAAGTCGAAGTGAGCGCTTCTGATAAAAAAGCTATTGCAATTTTAGAAGAAGCTGCAGATTTAGACGAAATTTAGGTGGTCATATGACAGACGAACAAAAACAGGTGATTATAGAAAAAATTGCAAACATGCTACCTAATGTTTCAAAAGAACGTATTTCGTCTGTCTTAGACCTCGTTCTTTTGGAAATTGGTTCATATAATACGTGCAAGATTGAGATTGATTGGAATTTGTTGGCTTCACTTATAATCGAAATTCTATATCAAGCCCTTAAAAGCGAAACGGAACAAGCTGTAACTAGTATCAAACGTGGTGACACATCTATTAATTATGCAACTATGCAGCAAACAGTAGCTTCAATGCTAAATAATTATAGTGCTACCATTAAACGACTAATCGGCTGCGATAGCGGGGTGTTTTTCTATTGAATGAAGCAGATATTTTAGCAATGACCTATCTTGATATATGTGTCATTGAAAGAATGAGTGATGTTGAAAATCCTGAAATAGGCATTACTGAGCAAGGATATTTGCCAATCCATGAAGGAAAATTAAAATGTGCTTTCTCTCAAAACACATTAGGTAGTGTTGGCAATTTGCCAGTAATTGAAAATAAAGGAACGTTTAATATCACCTACGAAGATCAAAAACTATTTTTAAGACCTAATACAGATGTAAAAAAAGCTGATCGAATTACCGTTATTCAAAGTACAGGTCAAAAGCATGTTCTATTTGCAAAGAAGACATTTAACTACCCAAGTCATGTTGAGGTGACATTGATAGGAAGTGCAATCGATGAGTAAAAATGATCTTAGGGTGAAATCAAATGCTGACAAAGTTATTGCGAACTTGAAGAAAATGACACCAATTGCTGAAAAAGAAGGTATTGCGATGGTTAATGATTCGTTAGCGAAGATTTATCAGTTAATTGTGCCTATTACGCCGATTAAAACGGGTGATTTAAGACGCGGATACAGAATCATTAAAGCTAGAAAAACATCAAGTGGTAGAATCGTTGGTGCCTTAATTAACAATGAAAAATATTTCAAATATGTTAATGACGGCCACAGAACGAAGAATGGTGGATTTGTTAAAGGCCGATTCATGTTACAAAAGTCTTATAAATTAGCTCATGCAACTTATATTCCAAAACGGTTTAAACAAATGGCGATTGTCATCGCGAAGAAAGGATAGGGTATGTACGATAAAATTTTAAAAATGCTTACTAACAAAATAAAACAGTTCTCGGATGCACCTATCTATCTTGATGATGTGATGCAATCGTCAGAACCGTTTTATTTTGTTTTAAGCATAGAGGAAAGTATGACTGATAACGTTGGCCAAAACGTTCAGAATAAAGCATATAACGTAGATATTGCGTTAGTTGATAGTAAGAAAAATAAACAATTAGTAACAAGTCTGACAGAAAGCTGTGGGGCTTTTTTTAATGTCTTAAAATTAGATGGAAATGAATTATTTTCAGAAGATTATCAGACATTTAAAACAGACGGAATTCAACATGTGAATTTTAATGTTGCTTTTCCTCAATTAATTGAATGGAGTGAAGAATAGATGACAAATAAGAAAAATGTTCATATCATTTCCGTTGAAACACCTACGTGGTTTCCATTGGTAGATGAATCAGGAAATTTCCCCACTTACGATAAACCAACAACAATCGGGACGGCAGTAAATGTTAAACCTGATGTAAGTACCGAAACGATAACAGACTATGGTGATAGTGTTGCGCAAGATTCAATGGTAGCTTTTGGTGGTGTTGAAATCGGTATGGAAACGAACGGATATGAAAATCAAGTTTTAGCAACAATTACAGGAGCAAAAATATTAAAAGGCGGAGTGTTGCGTTCGGGAGAAGATGTCGCACCAGATGGAGCCTTTGCCTATAGACGCCTAAAATCTAACGGAAAGTATCGCTACACAATTTTTTATAAAGGTAAATTCGCTCTAACTTCGGATGAAACTTCAACTCGTGAAGGAAGTTCGGTTACGTATGCTCATCCAGAATGGACAGGTTCTTTTGTAGATGTTCCCGGCTTAGGATATATGTATTCTGTGGATGAAGACGATGAAAAGGTAGATCGAGAAATGATTAAAAATTGGTTCATTAAAGTAACTGATCCTCGAGATGAAACTACAACTTCTGTAGTGGTGTAACTTTAGATAAAATCGAATGACACTTCGATTACAACAATAACAGTTGTGCAGGAAAAGTTACGGTAGTAGCAGGAACTACAAAAATTGTCGTTACTACTGAAGATGGCAATCATACAGCAGAATGCAGCGTAACAGTTAACGCTTAATAAAATTTAAGGACGGCCAAGTGTCGTCCTACTTATATGGAGGAATTAAAAATGGCAAGTAACTTACAAACAACAATTAAACTTTATGTGAAAGACGACGAAGGAAAATATAAAACTAAACGATTTAAGTCGGCTGAAATGTTACCAGGATCGGTTATGGAAGATGCAACAGAATTGCAAGTAGAGCTAGAAGAAATTGTCAAAACGAACGACATGGAGGAGATTCGGCCTGTTTTACGTAAGTGTTATGACTTTATCGCAAATGTTATTTTTGAAGGTCAATTTACGGGTCAAGAATTTCTTGACGGAATGGATGCACGTGAAATTTTAAAAATTACGGGTCAACTTTTAGGTTCTGTCTCTAGCGGTTATGATGCCGTTTATTCTGACCAGAAAAAAAAGTAACAGATCTCCTTTATCACCCTCATTTTAAATTTAGTCCCCAATACCGAGAAGCAGAGTTGAAAATTGCACTGCTTGAAAATGGTTGGACACTAAACGAAATTGAGAACACAGACTTGAACGAACTTATGAAGCTTTATGCATTTCGAGATGCTGTGAAAGAGTTTGAAGATCGTAAATTCCTTGACGAGCACACAATGTTCTAGAGGGGAGGGGGTACTTATTGAACAATGAAGACTTAGTCTTAAAAATGATACTGGATGAATCAGGCTTTTCCCAAGGATTAAATTCAGCAGTAAAAAAGTTACAAGGTTTTGACGGTGAAGTTGATAGAACTGGACAAAAAGGCGGACGCTCTCTTGGGAACATATGGACGTCGTTCGTTGGTAACTTTTTAGCCAGTGGAGCGTCCAAGATTATTTCTAAAGGCATTGGTTTAATTACTAGTAACATTGATGGGGCTATCAATCGTGTGGATACATTAAATAACGCAAATCGTGTATTTGAAAACATGGGTTTTTCAGTTGGTGAAACTAAAAAGACAATGGAAAACTTAAAGAAGAGTATTCAAGGTTTACCTACACCACTTGACGGCGCTATCAAAGGTGTTCAGTTAATTGCTTCATCAACAAACGACCTAGGAAAATCAGAACAGATTTTCGCGGCTTTAAATAATGGTATTCTCGGTTTTGGTGGTTCTGCCGAAATGGTAGATAACGCTATTATTCAGTTATCACAATCGTTCTCAGATGGGAAAGTAGATGCACAAACATGGCATTCAATGATTAATAGCGGACTAGGCCCAACACTAAATGCTTTAGCAAAACAGATGGGTTTAACCGCCGGTCAGATGAAAAAAGGGCTTTCAGATGGTTCAATTTCAGTTGAAGAGTTTCAAGATTCTTTGATTAAATTGAATAAAGAAGGTGGCGGAGGTCTTAAATCATTAGAACAAATTGCTAAAGACTCTACTGCAGGGATTAAAACTGGTTTAGCTAATATGAAAACAGCGATTGTTCGTGGGGTAGCCAACGTGATTACTAAAATTGACGAAGGCTTAAAAGGAGCTGGCTTTGGAAGCGTAAGTGAAATTATTGCGGATAAAGGAGCAAAAATGGAAGCAGCTTTATCTAAGTTTGCTGAGATGATTCCGCCAATGATCAAAACCGTCAAAGAATTATACGATACCTTAGCACCTTATGCGCCATTGCTTGCTGGTTTAGCAGGTAGTATTGGAACACTTATGCTTGCTAAAAAAGTGAGCACGGCTTTCAAAGTCTGGCGGGAAGCAACGGAAGGATTATCTATTGCGCAAGCGATACTCAACTCAACAATGTTAGCGAATCCCTTTGTTGCAATATTAGCTGCTGTTGTAGGGCTAGTTACAGGCTTTATTTATCTTTGGAAGACAAATGAAGGTTTTAGAGATGCCGTTAAAAGCATTTGGAAAAATATACAAGAGTTTATCTCCAATGCAGCGGATGCAGTTGTTAAAGCTTGGGATTCCACAATGGAATTTTTTAGCAATATGTGGGATGGAACAAAAGAAGCTTTCTCAAATGCCGGAACATGGATGAAAGAAGCACCTGGAAATGCAGCCGACTGGGTTAAAAATAAATGGAATGGCACTAAAGAATTCTTTGGTAGACTTTGGGATTCAACAAAAGAAGGTTCAAAAAACACCTGGGAAAACATCAAGCAGGGTGCTTCTGATAGTGCTAAAAGTGTTGGAGAAAGTTTTAAAAATGGCTTTAATAATGCGAAAGATTGGTTTAAGGGTGTTGGAAAATCAATATCAGATGTTTTCACAACAACATTTGATTTTGTATGGAAATACATCGGACCATATATAACAGGAATCAAAAATGCGTTTAAGATGGTTGTTAACGCTATGAAAGCGAACATTGAAAATGTCAAAATGATCGCTGAAAATGTCGTTACCATTCTAAAAAATGTGCTATTAGCTCCAATTCTTTTCATTACATCAATGATTACTGGTGGATGGGAAGAGGCAAAAGAGAATATGATAGCCGTGTGGAATAATATTACTGAGGCGGCTCAAACCATTTGGTTCGGTATTAAAAATATCTTTTACAATACTGTCACAACTATTTCCTATTCAGTTACTTCTATTTTTAATGGATTGATGTTGACGATTAAAAAGATTTGGATTGATGTGAAGCTATTTTTCACTTTGCTATGGATCGATATAAAATACGGAGCAATCAATAGTTGGATTGAATTTAAGTATTCAGTAATCGAAATATGGAATGATATCAAAGCTAAAGCTGTTGAAATCTGGGAAGGTCTAAAAAATTGGTTCTTTACTACTGTTGAAAACATAAAAAATGGCGTAATTGATGGCTGGAATGCTCTTAAAACAGGAACTGTTGATACATTTAACGCTACTGTTCAATGGGCAAAAGATACCTGGAATAATTTTAAACAATGGATTGTTAATCTTGTGACAGGTATAAAAGATGGTATCATTAACGGTTGGGAAAGCTTGAAACAGGGGACAATCAATATTTTCAACAACTTAGTCCAAGGGGCTAAAAACGCATGGAGTAACCTTAAAAGAAGTGTTAGTGATACGGTTGATAGTGTGAAACGAATTTTTAATGATATGCGTCATATCGACTTATTTGAAATCGGTAAAAATATTATTCAAGGATTAGTTAACGGTATTGGCTCAATGATTGGTGCAGTGGGTAAGAAAATTAAAGAAGTTGCCGGGAATATTAAAGATAAGATCAAAGGGGCTTTAGGGATTCATTCTCCATCACGCTGGATGCGCGACATGATTGGTAAAAATATTGTGTTAGGTGTTGTAGCTGGCATTGACCAAGAAAAAGGAACTTTGGATAGATCAGTTAAAAACATGACTGATTTACCAACAGAGTTACCCAATTTTTCTATTAGTGGTAGATATAGCAATCAACAAGGAGTACCAACAGAAAGCTTAGCTAAAAATAGTGGTAAGACAACGACTAATGTTGGTGGTGATACCTTCAATATTCACTTACAAGCAATGGGTGACTTAGATGAAAAGCAACTAATGAGTATCGCGCAAAAACTTGTTAAATATATTCAAGTTGTTAAAAATAGAGATAGTGCTGCAGTAGGGGGTGCTTTTGGTGGAATTTAGAAGAGGCCAGTTTTTCATTAATGGAAAACATAGTTCGGAATTCAATGTTTTCATGCGAGAAAGGCCAGAGCGCCTTTCTGCTGGTCGAGTGGTTGAGTTAAGAGAAAGAATGGGCAATGATTCCATCGCTGTTGATTTTGCCTATTACAAGAACGTAGAACGAACAATTTCTTGTTATGCAAAAGCAAGAAGTTTACAAGAAGTTGCTTTCTTAGAAGATGAAATATCTTTTTGGCTCGACATGGGCAATTACTCGGACTTTATCGTCTATTTTGATGAACATTATATTTATCAAGCCATTGTGACTAGTCCGCCTAAATTCACGGGAACAAGAAAAAATGGAATTTTAATTCCTTTTGAATTTACTGTAAGTATCCGACCTTTTAAGAAAAATCGTATTGGCCAATATTGGATAAGTAATCCTAATCAGTTAATCAATACAGAAAAATATCCTTCAGAACCCATTATTCAGATTTTGGGGTCTGGGGATATTTCTCTTTTTATTAATAATCAGGAATACGCATTAAAAGCGATTGCTGGAGAAATCATTATTGATTCAGAAAAACAAGAAGCTTACAGAAAATCAGATAGTGCTTTTGAAATATTGGATCATAAAACACTTTTCAAAGATTACCCAATTTTAAAAAGTGGAGAAAATAATTTTCGCTGGACTGGAAAAGTAACAGAGTTTAAGGTTCAGCCTAATTGGAGGCGAAAGGTTTGATTCCAGTTATTTTTAAACCTGGAGAAAAAGATTTTACAACCAACGGCTTAGGACGTCTTATTGATGCGACACGTTGCGAAATCACAGAAGAAGTAAATGGAAAATATGAACTAGAAATGGATTATCCAGCGATTAGCCGTTTTAGTGATTATTTTGAAAATGGCTATCAAATTAAAGCCAAGCCCAATGATTTAGAAGAATATCACATTTTCGAGATCAAACAAACGTTTAAAGATACGTTTACTAATAGCATCGTCATTTATGCTCAATCGCGTACTTACAAATTAGGAAACAGGCAAGTAAGACTAGTGACTGTTGATAATCGTAATGGTGCAGAAGCAATGAAATTAATCGAACAGAACATGGATGAACCTTGTGATATCAAACTACATTCTGACATAAACACAGCTTCTAGCACTATCTTTGAAGCCAGAAATGTACTTAATTGTATTGCAGGGGAACAAGGTTCTTTGCTTCAATACTGGGGCGGAGAAATCAAACGGGAACCTTTTAAATTATCTTTGCTAAGACGTAGAGGAAGAGATAACGTTGGTACGGTTCGGTACGGTAAAGACCTAAAGGGATTAACCATCAAATTTGATTGGCAATCAATTGTTACTAAAGTTTTACCATTTGCAGAACTTCAAAGCGGATCGGATGGTACGTCTCAACGGATTTATGGTAATGCAGTTAAAAGTGAGTACATTAATAACTATCCAGATGTTTATGCCCAATATGTCCAATTCACTGAAGATCAAGGGGTCAAAGATTTAGCTAGCTTAAATAAAGTGGCAGAAAAATATTTTACTACACTATATCCCGGAAGTGATAAGCCTAAAGTTTCTATTGAATTAGAAATTGAGAAACTCACAGATTCCGAAGAAGCAAAAGAATTTGCGAAAATGCGAAACTATAATTTATTCGATACGTTCACTGTGTATCATAAGCTTTATGATATTGACATTCAAACGAAAGTTACAGGAATTGTCTATGATGCTTTAGCAGAAAAAACAATAAAAATCACTGCGGGAGATATCCAAGTTGCTTTTTATAAACAGCAAAGTCAAGATTTTCAAGAATTTATTAAAACGTTGACTAAGAAAGATTATATGAGTGATTTCATTGATTACATTACCGATTTAATTAATGGGGTTAGGGGTGGTAGCATTCTTCAATATCCTAAAAATAGGCCGCATACGCTTTATTTTATGGATACAGATTCCACAGATACTGCAAAGAATGTTATCGCAATTAATAATCAAGGTATCGGCTTTTCAACTACAGGATGGAAAGGACCGTTTAGAAATGCTTGGACTATTGATGGAATTTTAAATGCTGACTTTCTTCAAGCAGGTAAAATGCGAGGGGATATTTTCGAAACGTCATTCAATGCATATGGAGACATTTTACGTTTAGTTAATGGCGTTTTACAAGCTTGGAATGGTAAGACAAAAATTATGGAACTAACCAAAAAAGGGATGGAGTTTTGGGATGGCGATAGTCATGTTGGCACCATGGGGACAAAAGGCAATCCTTTCCCTGAATTACACGATGTTAATGGGAATCCAGTAGTTACAGATGGTAAAGCATTATTGCTAGTTGGTGATAGTTCCTATAATACCATCGGATTATCTAACGAAAAAAGTACCGGCCTTGTTTTATCAGGTAAAAATCAGTTTCATTTGGGCAATCATTTTTATTTTATTGGTAAAGAGGGTAACCCTTCTACGATACATGCCGATAAAATAATTTTAAAAGGCCAAGAACTTATCCCTGGCCAAAATGGTGGTGGCGGTTCTGGAGCTGGCACAGGTGGTTATCCGTCAGAAGTTACAAATGATGCGGATAAATTTGCTTGGGACTTATGGAGTTATCTATTAGCCAACGGCTATAGTAAAGCAGCGGCGGCAGGTATTCTCGGCAATGTACAAGGAGAAGTTGGCTCAAGTATGAATCCCGACACCGAACAAATAGGCGGTCCAGCTTACGGGTGGGTTCAATGGGACGGATCAGCGTATCCATTGGTAGGTACACCAACTTGGAACGGTAGAGAATACGTACAACGTTTAATTGCCGCGGCAGGTATCAAACAAGACTACCGAACTTCATTATCGCAAGCACAATTAATTAACTGGTGTATGTTTAATGGACAATGGTTAGGCCAAGTTAGTCCATTAACCGTGAATGAATATAAAGTAGTTAGTTCACCTAAAACAGCCGCTTATGCTTTTGAATTAAATTTTGAGCGTCCAGCTACTGCACACCCAGAAAGACAAACGTACGCCCAAACATGGTACGATAAATTCAAAGATTTAACCGCTTCAACCGCTACAGGGAAAGCTGGGATTGCCCACTTGGAACAATTGATAGGGCAACCATTAGGGAACCAGGAGTGTTACGCTGTTCCCGCTGAATATTCAGGCTTTTTAGGTGGTTGCGGTTTAGGTGCAGGAACCATCTACGGATTTTCACACATAATTGGTGATACGTCAGCGGCGGCTGATATTGGTGAAGCTTATGATTGGAACGCGATAGGCTGGAAAGTAATTCAAAATCCAACGTATCAAGAGTTAGTTGTAGGTGCCATTGCGAATATAAAACGTAATGGCCGTTGGGGGAATTGGTTAGCTGATCCAAACTATGGACATACCGTGGTGATTTATGGTTTAGATAATGGGCGTATTCAATGTATAGAACAGAACGCTGAACAAGGGAAAATTGTCACCAAATACGATCGTCTTTATTTTGACGGTTCTATCCAATCAATTGTTATACCACCAAAATAACGAAAGGAGGCTTTTTTTATGGTTAAATGGCATGCAACGCTAAGCACTACCGAGCACAATTATGTTGGCATTATTAATGTTCGGCAAGGAAACAAGAATACCGAAGTTTTAGAAGCGATACTAATTGAAAATGCTTTGCCGTTAGATTTAACTAATTGCAAGGTTTTTTTTGAATCCTTAATAGGGAATAAATATCCAATTCAACGTCCAGCTAAAATTGTGGATGCCCAAAAAGGGATTATTCAGTATATTTTCGACGAGTATTCTATGCAGTCGTTACACAGACAAGAAGCTTATTTTAGTATTTACAAAGGCGACAATTTAATCGGTTCAACGCAGAATTTCTCTTATTTCGTGGTGAATACCGCTTCGAAAACAGAAGGTGAAATGGGTCCCTATTGGCAATCAATTGAAGACTTAATAGCAGATATGACCGTTTTTATCAAAGAAAACAAGGGTGATTTTACTGATTGGATGAATGCTAGAAAAAAAGAATTCGAAGCATGGCGAGATGCGCAAAAAAACGATTTCACTTCATGGTTTGAAACAGTTAAAGAGATTCTGAAAACTATTGATCCCGGTGGTACGATGTTAGCCGAGCTAATGGATGCACGGGTAGATATTCAAGGAGTGCGCCACAATTCAATTTCTGAACGCTTATTGACGGATATGGAATATTTGTATCAGAAATTAGAGAAACGCTTATATACGTTAGAATATGGCGAAATAAGCGATGTTGTTCTTTTACAAGATGATGCTTTTTCGTTGAATCATGAAACAGAAATAGTTGGAACGGTTGACGCTGCTATTACTGATGGCGCATTGGTTATTGCAACGATTGATGATCCCAAACAAAACACTTATATGTTTGAAAAAGTGGGTGAAATAAGTGGTTAAAGTAAAACGAATGATGGAAACCGATGAAAATGGCGTGAAACGTCAGTGTTATCCGATTACAGACGTATCTGCTGTTCGAGGATTAGAAAAAATTATTGCGGGTCAATCAAACGTAGTATCTGTTAATAACAAGACGGGACCAGTAATCATTACTAAAGAAGATTTAGGGCTATCCACAGATGGTGTTTTGATTTCTAAAGAAGAATACGAAATACTAAAGCAAATTATAGCGGATTATGAGGCGGGAAAATTAAATGATAGGGGTGCTGAAAGTGACACGCCCACGCATATAACTGTTGAGAAAGTAGGGGAAATATAAAATGACAGATATTGTTAAAGTTAAGCAAGGTGTGGATCAAGTGTATCCACAAACCCATTGGGAAGCAGTAGAAGGAAAACCGACGCTATTGAAAGGGGATCCTGGAGATCAGGGAGTACCAGGTCCACAAGGACCGAAGGGTGATCCCGGACAAAATGCGACTACCACTCTAGTTGCCACATCGACGAGCAAAGGATTGATGGCTGCCGCAGATAAAGTTAAGTTAGATGCATTACCAGCTATTACCTTTGAGAAAGTGGGTGAAGTATAATGGTTGATATCGTTCAGTTAAAAGAAAAAGGCGTAGCAAAGTATCTTAAAACACATACTGCCGCTATTGAGGGATTAGAGGATTACCTAAAAAATGAAACATTAGTGGCGAAAAAAGAGCGAATTACCACCCAGGATTGGAATACAATTAAAGAGCCAGGAATGTATGCCGTTGTTAGCGCAACGGGGCTTAATCGAGCACCGGGAGCTGTTAGTGGCAATCTGCTGGTACAACAAGCAGGAGGCATGGGATCGTTGGCCCAGTTCTTCATAGGCAATGAACAGTTAAATACCCGACGATTTGATGGTGTAAACTGGTTAGCTTGGCAAACAGTCGCGCTTGAGCCACAACAAACCCCATTATGGACAGGTGCCTGGTATGGTGGTCCGACAAGCATCACTTTATCTAAGGCGTTATCAAAATGCCGCAGGGGAATTATTTTACAGTGGCAAGAATATAGCGCAACAGGCACAGTACAAAATACACAATATAGTTTTACGTACATTCCTAAGCAACACCTTACTAATGGTGGTGCACGGGGAACCAACTGTTACGTTGGAGGATACGGAAGTAAAGAAATTTATGGGAAATATCTTTATATTAATGACACTACCATTACTGGTAATGATGTAAATGCGCCGGCTACAGTTGCGACAGGTGTTGGAATTAAAAAATATGTTTTAGTTAAAATATGGGAAGTTTAGGAGGCGATCGAATGAAAATATGGATTGAAAACAAAGTAGGTTATTTAGCTGGCTATTCATTAATGGAGCAGCCGGACCAAGTAAAATTAGAAATAGAACAAGAGCCGCTAGACTTTCCTAATTGGCGTTTTGACGGTCAAACACTCATTCATGATCCGGATAATGTGCCAGCACCTGAACCAGCACCACCAACTAAATTAGAATTGTTAGAAGCGGAAAACAAAGCATTGAAAGCCGAGATCACTGAGACTAGGCAAGAAACAACGGACGCACAGTTAGCAATCGCTGAACTATATGAAATGATAGCGGGAGGTACTACAGAATGATAAAAATATATGTCGCCTTAATTGAAAAAGGAGAGAAAACACTTGATGATGTCCCGAAAAAATTACAAAAACAAGTACAAGCAATCTTGGATGCAAAAGCTGCCGACTAAGATTGTTTTTTATTTATTGCGGAAGGAGGTGGCTGAAGTGGCTATGATTTACGCAACGTTGATCATTAAAGGGAAACGTAAAATCGAAAATGTACCTAAAGTACTTCGTCAACAAGTGATCGATATTTTAATCGACTTAGATTTACCAGAATTAACGAAATAAAAAATAGCGACTGGTGGGACAACCTACCGGTCGCTTATTTAGTTGGAGGAAACCAATGAATAATGTATTAGTAATGTTGCTTCAGCAATGGACCAAAATGGTAACGGATAAAAGTTGGCTGATAGGCGCAGCAACCGGGGGAATTTCTTTCGCCATACCTGGTTGGGTGACAGGGAAAGAGCTGCGCTTAGAGCATGTGATTTTATTAGGTATTTTAATGGCTTTATTTGTGATTGAGTGGTTAGTTGGTGGCCGACTGGCCAAAAAATCTACGCAAAAGAGAAAAAATAGCACGACTATGATTGATTCTGCGATTCGTGATTTTATCATTTTATTGTGTTGTTTTATCGCGTATGGTTTTGATTATTTACTAGGTACAGGGGCGTTAATTTTCACTGTATTTACCGGCGCGTTTATCTATCATAATTTTTATAGCCTAATGGCTAATATCGTGGTCTTAGGTTGGGGTGATTTTTTTCCAATGTGGTTATTTAAATGGTTAGAAGATGAAATTGAAGCAAAGAAAGATAAATATTTTCCGGAGAAACAAAACAATGATAAAGGGGAGAAGTAGAAATGACACTAACAGAAAAAGCCCAAGAAATCGTTTTAGCATTAGAAAAAGAAAATGTTTCTAATCAAACGAAAAAAAGAACAGCGGTCGCAAAAATGAATGAGTGGGCCTTAGCCAAAGGAGTAGAAGTTTCAAACGAAGAAATCGAAAAAGAGATTGAAGGTGCATACAATGGGCTTAAATAATCAATTAACCGTTGAATGGTTTCTAGCTAGAATAGGTAAATTGACTTACTCGATGACTGGTTCTCGTAATGGAGCAGATGGCACAGCGGATTGTTCTGGATCAATGACGCAGTCTATTAAAGATTCTGGAGGAGTAAACTATGACTACCTATATTCAACTGTAACACTAGGCAATTATTTAGGTAAAAATGGCTATCAACGTATTTCTGTTAACCAAGATTGGGACGCCCAAAAGGGTGATGTAGTTCTAATGAGTTGGGGCAAAGATATGAGTACAAGTGGAGGAGCTGGCGGCCATGTCGGTGTCATGGTGAACGCCACTGACTTTATTAGTTGTGATTATTGGACGAGTGGTCAACCAGGAACAGCGATCACACAACATAACTGGAATGAGTATTACGCAGTAACGCAACCTAATTATATTGAAGTATGGCGAGTTAATAATAGCCAACCAGGACCGCAAGTACAAGCATTAGCCCAAGAAAAACCAGCACCAAAACCTAAACGTCGCTATGGTTACCGAGTAGACGACTTACAGTTTTTGAATGGTATTTGGCAAGTAAGAAATGATGTATTAGGGCAACCAGACTTTGACTGGACGGATAACGGAATTAATGTCGCTTATATCGATAAAATTGATCCAGGAACTGGAGAAAATACGCCCGACCAAACGTTAAACGTGGGGGATTATTTCGCTTTTCAGCCAGCTTCTGTAGGGATTATTACCGAGCAAGTAAACACAGCAGGTAAAACATTATCTCATGTTCAATTTCCCGATGAGTTTATTTGGTTGTATACGCCAAGTATTGAAAAATTGATTTATGGGTAAAAATATTGAAAGAAAACTTGATTCTACTGAATCAAATTTAAAGACAGAACTATCAAACATTGATCATAAAATTGAAACTAGTATATTTACTTTTAAAGAAGAACTAAGAAAATAAAAAAGCGCAAATATAAAATGGCTTATAGGCACGTCTATAGGCGTTATAAGTGTAATAATAGGAGCTCTAAAATTTTTTATACAGTAAAATTAGCATGAAAACGCTTTACAATTTATTGGAAAAGAATTATTATGAGTATGTCACAATAAAACTTTTTCATTTATAACCTCCTTTGTTGCAAAAGGACGTATGCCCTCTTCGGAGGGCTTTTTTTTGTCTAAATTATTGAGGAAAACTTTACATATTTTATTCAATAGGTTTAAAATAAAATTACCTCAATAACTACCAATAGTTTTGTGTTCACCCCGAGAAAATAGCTTTGTCCATGCAAAGCTATTTTTATTGTGAATTTAGTTAATTTTATGATATATTATGTATCGTAAAATGATGCATACA
Source organism: Enterococcus sp. DIV1420a (assembly GCF_051712165.1). Lineage (NCBI taxonomy): Bacteria > Bacillati > Bacillota > Bacilli > Lactobacillales > Enterococcaceae > Enterococcus > Enterococcus sp. DIV1420a. The sequence goes on from NZ_JBIOOI010000002.1 coordinate 127,994, forward strand.
GAATACCACTCACTATTCTAGTTGATAGTGAGTGGTGTTCTGTGATTGGACCCTTAGCTCAGCAGGTTAGAGCAGACGGCTCGTAACCGTCCGGTCGCTGGTTCGAATCCATCAGGGTCCATAAGTATTTGTCCAACAGATTGAGAAAATATTTACAAAATATGTAAAAGGGGTTAGTATAACTATATCATACAAAAATTTTTCATTTTAACTCCTTTTCTAAAGGAATGAGCTTGCCCTCTTCGGAGGGCTTTTTTTGTTTACACATAACTAGCATTGTGATATATTCTAATCAGACAGATGCATGTAAAACTTCCATTTAAAAATCCCCGCTCTCATTGAGAACGGGGATTTTTTTGTATGGAATTGAATAGACTACGAAAAAAAGAATGCGACTAGAACAACAATAGCAGCTATTAAAATAGTTAGGACAGCGAATAATATGAAAGTAAAGAGACCACTAAGAAATTTTCTCATAAGTAATTCACTCCAAATCTTTTTTACAGTATACTATATAAAAGAAAATTTAGACAAAAATATTTACTGAATTTTAAAAATGTAAAGTAAAAAATGACCATACTTTGACCATACTTTTTAGGAAAAAACAGGGATTAACAGAAAAGATAAATTCAAAGAAGTACCGGTATTAAAGCGTTTAAAATTAATTAGGGTTCGTCAAAAAGTACAAAAATCATAACAGTAAAATAATTCATTCAACTTTTGAATGTTCGAGAACCCTTGTGTTACAAGGGTTCTTTTTTTATAGCAAACGGTAGTTGTCTTTTGCTAAAACAACTACCGCTAGTAAAATATCTATAAAATTTAATTGTCTACTTTGACAAATTAACAACAATACAATCATCTACCACTTTCTCTCCAATATTGTTTATTTGCTAAAACTTGTAAATTATTTATTGGTTTTGATTAATCTATATATCACACTCCCACCTATAATAAAACCCTAATTAATTATTAAATAAATTGTTTTTTTCTTTAACTACAGATAAGCAACAATTTATTTTAAGTCAAAAACTGTTGACGATATTGTCGAGGTGTCATCTCTTTTTTCTGGAAGAAAAATTTTGAAAAATAAGAAGGTGAAGAAAAACCTGCTTCAAAACTGATTTCCGTGATGGTTAAGGAACTTTTTCTTAACAGAGAACAGGCTTTTTGCAATTTTAAGTTTTGTACATAAATACTAGGATTTGTTTGTTCATAACGCTGAAATAGCTTAAATAAATAGCTACGATCAATGTTATACTCAGAAGCTAATTGACTAATTGAAAGATTGTTTGAAAAATTTTCGTGAATAGCCATTTTAATTTGGTTAAATAATTGTTGGCTTTGATTTTCGTGCTGTGTAACGGAATGATGCTCTAGATAATTCAACAATTGAAAGCTTTCACTTAAACTGCCAAAATGATTATGTTTCTTCGCTTCTTGGTAAATATTTTTAAATAAACTTTCTAATTTCTTATCAACAGTTCCTTTTAAAATACAATTTTCGGTAGTCAGGCCTATTTTTTCTAAATACTGAGACGAAAGATCTCCAACAAAACCGACCCAATGATAGGTCCAAGGATTTTGCCGATTAGGATAATAAATATTGCGACAATTGGCTGGGATCATAAACAAATCGCCAGCGGTAATGTGTTGTTTTTCCATAAAGGGTGTTGAAAAATAGCCTTCACCATCGCTACAATAATGCAAAACCCAATAATTAATGGGGGCAAACTCAGTTGGTTTTGTCGGGCGGCATTTTTCATAGCCAGCTTCATAAAGATGAAATTCTTGGCTAATAGGTTGATCATTAATCAGGATGCTGACATTATTTGTAAAAACATTTTGCATGCTATCACCTCTTTATAAGAGTATGTAAAGGCTTTCTAAAAGTCAACATCTTTACAAGAAATAGGCAACATTTTTTATTTTTAAAAAACTGTAAGCGTTTTACAATGTGTGAGTACTAATTAATTTGATAAAGAGAGGATGTAGTAAAATGGCAACACATTCACGGGAACGATTAGGTTCTGTCGCATTGATGCTCATGACTTTTTCAGCGGTTTTTGCCTTTCCCAGCATTGTTAACAACAGTATTCAGATTGGCCTAGCAACTATTCCAGGCTATTTATTCGGCTCTATTTTTTACTTTTTACCATTTATTCTAATGATTGCAGAATTTGCTTCTGCTAATTCTGAAAATGAATCAGGTGTTCACAGTTGGTTGGAATCTGTGCTAGGACCTAAATGGGCATTTTTAGGCGCTTGGTCGTATTTCTTTGTCAACTTGTTTTTCTTCTGTTCATTACTACCGAATACATTGATTTATGGTTCATACGCTTTTTTAGGTCAAAACGTTTTTCAAGGAAACCATAGTACTAAAATAATTGCAGTGATTTCTATCCTGTTATTTTGGTTAATGACATGGGTTTGTATTAAAGGGGTTTCGTGGATTTCGAAAGTGACTAGCTTAGCGGGTGGTGCTCGTTTATTTATGGGCGTAGCTTTTGTGGTTTTAGCCTTTGTCGTCGTGTTTGGTTTTGGCAATGAACCAGCACAAGAGTTTACCACGACGTCAATTATGCCAACTTTTAATTGGACTTTTTTCATGACGATGGCGTGGATTTTACAAGCTGTTGGCGGTGGTGAAAGTATCGGTGTATATATTAAGGATGTTAAAGGCGGCAATAAAACGTTTGTCCGCACGATGATTGGTGCAACGATTGCGGTCGGTATCATGTATATTCTTGGTGCCGTTGCTGTAGGTTTGGTAGTGCCAACGGACGTCTTAAAAGGAAATTTTTCAAATGGTATTTTTGATATCTTTAAAATTTTAGGTACGTATTTCCATATTCCCGCAGCAATGATGGTGCGCTTAGTAGGAATTATCTTATTTGTCGGAAGTCTTGGTTCTTTGGCTCTGTGGACGGCAGCACCAGTTAAAGTATTTTTCTCAGAAATTCCAGATGGGGTCTTCGGTAAGTGGCTAGTGAAAACGAACGAAGAGGGAAATCCAACCAATGCTTTGTTAGTTCAAGGAATTATTGTGACGATTTTAGTTGCCATTCCAGCATTAGGAATTGGAAATATGGATAGCTTTTTAGAAACGTTAATTAATATGACAGCTTCTACGTCATTAGTGCCTGTCTTGTTCTTGTTAATCGCCTATATTGGGCTTCGTTGGAAAAAAGAAACAATGCCGAGAAGTTTCCGCTTTGGTAATCGAACCTTTGGCTTAATTGCGGGAATTTTCTTATTAGCCATTTTTATCTTTGTATTCTTTATGTCAACTGTGCCGGATCCAAAATTAATCATGGAAGAAATCAATGGCACGTTACCGAAAGGAACCGCTAGTCCACTGGGCATGTTGGCGTATAACATTATTGGGTTAATTGTCTTTATGGGCTTTGCTTGGATTTGTTGGAAACGATATGAAACAAAAGAAAAAAATGAAGTTGGTAAAGGAGAAATGGATTATGAAGACTTGGGAAAATTATAAAGTAGATAGTATTAATCGGTTGCCTGGACGAGCACATTTTTCGAGCTTTCCTTCGAAAGAAACAGCGTTATTAAATGAAAATAAATATACACAAGCATACAAAAATTTAAACGGACGCTGGCATTTTCTCTTTTTAGAAGCGCCAGAATACAGCCCAGAAAACTTTTTTGCGACGGACTTTGATACAAGCCAAATGGATCAAATCACTGTTCCTGGAAATTGGCAAGTCCAAGGATATGGCAAAATGCATTACTCTGATTTATGGTACAATTTTCCCATTAATCCGCCGTATGTACCAACGGAAAACCCAACAGGTATTTACAAACGGACATTTGCTATAGATGAAACATTTCACGATAAAAAAATCATTTTACGTTTTTGTGGCGTAGATTCAGCTTATCATGTTTGGGTGAACGGCCATGAAGTTGGCTACAGTAAAGGTGCACGAAATGAAGCAGAATTTGACATTACGCCTTACGCTAAAATTGGTGAAACAAATGATTTAACGGTGCGAGTCTATCAATGGTCAGATGGTACGTATTTAGAGGATCAAGATATGTGGTGGTTAAGTGGTATTTTTCGTGATGTTGAATTACTCGGTGTACCAGAAAATGGGCTGGAAGATTTCTTTATTATTTCCGATTTAGATGATTCGTATCAAAATGGCCACTTGGCAATTACGGGTAAATTTTGGCAAGACAAAGGACAACAAGTTCAATTGGAGTTGATGGATCAGCAGGGAAAAACGGTTCTTAAAGAGACTGTCGCAGGAAATCAAGGTACAGTTGAATTTTCAGCAAGTTTACCGTCTGTCACTGCTTGGTCAGCTGAAAAACCATACTTGTATCAACTATTTATCACTGTTTTTTGTGAAGGGGAAGTCGTCGAAGTTATTCCGCAAAAAGTTGGTTTCAGAAATATTCATGTATCTGGTGAGACTTTCTTAGTCAATGGTGTGGCCATTAAACTAAAAGGAATGAATCGTCATGATTATAATCCGAAAAATGGTCGAGTGGTTAGTCGTGAAGAAATTGAAAAAGATATTCGTTTAATGAAACAATTTAATATTAATGCCATTCGAACCAGTCATTATCCAGCATCTGCTTATTTCTATGATTTATGCGATGAATATGGAATGTATGTGATTGATGAAACTGATTTGGAATGTCACGGCTTTGAATTAACCGGAGAATATGATTGGATTAGCAACGATCCAGAATGGGAAACGGCTTATGTTTCTCGGATGGTACGGATGATTCAACGGGATAAAAACCATCCATCAATTCTCTTTTGGTCGTTAGGAAATGAATCTGCGTTTGGTCATAACTTTATTGAAATGGCTCGTATTGCAAAAGAAATGGATCCAACACGTTTGGTTCATTATGAAGGTGATTTTGAGGCAGAGGTCACGGATGTCTATTCTACAATGTATACGTGGTTGGAACACCCAACTAGAGAATTACTGATGAATACGATTATTGAAAATTCAAAAAAACCGCATATTTTATGTGAATATTGTCATGCGATGGGGAATGGCCCTGGGAATTTAAAAGAATACCAAGAGCTATTTTATGCTCATGATAAATTACAAGGTGGCTTTATTTGGGAATGGTTTGACCATGGCATTGAATCGGTAACAGATAACGGTGAAGTTTATTATCGTTATGGCGGCGATTTCGGCGATGATCCAAGTAACAAAGATTTTTGTATTGATGGGATGTTGATGCCTGACCGTACGCCATCTCCTAGCTTGTATGAATACAAAAAAGTCATTGAACCCATTACAACTAGCGCTATTGACGTTCTGTCAGGTGAATTCTCATTATTGAGTCGGTTTGACTTTGAAAACTTGGCTATCTTTAAGCTGGTTTATACAATTACTGAAGATCAAACAGTGATTCAATCAGGGACAGTAGCAGTGCCAGCAATTGCTGCTAGAGCAGAAGGAAGACTGCACTTACCTTATCATTTAGATTTTCCTAAAAAGGCAGGAGCCGCCTATTATTTAACTCTTTCATATCAATTGAAAGAAACGACTGCCTATGCATCTGCTGGTCATGAATTAGCTACCGCACAGTTTGAATTGCCAATTGCAACACCAGGGATTGAGATCACACCAGTTGGCTCGCTAATGGCAAAGGAAATTGGCCCTCATTTATACATTGAAGGACCAAACTTTTCAATTAATTTTGATAAAGTGAAGGGTGCCTTAACGAATGTGACGCGAGATGGTAAAAAATTATTGCATAAAGGGCCGAAATTTACATTTTGGCGGGCACCGATCAGTAATGATATGGAAATTATTGATGAAATGAAGAAGAAATATTTCTTACATTTAGAGCATGAAATTGTCCGTTCTTTTGAGTGGAAAAAAGTTGATGATTTTATCCAAGTCATCGTAAAAACAATTAACGGAACGACTAACAGTGCTTGGCATTATCAATGTACCTATCAGTATTTAATTGCACCAAATGGCGAAATTTTCTTCGACTTAAAAGGTAGTCCTGCTGGTAAAATTGAAAATGCGCCAGATATGTTACCACGTTTGGGTGTGACTCTCCATTTAGACAAGTCTCTATCAGAAGTAAAATATTTCGGTAAAGGGCCGAGAGAAAACTATGTAGATTCACAAGAAGCTGGTTTACTTGGCGTTTATGATGCTACAGTGGCGGAAATGTTCACTAATTATGTTGTTCCACAAGCCAATGGTAACCACATGGCGACTAAATGGTCCGCATTCACGGATGATCGCGGCCAAGGGGTAGTAGCAACAGCGGCTGATTCATATAATTTTAGTGTTTCTTATTTTGAAGAACAAGCGCTAGATGTTGCTAAGCATACCAATGAATTACAAGAAAGTGAGTATGTTGTTTTAAATATCGATTACAAACAAAACGCCCTAGGTAGCTACTCTTGTGGCCAGTGGCAATTAGAAAAATACCGAACTACGTTTGAAGAATTCCAATTGGCATTCCGCTTAACACCTTTTAATAATAAAGAGATTCAAGCAGCGGATGTCGCACATGAACGAGTAAAACGACCAACAATTTCTTAAATAAAAGCTCAGAACAGTGCACTTCGGTCTCCTGTTCTGAGTTTTTTTAATGAAATTATCAGAAATTATTGCTTTTTTTTCATGGAAATAAGCAAACTATTTTGTTATCTAATAAAAGTAGTCCATAATAGTAACATAGCGAATTATTCGCTAGATAAAGCATTTAGGAGGAATTATTTTATGCATACTTTATGGGTTTTAATCGTTGGTGCTGTTATCGGTGCTATCGCTGGCGCGCTTACAAGCAAAGGTCAATCAATGGGTTGGATTGCGAATATCGTTGCCGGTTTAGTTGGTTCATTTATCGGAGAAAAAATCTTAGGTAGCTGGGGTCCTCACGTAGCAGGTATGGCAATTGTGCCATCAATTATTGGGGCAGTAATTTTAGTTGCTGTGGTTTCATTCTTCTTCGGACGAAAAAATAGCTAATTAAGTAAATAATTGTTTAATTAGTTAAAGGAGGTCGGGACAGAACCGTTTAGCTCCGAGAAATAAGAAGAAATTTCCGAAAATTGCTTTTTAATTTTTGGATAATTTCGGCTTATTTCCGAAGGAGTTGGTTCTGTTCCCGCCGTTTATCAGTTTTTGAGCGTGGAGCAAAAATCCAAAGTGATTTTTGTCCCACGCTCCTTTTTTTATTTTCTCGTTAATTTTACGACAACTTCACAACGAGCGGTTTGTGGAAACATATCAACAGATTGTAAATAGTCTACTTGATATACTTTGGCTAATTGAACTAAATCACGTGCTAACGTGGATACATTACAAGAAATATACACCATTTTCTTAGGTGGTTGTTTCAAAAGGGCCGTTAATAATTTACGATCCAAACCAGTCCGTGGGGGATCAACTACAATGGCATCAGGTTTAAAGCCTTCTTTGAACCATTTAGGTAATAAGTCTTCAGCTGTTCCAACAGCATAATGTGTGTTCGTAACACCAAGTCGTTTTGCATTGAATCTAGCATCGTCAATTGCGGCGGGAATGGTATCCATACCACGAACTTGATGCGCTTGTTTCGCTAAACTTAAGCCAATGGTCCCGACGCCACAATAAGCATCAACAACAGTTTCATTTGGTTGTAAATCTAAGGCCTTGATTCCTTCATTATATAAAACTTCCGTTTGTTCTGGATTCAATTGGAAAAATGCTCGCGGCGATAAATCAAAGACAACGTCGTTAATGTGTTCTTCAATGCTTTCTTTGCCCCATAAGTGAAGGGTATCATCACCCATTACTAGAGAGGTTTTTTTATTTTGGACATTTTGCATAATAGAAACAACTTCTGGTAATTGTTCATTAATTGCGCGAACCATTTTTTCTTTTTGTGGAAATTTCTGCGATTGTGTAATGAACACTACTTGGACTTCGCCAGTTTGGATGCCCACTCGAACCATTAATGTTCGAAAGATACCACTATTTTTACGTTCATCATAAATTGGTAATTGAAAGTCATTCAATAAATCAACTAATGTATTCATCACCTTGGTTGTCGTAGGCTGTTGGACCAAACAGTTATCAATCGGTACTAATTGATGTGAATCAGCTTGATAGAGACCAGCTTCTACTTGTCCATCGATTTGGCGTAATTGGAATTGGGCTTTATTTCGATAATTCCAAGGATTCTCCATCCCAATTGTTTTTCGTAGTTCATAGTTTTGATAATTGGCTGGTTTAAATTTGTTAAGCGCCTGCTTTAATAAATCTTTTTTAAAGTCTAATTGTGCTTTGTAGGCTAAATGTTGTAGTTGGCAGCCGCCACATGTTTCATAGACAGGACAAGGAGGGACCACGCGATCTTTAGCAGCTTTTTTGACAGATTGAAGGGTTCCTTCAGCAAATTTTGGTGTAACATTTGTGATCGTGGCAGTCACTTCTTCTTTCGGTAGCGCCCCAGGAACGAAAATAATTAATTTTTTATAATAGCCGATACCTTCGCCATTAATTCCTAATCGTTTAATTTTTAAAGAAATTTGTTGGCCTTTTTTTACTAGTTGTTGGGTCATATTCTTTCATCCTTTAGTCATCTCACATTTTTCACTTCCTCCCATTTTAGCACATTTTTATTTATTTGGCTTCCAAGGATTCTATGGTATAGTAGAATATATGTTCTGATTTAGAGGGGCAGGAGAATAAGATGACAACAATCACACGAATTAGTAAAGATAAAGGTGAATTTTATCTACTTTGGCTATCTTCAGGCGAAAAACTGCGTGTCTCGGAAGATATTTTAGTACGGCAGCGTCTGCTAAAAGGCCAAGAGTTATCAGATACTTTAATAGAAGAAATAAAAAAAGCCAGTTCTTATGATGTCGGGTTACAAATGGCGATGAATTATTTAAGCTATCAATTACGTTCAAAGAAAGAGATTTTTACTTATTTAAAAGAGAAAGAAATTGTACCTGAAGATCGAGTAAAAATCGTTCAACGTTTAGAAGAGCTGCGGTTGTTGGATGATGCAATTTTTAGTGAAAGTTACGTACGGACAGCTATGCGAACCAGTGATAAAGGACCACGAAATGTGGCACAACAATTAAAGCAAAAAGGCATTAGTGAAGAAGATATTCAGCATGGCTTGACCTTTTATACGTTAGATGAACAGCTTAATGTTGCCACAGCAACTGCAGAAAAAGCCATGAAACGCTATCGAACTAAAAGTTTTAAAGATGCACTTCAGAAAACGCGTCTGCATCTGATGCAAAAGGGCTTTACAAATGAAATCATTGATCTAGCTTTGGAATCTTTAGCTTTTGAAAAGGACGAAGAACAAGAACAACAAGCGTTAGACAAGGAAGGCGAACGTTTATGGCGTGCCAATCAGCGATTTGATTTTTCTAAAAAAGTCCAAAAAGTCAAACAAAGCTTATTTCAAAAAGGGTTTGACTATGATTTGATTCAGCAATTTATTAGCGAAAAGGAAGTAGAACATGACGAATAAAGAGCCTTGGGAGGCGTGGAGTCCCGAAAAAGTTAGTTCATTCCAGGAAGATTTTTTAGCTTGGTATGAACGAGAAAAACGCAATTTACCTTGGCGAGCGAATACAGATGCATATCGTATTTGGATTTCTGAAATTATGCTACAACAAACTCGCGTAGATACAGTCATTGATTATTTTTATCGATTTATGGAATGGTTTCCGACGATTCAAGATTTAGCGGAAGCGCCAGATGATAAGTTGTTGAAAGCTTGGGAAGGGTTAGGCTACTATTCACGAGCGCGTAATTTAAAAGTGGCAGCGCAACAGATTGTTTCAGAATTTGGTGGGAAAATGCCTGACACAATCGAAGATATTCGGAGTTTAAAAGGAATCGGCCCCTATACGGCTGGTGCGATTGGCAGTATTGCCTTTAATCTCCCCGAACCAGCAATTGACGGTAACGTCATGCGGGTAGTGAGCCGTTTATTTGAAATTGATGCAGATATTGCAAAAGCGAGTAGTCGTAAAGTATTTGAAGCGGCGATGCTTAAAATCATCGATCGTGAGCGTCCAGGGGATTTTAATCAAGCTTTAATGGATCTAGGCTCAGCCGTCTGCACCCCAACTTCCCCTAAGTGTGAAAGTTGTCCGCTTCAGCAATATTGTGCGGCCTATCAGGCAGATAAAATGACCGCTTATCCAGTCAAATCAAAAAAAGTTAAGCCGAAAGATGTGTATTATGTCGGCACTATTATTGAAAATAAAAAGCAAGAATTTTTATTAGAACAACGCCCTGAAACCGGTTTGTTAGCCAATATGTGGCTGTTTCCGATTGAAGAAATTAGCAAAAAACAATTTCAACAATTGCAAAAACTGGCGCAACCAGCAGAAACGGAAAAACAATTAACTTTAGAGTTAGAGCCTGTAACAGAGCCTTTGGTCGCTGAAGAACCTGTCAACTTTTTTACGGACTATGAAACAGTTGTCTGGCAAAAACGTGCCTTAGGCGAAGTCGTTCATATTTTCAGTCATTTAAAATGGCATATCTTAGTCTTTTATGGCCGAAATACAGGCGAATTAGCCACACTAGAGTCGCAGCGATGGGTGGCAGCACAACAATTTTCGGACTATGTTTTTCCAAAACCACAGCAAAAAATGGTGGAATTGTTCAAAAAAGAACACAAAAATAAATAACAAAAAAGAGAGGCTTATAAACAAATAAGCCTCTCTTTTTCGTTCCCTCTAGGTTATACCCCTATATAAATTCTGCTATGTTTAGTTTTGAAGGGGACTGGTAAGATAGACTTGTCTCTTGTCTGCTTAGAGGAGTAGTAATGATGGTGGAGACTTTTTAAGAGAGAGGAAGTACAGCCAATGAGTAGGAAGCGAAAAATCAGCTTAATTAGTTTAGTCATCATTTTGTTTTTTGTCACAGTCGGCTCAGCATACTTTGCTGTAGCGGGTAGCTATTTAAAGAAAACAATTGATAAAGGCTATGTTCCCATAAAAAATGATTATAATGAAGCGCAAAATAAAGATAGTCAATCGTTTTTGATTATGGGGCTAGACAATACAATTGAACGGAAATTAGGCACAACTAGGACTGATGCTATGATGGTGATTACCGTGAATAACAAGACGAAGAAAATAACCTATTTAAGTTTGCCACGGGATAGTTTTGTTCAAATTGATGCGAAAAATTACCAAGGGATGCAGCGAATTGAAGCCGCCTATACCTACGATGGACCAACAGCTTCTGTTAACACAGTTGAGAAATTATTGAATATTCCAATCAATCATTACGTTGTGTTTAACTTTTTATCTTTTATTAAGTTAATTGATGCGGTTGGTGGCATAGATGTCAATGTCAAGCAGGCGTTTGATGGTGTCACCAAAGACGGGCCAGGATCCATTCATTTTGATGCAGGGAAACAGCATTTAGATGGTACGAAAGCTTTATCTTATGCCCGTGAAAGACATAGCGATAACGATATTATGCGTGGATTCCGACAACAAGAAATTATTCAAGCAGTTGAAGACAAGTTGAAATCTGGTCAATCAATCATGAAAATAATGGACATTATTGATTCGTTAAATGGAAACATTCAAACTGATGTGGATTCCAATGAATTGACTCATTTAGTCAAAGAAGGTTTGACTTGGACCAATTATGATAAACAACAGCTTTCTTTTGACTGGCGCACTTTTAGTAATGAAGGGCGCAGTATGGTTGAACTATATCCAGATAGTATTGAAAATGTCCGTCATCAATTACGTGTGTCTTTAAATTTAGAAAAGCCAGATGAACGAGATCAAGACGGCTATGTCTTCCATACGAACGGTGAATTTTTATATCAAAGTGATTATACCGTTCAAGATGAAGCAGCTGAGGAAAACGAAATGACTTCCATCAACGGCAATACGTATATTGGTGTTCCTGGCAATACACAGACCGGCCCGTTGCCATCAGTTAAAACGGAAAATGGCTTTATAAAATAATTTATTTTCCAAGTGTAGAAAATCCGAACATAACAGATTAAATAATCCGCTTACTTATTATTCTTCTAAGGAAAAAACGAAGGATTTTAGCAAGGAAACAGCGTATCATTTGATATAAACCCAACATTCCCTTTATAATGAAAGTAACAAGCAAATTTTTGTTACTTAGAAGGGGAAGGGAGCAAGGAGTTATGTTTAGTTATACAGATACCATTTTGTCAATTATGCAAAGAATTGAAGTATACAACGAAATTTTCAAAGCCATCTCTAAAGAAGTTCAAGAATACGGTTGTAATCAGGCTGCACATCGGAGAGGCCGTGACACTTATATGTTTTGCCGAAATAATGTGAATCGTTTTTTTACAGAAGAAATGATGTTTCGTAAAAATTTAGAGCCGTATTATGATAAAGAAGCAACGAAAATCTTGCTAGAAGGATTAGATACGTATAAAGAAGGAGTATTTTTCTGGTTAGAGGCATTAAGTGAATCTTGCCAAGTGACAGATGAATTGAAATATCAATTAGGAATCCGCCAAAAAGAATCCTCTTATTTATTAATTAATCAAGCTTGTAAAGAAGCCTGTGAGGGCATTCAAAGCGCTCATAGTGTTCATAAGATGTAAAAAGTTAGGGATAGCTGTCAATCTGGCAGTTATCCCTAACTTTTTTATTTCAATATTATCTGATAAGCATAACGTTCGCCATCGTTAACATCTAAAATCACGTCACCTTGATAAACAAAGCCAGCTTTTTTAATCAGGTGCTGCATAGCGAGATTTTGTGGATGTGTATCAATTCGAATATCAGTAGCACCTTGCAAACGAGCGGCTGTAACCAGTGAGCGCAAAAGCACCAAGGCCAGTCCTTGACCTTGAAAGGAACTTTTTAGAGCAACACGATGAATTGCCGTATACGTAGTTTGAGAATGAGGTTGCCAAGAACCATTAAAAATCGCTTCATAAGCAGGATCAATCTCCGAACATAAAACACCAACGCCTGCCAAGGCATCCTCAACCATTAAAATATAGCAAGTTTGCTGGTCGATATCTTTTGCTAAAATTTCTTGATTCGGGCCATCGCCGTTTTGCCATTGGGGAATGCCACTTTTTTGTAAGGTGCGGCGTCCATCTTCAATGATAGCAAGGATGTCAGGCAAATCAGAAGGTTCTGCTTTTCTTAAGTAAACAGTCAAAAAATATTCCCTCCTCTTAGAAACCTGTTGTTGTTTTCAATTGGTAAATTTTTGAAGGGCGGCCAATGCCAACGGGACGTTCACCTAACTCTTCAAAATATTGTGTCATGGCTTTTTTAAAATTTGAATGGTCAATGCTGCGATAATCAACGCCGAGGAACTTCGCAAAAACTTTACGGGCTTCCGTAATGGTGAAATCTTTTCCTAAGACTTGAAGCACTTGCGGTTCATGTTCCATTTTATCAACAACACGATTAAACGCCTTAATTATAATTTCACTATGGTCGAAGGCTAATGTATCTTTACCAAGAGAGGCCGCTGTTTTCAAGTCTAAAGTAATTTCCACATCTTCATGAGATAACGTGATGTGTTGACCATGCCGTTCAAGATTGAACCAGTGGACTTCTTTGGCATCGTCGCCAGCAATTAAAGGTTCTTCACCAATAAAAGCTAAATAGCTGACTGTCACGACCCAGCCACGAGGATCTCGATCTGGGCGACTAAAGCTGTGTAATTGTTCAATATTTTCTTGAGAAATCACCACACCAGTTTCCTCTTTTGTTTCTCTTAAAACACTATCTTCAGTAGATTCGTTGCGATTAACAAAACCGCCAGGAAGTGCCCATGAGTTTCTAAAGGGGTGACCTTTACGTTGAATCAGTAAGACTTTCAATTGATCGGCTTCCTTGTTGTAACAAAGAAGAACCATATCAACGGTTAAAGAGGGTTTTTCATATTCAGGTAATTCTTGTTGATGATACCAAGTTAAAAACTCTGCTAAGCTAGCTTGGCGTTCATAATAATTTTTTTCTTCGGCTTTAGAAGCAAATTGTGGCACAATTGCTCCTCCTTTCAAAAAGAAACATGGTTTTCTTTTATTGTATCATTAAGTGGCTGAAATACAATATTCAAGCGTAAAAAGAAAAGCAAGCCTGGGACAAAAATCACTTTGGATTTTTGTCCCAGGCTTGTACTATAAGAAGTTTGTTCTAGACGTTATTTATTGTGTTAATTCTAATAATTTATTTTTCAAATCTTCTTCCATATGGCCAAGTTCGATTTCGGCAGCTTGGCGTTTTTCTTTTCCTTCTTGTTGAATACGTAATGTTTCTTGGATAGTTTCAATTAAATCATTTTGTGTTTTTTGTAATGTTTCAATATCGACTAGGCCACGTTCGTTTTCTTTTGCTGTTTCAATTGCAGAAATTTTTAGCATTTCTGAATTTTTCTTCAGTAAGTCATTGGTGGTTTCAGAGACTTGACGTTGAGCAGTCACAGCATCTTTTTGACGGAGTAAGGTTAAGGCGATGACTACTTGGTTTTTCCATAACGGAATCGCCGTATTCACCGATGATTGAATTTTCTCAGCCAAAGCTTGGTTAGTATTTTGAATTAAACGAATTTGTGGGGCTTGTTGAATCGTAATTTGACGAGCCAAGCGTAAATCATGGGTTCTTTTTTCTAAACGGTCTAGGAATTGGTTATAATCATTAACAATTTGGACATCCATTTGATCCCCAGATTCTTCCGCTTTTTTCATGGCTTCAGGGATAATTTGCGTCCGTAGTTCTTCTGCTTTTAATTCCCCAGCGGCAATATAGATGTTTAAGGCATCAAAATAATCTTTATTTTTTTGATACAATTGATCTAACATGGCATTATCTTTTAAAAGACCATCTTTTTCATGGGTTAATTTGACAGCAATTTTGTCAATTTGCGCACCAATTTTTTGATATTTGGCGGTAATTTCGTAAACGGATTGTTTGACTTTACCTAACATTTTTTGAATAAAGTTGCCTTCGCCAGCACGTAATTCATTGGGATTGGCTTCATTTAAACGAAACATTAGATCGGTCAGTGAATCACCAACAGGACCAATGTCTTGTGCTTGAACGTGGTTTAACATCGCTTGCGAAAATTCGCCGAGTTTGATTTGGGCATTTGAACCATAGGTAATTACTGCTTGTGAATCTTGGACATCAATTTTTGAAGCTAATTCTTTTGCTTGGGCTTGACGTTCTTGTGGTAATTTATCAATTAAACGAGGAGCTGCTTGCTGTTCTTTTAACTCAGATAGTTCATTTTGTTGCGTTGGTGTTAGTTCATCCATTGATGAAAATGGATTACTTAATAAATCATCCAATGTATTGGTTACAGATGTTGTTTCTTTGGGTTGTTGCTCAGTCATTTTTTTTCCTCCCTAATGATTATTGCTGGTCTTCGTTTACTTGAGGTGATTCCTCAGTTGCAGCTTTTTGCGACAAGCTGCTTTTAGCGATCGACATTTCGACATCTAAATCGTCTAAGTCATCGGAAACGATTTCCTCATAATCATTTTTAACTAATTTTGACAATTGGTCAATGATTTGTGCGCTTTCTTCTAATTTTTCATACGTTTGTTTGTTTTTTACTTCATGTTGTTCTATTTCTAAATGTTTACTTGTTAAGTCAACGATATTTGGTAAATGTGTATAGAGAAAGTGATTGGCTAAGTGTAACTTTTTAGGTTCTTTCACTAACTCTTTAAACAGAGCTTTAGAAACCTTCGTAGTATCATTACGTAAGTCAATCGCCCGTAATTTAGTTGAACGATTCATGTTTTCTTGTAATTGTATGATTTGTTTTTTGGCTGTGCTCATTGTACTTCTGAAAAAATCAATTTCTTGTGGAGATAACCCCAACTCACGATAATGGGCTTCTTTATCTTTCGTTAAGTAAGGCATTTGATCGCTTTTGTCGGCGGCATTTTTCTTTTTTCGATAGAGAACGAATACTAAAAAGCCTACCAGAATCACAAAAGCGAAGAAGCCATATTCTCTAGCGACAGCAATGATTAAGGCTCCTAAAAGAATATAGCCAATCAGTAATTTTGTATTTAATTTGTTCATTTATATAGTTCCTCCTATCTATCTAATCCTCGAAAGAGTCAGCTCTCGTTACAATAGTTATTTTAGCATACTCTGTGAGAGAAAAGACATACAGCGGAAGATGTATTTTATGATTTAGTGAAATCCTAAGAAAAAAAGTATAAAACGCAAAAAAAGACCCGTCCTAATTGGGGGTAGGACGGGAAAGGAGTTAAAAATGAAAAAGTGTTTTGTTAGGGTTGTTTGTTGGTATGCTTAAATAATACAAGGAAGTTGTGAATTTTTTATGTCTATTTTTTTTCGAAAATGTAATTTTTTTCTAAAGCAATAAATTTTTTTCTTTGAAAAGGGTTTAACTAGAGAAGAAGGGGTGCGATTTTTATCATTTTAGGGTATGATAAACAAGAAAGGTTGGTGAAAGATATGTTAAATTATGAGGACTTCGAAGAAAAAACACTTCAACGTCGAGAAATTTTTAAAGGAAAGATTATTGATGTTTTTTTGGATGACGTGGCTTTACCGACAGGCGGCACTGCTAAACGCGAATTGGTTTTTCATTCAGGCGCAGTAGCTATGATTCCGTTAACCGCAGAAGGAAAAATCGTCTTAGTTAAACAATTTAGAAAACCCTTGGAACAAGTGATTTTAGAAATTCCAGCGGGAAAAATTGATCCTGGAGAAGAAAACCAACTGGAAACGACGGCTATGCGGGAATTAGAAGAAGAAACTGGGTATCGTGCAGGTCAGCTTACCTACATAAATTCAATGTATCTGTCACCAGGATTTGCTAATGAAAAATTGGCTCTCTATTTGGCAACGGATTTGCAGAAAGTCGAAAATCCGCGTCCTCAAGATGAAGATGAAATCTTGGAACTTTACGAGCTAACAATAGCTGAAGCCAAAGCAGAGGTGGCAAAAGGCACGATTTGTGATGCCAAAACACTTTTTGCTATACAATACTGGGAATTGTATTTACTGCAGAGACAGTTTAAGGAGGACACGCAATGAGCAAAGGTCCGTTAGTCACTCGGACAGAGCTTCGCAAACGCAGAGAAGCAGAAGAAAAAGAAGCGGAACGTCGTCAGCAAGAAGAGCAGAAGCTGGCGGAAAAAGCGTATAAGCGAAAAGAAAAAGAAATTTCGACGTTTTATCGTAAAGAAAAGAAAAAACAAAAACCGATCAACAAGTCACGAGTAGGAGAATACTCGAAGCGTCGAGAACGGAGTACTTGGTTAAACAAGGCAATTATTATTGTAGCGATTTTATTAGCCGTTGTGGCATATATCGTTTTGAATTTATAGAAAAGAGGAATCACTATGAAAATTGGAATTATTGGAGCAATGGATCAAGAGGTCAAAATTCTAAAAGAAAAATTGACAGACACGATGTCATGGGAACGAGCAGGTGCTTTATTTGTTTCTGGTTCGTTAGGAAGACATGAGGTGATTGTGGTTCGTTCAGGAATTGGTAAAGTGGCCTCAGCTGTGACCACGACTTTATTGATTCATCAATATGGCGTAAATATGGTGATTAATACCGGTTCTGCTGGTGGTATCGGTGAAGGACTAAAAGTCGGCGATTTAGTCATTGCAGACAAATTAGCTTACTTTGATGTTGATGTCACTGGTTTTGGTTATGCCTATGGACAATTGCCTGGTGGTGTGCCTTTGTATTTTGAAACAAGTGAATACTTGCGGATGGAAATTGCGAAAGCCGCTGAAAAAACTGGTTTAGCTATTCGTAAAGGATTGATTGTTACTGGAGATACTTTTGTGGACAGCGCTGAGAAAATCGCCAAAATTAAGAAAGAGTTTCCTGAAGCCTTAGCTTGCGAAATGGAAGGCGCAGCAATTGGCCAAGCGGCTTCACAGTTCAATATTCCATTCTTAGTTGTACGGGCAATGAGTGATACAGCAGATGGCGAAGCAACTCAAAGCTTTGACGAATTCATCGATGAAGCTGGGAAAAAATCAGCCGAAATGGTTATTCATTTTGTCGAGAACTTAGTTTAAAAAGAGAAAGAAACAGCCATCATTTCATCAATGAAATGATGGCTGTTTCTTTTTGCTTATTGTCACTTAATGAAAGGTTTTTAAATACTGTTCTTTTTGTTTACGCGTTAATTTTTTAAAGGCGGCTTCGGCTTTGGTGGCCGCGCTACGTGTTTCAAATTTCTCTGTATGAATCATTTTGACTGGGCGGCGTTTGGCTAACCGTGTATATTTTGCACCAGTTCCGCTATTATGTTCGGTTAATCGACGTTCTGGCTCAGTTGTATAGCCACCGTAAAAGGAACCATCTTGGCAAAGTAAAACATAAAAATAATGGGATTTCTTATTCTCCATACAGCATAGCCTTCATTTCTGCTTCGTATTCGTTCTTTTCATTGTATGTAAAAAGAGGTGGTAACACACGAAAACCGTCTTTTTTGCCTTGCTTAATGCCTTCAATTAGTAAAACATTGGCTTCTTTGCCTGGCTTCGGATAAACAAACCGAGCTTTTTTCGGCGCAATATTGGCGTTTTCCATGGCATGTAAAATATCCAGGAAACGATCAGGACGATGAACCATTGCGAGGCGACCATTTGTTTTTAATAAATCCGCCGACACAGTGACCACTTCTTGAAGAGACGTGTGAATTTCATGACGGGCAATCGCTAAGTGCGGGTTTGGATTTTTTTGGCTAGTTGGTCGTTCTTTAAAGTATGGGGGATTACATAGTACTAAATCAACAGAATCTTTTTTGATGACCTCTGTCGCTTGTTTTAAATCACGTTCATACATCGTTACTTGTTTTTCCAATTTATTTAATAGAATACTTCGTTGACCCATATCCGCCAAACGAGGTTGTAATTCGATTTGGTCGATCATTGCAGCTGTTTTCCGACTAACGAAGAGGCCGACCGCGCCATTGCCAGCACACAAATCGACAATCTTGCCTTTTTTTGGTAGTTGCGGAAAATTAGCCAATAAGACTGCATCAATGGAAAAAGAAAAGACTTCTTTGCTTTGAATAATTTGAATATCATCCGCATATAATTGATCAATCCGTTCGCCGGATAATAACATAGATTAAGAACCTCCAACTTTTCATCTGATTGTTCATGTATTATACTACTTTTAAACCCGTATGACAAAATCTGTTCCCTAGATTAGTGGGGACATGTTATTTCTCTGATTGATAGAAGTAAAAAAAGCTTGTCAAAAGGTAGAGCTTTCGGCATACTAGAAAGCGGAGAGAAGAAAGGAAGAAAATTATGTTTTTTACATTTATGCGTGGCGTGGTTCGCGTCATTTTATTTGTGATTAATGGAAATGCACATTATGAAAATAAAGAAAAATTACCAAAAGACCAAAACTATGTCTTAGTTGCGCCGCATCGAACATGGTGGGAACCGCTGTATTTAGCTGTTGCTGGCAGTCCTAAGAAGTTTAGCTTTATGGCAAAAAAAGAGTTGTTTAAAAATCCTGTTTTACGTTTCATTTTAAAACATGCGAATGCGTTTCCAGTGGATCGTGAGAAGCCCGGTCCCAGCGCGATTAAAACACCTGTCAAAATTTTAAAAAATTCTGATTTAAGTTTGATTATGTTCCCTAGTGGCACGCGTCATTCCTCAGAATTAAAAGGCGGGGTAGCCTTGATTGCTAAAATGGGGCGAGTACCTATCGTGCCATCTGTTTATCAAGGTCCGTTAACTTTAAAAGAGTTGTTTAAACGTAAAAAAGTAACGGTTCGTTTTGGGGAGCCAATCGATATTAGCGATATTAAAAAAATGGATAAAGACGGTTTAGCTGAAGTGGAACGTCGGATGCAAGAAGCATTTGATCAGTTAGATAAAGAAATTGATCCAACTTTTAAATATGAATCAACAGAAAAAGAATAAAACAAACCGCTACAAAATAGGAATGTTACTGGCAGGTAGTCTCATCAAAAGATGATGCTCCCTGTCTTTTTTCTTGTGTTAAGAAAAAAGTTTGTTAAAAATCTAATTCTTCTGTCCGATTTTCTTAAAAAATACCAGAAATTTGTTATAATAATAAGAAGGACTTTTTTAGGCGGTGAAAAAATGAAATTTTTACATACAGCAGATTGGCATATTGGCAAAAAATTACATGGTTTTGATTTATTGGCAGAACAAAAGGAAGCCTTTAAACAAATCTTAGCAATTGCGAAAGAAGAGCAAGTGGATGCTGTTGTGATCGCTGGAGATTTGTATGATCGCTCTGTTCCAGCGGTTGAAGCAGTCGAGATTTTTAATGAAATGATGATTCAAATGAATCTCAAAGAGCATTTACCCGTGTTAGCTATTTCGGGAAACCATGATAGCAGCACTCGTTTAGAAACAGGAGGCCCTTGGTTTAACCAAACGCAATTTCATTTGAATACGCGTTTAGAACAAGCCTTTCAACCAATTGAAATCGACAATACCCAATTTTATTTGTTGCCTTATTTTGAACCGATTGCGGCTCGCTTATATTTTGAAGATGAAACGATTCGAACGATTCAGGCGGCGATGGAAAAAGTTGTCGCGAAAATGCAGGAATCTTTTCTTCCCAACAAAAAACAGGTGTTAGTTAGTCATTTTTTTGTCGCTGGCAGTGAAAAAACTGATTCTGAAACAAAATTAACAGTGGGTGGTTTGGATGTTGTACCGACGGCTTTGTTAGAGCCTTTTGATTACGTCGCGTTGGGCCACTTACATGGAAAAAATGCGTTGCAGGCACCTAATGCTCGATACAGTGGCTCGCCTGTAAAATTTTCTTTATCAGAAATGACACAAGAAAAGGGTGTTTGGCTTGTTGAAACAGAAGCTGAAGTTCATTTTAAATTCCGTACTTTGAAACCATTGCGAGACATTCAACAATTGACGGGCTCGTTTCAGCAGTTAACGGATCCCGCTTTCTATCAAGAAGTGAATCGGGAAAATTATTTACATGTCCAATTAACTGACCGAGCGATCATTCCCAACATGATGAATCAATTGCGAAAAATTTACCCCAAAATTATTGGGTTGGAACGTTTGAATGGTCGAGAAACAAGCAACGGAAATCAGAAAAAAGTGGTACAAATAGAACAACGTTCACCAGAAGAACATCTGCATGACTTTTTTAACGATGTGACAGGAGAGGCCTTGACAGAACAACAAGCACAATGGGTCCAAGAAGAACTGAGTACACTTAATCAATTAGAAAGAGGGAAGTAACAGGATGAAACCATTATCTTTAACATTGAAAAACTTCGGACCGTATATTAATGAAACCATTGATTTTACGAAGTTTGAAGATTCTTCACTTTTTCTAATTAGTGGAAAAACAGGGTCTGGGAAAACAACGATTTTTGATGGAATGAGCTATGCTTTGTTTGGTGAAAGTTCTGGGAAATTACGTTTAGGCAAAGAAATGCGTTCCACATTTGCTGACCCCTCAGAAGCCACTGAAGTTACTTTGCTTTTTAAACATAACGAGTATCTCTATGAACTGAACCGCCTTCCCGAACAAGAACTTTTTAAAAAACGTGGCACAGGAGTCCGTAAACAAAGTGCCAAAATTTCTTTAATTGTCAAAGATGCTCAAGGGAAAGAACTACGATCCTATTCTAAAAGACGCGAAGTGGACGAACTCATTCAAGAATTATTGCATTTAAATGCCAATCAATTTGCTCAAATTGTATTGTTACCACAAGGAGAGTTTCGGACTTTTTTAATTGCTAAAAGTGATGAAAAAGAAAAGGTTTTGCGTAATTTATTCGGAACAGAATTGTATCAGTTGTTCAGCGAAAATTTAAAAGAACGCTTAAAAATTGCCAATCAAGAGATTCAAGAAACCCAGCAAAAAATTGAACTGAAAACAGAACAGTTGCATTGGTCAGAAGAACCTGAACCGACAATGACACTTTTTGAAAAACTTCAATTATTAGAAAGCCAACAACAAGAGGCTCAGCAACAACTATTAGTTGAAAGAGAACAAATTGCAACCTTAAAACAAGCCAAACAAGCAAAAGAGCAAGTTCGTTATGCTATTGAAGAACGACAAAACTTGCAACAGCAAAAAGAAGAATTACTGGAAAAGAAAGCAAAACAAGCTGAACAGGAAACCGTCATTGAGCGGTTAAAGGAACAGATTCAGCAATTAAAATGGAGCCAAAAACAGCAATCTTTAGCTGAAAAAGTCTTTGAAAAACGAAGCGAAAAACAACAAAAAGAGCAAGAAACAAAGTCCAAACAACAAGCTCTTATGGAAACGCAACAAGCATTGACAGATTGGCAAGCAATCATGAGTGAGTTGGAAGAACAACAACCATTGATTGCTGAAAAACAAGAACGTCTTCAAACGATTCAACGTCAATTACCACAATACCAAGAATATGAACAGTTAGCCCAACAACAAATAGCAGAACAAGCCAATTATCAAGCCATTCAAAAAGAGTATGAATCTTGCCAACAGGAAAAAATAACATTAGCGGATAAAGTGGCGACAGCCAAACAATTTATTGAACAAGAAGGAACACTTGAAAAAGCAAATTTTGAATGTTCTAGTGTAGCAGATCATTGGCAAAATTTTGTAGAACGTTGGCAAAAAAATCAAAAAGCTTGGCAAAAAATTAGTCAAAACCAAGTGGAATTGCACGAGTTGACACAACGGTTTGCTGTTGAACAGCAACAAAAAAGCGCCGAAGAAGCGAAGTTGCAGACAAAGAAAAGTCAATGGGCCTCTTTACAAATCCAACGATTAAGCTTGTTACTTGAAGAGGGAGAACCTTGCCCAGTTTGTGGCTCTTTAGAACATCCAAAGCAACAAACACATCAAGAAGTTTCCTTAGAAGAGATTGATCAAGCGGAACGGGAATTAACGGAAGTTGAAAAAACGGTTCAACGATTTACTGAAACGCTCTCTGCATTAGGGGCGGAAAAGCAACAGAAAGAAAGCCAATTACAAGAACAGGAAGCTGCGTATACTGAGGAACAAGAACAATTAGCAGCGCAGTTTGCTGACTTGCAGTTGCCGTTAACAGGACTAACTTTTTCACAAGTAACACCTGCAGAAATTGCGGAAGTTGAGTCGCAATTAGCTAAAGAAAAACAACAAATAGCACAAAAACTAACGGAAATTTCAGTCGAAAAGGACCGTCTGGCGGAACTAGAAGAACAAGTAGCTGAAAATTCTCAACGCTTTGAAGTGCTCCGACAACAAGTAGAAACAATGCAACAAAGTCTGGAAAGAATCACTATCCAGCAGCAAATGATTGCTAGCCAATTATTGGATGCAACCGTCACATACGAAGAAATGACTAAACGACAAGCTTTGCTTCAAGAAGAACTCTCTGCATTTGAACGTCAAAAAGAAAACGTGACGACACAAGGAGAAACCTTGAAGAAAGAAGAAATGATCCTTGAAAGTACGTTGACGCATTTGGAGAAAGAACAACAAACACTTCAACAAACAGTCGCACAACTTGAGAGTCAGTTAAAG
Source organism: Enterococcus sp. DIV1420a (assembly GCF_051712165.1). Lineage (NCBI taxonomy): Bacteria > Bacillati > Bacillota > Bacilli > Lactobacillales > Enterococcaceae > Enterococcus > Enterococcus sp. DIV1420a. The sequence continues at coordinate 151,494 of NZ_JBIOOI010000002.1, forward strand.
GCAGTTTTAACGGAACAAGGAGTGACAGAGGACCAATTGACGGAGTGGTTGAAAGAGGTACCGACACTAGAAAGTCAGCAAGAACAAATTGCTTTATTTGAACAAGAGCAAACCCAACTGACTATCCAACTCGCTGAAATTGAAAAAAAATTATCTAGTGATACGTTCCCAGAATTATCTTTAATCACCACAGAAATTGAACAAATAACACAACAAATTGAAGAACAAGAAAAAAAATACTATCAACTGCATGAAAAAATGCTGAACAATCAACAGTTGGTTCAAGAAATTAATGCGCAAAGAACAACAATTGAAGACAAGTTTGAGGAAGTTGCTGCACTACAGCAGTTGGCAGATACGGTGAATGGCAATAATCCTAAAAAAATTAGTTTTGAACGGTATATGTTACAAACGTATTTAGAAAGAGTGCTGACAGTCGCTAATCAGCGTTTAGACCGCCTGACCAATAGTCGTTATCAATTTGAATTGAATCACGAAGCAGGTAGTTATCGGAATCAAACGGGGCTAGAAATCAATATTTATGATGACAATTCAGGGACGGTGCGCAGCGCTCACACGTTATCAGGCGGGGAAAGTTTTATAGCAGCGTTAGCTTTGGCACTTTCTTTAGCAGAAGTGATTCAAGAACAAGCAGGCGGAGTCTTAATTGATGCGTTGTTTATTGATGAAGGCTTTGGTTCCTTAGATGAAGAAGCATTGGAAATGGCAATGGAGGCGTTAGAAACGATTGAAAATGAAGGCCGCATGATTGGGATTATTAGTCATATTGGCGAATTAAAAGCACGAATTCCACAACAATTACAAATAAAAAGCAATGGGAATGGTCAAAGTACCGTTCACTATCAGCTAGCTTAGTAGAAGAGGAGGTGAGTCGATGAAATGGAGTATTCCAGAGCGAATCGTTGAACAAGGGCGCGAATATATGCAAGAAGGCCGGGTCTTATCTATCGTTCAAAATCCAGAAAAAAGGATCTGGTTGTCTGAGGTTTTAGGGGAAGAACTTTATCTTGTTGAATTGGATGGTACCGCCAAAGAACAAGATGTTTGTGAATGTCAATATTGGATGGAACATGGCTATTGCAAGCATACAGTGGCAGTTGAACTGGCACTGAAACAACGAGGCGTGTCAAGAATTATTCAAGCGAATCAAACAGTCAATTTTGAGAAAACAAATCGATCAACAGCTGAAATGTTTACCAAAGGCTTTGCCAAATTAAGCAAAGCTTCTGCCGAAGTTCCCTTGCAGCCTTTACGTTTAGAATTTCATTTAGATGTGATCGAAACGAATAATTACTATCCAGAATTATCAACGATTGGTCTTTCTTTAAAAATTGGTTTAGAAGGCACCAAACCTAAAACATATATTGTGAAAAATATTGGTGATTTTTTACAAGCATATGAAAAGGAAATGACTTTTATGGTGAATAAACAACACCAATTTACTTTGCTACATGATTCTTTTTCAATGGAGATTCAAGAAATTTTAACAGAACTTGCGGCAATTTATCATACCAGCCAATTATTAGGTGCAAACGGTATTCAAGTTAAAGGGAAAATCGACAAACGTTATCTATTATTACCAATTGATCGCAGTCAATCGTTAGTTGAAAAAATGAATCGAACGGGTCAGTTTATATTGACCAATCAAACTCATAAGTATCGCTATCTAACGTTCAAAGAAACCAGTTTGCCACTTACGTTTACAGTCCAAAAAACCGAGGAACAAAGCTTCAAATTAACTATTCAGAATCCTATTACAACGTTTCTAGCCCACTATCACTGGGCGATTGCGGATCAAACGGTTTATTTACTAACAGAAGAGCAGGAAGCCATCTACACCACGTTACTTCAATTAATGAAACGCTTGGAAGAGCCGTCAATTATTTATGAAAAAGAAACAGTTTCTGATTTATTTAGTGAAGTGTTACCATTATTGGAAAAAATTGGTCGAGTGTCTGTTGAAGAATCAGTTGAAGAACTAGTCGTCCATCATCCTTTAAAAGCAGTCTTTATTTTTAAGAAAATTAAAGGTCGGATTAATGCTCGAATTGACTATCACTATGGAGAAGTCATTTTCTCGACAAACCCGAAATATGCTCAATTACCTGAAGTCAATCAAGAAATCGTTCGAGATAAAGCAAAAGAAACAGCAATTAAGCAGCAATTTCAACAGTTTGCCTATCAGCAAACAACCACAGGCTTTGAAAAAGTCTTACCTGCTGGGGAGTCCTTGTATTATTTCTTTAAAGCCGAAGTACCAGCTTTCCGTCAATTAGGAGAAGTTCGGATGGGACGGAAATTACGGGAATTGTATTTAGATGCCCAGCATCATCAACCAACGATTGAAGTTGCGGAAGGGGATTCTTGGTTGGATATTCGGTTTGATGTCACTGGCATTGATGAAACCGAAATCGATGCAGTATTGACTAGTCTGCTACGTAATGATGCTTTTTATACGTTAAAAAGTGGTGAAATTCTTGCTTTTGACTCAGAGGAATTTTTCCATACAAGTGCAATTTTAACGAAGCTACGAAAAAATATGCATCAAGAAGACAATGTCATTCATGTGCCCAAAAATCAAGGTCTCATGATCGAAAGTTTATTAGAAGACAACGAGCGGGCACATTTTTCAGATTCCTTTAAAAAAATGGTCACGGATTTAACACATCCAGAAAACTTTGAAGCGCAAGTCCCCAAAACCTTACAAGCAACGTTACGCCATTACCAAGAAACAGGGTATAAATGGCTGAAAATGCTTAGCCATTATCAATTTGGCGGTATTTTAGCTGATGAAATGGGTTTAGGGAAGACACTGCAAACCATTACCTATTTACTTTCGGAAAAAGAAGAAGAGCGCTTGAAAGGGACAGCTTTGATTGTCGCTCCTGCAAGTTTAACCTATAACTGGTTAGCCGAAGTCAAACGTTTTGCGTCAACCTTAAATGTTCAAGTGGTTTCTGGCAATCGCCAAGAACGAGCAGCGCTTTTACAAAATAGCACCGAAGATATTCTGATTACTTCTTATGCAAGTATGCGACAAGATGTTCAGCTTTATCAGGAAATGCGTGTCGGCTATTTGATTTTAGATGAGGCCCAAATGGTTAAAAATAGTGGGACTAAAACGGCGCAAGCCTTAAAAAGTTTAAAAGTACCGCAACGTTTTGCATTAAGTGGCACACCAATTGAAAATAATTTAGATGAACTGTGGTCAATTTTCCAAATGATCTTACCGGGATTGTTCCCAGGCAAAAAAGCCTTTCGAGAAATTAAGCCGGAAGAAATTGCCAAAATGATTCAACCATTCATTTTACGACGAGACAAGAAAACGGTGCTCGCAGACTTACCAGAAAAAATTGAAAATAATATGTACAGTGTCTTAACAGAAGAACAAAAAACGGTTTATTTGGCCTATCTAAAACAAATGCAAGCAGATGTCAGTCAAATGGATCAGGCGACCTTCAAGAAAAATCGCATGAGTATTTTAGCAGGCTTGACCCGTTTACGACAAATCTGTTGCGATCCGCGTTTGTTTATTGAGGATTACACGGGAGGTTCTGGCAAAGTGGAGCAAGTCAAAGACTTTTTAGTGGCTGCCAAAGAAAACAATCGTCGTGTCCTATTATTTTCTCAGTTCACAAGCATGCTTTCTATCTTAGAAAAAGAATTGAATGAATTAGGCTTAGAGACGTTTTATTTACGAGGAAGTACGAAGCCTCAAGATCGGTTAACGATGGCGAATGCCTTCAATGAAGGAGAAAAAGATGTCTTCTTAATTTCATTGAAAGCAGGGGGAACCGGACTAAATTTAACTGGTGCAGATACAGTTATTTTATACGATTTATGGTGGAATCCCGCAGTCGAAGAACAAGCGGCTGGTCGGGCGCACCGCATGGGACAAAAAAAAGTTGTTGAAGTGTGGCGGATGATTGCAGAAGGAACGGTTGAAGAAAAAATGAATTCCTTACAGCAAGAGAAACGCGAGCTGTTCCAAAAAGTGATTCAAGGAAATGAAGAGCAATTAGCGAAAATGACGGAAGAAGATATTCGCACAATTTTAAGCATTGGAGAATAGCCGTTCAACTTAGTTGCTATCTTATTTAAAGAGAAATGGAGTAATTCGTTTGAAACAAAAAGAATATATGGAATATCGGCCGCTAGGTGAAGAAATTGAACGGATTCGTAAAGGGAAAAATATTCCTCTGCGTGTCTTTGATGAAAATGGTGTTTCTAGTCGAAGTTATCAACGCTTTGTCCAAGGAAATAGTGAATTGCGTATTTCGGATTTAGCTATTATTGTCGAAATCTTGTCTATTTCGCCGATGGAAATGACAGAAAAATTAACGCCAATGTCCAAAACAGTTTTAGCTAAGGAGCAGTTTAATCAAGCAATCTTTAGTAAAAATTTTCAAGAAAGTAGTCGAATCGTTGCAGATTATCGAGCGTATTATGATAAATCGTCTTTTGCTTTAGGAAAGCAAGAAGTAATGTATTCGATGTTGGCGTTGGAATATCTTTTTAACCCTCAAACAGTTGTGACAAAAGAAGAGATTATTGCATTAGAAAATCAGATTCTGGAACGATTAATTAATGCCGATGTGTATACTATTTTTAATTTGAAATTTTTAGCATTACAAAAAAACGTTGGCTTGCAGCCGTTTCCAACTTCGTTACTTTTTCGTGTACTACAATCTGTCAATGAGCGGGAAATTATTGATATTCGCTCGCTAGAAATTATCGAGCAAGTAATTATTGATTTTTTATTTGCGGCGATTGTCAGCCAAAATGTTCCCCATATTCTTCATGTATTAAGCATGTTTAAAGAATATGAAGTGGGTGAAAATAACTGGCGAATGATCCTCTGGAAAAAAATAGCAGAAAAAATAGAAATGATTTTAACCAATGAAGAAATATTCGCAGATTGGTCAATCTTTAAAGAACAAATCCTTTTATCTATCACATTGTTTTTACCAAAAGCCAAACAAGAATTTTTTGCTGGGCAATTGGAAAAAATAGAGGATAGTTTAAAAGAAATAAAAGAAAACTAGGCATAATTGAGAATTTGTCATAATAAATTCTGGTTGTGTTTAGCGACAAAGAGCGCCAAATAGGGGTAGAAAACCCTATTTGGCGCTCTTTGCCTTGTCTATACAAATTAATTTGGACAGTTTGTCGTAATTGAACCCATTTTCAGTTGATATTCACTATAATTAAGAAAATATCAGGAGGTGAAGTTTATGAAAAAAATGTGCATCTCCGCAGTTAGTGCCTTACTTTTGGGTAATAGTTTGCTACTTCCTGTAACAACTTTCGCCGAAACGACCGAAACAATCGCATCCTCCAGTGAAGAAAATGTTTCATCTGTTTCAGAAGAAAAGATTCCAGAAACTTCATCGGCAGAAGAGCAAAATTCAGCAACCAGTAGTTCGGAGATTCCCCAATCAGAAGAGTTAACGACTGTTGAAACAAGTGAAGAGCCGCCAAATGAAGCACTAGCGATAACGGAAGCACAACTGATGATGCCCCAATTATACGCAGGTGCTGTCTTAGATAAAGCGACGCCTATCAGTACACTATTTCCTGATCCAGCCTTTGCGGAAAATATCAGAAAACAGTTAAGCAAATCTCGGACCTCTAATACTGTCACCCAAGCAGAATTGGATAAACTGAATAAAGTTATTTTAGAAAATGTCGTTGTTTCTAATGTGGAAGGAGTTCAATACCTAAGAAACTTAGAAGAATTATCTTTTCAAGATTCACTCAATGTAACAGATTTGAGTCCTTTTGCTAAAGGTGAATTTAAGCTATTACGTTTTTTATATATGAGAAACAATAAAATAGCTGATCTTAGTCCGTTAGGTCAAGCAGGATTAATTAGTTTAGAAGGCTTGTATGTTGAGAACAATCAATTAACGACATTAAATGGACTTGAAGGAATGGCTGCTTTAAAAAATTTAAGTATCCAAAATACGACAGATCATCCGTCAAAAATCACGCCGAATAATCGAGTGACTTCCTTCGACCCGCTTCGTTCTCTTCGTAATTTAGAAACCATTTGGGCTGCCAATAATCAGATTGCTACTTTAGATGGGCTTACGGAAGCAAATAACCTACTCCGTCTTTATGTGGAAAATAATCAATTAAAAACAATTGCGCCCTTGGCGAATAAGCCACGTCTAGAAGAGTTGAGTATTATGAATCAAACGATTGCTAGTCTGGAAGCTTTAAGCACTGTTCCTAATCTGCGTGTACTGTATGCAAGAAACAATCAAATTTCTTCCTTGGCACCGTTAGAGAAAACACTCAATCTAACAGTTTTAGATGTGGGAGAAAATCAAATTTCAGATATCAGTCCGTTAAAAGGCTTAACGGCCATTACAGGGCTAGATGTATCTAATCAAATGATTATCTTATCTTCTGTCGATTATATTGCTGGGAAACCACTGCAATTAAAAAATAAGGTGGTATCTCGTGATGGTCAACTATTTCCACCGCTGACGATTAGCCCTTATGGAAGTTACGATGCCACAAAAGGACTGTTTGAATGGAATTTACCCAAAGCTCATGAAGGCGTTTCTTATATCTGGGAATCAACAGATAAAGCATACTTAGGGAACTTTTCTGGAACAGTCGTCCAACCTGTCAAAGAAGTTTTCTTAAGTGAAACGAAACTATCTTGGTCAAAAGAGCGTATAGAAAAGTCGATGGAAAAAACAATCGATATTGATGATTTTCAAAAAACAGCCCTGCCTTTTTATTGGCAAGATGTCGATGCTGGGAATAGATTACAATTTATTGTCAAAAAAGAGGGCCAAGAAATCCAGAAATTAGCAGATGAAACAACCACTAATTCTAAAACATTTAAGGAAAAAGCCTTGTTATTACCAGAACTAACTTATGGAAAACAGCAGTTGGTCGTGGAAGTCTATGATAAAGGCTACAAGATTGACGAATTAGCGCTAACAGTCACTGTGGTTGGCTCTGTCAGGTTCAAAACGGTACCCACAGCGATTTCCTTTGGGAATGAGCTGCAAATCGCTAGTAGCACGACCCAATATCCAATTGTTTCCATGGATCAACCATTAGTGATACGGGATACTCGTCAAACAGGGAATAATTGGTCGCTTGCACTAACCGTTACTTCTGATTTCAAATCTGAATCAGGTGCTACGTTGCCGAATATTTTAAAATTTAGAACCAACCATCGCTTACAGGACATTCCAGAAGGCCAATCGATTCTTGTTCACAACCAAGTCAATGGACATCAAGAAACAAATATTTCTGATCAATGGAAAGAAAATGACCAAGAGTTGTTATTATCTGTTCCTGGAGGGACGGCCAAAGCAGAAGAATACGAAGCAAAACTAACTTGGCACTTGATGGACGTACCTGATGGCAGTGCAAAATAGGGGGTGAGTCTTATCAAAAAAATAGTTAGCGGTGTATTGCTATTAGGATTGATTTCATCAGTTGATGTATTTGCTGAAACAAATGCCTATCCGACAAATGCAGAAGTTTCTTTTTATGGCGAGTATGAGCCACCAGCAAACAAAGAAAAACCAGATGGTAAGATACCACAGCGTTTCCCCAAGCAGTCGGAAGCAATACCAGCAGTGAGTGGAGAATCATTGAAGCATTCAACAAGTAAAACGGTTGATCAAAAAGGCTCAGGCTTCTTACCTCGAACTGGTACTAAACAGCAACAAATGTTTAATTATCTCGGAATAATAGTCATCTTTATGGCTAGTTTTATTTTAAAAAAAAGAAAGAAGGAACAATAAAATGAAAAAAATTATCTTATCAACAATCCCCGCTATCACTTTAGGCGTGGCTATTGCACCAGAAGTGAATGCAGAAGAAAAAAACTATGAATCAAATGCCATCGTAGAATTTACGCCGGATACCTCTATCAACAAACCAGTCGATCCAGTGAATCCAGATACCGAAAAACCTGTTGAACCCTTTGACCCAACGACACCAGACACAGGCAATAAGCCAAATGAAGGAACAACTGGTCCACTAAGTATCGATTATGCTTCTAGTCTAGACTTTGGCAAAAATAAAATTTCAAATAAAGATGAAAAATATTATGCAAATCCACAATACTTTTTCTTGGCAGACGGTTCTGGTCCTGATTTGACTAATCCTAAACCAAATTATGTACAAATTTCCGACAAACGCGGAACGAATGCCGGTTGGGCCTTAACAGTTAAACAAGAAACACAATTAACAGCGACAAAAGAAACATTAAATAAAGTTTTAGACGGTTCAGAAATTAAATTAAGTCAAAACAAAGCAGTGTCTAATTCCAAAGCAGTCACACCAACTGCGCATGAAGTAACTTTAGTAGCTGGCGATTCATCAAATGTGATGTCTGCCGCTGAAGGTCAAGGTTCTGGAACTTGGCTTAGTGCGTTCGGTGGGATTGAAAAAGTGGAAGTTGACGGTGAAAGCGTAGATAAAAATACAGCGATCACATTAACTGTACCAGGAGCAACACCAAAAGATGCTGTTCAATACAAAACTGTTTTAACATGGACAATCGCTGATTTACCAAGCGTATAATTATTGAAACTATAACAATAGAAGAGAAGGAGCACTAACATGAAAAAAATGACCATCGCAAGCAGCTTAATTTTAGCAACCATCGCGGTAGGCACACTACCAGTTCAAGCAGAGGAAGTGGCTAATCGCGACACAGATGCTATTGTAAAATTTAAAGCACCAGATGAAAAAGATCCCAACAGCAAAAATCCTGTAGTGGATCCAGAAGACAAAGACGGCAAAGATCCTGTGACACCTATCGACCCAGTAAATCCTGACAAACCAGTTGATGAAGGTTCTACAGGCCCCTTAACCTTGGACTATGCTTCAAGTTTAAACTTTGGTGAAAATATCATCAGCACAAAAGATGAAATCTATTTTGCATCAGCACAAGTTTTAAAAGATAAAAATAATGTTGAAAAAACGGGCCCATTATTTGCTCAAATTACAGATAATCGTGGAACTTTAGAAGGCTGGACTTTATCTGCAAAACAAAATTCTGCATTTACTTCTGCTACAAAAGGTCAGACGCTTGAAGGAACTGAAATTGTCTTTCAAAACGCTTCAGCTGTGACAGCAGGACAAAGCGCTGCACCAACAAGTTTAGCGAGCGTAACTTTTGGTACAGTTGGTGAAAGTCATAACGTGATGGTAGCCGCAACAGATCAAGGTGCTGGGAAATGGTCATACTTATACGGCAATGCTAGTTCAATTGCTGAAGTTGACGGCCGTCAAGTAATGAAAGATGTTCAATTAAAAGTGCCAGGTAAATCAGTTAAATTAAACGATGCCTACAAAACAACAATTACTTGGACATTAGCTAATACGCCAGTATAAAAAGAACCTTTTTGGAGAAAGGAAGAGGGGAACTCAGCCTTTCTCCTTTACATAGAAATGGAGTGTAGAGCGAAATGAAAAATAGATATTTTATTCTGATGATCCTAAGTTTTTATTTCTTTGCTTTTGGGATTGAAACCTCAGCAGCAGAATTACGATTTAGTGTTGAAACAGAAATTCCAGAAAACCAAATAGATAAAACAAAAACATATTTTGATTTAATGATGAAACCAGACCAAGAACAAATTTTGAAAGTTCGAGCGGCCAATAGTACAGATGAAAATTTAGTGATTGATGTTAGTGTGAAGTCGGCCACAACAAACAGCAACGGAGTGATTGAATATGGTGAGTCGTTGACAGCTTTAGATAAATCTGCACCAGCAGATTTATCAGAAATCATTCAACTGAAAGACGGCGGTGAGAGTGTTGAATTGCCTGCTAAAAGTGAAAAAGTAGTTGAATTGCGAGTGAAGATGCCTAAAGAAGAGTTTTCAGGGCAACTAGCGGGCGGGATCACGTTTAGTGAAAAAGTCGATGAAACGAAAGACAAGCAAAAAGAAAATACAAACGGCTTAGCAATTGAAAATCGCTATGCCTATACAGTAGCTGTTTTACTTCGAGAAAATGAAACAGTTGTACAACCAGAATTGTCTTTAGAGAAAGTTGAACCGACGCAAAGAAATGCGCGCAGTGTTATTTCTGCAACACTACTAAACCATGAAGCAGCCTATCTTCAATCAATGAAAGTAACGGCAAATGTTAAAAATAAGAAAACAAATAACGTTATTTTAGAGAAAGAACAAGAAGATATGCAAATGGCGCCCAATTCAATTTTTAATTTCCCTATTCCTTATGAAGAAAATGAAATGGAAGCTGGAACGTATGTATTGGCAATGACTGTGGAAGGCTCAGGAAAAAAATGGCAATTTACGAAAGAATTTACGATCTCAAAAGAGGAAGCAAAAATATTTAATGAGAAAGATGTAACCGTCAAAAAAACGGAATCTAAACTTATTTATCTCTTAATCGGTTTATTGCTCCTTTTACTGATAATCTGCCTGTTCATCATTTTACGTCTGAAAAAACAAAAAAATAAATAAAAAAAAGCCGTTCTTCAATTTGAAGAGCGGCTTTTTTTTAAAGATTAAATAATTTCTCCACAGTCGGACAAAGTTCGGTGAAACAAGTGACTTCTGCAAGGTGTGATGCAGGTTGGCAACTTGGTAGTTCACGAGAGCGGTGGTTAAACCAAAGAGAATGCCAGCCACCATTACGTGCGCCTACAATATCATTGTCATAACTATCACCAACATATAAAGTATGTTCAGGTTCCATACAAAATTGATTACAGGCTAAATCAAAAATTTCCTTTTCAGGTTTTTGGAAACCCGTACTTTGAGAAATAATGATATTTTGGCTTGGAACCCATTTTTCAAGATTCAATTGTTTAACTTTTTTAAATTGATGGTCTGTTGGACCATTTGTAATAATCCCCATCGGAATTTCTTTCTCTTGTAAAGTATCAAGAAGCTTAGTAACTTCTGGATGCATCGTAATATTATCCAATTCTTCTTCATAAACTTGTTGGAAAATTTTTCCTTCTTCTTGTGAAATTCCTGGATAGTTTAGATCCTTTAATGTTTCATTCATCCGGAAAAACCGCATGAAATCTAGGGACCATTCATTGGCTAAAACTTTCGGAAACGTTTCATCGCTGTGGTGTCTAAAACGAAGATACAATTCATGCATATCCTCTGTCGCAACGTTCGGGAAAATTTTAGTCATCGCATTTCGAAAGGGTTGTTGCTGATCGTACAGCGTGTCATCAACATCAAAAACAATGGTTCTCATTTAACAAGTGCACCTCTTAACTTTTTTACAAAACTTTTCATATGTTATATTGTAGCCGATATTTTCACAAATAAATAGAGTATTTTTCACTGTATTTCAAGGTTTTGTACAGAAATCAAAGCCTTGCGGGAAAAGACAATTATAGTTATTTTTACCGAAAAAATGGAAACGATAAATGAAAAAATATTCTGATAATGAAAAGTTTGTGAAAATGATTTTGAGTCAAAGTTACTTAAATAACACGTGTTCTGATAGAAGTTAGAATTTTGCAAGAGACAGTCTTTTTCCGTATAATGAATGAGAATGAAGGGGGAGAGTTAGGGAGGGAGTTATGTTAAAGCGTTTTTTTGGGTATTATCGGCCGTATCGTCGATTATTTATTTTGGATTTTGGGTGTGCCGTTTTTGCGGGGCTGTTAGAGTTGGCTTTTCCAGTAGCAGTCAACCAAGTAATTGATAAGATTATGCCAAAAGGAGATTTTCGCCTCATTGCATTAGCTAGTGCGGGCTTATTTGCATTTTATATAATCAATACGTTTTTACAATTTATTGTGGTTTATTTTGGTCATATGTTAGGCGTGAATATTGAAACAGATATGCGTGAAGAATTATATCAACATCTGCAAACACAACCGTTTGAGTATTATGATAATCAAAAAACAGGGAAATTAATGAGCCGTTTGACCACTGATCTTTTTGAAAATAAAGAGCAATGTTGTACATCAGGATACAACACTACTCAATAAGTATTATTTCTATGGAATTGTCATGAATAATGACTTTTTGAACCAACATTTCGATAACTGCTCTTTTGCTTTCAATACTTGAATTATCCCAATCAAAAGATTTTAAAATATCAAATCGATGTTGTAGTTCTGTTTTATCTAGTTTATTTTTTCGTTCCAGTAATTTTTCCATACTTTGCTTTTCTTTATTCAATTTATCAATTTTTTCACTAATAACATCGAGTGGCATTGAATCCAACTGAAATAAATCAATTAACTTGTTTATTTGCTTGTCGATACTCTCGATTTGCGAACTTATTAAGGATGTATTCGTTTGTGGAGCAGATCTCCTTTTTAATTCTGCTTCAACGTCAATGTTTTTCAAATTGTTTATAACAGCTTCGTCAATGATGAATTGTTGTTGCGCTTTAGAAGAACAACCATCTGTTTTCATCATGTGCTTAGGACTACCTTTTTTTGAGTAGCAACGATAATATCTATAGACTTTTCCTTTACGGCCGACAGCTCTTCGGTTAGCCATTTTAGCGCCACAAATGCCACATTCACATAATCCGCCCAACAATGCAACATAGTTGTATCGCTTAGTATTGCTTTGTTTTCTCCGGGCTATCTCTTTTTGAGTTTTATAGAAGGTGACTTCGTCAATTATCGGTTCATGAATGCCATCATATTCGACCCCTGAAAATTTTACCTTACCAATATATAATGAATTTTTTAGCATGCGATCAATACTACTAGGCAGCCATTTGTTTTTGCCGGGATAATTTTTTTTAAGATATTCCGATATAGAGCTTTTTCCTAGTCCATCATTATAAAGCCTGAACAAGTCTTTGATCGCTGCTGCTTCATACTCGTTAATTATAAGTTGGTTGTCACTATTAAACTGATAACCAGCAGGGGGTCTGTCTTGTCCTCCTGTGTGATATAAACCTTTTTTCGCACGTTCAACTCGACCAGTAATCATGCGCTCTGATATTGACTTGCGTTCGAGCTGAGCAAAAACTGAAAGCATACCTACAGTAGCAGCTCCAAAAGCAGTCGATGTATCAAAACTTTCTTGCATTGAAATTAGTTCAACATCATTAGGTTTGAAAATGTCTTCGATTAAGTACATAGTATCTTTTTGAGAACGAGAGAGGCGATCAAGTTTGTAGACTATAATGATGTCTATTTTTTTATCTTGTACATCTTGTATTAAATCATGCATTGCTGGTCTATCTAACTTTGAGCCACTATAACCAGCATCAATATATTTTTTATACAAAATGTATTCTTTAGCTTCTGAATATTTTATAAGTCTATCAGTTTGGGCTTGAATTGAGTATCCTTCTGTTGCTTGTTCTTGAGTGGATACACGTATATAGATAGCTGCTTTTTTATTCAATTTATTTTCTCCTTTCACAGTATTAATCCCCTAGCACGAATCGAACATGCTATAACTTACCAAAGAGGGGAACGTGTAGTGCATAAACCTATTTATTGTTTCTCCCTATTAAAATATAGTGCTGCACCATTAACAAAATAGACCTGAACGTTTCGTTTTCCAGATGAGCTTTTTTCAATATAAGTATATTCTTTGACGTTTTTCTTTGCATCCACTGCATTACTTATACTATTCAAACGTTCCATCCTTTTTTCCAAGTTGTTGTCAGAAACTATACTATTTAGTTCATACATTTTTTCATATTCTGAATATAAGTTATCAGAAATATTTGAAAGCTTTGTTTCCACTTTTTTAGGCTTACCTATCCGTTCTTCTATTTTTCGAATGCTCATCCCGATTTGTAATGAATCCCATTCTTTTTTTGTAACTACTCCTTTAAAAGAAAAAAAGAATATAGTACCAATAACTATTGCTGTAATAATACCAAGAGCAATTAAATTTTGTTTGTTTTGAAGTGATTTTTTCATTTTTAAACATACTCCTTATAAGTTGTAAAAATTTCTAGCGTGAATAATAAAGTAAACTGTGTTAAAGCCTAACAATAGCTTGGATTTACTATTCTAATGCTTTATTTAAATACTTAAATGTTACATTATTTGAATAGCATGTTTCTTTAAAATAGCTATAAAGATTTTGGCGTTCTTTTATAGAAAGGTTGAGTTCTTTAAGTGATTTTTTAGTCATACTATTCAGTGTAGTAATGATAATTCCTTTTTCTGCTGTACTCATTTCTCTATAATATGATTTCATATTATTTAAGATATACAATGGGCTAAAGCTATCGGTAGATGTTAAAAATTTCACTCCGTCTTCATAGTCTTTAACTATTTCTTGATAGTACGAAGAGGCAATATTTAAAGATGCATTAATTTTAGTGCGTTCCAACTCAAAGTCTATTTTTTTACTTTCAGCTATACTTTCATCAATATCTGAAAGAGAAACAAGAAGTAATCTTAAACTATTTACATAACCATAATAGTTTTTAGATTGTTTACTACTCATTCCATTTTTCTCTATATAATTTATAGCTGAAGAATCAGATGTGACATCGTTGATATTATCCTCGTTATTATTAAATTTTGAGTCTACTGATGATTCAGTAGACTTTTTTTGTTCAGTTATCTTTACGGAATTGCTACTTGAGCAAGATGAAAGAATTACTGTGATAATGAAGAATATGCCCAATAAATGTATTTTATTCATATATAACTCCTGATTAGTTAATGTTTATTTTTAAAAATTTTAAGTTGTAATATTTATTGCTATTCCTATAAGTTTGTATAATACAAACTTATATTCTCGATTAGTAAAAAGGTTGTAAACAGACACTTTTAATCCATACTAACAATATAGAGGATAACTTTACCTAAAAAAGATAAATCGTTTGCTTCTTCGTAAGGAACAACTATGTCATGAAATTCTTTTACAGTTGATTCTGGTCTAAAAATAAGTTGTTTATTTTCCTCATCATTAAAAAAACGTTTTACGGAATATCCATTATCATAAGAAAATAGAACTAAATCATCATTACGATATTCAGTAAAATAATGTAATTTTTTTACTGCAATCAAAGAACAATCGGGTATGATTTTATTCATAGATTCACCATTAATTCTTGTGAAAAATATATCACATCTACCAGCATATCTACCCATAATTTCATCTGCTATCTCGATTTGTTCGACATCGTCATACTCTTTATATATGCATTCGACTGTTTCGACACTTCCTGCAGCTATTCCTACGTCATAAAAATCATATAACCAAGTGTCGATTTTTTTTTCTGTATCCTCAGTGTTTTTAGAAAAATTAGCACCAAAAATCAAAGTTTCAACATCTGTGTCAAACAATTTAGTTAGACGTTCTACCTCATCCATTTTTGGATAATTTTCACCGGATACCCATCGAGACACTGCTGATTTAGTTTTTCCAACTTGTTTACCTAATTCATCCATTGTCCATCCTTTTTGCTTCCTAAAATAATCAAGCATTTCTCCAAAAACGATTTTACTAGTCATGACTTTTCCTCATTTCTTTAGTTTCTTATATTATATATGTACAATTCATATAAGTAAACGGAAAAGTTGATTTTTTTGCAATTTTATTGTTGATTTTTTTGCAACTGAATGTTATTATATATTTATAATAAAAGAGGAGGTTATCATTAATGGAAACAAAAACATACAAACCAATTGATGATTTGATTAAAAAAACAGGGTTTAGAATTAGCTATTTTGCTGATAAGATGGGAATAACACCATCTACTTTATGGAAATTAAGAGTTGAACCTGACAAAATGAGTGTGAAACAAATGGAACTTTTTGGCGAAATAGTAGGCGTTGACTTTTTTGTTATTTATAAACTTACAAAAAAATTTGCACAAGAAGTTGATTTAAATGCAACTTATTCGGATGAGTCAAATATAAGAATGAAGTATGACTAACGCAAAAAATAAGAGCAATGTAGAGGAGGAGACCGCAATGCCAAAAAAACAAGAGCCGTTAAAAGTAATCATTAGAAATGCAGACGGTACTATTTGCGAAGATATTTCAAAAAAAGAATGGTCGCCAGAACGCAGAAAAATGATTGCTGAAGCTTTGGGAGATGGGATTCTTAAACAGCAAGGTTTGTTAGAAAAAACTTAGGAAATATAAAAAAATCAACCAAAAATAAGAGCAATGTAGAGGTGAAAAATTTATGAACACAGATAAAAGAACAGTGATTGCACTGGAAAGCATTGCAAAAAGCCTTAGCACTTTGGCAAAAGACGTTAAAGCTAATCGCGAATTGAGAGAAAAAAATATAAAAATATTTAGTGAGCTTGAAAATAAAGTTAATGATTTAGCAGAAGATCCTTTTGGTATTAAAGAAAAGGAGTAGCATTTTTGATTTTAGTTAAGAATGCTAAAACATCATCCATTCTATCTTTGAAAGTCGTTTCTAGTGAAGCGATAGCTTCGCTAGTCAAGGAAATATACCTAATCGTAGTAGCTGCTGGTCGCCCATTTATCCATTTTTGCTTTATTAATTCTAAACAAATGGATTTTACGTCTTCAATTGGTTTATTAGACATTAATTCAGAATGTACTTCTTCTAGTGAACCGAATTGAATAGCATATCTTCTTAAAATGCCAGACTTTCTACGTTGTAAATATGTTTTGTACATCAAAGATAATAGATATTTTGCTTCGTTAGTTAAATTATCCATTAATTTTCACCACCTTGTCAGTTATTTCAGTCTGTCACCCTGATAAGAAAATTATACAACAGTCATCAAAGGACAATAAGCTATGTAGGGAATTAAAGAGAAAGGAGGAGCTAAAGTGAAAATAACAATCGAAGGAACACCAGAAGAGATAGCAAAAATGCTCCAAGCTATTGAGAGTAGCAAGGAGCAAGAAAAAACTATGAATTATCAGCATCTTTAATAGCAGTATAAAAATGTTTGAACACATCTATTGTTTGTTGTTGATTAAGAGGCTCAAGACTAGGTTGTCCGTTTTGTAATTTATGATAAGTAATCATTTCTAAAGTTGCAACAGTTAACTCAACAGCAAGTTCTTTGTCAGTTTTACTCATAATATTCTCACCACCTTAAATTATTTCAGCATGCCAGTGCTGATAACTAATTATACGATGGCGCTTAAAAATCAAGAATATTATAGGTGTACCAAGGACAAAATTAAACAACCAACCTAGGAGAATGTAATGTGCAATTACACAATAACAAATACCGCCTACTAAGTAGACGGCAGACTAATCATTTTCATTTACCAATGGCATTTGCCTGAACTTGACCCATTGCTTTTCCGATACTAAACGGTTTAAACATTTCTTTAGTCGATGGCATCACGTCCTTCATGTTAACTGTTGTTAATGATGAAACTTTTGAAACTAAAAAAGGCTTGGTGTTTCTTCAATTTATAGAAAATAAAGATTTTTAAGAAAGGAACAGTGAGATGAAACTACCAAAAAAAACAGACTATAATTCTAAACCATATCCTAGCATTGAAGAAGCTACTAAACGGTCCAATTTTGTGGATTTGGTCATTAGTATAGTAGCATTAGCGATTGCTTTGTTTGTTTATTTTTTTAAGTAGGATAAAACACTGATAATTATCGCAATTACAGAAAGTATTCTAGTAATCAAACTACTCTGAAAAGTAAATAGTGCTTTTTTACCTTCAATGGTAATTGCGTAATAATTTCCATAATTCATTGCCGGAAATCCAGCAACTTCTCCCCATGTCCCATCAGGTAGTTGCTCAACTAACCTCTCATTAAGTAATAAATCTAAATGTTTATACTTTTCAGAGATTTTAACTTTTTTGAATATATTAGCAATCAATAGTTTCAAATAAATAGATGAATTCAAATTTCCACCTCCTCGGATCAAGTATACCAAACGAGGTGAAAGCGGACAAAAATATATAAATACGGGCAATGGAACAAATACAGACGGGATAAATGAGGAGGTAGAACACAATGAGTGAAGAGAAACAAAATGAAATAACAGTATCGCTAAGACTACAAGGCATCGATGAAGCAACAGAAAAATTAGAACGCTATGTTCAATTACTAAAAGAAACCAAAACGTTGGCAGACGAATTGGCTGCTATAAAGGAATACTACCAAAATACTCATGGAGTTAGTCCTGAGAAAATAAGTCTTGTTGCGGAGGGACGTAGCCAGTTATCTTTTGGGAAATATACTGTTTCGAAACAATTATTTCCTTAGAAATAGTCCCTCGAGAAGTTGTAATGGTTAATTTGTGTTTCTTACCAGTCAAACTTTCTCTGTATGGAAAAACTAGTATTCCTGAAACGGATTCAAACGGCTTCACAGTAAATACAGGCTGTAAAGGAGTTAATTCTTCAAAAGAGAAACCAATTACTTCTTCCGGGTCTGCACAGGTAACAATAAGGCCAGAACGTTCTCTATAGTCAACTTTATAAGTAGTTTCATAAGAAGAACCAAATTTTGAAAAGATATTAATTGTTGAATTATCTAGGATACTTAGTTCTGTAATAGTGCATGGTAGAGAACTTTTATTAGTGATTACTACTGGAATAAATAGTCTAAATTTATCCAAATAATATATGTCTGGATTTTCATCACTGTACCTATCAACTAAACACTCTATGGGTTGATCTAATAAAAGAATATCAATAGACGATCGTTTAGACCATTCATTTTTCAAGGTAAACAAAAAGGCTACGGTAGAAAAAATTAAAGAAGTTATCGGTATAATCCAGTTTTTTAAGTCATTAATCATGAATAGTTTCACCTCACTTTCATAGTGAAATTATACAACGGCGCTCAAAAATCAATAAGTTAAACAAGAAATTAAAGACAAGGAGGAAAGGAAATGGAAGAAGAAAAAGGATATCTTGATTCAATGAAACTGTTCCCAGAAACATCACCAATAGCAACATATATACAATTAATTAAGTGGATGAAAAAAGAAGAAATAAATAAGGAAGACCTAGCAATAGCGTGCCAAATCTTCCTATTAATTAACGATAAAACTACTAACTGAATGCGTCTAAAAAAGCATCTGTATTTTTATTTTGTTCTTCGTGTTGTTTTTGATGAATTGGGTCATTGTGTTTGAGTATTGCATCATAAGATTGTTTGTATAACTCAAGACTTTTTTAAACAATTTCTTCGGTTGTACCGTTTTGAGGGTTAGCCGAAACTACTGCAATAGCAAATTCACGAGCATTAATTAATTCGTTCATCATTCTCACCACCTTAAATTATTTCAGCAGACCACTTGCTGATAAGAAAATTATACCAGAAAGGAAGTAAACCGAATGAACCAACCACAAATTATTGAATTAAATAATCAACGGTTATTAACAACAGAGCAACTAGCAGAGTTTTACGGGGCTAGTGAAACACAAATCAAACAGAATTTTAACAATAACAAAGATAAATTTGTTGAAGGAAAACACTATTACAGATTAGAGGGGCAAGAACTAAAGGCTTTTAAGAGCCAAGTCGAAAATTTCGACCTGCCTATAAACAAGTTTGCTAGTCAGCTTATTCTGTATACCAAGCAAGGAGCTAGTCGCCATTCAAAAATGTTAAATACTGATCGTGCATGGGATATGTACGACGAGTTGGAAGAAAACTATTTTAATTCTAAACCGCAAATTAATGCGTCTGATTTAAGTCCAGAACTACAATTCATGAATAGTGTAGTTCAATCACTCGCAAAACAAGAAATGGCGAATAAACGCCTTGAAAATAAGGTAGATAACATCACAGATATTATCGCTTTAAATACAACTGATTGGCGTAAAGAATGCCGTAGCTTGGTTAATAAGATGGCAAAAACACAAGGTGAGTTTGGCGCTTATCAAGAAATACAAGCAGCAATTTATGACGAAGTAGACCGTCGGGCTGGATCATCATTGAAAACACGTTTGACTAATTTAAAAAATCGCATGGCTGGCGAGGGTGTTTCCAAATCTAAACGAGATAAAATGAACAAATTAGATGTAATTGATAGCGATAAGAGATTAAAAGAAATCTATTTAGCAGTTGTTAAAGATTTTGCTATTAAATATGGCATTTGGAAGTAGGAGGAAATGAAGAATGAAACAAATTGTTAACACGTTAGAAGCCAGTTTAATAGTAGTAGCAGTGGCATATATTGCGACCATTAATTTTACAGTAGCATTTGGATTAATCATTTTATTCACTGTATTCGATTTAATCAAAGAGCCAGGTAAGACTAAGAAACATCCTAGTAAAGCATCAGAGCCTGAAGCGTTTGATTATCATGAATGACTTATTAACATGTTGGCATTGTGGGAAAAAGTATTATCCTACCCGAAGTGATCAGATGTATTGTTCCAAGAATTGTCGATTAAGAGCATATTCACAGACAGCGAAAATTGTTAGAGCAGATGAAAAGAATCTACGGAAGCCGATGAATAAAACAAAAAGAGCCTACCTCGTTAGCAGACGAAGTTAGGCAAGGGATACGAAAAACTATGCTACCGGAAATATATCATAAAAGAATGAAAGGAGCAATAGAACCAATGAAAAATATTAATTTGAATTTAGCCGAGATCAATGAAGGAGCGATGCAAGAACAGTTTGATCATGAAATGGAGCAAGTCATGGAAAATATTCTAGACTTGAACACGGATCCGACGAAAAAAAGATTAGTAACCTTAACAGTTGAAGTAGTGGCAGATAAGAACCGTGAATTGTTAACTATGGTTTGTAAAAGTAAATCAAAATTGGTACCACGTGACGAAAGCGAAACGAAAGTTCTTTTCGGACGTAATATCGATACTGGTTATATTGAAGCAAACGAGTTAAAGTCCGGCGTTCGTGGCCAAATGTATATGGATCCCGAAGATTTACAAGTGAAAACCGATACGGGTGAATCAGTAGAGAAAATCGAACAACAGGAACAAGCAAAAAAAGAAAGCGAAGTAATTGATTTTAGACAGAAAGCGACAAATTCAAAATTTTAGGAGGATAAATCCATGACAGAAAATATTAAAGCAGCCATTGAATACGGAGTAGCATTACGAGAAGGACAAGAGGTTATTTATCAAGAAAATGATCGAACATTTTATGATGCTAACAAAGCTTCTTTGCGAGAACTCTTCCCAACGAAATACGCGGATACATTAACAGTAAATTCATTGACTGGACTGGTGCAGTACCTATTATCTAAATTTGATCAAGAAACTACTGATGATCCAGACGAGTTACTTGTTCACGTAGAAAGTCCTACGTCAGTGAAAGTATATGGCCGATTAAATGAGTTAGATAGAAAACGAGAAAGTCTAATTAAAGCAACAGCAATTTTAGATAAGTTTAACTATGGGTATTTCATGAATACGGAAGAATTTATTATCAATTTACAATCATTATTCGATAGAACGGAAGATTCAGAAGCGATTTTAAGATTTGCAAGTGCGGTCAGAATTGATAATGGGGCAACCATTAATGATAACGGAGTATCTCAAACAGCGACTGTGAAAACAGGTGCTTCTACAGTAGGGGAAGGTAGAGTACCTAGTCCTGCCGATCTACAACCTTATAGAACATTTTTAGAAGTACCACAACCAGAAAGCCAATTTATATTCCGCATTAATGAACAAGGCAATTGTGCATTATTTGAAGCAGACGGCGGCTTATGGAAATACCACGCAATGGAATCAATCAAAGCATTTTTAGAAGATGCTTTAAAAGAATTAATAGCAGCAAATAAATTAACAGTAATTGCTTAATAAAAAAAAAAATACCTCCTGCAGTTTCCGCTACAGGAGGCAATCGTTGAAAATAACTCATAGAATAGTGAGATTTAATACGATAAAAAATAAAATATGCTAAGGAGAGTATATCATGGAAAACGAAAAAATTCAAAGATTATTACAAGAATTAATAGATGAGTGTCAAAGGGAAGAGGTTACCTTTGTTTGCGGTTTATTAGATATGGCAACACAGGAACAACATACTATGCTGGGAGGAAGTTTATCCGAGCTAGTAGCTATTTTAAGCCGTATAGATGAAGAGTTCAGAAGAAAAGCAAAAGCTCACCCTTGTGATTGTGTAAAGTGCCAAGCAATAAAAGCTTTAATATCAGCTATGGAAGAGCAAGTAGAAAAAACATTTGAAACGGCTGAAGATAAGTCGTTAGACGAAAAACTAGCAGCATTTTTAAGAGGTGAGTTGAAATGATTGAAGTAAGAGGTCTAGGCGATGACATTTACGAATTAATGTTAGTAAATGCACAGAATAACATTGTCCAATCCATTCGAACATCTGCATCTTACGGCAATAAAAGCTGTGTGGTAAGCAGTAAAGGCGCTACAAAAACATTTTTAGAACAATTACAAATACAAGGTGTCGATTATATCGAATTGGAAGATGAGAAAATAAAACTATTTTGGGAGGGGTTGTAATGCCTGAATTTGACCGATTAGGGGCTAGACAAGAGCCGCCCGAAGAAAAAGAGCTGTTAGAGCCCAGATGGGAATATGACGAGGAGGAAGAGTAATGAACCTAGAAGAACTAACGAGACAACTTGAGCGACTTGAACAAGAAAAAGGGCTCAAGCTACGGGAATATACACAACGTATTCAAGAATTACAGTGGTTGCGAACAAAAGTGGAACAAGAATACCAACAAAAAATCAGTACAATCCAAGACCGAATGATTGAGCAAATGGCAGACGATGAAAAAGTAGAAACAGAAAGTTTCGTTTTAACCAAGAAACAGCCCAATTTGTCTCGTCCGGCAAATTATAAGTTACAGCTACCGAAAGACAAGGAAGAACGAGAACCATTTATCAATTACTTGCGGCAAGAGCATCCAGGGCTGATTAAAGCGACAACGGAATACAAACCCATTCAAAATGACTTCAAGAAATTAATTGCTGATGGGGTCTTCCATTTAACAGCGGACAATCAAGTCATAGATGATAATGGTTGTCTGATCCCGTATTTAAAAGTAAATGTAAAAGGCGTTGAAGTGAAAGTGAAGGTGAAAAAAGGATGAAGTTTTACCCGAATGGTTCAGTACCAGAACAGGCAAATATGTATTTTATTTATGGTGACGGCGGCACTGGTAAAACATCATTAACAAAGCAATTTCAAGGGAATAAGTGGATGATTACTTTTGATAAATCTACCAATCCGATTAGATTAGACAAAGATACATCGGTAGTAGTAATAGAAGAAAAAGACGCTCCTATTATTCAAAACTTAGTAGAAAAATCTATGCATAAAGTGCTAACTAATCCAGTGTATGAAGTAATTATTTTAGATAATGTCACCTCATTACAAAATTTAGTGTTAGAAAATATTGACGGAGCTTCAAAAGATAATCGTCAAAATTATCATAAATTACAATTGTGGTTTAGACGTTTAGGTATGCAATTAAGAGAAAGCAACAAAACGATTTATGCGACGGCCCACCAAGTAGACAATGGAACAAATGGGTTAGACGGCAAAGGGCGTTTCAGTCCAGATATGAATGAGAAAACGTTCAATGCCTTTACATCAATGTTTGATGTCGTAGGGCGGATTTATATGGACGGCGGCAAGCGTTTCATTGATTTAGACCCAGAGAATGGGAATCATGCAAAGAACCGTTTAGATGAAAGGAAAATCACCGAAGCAAGCGAACTACTAAACAATAATAAACAGGAAGAAGGAATATAAAATGACATTATTTATAACAGATTCTCAAAACGTTTTAGGTAAATCAGTAAAAGAAGAAGGAACATATAATGTGAGAATTCTTTCAGATTCAGAGTGTAAAAAAACAAAAGATACAAATAATGACATGGCAGTGTTCAATTATGAAGTTTTAGACGGACCGTATAAAGGCGGGAAAATTCTTTATAACAATGTTGTATGGGACCCGACAGATATTGAACTATCAGCAAAGAGATTTAATACGATTACAACTGCTGTGGGCATACCAGATGGGACACCAATTAACAGTATTCAACAACTAGTAAACGGACTGAAAGGAAAATCATTAAATATCACAGTCGGCTGGAAACAAAGCGATTATAACAAACGCTGGAATTTATCTGTTAAAGCCCATAACAAATTTGATGAAGAAGGTAGCAAATCAAATGGGGTAAAACGTCCGGACTATAATCATCAAGCACAAAATAATCAAAAAAGTGCACCACAGCAACAATCGTTTCCGGGAGTAGATCCATTTAATGGAATCACAGATGATGACCTTCCCTTTTGAGCAACAAACAGCACTATTTGATTCACTGAATCCACCACTATAGCGAGGGAGTTTTCTCCCTCTTATCTAAGGAGGCGATAAAGTGGCAAGGCCATATAAACAAGGCGTTGACTACTACTCAGTAGATGTTGATTTTTTGAAAGATATTAAGTATCGAAAAATTCGAAAATCGTGTGGACCACAAACTTGTGAGATACTACTTTGCCTGCTGGGCTATATCTATGGAGACATGGGATATTTCTTGCGGTGGGATGAAGATTCGGCGTTCTTAGTTACTGACGATGTCGGGGCGAAAGAGGGCCTAGTAAAAGAAGTTGTAACCAAAGCGGTACAAGTGGGATTTTTTGATCATGATAAATATCAAAAATATAAAATCTTAACATCAAATGGTATTCAAAAAAGATATAAATTGATGACATCTAAGCGGAAAGAAGTAGTCATGCAAGAAGAGTATTTGGTTATTGATGGAAATAACCCACCTTCAACTGTAGTTAAGGGTGTCGATAATACACAAAGAGAAAGAGAAAGTAAAAGAGAAAGTAAAGTAAAGAAAACATCTTGTAAATATTCTGACGAACATTTACGACTTGCTGAAAAGTTAAAAAATAATTTAATCGATGACTTTCCAAGTGAAATGAAAAAAGTGAAGATTGAAAAATGGGCTGATGTTTTTCGATTGATTGAAAAACAAGACAAACAAAGTATTGAAGCCGTTGATTATGTTTTGGATTGGTTACCAACAAATCAGTTTTGGTTTGGAAACATCAGAAGCGCTTCAAAGTTCAGAGCACAGTTCGAGAAACTAAAATTCGAGATTAAAAAAGAAAAAGAACGTGCTAAACAACCAAAAACACATTATAGACAGCAACCAATCCGCCAAGAAAGTAAGCCAGAATGGCTTGATAAGCCACGCGAGGATGAAAAGGTTTCTGAAGAAAAGCAAGCTGATTTAAAACGACAAATACAAGAATTGTCGGGAGGGTAGTGAATGACAAAGTACCCGACACAAGAATCGAAAATTAGGCGCCAAAAACATGTGGCGAATATGCGTCATGAAGCAATGAAAAATATTTATGAGCTAGGCTATCCTTTTGGATACTTCAAAGCCAGTTGCCAATTTGCGATTGAAACGCCTATAGGTGTTATTGATTACTTCGGGATAAATGGCACTTGGGTTGTTCGCAAAGGACAAGATCGAGGAAAAAGCATACGCAAAATGAAGCAGTATATCAAAAACAGAGCAGGTGATCTCGTGGAAAAAGTAAAAGTTGTGAAATGCAGTGGGTACCTGGATAAAGATGGTAACATCACTAATCAAATTAAGCAGGCAATGCATTATACAGACGATGAATTAGCGAATCTTGCTGCAGAAGTGGCAGGTGGAAAGGTCGTAAACGTAGTAATTCCACCAGAAAAGTCAAAACAACCGCTAGAAAAAGCAAATCCCACACCAGAAGAAACAAAAAAGAAAACCAAGAGCAATCAGTCTTGGATGAATAAAAAATGAATTAAGCGAAAGGATGAGCTTATGGAACTGAATCTGGGGGAAACCTATGAATTTAGAGCGCATGGACGTTACAACAAGCAGTTTCACGGGGTACTAGAAAAGCTCTACGAGCATAGTGTAATGGTCTATTTGCCGGAAACAAACGATCGAGCAATTATTAGCAAAAAATATGTATTGAAACACATTAAAACTAAAAAATCAGAGGAGACAAAACGCATGAAATTTAATCTAAAGACAGCAACTTTATTATTACCAGCAACAATTGGAGCAGAAGGAAAAGAATGTATGGTGATTTCAAAAAGCGGAGTAGCTTTAAGTGGTTCAGTGGTAAGACGACTAAACAAGCCGAAATGGGTTCAATTATACTTTGACGAAGCAAAACAAGCATTCTTTGTACTTCCATGCCAAGCCACTGATGAAGGGGCAAGAAGTTGCGTGAGCCTTAAACCCAATAAAAAAGCAGGTTATCGCAAGAGTTGGAAGGGGCGTATTTTGAAAACAGTAGCAGAAGTAGCCAAGATGGATATTGAAAATCATCGTTACTATGTAGATCCAGAAGAAGTGGAGGGCTATCCAACTGCGCTTGGTTTTGATTTAACAAAGGCGGTAAAAAATTAATGGGTAAGAGAGGCAAACGGATAAAAAAGCAAAATCGAAAACGAAAAAATGCAACAATTGCCAACGGCACATACAATAAGCGAGGTAAAAGCGATGGTGTGTATAAAGTGCAAGGGAGAACGGATTATTTGGATCAAGGACAAATACGGTCGTGTAAAAGCTAAACCATGCCCAGTATGTAATCGTGAAGGGAATAATGTTAGGAACGAATTAAAAACACTAAACAAATAACAGAGGAGGTATAAAACTTTGACTAGAGAAGAAACTACAACACTTGGTTGTATCGCTACAGTATTGTTCATACCAATAGCAGTAGCTATAAGCGGTTGGACAACAATGTATTTATGGAATGGGCTTATCAGTTCTACTTTTGGGTTAGTAACATTAAATTTTTGGCAGGCAGCAGGTTTAGACGTGTTTATAAGTTATATGATCCCAGGCGGCGACAAAGATGGGCGTTTGACCATAGAAGCAATAGTTGGAGCTTTGGCTAAAACTTTAATTATGTTGTTTATTGGCTGGATTATTATTCAAAATATTTAATTAATCAGAAAGGAGTGGAGTTTTGCGGCCGCATTAAAAAGCTTTTTGCTCCTTAAAAAACGATGAAACTAACAACAGAAAAAATAAATGAATGCAGAGGTGATCAACTTGTCTATATTAATTAAAGATAAATTCGAAGCTTGGCAAAAGGAAGCTCAGGATCGTTTCGATCAGTTAAAAGCAAATGAAGAAGAATTAAATAAAATTTTTATTGAACTTTATGGATTACAAGATGAACTAGACTACCACGTTGACGATAAAGAAGTTTCGGTGTCCTTAGCAGATAGAGAACGTGATATCAAGTCACTTATTAGCTATGCAGTTGGCTGTATGTTCGGACGCTATTCACTAGATGAAGAAGGATTAATATTTGCAGGTGGAGAATTCGACATGTCTCGTTACCACAAATTTTTACCCAACGAAAAAAACTGCTTGTACATCACTGATGACTTGTACGATATCGATGACGATCAAGACATCGTTAATAAATTTATTGAATTTATTACGGTTGTTTACGGAAAAGAAACACTTGAAGAAAATCTTGATTATATTGCCGATGTGTTGCCTGCAAGTGGAAAAAGTCGAGATAAGATACGTAAATACTTTGTAGACGGCTTTTATAAAGATCACTTAAAAACGTATAAAAAGCGCCCAATTTATTGGCAGTTTGATTCTGGTAAAGAAAACAGTTTGAAGGCTCTCATGTACCTTCACCGATATCAACCAGAAAATCTCATGTATCTGCAAACGGATATTATCTCAAAATTAGAAGGCTTCTATTTTCGCCGATCGGAATTAAGAATGAATCAAAAAGAGCTGTCAACAGTTAAAAAAGATCAAAAAAAATATAAAGAAGAACTGCAAAAACTGTCAAAACAGTTAAAAGAATTGTCTGAATTTAAAAAAAGGTTGTTTCCGTTAACAGCAATGGATATTCAACTTAATTTAGATGATGGTGTTGTTGTGAATTATGAAAAACTGCAGACGGATTATTTGGGAAGAAATATGAAAATATTGGCGAGGAGATGATTTTTGTGATGTGGGAAGAATTGCAGCTTTGGGCAGAAACATATCGCAAGCCATTTATTCAAGAGGTAACATTTTTAAAATATGAGCGCACGGTTGAAATAATTAGAGATTTTTTTGGATCGAAACCAACAGCTGAAATAAAGCGCATAGAGCTGCAAAAGTTTTTTAATTTTTTGAGTGATTGTTACGGAAAACGAACAATTAAAACACATTATCAGCATGTTCATGCGTTTTATCAATCGCTCGTCGATGATGGCGAAATTGACCGAAATCCGATGAATAACATCCGATTTTCTGGTGTTGAAAAAAACAAGAAAAAGAAATTTCTTGAAGTTGATGATGCAAACGAGTTGTCTCGCCATTTAGATTTGAAAAATGATAACGATTTGATGATCTATGTTGCACTAAAAACAGGCCTTCGATTTGCTGAAGTTTTAGGACTTACGAAAAATGATTTTTACAAAAAAGGTGATGTCTGCATGATGTCCATTAATAAAACATTTGATTATAAAAAAACGAAACAATTTAAAACTACGAAAACAAATTCTAGTATCAGAGATATCTCAATCGACAGTCGTTTAAGCGATAATGTTATTCGTTTTGCAAATTCTAAAGGTGTAGCAGCTGACGAGTCGATTTTTGGGTGCAAAGCAACAGCAACGCTTAATCGTCGGCTTTTTGAGCTGTGCTCTGAAAATGATATTGAGCCAATAAGCTTTCATGGGCTAAGACATACTCACGGTAGCATGCTTTTGATGCAAGGTATCCCAATGATTTCAGTGTCTAAGCGGCTTGGACACGCTAGCTTGAGCATCACTCAAGATGTTTACATTCACTTGATGAAAGCGCAAGAACAAGAAGACAACGAGCATATCGTTAATTTAATGGAGGCGATTTAATGTGAAACAACGACGTTGGAGTGAAGATGAAGAAATTTATCTTGATTACTTTTTGCATGAACCAGATCAAGATTTTAAAGCAGTTGCAGAATTTTTAGGACGAAGCGTTAAAAGTGTTAGCGGAAAAGCAGACAGAATGCGTAAGCTTGAAAAAAATAAAAGATATCTTAAAAAACGGCATCCCTACTCAGAAAAAGAGATCGAATTTTTAAAACGTAACTATCAAACGATGAAATACAAAGAAATAGCAGTCGCATTGAGAAGATCAGAAATATCTGTGCAAAAAAAGGCATGGCGTCTAGGATTAGAGAAGTTGCATAAACCAATTGAGAAAAAAGAAGAAATACTACGACTTAATGCTAAAGGCTTAAACAGTAAAGAAATTGGGAACATCGTAAACTTGCCGCCAAAAGTAATTAGAGAGTTTTGCACTCGTCAAGGCGTTAAGAATGTGCCTGTCGAAAAAGAAGAATATCAAAAGAAATTTAGAGAAATGGAGACTGCACGTTTTGCAGTGAGGTGAAAATCAATGGAAAAAGCGTTACTTTTAACAAAATATGAACTTGATCATCGTGATCGAGCGCGAGTGATCGAGCTGAATCTTGATCAAAAAACAATCGATTGGATAAAAAGATATTTTAACCAAGCGATTCTTAGGACAGATGTTTCTCTTTATGTGATGGATATGTTTTTTGATCCGATTGGCGCAAAAGACATTAGCGAACGTTTTTGTTTAAAAAATGTGATCGTTTCAAAAAGCTATCTTGACGTTCCTGGTGTGAGAAAGGTTTTTGGGAAAATTGACATTAAAGAGGACTGGATGCCCGATTTCAGAGCTGATGAACTTCCTTGGAAAATTTGAAAGCGAGTGAAGAAGATGATTCCAAAGGTCGAAGTCGGACAGGTTTATAAACTAGTCGGTTCAAATCCGCCCTCATTTGGAAAAATTAACAAAGTAACAGAACAACAAGTTTGGGATGAAGATTATTTGAATATTATTGAGTTGCCAAATTTAGCATGGAGCGATTGGTATCAGTGGGTAGGAGAAGAAGTTTATTGCCTACATGGAGCTGGCTTTGAAGTTAATCGTTTAGCTAAAGCGACTAGTGAAGAGATAGCTATTTATGAGCGAAAAGTAGCTGAACACGAAAGTTATTGGAGGGCAAGTAATGAGTGAAGTTTATGTGAAGCCATGTCCGTTTTGTGGATCGGAAAAAATTAGTTTCAATGCATTTAGTATTTCACCAGATGCTTATGTATTATGCAAACAGTGCAATGTAAGCATTGAAATTTCTGTTCCGTGGGATGATATGGATGAAAAAGAGCACGATAAAGTTTGTTTTGAAAAATTATCAGTCCTTTGGAATAAAAGAGCTTCTGAAAGCAATCAACCAGAACTCAACGAAAATCAGCAGATTGTACTTGATTGGTTGAAAGAATCATGCAAATTATACGGATTACGTGAAGTTATTGAAATCATAGGATTTTTGCCAACTACTGGTGGAAAAATGAAGTATAAGCAAGTAGCTTATGCATATGCTGATTTAAATGAGGTTGAATTATCGCAAGTTATCCAAGTATTTAGCCAGTGGGATATTGAACAGGAGGAAGCAGAATGAGTGATTATTTAGATCGAATAAAAAAGATAATGGAGCTTAAATCAAGAGCCGAAGCTCTAGAGGTTATGGAAGAATCTTTAAAAAAAGGGTTTAAATATGTGGTCAGAGACTGCGACAGCGAGTATCTTTCCTTCTTTTCCTTGAAGCCTAAAAAATATATGGAACTAGAATCGTGGGGATATGTTAATGAAAATGCACAAGGTGCATTGCCATCAATCGTGGTTCTTAGAAATACAGATATTACTGAAATTTCATGGCGTAATAAACAACCGATCATAATTACTGAATTTTTGAAGTATCAAAAAGCTGGACTAGAAGAGGAACTTTTCAGAGTGGAGGAAGCAAATGATTGAATACTTTATTAAGTATGTTTTTCCGTTCGCAGTAGGCTATCTTCCTATGCAAGCAGCAATGAGTATCTTTGAGCACAAAATATTGAAAAATCAAAAATATAGATGGTGGACTAAGCTGTTAATTTTAATAGCATTAGCTGTTACCGCGATTTTAGTCATGTTCATGATTGCAAAAATTCTATATATTACAGACATTTGGTAAAGGGGAAGCGGAATGAGTGAATTGAATCAATTAATTGGTTTTCTTGAAGAACAATTAACAGTAAGCGAACCAACACCTGATTATACTAGGCATAATCAGGAAGTTATAACATATATTGAATATCTAAAATCAATGAAGCAACCGAAACTCAACGAAAATCAGCAGAAATACCTCAAACTATTAAAATGTGCTTATGAAAAATTTGGCAATGTGCATGACGCCATCTTCTTTAGTTTAGTTGATTATGAAAAAAGATGGGGGTTACCTGCCAGAGAGTTCTTTCAAGTGTTATATACTTTAAAAGTTTGGGTGTTGGAACAGGAGGAAACGGAATGGATAAATTAGTTTGCGTTCAATATTGCCCAGAATTAATTTGTGAATGGATTGATGAAGTAATCTTGCCAAATAAGGCAGATGGAACTACAACTGCTCAACAAATTGCGGAAGAAGTCGTTTTTGAATGTAAAGAAAGGCTTGATAGTGAAACAGCAGAAGTTGATTTTTACTTAACAAGCTGTCATGATCCACTGATTGATTCATGGGTCGTAATACCTGGTCATGAAGAAATTTTAGTAGGATATATTCAAGCTGTTTTTAATACATGGGAATAGGAGGCATTATCATTGCTAACTACTCTAAAAGTATACAAAGAAGGGTTTAACGAAAAGATTCGAATTGGTGATTCTATTGAGTATGCGGGCGATAAGTATATTATTATTCGCATACTTGAAATAAAAAAACTGTATTTTAGCAAATCTATAAGGTTAGAAGTAAGAATTTTGGCTCAAAAAGTAGGAGAGCCAACTAATTATAACGAATATAAAAAACAGGCTCAGCTAATCAATCGTTATGACCAAAGCAAAGACAGCAAACGAATGGCAAAAATCGGCGATATTATAATTGTGGATAAGAAAATTGCTTATGAAGTAATTTCAATTAATAGTATTCACTATGAGTTTGTGGATCTGGTTGTTGAATACACAGTTAAAATGATTGCTCCTTGGAATCAGCATGAGCTAAATAAAGCGTTGAAAGATGAGCGTAAAAGTACATTTAAGGTATTGGAAGGTGGAAAGTAATGGATAAAGAAAGTTTATTAATAAATTTAGCGGCAAAGACAACTAGTGCTGGTGTGGTAAAGTTAGAAAGTACAGATATTTTAAAGCGTGAATACTACAAAGGAATGTATGTTGGCTTTTCTAAGTCAAGAAAGTTAGTTGAACAACTAGACGAACCGAAAAAAGTCGTATTGCCTCGATCAGTGGCTGAAATGATTGAAACCTACCGAGAAAAAGAAATCAGTTTAGCATATTTAATGAGATATTTTAAAGGCTGGCATAACAAAGTTGATAAAGGCACCATGGATAGCAAAGCTTTAGCTTGGATTGTAAATAATTTAGAAGAGTTTTTAGATGCTTGGATTCATGGCTACGAAGTAGAGGAAGAGCAAACCATTCACGAGCTTAAAATTTTACCAGAATACTTTGAAGCGGTTGTTTCAGGTAATAAACGTTTTGAAATCCGTAAGAATGACCGTAACTATCAAAAAGGCGATATCTTACGCTTGAATGAATACCAATATGGACAATATACAGGTAATGTCAATATTGCAGAAATAACTTATATTACAGATTATGCCCAACAAGATGGTTATGTCGTTTTAGGTATTGAATTGTTTGAGGACGAATAAATGGAAGATATCTTAATTATACTGGCATTAGTACTTTACTTTTTGTTAGGCTACATTGTTGGTGAACGTAAATATCATAGAAAAATAAGCGCTGCGTTTTACTATGAACGAGAATTACCTACAAGTGACTATCAAAAAGGATGGCTTGATTGTTTATATTTTGTAATGAAGCGATACTAAAAAATAAACGTTTTTAATTAATTGCAACTTTTTTACAACAATTAGCTGATTTTTGCAACCAATAAAAAAGCCAGCCGACCACTGGCTGACTACAACATGATTGAAAGCGAATATTCACCAGAAAAGATCAACTAGTTTCCGCTAATTAATCCGTGGATAAGACCTTTACCTTAAAACATAATATCATGAAAAAAAATCCTTCTCAAAAAAGTTGCTCAAAACAAAAATAGCCAACTGAACCGCTCAGCTGGCTAATTAAAGGAGTTGATCACTATACAAATGACAACTAACATAATTATGCCATGTAAAATGTTTTGTTTCAACAAATTAGCAGCAAACAAAAAAACTCAACCAGTTTTTTCTAGTCGAGTTTTTTCAGATGACATCATTCAGGATGAATTGAGTTATCTTTATAATAACATAAAAAATGATGCACCTCAACAAACGGCATAAAAAAAGCTGGATTGCTCCAGCTAACGGGATAATATTATTGACTAGTGATATTATACTACAGCGGAGGGATCGAGGCAAATGAATTTAGTTCCAGAAATTGACGTTAAGCAGACGAGAGACAACGCTAGAAGAGTTTTAAAAAGCTGTCGTACTTTACAACGTAGAAGCGGTATAGTTGTGAGCCTTGAATCACCGTTGTTATCAAATATGCCGCGTTATCGTAGCAATAGAAATAATGTAGAACATTCAATGATCAAGTGGCTTGGCAACGTCAACAAGTTTTATATTAACGAAAATAAGAAGTTTAGAGAAATACTGCAAGCGATCGATACCGCGTTAAAGTCATTATCAGAGGTTTCTAGAAAAATTTTGTATTATTCTTATTGTGTGGCTGATCCCTACAGTATGGCTAAGTTAAGTACAATTATAAAAGTATACCGCGAAAACGAGTTTGGCCAAGTAGAAGAAATCACTTATAGTATAAAGAATATTGAAAAGTTAAAAAACAATGCATTACTCGAATTTGCAGAGGCGTATCATTACGAAAATTTGATTGTTCAAAAAAAATAGGGTTTTTTTAGGGTTTATTTAGGGTTTTTAATCGGAAATCCATGTTATTATGGTATCATCGGAAGATTCCGAGAGAGACATTCAGTTGGGCTTTTCGAGGGCTATATTCTGATCCGGTGATTCGCCACCGTTAAGGGCGACCGAATAATGATATAGGAATGTCAATAGATGTTTCTATCCTTCACGAGGAGGCATCCGCTTGCAGGGTGTCTCTTTTTATACATAAAATCATAAAGAGGTGACGCTGATGATTGCAAAGAAACGATTAGTCCTGAATAATATCACGTTTTGTTTACCAGGAATGGAATGTGAAGTGATTAAGAAAACGAAAAAGTACCACACATTTCAAAGAATTGAAAAGAATAAAACCATTAAATTTAGAGTTAGTAATGATTTAGTGCCAATATATTTTAGATAGGGTCACTCATTTGAGTGGTCTATTTTTATGCAAAAAAACCGCTAGTGTTGCCTACTAGCGGCCGGGTAGTAATATTTATTTTAGCCATACTTTAGAAATATCAACTGAAGTTACAAAGGAATTGCTACCCAATAAAAATATACCAAATAAACTATTTATTGTCTTTAAAAGGACGTGTGCCATGGACAGAATTTTTAGACAGGAGGGACAACATGCCGGATTATTACAACGAAAAACACTATCCTAGCCCGACACAGTTTGAAGCAGAGAAGCGCATTGAACAGGGAAATTATTGGTACATAGCTTTAGATGAAATTCATCTTGATAGTGCGCGTATCAAGAGTATTCAACGCTTAACGAACGCAACGATTGTCGAGTTTGGCACTGAAGCCACACCAGCTGAAATTGATCGTTACAAGTTGGTTTACTGTGGGCATGGTCGTTGGAAGGATAAGCATGTACAGAAGCATTTGAGAAAGTATACGAGGTGATAGTTCATGAATAAAAAAGAACAAATTAAAAAGCAACAAGCGCAGTTCTTAGAAATTATGAAGAAGGTTCGTGAAGAGAAAGATATAGATGCAATCGCAGAATTGTTTCTTGAAATCATTTCAGTATATGGGCTGAAGATGGATGAGACATCAGCATTACTTTATTACATCCAGAAAGAAACACTTGAAGCAGATCACAATGCACAGTTCTTAAACGAAAGATTGAAACTTGATGTTAAGTCGCTAGGTATCGAAGGAGTGTTACAAGTACAACGTGCGTTGGTTAGTACTTATATAGATGGATTGAAGAAAGGGAAGTGATTGGATTATGGAATTCAATAAAGATACATTAAATAATTCATCGGATCAAACGAATAATTTACTAGAAATAAAATTGAAAGATACTGATTCAGTTCCAGAAGTTTACTATAAAGGCGAACGTATAGACGAGATGCCAAAAGGATTAGTAGATGTATATTTTTATTGGAGAACAAAAACAGCGGATAGTTTAGGTGATGCCCAAGTTAGAGTTAAATATTGCGATAACTTAGAAGAAATAACTTGTATACACAATAAATTAACTAATGATTGATGTTACATCAAAGCAAGCGCGAGCGAAGTTCTATGGTTCATCAGAATGGAGAAGATTAAGACAGCAGTGTTTAAAGCGCGACCATTACGAATGCCAGTGGTGTAAAGAAGAAGGTAAGTTAACAACTCAATATGATTCTATTCTTGAAGTGGATCACATTAAAGAGTTGGAACATTATCCACAGCATGCCTTGGATATAGACAACCTAAGAACATTGTGCAAGGACTGTCATAATAAACGGCACGGTAGATTTAACTATAGAGAATCGAAAAGAAAAAGAAAGTGGGATGATGAGTGGTGGTAATCGCATGACGTGGCAAGTTGTTATAGCATTCTTAATTGGTTTAATAACAAACGTATCCATAAAGGTTGAGGATAAGAGTGAAGCATACCATAGAGGATTCATAAAAGGGATGGAATATAAAGTGGTGGGTGAAGTACAGCAAAAATCAACCAAAAGTGGGGGCTAACATACCCCCGTCGAAATATTTTACCCTAAAGTGGGGACTGCGGGAACCGGTGGATGGGGTCAATTCTTCAAATGCAACAAACTTTTTTACCCCCTCCCCCCTCCTCTGATATATGTTGAAATTAGAAGGAAGGTGATTAGTTTGGATTCTACATTAGTTGGATCGAGAATGAAGAAAAAAAGAATAGAAAAAAAGATGACACAGCTTGATGTAGCAACAAAAAGTGGTATTTCTAGTAAGTACTATGCAAGCATTGAAAATGGGAAAAATTCACCTAGTATTGAAAAGCTGAGTGCTATCTCAAAAGTGCTAGGATGCAGTTTACATTTCTTACTAAATGATCGCATGGATGATATGGAAAATCGTGTAACTTTAGAAAAAGACCGTCTTGAAAAAATTTTTAATAAAATTCCTCGTGACAGCCTAAATTTGGTTGAAGGACTAATCATTCAAGCAGCCCGATTAAAAATTTTATTAGATGATAATTGGAAAGATATTATCGAAAATGGAGAATATGAAAAGTTTAGACAAAGCGAAAACCAAATAGCTTATGATAGAAAAAGACCTATTGTCGAAAATTATGATAATAGAGATAAAACATACCAAGCAATTATTAAGCAACTCACCGATTTATTACCTCAAAATGTAAAAGCTGACAAAAAAAGTAAGTTACTCGGTAGGAAATAGAGATGCTCTCCAACAAGTATGTCGATCAATATATTCGCAAATGGAAATCTGGTGAGTTAATCCTTAACGAAAAAAGAATACAACTTTTAAATTTAATTGAAAAAGAAATTTTACCTCGTGACGATATATATTACTTCGATGAAGAGAAAATTGACAATTACATTGAGTTTAGTCAGGCTTGGTATTTTGAATTAGATGAATGGGAAAAATTTATTTCCGCATTCATTTTTTTGTTTTACAAAGAAGAGGATGAAGTTGTTTTTGATGAATTTGTCATTAACATGGGACGCGGTGGAGGTAAGAATGGGTTTATTTCAACGCTAGCAAATTATTTTGTTAGTTCACTTCATGGAATTGATTATTATGATGTTTCGATTGTAGCCAATAGCGAAAAACAAGCAAAAAGAAGTTTTCAAGAATGCTTTCGAGTAATTAATAAAAAAGGCAATGAAGATTTGAAAGAAGAGTTTGAAGCTTATAAAAGCAGCCTAACAGGATTAGAAACACAATCTGTTTTTGAATATAAAACTAGCAATGCAAGTTCTCAAGATGGTGGCCGTGAAGGGGCGGTTATTTATGACGAATATCATGAGATGGAAAATACGGATATTGTTGATGTATTTTCAGGTGGACTTGGAAAAGTAGATCATGGCCGACAATTCTTCATTGGTACCAAAGGGTTTGTTCGGGAAGGATATTTTGATATTAAGTACCGTGAGTGTGAAGATATTTTGAACGGCTTAACTGAATTTAAAGGTGTGTTTCCTTACATTTGTGAGTTGGATGCTATTGAAGAAATGGATAATCCAGAATGTTGGGCGAAAGCAAATCCAGCGTTGCAGCCACCTTTGAATAAGCGAGGGAAACGTCTTTTTAATGAAGTGATGAAAAAGTACAAGAAGTTATCTACGGAACCTTCTGGACGTGCTGCATTTGTTACTAAACGAATGAATTTCTTGGAAGACAATATGGAGAATTCTGTTGCTACGAGAGAAGAGATGATGGCAACCAATCGCCCTTTCTTTGAATTAGATACAGTACCGATTGGTTCAATCGACTTTGGCAGTGTTCGAGATTTTGCAACAAATGGCTTGCTGTTTAAAAATCGTAAAACAGATGAGTATGCCTTTAAAACATTTACATTTGCTATGAAGCATTTTTGTGATGTTCATTACGGCTACTCTTTAAAAGAGGAGTTAGTCGGTAGTGAGAAGCGAGCGCCAATAAAAACATGGGAAAAAATGGGTTTAATGAAAGTTATTGATGAACCTTCCCTGAATCCTAAACATATAGTGGATTGGTTTATAGATGCTAGGGAAAAATATGGTGTACGGATTATAGTCATGGATAACTACAAGGCAGATATTTTAGGTCCTATGCTTGAAAAAGAAGGATTTGAAGTAATTAGATTGAGAAGACCGTCTAACTTGCATCCCTTACTAGCTCCTCGTGTAGAAGATGGGTTTGCAAACCACAAATTTATCTTCGGAGATAACCCATTAATGCGCTGGTTTACTAATAATGTATATGTTAAGGAAACACAAGTGGGAAAACAATTTTTGAAAAAAGAGGAAGTTAAGCGTAAGGTGGATGGTTTCCAGGCATTTGTACATGCGTTGTATAAGGCTGCAGAGTTAGATGATCAGATTGATTACGATAATGCCTTTGATCTTTTAGATGAATTAGACTTTTAAGGGGTGATAGTTATGTATAAACCGCAGTACCTAAATATTGTTAGAACAACTAAATCTGCTTATGGTAATAATATTGCTTATTTCGCAAAGACATTTGTTACCCTCAATGGCTATAAGTGGGGGGGCACCAGCAAAAAAAGAAAACAAATCGGGGCGTCATTTTTTAGGGAAAATCAAATGAATTATTTTTTGAGAGGTGGTGAAAATATGTGAGTTTATTTGATGTTTTTAAGCAGTCAATAAAAAAAGAAACGCCCTCTGATTGGATTCCAGACTTTGTATTAGGCGATGAAGATTCGGCGCGTTCTTATTTAAAAATTATGGCCAAAAATACGGTGCTAGATTTTGTCGCACGAACCATGGCAACATTAGAGATTAAATTTAAGAATAAGCATGATACGGCAGATTGGGAGTATATTTTAAACGTAAGGCCTAATTCTGATATGTCAGCGGCTACTTTTTGGGAAAAATTTTTTTATTGTTTATTAGATGATAATGAAGTTTTAGTGATTTTCACTGAAGATAATCAATTATTAATTGCAGATAACTTTACTCGTAATGAGTATGCAATATATGATGATACATTTTCGAATGTAACGGTTAAAGACTATGTATTTCAAAAAACTTGGCAGATGTCGGATGTAATTTATATTGAATATAACAACAGTAAGTTAAGCCGCTTTACAGAGGGCCTATTTGATGATTATTCGAAGCTATTCGGCCGAATTATTGAAGTAGCGATGCGAAATAACCAAATTAGAGGATCAGTAACAATTGATAGTTCAGGAGGGGTCAATGAAACGCCAGATGGGAAGGGTGAAACAAGAACGCAACGGCTACAAGCGTACATTGACAAAGTTTATCAAGCCTTTAAGACGAAATCAGTTGCGATCGTGGCAAAGATCAAAGGATTCGAATACGAGGAATACACCAACAAACAAGGGGTATCCAATCAATCACTGGATGAATTAAATAAAATGAAATCCTCATTAATTGATGATATTGCTAACGCCATAGGAGTTCCTACGGCGCTTATTTATGGTGAAAAAGCTGAACTTGATTCTAATATTAAAGCGTTTAGAAAATTATGTGTTATTCCTTTAATGAAGAAGCTACAAGATGAATTGACTGCCAAGATTCTTACCCGACGGGAATATGTGCAAGGTGAACGAATTCAGGTTATTAAGGTCTTGCCAGCTAGCATATTAGAAAATGCAGTTCAAATTGATAAGTTAGTCTCTTCCGGAACGTTTCTACGTGATGAAGTTCGTTCGGAAACGGACTACGAACCTTTGCCGAATGGGGAAGGGAAAAACTTGATTATGACTAAAAATTATCATTTAGTGAAGGGTGGTGAAAAATAAAATGCCTAAACTTAAAAGTGTACCTTTTGAATTTTCTAATGAAGTAAAAGAAGGGAAATACGTTCTTACTTTATCAGGAATTATACGGAAAAAGTATTGGTCTGATGAAGATGTAATAGATGCAAAAACGATTCGTTCAACGCTTGATTCAGTTAATGATGATATTGTCATTAAGTTGAATAGCCCTGGCGGTGATGCGTTTGAAGGAATTGAAATCTATAATTATCTAAAAGAACATCCATCAAAAGTAACCGTGGAAGTAACTAGTCAAGCCGCAAGTGCGGCAACATTTATTTTATCTGCAGCAGATGAAGTGATTATGAATGTAGGAACGACTATATTGATCCATGAAGCTTCAACGTTTGCCTGGGGGAATAAACAAGCGGTACAAAAAGTGTTGAATTCGTTGGAAACAATTGATGAAGCAATACTTGATATTTATTCTGAAAAGACGGGTCAAACAAAGGAACAATTAGAAAATTGGATGAAAGTGGAAAAGCGTTTTACAGCAAATGAAGCGGTAGAATATGGTTTTGCTAATTCAATTAAGCGTGAACAGCAGCAAGAAGAACCCCAAAATGTTGCTGCAATGATTCAAAGTGCGGTTGCCACTGCGATGGCTAATTTACAACAACCTGTTACTAATCAATCGGAACAAAAACCAAAACAAAAATCATTAATCGCAAGATTACGAAAAGGAGAATAAAAATATGTTAAAAATTACTGATAAAACGGCAGATGCAAAGAAGGCTTTTAACGCTATTTCGGCCAAAGAAGATGCAACACCAGAACAAGTTAATGCAGCATTAGAAGCCTATGTAACTGCTATTGCAGAAGATGCGGGAAAACAAGTCCGTGCTGAGTATGAAGAGTTAAAAAATGTGACTGATAATCAAATTCTTCAAGCTCGGGGCATTCCAGTTTTAACAGCAGAAGAAACAAAATTCTACAATGAAGTAGAAAAAGCTGGCGGTTTCGACAAGGACATTACATGGCCAGTAACCATTTTTGAACGTGTATTTGAAGATCTTCAAAAGGAACATCCTATTTTACGTTTGGTGAATTTCACACCTACTGTTGGTTTAACTAAAACGATTCGTTCCCGCCGCAAAGGCGTTGCAGTTTTTGGTCCATTGCATAAAGATGTAGAAGGACAATTGGATGCTGAATTCGGAGTAGAAGAAGCAACACAAATTGCCTTAACTGCTTTCTTCTTAATTTCAAATGACACACTACACTTAGGCGCTCGATGGATTAACCGTTATGTACGTCTTTGCTTAACAGAAGCGGTTAAAGACGCTTGGGCAACTAAAATCGTTACTGGTACCGGTAAAGACGAACCAATCGGTTTGTTGAAAGATTTAGACGGTGCTGTTGTTGGTGGGGTTTATCCGGATAAAGCCAGCGTTGGCACGTTGACATTCAAAGATGCACCTTCAATGGTCACTGAATTTGCCGCTGTTATGAAAAAAATGGCTTCTTATAAACATTCAATTGGTACTGGTGACACAAATGCAACGGATGAAACACGTGTAGTTGATGGTAAAGTTTACTTAATCATTAATCCAGTCAACTACTACGATATTGTTGCGCGGCTAACGATCCAAAATGCAAATGGAGTATTTGTTACGAACATGCCATTCATTGCTCCTGATCACATTATCCAATCAGTAGATGTTCCTGTGAACAAACTAATTGTATTTATCGAAAATGGGTATGACGCTACTCAGTCACAGCCTGAAAAAATTTATGAATACAAAGAAACGTTTGCGATGAAACGTGCAACTCTTTATGCAATCGACATGTTGGGCAACGGTAAACCTGTTGATAATTACGCAGCACAAATCTATGACATTGCTATTCCAACTAGTGGTGGTTTGGGGGAGTAACAACGCCTAACGCTCGTATGGCGACTGTAGATTATTCTAGTCTTA
The DNA here is from genome assembly GCF_051712165.1 of Enterococcus sp. DIV1420a. Taxonomy (NCBI): domain Bacteria; kingdom Bacillati; phylum Bacillota; class Bacilli; order Lactobacillales; family Enterococcaceae; genus Enterococcus; species Enterococcus sp. DIV1420a. The sequence goes on from NZ_JBIOOI010000002.1 coordinate 192,989, forward strand.
CAATAGCTGAACTTAAAGCGTTGTTAGGCGAGCGCGGAGTAACTTATCCAAGCAACGCTAAAAAACAAGAGCTAATCGATTTATTGGGGTGATGATGAATGAACACACAAGTATATATTACGGAATTCAAAAAGCGTTTTCGTATTTTTAATACTTCTGAAGATGAAGAAATCGGACAACAATTAGAAGATTCTTATCAAGATATTCAATCACTTATTGGCTTGTTTGATCCAAAAAAATACCGAAAAGGTAAAGAATTAGTATTTGAGCGTACTCGTTATTTGAGGAATGAGGCACTTGAATATTTTTACGGGAATTTTCAGACGATGATTATGGATGCATCCATAGATTTGGCAGGTGAGAAGTTTGTCAATCCATCATAAATATAAAAGACCACAAGTAGTAGCGGGTGATTTAAATATGCCCGTTACTTTTTTTGAGTCTACTCCTGAAAATGGTCCCGAGCCTGGTGAAGTAAAAAAGAAGATTCTTTACGAATGTACGGCGCTTGTGTACAACCCGTCCATTAAAGACAGGGAAATTTTACACGTTAAAGGAACACAAGAAGGTTTAACAATTAAAATTCGCGATCCGCATCAAGATTATATTCCAACAAACAAACATAAAGTAATTATTGATGATTACAGGATTTTGCCGGCTGATAAAGAGTGGGAAATCATCGACGTAGCACCTGATTTTGAAGATAATCGTTTTATTAAAATGGTTTTAGGGGGGACGTCATGAGTGAAGTAACAGGTTTAGAAGAAATTCTCAAAAATATGGAAGATAAACTAGGACAAGCACGAGTAAATAGAATTGCCAATAAAGCTTTAAAAAAGCAAGGCGAAAGAAACAAGCAAATTGTAAAGAAATATATGGCTAGTTATATTGATTCAGGAAAAACGCATGATTTAGTTATAAGTAGCGGTGTAAAAAGTAATCCCAAACGAGTTGAAACTGGCTGGGCTTCAAAAGAGCGTGCGCCGATTGTCCATTTAAATGAGTTTGGTTATACACGCTATGGCGTTTATGTACGTCCTCGCGGGATGGGAAAACTTCAAGCCGCAGCTGATGAAATCCAAGCGAAAGCATTCAAAGACATGAAAGCGGATATGGAGGAATTAGCCAAATGAAAGATATGATGATGGAAGTTTACAATGCGTTGATTAAAAATGAAACAATTAATGAACTAGTCACCCCCCAACGAATTAAGTTTTATGAAGTACCTGAAACTTTGGATACTACCCAGCCTTTTATTCTCGTTGATAACTTTCTTGGACCACAAACCAACGCTTATTTTGCCAACAATAAAGCTTTGTCAATTCGGGTTAATTACCAAATCAACGTGGAAGCTACGGATAGAATGATAACCAAGAAAATTTCTAAAGCCGTTGAAGAAACCATGAAACAAATGGGCTTCGGTCGTCTTGAGGGTGGCTTGGATCATTATTTTAGTGAAACAAAACGTTTTGTAGACGCAAGACGTTATAGAAAAAATACAAAAATTCATGACACCGACTACTAAAGTGGGGGTCTATTTTTTAGGAGGAAAATAGTTATGCAAACTTATGGCTTTGATTCAATGACAATTATGCAATTAGACGCAACGCTAAAACCGATACCAGGTACAAAGGTAGTGATTAATGGGACCCCGAAAGAAGGAGCGGCGGCCAGTTTTGATTTAACGGGCTTAACCAAAGCCCCTAAAAAAGTTTTTGGTTCGAATGTTGCTTATTACGTGGCACGTAAAGGACATGGGGAAGTGGCAGCAAACTTTGGTATTTTAGATATCCCAGCTTTGATCGAGCACGAAATGTTGGGACATACCAAAACTAGTGAGACAAGTAAAGTTCATCATGTGGGTGAAAATACAGAGCCGCCTTATTATGCTGTTTTGGTGGAATCTAAAGATTTATATGGTGGTAGCGTAGGGTTTGGTATGTACGCGGGAACATTCTCATGTGACGGATTTAAAGCTAATACTCTTACGGATGAAGATTTTACACCTGAACCCGGCGAATATGTTTATGCGGCCATTTCTAAAAAGATTGGTGATGAAAAGGTTACCGTAGGCTTCGCTGATGATGCCGCCGCGGTGGAAGAATTAAAAATTGAATTATTCGGTCCGGAAGCTTCTGCATTGGAAAAGTAGCCAGCCCCAATAACGGGGCGATAAGTAACCAAGAAAAACCAACAGAAGTCAGTACCGTCGTTGAAATAAAAGATTGGTTGACGATGCAGGGCATTGATTTTTCAGGAAAAACATTAAAGGCTGATTTATTAGCATTAATACCTAAAGACTAGTCGAATTGACTAGTCTTTTTATTATGAGGGAGGAATTTTCATGGAACGTAACATTGAATTGAATTTACAGATTAACGGGAAAATACAAACGTTCACACAAACATTTGTACCATTTTCTAAACGCATGGACTATATCCGTTTAGAAAAAGAATTGCAAGAGAATGCCAAAAAAGCCGGCCGGAAAGTGACGCAAGAAGAATATTGGGTCGTGCAAACTAAATTTGTAGCAGATTTATTTGCTGAAAAAGAAGTGACCGAAGAAGCTATCATGAACGGAATCGATGTTTTAGATGCTGACAAAATTTGGGAAATCATTCGTTATCGGGTTTTAGGATTTTCAAAAGAAGAGGATGAAGCCCTAAAAAAAGCAATGGCGGAGGAAATTTAACTTGGGCAGCTTTTTATGCTATTCAAGTTAGTTTTGTCCGGGATGCTGTCACACGATTAGGGTGGACCATTCGAGATTTTATGTGCACGGATTGCTTAGATATTGATGAAATTTTATTGAAAGCACCTAAAAAGAAAAAACAAAATGTGCGCCCGTTATCGGAGTTGGTTAAAAGCCAGGGAGCATAAAAGGAAGGAGGTAATTAGATGAGTGGCGGAACGCCGTTAGGAAATATGGTCATTAAGTTGGGCTTGGATAGTTCTGATTTTGGTCGTGGTGTAGCAAATGCTAAAAAAGAGGTTCGATATTTAGCCAAAGAAATGCAAGCCAATACCAGAATTGCCGATATGGCTGGAAATCAGATGGGTAAATCAGGCACTCGATTTGATGGTTTAACTAAAATCATCGGGGCCCAAGAAAAACAAGTTGCTGCTTTGAAAAAAGCTTATGATGAATCTTTCGTAGATGGAAAAGTGACAGAATCTACTAAAAGGCTAGCTACTCAATTGCAAGACGCTAACGGAAAACTTGCCAATTATCGCGCGCAACTTATTCAAACTGCTGGACAATTAGCGGAAACACAAATCAAAACGACTGGTGCAACAGGAGCTATTTATAAGGCCAGCGAAAAAATGATTTCTAGTGGTAAACGCATGGAACAAGTCGGTGGTGCTCTAACGAAAGGTGTCACTTTACCAATTTTAGCGGGTGCCGCTGCGGTTGTAACTGCATCGATTAAATGGGAATCAGCTTTTACTGGGGTAAAGAAAACAAATGATGAAGTGGTTGATTCCACTGGAAAAGTGGTTTATTCCTATAAAGATTTAGAGAACGGCTTGCGTGGTTTAGCGAAAGAATTACCCGCTAGCCATACTGAAATAGCAGGAGTAGCTGAAGCTGCCGGACAATTAGGGATTAAAACCGAAAATGTGGTTAGCTTTACTAAAACCATGATCGACATGGGTGAATCTACCAATATGAGCGCCGAAGAAGCGGCAACTGCTTTGGCTCGTTTAGCCAATATTACCGGCATGCCACAAACAGAGTTTGATAAATTAGGTTCAGTTATTGTTGATTTAGGAAATAACTTCGCGACCACTGAATCAGAAATTACTGACATGGGTTTACGCCTTGCAGGGGCTGGTCACCAAGTCGGAATGAGTGAAGCTCAAATTATGGGTTTTGCGGCGGCCTTAAGTTCAGTTGGTATCCAAGCTGAAGCCGGTGGTTCGGCCTTTTCTAAAGTCATGGTCCAGATGCAATTGGCGGTAGAAAACGGAGCTAATGCATTTGCGGGATTAGAAAGTTTAAGTCAAAAAACTGGTGTTTCAATGGACGATGTATCAAACGCAGTCCGTAATGGTGGGAAAGAATTAAAAAATACTGCTGCTTCAATGGGCTTAACAAGCACAGAATTAAAAAATATGCATAAAGAAGCAAGCAAAGCTTCTGGTAAATTAAATGATTTTGCTGAAGTAGCTGGAATGTCTGCGGATCAATTCGCAAAAGCTTTTAAAGAAGATGCTTCTGGGGCTATTATCCAATTTATTGAAGGATTAAGTAAAGCAGAAGAAAACGGTCAATCTGCTATTGCGGTTTTAGATGGTATGGACATTACTGAAGTACGTTTGCGAGATAGCCTACTTCGTGCAGCGGGAGCGAGTGATGTGTTTAAAGATGCTGTTAGCCGCGGGACGAAAGCGTGGAATGAAAATACCGCTTTAAGTGAGGAAGCCAACAAACGTTATGCGACCACTGAATCGCAAATCAAAATGCTAAAAAATGAAGCGACAGATATGGCTATTACTTTTGGAGGACCATTAGTAGCGGCGCTAAGAGATGGTTTAAAAGCAACAAAACCATTTATTAGAAAGCTAACGGATTTAGCTGATTCATTTTCTAAAGCGGACCCCAAAACCCAACAAACGATTTTAAAATTATTAGCGTTTGCGGCGGTTACTGGACCAGTTGTTAGTAAAGTAGGTACGCTGACCAAAGGACTTGGCTTTTTAGGTAAAGGTTTCGTAGATACGATGGCGGCTATGTCGAAAAAGCGTGCGATTAAAGATGTGACTAAAGCATTAATTGAAGGTAGCTCAGTAGCTGGTGACTTTAGCAAAGGTATTGGTTCTTCCGGTTCAGCATTAGGTGGTTTAGCCACAGAAATAGGAGGAACTACGACTAAAATTGGTTCTTTAACTACTGGCTTTAGTCTGTTAAATCCTTGGGTATTAGGAACGACGGCCCTAGTTGGTGCAGGGATTGCTGCATGGAAGTTATGGGGAGAAGAAGCCTGGAATAGTTCCCAACGGACACAAAGATGGGGAACTGATGTAGGAAAAGCAACTGATGAAGCCTTAACTAAATTTCAAGGATACAGCAGAGGAGCTAACGGAGAACTAGATTTGCTAGAAAAAGGTGTTTCTGGGAACACAGAAACTATCGTTAATAATTTTTCTAAGATGGGTCAATCAATCGAAGAAAATATGACGAAGAAGATTGAGACACTGAAAGGGCTCGTTAATAAGTTACCCGATGATATAAAAGAAGCGGGAGACGAGCTGACCAAAGAAGAAGTGCTCAATCAGGAAAAATATTTAGCTGTAGTGAAAGAGAATAATCAAAAAATCACTCAAATTAAACAAGAAGCTTCAAACAATAACCGTAAAATAAGTTATGAAGAAGCGATAAGAATTAAATCATTAGCTAAAGAAAGCGCCGAATCTTATGTTAATTCTCTAGGTAAAAGCGAAACTGAAACCAAAGAAATTTTATCTGCAATGACTGGAAATGTAGCAGAAGCATCAGAAGAGCAAGCAAAAACGTGGTTGCAATCTTTAGGAAAGCAACGGCAACAATCCAAAATAGAATATACTAAGATGCAGGACGATTTGAAAGCAGAATTAGTAAAAGGCCAGTATGATCTAAACAGTAAATTTGCCAAAGAAATGTTGTCTTTATTAAAAGAAAGTGGCGACAGTGCCACGCAGATTACAGAAGATCAGATGTCAACTATTCTAGCTAAATATCCAGAATTGGCTGACCAAGTATTTTTAGCCAACGGGCAATTGATTAGTTCGATGGGTGACGCGGGTCAAGCGGCAGTTGGTCAAAACAAAAAAATGATGGATTCCTTTACCGATATGGCAGACAAAGTGTCAAAAACGGCCGGAGAAAATGCAAAAAAAATAGAGCTTATTGCAGACGAAGCAAATGAGTTTGGCGAATTCTGGAATCAATTAATCTTAGACACGAAAACTGGTGAAGTAAAAACAAATGCACAAGAAGCTGTTAATGAAGCGGCAAGCTCTGAAAAAGGGTGGAATCAACTTCTTTATGCTTCTAAAAATGCTGACTTGAAAAGTAATGCAAAATTAATGATTGCAGAAGCTGCCATCGCTAATGGACGTTGGGAAAAAATGACGTTTACCGAACAACAAGCCTTGTTGGATAGTAACGTTACAAAAACAATGACACAAGCATTACAAGCAAAAGGCAGTTGGGGTGAATTGAATTTCGAAGAGAAAAAAGCTGTTCTTTATTCAAATACACCAGAGGTAATGGCTGAAACAATGCTTAATTTGGGATTGTGGGATGAGTATAATCCACAAATTAAAGAGCTAGAAGCTAAAAACCAATCTTTTCTTGATGTGTTGAGTCAATCTCAAGATAAAATTATACACTGGTCGCAAGTTCCAGTAGATATAAAGGAAATTCTTGGTGATAATTACGATTTACTTTCAAAAATATATGGATCAGAACAATCATATAATCGTTGGAAAAATTTACCAGATACTGAGAAAAAACTTCTAGCTAACAATTCTGATGTACTACAAAAGATTATGACTTCTGATACTAGTTTAGAACAATGGAATGCCTTACCAGCTGATCAGAAAAAAATGCTTGGAGACAATACTGATTTATTAACAAAAGTTATGGCATCGGAAGAAAGCTTTAATGCGTGGAAGGTATTACCTGATCCAGTTAAAAAGATGCTTGGTAATAATGAAGACTTAGAAGCTAAAATAGCTGATGGAACGTTAAGTTTACAAACCTATGACCAAATAAAGCCGCAATTAAAAAAACTACTTGGGGATTCTTCCAATACGCAAGCCGCAGCTCGCCAAGGTGGCAATGCGCTGAATACCTACAATGCCAATAATCCTAAAACTAAAAATCTACAAGGGAATGCAGGTGGGGTTGTCGGTGCAGCTTCAAGTGGTAATAGTAGCTTAAATATTTTCGCTGCAAACAATCCAGTAGAAAAACTACTACGGGCTAATGATCAAGCAAGTGGCCCAGCGGTACAAGCAAAAAATGCCGTAAGCGACTTCAATTCTGGTCCTTCTGTAATTACCAAAACCCTGAACGTAGTAGCTAATCTAGGCGCTGGCGTTGCAAAAATTTTAGGGCTTGAAACAGGAACTAATAATCATATTGGTGGTCCAGCAATCGTAAATGACCAACGAGGAGCTACTTATAAAGAACTGGTTATTCCTAAAGGTGGCATGCCTTTCATTCCTGAAGGTAGAAATGTATTCTTGCCTAATTTGCCGAGAGGATCAAAAGTAATTAAAGCCTCAGAAACAAAAAAACTGATTCCTCATTACGAAAACGGTGTAGGAGTTCCGAAAAATTCTTCGGTTGTCAAAAACTTAATTTCTGTGCAAGAAACTAGTAATGAACATGATTTCAGTGAATTAGCCGGTTTGATGCGTGAATTGGTAACTTATTTTAAAGGCGGTAATTTTAATGGCATGGAGATTAACCAAAGTTTTATTGTATCTGATACTAAAACAGCACGTGAAGCCGCGATTGAAAATAGACGTCAATTAAGAAATTTAGCAAGGGGGCTTAACTAATGGAGCTAGAACTAATTTATACCAACCGAAATAAGGAGCAACTGGTGTTCAAAGAGGAGGCCCCTTATTTTTTACAAAACATTGAAGGGCTAGAAGCACCTGAGAATATTATTTTATCAGAAGAAGTATTCGGTGAAGACGGCGCGAAGGTGGTAGGTATTCGTTTAAGCACTAGAAAGCCTCTGATCGAAGGAACGTTAGTTGGAAAAACAGAAGAAGAAATTTTTCAATTACGGCGCGATATGATACAAAAAATAGATTTAAAACAGCCAGGTAAACTAACACTAAAAATTTATGGTAAAGAATATGAAACGGACGTATTACCAATTCAAGCCCCGAGTTTTAAATTATATGAAGATTCACCGCAGAAAGTGGATGAGTTGAATCTATTTTCCTTACAGTTTGAATCTTTTGCGGCTTACTTGCGGGATGTTTCTTTCTATAATTCTTTAGTACCTTTAGCCACATTAAAACCAACACTAATTTTTCCGCTGGTTTTTATACACGGGCAAACACATACTTTTGGACGTTTTGAATCAGGAAACATTGAAAAGATTTGTAATAATGGCGATGTTCAAGTGGGAGCAATTTTTTATTTAAAATGCGTAGCAACTGTGACTAACCCACAAATTTATGATGTTACCAAACAAACTTTTTTTGGTTTTCAAGGGACCTATGCACCCGGAACGAGATTTGAACTGTCAACGGTTCGTGGTCATTTATACGCTAAGAAAATTATTAATGGTGTTGAAACTAACGCAGTGCCAGAGCGAATGAGTGGTAGTAATTTCTTCCGCCTATCAAAAGGTGATAATTACTTACAACTAAAAGCAGCGAACCATTCGCAAAATGGGATTACTTGTGAAATGCAATTTACTCCCTTAGTTAGTGGGGTGTAGCCATGGATTTTACGTCATTACCGTTTATTGAAGTATTTCGTAGAAAATCAAACTTTACTTATGAATCGTCAGCCGTTTTAGATATTTGGCAATCGTTAAGTGTAAAAGAAAACTTTAAAAGTGCGAATACTTTTGAAGCTATTGTGCTACTTAAATATATTCCCCGAGAATTATTGGAAGAAGAGACGGTTTTACTGATTAATAATTGCTTCTACTACATTGATACGGTTACTTTTGATGATTTAAGTAGTGGATTAGTAACAATATCAGGAAAATCACTCTTCGGCAAAACCAATAGTAGAATTATCTATCGGATTTATAATCAAACGAAAAGGCCAGAATTAATTTGTTACGACCATTTAAAAAATGAAGTCGTAACACCGACAGATATAAAAAGAAAAATTAATTATCTAACGGTTGATGAGCCTCCAATCATTACGACCACATCAATTAGTTATCAAAATAGCTATGGGAACGTAGAGGAAGAAATAGAAAAGCTCTGTGAGAGTTATAATTTTGGCTTTGATGAAGTGCCAATCACAACTGGGCAAGTCGGAACGATTATCCGTTTTAGAAAAAGTGAAGACCGTTCTCAAATTGTTGAGTTTAGTGCTGAATTTGAAAATATTACCAACGAATCCCTTGAAAAAAATAACTATGACGAAGCCACCACGGCTTTAATTTACGGTGAAGGTGAAGGAACTGCACGGCAACATACAGCAGTCAATGCTAATTTAAGGGGCTTAGAGCGAAAAGAAATTTATGTAGATGCTAGAGATTTGCAACAAACAGTTGATGATGTAAAAATGCCTACTAGGCAATATGAGGCCACCTTACAATCACGAGGGAAAGAAAAATTAGCGGAACAACCCAAAGTATTTGCGTTGAACGGGATAATTAATTTAAAAGATAGTCTCTTTGTTTATGGTCGGGACTATCAATTAGGCGATCGTATAAAACGGATTTCTTCCTTTGGTTATACAGATACAGCGGTATTAAATGCTATTACACAAACATGGGATGAAAAAGGCCATCATATAGATGGGGAGTTTGGTAATCAAAGTAAAACGATTATTGATGTAATCAGAAGAAGAGGAAGGTGATGATTTTTGTCCGAAGTAAGTTTATTTTATGAAGGTGTATTACAAGATGATGGCACCTATGACCGTGCATATACAGCGGCGGACTGGGCGCAATACTTTGCGAACATTTTCCGTAATGGCGTGATGATGTCGGTAGGAGAAGCTTTAAGGGTAACAGCAGCAGATGCAGTTGGAATGCGTGTAATCGTAAGGGCTGGAGCAGCCAATTTAAAAGGGTATCAATACATTAATACAGCGGCGTTGACGTTACCAATAGAAGTTGCTTCTTCTACTCAAGATAGAACCGATTCAATCGTAATCCGTCATGATTTGAATAAAAGAAGTGCGTATGTTGCAGTAAAAAAAGGCAATCTAACGGTGGAACGCACCCCAGATATTTTTGAGATTCAATTGGCTACAATCAGGATACCAAGAAATGAATCAGCCATTACAGCAGCCTTAATTACTGATAAACGTTCTGATACTAAAGTATGTGGTTATGCGACACCCTTTGCCGAGGTTTCAGTTTCTGGACTAGAAGCGCAATATGAAGCGATACTTAAAAAAATTGTGGAGGCAAATCAAACAGATTCTGAACGAGCGTTGACAGACTTTAAAACGTATATTGCCAATACTCGAACTGAAACAGATGCAACAATAGGTGAGATTATTCGCACTGAAAAAAGTAAGATTAGTGCTTTTGATATAGCGATTCAAGACTGGTTTTCTCACTTAAAAAATGATTTAAGTAGTAACCAGGCAATAAATTTACAAAATCAAATTCAACTGTTAACGGCCGATACCGAATTAGCTACTATCGAACATACCTTAACAGATTTTCCTATGGTCCGAGCTTTGGCTTGGGATTATGGGGCCGGGGTCGCACCAGTAGGGCAAGAAACTACCGGGGCAGGAGGGGGACACCCGATCACGATTCCGGTAAACGTAGAATACTTGAGTAGAAAAGCATTAAAAGTACACGTTCCGCTGGAATATGGATTAATTAATCCAACATATACAAAGATCGATGAACGACATCATCGGTTTATTTCTGGCTTTAAAACAATAGAAATTAGTTTAGGAGGGATTTAAAGTTGGCAACGATTAAAAAAATTAATGCCGGTGATCCATTATGGCATGAACCAATTAATGAGAATTTTTCGGAATTTGTCGATGCATTAGTGGCCAAAAAAGAGCGAATTACCGCCCAGGATTGGAATACAATTAAAGAACCGGGAATGTATGCCGTTAGTGCCGCAACGGGGCTTAATCGACCAGCGGGAGCTGTTAATGGCAATCTGTTAGTTCAACAAGCAGGAGGCATGGGATCGCTGTCCCAGTTCTTCATAGGCAATGAACAGTTAAACAGCCGACGATTTGATGGTACAAACTGGCAAGCTTGGCAAACAGTCGCGCTTGAGCCGCAACAAAAGCCATTATGGGTAGGTGGCTGGTATGGTGGTCCGATGAGCATCACTTTATCTAAGGCGTTATCAAAATGCCGCAACGGGATTATTTTACAGTGGCAAGAATATAGCACAACAAGCACAGTACAAGATACACAATTTAGTTTTACGTATATTCCTAAGCAACATCTCCAGAATGCAGGTAGAGGAACAAACTGTTACGTTGGCGGATATGGAAGTAAAGAAATTTATGGAAAATATCTTTATATTAATGACACTACCATTACTGGTAATGATGTAAATGCGCCGGCTACAATTGCGACAGGTGTTGGAATTAAAAAATATGTTTTAGTTAAAATATGGGAAGTTTAGGAGGTAAGCAAATGAAAATATGGATTGAAAACAAAATAGGTTATTTAGATGGCTATTCATTAATGGAGCAGCCGGACCAAGTAGAATTAGAAGTAGAACAAGAGCCGCTGGACTTTCCTAATTGGCATTTTGACGGCCAAACACTTATTCACGATCCGGATAATGTGCCAGCACCTGAACCAGCACCACCAACGAAATTAGAATTGTTAGAAGCGGAAAACAAAGCATTGAAAGCCGAGATCACTGAGACTAGGCAAGAAACAACGGACGCGCAGTTAGCAATCGCTGAACTTTATGAAATGATGGGGGGAGGTAGCGCAGAATGATAAAAATATATGTTGCTTTAATTGAAAAAGGAGAGAAAACAATTGAGGATGTCCCGAAAAAACTACAAACACAAGTACAAGCAATCTTGGATGCAAAAGCTGCAGACTAAGATTGTTTTTTATTTATTGCGGAAGGAGGTGGCTGAAATGGCTATGATTTACGCAACGTTAATTATTAAAGGAAAACGTAAAATCGAAAATGTACCTAAAGTACTTCGTCAACAAGTGATCGATATTTTAAACGACTTAGAATTACCAGAATTAACGAAATAAAAAAATAGCGACTGGTGGGACAACCTACCGGTCGCTTATTTAGTTGGAGGAAACCAATGAATAATGTATTAGTAATGTTGCTTCAGCAATGGACCAAAATGGTAACGGATAAAAGTTGGCTGATAGGCGCAGCAACCGGGGGAATTTCTTTCGCCATACCTGGTTGGGTGACAGGGAAAGAGCTGCGCTTAGAGCATGTGATTTTATTAGGTATTTTAATGGCTTTATTTGTGATTGAGTGGTTAGTTGGTGGCCGACTGGCTAAAAAATCTACGCAAAAGAGAAAAAATAGCACGACGATGATTGATTCTGCGATTCGTGATTTTATCATTTTATTGTGTTGTTTTATCGCGTATGGTTTTGATTATTTACTAGGTACAGGGGCGTTAATTTTCACTGTATTTACCGGCGCGTTTATCTATCATAATTTTTATAGCCTAATGGCTAATATCGTGGTCTTAGGTTGGGGTGATTTTTTTCCAATGTGGTTATTTAAATGGTTAGAAGATGAAATTGAAGCAAAGAAAGATAAATATTTTCCAGAGAAACAAAACAATGGTAAGGGGGAGAAGTAGAAATGACTGTGAGCATACAAAAAACGATTGATTACATGTTGGAATTAAAGCGTAAGGATATCTGTTATTCTATGACGGGTAGTCGGGATGGTTCTGACGGTACCGGTGACTGTTCAGGAACGGTTGTTCGTGCTGTTCAGTTAGCAGGAGGAACTAAGCCAGGTTGGCTATACAATACTGATAGTATGCATGCGTACCTTATTGAAAATGGGTATCAATTAATTTTCGAAAACCAACCAACCTATGAACCTAAAAAAGGGGATATTTTTATTTGGGGAGAAAAAGGTCAAAGTTCAGGTGCTTTTGGACACACTGGTATTTTTTATGATGACCAAGAAAATATTATTCACTGTAATTACGGCTATAATGGTGTAACGATTAATAATGTCGATGAAATCGCTCGAGCCAACGGATACCCCTATTATTATATTTATCGGGCAAGTGTTGTGAATAATAGCCAACCAGGACCGCAAGTACAAGCATTAGCCCAAGAAAAACCAGCACCAAAACCTAAACGTCGCTATGGTTACCGAGTAGACGATTTACAGTTTTTGAATGGTATTTGGCAAGTAAGAAATGATGTATTAGGGCAACCAGACTTTGATTGGACGGATAACGGAATTAATGTCGCTTATATCGATAAAATTGATCCAGGCACCGGAGAAAATACGCCCGACCAAACGTTAAACGTGGGGGATTATTTCGCTTTTCAACCAGCTTCGGTAGGGATTATTACCGAACAAGTAAACACAGCAGGTAAAACCTTATCTCATGTTCAATTTCCCGATGAGTTTATTTGGTTGTATACGCCAAGTATTGAAAAGCTGATTTATGGATAAAAATATTGAAAGAAAACTTGATTCTACTGAATCAAATTTAAAGACAGAACTATCAAGCATTGATCATAAAATTGAGACTAGTATATTTACTTTTAAAGAAGAACTAAGAAAACAAAAAAGCGCAAATATAAAATGGCTTATAGGCACGTCTATAGCCGTTATAAGTGTAATAATAGGAGCTCTAAAATTTTTTATACAGTAAAAATAAAATTAAAACGCTTTACAATTTAGGCGGTAAGTATTAGAATGTAATTGCTCAACCACAATTTTTCACGTTACTTAAAAACTGTCTTGCCCCAATAAGGCAGTTTTTTTGTTGTTTTAGCATAAAAAGGCTTTACAATTTATTAAAAAAGGATTAGTATGAGTGTACCACAACAAAAATTTTTCATTTATTGCCTCCTTTTTTAAGGATGTATGCCCTCTTTGGAGGGCTTTTTTAATCGGACCCTTAGCTCAGCAGGTTAGAGCAGACGGCTCATAACCGTCCGGTCGCTGGTTCGAATCCATCAGGGTCCATAAGTATTTGTCCAACAGATTGAGAAAATATTTACAAAATATGTAAAAGGGGTTAATATAAATGTAACCTATTTTTTTATAAGATACTCCTTTTTCTAAAGGAATGAGCTTGCCCTCTTCGGAGGGCTTTTTTTGTTTACACATAACTAGCATTGTGATATATTTTAGGTGGGTTAGTAATGTTGCACCTCCATTTTAAAATCCCCGTTCTCAATGAGAGCGGGGATTGTTTTTTATACACTAATCAAAGATTTCCTTACAAGCATTTTATCAATGACGAGTTGATTTCGTTTATTCAAGTGACCATAGATAGCTAACTCAGATTGTTCAGGTAACATCAGTACGGTGTTCGCCAGTTCGGGTTTTGAGACGATACAATTTATAGTTTCGTCCTGTGTTACCAATGAAAATCGAACTAGTATTTTTGGATACACACTTAGCATTCTAATCTTTTCAACTACTCCTACATAATTAGTTTTCATAATATCGTCCTCCTAGTAACACAATTATACGAATATATGTTCGTTTTGTCCAGGGCGAAAAACAAGAATATATTAGACAACATTATTCTGTATTTGAAATTTCGGAAGTGGCGCATCATGGTCCAGAAGACGTCTTTATTACGGTTATGACGTTAGCAGGTTCTTTTTTATTAATGTTAACCATTCACGTGAAATTAGCCATCGCTACGTTTATTTTATTGCCATTTATCACGATTGCGCTAGGCTATTTTAATAAAAAAATGACAAAAGCGAATACGGATATTTACGATAATTTAGGTGAATTTAATGCTGGGATTGAAGCGTCAGTAAGTGGGATACGTGTCACGCAATCTTTTGCAAATGAACCATTTGAACGAAAACAGTTTAATTATTTAAATCAAATGTATCGAAAATCGAAATTATATTTTTATAAGGTGATGGGTGTCAGTTCCGCCTATAATTACTTATTAATTCGTCTGATAAATTTATTTTCATTAATTTTTGGTGCGTATTATACAATTAAAGGAGAAATTACAGAAGGTCAGTTTGTAGGATTTATTTTATTAGCCAATATTTTTATTCGGCCGATTGAAAAAGTCAACAATATGATTGAAAGTTATCCCAAAGGATTTGCTGGTTTTAAACGTTTTACGGAAGAAATGGACAAACAACCGTCCATCAAAGATTTGCCAGGAGCTGTTGCTGTTTCGCATTTAGAAGGAACGATTGCCTATAAAGATGTTTCATTTGCTTATGAAGATGGCACAAAAGTTTTAGACCATATCAATTTAAAAATTCAACCTGGTGAAACCGTTGCTTTCGTTGGACAAAGTGGTTCAGGAAAAACGACCTTGTGCAATCTGTTGCCTCGTTTTTATGAAGTCAGTAGTGGTGAAATTACGATTGACGGTAGAAATATCCAGAAAATGACCTTGGCTTCATTACGTAAGCAGATTGGAATTGTTCAACAAGATGTGTTTTTATTCCCTGGAACATTACGAGAAAATATTGCTTATGGGAATTTAAATGCTACAGAAATAGACATTCAACAAGCGGTGAAATTAGCACATTTAGAACATGTAATTCAGCTAATGCCAGATGGCTTGGACACAATTATTGGCGAACGTGGCGTGAAATTATCGGGCGGTCAAAAGCAGCGAGTGGCAATTGCGCGAATGTTCTTGAAGAACCCGCCGATTTTAATTCTAGATGAAGCGACTTCTGCATTAGATACAGAAACAGAGCAAGTGATTCAAGAGTCATTAAACTCGTTAGCTGACGGGCGAACAACATTAATTATTGCCCACAGACTGGCAACGATTAAACATGCTGATCGAATAATCGTAGTGAGTGACCAAGGAATTTTAGAAGATGGAACACATGAAACTTTGTACGCGCAAAGAGGTCACTATCGTCGGCTGTACGATGCTCAATTTAGAACATAAAAAAACCCGCGAATAAAACTTCGCGGGTTTTTATTATGTTTAGTTAGCGCCGAACTTTTCTTCCCAAACCAACAGCATTTTTCATTCGTTGAAGTGTTTTGTTGGCTACCAGGCGAGCGTTTTCTGCGCCCTCATCTAAAATCATATCTAATTCTTCTGAAGCTAGAAGCTCTTGGTAGCGCACTTGAATAGGTTCTAATAAGGCAACTACTGCTTCTGCTAAATCTGCTTTGAAGTCTCCATAGCCTTTGCCTTCGTATGCTTGAACAAGTTCCTCAACAGTTTGACCTGTCGCAGCAGAATAAATATTTAGTAAGTTAGTAATGCCAGGTTTTTCTTCTTTATTATATTCAATTACACCAGTTGAATCAGTTACAGCAGAGCGGATTTTTTTGCGAATCACTGCTGGCCCATCAAGCATTGAAATAAAGCCCTTCACATTTGTATCAGACTTACTCATCTTTTTCGTTGGTTCTTGTAAGCTCATAATTCGACTACCTTGCTCAGCGATTTTTACTTCAGGCATCGTTAAAATTTCTTGATTTTTTTGGGCGTAACGTTTGTTGAAGCGTTCCACAAAATCACGTGTTAATTCTAAGTGTTGTTTTTGATCATCTCCGACTGGCACTAAGTCAGCGTTGTACAACACGATATCACCAACCATTAATGGAGGGTATGTTAAAAGACCAGCGCTTACGCTAGCACGACCATTTTTTTGAGATTTATCTTTAAATTGTGTCATTCGCTCTAACTCACCAATAGAAGTATTGCACTGAATGATCCAACCAGCTTCTGCATGGGCACTCACTTCAGACTGTATGAAAATTGTTGCTTTTTGTGGGTCTAAACCAACCGCTAGGTAAAGAGCTGCTAAGCTACGAATTTGCTGGCGTAGCTTTTGCGGTTCTTGGGGAACGGTAATGGCATGTTCATCCACAATACAAAAATAACAATTATATTCATTTTGTAATTCGATAAATTGTTTCATCGCACCAATGTAATTTCCGATTGTCGGAGTACCACTGGGCTGAATACCAGAAAAAATTGTTTTCATTAAATAACCACCTGACTTTAGACTTAAGATAGTGAATAGTTCTATTATACATTTTATTAGAAAAAAATACATGGGAACTTCTTGAAAAATCACCAAGAGAAGTAAATTATAACAGCAACCATAAAAATAGAAAACTGTATTACTTTTTTACAGAATCATAACGAATATCCATAAAATTTCATAAAAATTAACCCTAATTTTACACAGATGTAATGAAGGAAAAATAAACAAAGTTAATAAAAAATGTTTAAAAACCCCTAGTATTTTTATTAGAAATTAGGTATACTGGTTTTAAATAGAGGAACAGTACAGTTCCCTGTTTCAGAAACGCGATGATTCGCGAAAAGGAGTGATGCACAATGTTGACACTTTATACTTCCCCAAGTTGCACGTCATGTCGTAAGGCTAGAGCCTGGTTGCAAGAGCACGAAATTCCTTTTAAAGAAAGAAATATTTTTTCTGAACCTTTAAATATTGAGGAATTAAAAGCAATTTTAATCATGACAGAAGATGGAACAGAAGAGATTATCTCTACTCGCTCTAAAGTTTTCCAAAAATTAAATATGGATTTGGACGAGCTTCCACTTCAAGATTTATTAGAGTTGGTTCAAGAAAACCCTGGATTGTTGCGTCGGCCAATTATGATTGATGAGAAAAGATTACAAGTCGGTTTTAACGAAGATGAAATTCGCCGATTCTTACCAAGAGATGTTCGACAACTGGAATTGCGCCAAGCACAATTAATGGCAGGTTTATAAAAAATATAAAATTTTGTTCTTTATTTGTTAATTGTAATAAAGAACGATTCATATGAATTTAGGGCCAGGGATTTTTATCTCTGGCTTTTTAATACATATTTAGAACTTGTATTCATTTGATTTGGCAGAACGTGGTCAAGGAAAAATAGTATCTTTTTTGGAGAGACTGCGTTAAGATGAAGAGGTAGAAGGAGCGAAAAACCAATCGTTAAAAAAGTTCAAAGTTTATAAAACGTTCGCTAGTTTTCGAGGATTTACAGACTTTCCACTTTACTTTTGTGTAGTTTTCGCTACAATGAACGTAAGAAGTTTCCTGATTGAAGCAAAGAGAGGTGTAGCGCTATGGAAATGGAACATATTAATGAAAATACGATTCGTGTGTTAATTGGCAACGAAGACCTGGCGGATAGAGGGATTACTTTTCTTGACTTACTAGGAAACCACAAAGATGTTGAAAATTTCTTTTATAGTATTTTAGAAGAAGTTGATGTCGAAGATGAATTCCAAGGTAGTGAAGCAGTCACTTTCCAAGTCTTGCCTAAAAATGATGGCTTAGAACTGTTTATTAGTAAAAATGTCGCTATGGACGACTTGTCTTCCTTAGAAGGTCTGAGCGAAGTCAATGCAGATGTTAGCGAATTAATTCGCAAACAAATTGAAGCAGACAAAGCAGCCGCCGATGAACTTGATGAGATGGAAGCCACAGATGAAACAAACAGAAATGTAATCTTTGAATTAGATAATTTTGAAGCGATGATCCAATTATCCAAAGAAGTCTTCATGCAATCTGTTTTGACTAACTTATACACGTACAACGATCGTTATTACTTACAAGTTTTGTTCTTAACCGATGAATTAGAAAAAACAAATGTTGACAATGAAATTGCACAGATTTTAGAATTTGCTCATAAAACAACTGTCACTCAGGATACTTTAGTCGAATATGGCACTTGTATTATGGAACGCAGTGCGTTGGAATTAACACGTTATTACTTTAATGATTAAGCAAAAAAGCAAAAACTTTCGAGTTTTTGCTTTTTTTTTTGATGAAAATTAAGAAACTTTGCGTAGTTTATTTATGAGAGGTGAAAATCATGTTAACAGCTTTAACGGCAGACAACCAAGAATTATTTTCTTTAATCGATTGCTCGATTGATGAATTAACACAGATACGAAGCGAACAAGCTTTTGTGTGTCCAATGTGTCATCAATCGGTCATTTTGAAGGCAGGCCCCATTAAAATACCCCATTTTGCTCATCGTAAAAAGAATAGTTGTTGGTACGAAGCAGAAGCTGAAACAGAAGAACACCTCCGCTTGAAGCAGCTTTTTGCGGAAAAGTGTTTACGCGAAAAGCTGTCCTTTCAAGTTGAGGCATACTTACCCACCTTGAAGCAACGCCCAGATTTACTCATTGGGAAGATAGCCATTGAAATTCAATGTAGTCCATTGCCAATTAAACGTTTGGTGGAACGGACGGAGACTTATCAAGCTCATGGCTATCAAGTTGTTTGGATTTTAGGTGAACGATTAGTGCCTAAAGACAAGCTCACGCAATTAACGAAACAATTCCTTTACTTTTCGGAGTCCTTGGGATTTTATTTATGGACGGCCAATAAGAAGCAAGAACGAATAGAATTACTTTGTCATATTGAAGAGAGTCAATGTCAACAATTTTATAGAAGAAAACAATCATGGGATTTTTACGAAAAAAAATTACTAGAAATCTTCCGACTACCGACCGCTAATTTAAATTTACTGCCAGATAGACGGCACACTGGCCAATTGATGCATGATTATTATCAAAAATTGACGCAACAACTTGGTTACAGAAATGCTCAGTTGCTTAGAACACAGAGTTTTTTATACACGAAAGGTTGTCACCTTCTCCAGTTACCTCCTTGGTTTTACTATCCTGGATTGAAGCTATTACCTTCTTCTGAAGAAGATATTCATTTAAAAATGCTTGTTTGGGAAGCACTAAAAACCGAAGAAGAGCGTTTAGTGACCAAACAGGAACTATGGCGTATCTTGGAAGCTGTTTTTTTGGAAGAAGGGAACTTTGTTTGGCAGCCACTGCCGAATATTGGCTTAAAAAAGCTTTTTAAAATTGTGGGAAATAACTTATTGAGATGGTTACAAGAATGTTATGTGTTAATTAAAGTAAACAATAAGTACCTAATAACTAGTATTTTCCTAAGAGAAGATCCAGAAAAGCTCATTCATTGGCTAAAAAAAGTGAAAAAACAACATTTTTTTAGTCACACGTGTTAAATTATGATAGTATAATGAGTAAAACGTTTCTTAAAGGAGAGTAAACTATGAGCGAAATTAAACAATTACCAACACGTGATGAAGTTCCAACTCCATTGACTTGGGATTTAACCAAAATTTTTAAAGATGATGCTGCTTTTGATGTTGCGTATAATCAGTTGACAGAAGAGCTAAATCAAGCAGAATCATTTAAAGGAACCTTAGGGAATGGTGCAGAAGCTTTTCTAGCTGCGTTAGAATACGTTTTAGATGTCTATCGAAAAGTGGAAACATTATATGTCTATTCTCATTTAAAAAATGATCAAGACACTACAAATACAGCTTACCAAGCTTTATATGCCAGAGCTAGTTCTTTATATGCACAAGTTAGTGAAGCTGTTTCTTGGTTTGACCCAGAGGTTTTAACATTAAGTGATGAACAAATCTGGGGATATTTTGAAGAGCAGCCCAAATTAGCTGTTTATCGTCACTATATTCAAAATATTTTAGATGAACGTCCCCATGTTTTATCGATGGAACAAGAAGCTTTACTGGCGGGGGCTAGTGAAATTTTTGGTGCCTCAAGTAATACATTTTCAATTTTAAATAATGCAGACTTAGAATTTCCAACTGTGCAAAATGCTGAAGGCGAAACGATTCAACTTTCTCATGGCGTTTATGGTCAGTTAATGGAAAGTGTCGATCCATCTGTTCGTGAAGCAGCATTTAAAGGTTTGTACAAAGTATACAAACAATTTAGAAATACATTAGCCTCAACTTTAGGTGCACATGTTAAAACACATAATTATAAAGCAAAAATTAGAAATTATGATTCTGCTCGAGCAGCCTCTTTAGCAAGTAATCATATCCCTGAAAGTGTTCACGAAACATTAGTAGCTGTAGTAAATAAACATTTACCTTTGCTACATCGTTATGTAAAATTAAGAAAAAAATTATTAAACGTAGAAGAATTACACATGTACGACTTGTATGCGCCTTTGCTAGGTGAAGCACCAATTCGTTACAGCTATGAAGAAGCAAAAGAAAAAGCAATTGAGGCTTTAAAACCACTAGGTGAAGACTATTTATCTATTGTTAAAGAAGCTTTTTCAAGTCGCTGGATTGATGTGATTGAAAATCAAGGAAAACGAAGCGGCGCATATTCTTCAGGAGCTTATGACACAGCCCCATACATTTTAATGAATTGGCATGATAGTTTGGATCAACTATTTACATTAGTCCATGAGATGGGCCATAGTGTTCATAGTTACTATACAAGAAATAATCAGCCGTATGTTTATGGCGACTATTCAATTTTCTTAGCTGAGATTGCTTCAACCACAAATGAAAATATTTTAACAGAATATTTATTACAAACAGAAACAGATCCTAAAGTACGTGCGTATGTCTTAAATCACTATTTAGACGGCTTTAAGGGAACCATTTTCCGTCAAACCCAATTTGCGGAATTTGAACATTTTATTCACACGGAAGATGCTAAAGGCACGCCATTAACAAGTGAATATTTGAGTGAGTATTATGGCGAGCTCAATGCTAAATATTATGGACCAGAAGTAGTTAGAGACGAAGAAATCAGTTACGAATGGGCGAGAATTCCACATTTTTATTACAATTACTATGTTTATCAATATGCAACTGGCTTCTCAGCCGCTTCGGCATTGTCTAAACATATTTTAGCTGGAGAAGAAGGAGCTTTAGAGAAGTACCTTAACTACTTGAAAGCAGGAAGTAGTGACTTCCCAATTGAAGTGATGAAAAAAGCGGGCGTGGATATGACACAAGCCGCGTATATCGAAGATGCAATGAAAGTTTTTGAAGAACGTTTAACGGAATTAGAAGCTTTGGTTGAAAAATTATAGACAAAGAAGTGGGATATAAGTCCAAATGACTTATATCCCACTTTTTAACTCTTAAGATAATTGGTTAACAGCTTTTGTCGCAGCATCTTTTTTATAATAAATGTAAATGTCCATTTGGAAAATGATAATTGGAGCGACGTTTAAATTCAAAGGTTGCGTCACCTTGGTCTAGCAACGGTTCGTTATGTGGATGGACACGACAAAGTTGTTTAATTTCATCCATGTTTTCAAAATTTTCGACTAAAATGCCGAAATCGTTCTCGCAAGTATAGTTGTAAACGACTGCGGTAGGGTGTTGTTTAATCCCCATTTCTCGAGCAACTTTTTGGTCGGTTTGGAAAGATTCTTTGACAAAATCGGATTGTCGGTCTTTACGATACATATCAATATCCCCGCCGGCTGCTAGAAGTAGTTCTTCTGATAACTCAGGAGAGTAAGCTAGACCGTCTTCAGCTACTGCTTTTTGTAAGCCAATCAACAATTTTCGGCCTTTTTTTCGGCCTTGTAACTGTGCTGCTTTATAGTCAAGAGCGGCTGAGTATAAATCTTCAAAAATTCGATTCCGTCGTTTAATGTCATTAATCGGAATATGTTGACGACTTAAAAATTCATTGATCGTTTTCATGTTTAATAAAGGAATAAAGCGTAATTGTATTTTTTTCTTGTCGTTAACAGACAATTGTATAATTTCTTTTTCAATTTCTAAACAGACGCCGCCTAAAGGATTGACGAACAAATAAATTTCAACCATTCATACTTCCTCCAATGCCATGCTTTTTCAAATACAGGTGCCAGAACGTCAGTGCTTCGAATACTAAGGGGCAGTGGTCCGCATCATGCGTTGAATCTTGTTAGGTGCAAGCGTAATGGGAATGTTCAAATCAGCCATTAATGTTTGAAACGCTTGCTTGCCGCTTTCAGCTTCAGTAACTTCTAACTCTAATTCAAAATCGTGCTGTTGGTTATACCAACTTTCGTCTAACGCAAGTAGTCCTTGAGGAATTTGTTTTTCTGCACGTGCTGTTTTTAATGAACCAATTAAATGGATCGAGGCGATTTCAATACCTAATTCTTGTAATTTCTTCGCCACAGCCCCCTCAGTAGGGAGGTGATTCCTCTTGATAAAGTGGTTCGCCGTCTCAAGCGATAAAGGGTCATTGATTTCTAATAATCCTTCTGGCGCAGGAACTTTTAAGGTTAACTCACCACGATCTGCTAATACGCGAATTCTTAAGCCCATTCGTTGTGCTTTTAATTGAAAATCGTCCGTATCAAAATAATGATTTGTTTGCGTAAAAAAGTCCGTTTTTTGAATAGCAAAATGGTCGATTAATCGTTTGAAATCTTGCGGACTAACTAATGTTTTAAATTCAATTTCTAAGTGCTCACTCATGGGGTTCTCTCTCTTTCTTAAATCACTCCAATTTTCACATATTATATAGGTTTCCGTCAAGAAAAGTGGTCTTCTCTGTGAAAATTTTTTCTAATGAAAGGCGTTTGGAAATCAAATAGCGAATAACACCCTATTTTAGGGAGGACTGTGGTAAAATAATCAGTGAATGAAATTCAAGGAAATTGAGGGATCTACCATGGAACGAGAGTGGGAGCTGTTTTTAGCGCCATATGAACAGGCGGTCAGCGAATTAAAAGTAAAACTACGAGGTATTCGTAAACAATTTCGGGAGCAAGATAAACACATACCAATTGAATTCGTTACAGGACGTGTGAAACCAGTAGATAGTATTTTGACAAAGACGGCTATTCGGCATATTCCTTTAAATCGGATTGAAGAAGAAATGCAAGACATTGCTGGTTTGCGGATTATGTGCCAATTTGTGGAAGACATTTACCAGGTAGTCGCACTTTTAAGAAATCGTAAAGACTTAAAAATTGTGGAAGAACGTGACTACATTGAAAATAAAAAAGAAAGTGGCTATCGTTCGTACCATGTGGTGGTGGAATATCCTGTGCAATTAGTCACCGGGGAAAAGATTATTTTGGCCGAAATCCAAATTCGGACACTTTCCATGAATTTTTGGGCAACGATTGAACATTCTTTGAATTATAAATATCAAGGTGTCTTTCCTGAAGAAATGAAAGAACGCCTTCAGCGAGCGGCAGAGGCAGCCTATTTATTAGATGAAGAAATGTCATCTATTCGTGAAGAAATTCAAGAAGCACAACATTACTTCTCTCATGGCCGTGGATTGCTAGAAAACGAATACTATAAGCAAATTAAAAACGAAACACCAGAAAATCAGTAAAGGAGTCTGCTTATGAAAGTGGCGATTGTTCATAACTCGGAAGAAAAATCGAAACAAGTCACAAAACAACTGACAACACTATTAGAGCAAAACCAAATTCAAATAGACAATCGTCAACCTGAACTTGTGATTTCAGTCGGCGGAGATGGTACGCTTCTTTCCGCTTTTCATCGATTTAATCATCTGTTAAACGAAGTAAGTTTCTTAGGTGTACATACCGGACACTTGGGTTTCTATACAGATTGGCGTGATTATGAATTAAAAGAACTAGTTGAAAGTTTGTGTATTCATCATGAAAAAAGTACGAGTTATCCATTATTAGATGTGCGGATTCGGTTTAGAGATGGGAAACCGGATAAACATTTTTTAGCATTAAATGAATCGACAATTAAACGAGGAAACCGGACGATGGTGGGCGATGTGTTTATTAAAGACGAACTGTTTGAACGATTTCGTGGTGATGGGTTGTCGATTTCGACCCCAACCGGCTCTACTGCGTATAATAAAAGTATTGGTGGAGCTGTTTTGCATCCTAGCATTAATGCGTTTCAGTTAACCGAAATCGCCTCCTTAAACAATCGTGTCTTTCGAACATTGGGGTCACCGATTGTAATCGCACATACGGAGTGGCTGGAGATTAAATTACAGGAAAGTGATGATTATTTTGTCACGGTGGACCAATTAGATATTTATCAAGAAAATATCGCTTCTGTCTGCTATCGAATTGCAGACGAACGGATTCATTTTGCCTCTTATCGGCACATGCATTTTTGGCATCGAGTGAAAGATGCCTTTATTGGTGAGGATTAATTAAACGATGGAATTTCAATGGACATATGACAAAGAAACAACACAACAAGTGAAATATTTTTTAAAGGAACAAGGCGTTTCAAAAGGGTTATTAGCTAAGGTTA
Source organism: Enterococcus sp. DIV1420a (assembly GCF_051712165.1). NCBI lineage: Bacteria > Bacillati > Bacillota > Bacilli > Lactobacillales > Enterococcaceae > Enterococcus > Enterococcus sp. DIV1420a. Next base: position 217,883 of record NZ_JBIOOI010000002.1, read on the forward strand.
AATTTCAGGGTGGTAAAATTCAAGTGAATGGGACCGTTCAAAATGCCATCTATCCTTTACAAACTGGCGATGTCGTTAAAATGACGATTCCAGATGAAGCGGAACATGAGACATTATTAACAGATGATGAACCGATTGAAATTGTGTTTGAAGATGATCATTTTTTAGTAGTTAATAAGCCCGCTGGCATTGCCTCAATACCTGCTCAGTATCATCCTTCAGGAACGATGGCGAATCGTGTTAAGGGCTATTACAAGCGTCAAAATTACGTGAATCAAGTTATTCATGTCGTGACTCGTTTAGATCGAGATACTTCTGGGCTGATGTTATTTGCGAAACACGGCTTTGCTCATGCTTTAATTGATCAAGAATTACGAGAAAAAAAGGTGACAAAAATTTATTATGCCCTTGTTGGTGGAGCGATTGAGCAGTTAAACGAGCATCAATTGATTGAAAAGCCAATTGGGCGCGACTTGTCCTCTTTATTAAAACGCCAAGTTATCGAAACAGGTCAATTTGCTAGTACAGAATATTGGCTCGCAAAAAGAGGAGCCCAAGCAGCAGCTGTGCGCATTCAGCTCCATACAGGACGAACACATCAAATTCGGGTACATTTTGAAGCAATTGGCTGTTCATTGTTAGGGGATGAGATGTATCATGGAAAGATGGATCAAGGAATTGAGCGGCAAGCGTTGCATTGCATGGAACTAATTTTTACTCATCCTTTTACCAAAGAAACGGTTCATCTGATTTCCCCACTAGCGGAGGATATGAAAAGTGTAGATGATACGTTATAATAATAAAGAGGCAGGAGGGGAAAGTGTAAGATGAATGAAGGCCAAGAAATGGAAGAGCAATTTGCCCTTCTTTTAGAAACGCTAAAAAATCAACAAATGAACGAATTTCGTGAGCTATTTTTAGCGTTACACATTTATGAACAAGGACAATTTTACCAATCGTTAGATGAAAAAGACCGACAACATTTATACAATTACCTATCTCCGAAAGAACTAGCGGATATGTTTGATGTTATCGAAGAAGATAATGAGAATATGAAAGATTATTTAGCTGAAATGCGTCCAAGTTATGCAGCCGATATGTTAGCTGAGATGTATACCGATAATGCGGTGGATTTACTAAATATGTTAGATAAGAGTCAAAAGGCGAAATATCTTAGTTTGTTAAGTAGTGAAGAAGCAGGCGAAATTAAAGAGTTACTTCATTACGAAGATGAAACTGCTGGGGCGATTATGACCACCGAATTTGTTTCGATTGTGGCGAATCAAACAGTGCGTTCTGCGATGTACGTCTTAAAGAATCAAGCGGACATGGCGGAAACAATCTATTACGTTTACGTAGTCGACCAAGAAAATCATTTAGTCGGCGTTATTTCGTTGCGGGATTTAATTGTTAATGATGATGATACCTTGATTGCTGATATTTTGAATGAACGGGTTATTTCAGTTCATGTTGGCGATGACCAAGAAGATGTCGCGCAAACAATTCGTGACTATGACTTCTTAGCTGTGCCAGTTACAGATTATGATGATCATTTGTTGGGGATTGTAACAGTTGATGATATTATTGATGTTATCGATGATGAAGCCGCTAGCGACTACTCTGGTTTAGCCGGGGTCGACGTTGAAGAAGTTAGTGAGAACCCTTTAAAAGCCGCTTCTAAACGATTACCTTGGTTAATTACGCTGCTGTTTTTAGGGATGTCTACGGCCTCGTTAATCAGTAATTATGAGTCGTTAGTTAGCGAAGCGAGTATTTTAGCCGTTTTTATTTCTTTAATTACCGGAACAGCCGGCAATGCCGGGACACAATCATTGGCGGTCGCGGTACGCCGTTTGGCTATGAAAGATGAAAAGGATAGTAATTTTGGTCGCTTAATCTTAAGTGAAGTGCTCACGGGACTAGTGACGGGGGCTGTGACAGGTTTAACCATTATGATTGTGGTTGGCGTGTGGCAACATAATCTTCCGCTTGGATTTGTGATTGGGATGGCAATGCTCTGTGCAATTACTGTGGCGAATTTAGCAGGGAGTTTAATCCCGATGTTAATGGATAAATTAGGGTTTGATCCAGCAGTTGCCAGTGGCCCGTTTATTACTACCTTAAGTGATTTAACCAGTGTATTAATTTATTTCAATATTGCCAGCATGTTTATGCGTTATTTTGTTTAAAAAATTGCACTTATTTATCATGAGACTGAGGTAAAAGGATTCGTTGGTTTGCTTGAAATCAAAAAAGTGAGATAGCCGTTAATACGACGGCTACCTCACTTTTTTAGATACAAGAAATTAAACAATTTTTGTGCCATGGACTTCTGTGACTTTTAAAGTGTCCATCACAGTTTGAACGTTTTCTGTGGAAATACCGCCACCTGGTAAAATAAGAATCCGTTGATCTGCGTAGACAATTAATTCTTTTAAATGATCAAAGTTGTCTTCGATAGGGGTACCAGCTGGCCCGCCATGAGTTAAAATACGCGTCACACCACGCTCAGCTAACCAGTCGATCGCCTTAAATTGATTTTCTTTCGACAAGGCATCAAAAGCCATATGGAAAGTGATTTGCAAGCCTTCAGCTGTTTCAATGAATAAGTCCAAAGCTTCTTCATCTAACCAACCGTCCTCAGTTAAACAGCCAATAACAATGCCGTCGGTTCCTAATTTCTTTGCTTCGATTAAATCGGTATGCATAATTTTTAATTCAATATCATTATAGACAAAATTGCCGCCACGAGGACGAATGATTGTCATCACTGGTACAGAATGTTCGCCAGCGTATGCTAAGACTTCTTCAATAACACCAGTACTTGGCGTCGTTCCACCCACGGCTAAGTTATCGCATAATTCGATGCGATTCGCACCTTTTTGAATGGCTTGGGGAATCTTAGTGAAATTTTCGGCACAGAATTCTTTAATCATTTCTTATCGCTCCTTGCTTTTTCTTCACAGGCATTGTACCATAATTCTGCTTACTACCATAGCCCTGAAAAAAAGAGTGCAACTTTTTATAAGAGAAAATGTTCATTTAATGAACGTAAGGAGTTTTAAATGTTAAAGAAAATTGAACGAGCACAACAATTATTGAAAAAAGAAGCAGCCGTATTTCGCTGTCCAACTTGTCATGAACCAATGCATGTAGAAGGGGTTGGTCTGATTTGTCAACAGAGGCATCAATTTGATTTATCCAAGAAAGGCACGCTATACTTTCTAAATCATGGCGTTCAGACAGAATATAATAAAAAAATGTTTACTTCTCGAGGAAAAATGATTCAAAGTGGCATGTACGCGCCTGTTTTAAACAAAATTATGTACTATCTTCCTCAAAATAAAACAGTAGTTGATGTTGGTTGTGGTGAAGGGAGTTTTCTAGCTGAGTTAAGTCAAGCAGGCTTATCTGGACTGAAAATCGGGTTTGATTTATCAAAGGAAGGAATCTATTTAGCAAGTAATCAGCCAATTGATGCGTTTTGGTGTGTGGCGGATTTAACGAATTTGCCATTTGCGAATGAAGGGCTTGATACGATTTTAAATATTTTTTCCCCTTCACATTATCAAGAATTTCGGCGAGTACTAAAAGCTGACGGGACTGTGATTAAAATTATTCCTGAAGAGAATTACTTAAAGGAATTACGAGCGGCTTTTTATCCCAATGACGAAAAGAAACAAAGTTATTCCAATCAAAAAGTAGTCCAACGTTTTGCCGAGGAATTAGCAGTGGAAGTAGATGAACGAATAACTTATTGCTTTGACATTCCCGAGGAAAGACGGTTGGATTTATTAGAAATGTCGCCATTAGAGTGGCAAGTTTCTCAAGAAGTTAAAGCCAAACTACAACAGCGACCATTGGAAAAAATCACGATTGACATCCGCTTGTTAGTAGGTCGTAAAAGATAGACTTTTTTGTGAAGAAAATCCTAAAAAAGTCTTGCAATAAAGTGACATTGGTGTTATATTACTTACAAGTTGTTTTTTCATTGGTTTTTATCAGGGTCCTGTTCTGATAAAAGTTAGTGAAGAGACCTTCACTAACGTAACGACTCGCCGTGCTAGACACCGAGACGGTACGTTTTTTTTTTATTGGTTAGAATAGCTGCCGCCTGACATCATCGCGTCATGCGGTTTTTTTTTGAAAATAAGTATTGTGGGCGCTATTTATTTTGAATTTATGCTAAAATGAACACGATTGATATTTGAGGAGCTGAAGATAGTTGACGAACCATATTGTTTTATTTGAACCACAAATTCCAGCAAATACTGGAAATATTGCACGGACATGTGCAGCGACGAATACACCGTTGCATTTAATTGAACCTTTAGGATTTTCAACAGATGATAAACACTTAAAACGTGCCGGATTAGATTATTGGAATGATGTAAATATTACGTATCATAAAGATTTGGCTGCCTTTTTAGCCCATGTGGCAGGCAAACACTTGCATTTAGTAACCAAATTTGCTCACCAAACGTACAGCGAGGTCAATTATAATGATGGCGAGGACCATTATTTCCTTTTTGGAAAAGAAACAACGGGCTTACCAGAAACGTTTATGCGAGAAAACGAAGAAAAGTGTATCCGAATTCCTATGAATGATGAACATGTGCGCTCATTGAATCTTTCTAACACTGCCGCACTAATTGTTTATGAAGCCTTACGTCAGCAAAATTTTCCAAACCTAGAACTGACGCATCATTATGAAAATGATAAATTAGATTAAAAAAAGTTAAGACAGTAGCGCTTTTTTTCAAAAATGTCAGGAGAAAGTGGTTTTATTTTTACTGTTGCCCAATTTCCGAGCCTAGAACAAAAAACAATTTAGATTTTTGTTCTAGGCTTATTTTGCTTGGATTACTAGAAACTTCCATGGATATTTTCGCAGGGAAGTGATAAACTAGAAAGACATATGAAGAGATAAAGAAGTTTGGAGAAGTTACATGAAATTATATTTTACACGACATGGAAAAACTGAATGGAATCAACAGAAACGATTTCAAGGAATGACAGGAGATTCGCCGTTATTACCAACTAGTTATGACGAAATTAAACAATTAGGCCAATATTTACAAGATATTCCGTTTGAAAAAATTTATTCTAGTCCGCTGTTACGTGCTAAAAATACTGCGCGGGGAATTCAACAAGAATTGAATCGTCCAGTTGAAATTGTTTATACAGATAGCTTAAAAGAATTAGGTTTAGGTCGTTTAGAAGGACAATATATTGAAGAAATGCGTAATTTTTATGGAGAAGAATTAGATCATTTACGGCATCGTTTAGATTTGTATGATCCAACAATTTTTGATGGTGAACCAATCGAGCAAGCGATTCAACGGATTTCAGAAACAGTTGCTGAAGCGGCGAAGCAGCACGAAGGTCCAGTTCTATTTGTCGGACACGGAGCAGCGCTGACGGCGGCAATCCAAGCGATGGCTGGTAAACCATTATCAGAATTACGGACAATGGGCGGGCTGTTAAACAATAGCCTTTCAATCCTTGAAACCAAAGAGGCATCAAGGAACATGCCGTACGACTTAACGTTATGGAATGATACGTCTTTTTTAGCTAAAGAAAAAGCACAATAAGCGCACAACAGAAAGGAGGGCTTGTAGTGGTAACACTTTTTGGTGAGGACGAAGAAAAAGCCTTTATTGTTGGGACTGTACAAGCAATCTTTTTTGAAAATCCCAGTAATTTTTATAAAGTCGTTCTTGTAAATGTGACCGATACAAATACAGATTATTTAGAAAAAGAAATTGTAGTAACTGGTAGTTTTGGCCAAGTTCAAGAAGAGGAACCCTACCGTTTCTTTGGTCATTTTGTGGACCATCCTCGTTATGGCAGACAGTTTCAGGTGGATAGTTATCAGCAAGAAAGACCGACTTCGGCTAGTGGGGTGGTTAACTATTTATCAAGTGACAAATTTCCTGGCATTGGTAAACGAACTGCTGAAAAAATTGTTGAAGTATTAGGGGAAAGTGCGATTGACCGAATTATTGATGACCCGAGTGTTTTGGAAGAAGTTACTGTTTTAAATGAAAAAAAACGTCAAGTAATCGTCGAAACAATTCGCTTGAATCACGGGATGGAGCAAGTGATTGTGGGACTAAATCGATACGGCTTCGGTAGTCAGTTAGCTTTTTCAATTTATCAAACCTATCAAGAAGAAACCCTTTCTGTGATTCAAGAAAATCCTTATCAGTTAGTTGAAGATATTGAGGGAGTCGGATTTAAACGAGCGGACAATATTGCTGAACAAATCGGCATTCAGGCGGATTCTGCTGTTCGAATTCGAGCGGCGATTTTACATGAAGTGTTTGAACACTCCATTCGCTCAGGCAATACGTATGTTCAAGCAGATGTTTTATTAGAAGAAGCAATTCGGACCTTGGAAGCAAGTCGCCCAGTGGAAATCTCACCTGATCAAGTGGCCAATGAAATCATTACGTTAGTCGAACATGGAAAAATCCAACAAGAAGAGACTAAACTTTTTGAGAACAGTCTCTATTTTTCTGAATGGGGCATTGGTACTTCGATTCAGCGTTTACTTTCTCGTAAAAAAGAAATTCATTATGAGGAAGAAGAAGTCCAAAAAAATATCCGAATGATTGAGAAACGTTTAAATATTCAGTATGGCGACTCGCAACAAGCAGCGATTGAAGAAGCGATTAAATCACCGTTATTTATTTTAACTGGAGGGCCCGGAACAGGGAAAACAACTGTTATTAATGGGATTGTCTCGTTGTTTGCGGAACTAAATGGTCTTTCATTAGATCTCAAAGACTATACGCAGGAGATGTTTCCAATCTTGCTAGCGGCGCCAACTGGGCGAGCAGCGAAACGTATGAACGAAACGACAGGTTTACCTGCAAGTACCATCCACCGTTTGTTAGGCTTGACAGGTCGTGAAAAAAATCCGAGTTTAACCGCCAAAGAATTAGAAGGTGGTTTGCTAATTGTAGATGAAATGTCCATGGTGGATACTTGGTTAGCCAATACGTTATTAAAAGCTATTCCGACAAACATGCAAGTGATTTTTGTTGGTGATAAGGATCAGCTACCGTCTGTCGGTCCAGGTCAAGTCTTACATGACTTATTGCAAATTAACGAAATTCCCAAATGTGAGCTAAACGAAATTTATCGTCAAGGAGACGGTTCAAGTATTATTCCTCTTGCCCATGAAATTAAAGAAGGAAAGTTGCCTACTGATTTTCAAAAAAATCAAAAGGATCGCTCGTTCTTTGCAAGTGATATTGGTCATATTGAAGAATACATTCGACAAATCGTCACAAAGGCAAAAGCAAAAGGGTTTACGCCACAAGATATTCAAGTTTTAGCGCCAATGTATCGTGGCGCAGCTGGCATTGATGCCTTGAATAAAATGATGCAAGAAATCTTCAATCCAAATGAGGGGAAGAAAAAAGAAGTCAAGTGGAATGACACCGTCTATCGGATCGGGGACAAAGTTTTGCAACTAGTCAATACGCCAGAATTAAATGTGTTCAATGGAGATATGGGAGAAATCGTCGGAATTACTTTAGCCAAAGACTCAGAGGACAAAGTGGACGAGTTGGTTTTACAGTTTGATAATAATGAAGTAACGTATAAAAGAAATGAATGGAATAAAATTACGCTATCGTATTGTTGTTCGATTCATAAAGCGCAAGGTAGTGAATTCCGCATGGTGTTACTGCCAATGGTTCATCAGTATAGCCGAATGCTGCAACGAAATTTGCTGTATACAGCAGTGACACGTAGTAAAGAATTATTAATTCTACTAGGTGAGGTTTCTGCTTTTGAAACATGTGTCAAAAACGAATCGGCTAGTCGCATGACGATGCTAAAAGAACGAATCGTGAACGCAGAACAAATGACCTTAACGACTAGAACTCAGTTAGAAGCCTATGAAGAAGGTTTAACGGCAGACCATCCATTTACTGAAAAGGAAACAAAAGCTGTCTCTTATGAAACTGAACAGCAATCAACGAAAGCCAATCAGATCAAAGAAACAGACGATCAATTAGTTGACACAACGGTACAAGAAGTTTCGCTATTTGCTGATGAAGGAGAAGAGTCAACCCCTTCATCAGCAAATAAAGCGACAAAAGTTGTCGAAGAACCATTACCAAAAGAACCACGACTAACAGTCGAAATTATCCAAACAAATGCTGTTGATCCAATGATTGGAATGAAGGATACGACGCCTTATCAATTTATGTGAGAAAAGGAAAGAGTGCCATAAGTCGTTTTGACTTATGGCACTCTTTTTCAACCTTAAGGGACTCAGTTAAAACCAAAACAAACGTTTTTGTGTGGTATAAACCATATCAATACTTCGTTTGCCTAAAATCTCGCCATCTGCGTGAATGGTTTGTGGAATCGTCGAAACAATTCGAATTTTACTTGATTGAAAATGATGAAAATGTTTAGATTTCCCTTGTTTTTGGCGAAGCAATAGGAAAATAAGCCACAAAATTTTAAAAATATTGATTCGTTCCACGACAACTAAGTCCACGACTGCTTTGCGAGGATTGGCCGTCGGCATAATTGATACGCCCCCGCCAAAATAAGGATGATTTGTGACCGTACATAGGAAAGCACGATTAAATGTGTATTGTTTACCATTCATTTCAACTAAAATTGGAAAGCCTTTTTGTTTAAAAAAGACATGAATGATTGAAGAAATATAGGAAAGCGAGCCAAGCTTAAATTTATTTAAGGCTTTTTTTGATGACGATTCGTTGGTTTTTTCCACGATTGCCGCATCTAATCCTAAGCCAACATTATTGGTGGCTAAGCCGATTTCTTCTTGGTTGGCTTCTACATAATGAATTGTTTGAATTTCTTTTGGTCGTCTGGTGCGCAGGATTTGATGCAATGCTTTATCAATATTTCTTGATAATCCCACCCCTCGTGCAAAATCATTTCCAGAGCCGCATGGAATATAGCTTAAAGGAATAGCTGAATCATATGGAAGTAATGAATTAATGACATTATGTAGTGTGCCATCGCCGCCTAGCACGACTAGGATTGGAAAAGTTGAAACGTCTAAGTCTTCAGACCAAGGAAGTAAAGTTGTTTCTGCAAGTTCCTTCGTCAATTCTTTTTCATGTCCAGCGTAATCAGTGTAAAGAGCCGTATATTTAAGTTCTTGTTGCTTGAGTTGTTGAATCACTTTTCTAGCGACTTTTCGGCCATTGCCGCTACTTGCCTGCTCGTTGATAATAAGATAGTAGTGAATGTTCATTGAGCTCCTCCTTTGAATCGCTATTGTCCATTATACCAGAGGGAGGAACTTCTGCGAATAAAGATTGCTTAAAAAAGTAAAAAATGACTAGAAAAAGGCACGAAACAATGCATGAGAGGTGAAAACTGCAAATAAGTGCAAAGTAAAACAGGGCTTTCATTGACTATTTTGACGTTCCATATTAGAATGTGAACTGTTGCAATTGTAACCAAGGTTCATCAACCGAATAGTGTAAATTGCTGAAAACCTTTATAATAAAAGGTTTTTTTGTGATGATTAAAGTGTTTTGCCACAAAAATGCCACAAAAAAATTACAAAAAATTTTCATAATTATAAATAGAATCAACTTCCATTTTTTTAGATACATGTAAATAAACATTTGCTGTCATATTAATTGTTCCATGTCCTAATCGCTCAGAGACAAATTTTATATTAGAACCACTTTCTAAAAGATGAACTGCATGAGAATGCCGTAAAGCGTGAGGAGACAATTTCGGTATGCCAGCAAGCTTACATATTGTTGAAAAATAAGTTCTGTAGTTACACTGTTTTAGAAAGTCTCCACTTGAATCAGTAAATATTTGATTTTTGTTGAGAATATAGGTTTTTGATTTCATTGAGTATTCAAACTTATGGATTTTAAACTTCTTTAAAAGATCTAGACTTTTTTTATCAAGTAAAATTGTTCGATAACTTGAAGTAGTTTTCGGTTCAGTAATAAAATTATTATTGTTCTCACGATAGAGCGTTTTGTTAATAACAAGTTTATTTTCTATAATATCTTCCCATTTTAGAGCTAGTGCCTCTCCTAATCTCAAACCGGTTCGAGCAAGTATAAAAGTAAGTACATAGTATTGATGGTTAATAAAAAATTTAGTACCTTTATACGTTTCGGCAGTTGATAATAACTTTTGTAAATCGTTTTTTTCAAAAAAATGGATATCTTTTTTTCGACTTTGATTTCTTGGGTATTTAATATTTTTCATCGGATTAGAATCTATTAGTTTGTAATCATTCACTGCATCTTCTAGAGCGCTACTAAAAGTTGAGCAATAAGATTTAGCAGAATCAACCGATAAATGATTACACATTTCATTTACCCAGTTTATACAATCAATACGCTGTATTTCTGCTACTTTATAGTATGCAAATTTAGGCAATATGTGTAGACGTATTGCTCTTTTTGTTTTGGCAAGGGTCGATTTTTTTATTTGTCTTTCTTTAATTTTAAGCCAATTATCAAGGTATTCATGAACTAATATATTTTCTCTGTGGATATTAGAGCCAGATTCTATCTTACATTCAAGTTCATTCGCTGCAGACTGTGCATCACGCTTGGTTCTAAATCCGCTCTTTGATATCTCTCTGAACTTACCATTTTCTTTGTACCGGACACGATAACGCCATTTACCATTATCTTGCTGTTTAATGCTGGCCATTTTAACTACCTGCTTTCTCGAATGTATGTTTTTATGATAAAAGAAAAGCCGTTGAGGCTTTTCTTTTATCATAAAAATTTATTTACTGCTATCAATATCTTATCTTTATGGAGTGCTATGTCTAAAGGTCTATCAATTTCAATTGTTGTTTTTTCCTCATCATTAAGAACAATTTTCATATTTTTAGTAGAGATGAATAGCCTTAAAACCCATTTACGAATACTATTATCAATTAATATATTGAAATAGCTTCTATTTGTTCTATAAAAAATTCTATCTAAATCGATGATATCTTTTAAAATTAATTTAACTGTAGTATAAGCTTCTAAGTCTTCAGGTGTAGTAGTAACTTCATGATCTTCAGAATCAATTCCTTTTTTATCTTTAGAATCTTCAGACTCTTTCAAAGATACGGAAGTGTTTAAAGCCGCAGATAATTTATCATTAACTTTTTCATTAATAAATTGCGATAAGCCTTTTTTTATTATTGGTTTAAATTTATCTAAAGTACCTTTTGTTTTAACACCAGTATAAATTTCACTTACTATACATTTTACAAAGTTTTCTGAAGGAGAATCTAATTGTTTAGTTAAAAAATTTTTGATGAAATTTAAGTATTTTAGTTCTGAAGCACTATGAGTTATATTATCTATGTCATAATTATCTTTATGGAATTTTGCTAGTTCAGGAATTTGATTTTCCTTTATGTTTGTAATGTCAATAACTAAAAAAGGGGTGGAGTCCATCTTATTAGGTTCATCTAAATCTGTAAAAAATTTATATTTTTTACCATTCGTTAATATGCCAAATTTAGAGTTGGTAGTACCAAAATATCTAAATAGTTGCGAATCATGTTTAGTTAATTCTTCAGTAATAGATTTTGCTTCAATTAAAATAGCTGGTTTTTCCTCTAAAACAATTGCATAATCAACTTTTTCACCTTTTTTAATGCCTACATCTGCGGTGAATTCCGGTATGAATTCCGTAGGATTAAAAATATCATACCCTAGTAGCTGAAAGAAGGGTAAAATTAAAGAGGTTTTAGTTGCTTCTTCAGTTTCAATACTATATTCTGAACTAGTTATTTTTTTGCCTAGTTTTCTTAGATCATCTTTGAATTTATCTAATTCCATAAATTGCCTTCTCTCTATAGTTTTTTATTTTAATACATATAATTATTGGACTACTTGTTGCCATTCTTTGTAATATTTGTGAATAATGTCTTTTCTTTTATATATCTCCCATACTACGTAAGCAGTAGCAGAAATTTTAGCAATTTTCCATAATGTTTTCATTTGCATCACCACCTTTCTTTTTAATAGTCTTCCTTATTATATTTATAAAAGCCCTTTCAAAAGTATCTGTTTAAATAACAGAAGAGTATAAAAATTTTCCCATTTCAATAGGTAGGCCATAAAAATTTAATATATCTTGTTTTGTTGGTAGATAAAGCTCATCTCTATGGGACCCGTCAATTAATAGATAAGTAGCGCCACAGTTTGCTTGCGCTTCTATTTTTGATGTAGAACAAAAGCTACTTGCTGTCATTCGCGCTGTATTCTCGTCAGGATGGAAAATAGCATGGAATAATTCATGTCCGCAAACAAAGCGTTGTTCTAGGTAGCTAAGTTCAATATTCAAATGAATGAACTTTTGTTTGCGAAATTTATTGTAAAATCCATAAACCTCATTTCCAAAATATCCATAAAGAATAATGATGCCTATTTTTTCTGCTATTTTAAACGGATCGGCTGTCCCATATTTTTTTTTGAGTTTTTCGATTTTGTATGGTACGTCTGATAAAAGCATAATACACCTACCTTAATCATCACGATATTTTTTAGGAGTGTATTTTTTCTTAGCAAGTGCTTTACCAATACGTAAAGACTCTTCTATAGAAGATAAGATAGCAGCTCGTGCTTCTGGAGATAATTCTTCTGTATCTTTAGAAAAAGCGATGGCTTCTGAATTACCCATATTTTCTATAATTTTTTCTAACTCTTTTTGTATGTCACGTTCGTCTTTTTCGGTTAAATCATAGTAGCGGCGTTTTTCGGTACGTCCTAAAAGATAGTCGGTTGATACATCAAAGTAGTCGGCTACTTTTTGAATTTTATCGATACCTGGAATTCTTTCATCCCATTTTCTGATCGAACTATTAGCAAAACCTAGTTTTCGCTCTAACTCAGCAAACGATATTTTTTTTTCATCAGATAACAATTTTATTCTTTTTACCAAATTCATTATTATCAACCTTTCAAAGCTTTACAAAAATAAAATAAGGAAAAAAAACTAAAAATAGTTGACACAAGGAAAATATTCCGTTATAGTATTCATGTAAGCAAGATATTTACGGCATACAAAAAATATAAGCAATAATACAATAGTCTCCCCAGACATAAGTAAAGCTCGCTTTTTGTGTGCTGTATTTCTTATGCTTACATATTAGCTTATATTCCTTTTAGTGTCAAGAGTAAAAAGAATATAAGTGGATAAAATATTCAATTAATAGGAGGTGACTACAAATGAACCTAAAACAACAGGTATTAATTGCGCTTATTAAAAAGAATTGGAGTCAACGAGAACTTGCTCGACAAATGGATATTACGATGAGTTACTTGCAAGATATCCTATTAGAAAATCGCAAGCCAGTTGAACGACTAAAACAAATTGAAGAACTTCTTGATATTAAATTAGACGAAAAACAGGAGGTGTAATCTATGTTCCCACAATCTGAACCACCTGTAGTAGTTAACATACAAGTTGATGATAACTATGTTAAAAAACGTACGGATGAGCGGATTGATGAGTTATTTGAGCGTTTTTTAAGACCTCAATGGTTAACAATCGCTGACATGGAAAAAATCACTCGTCATAAGCGTGCATGGATTATGGAGTTCGTTGTTGATGATCCTTACGTTAGACGAAACAAATTAGCGAAAAAAGAAGAAGGCAAAAACGGAAAGTGGCTATTTGATGCTGATAAGATTCGTCCGTTTCTAGACAAACTATTCCATGATTTGCCAGATTATTAAGAAAGAACTATAGCATCAATGAACTAAACCAAAAATAAGAGCAATGTAGAGGAGGGAGAACGTGAATTACTTTAAGGTTATGAGAAAACGAGAAAAAATGACCCAAAGAGAAATGGCTTCTCGCCTAAATATATCGCATTCACATTATTCAAAATTAGAAGGTGGATTCGTTAAGCCAAGTTTTGATGTAATAGAAAGACTTTATAACGTGTTCAGCGACGTAGATACAAATGAATTTTTCAAATAAAAAAACCTGTTACGTTCGACACCGTAACAGATTGCGAAATTTTGAAGTCTACAGATAGTTGTCGACCTATCTCCAACATTTCGCTGGTATCGTCCCCCAGCACTGCTGTTGAAATAATTCACTACTCATTTTTATTACGCTAGTCCCTTTAATATCGATAAAGCGAAATTAAAGAGGGTCACCAGTTTGACTCATGGAAGAGTGGTCGATATTTCCCTAGCGAAAAAATATCGTCGAGCGTTTGGTTATTGAGACACAGTGTTGTTCAAAAGTTTTGTCATAAGACATCACTCCCTAAGTAAGAGATTTGAACAGATTAATTATAGCGAGTTATCTTTTTAAAAGAAACTTTCAAGACTTAAAGGAGGGAAAGGAATGAGCGAGTTAATCGAAGATACACCGAAAGAAGTCGATGTAAGACAAGAAGCAGCAAATTATGTCTGTAAATTGATGATTTCAGACGATAAAAGCCCTGAAATGGTTGCAGCCATCGCAGAGCTTTTGGAGGTAGTTTTTAGATATTAGTTACGTAAAAGCTTTGACAGAACTTTTTATTGGATTTTTCTTGTTGTGTTCTTTTGCTTTTTCAACAGCTTCAAGATACAAGGCTAATTTTTCATCAACAGATAGCTTTGAATCGGATGATTGAACAACAGCGAGAGCAAATTCATTAACATCATGGACGCGCATTAAAATTCTCCTTTCAACTTATTTCGACAAATGAGCCGATAGGGAAATTATATCAGATTTAAAGGAGGATCTTAATTGAGATATAGAATAAAAAAGCCAATTACCAAAAATGGCTATTTGAAATATTTAAAAAGAAAACACGACTATACCAAGTGCAATTGGTGTAATCGTGTAATCAGGAAAAAAGACAACTATTGTTGTAAATGCGGTAACCCTAATCAGAAAAAAGTGATTTTTTAGCCGTCTCAGAAAGAACATCGACTAGTAAATTATACATTGAATCTTTTACAAATGTAGAAACCTTAGGAAAAACTTTTTTAAACTTTGCTTCTGCTAACTGTGTTTTAGGAGTATCCACCAATAAATCAGGGATAGCAGTTTTGATTAGTTGCTTGTCCTCGTCACTCAGATTGTCGTCTAAAGCGATTAACTCGGTAGCATTATTTAAAATCTGTTCGGTCCAAGGATAAGGTGCAGCACATTTTTTACAGTAATAAGGTTTCTCTGCGTTTCTAGGACCAATATATGCAAAACCCTCACTCTCGTACCATCCCTCTATGGGTACGTGGCATGATTGGCAAGTGGAGATTACACTTGCACCGCATTTAGGACAGAATTCATCTGGATCAAAGGAACGATTTGATGTAACACTTAGTTGATGCCCATTCATACAAATTTTTTGAAATTTTTGAGCTATGCTTCTCACCTCGCTTAATTTATTTCAGCAGACCACTTGCTGATAAGGAAATTATACGATGGCGCTTAAAAATCAAGAATATTATAGGTGTACCAAGGACAAAATAAAAAAATAGATATAGGAGGCCACAAAATGAAGGAAGAAAAAACATATCACGAAAAACTACGCGAGCTATTGGATGACAAGAGCTCAGAACCTATCGAATGGAGACAATCCAACGAAGAAATCAACGGACATATCGAATCAGAAGTGGTATTTAAATTTAAAAAGCCCCTGTCTGAGAAACAGAAGCTAACAACTAAAATCTAGGCAAACTTAATAAATTATCGGAAGTTGTGTAGTTTGCCTTAGTCCTAATATAGGGCTTTCCATTAAAAGGGTGTACTGTCTCTACAACGGCTTTAGAACCATTAGATGAAGTGTAATAGTATTCCATAGGAATATTGTCAATATATCTAACTACTTCATCAACGGTTTCTGTAGCTCCTGTATCAATTTTCACATGAGTTATTCGATCAGTAGAAGTTGCATAACTTTCTGCTAAACGGATGTGAGTTATTCTACTCATAAATTTTTCACCACCTTATCAGTTATTTCAGCAGACCACATGCTGATAATTAAATTATACAACGGTGACAGAAAATCAATAAGCTATGTAGGAAATTAAAGACAGAAAGAGGAGAAAGAAAATGAAGCATTACATGACAAAGTATAAAAATGATAAAGGTGACTTAATAATCGTTGCGTGGCTTCAAATAAATTTATTCGGACGTTGTTATTGCTTTTCTAAAAAAGAACTAGCCATTCAAAAGAATGACTAGCTTGAAAAATTATTTCTTTGCCCACTTATTATTGGGTTTAGAAGTTGGAGGAAGTCGATCTCCCTTATCAATGGTTGCATTATGTCCGCCAGACACCTTACCACCACGAGGGCCTACTTCCTTGTATTTTCCGGCCGGTTTATTGTCTTCGCCCGGCTTATAAAGTTTACTCATATAGTTTCACCTCACTTTCATAGTGAAATTATACAACGGCGCTTAAAAATCGATAAGTTATGTAAGGAATTAAAGACAAAGGAGGATTCGAATGAACCAACCACAAATTATTGAATTAAATAATCAACGGTTATTAACAACAGAGCAACTAGCAGAGTTTTACGGGGCTAGTGAAACACAAATAAAAACTAACTTTAATCGTAATAAAGATAAATTTAATGAAGGAAAACATTTCTATAGATTGGAAGGGAAAGAATTAAAGGACTTTAAGGACAGAGTTACAGATAGTAACCTTGTTGGAAAAAATGCAAATATTTTAATTTTGTGGACCAAAAGAGGGGCAAGTCGTCATTCAAAAATTTTAAATACTGATCGTGCGTGGGATATGTACGACGAGTTGGAAGAAAACTATTTTAATTCTAAACCGCAAATTAATGCGTCTGATTTAAGTCCAGAACTACAATTCATGAATAGTGTAGTTCAATCACTCGCAAAACAAGAAATGGCGAATAAACGCCTTGAAAATAAGGTAGATAACATCACAGATATTATCGCTTTAAATACAACTGATTGGCGTAAAGAATGCCGTAGCTTGGTTAATAAGATGGCAAAAACACAAGGTGAGTTTGGCGCTTATCAAGAAATACAAGCGTCGATTTATGACGAAGTAGACCGTCGAGCTGGATCATCATTGAAAACACGTTTGACTAATTTAAAAAATCGCATGGCTGGCGAGGGTGTTTCCAAATCTAAACGAGATAAAATGAACAAATTAGATGTAATTGATAGCGATAAGAGATTAAAAGAGATCTATTTAGCAGTTGTTAAAGATTTTGCTATTAAATATGGCATTTGGAAGTAGGAGGAAGTCAAGAATGAAACAAATCGTTAACACGTTAGAAGCCAGTTTAATAGTAGTAGCAGTGGCATATATTGCGACCATTAATTTTACAGTAGCATTGGGATTAATCATTTTATTCACTGTATTCGACTTAATCAAAGAGCCAGGTAAGACTAAGAAACATCCTAGTAAAGCACCAGAGCCTGAAGCGTTTGATTATGAATAAAACAAAAAATACCTCCTGCAGTTTCCGCTACAGGAGGCAATCGTTGAAAAATGAATCATAGAATAGTGAGATTGAATGCGATAAAAAATAAAATACATTAGGAGGAAAGTATATCATGGAAAACGAAAAAATTCAAAGATTATTACAAGAATTAATAGATGAGTGTCAAAGGGAAGAGGTTACCTTTGTTTGCGGTTTATTAGATATGGCAACACAGGAACAACATACTATGCTGGGAGGAAGTTTATCCGAGCTAGTAGCTATTTTAAGCCGTATAGATGAAGAGTTCAGAAGAAAAGCAAAAGCTCACCCTTGTGATTGTGTAAAGTGCCAAGCAATAAAAGCTTTAATATCAGCTATGGAAGAGCAAGTAGAAAAAACATTTGAAACGGCTGAAGATAAGTCGTTAGACGAAAAACTAGCAGCATTTTTAAGAGGTGAGTTGAAATGATTGAAGTAAGAGGTCTAGGCGATGACATTTACGAATTAATGTTAGTAAATGCACAGAATAACATTGTCCAATCCATTCGAACATCTGCATCTTACGGCAATAAAAGCTGTGTGGTAAGCAGTAAAGGCGCTACAAAAACATTTTTAGAACAATTACAAATACAAGGTGTCGATTATATCGAATTGGAAGATGAGAAAATAAAACTATTTTGGGAGGGGTTGTAATGCCTGAATTTGACCGATTAGGGGCTAGACAAGAGCCGCCCGAAGAAAAAGAGCTGTTAGAGCCCAGATGGGAATATGACGAGGAGGAAGAGTAATGAACCTAGAAGAACTAACGAGACAACTTGAGCGACTTGAACAAGAAAAAGGGCTCAAGCTACGGGAATATACACAACGTATTCAAGAATTACAGTGGTTGCGAACAAAAGTGGAACAAGAATACCAACAAAAAATCAGTACAATCCAAGACCGAATGATTGAGCAAATGGCAGACGATGAAAAAGTAGAAACAGAAAGTTTCGTTTTAACCAAGAAACAGCCCAATTTGTCTCGTCCGGCAAATTATAAGTTACAGCTACCGAAAGACAAGGAAGAACGAGAACCATTTATCAATTACTTGCGGCAAGAGCATCCAGGGCTGATTAAAGCGACAACGGAATACAAACCCATTCAAAATGACTTCAAGAAATTAATTGCTGATGGGGTCTTCCATTTAACAGCGGACAATCAAGTCATAGATGATAATGGTTGTCTGATCCCGTATTTAAAAGTAAATGTAAAAGGCGTTGAAGTGAAAGTGAAGGTGAAAAAAGGATGAAGTTTTACCCGAATGGTTCAGTACCAGAACAGGCAAATATGTATTTTATTTATGGTGACGGCGGCACTGGTAAAACATCATTAACAAAGCAATTTCAAGGGAATAAGTGGATGATTACTTTTGATAAATCTACCAATCCGATTAGATTAGACAAAGATACATCGGTAGTAGTAATAGAAGAAAAAGACGCTCCTATTATTCAAAACTTAGTAGAAAAATCTATGCATAAAGTGCTAACTAATCCAGTGTATGAAGTAATTATTTTAGATAATGTCACCTCATTACAAAATTTAGTGTTAGAAAATATTGACGGAGCTTCAAAAGATAATCGTCAAAATTATCATAAATTACAATTGTGGTTTAGACGTTTAGGTATGCAATTAAGAGAAAGCAACAAAACGATTTATGCGACGGCCCACCAAGTAGACAATGGAACAAATGGGTTAGACGGCAAAGGGCGTTTCAGTCCAGATATGAATGAGAAAACGTTCAATGCCTTTACATCAATGTTTGATGTCGTAGGGCGGATTTATATGGACGGCGGCAAGCGTTTCATTGATTTAGACCCAGAGAATGGGAATCATGCAAAGAACCGTTTAGATGAAAGGAAAATCACCGAAGCAAGCGAACTACTAAACAATAATAAACAGGAAGAAGGAATATAAAATGACATTATTTATAACAGATTCTCAAAACGTTTTAGGTAAATCAGTAAAAGAAGAAGGAACATATAATGTGAGAATTCTTTCAGATTCAGAGTGTAAAAAAACAAAAGATACAAATAATGACATGGCAGTGTTCAATTATGAAGTTTTAGACGGACCGTATAAAGGCGGGAAAATTCTTTATAACAATGTTGTATGGGACCCGACAGATATTGAACTATCAGCAAAGAGATTTAATACGATTACAACTGCTGTGGGCATACCAGATGGGACACCAATTAACAGTATTCAACAACTAGTAAACGGACTGAAAGGAAAATCATTAAATATCACAGTCGGCTGGAAACAAAGCGATTATAACAAACGCTGGAATTTATCTGTTAAAGCCCATAACAAATTTGATGAAGAAGGTAGCAAATCAAATGGGGTAAAACGTCCGGACTATAATCATCAAGCACAAAATAATCAAAAAAGTGCACCACAGCAACAATCGTTTCCGGGAGTAGATCCATTTAATGGAATCACAGATGATGACCTTCCCTTTTGAGCAACAAACAGCACTATTTGATTCACTGAATCCACCACTATAGCGAGGGAGTTTTCTCCCTCTTATCTAAGGAGGCGATAAAGTGGCAAGGCCATATAAACAAGGCGTTGACTACTACTCAGTAGATGTTGATTTTTTGAAAGATATTAAGTATCGAAAAATTCGAAAATCGTGTGGACCACAAACTTGTGAGATACTACTTTGCCTGCTGGGCTATATCTATGGAGACATGGGATATTTCTTGCGGTGGGATGAAGATTCGGCGTTCTTAGTTACTGACGATGTCGGGGCGAAAGAGGGCCTAGTAAAAGAAGTTGTAACCAAAGCGGTACAAGTGGGATTTTTTGATCATGATAAATATCAAAAATATAAAATCTTAACATCAAATGGTATTCAAAAAAGATATAAATTGATGACATCTAAGCGGAAAGAAGTAGTCATGCAAGAAGAGTATTTGGTTATTGATGGAAATAACCCACCTTCAACTGTAGTTAAGGGTGTCGATAATACACAAAGAGAAAGAGAAAGTAAAAGAGAAAGTAAAGTAAAGAAAACATCTTGTAAATATTCTGACGAACATTTACGACTTGCTGAAAAGTTAAAAAATAATTTAATCGATGACTTTCCAAGTGAAATGAAAAAAGTGAAGATTGAAAAATGGGCTGATGTTTTTCGATTGATTGAAAAACAAGACAAACAAAGTATTGAAGCCGTTGATTATGTTTTGGATTGGTTACCAACAAATCAGTTTTGGTTTGGAAACATCAGAAGCGCTTCAAAGTTCAGAGCACAGTTCGAGAAACTAAAATTCGAGATTAAAAAAGAAAAAGAACGTGCTAAACAACCAAAAACACATTATAGACAGCAACCAATCCGCCAAGAAAGTAAGCCAGAATGGCTTGATAAGCCACGCGAGGATGAAAAGGTTTCTGAAGAAAAGCAAGCTGATTTAAAACGACAAATACAAGAATTGTCGGGAGGGTAGTGAATGACAAAGTACCCGACACAAGAATCGAAAATTAGGCGCCAAAAACATGTGGCGAATATGCGTCATGAAGCAATGAAAAATATTTATGAGCTAGGCTATCCTTTTGGATACTTCAAAGCCAGTTGCCAATTTGCGATTGAAACGCCTATAGGTGTTATTGATTACTTCGGGATAAATGGCACTTGGGTTGTTCGCAAAGGACAAGATCGAGGAAAAAGCATACGCAAAATGAAGCAGTATATCAAAAACAGAGCAGGTGATCTCGTGGAAAAAGTAAAAGTTGTGAAATGCAGTGGGTACCTGGATAAAGATGGTAACATCACTAATCAAATTAAGCAGGCAATGCATTATACAGACGATGAATTAGCGAATCTTGCTGCAGAAGTGGCAGGTGGAAAGGTCGTAAACGTAGTAATTCCACCAGAAAAGTCAAAACAACCGCTAGAAAAAGCAAATCCCACACCAGAAGAAACAAAAAAGAAAACCAAGAGCAATCAGTCTTGGATGAATAAAAAATGAATTAAGCGAAAGGATGAGCTTATGGAACTGAATCTGGGGGAAACCTATGAATTTAGAGCGCATGGACGTTACAACAAGCAGTTTCACGGGGTACTAGAAAAGCTCTACGAGCATAGTGTAATGGTCTATTTGCCGGAAACAAACGATCGAGCAATTATTAGCAAAAAATATGTATTGAAACACATTAAAACTAAAAAATCAGAGGAGACAAAACGCATGAAATTTAATCTAAAGACAGCAACTTTATTATTACCAGCAACAATTGGAGCAGAAGGAAAAGAATGTATGGTGATTTCAAAAAGCGGAGTAGCTTTAAGTGGTTCAGTGGTAAGACGACTAAACAAGCCGAAATGGGTTCAATTATACTTTGACGAAGCAAAACAAGCATTCTTTGTACTTCCATGCCAAGCCACTGATGAAGGGGCAAGAAGTTGCGTGAGCCTTAAACCCAATAAAAAAGCAGGTTATCGCAAGAGTTGGAAGGGGCGTATTTTGAAAACAGTAGCAGAAGTAGCCAAGATGGATATTGAAAATCATCGTTACTATGTAGATCCAGAAGAAGTGGAGGGCTATCCAACTGCGCTTGGTTTTGATTTAACAAAGGCGGTAAAAAATTAATGGGTAAGAGAGGCAAACGGATAAAAAAGCAAAATCGAAAACGAAAAAATGCAACAATTGCCAACGGCACATACAATAAGCGAGGTAAAAGCGATGGTGTGTATAAAGTGCAAGGGAGAACGGATTATTTGGATCAAGGACAAATACGGTCGTGTAAAAGCTAAACCATGCCCAGTATGTAATCGTGAAGGGAATAATGTTAGGAACGAATTAAAAACACTAAACAAATAACAGAGGAGGTATAAAACTTTGACTAGAGAAGAAACTACAACACTTGGTTGTATCGCTACAGTATTGTTCATACCAATAGCAGTAGCTATAAGCGGTTGGACAACAATGTATTTATGGAATGGGCTTATCAGTTCTACTTTTGGGTTAGTAACATTAAATTTTTGGCAGGCAGCAGGTTTAGACGTGTTTATAAGTTATATGATCCCAGGCGGCGACAAAGATGGGCGTTTGACCATAGAAGCAATAGTTGGAGCTTTGGCTAAAACTTTAATTATGTTGTTTATTGGCTGGATTATTATTCAAAATATTTAATTAATCAGAAAGGAGTGGAGTTTTGCGGCCGCATTAAAAAGCTTTTTGCTCCTTAAAAAACGATGAAACTAACAACAGAAAAAATAAATGAATGCAGAGGTGATCAACTTGTCTATATTAATTAAAGATAAATTCGAAGCTTGGCAAAAGGAAGCTCAGGATCGTTTCGATCAGTTAAAAGCAAATGAAGAAGAATTAAATAAAATTTTTATTGAACTTTATGGATTACAAGATGAACTAGACTACCACGTTGACGATAAAGAAGTTTCGGTGTCCTTAGCAGATAGAGAACGTGATATCAAGTCACTTATTAGCTATGCAGTTGGCTGTATGTTCGGACGCTATTCACTAGATGAAGAAGGATTAATATTTGCAGGTGGAGAATTCGACATGTCTCGTTACCACAAATTTTTACCCAACGAAAAAAACTGCTTGTACATCACTGATGACTTGTACGATATCGATGACGATCAAGACATCGTTAATAAATTTATTGAATTTATTACGGTTGTTTACGGAAAAGAAACACTTGAAGAAAATCTTGATTATATTGCCGATGTGTTGCCTGCAAGTGGAAAAAGTCGAGATAAGATACGTAAATACTTTGTAGACGGCTTTTATAAAGATCACTTAAAAACGTATAAAAAGCGCCCAATTTATTGGCAGTTTGATTCTGGTAAAGAAAACAGTTTGAAGGCTCTCATGTACCTTCACCGATATCAACCAGAAAATCTCATGTATCTGCAAACGGATATTATCTCAAAATTAGAAGGCTTCTATTTTCGCCGATCGGAATTAAGAATGAATCAAAAAGAGCTGTCAACAGTTAAAAAAGATCAAAAAAAATATAAAGAAGAACTGCAAAAACTGTCAAAACAGTTAAAAGAATTGTCTGAATTTAAAAAAAGGTTGTTTCCGTTAACAGCAATGGATATTCAACTTAATTTAGATGATGGTGTTGTTGTGAATTATGAAAAACTGCAGACGGATTATTTGGGAAGAAATATGAAAATATTGGCGAGGAGATGATTTTTGTGATGTGGGAAGAATTGCAGCTTTGGGCAGAAACATATCGCAAGCCATTTATTCAAGAGGTAACATTTTTAAAATATGAGCGCACGGTTGAAATAATTAGAGATTTTTTTGGATCGAAACCAACAGCTGAAATAAAGCGCATAGAGCTGCAAAAGTTTTTTAATTTTTTGAGTGATTGTTACGGAAAACGAACAATTAAAACACATTATCAGCATGTTCATGCGTTTTATCAATCGCTCGTCGATGATGGCGAAATTGACCGAAATCCGATGAATAACATCCGATTTTCTGGTGTTGAAAAAAACAAGAAAAAGAAATTTCTTGAAGTTGATGATGCAAACGAGTTGTCTCGCCATTTAGATTTGAAAAATGATAACGATTTGATGATCTATGTTGCACTAAAAACAGGCCTTCGATTTGCTGAAGTTTTAGGACTTACGAAAAATGATTTTTACAAAAAAGGTGATGTCTGCATGATGTCCATTAATAAAACATTTGATTATAAAAAAACGAAACAATTTAAAACTACGAAAACAAATTCTAGTATCAGAGATATCTCAATCGACAGTCGTTTAAGCGATAATGTTATTCGTTTTGCAAATTCTAAAGGTGTAGCAGCTGACGAGTCGATTTTTGGGTGCAAAGCAACAGCAACGCTTAATCGTCGGCTTTTTGAGCTGTGCTCTGAAAATGATATTGAGCCAATAAGCTTTCATGGGCTAAGACATACTCACGGTAGCATGCTTTTGATGCAAGGTATCCCAATGATTTCAGTGTCTAAGCGGCTTGGACACGCTAGCTTGAGCATCACTCAAGATGTTTACATTCACTTGATGAAAGCGCAAGAACAAGAAGACAACGAGCATATCGTTAATTTAATGGAGGCGATTTAATGTGAAACAACGACGTTGGAGTGAAGATGAAGAAATTTATCTTGATTACTTTTTGCATGAACCAGATCAAGATTTTAAAGCAGTTGCAGAATTTTTAGGACGAAGCGTTAAAAGTGTTAGCGGAAAAGCAGACAGAATGCGTAAGCTTGAAAAAAATAAAAGATATCTTAAAAAACGGCATCCCTACTCAGAAAAAGAGATCGAATTTTTAAAACGTAACTATCAAACGATGAAATACAAAGAAATAGCAGTCGCATTGAGAAGATCAGAAATATCTGTGCAAAAAAAGGCATGGCGTCTAGGATTAGAGAAGTTGCATAAACCAATTGAGAAAAAAGAAGAAATACTACGACTTAATGCTAAAGGCTTAAACAGTAAAGAAATTGGGAACATCGTAAACTTGCCGCCAAAAGTAATTAGAGAGTTTTGCACTCGTCAAGGCGTTAAGAATGTGCCTGTCGAAAAAGAAGAATATCAAAAGAAATTTAGAGAAATGGAGACTGCACGTTTTGCAGTGAGGTGAAAATCAATGGAAAAAGCGTTACTTTTAACAAAATATGAACTTGATCATCGTGATCGAGCGCGAGTGATCGAGCTGAATCTTGATCAAAAAACAATCGATTGGATAAAAAGATATTTTAACCAAGCGATTCTTAGGACAGATGTTTCTCTTTATGTGATGGATATGTTTTTTGATCCGATTGGCGCAAAAGACATTAGCGAACGTTTTTGTTTAAAAAATGTGATCGTTTCAAAAAGCTATCTTGACGTTCCTGGTGTGAGAAAGGTTTTTGGGAAAATTGACATTAAAGAGGACTGGATGCCCGATTTCAGAGCTGATGAACTTCCTTGGAAAATTTGAAAGCGAGTGAAGAAGATGATTCCAAAGTTTAGAGCGTGGGATACCTACGAGAAAGAAATGCTAGAAAACGTTACACCTTTGTTTGATGACTCGAATAGTATGATGGCCATAATTACGGATTTTCAGATTAAAGGCAGTCCTGGTACGTCTGAAATAGAGATAGGAAGTTATGATACAACTTTTAATTGGGATGAATTTCCTTATGTCATCATGCAATCTACAGGTTTGAAAGACAAGAACGGCGTTGAAATTTTTGAGGGGGATTTAGTATATTACATTCCTTTCGAATCGCATATAAATAATAGCGTTGTTGTATTTGAAAAGGGTTCATTCTGCACCAAAATGCTAAGAAATGGAAAATTAACATCTGTTAGATTCATTGACAGCGAAGAATATGAAGTTATCGGAAATGTATGGGGTAACCAAGATCTATTGGAGGGAACAGAATGAGTGAATTAAGACATCAAGAAATAATTGATCGGGTCCATTACATGTATTTACAGACGGATGGAACAATAGAATTTCCAAATAGCTTCGAAGGAGACTTGTTAAAAATAGCATATGGAACTGCGGTTCAATCAATTAAGCAACTGCAGCTCAACGAAAATCAGCAAATTGTACTTGAGTGGTTGAAAGCAAATGTTGAACAAGATAACGCAAGTCCAATGTGTGCTATCTTTCTCCTAGGGGAATGGCAGACAAGAATAGGATCAAAAGAGCTTAGGAGCGTAGATATATCTTATTGTTGTTTGAATTCAAAGCAACAAGCGGAAGTTTTAAATGCGTTTAGCCAGTGGTCCTTGGAACAGGAGGAAGCGGAATGAAAGTAATTGATAAAAACAAAAATAAAGCAGTTGAAGTGGATTTTGTGTCAAATCTTGGTGAAGTTTACCATGTGGATGACGATGGTGATAAATATATATTATTCATCCATGAACTCCAGGTAATAAATCCAGAAACATGTGATCACGACTGGAGTGTTTACGCATATCCTACTGGACCATATCCCACTGATATAGAAATGGCAGGACACTGTAAAAAATGTGGTTACGATACTCACGAACAGTTTTAGGAGGAACAGCGATGAATAAACAAGAATTGATTAAAGAATTAGAAAACTGCAAAACAATGGGGTCACATATTGGCGAAGTCGGGGTTAATAGTGGTTTAAATACAGCTATTGACTTAGCAAAACAACTAAACGAACCGAAAAAAGACGTTGTTCCGAAGTTCGTGGCGGATTTTATAGAAGACGGCAACCATTACGATAAAATAGCGTTCTTAGTACATCAGAAGTATTTAGGTATCAACTCGCTCATGAGAGAATGCCCTGTTAAAGACTGGCTTATGTCTGTGGACTATGAAATTGTATTAAGTTTAGTCAACGGCTACGAAGTCGAGACAGAGCCGCTTTATTATGTGAAGTTTGATATTTTATATTTGCAGAAGTATTTAGTTAAAAATGTTGAGACGAACCAGTTCTATTTGTCCAACAATGAAAAAGTTGTCGGTAACTACGAGCAAGTAAGATTCACTGAACAAGAAATCAAAGCAATTGATGAGCGCTATTGGCTGTTTAAAGAGGAAGTAAAGGAGGACGAATAGATGAAACTAAAGTTAGTTAATGTTGAGACTAATCCACACGAAGAAGAAACGGGTTCTTGCGAACTTTGTATGAGTGTTGAAATGGTTAATGAACCTGTTTTCGTTTTTAAAAAAGAAAACGGAGAGATTGTTCGTATCGAAGCTTTTTCGTGGGATTGGGGGCATTATGATGAGGAACTTGTCGAAAATGTTGTAGATTTTGCTGCTTATGTTAGCAAACAGGACTTTGACGAAGCTCAAGAGTTGCACTATGGCTGGTTGTATAATCTTATTTCGGAATACAGATATGGAAGCGGAGACTGAATAAATGGAAGATATCTTAATTATACTGGCTTTAATAACTTACTTTTTGTTAGGCTACATTGTTGGTGAACGTAAATATCTTAAAGCGATGAGAGCTGCGTTTAACTATGAACGAGAATTACCTACAAGTGACTATCAAAAAGGATGGCTTGATTGTTTAGCTTTTTTGATTAATCGATACTAGAAAATAAACGTTTTCTATTTTTTACAATAATTGGATAATTTTCACAACCAATAAAAAAGCCAGCCGACCACTGGCTGACTACAAGATGATTGAAAGCGAATATTCACCAGAAAAGATCAACTAGTTTCCGCTAATTAATCCGTGGATAAGACCTTTATATTAAAACATACTATCATGAAAAAAATTCCTTCTCAAAAAAGTTGCTCAAAACAAAAATAGCCAACTGAACTGCTCAGCTGGCTAATTAAAGGAGTTGATCACTATACAAATGACAACTAATGTAATTATGCCATGTAAAATGTTTTGTTGCAACAAATTAGCAGCAAATAAAAAAAGCCGGATCGCTCCGACTATGGTTAATATTCCCGTCATGAATATTATACCATAAAAGGAGCGATTCCACTTGATTCAATTGTTAAAAGAAGTTGATTTCAATCAGACTAGAGCCAATGCGAGAGCCGTGTTGAAGAATTTTAGACGTTTGGACCGAATAGCTGGTCGTTCCTTAGTAGATGTTCGATCACCAATCATTACAGACATGCCCAAAGGTACAAAGCATGGCAACAAAGCAGAAGATGCGTTGCTCCAGATGATTGATGTCGAAGTAGAGCGTGATGTAATCCTAACGGCTTTGATGTCATTAAGCATCATAAGTCGTCAAATTCTTCACTACAGTTTCTGTGTGCAGGACCATTATTCTAATTACAAGATAGCTAGAGAAGTTGGATATTCTGAAAGAAGTATTCAACGTATGAAATCAGAAGCTTTGATTGAATTCGCGGAAGCTTACCGAAATGGCAAAATAATTGCATATAAATAATTTTTGGCGGTTTTTTGGCGGAAAGTTGGCGGTTTTTATCAATATTTAGATGTTATTATGGTAGTATCGAAAGTCAAAGAAATGGACACATTACACACTTTCTCGTTTAATCACCGTTAGTTACTAGAGATGCAGTAACTACCTGATGCAGGATAAAGCATAGTAAGCGAGGTTAGGCGCGGTATTCTAGCCCAGCATCTGAAGATAAGAACATTAACCAGATCTCTGCGGCAGCTGCTTACGCACCGAGAGCAATTCCTAAACTCATAAAGTAGCAGCTAGGTACGTTTAGGATAAACTTAATCAATTGTTTTGCTGGTGTTTGATTGATTAGTCACTGTGGCGGAAAGGGTAACGCTAATCAGATATAAGAGATCCGTCTCGGTGAGACCGCGTAACGGGTAGGCTGAACGAGATAGCGAGAAACTCTCCCTGAAATTCAGGCACGTATGACGTGTGTTACCTCTATGGCGGAGATACGGTGGATGGAATGAGTTCCCACAGATTCAGCAGGAAGTAAAACGAGGCGTCGTCACACGCCTATCTTATATCGTGCAAGGTTCGAATCCTTGCCAGTGACATAATCATTTTAGCCGTGAAAGTCTGCGAAAGCTACGTCCTGAAGGGAAAACATTCTGACGAGAGTGTGTAAAGGTTAATTTGATTTATTAGCAATTGCTAGGAGGTAGCTCCTTCTGGTATGGCGTGTAGCTCAATTGGTGAGAGCAGTTGATTTTTAATCAAGTACATGCAGGTTCGACTCCTGTCACGTCAATAAGTAGCCCTTGCTGCTTAACTAAATTAGGAAACGTCAATAGATGTTTCTATCCTTCACGAGGAGGCACTAGCTTGTAAGTGTCTCTTTTTTATCTGGTAGAAGAATGAAAAATTATGTATAATAGCTTTTGTAGAAAAGTGAAAAGATGGGGGCAATCCAAAGTCTAGGAGGTGGTGCTTATGAATGTAAGTATCAAATCTAGAGAAAGGAGAGCCTGAGTTGTCAACTTATGAAGTGTTAAGTCTGATGATTGCATTTGCAATGTTAGTCTTAGCTATTAAAGATGACAATAACAAAAAATAAACCATCTTTCGCTTTGGCCAGCAAGATGGTTTAAGTAAGAACTATTAAACTGCCACCGTCTTTTTAACGGTTCTACATGGGGCGTGTTCGTAGCACGTCCTTTTTCTATGTTCATTATAACATGAAACAAAATAAATTCAATCAGGATCGCTTAGGCGGTCTTTTTACTTTTGACTTACTTTTGAAAAAGGTGATAAACGTTGACTTATAGGGTCTTATTCTTTTGAAATACTTTTGAAAAATATATTTTAGAAAGGGTCACTCATTTGAGTGGTCTCTTTTTATGCAAAAAAAACCACTAGACTATGGGAGCTAGTGGTTGGGTAGCGATAACTCATGTTACTTCTGGGGAAGAACCATAAGTAGGGATACATAAAGCATTAGGAATTGCTACCCGATAAAAATATACCAAATAAACTATTGATTGTCTTTAAAAGGACATATGCCATGGACAGAAGGAGGGACAACATGCCGGATTATTACAACGAAAAACACTATCCTAGCCCGACACAGTTTGAAGCAGAAAAGCGCATTGAACAGGGAAATTATTGGTACATAGCTTTAGATGAAATTCATCTTGATAGTGCGCGGATTAAGAGTATTCAACGCTTAACGAACGCAACGATTGTCGAGTTTGGCACTGAAGCTACGCCAGCTGAAATTGATCGTTACAAGTTGGTGTACTGTGGTCATGGGCGCTGGAAGGATAAGCATGTACAGAAGTATTTGAGAAAGTATGTAAAGGGTTAATTACAAAAACAAACTCAACTATCAACATGAAAAGCGAGGTGGTGTTAATGGATGGCTAGAAAAAGAGACCCTCGTCGTGATGAAGCTAAAAAAATATGGCTAGATTCAGGTGGGAAAAAGGTTCTTAAAGAATTAGCTAGTGAACTAAATGTTTCTGATTCTCAAATTAGGAAATGGAAATCTGTCGATAAATGGGCGAAGGAATTAAAAGGTAACGTTACTAAATCGAATAGTAACGTTACCCATAAAGGTGGAGCGCCGCCAGGCAATGAAAATGCTAAAGGGAACAAAGGAGGCTCTCCTCCAAAAAGAAATAAGAATGCTGTTAAAACTGGTGAATACGAAACTATATTTTCTGACTTACTATCAGACGAAGAAAAGGACATTTATTATACTCTGAATGATGATCCTTTTTTTATTTTGGATGAAGAAATAAGAATACTAAAAGTTCGTCAATATAGAATGCTTAAACGTATTAAAGAAGCCGAGTCTGGTTTAAATGATGAAGAAGTTGAACGTTTGCAACAGTTGAGAAAAGTCAAAGAGCCATCGGTAATTGATGGAAAAGTGGTTACTATCAAAAGAGAAGTTTTAAAAGATGTACAAGTAACGCGTAAGACCTTTAGAAAGTTAGATGACATCTTAGCTATAGAAGATGCGTTGACTCGTGTTAGTAATCAATTAACTAAGTCAATTAAGCAACTGAATGAATTATCACTGAATCAAGATAAAAAAGTTCTATTTGGTCGTCAAACTGAAAAATTAGATGCTGAAATTAGACGTCTAAAGATTCAGAATGGCGAAGTTGAACAGGATGAAATTGGTGATGACGGATTTGTTGATGCGATCAAAGGAATAGCAAATGATCCGGAGGTGTGGTCTGATGGCGACATCGAAACGTAAGCCGAAAATGAAGGTGGTTTTTAAGTTTAAACCATTCTCAAAAAAGCAGAAGCAAGTTTTGTCTTGGTGGGAGAACCCGAAATATAAGGACAAAGAAGCGATCATTTGCGATGGGTCCGTTCGTGCAGGCAAGACGGTCATTATGTCGCTATCGTTTATTATTTGGGCTATGTGCTCATTTGATGAAGAACAGTTCGGAATGGCTGGAAAAACTATTGGATCGCTTAGGCGAAATGTGATTCGTCCACTAAAGAAAATGCTACGTGGTCGGGGATACGCAGTCAAAGATAACCGGACTGACAATATTCTAGAGATTAGCCGTAATGGAAAAACAAATTACTTTTTCTTATTTGGTGGTCGTGACGAAAGTTCACAGGACTTAGTACAAGGGTTAACTGCAGCAGGTTTCTTTTTTGATGAAGTCGCACTGATGCCGCAATCATTCGTTAATCAGGCAACCGCCCGATGTGATAAAGATGATAGTAAGCTGTGGTTCAACTGCAACCCAGCCGGACCGCATCATTGGTTTAAGCTTGAATGGATTGACAAATTAACAGAGAAAAACGCAATACGAATACACTTTGAGATGACAGATAATCCTTCTTTGAGTCAGAAAGTGATTGAACGCTACAAAAGAATGTATTCAGGAGTATTCTATGACCGATATATTCGTGGGTTATGGGTTCTATCAGAGGGGATTATCTTTGATAACTTTGATAAAGATACAATGGTGGTTGATTTGCCACCAGAGACGACTTATAAGCAAAGCTATGTAAGTTGTGACTATGGTACTCAAAACGCAACAGTCTTCAAACTGTGGAGTTTGCCGTACAATTCTGGCGGTAATGAGATGGACTTTTGGTATTGTCGGGATGAATTTTATTATTCAGGGCGTGAAAGTAGCAAACAGAAGACGGATACTCAATTTGTTCAAGAGATGGAAGATTTTTATTCTAAACATGACCTCAACAAAAAGAAAGTTAAGGTTATTCTTGACCCGTCAGCAGCTTCTTTTAAAGCAGCGTTAAAACAAGCTGGATTTATTGTTAAATCAGCTAAAAATGATGTGTTAGACGGCATCAGAACGATGATGTCACATATGGATAATGCGAAGGTTAAGTGGTCTAGCAAATGTAAGAATACTTTTAAAGAATTTGGTTCTTATATTTGGGACGAGAAAGCGGCTGACCGTGGAAAAGACGAACCTGTTAAAGATCATGACCATTGTATGGATGCAGATAGATATTTTATTTATACGATACTTAAGACAAAACAAGGAGGTGTGAGCGTTTGGAAATAGCAGCGATTAAGAAAATAATTAAAGAAAATATAAGAGGTTATCCAGCTAAAGTAGCTCGAATAAAAAAAGCTGAAAAGTATTATCAAAATGAGAACGACATTTTAAGACGTAAAAATCCATTAGAAGATAAGTTAAAAGAGAAAGATTCAAATAACCCGTTGCGCAATGCTGATAATAGGATTAGTCATCCCTGGCACTGGCTACTTGTTGATCAAAAAGCAGCCTATACGATGACCGTTCCGCCTGCGTTCGACGTGGATAATAACGATTTAAACAAAGAAATTACTAAGCTTTTAGGTGATAGCTTTCCTAAAATCGCAAAAGATTTATGTGTTAATGCGTCAAATGCTGGTATCGCTTGGCTTCATATTTGGAAGGATGAGGAACATAAAAACTTCTTTAAGTACGCCGTAATTGACAGTAAACAGATTATTCCTGTTTATTCTAAACGATTAGACAATAAGCTTGAGGGAATTCTTAGAATTTACGAGGATTACAATGAGAACGGCGAAGTTGTTGTCATCTATGAATATTGGAACGATAAAGAGTGCAATGCTTTTAGCAGACCTAAAAACAAGACGATTGACGATTTGGAAGAGTATACCATTGTGGATATGTATGATGTAGGAACCGGCGAAAAAGCTGCTTCAACAAATACTTATACGCATGACTGGGCAGCTATTCCTTTCATTCCGTTTCGTAATAACCCGTCTGAGTTATCAGATCTTAAGAAATATAAGAAGCTTATAGATGTTTATGACAAGGTGTATTCGGGATGTGTTAATGATTTGGATGATATTCAAGAAATCATTTTCGTTCTTACTAATTATGGAGGAGCAGACAAAAAAGAATTTCTTGATGATTTACGAAAATATAAAATGGTCAAAGTTGAAGATGACGGCCAAGGTGCTAAAGGCGGCGTGGAGACGTTAGCCGTTGAGATTCCTATTGAGGCACGAATCAAGATTCTTGAGGTAACGCATGACGCAATCTTTCTTCAAGGACAAGGAGTAGATCCTCAAAAAAATATCGGTCAAAATAATTCTGGTGCAGCACTTGAATATATGTACTCGCTATTAGAGCTCAAAGCATCTATGCTTGAAACAGAGTTTCGGCAGGGGTTCGCTGAATTAGTACGTTTCATTCTTAAATATTCTGGTAAAGATGCCGATGGCAGCATTGAGCAGAAATGGACACGTACATCCATCAAAGACGATGGCACAATGGCAGATATTATCGCTAAATTAGCCTCTAGTACATCACAAGAAGCCATTGCTCGTAATAATCCACTAGTTGAGGATGCAGACAAAGAATTAGCCGCTCTAAAAAAAGAGGGCGAAGATGATTCACGGAGCGAGGAGGATTTTAGAAAACCTAAACAGCTCGAAGAAAAGAAGGAGGATATAGAATATGGTTAATATTATTATTCTGGCGTTGTTAATTGTATTAGTAGTTAACCAGCTTTACTTAAACTACAAAAGAGACGCAAGAGAAATACGAGAACATGAGCTGCAAATAAAAGCTTTGGAAACTCATATTTCCGCAAGTGAAGCTATTAGAGATAATTATATCTTCGAGGATGTGACTGAGGATGTCGAAGAATAAACTGCCATACTGGAAACGTCGTTATCTACAAATAGCGATTGATAGAGATAAACAAGACTTAAAATATATTTCTAGCATGCAATCACGTTACAGAGAGCTATCTAGGTCCATTCGTAAGGGTATAAACGAGTGGCTGAGTAAATATGCCACTAATGAGGGAATTAACGCAGAAGAGACTAGAAAGCTACTCAGCAAGGACGAACAAAAGAGTTGGAAAATGACACTTAAACAGTTCCGAGCGAAAGCTATCAAAGGCGGCTATGATCAAGAATTAAACAGTGAGTACTATCGTTCACGTATTAGCCGACTTGAACAACTTGAACGGCAAATATATTTTGAAATGGCTGATATGGCTAATGCCGAAGAAAATAGGCTGGCTGAATATTTAACAGAAACACTTAACGAGACTTATCTACGCTCAATCTATGAGCTGACAGATAGAGGCTCTTTTTCTTTGCCGTTTGATAAGTTTAATTCAACCGCATTGCAACTAGCTATCTCTAAACCGTGGATGGGCAGCAACTTTTCTAGGAGGATTTGGAAAAATCATTTAAAAACCATCCCCAATAAATTGTCTAAGTCGCTTTCAGAAGCTATCGTCAAAGGTTGGGGCGTTGATAAAACTGTAAGCTCAATGATGGAAGGAATAGATAAGAGCTTGCGTAATCGTATGACTACGCTAGTACAAACTGAGTCAGCTCATATAGCTGAGGTTGCTAGTGACAAGTCGATGGCTGAGACTGGAATCACTCGTTGGGAATGGCTAGCTACCTTAGAAACACATACGTGTGCTAGATGTGCTGACTTAGACGGGAAAGAATTTGCGACAGATGATGATTCAGCTCCCAATTGCCCGGACCATCCGAATTGCCGTTGTACTCGTGTACCAGCCATTGAAGGTTGGGTATCTAATTCAAGATGGCATAGAGATCCAATCACTGGTAAAGGTAGTGTTGAGGAGTATCAGACGTTTAATGAGTGGAAAAAAGAGCATATCAAAAGACACTCCAATTAGATAATTATCGAAGTCTAGCTCTCTAGGCTTTTTATTTTGCAATAAATCGACCTAAACAAGTCGTTAAACTGTTTAATCCAATCGTGGTCGTAGCCACGTTAAAACTCGAAAGGATGTAGTAAAAATGAAAAGAGAAGATTTAAAAGCTTTAGGTCTAACAGATGAACAGATTGAGTCAGTGATGACCGCTCATGGCCAAAGTGTACAATCACTAAATACTCAAGTAGCTACGTTGCAACAGTCAGAAAAAGAATTACAGAGCCAAGTATCTAAACGTGATGCAGACCTTAAAAAGATTCAGAAGGATAACTCAGATAATGAGGAGTTAAAGGCTCAAATTAAAGATTTGCAGAGAGAAAACGCTAATCAAGAAACGAAGTATCAAGAGTCTTTAGTAGCAATTCAGCGTGACTCTGCTTTAAGTAGCTTGTTAACTGAAACCAAAGCTAAAAACCCTAAAGCAGTCGCAGCTCTTTTAGACAATGATAAAATTGTTTTCAAAGACGGTGAATTGTCAGGGGCTAAAGAACAGCTAGAAGCACTGCAAAAATCAGATGGTTACTTATTTGATTTAGGAACTAAACCAGGTGGATACAACCCGTCTGCAGGTCAAGCTGTCATAAATTATGCTTCATTTGAAGAAGCGATGGAAAAAAATGATGTAGACGGCTTCTTACGTCAACAATTAGAAAGTGAGGAAATTTAACAATGGCAAATGAAATGACAAAATTATTAGATGCTATTACACCAGAGCAGTACACAAAATATACAAATACAAAAGCAGAAGCGCACTCAGCTTTCATTCAGTCTGGAATTATGGTACCAACACCGGCATTAGATCAAATGATTATAGCAGGTGGTAAATATGTAACCATGCCAGAGTGGACACAAACCGGATTAACTGACCAAGTTTTGGAAGAAGACACGGACCTAGAAACTGGTAAAAACGGAAGTGCTGCACAGATTGCTCCAGTGCTTTATCGTGGAACAGGTGCGGCTTACACGGACTTGGTAGCAATTATTGCAGGGAGTAATCCAGTAACTCAAATCCTAAATGATTTTGCAGACTATACGTTACGCTCTGATCAAGAAATTATGCAACAGATCATTAAAGCTTTGTTTGCTAAGGGAACCGGACAAAACAAGGGGGCATTGTTAGATTCTCATGTTTCAGACCAATCGGGAGCAAAAAATCCTGTTATTTGTCCGGAAATGGTTATTGATGCACGCTCCATTTTAGGAACGTCTCGTAGTAAACTAGCAGTCATTGCTTTACATTCAAAAGTAAAAGCAGAGTTGGAAAAACAAAACGTACAGACTAAGCACTATATCCCAGCAAGTGACTCTAAGTCAGGATTCGATACTTATTTGGGTATGAGAGTTGTAGAAGATGATTCCTTATTACCAGATGCTAACGGAGTGTATGAAACCTACTTGTATGCTACCGGAGCATTTGGTAGAAATACGGCAACACCAGCCGATATGGTGACTTATGAGCCAGACCGTGACAAAGCAAAAGGTAACAATATGCTTTATGTACGTCGCTCTCGTGTTATTCACCCATTTGGTCTTAAATTCAATTCTACTCAAGTATCAAAAGTTACGCCAACTAACGCTGATTTAGCGCTTGCTAAAAACTGGGAAAAAGTTCATGAAGATAAGAAAATCGGGTTAATTTGTTTACGCCATAAAATTAGTGCTGATTTAACTGAAATCACTCCACCAGCTGCTAGCTAGGTGATTCATATGGATGAACTAAAACAAAGACTGCTTGAAAAAATTAAAAAGTTAAAAGGCATCGATGACACTAACTCAGATGATGTCTTTTTGTTTGCTATAGAAACAGCTGTTTATGATGTTCTCAACTACTGTCATTTTAAGGTTGATGACTGGCCGGAAGCATTAGATAGCACAACGATTTTGATGACTGTTGACCTAATCAATGAGACAAGCTACTCATTAAGCGCCGCAGAAGCCGAAAATGAAGTTAAGTCTCTTAGTGAGGGAGATTTTTCAATCACGAAGGAGACGAAAGCAGAAGCCTTTCAAAAGATGATGAGCGTCCCTAGCTTTAGTCGTAATTATTGCCGTAATTTAAATAACTTTAGAAAATTGGGGTGATTAAGTGGACATCTACGAATATGCTAGGAAAGAGTTTGAAAAACAGTATGACAGCATAATGACTGTTTCTGAGAATCAACCTATCAAAGTTGGAGCAGTCACTAAGTCGCATTGGGTGATAGTTAAGGGCCTACAAGATGTACCTTGTCGGATTGCCCAAAAAAACACAATTAGCCCAGCTGGTGAGGGAGAATTTGCGCAAGCAAGTTATACAACCAGTTTATATTGTAACCCAAGCTTAAACATAAGGGCAGGCGCTCGGATTACCGTTATAGATAGTCACGGAGTCAGTCGTCACTACAAGCGAGCATCAGAGGGCTTCTCTAGCTATAAAACCCATCAAGAAGTGTTCTTATCACGGGAGGTTAAGGCATGAGTGAGGGATTTTATTTTGATGAGTTCCTCCAATTCGCCCAAAATTTTCATAAGACACTACAAGAAGAAAATTTTGTTATCGATGTCCTGAATCGCTTAGGTAATCTCATGATTCGTGAAGTCAAAATGAAAACACCAGTCGGACAATACGATAATTCCGTCTTTTTTGTAAGGGGTGGAAAGTTACTAGTATTTGAAGGTGGAAAAACCGCACGTACTGGTGGTGAACTACGGCGTAATTGGGTGCTTGATGGTGTTGAAAAAGTCGGCGATGCTTATGTAGTCACTATTTCTAATAATACGGAGTATGCGTCTTATGTAGAAAATGGACACCGTAAAGCTGACCACAATGGCTGGGTAGAAGGTCAATTCTTTCTTAAAATTACCATGGAAGAAATAATAGGACAGTTACCAGCTATTGTTGGACCAGCTTTTGAAGAATATTTAAGGAGGTTCGGCTTATCGTGATAGATGTGACAGTAGAAATAGCTAATCAGATCGCTAAGATTATTCCGGAAGCCATAATCTATCGTGAAAACCAAGAACAAGGTTTTAGTGAATCTTCTTTTTATATTTACGAAATTATGGCAGATTCAAAGGATGAATTAATGCAGCAACAGATGCGGAAACATCTGTATTGCGTAATGTGGTTTCCCGATTCCCAAAATGATGAATTCGGCATAAAAGAGCAATGTGAAAACATGCGTAGTTTGCTCTTTAATGAATTTAACTTTATTGAGAACTTATCACTCAAAGTAATGGACAAAGAAGCTAGGATTGTAGACGGTACACTGCAACTAACATTTAAAGTTCGGTATCGAATGCGACAAGTGAATGAAAATAGCAAATTAACGCAATTAGAACAACAAGGAGGTTTGAAATATGGTTAGGAAAAACGAACAACTTAAAGAAGTTGAAGAAGTAATTTGTTTTACCAAAGCAGATTTAATTAATTCATCGGCGTTTTCAAACGTTGAACAAGATTTCTTGATGGCTATATTAAAAGAAGGAGAACAATATACTCTTTCTGATGCTAAAAAAATACTAGATAAAACATTAAAAGGAGCTGTTAAATAATGGCAGGTGGAACATGGGAAAAGCAAGATAAAGTAAGACCAGGAGCTTATATAAACATCGCGACTAATGGCACTATTAGTCCGGTAGGACCAGTTAAAGGTATCGTAGCATTACCATTAGAATTAGACTTTGGACCAGAAAAAAAAGTTGTTAAAATCCAATCTGAAGATGATTTAACTGCATGGGGATATGACTTAACCAATCCACAATTATTGTTAATAAAAGAAGCTTTGAAACGAGCACAACTTGTTTTAGCGTATCGAGTAAATAGTGGTGGGAAAGCTACTATTACAGCGGGAACCTCCATAGCTATCACTGCTAATTCAAGTGGGATTCGTGGAAATGATATTCAAATAACCGCTAAAGCAAGTGTGGATCAATCCGGTTTTTATGAAGTGACTACTTTTTTAGCTGGTCGTAAAATTGATCAACAGACAGTTAAAGCAGTGACTGATTTAAAAGCAAATCAGTTGGTTAGTTTTACCGGAGAAGGAGCTGTTACTACTTTCTCGGTTGAATTAGCAGGAGGTACAACTAGTGTTGCAACTGGACAAGACTATGCTGATTTTTTCAAAGAGATCCAACTATTCGATTTTAATACGCTGGCATTACCGGTAAAAGATGAAACAATCAAAGCTACCGGGGTTGCGTTTATGAAAAGATTACGAGAAGAAGAAGGCAAAAAAAGTCAAATAGTGGTAGCAGGTTATAGTGCTGATCATGAATCGGTAATCAATGTGAAGAACGGGGTCATTTTAGCTAATGGTACAACTCTTAGTGCAGAACAAGCCACGGCTTGGGTCGCGGGTGCTACTGCAGGTGCAGGAGTAGCGCAGTCTTTAACTTATACGAAATATGAAGAGGCAGTAACTGTGACACAGCGCTTTTTAAATTCAGAAATTATTGCCGCTTTACAAAATGGTGAATTTATTTTCACCGAAAAACGTGGAGAAGTGGTTGTGGAGCAAGATATCAATTCTTTGCATAGTTTTACACCAGAAAAAGAGGCTCTTTTTGCAAAAAATCGTGTCTTAAGAATTTTAGATGATATCGCTAATAATACAAAACAAACTTTCGAAGATATTTTTCTTGGAAAAACAACAACTGATCAAGATGGCTTAGAGTTATTTAAAGCTAATCGCATTGCATATTTTGACGCTTTACAAGCAGCAGGTGCGATTACTAATTTCAAGGCAGAAGACATTACAGTAGCGCCTGGAGAAATACGTGACGCGATTGTATTAAACGTAGCGGTGCAACCGGTAGATGCAATGGAAAAATTATATGTGACGGTACAAGTCGTCTAAGAGGAGGAATAAAAAATGTCATTTTTAAAAGCTGATGATGTCATTTCTGGTCGTGAAGGGACAGCCTTTATGACGATTAATGGTCGTAATGTCCCAATGTTTTTCTTGAAGAACATTGAGGCTAAACTAGAATTAGTAAAAAAAGAAGTTCCTGTGTTAGGCAGTCGAATGAATCAACAAAAAGTAACGGGTGTAAACGGAAAAGGTTCAATGAAAATCCATAAAGTAACGAGTGAATTCGCGCAAATGGGTATTGATTTTCTGAAAACAGGTAAAATGCCAGCGATTACTATTAAGGTGACAAATGATGATCCAGCTTCATCTGTGGGGCGTCAGTCTACCTTAATTAAAGGAGTTACATTAGATGCAGTAGTGATTGCTAAATTGGATATTGAAACAGAAACTTTAGATGAAGATGTTGATTTTACTTTTAATGATGCGGATTTACTAGAAAAGATGACAGCTCCATCAATCGACTAAAAAGGAAAATAAGGGGTAATTTCTTAAACGGAAGTTATCCCTATTTTATTTAATAAAAATTAGGAGGAATTCCCCATGAGTAACATTGTTAATATGAAAGATTTTATGCAAGAAGTAGTTGGAGAAGAAAAAGAAATAAAAATGGAACGGTTTAAATCACCATTTTTAATTGAAACAATTTCAGAAACTGAGAATGATCGTTTAAAGAAAAGCGCGACTGTGACCCGTATTAGCAAATCAGGAAATCGTGTAAAAGATTTGGATGTAGATAAATATGGTGACGCATTATTAGTACGCTGTGTTAAAGCACCCGATTTGCATAATACAGAATTACAAACCTTTTACAAAACGGAAGGAGACGCATCAGGTACATTAAAAGCTATGTTATTAGCAGGTGAATACGCTAAATTAACTAACCAAGTATTAGAACTAAACGGCTTTAATGAAGATGAAGAAGTAATTAAAGAAGAAGTAAAAAAATAATGCGGGATGGCCAAAATGGCGATTGGTGGTATGCGAATCATGCGTATCATGCTAACGGTATGCGGCCATCAGAATGGAGCTTATTATCGCGAAGAGAAAAAGGCGTGATTATGGCTTTTATTGATTTAAAAATTGAGGCGGAAGAGAAAGCAAGTAAAAAGATGAAGTAGGTGAAATGAATGTCGTCCTTATCAGCTAGTTTAAAATTGCGTGATCAGTTCACTGCTACGCTAAAAAAGATTGATAGCGGTATGCAACAAGCAACGAAAAGTATGGCCGATTTTAAGAAAAAGGCCACTGGTCCAGCACAGGCATTACGCCGGTTAGGAACTGCTGCGCAAACAGGTGTTAGTAAATTAAATAGTAGTTTACGTACGGGATTGACTCAGGCGACAACAGTTGTTAAATCTTCTGTCGAACGCATCCTATCAATTTTTGGGAGTTTTGGGAATCGAATTTCGGGGACATTGTCATCAGCTTTTAGCGGAGTAACTAGTAAGTTTTCGTCTTTAAAGTCAGACGTTGGGAAAGTATTCAACACTGTTACTGGCAGAGGCAAAAAAATTGCGGCCTTAGCTGAGATAGATAAACAAATCAGCAGCTTTAAAAACAAATCATCAAAAATACAAATTAATGTAGAAAAACTGCCGCAAGTGCAAAAACAGATTGCAAATGTAGACCAACGATTGAAACGTTTATCCAATGCAAAAGCGAATATTAAAGCAAACGTTACGAATGCAGATGTAGCAAAAAAGAGACTCTCGGCATTGGATAAGCATATGCAACGGTTGAACTCAAAGAAGGCTATTCTTGAGGTTGAAGCTGGTAAGTTGGATAAAGCGAAAGCTCATTTAGCTGATTTGCAAAAATCAATTGAAAACCTCAGCCAAAAAAGAATAGAACTTAATACTAGTGCTTTTTCAACAGGTATTTCTAAAATCAATTCTGCAATGTTGAAAGTTGGCGACGGGTTAAATGTTATGAAATCCAAAATATCGTCAGGATTTTCAGCAGGAGTAAATGCAGTAAAAAAAGGTGTGTCTCGTATTGGCCGCTTTCTTAAACAATCGGGGAATGCTTTTAAGCAATATGGTAACGATATAAAAAACTCTTTTGAACGAATGAAAAAATCTGCTTATTCTGCATCAGGTGGTTTTAAATCAATGGTGGGAGCTATTGGTGTAACTAAAGCTATAGGTGCTAGTTTCAATATGGTGAAGAGCTCTGTTGGAGGCGCTATTGAGCGTTTTGATACATTAAATCAGTTCCCGAAAATGATGCAAGCAATCGGCTTTTCTACAGATGATGCAGCACGCGCTAAAGATGCTTTAGTAAAAGGAATTGATGGGTTACCAACGACCTTAGGAGATGTAGTTAGTAACACGCAACAACTAGCAACAATCACTCATGATCTCGATGGTGCCACAAAGACAACGCTTTCTTTGAACAATGCCTTTTTGGCATCTGGAACAGACTCAGCACGTGCTGCTGATGGTTTTTACCAATATAGTAAGATGTTAAGTCGTGGAAAAGTTGATATGCAAAGTTGGCAATCTGTTCAAGCCACAATGGGACCGGCTTTATCTGAATTAGCTGAATCCTTTGGATTTGCTGGTAAATCAGCTCAAAACGATTTATACAATGCTTTAAAAGCAGGAACACTCACATTTGACCAATTTAACGATAAATTAATTGAATTGTATAATACAGGTACAGCCGGTGCAGAAAAAGCTTTAATCGGATCCGAAGGGATTAAAACCAGTTTCAAAAATATCCGTACAGCCGTTACTAACGGCGTAGAAGGCTCAATTAGAAAGTTAGATAGTTTATTTGAAAAAATGGGCGGTAAATCTATTGCAAAAAGCTTAGATGGTATAAAACAAAAAATTAAAAATGTTTTTGCAGTCATTAATGGATCCAATGATAAAGCTGGTTTATTAGACAAGCTGCCAGGATTAATTCAAAAAGCTCAGCCTTATATTGAAGCATTAAAGAAAGCTTTTGTAGACATGAAACAACCAATTGCAGATGCTTTTAATGCAGTTAAAGATAGCTTAAGCAAGTTAACGGGAGGCCTTGGTGGTCAAAAAAGCGTAAAAAGTTTTACCAGTTTTTTAGATAGTATGGTTGCCGGTGTGAAGAAAATTGCCGGATTTATTGAAAAACACTCAGATACGATTGTTAAATTCATTCCTTTATTACTAAAATTAGCCGGTGCTTTTATAGGCTTTAAAATTGGTAAGGGATTATTAGGCCCGTTATTTAATTTTAGTGCTGGGTTATTTGGAATTGTCAAAGCAACCGGTAAATTAGGTGGGGGACTCGGAAAAGCCTTTTTTGGTTTGTTTAAGAAGATACCTAAAATGCCGAAAAATCCGTTAGGTGATAAGGGAGGATCTGGAAAAGAGCAATCAATTAGTCCTTTTGGCTCACTTATGAAGACATTTGATGGTTTTACTAAAGGGGCCGCTAAATTAGCCTTAATATTTGGTGTAATTAAATTAATCGAAGAAGCAGCCGAAGCCATGAAACAAGTCAATGACAAAATTCCTGATAATTTAGCAACGTTAGGCCTTAAATTGTTAAATATGGGAATCGCATTAACAGGAATGAGTACCTTTGTAGCTATTGCTGGTAAGATGGCTGAAAAGAATCCAATGGCGGCCATTGCAGGCCTCTTATTTGTTGCGTTAATCAGTGGTGAATTGTTGTTAGCCGCGGAAGCCATGAAACAAATTAATGATAAAGTACCAAGTAATATTGGTGATTTTGCTAGCAAGATGGCCAATATGGGGATAGCGATTGGCGGTATGTCCGTCTTAGTAGGCATAGTGGGAGCTTTAATGACTACTGGTATTGGGGCGTTAATTGCTGGGGCTGGCTTATTGGCGATAGCTGCTATTTGTGGTGAATTAATACTAGTAGCTGAAGCAATACAACAGGTTAATGACAAAGTTCCTGATGATCTAACCGCTGTTCGGACAAAAATTAAAAATATTGCATTGGTAATTCAAGCTTTCACTGAATCGAACTTAGGAAATATTGCAGATACCTTTAAAAACATTATTGGTGTAATTGATACGGCAGTTGTAATCGTAGGAATACAAAAGTTTATTGCATTAGCTGATACCTTGGAACAGTTTCAAAACGTTAATGTTCCAACCGGTACTAAAGCGAAAATTAAAGAATTTGAAACGGTATTACAAGCTTTTAGTGGAACAAGGTTGAGTAAGTTAATTACCGATATGATTCAAGCCGCGGATTTAGCAGTAGTAACAAAATCTATTGAAGCATTAATCAATATTGGCAAAAAGTTTGACTCATTAGCAGAAATTAAATTTAATCCAGCAGCGATTAAAACCAGTATTGATAAAATTAAGGAAGTCGTTGATTATTTAAGTACTGGTAGCGGTGGGATTTTTGATAAAATCAAACAATTTTTTGGTAATTCCTTTGATATTGGTGTCTTCTATACAGCGAATGAGGCTTTTGAAGCATTGATTCAAGTAGGGCGTAACATCGAACGGCTAAAAGAAATTAGTTTTGATGAAGGTAGCATTGTTAAGAAAATTAATTCTATTAATACTATCATTCATGAAATGGGGACGGCAGGCTTAAATCAAATTATTGGTACAATGCTGAAGCAATCAGAATTAATGCAAGTTAAAGCGGCTGTTGAAGCGATGTATAACCTGGTGGAACCAATTAATAAATTGGCTGGAGTAAACGTAAAAGCAATCAACTCAACGACTAATATAAAGGCGATTAATGCATTAATTGAAGAAATAGGTACGGCTAACTTAGGTAAATGGGTTGGTCAAATGATGAAAGCCAACGAATTAGGTGAAGTTGGACATTCGATTGATGCACTTTATGATTTAATTGAGCCTATTAATAGATTTGCCAAAGAAACAATTGATGAATCGATTAACACGAAGATTGCAAAAGTTAAAGAAGTTATTCAGAAAATGAATGATTTACCTGAAGTGACCGGAATTGCCGGCATGGAAGGAATGAGTGCCACATTTGTTAATTTAACGAAGGAATTAAACGGCTTCCAGCAAGCGGCAGAAGTAAATATTGGTAAATTAGGGGAAATCTCGCAAGGTTTTACCAGCA
This sequence comes from Enterococcus sp. DIV1420a, assembly GCF_051712165.1. NCBI lineage: Bacteria > Bacillati > Bacillota > Bacilli > Lactobacillales > Enterococcaceae > Enterococcus > Enterococcus sp. DIV1420a. The sequence goes on from NZ_JBIOOI010000002.1 coordinate 262,777, forward strand.
ACATGGATCGTATAAAACAAAGTGTAATAAGTACTATGACGGCAATCAAAGCCGATACTATGGCTGGTATGCTGACTTTTAATCAAACTTTAGCAATGGGGATGAGCCAAGCTGCAGTGACGGTTCAAAATGGTAACCAACAAATTATGTCGACATTTACTGGTTTGAGAGGACAATTATTTTCAGCAGGATTGATGGCGATGTCTGGTTTAACTAGCGGGATTCAAGCTGGAGCTGGATCAGCGATTGCTGCAGCTGAATCGGTTGCTCATCGGGTAGCAACTACGGTTAGAAGTGCCTTAGATATTCATAGCCCATCACGAGTCTTTATGAAAATAGGTCATTTTATAACTAGTGGCTTAGCTAACGGAATGTTACAAGCACAAAACCTAGTGACAAAAGCCAGTGATTCATTGGCGCAAGCCACTATTTCTAATCAACTAATGACCGTTTCTACTGCTGGAAGTGTATCAAGTAGTGTTCATTTAGATGATACAGAAATTTCTAAACTACAGGCTTCAGCGAATCAAAAAATTATTGTGAATCATAAGCAAGTGGTGCCACAAGTTTCTATTTATGTAGAAAATAAAAATAGTGAGCCAATCGATGAGAATGCATTACTTGAAACATTTGAAGATAAAGTGATGGAAATGTTCGAATCAGATATGAATTAGGAGGTGTGCTATGTCTGTTCAGTTTTATTTAGATATCGAGGGGAAACGCCAAGTTCTTCCGGTAAATCCTGGTGAAATAAAATTAACGACAGGTTCGAAGAATACTGTTGTAGAAGTGATCAAATTAGGAGATGTAAATGTTTTAGGAGGACGTTCACTAGTTGAAACGTCCTTCTCTTCTTTTTTTCCACAAAATACAAAAGCCGACTATGTCAATCCCAAAGCAAAGAAACAGCCTCCTATACAATGGGTAAAGCTAGTAGAGAAGGCTAAAAATAATACTCAAAGAGTACGATTGATTGTAACAGGTTATGGCATTAATACATTAATGGTAATTGAATCTTTTGAATGGGGCTATGTTGATGCAACGGGAGATATAGAATATACGTTAACCTTGAAAGAATACCGTAATTATCAGGCGAAATATGTTAAGACTGTTAAAAAAAGAGTTTCACCCCGCCCTCGTCCAAATCCACCAATTAATAAACCAATAACCATTGGTTGTGAAGTGATTTGCAATGGGCAATTACACCGGGATAGTTACGGCACAGGCCCGGGAGTAACAGAAGTTAACGCCCATCGCTTGGTGAATTTTATGGCCCCTGGCAAACCTTGTCCGTATCACGTGACGATGCTCGATGGCGGCTGGCGTGGTTGGGTAACAGCTGGGAGTGTTCGCCGGCTATGAAATTACAATTATTAGAAACCTCTATCAATAACGGTGAACAGTATGACCTTTCGGAAATTGTTTCCTTTCCAACTTGGACAACGTCGATCGAATCACAACCTGGGACACTAGAATTTGAGATGCTGGCGGATCCAAAAGTTTTTCTACTTGCCGGGGATATCATCGAATTACGGATTGATGGGAAAGTCTTTTTTAAAGGGAAAGTGTTTAATCGAAGCAAAGGAAAAGAAAAATCCTGGCGAATCATTGCGTACGATGCCACTAGGTACTTAAAAAATGAAGATACGCTAATTTTTCCAGCATCAACTGCTTCTAATCGGTTTACAACGATCTGCCAAACGCAAGGAATCCCCCATAAAGTTTTGGATCATGCGACCTATAATTGCGCACCAGTAGTTGAAGATAAGCATACGTATTATTCGATGTTAGAAGAAGCCTTAGAAGAAACCCGAAAAAACCACCAAATTCGCTATGGGTTTTGGGATCGAGCGGGGACATTAGAATTCTTCGATTTTAATCGTATGATTACAAAATTAGTTATCGGGGACAATTCTCTAATGACTGATTATGATTATGAAGCGTCAATTGATGACGCGGCTAATTCTGTCAAAGTGATGAGAGAAGATAAAGAGCAAGGAAAAAGAGAAATTTTCACTGCGCAACACAATGAAATGATTGATAAGTGGGGGAAATTGCAAATTGTAGAAACCGTCAATGACGCTGAATTAAATAGCGCCCAATTACAGCAACAAGCACAAATTTTATTAGGTGAAAAAAATAAAGAAGTCAAAACACTTCGAATAGAAGCGATTGGTCATTTAGGGATTCGTGCAGGGAACAGCTTTATTTTACGAATGAAGGATTTAGGCGGTGACAGTATCGGAAATGATAATTTAGCTTTAGTGAAGAACTGTAAGCATAATTTTGCGAATGGTCATACAATGAGTTTACAAGTAGAGGTGATTCGTTAATGGCAGGGGAACGACTAGCACGAGCAATTAAACAATCACGCCCTAAAGAGAGCGAGTTTTCGGATTTAATTTATGGTCAAGTCATTAGTACAGATCCTTTAAATATTCGATTAGAGAATCGATTTGAAATAAGTGCGCCTTTTATCGAGTTATCCCAAATGGTGAAAAACTTAACGATTGCTGTGAATGTAGAAGGGAAAATTGGTTATGCCACAGTATTTCGTGATTTAGAAGTGGGGGATAAAGTCCGGATGTTACGTGCACAAAAATCACAGAAATATTATGTTATAGAAAGGGTGTAGCGGATGAAGGAAGAAATGAGTATAGAAGAAATGCCACTACCCTCTAAAACGTATCGAATGGTCAATCATAGAGTGGTTGGCATGGTGGACCATTTAACGGCTACGCAACAAGCGATTGAAAAAATAATACAAACAGAACGGTTTTCTTGGCCGATTTATAGCGATAGCTACGGTAGTGAGTTGACAAGTCTTGTTGGTGAACCATTAGATTTAGTTGAATTGGAACTAAGCCGCTTAATTACTGAAGCTGTAATCACAGACGATCGGGTATTAGATGTCACTGATTTTATTATTTCTGATGTAAAAAAAGAGTGTGTAACGGTTCAATTTACAGTGAATACAATTTTCGGAAAAATTCCCTTGCAAAATGAGGTGATGTTATGAAAGCAGAAGAAATCGGGCGTTATTTAGAGCAATATGATTATACGTACTTTTTGAATGCAGCATTAGAAAAAGTACCCGAGGATATAGATACTCGAGAAGGGTCAATTATTTATGATGCGTTAGCGCCAGCATGTTATCAAATGGCGGATTTTATGATGCAGCTTAAAAATATCTTATTAGAAACATTTGTTGTTACCGCTACTGGACAATATTTAGATTATCGTGCCGAAGAAGCAGGGTTAAATCGGCGACAAGCCACTAAAGCTATAGTTAAAGCTTTTCTTGCTAATGAAGAAGATCAACCTTATACAGTAGCACTTGGTAGCCGTTTTTCTAGTATTGGTGAAAAGCCGATTTATTATACAGTTATACAAAGGGACATTGAGCCTGGTATGTATCAGTTACAAGCTGAAATAGCTGGAGAATCGGGTAACGGTTATATAGGTTCATTATTGCCATTAGATCATTTTAATGGCTTAGGAAGTGCAAAAATATTAGAAGTTATTATACCAGCAAGAGATACTGAGTCGGATGAAGAACTAAGAACTAGAGTGTTGGAGGCAAAAGAAGTAGTCGCTTTTGGCGGAAATATAACTGACTATTATCAGCTAACGACGCGAATTGAAGGTGTAGGGGCTGTACAAATTTATCCTACTTGGCAAGGTGGAGGAACAGTTCGATTGGTAATCTTGAATCATTTGTTTCACATAGCGTCGGCTAATCTGTTAAAACGTGTTCAAGAAATCATTGACCCAGAAACTACCGGACAAGGTCTGGGCTATGCGCCAATTGGTCACAGGGTTACCGTAGCGGCGCCAACAGAAAAGATAGTAAACATCGTTTTTCAAATAACTTTAAATACGGGTGTTACTTTAGGGCAGGTAGAAGCAAATGTTCAGACAGCAATTGAGCATTATTTTGATAGTGTTCGTAAAAAATGGGATGAACGCATAGATAATAGCTATAGTTGTTGGATTTATCGTTCACAGTTGATAGCATCAATTTTATCGGTAATAGGGGTAGCAAATGTTCAGAATTTAACCCTAAATAGACAATCGGCTGATATTGCAATGGTTTTAACGAATGAGCAACAAGAATTGCCAGTATTAGGTGAGGTGAAAATCCTATGACTTTAAGTAAATATTTACCGGATTATTACGAAGGGGTACGAGAATTTGATTGCTTGATGCAGGTAGAAGATAAACTGATGGTTACAGTAGCCAAAAAACTAACACAGGTTAAAATGAATCAATGGATTCAAACGGCTGATGAACAGACGATTTGTTATCAAGAAGCATTATTAAATATTTTGCCTAATCCAGCTATTGAATCATTAGCATTTAGAAGAGAGCGATTATTAATCCGTATGCAGACAAGACCGCCTTTTACGTTAGGCTATTTAAAAGAACAGTTAAATCAAATTTTTGGTGATGAGCGTTATACATTAGACATAGATGAGCAACACTATCAGTTAATTTTAGAAACAGCGATTAAAAATGCCAATTGGTTTTATGAAGTTCAAGCGCTGATCCAAAAAATAAAACCTGCCAATCTAGTTTATACCCATTTACCAGTATTGACGGAAACTATTCAAATGAAAGGAACGGCTTCAGTTTCCACTTTAACTTTTTTCAGATTGGGAGAAAGTCGTGTCGGACGGGATCCTTTGGTGTATCGTTCTTCAGATAAGGAGGTTGCTTTGTCATGATTACGACTAATTTGAAACAACGCTTAGTTGAAGCGTACCAAGTTAAATTAAATAAAATTGTGTTGAATGGCAACATAACGGTTATTGATTTCACTAAAGTGATCGAGCAAACACAGTTAGTAATACAATTTAAGGTGCCAGCTGAAATCACTGAAATTACTACGATCAGTTTTTATGAAGCAACTGACTTATTAGCTGAGCACCAATTGTACGTACCTATTGTGACGGACACAGTTTTTAAATACAAAGTGGAGGTGAGTGCATTTGGTGAAAGAGTGGAAAAATGAGGATATCATTACACCAGCTGATGCGCAACGCTGGGAAGAAGGAATAGATGCATTAGCAACACCAACGAAGAAAGGCTTGCTCTCTCATTCAGATAAAGCAAAATTGGATACAGTAGAAACGGGAGCTAATAAGTATGTTCACCCAATTAGTCATCCAGCCACAATAATTACACAAGATGCTACACATCGGTTTGTGACAGATGCAGAAAAAATAGGTTGGAACGAAAAAGCATCTAAGGATTTAGCAACAACGTTATTAAATGGCCTTATGAGTAGTAATGATAAAGCAAAATTAGATGGTATAGAAGCTGGCGCCCAGAAAAATCCGGGTTTAGCTAGCACGGTATCGAATGGTTTAATGAATGCTTTTGATAAATTAAAATTAAACGGTATTCAGGCTGGCGCTCAAAAGAATCCAGGGAATGCTACAGCAGTTACTAGTGGCTTAATGTCTTCAACGGATAAGGCTAAATTAGAGAACGTTTATTCTAAGACAGAAACAGATAGTTTGTTTGCTGATGCATTAGTGGCGAAAAAAGAGCTAATTGTCGCTCAAGATTGGAACACAATTAAAGCGCCAGGAATGTATGCCGTTAACGCCGCAACAGGGCTTAATCGACCAGCGGGAGCTGTTGCTGGCAATTTACTGGTACAACAAGCAGGAAACATGAACTCGTTGACCCAGTTCTTCATAGGCAATGAACAGTTAAATACCCGACGATTTGATGGTGTAAACTGGCTAGCTTGGCAAACAGTCGCGCTTGAGCCGCAACAAAAGCCATTATGGATGGGTGGCTGGTATGGCGGCGGTCCGATAATCATCACTTTATCTAAGGCGTTATCAAAATGCCGCAACGGGATTATTTTACAGTGGCAAGAATATAGCACAACAAGCACAGTACAAAATACACAATATAGTTTTACGTACATTCCTAAGCAACACCTTACTAATGGTGGTGCACGGGGAACCAACTGTTACGTTGGAGGATACGGAAGTAAAGAAATTTATGGAAAATATCTTTATATTAATGACACTACCATTACTGGTAATGATGTAAATGCGCCGGCTACAGTTGCGACAGGTGTTGGAATTAAAAAATATGTTTTAGTTAAAATATGGGAAGTTTAGGAGGTAAGCAAATGAAAATATGGATTGAAAACAAAGTAGGCTATTTAGCTGGCTATTCATTAATGGAGCAGCCAGACCAAGTAGAATTAGAAGTAGAACAAGAGCCGCTAGACTTTCCTAATTGGCGTTTTGACGGTCAAACACTCATTCATGATCCGGATAATGTGCCAGCACCTGAACCAGCACCACCAACGAAATTAGAATTGTTAGAAGCGGAAAACAAGGCATTGAAAGCCGAGATTATTGAGACTAAACAAGAAACAACCGACGCACAGTTAGCAATCGCTGAAATTTATGAAATGATAGCGGGAGGTACTACAGAATGATAAAAATATATGTCGCCTTAATTGAAAAAGGAGAGAAAACACTTGATGATGTCCCGAAAAAATTACAAAAACAAGTACAAGCAATCTTGGATGCAAAAGCTGCAGACTAAGATTGTTTTTTATTTATTGCGGAAGGAGGTGGCTGAAATGGCTATGATTTACGCAACGTTAATTATTAAAGGAAAACGTAAAATCGAAAATGTACCTAAAGTACTTCGTCAACAAGTGATCGATATTTTACTCGACTTAGATTTACCAGAATTAACGAAATAAAAAATAGCGACTGGTGGGACAACCTACCGGTCGCTTATTTAGTTGGAGGAAACCAATGAATAATGTATTAGTAATGTTGCTTCAGCAATGGACCAAAATGGTAACGGATAAAAGTTGGCTGATAGGCGCAGCAACCGGGGGAATTTCTTTCGCCATACCTGGTTGGGTGACAGGGAAAGAGCTGCGCTTAGAGCATGTGATTTTATTAGGTATTTTAATGGCTTTATTTGTGATTGAGTGGTTAGTTGGTGGCCGACTGGCCAAAAAATCTACGCAAAAGAGAAAAAATAGCACGACGATGATTGATTCTGCGATTCGTGATTTTATCATTTTATTGTGTTGTTTTATCGCGTATGGTTTTGATTATTTACTAGGTACAGGGGCGTTAATTTTCACTGTATTTACCGGCGCGTTTATCTATCATAATTTTTATAGCCTAATGGCTAATATCGTGGTCTTAGGTTGGGGTGATTTTTTTCCAATGTGGTTATTTAAATGGTTAGAAGATGAAATCGAAGCAAAGAAAGATAAATATTTTCCGGAGAAACAAAACAATGATAAAGGGGAGAAGTAGAAATGACACTAACAGAAAAAGCCCAAGAAATCGTTTTAGCATTAGAAAAAGAAAATGTTTCTAACCAAACGAAAAAAAGAACAGCGGTCGCAAAAATGAATGAGTGGGCCTTAGCCAAAGGAGTAGAAGTTTCAAACGAAGAAATCGAAAAAGAGATTGAAGGTGCATACAATGGGCTTAAATAATCAATTAACCGTTGAATGGTTTCTAGCTAGAATAGGTAAATTGACTTACTCTATGACTGGTTCCCGTAATGGAGCAGATGGCACAGCGGATTGTTCTGGATCAATGACGCAGTCTATTAAAGATTCTGGAGGAGTAAACTATGACTACCTATATTCAACTGTAACACTAGGAAATTATTTAGGTAAAAATGGCTATCAACGTATTTCTGTTAACCAAGATTGGGACGCCCAAAAGGGTGATGTAGTTCTAATGAGCTGGGGCAAAGATATGAGTACAAGTGGAGGAGCTGGCGGCCATGTCGGTGTCATGGTGAACGCCACTGACTTTATTAGTTGTGATTATTGGACGAGTGGTCAACCAGGAACAGCGATCACACAACATAACTGGAATGAGTATTACGCAGTAACGCAACCTAATTATATTGAAGTATGGCGAGTTAATAATAGCCAACCAGGACTGCAAGTACAAGCATTAGCCCAAGAAAAACCAGCACCAAAACCTAAACGTCGCTATGGTTACCGAGTAGACGATTTACAGTTTTTGAATGGTATTTGGCAAGTAAGAAATGATGTATTAGGGCAACCAGACTTTGACTGGACGGATAACGGGATTAATGTCGCTTATATCGATAAAATTGATCCAGGAACCGGAGAAAATACGCCCGACCAAACGTTAAACGTGGGGGATTATTTCGCTTTTCAGCCAGCTTCGGTAGGGATTATTACCGAACAAGTAAACACAGCAGGTAAAACATTATCTCATGTTCAATTTCCCGATGAGTTTATTTGGTTGTATACGCCAAGTATTGAAAAGTTGATTTATGGGTAAAAATATTGAAAGAAAACTTGATTCTACTGAATCAAATTTAAAGACAAAGCTATCAAACATTGATCATAAAATTGAGACCAGTATATTTACTTTTAAAGAAGAACTAAGAAAACAAAAAAGCGCAAATATAAAATGGTTTATAGGCACGTCTATAGCCGTTATAAGTGTAATAATAGGAGCTCTAAAATTTTTTATACAGTAAAAATAAAATTAAAACGCTTTACAATTTAGGCGGTAAGTATTAGAATGTAATTGCTCAACCACAATTTTTCACGTTACTTAAAAACTGTCTTGCCCCAATAAGGCAGTTTTTTTGTTGTTTATAGCATAAAAAGGCTTTACAATTTATTAAAAAAGGATTAGTATTAAAGTACCCTAATACGAAAAAGACTTTTTCATTTTAACTCCTTTTTCTAAAGGAATAGGTTGGCCCTCTTTGGAGGGCTTTTTTTAATCGGACCCTTAGCTCAGCAGGTTAGAGCAGACGGCTCATAACCGTCCGGTCGCTGGTTCGAATCCATCAGGGTCCATAAGTATTTGTCCAACAGATTGAGAAAATATTTACAAAATATGTAAAAGGGGTTAATATAATTATACCATACAAAAATTTTTCATTTTAGCTCCTTTTCTAAAGGAATGAGCTTGCCCTCTTCGGAGGGCTTTTTTTATTTACACAGAAATAGCATTGTGATATATTCTAATCAGACATATGCATGTAACACTTCCATTTAGAAATCCCCGTTCTCATTGAGAACAGGGATTGTTTTTGTGTGGAATTGAATAAACTACGAAAAAAGAGATTCTTGCCACAAATTTGCCACAAAAATTTGTAAAACTAGGATAACTAAAGGGAACACGATTTCTTATTTTTCTATTAAAATGCTTATATATCAACGTTTATGAGATATGGGAAATATGATATAATAATGTTCAAGGTTCATCAACCATCCCTTGTAAAAAAACTCGGAGAAAGAAGGAAAAAGTATGCAAAATTCGTTTCAAGCCAATCGAAAGCTAAGAACAGTCTTAGCCAATGGTATCATTATGGGCTTATATATTGTCCTCTCTTTATTGGTTCGGCCAGTTTCTTCTGGTATGATTCAATTTAGAATTTCAGAAAGTTTGAATCACCTAGTCGTTTTCAATCGCAAATTGATGTGGGGTGTTTTAGGCGGCGTTATCTTTTTTAACTTATTTTTTGGTTTCGGTGTAATGGATGCTCTGTTTGGTGGAGCGCAAACATTATTTGCGTTGAGCTTAACAGCTTTTTTACAAAAAAAGGTACCAAGTATTCCTGTTAGAATGTGTCTAAATAGTCTATTTTTTACTGTAAGTATGTTTTTTATTGCCTTTATGCTAGTACCAAGTGGCGGTCAAGCATTTTGGACAACTTATGGTTGGTTAGCATTAAGTGAAGCGATTATTATGACGATTTCAGCACCAATCATGTATTTTATCAACAAGTCATTAAAATTTGAAACACGTATTTAATTGAAAAGATGTGGATAGAAATGATTCATCCTTTGAATGGCAGTGAAGAAAAGTGTCGTTGCTATTAGTGAGCTAAGTGATAGAATGAACTGTTTCTACCTCGTCTTTTTTACATAAAGAATAAGATCTACATTTTTTCTAAAAATTTTCATGTAAAACTTTACTAGTCTGTTGGAATACACTATGATAGTGTAAGATAAACGGACTATTGGAAAGTCACAGCAGAGGAGTTTGAACATGTACACATTTAAAATCGGTATTCCGGCAGAAGTACACGATACATTTGTTAAAAATCACCCATTATGTAATTTACTACAGTCATCTTCATGGGCAAAAGTCAAGGATAACTGGGGTTCTGAAATTGTTGGGGTTTATGAAAAGGATACATTAGTCGCATCAAGTTTAGTTTTAATCAAACCATTACCAGCCGGTTTTACGATGTTATATACACCAAGAGGTCCAGTAATGGACTATACAAATGAACGTTTGGTCAGCTACTTTATGGCTGAATTGAAAAAATTTGGCAAGAAAAAACGAGCTTTATTTATAAAAATGGATCCAGCGGTTCACTATCAAGATTTTCATTTGGGAGAAGAACATCAACCGCATGCTGAAGCGACAGCTATTATTGAGACCTTGAAAGAAGCAGGGGCCAAATATCAAGGACTGACAATGGATATGGGGGCCACCATCCAGCCCCGCTTCCAAGCGAATATTTATCGTGAAGATTTTAGTGAGGAACAATTGTCAAAAAGCACCAAGAAAATGATTAAAACAGCTGAAAAAAAAGGGGTCGTTGTGCAGCAAGGGCATGTTGACTTTGTTGATGAATTTGAAAAAGTCATTCAATCAACCATGGAACGCCAACATATTTCTTTACGGAATAGTGATTACTTTAAGAAGCTGTTGAACATTTACCCAGAAGACTCCTTTATTATGCTGGCGCAAGTCAATTTAAAGGAACGCTTAGATAGCACGCGACAACGCTATGACAAAAATCAAAAAGACTTGAGTAATTTGAAAGAAAATCAAGTGAAAAAGCGCCATAATTTAGAAGAATTAGATGCTTCCTTGACTCGGGAACTAAAAGAATTAGAAGAAAATATCGCAGAAGCTGGTGAAATTGTAACGGTTGCTGGCGCCTTGGCTGTGACATTTGGTCCAACAAGTGAAATCCTTTATGCTGGCTTAGATGATCGTTATAAACGCTACATGCCAACATATGTGACTTGGCGAGATACCATTCAAGAATGTTTTAACCGTGGCTGCGAAAGCTGTAATATGGGCGGCTTAGAAGGTAGTTTAAATGATGGCTTAATTAAGTTTAAAGCGAACTTCAACCCAACGATTAATGAATTTATTGGGGAATTCGATTTACCGGTTAATAAATTATTATTTAAAGCCAGTGAATATGCCTATAAATTACGAAAACAAAAAAAATAAATAAAAAACACATGGACTAAAAATCAAACTTGATTTTTAGTCCATGTGTTTTTTTCTATAGTTTTTGTGTTGCATTCCGTTTCATTAAGCGAAGCAAAACGCTAGCAATTGCTGAAGCAGCTACACCAGCAACAAGAGCTTCTGGCACACCAGAACTGAAAATCGTCGCAATAATAGCTAGGTAAACAGCAGTTCCAGCTTTACCAATAATTTCAGCATAAGCTGAATTAAAAAGAAAATAAATCATGTTCATGACTAAAATGGTATTCGTTGCTGAGCCTAAAACACCAGCCACAAATAAGGAGACAGGTTGCGCTTTTTCCTTCGTTAATTTATTTAGCCATTTGTAAGCGAAATAAGGAACGACCCCAATTAAAATCCGCGGAATGAGCACAATTAAAAGTGCCTTCCAACTACCATGATCGGTACCGATCACAGGAATAAATGGAGAAAAAACAAACGACAAAGGTGTTGGTGCTGTCGTATTTTTAATTAAGCTAATGATCCCAAACGTGCCGCCCAACATACTACCGATTTTTGGCCCTAAAACAATGGAACCAATAATTACAGGAATATGCATCGTGGTCGAATTTAAAGGACCTAATGTGATAAATCCTAGCGGGGTTAAAGCCAGTAAAAGTAAGATAGCTAAGAACATTGCTGTTAACGTAAATTTTTTCGTGTTATTCATAAATTACTCCTTGTTATCAGATGCTAAAATTTTCATCACTGTTTGAAGGATATCTTCAACAGTGGCAAGTGCGCCACGACCATAATCGCCACAAGCTAATAGAGCTTCACGTGGGATTATTTCTTGATAGCCGACTTCTTTTAAAATGCCAATATTTCGTTGGACAATGGGGTTTTGGTACATATACGTATTCATCGCGGGCGCAATAATTTTGGGTGTTTCAGGATAAAGTGCCAAAGCAACTGTTGATAATAAGTCGTCGGCAATCCCATGGGCTAATTTCCCAATTGTATTGGCCGAAGCAGGTGCTACTAAAAATAAATCCGCTTTTTTAGCTAACTCAATGTGATTAATTTTACTGGGATCAATTTCCATCATGACATCCGTATGCACTGGATTCTTAGAAAGTGATTGTAAGGTCAGCGGAGTGATGAACGCTGTGCTACTTTTAGTCATTAAAATTTCCACATTGTAGCCAAGCTTAGCTAGTTGACTTGTAATATCTGCTGCTTTATATGCAGAAATGCTGCCAGAGACGCCTAATAAAATAGTTTTCATTGTTGTTCTCTCCATTTCTTTTCAACATTTTTAACGATCATTGAACCAATCCCTTGTTTTGAACAAGCTTCTTGGACAATGCCCGTTTCGTTAATTAATAATCCTTCGTGTTCTGTTTCATGAACGTTCATCAAGTCATTGGCTAAGACAAAGTCACACCGATTTTTAACCAAAGCGGCTTGTGCAACCTGGACAAGTTCTTCTTGTGAAACGTCGACAAGTAATTTAAAGCCCACTAAAACAGTTTGGGGTTGCTTGTCACGAATCATTTGGATGACTTTAGGATTTTTCTTTAGAAAAATTAATAATCGGTCCGTATCAGATGAAATTTTTGTTGCTGTTTGAGGAATATCAGCAATCTGATTCAATGTGTTTTGAACGATAGTTGCCAAGGCTTCTTTGGTCTTTGGCAATGTTTGTTCGCTTAATTGTTGAGCAAAAGAATCAATAAATTGTTCTTCCGTTTGCGCGGCTTCCGTCGTAAAATCACTGACTGCCATTGCGTGAACAATCGCATCAAATTGCTTTTCAGCAAAGAGTTGTTCTAACGTAGTGGCTAATTCAACCGTTGTTTCTATTTCTTTAATTGATAAGTCCAATTGTTGGGTTGGACGTAATGCATGTTTGGTTGTTACGTAGGTTACGGTGTGTCCAGCAGCTAAAAAACTTTCAGCAATTGCTTTTCCTAGTCCGCCAGAAGAATGATTGGTAATCGAACGAACATTATCAATCGGTTCTGACGTTCCGCCAGCAGTAACTAAAACATCCATAATCAAAACGCCTCCTTAAGAAATTCGGACAATGGTCCGTCCAATATGTTGGCCTGCTTGTAATGCTTCAAAAACAGGGGGAAGTTCTTCTAAAGTAATCTCTTGATACACAGCTTTTTCAGTGATGTCTAAATCAGTGGCAAGACGTTGCCAAACTATTTTTCGTTTGTCCATACCAACATTAACCGAATCAATGCCCAATAAATGAACGCCCCGTAAAATAAAGGGTAAAACGGTTGTCTCTAATGTAATTCCAGCAGCGCGGCCACAAATGGCTGAACGGCCATCATAACGAAGTTGTGGTAAAACAGCAGAAGTAATTTCCCCACCAGTGGTATCAATTGCAAAAGCAAAACGCTGTTTCATCAATGCTTTAACAGGAGTTGCTAAGAAATCTTCTACTAATAAGCATTCACTAACACCTAACTCTTTTAAAAGCTCAAAAGAATCTGGCTTTCTAGTTAATGCAGTGATTGAAGTGTAGCCTAATTGATGCAACATCGCAATAGACAATGTCGCAACACCGCCTGTCGCACCAGTTACAATAATGGGGGCTTCTTTGTCGTCGCGTAAGCCATCGTCTTCTAAAGCTGTGACAGATAATCCGGCCGTAAAGCCAGCAGTTCCGAAGATCATTGCTTCTTTGAGACTCATTTTTTCAGGAAGTGGAACTACCCAATCGCCAGGAACACGCACATATTCAGAATAACCACCAGTATGACTAACCCCTAATTGATAGCCTGTTACGATCACTTTATCGCCTTCTTTGAAACGAGGATCTTCCGATGTGACAACAGTGCCACTGACATCAATTCCTGGAATCATTGGATAATTGCGAATCACACCGCCGTCTTTTTTTGAAGCTAAAGAGTCTTTAAAGTTAACTGAGGAGTAGGCTGCTTTGATTACTACAGTGCCTTCTGATAAATCGTCTAAAGTAATGGTTTCTAGTTGACCAATAACAGATGTATCTTGTTCTCTTAACGTAAATGCTTGAAATGAATTCATATAAAAACTCTCCTTCCAATTATGTAAAAAAGCAACTCGTCTTATTTTATCATATTCTGATTTTTTCGTATCATTTTTCTTCTTATAAACAGTAAGTTATACAGAAAAGAAAGATTGTGTGACAATTAGACTAGAAAAATAAAGAAAAATGGTTGAAATTTTTCAAAAAGTTCGTATACTAAAAAAGGTAAAACTAAACTGTAAGTTTAGTATTACCTTTTTTAGGAACAGCTAGAAACCTTTATTAATAGGGATTCTATCCTTTTTTTATACATAGAAATAATAAAGGTCTGTGCTTTTGTCTGTGCATTGATTAAAAACCGACGAATTGAGCGAACTTATCCGCTGTTTTTTCAGCTTCTTCAGGCATAACGTGGGAGTATATTTCTAAGGTTATTCTTACATCTTTATGCCCTAAACGCTCAGAAACTTCTTTAATAGGTATGCCAGCTTGTAATAAAAGACTAGCGTGGCTGTGCCTAAAGTGATGTGGTGTGATTCTTGGTAACTTGTATTTTTTTATTAAGTAATTCAACCAATTATTTGCAATTTGAGGGCAGTATAGCTCGTTTAGATCATTAGTAAAAATATACTGTTCTGCGCTAGATGTATTAAAGCCCATTTGGAAATAGTCGCTCCTTTGGATTGTTCGCCATTTTGACATAATTTTAATTGTTTCATCGTCTAGGCTGATAGAACGTGTACTAGATGATGTTTTAGGTGTTTGAATCAGAATATTATTAAATTCATCTTTCGCTACGGTCTTGCCTATATACACGGTCTTATTTGTCATGTCGAGGTCTTTCCACTGCAAGGCTAGAATTTCACTCTTACGACAGCCAGTAAAGGCTAGCAACCTAAAAAATACTAACTGTTTAAAATTGCCATACTGCTTCAAACAATCAAAAAAATGGTTCAATTCGTCTTTAGTATAATACTTTAGTTTTTCTTCTTTTTCTTGTCGCTTAGGAATAATAGTTTTGCTCATTGGATTAGATGATATAATTTCCATTGCTTCACCATATCGCATAATTTGAGCTGTTATTTTTCGGAAGTAATTGTATTGTTTGTAGCCTTGATTAAACCACTTATTAACTAATTCTTGACATTGAGTGACGGTAATTTCTTCTAATATGCATTTTCCCAGATAAGGCAAAACCTGTCCCTCTACGTAATGCCGATTTAAAGCAACTGATGAGGGTTTAATCGTCAACCGCTGTTGTGCTAACCATTTCTCGTAAAGTTGCTTAAATGTCAAAACAGAGGGCTTATTATCCAGTCCGTTTTCGTCTATATCTTTCAGAATGTCAGCAAGCGCAATCTGTGCTTGTTTTTTTGTTTTGAATCCTTGTCGCTTACGATAAACGTTTTTACCAGTTTTCGGATGACGTCCCACATAAGCATTAAACATATAGGCGGTTGACCCGTCTTTTTTTGTATATTTGTTGATTTGTGTCATTTTCTTTTTCTCCTATCTACCACCACGCCAATAGTATGTAGATGTTAAAGGATTTTTTGCACATTAAGATTTAAAGTTTATTACTCGAGGCAATAGATTGATAGTATTCTTCTGCGTCGGGATTTTTGTTAAAGTCAACAGTTAGATTTTTATATTCTTGAAGTTTAATTTCTATTTCTTCAATAGGAACTCTAAAAAACTCTTTTCTTTGATTAACTTTATTTATTCTATAATCGTTAAAGTGATTGTGAAGTTCAGTTTCAAGTTGATAAGCCTCGTAGCTGAAAATTAGTGCATGTATATCAAATTTGAAAGGAACAGAAGCGCTGCTCAATTCCGAGATTCGTTCTAAAGGATCTAATCTTCTTGTAACCCCTATTTTTACAACATCTTCCCCGAATGCCCCTATATTGCTAATGATGTAGACATAGCCAGCTGATGCATGGGCTCCCCGGTAATCAAGTTCTTGTTTTTCATTTTCTTTCTCAGCTATATTTGTTTTTAATCCGAGTATTTCTTTTTCTAATTCAATCTTTGCATCTCCGGAGGCATCTTTCAATTTTTCGGTTAGTTCATTAATCATTTTTTGATAGTGGTGAATATCTTTATCTAATATTTTTTTCTTATTTTGCAATTCTTTTTGCAGCGCCTTTTCTTCACGCTCTTTTTCTCGTTGTGCACGTAAAAATTCTTTTTCTTCTTGCTTTTTTTGTTCGTATTCATAAGCTAAGTATAATTCACTCAATTTTAATTTTAAATATTGTGTGGTTAGTGATATACGAACAGATTCATTAAGTTTATTAAGCTGTTCGAAAGATTTTTGAATTCTTTTTTCGATAACGTGAATATTATTAAATTTTATTTTATTAATTCCTGCTTCACACTCGTTATTGAAAGAGCGCAAAATTAATTTAATATTATCATTATTCATCTTTCTACCTTTTGCTTTGCTTCCATCTACGGTCCAATTATCAAAGAACGACACGGCTGTCTTATCTTTTATCATCTGTTTTTGTCTAGCTCTGATTAAATCTAAATGTTCTCTGTATCCTATAGCAGTGGCAAAATCATATCTAGGTTGATATAAGCCATAAGATTGCATCTGGATTTGCTCTTCGATATTTAGTAATTCATCTTTAAAGGAAGCTATTTCATTAGTTTTTTTCTGCAAGGATTTATTTAATTTTTCTTCTTCTAATTTTAATTTTTCAATGTTGTCACTCACTTGCTCTAAGATTTTATTTTTTTCTAAAATTGCTTCTTGAAGCTCAAGTACGCTCATTTGTTCCACAGATAACTTTGTGGATCTTAAAATTTCTAAATCATTTCTTAAAAGCTCGGCTTCTTTTTTGAATGTATTTACTTTTAAAAAATCAAATATGGACATTAGTCTACCTCATTTCTTATATATGTTAAATAAATTGCTTTTTTAGTCTAGTTATAGATGTGTCGTACTTTATTAATATAGATAAGTGTAGGGGGGAGGATTATTGATATTCTTTAAAATCTTCTTTATGCTTGTCTTTTAGCTCTTCTAGTTTGAAACGTATAAAAGAATCTAATTCGCCGTTGAGTTCTTTTATTTCTGATAAAGCAATAGGGAAAGTACCTCTAGGTGAATTCATCCACAAATCCCCTTCCTCAAGTTTTTCTGTAATCGAATATCCAGCAGGTATAATTTTGTAGTTCATTTCTTCTATTAAATTTAAAGTTTCATATTGTGTTTCTTGATAAAGCATTTCTGCAAATGAATGATCTTCTATTAAAGCAGACTTAGGTATTTTGAAATAATTGGCTAACAATTCAATTTTTTCAATTCTGGGATAAGTCTTGGCGTTAAGCCAGTCTGATAGAGTCGGGTATTTGATGCTAAGATCATCCGCTAACTTATTTCTGTCCACCCCAATTCTAGACATTTGAAATTTTAAATTTCTGGCAAAAATTTGTTTGTTATCATAAATATTCATTCCTTTATCACTTCCTCACTAGCTTTTTTATAATAAATTATATGGTTAAACCGTAATAAAATCAAGTTTTTCTAAAAATTATTTTGTTTTAACCGTAAAAAAATAAAATAAATGTGTTGACATTATGGTTAAACCATAATAAAATAGGGTTGTTGGAGGTGATGAAATGAAAGTAACGCTTAGAGCTTTACGAGTTATGGAAAACTTAACTCAAAAAGAGGCAGCAGAAAAAGTTGGTGTATCTACAGAAACATGGGCAAACTACGAAAAATTTAAAACTTTTCCTGATGTTTTAATAGTTAAGAAAATTGAATCTGCATTTAATGTTAATTATGAAGATGTTATTTTTTTGCCTTGAATTATGGTTTAACCATAAAAAGGAAGGAGGGTTAACCGATGGAACAAGTCGAAACACCGCCAGTAGTCGTTCAGGTATCCCATACACTTGATAAGAAACAATTGAATGCAATTAGTAAGCAAGTGTACGAAACGATGCTAGAAGCGATTGAGAGGGCTCGTAGAGAAAATGAGCTTGATAATGACCTCATATATACACGCGTTGGAGTAAGACGTTTCTTAGGCAACTGTTCAGAAGCTTATTTAGATGAATTGATAGCGAAAGGGCTGCCAACAGGGAAAACATTGTCAGAGCGTAAACAGGTTTTTTCGAAGAAAAAAATGACCGCTTGGCTTCTCGAAAATGAATAATAAAATCCACCCGCCAATAGAGAAGCCAAGAGAAGCACATAGTCAAATTTCAGTTACTACAGATTAATTAAAGGAGGCAAAACAATGCTAAAACTAGTTTGGGTACCTAAAAAGTACAAAAATTTTTCTATCAGTGAAATCGTAGAAGAAGCAGAAACGATTTTAAAGGAGTGTAGAGAACATGAAAAACGAAACGCTGAGCTTTATGCGGATTTGATGATTCTTCAAAATAAAATAGCTAATCTTACTGAAGAACAAGCACGATATAATTTGTCAATATTGATTCCATGGCTTGAAAATCAACTTCCAAGTTTGAAGGGAACGGAGGGTTAGACAATGAATGAGTTAGTATTAGCACAAGAAGAACTGTTCCAAGGTATTCCTTGTGATTTATGGACGGATAGTAAAAAGAATCCATACATGACTATTCAGCAATTAGCGAATGCATTGGAATACAGAAGTAAATCAGGTATTGAAAATATAATTATGAGGAATCCATATTTACGGAGTGAGGAATTTTCAAGTACCCACAAATTGTCTGTAGTTGAAGGTGAACGAATCGTTCAGCGTGAAACAATTGTTTTCACCAAAGACGGAATAATGGAAATTGGTTTCTTATCACCTAAACCAAAAGCTCGTGAGTTCAGAGCGTGGGCTAGAAAAGTACTTACTGCTTTTATGGATGGTCAGCTTGAATGGAAAGAAAAACGTCTTCAAGGAAAAGCGATCCGTGTAACTATGACTGACGCAATCAAACGGGCGGGGTTCAGTGCTCATTTTTATAAGCATTTCACTGATCTTGTCTATAAAAAAGCATTGGGCTTCAATGCTAAACAGCTACGTGAGGCTAGAGGGGCTAAGCCAAAAGCCACACCGTTAGATTTTCTCACTACTAAAGAGCAGGCGGCAGTCAATCAGATTGAAGAACTGACAACAGGTCTTATCTTATTAGGACGCTCATACGATGATATCAAGCTGATTCTGAATGTTGGGGTAGTTATCTATCAAACAACACTTAAAATGCCAGTATCAATAAATTGAGGAGCAAATACAATGAATAGAGAAAAGAAAAAAGCCTTTACTCGAAATAGTCTTGGCGGACAGAGTAAAAGGCAGTAACGTAGGGAACTTCCCTATGATTCTTTTCTCTAATTATAACAAAAATTGGAGGAAAACACAAAATGAAACGAAATTTAATTATATTAGGACTATTAATCGGCGGAATTTTCGGCTTATTACCATTACTAGCAAAATTAACTATATTCATAGGTCTAACGGTGTATTTATATATAGCTTACGATGAACACGCTTATCAAGTGAGAAATGGAGGACGTAAGTAGATGAGAATAGAAGAAAAAGTTGAGAATTTAGAAAGCTTAAGTAATCGAATTGATTTAATGGTGAATTATTTATCTTGTTTATCAGGGCTACTATCGCAAGGTGAAAATACACTTGTTATTTACTCTTTATCTGGAGAGAAAGGACTGTCTAATCTAACAAACAACCTTGAGGACATCAGTGAAGAGATTGTTAAAGTAGCCAGTTTTATGGAGGTAGTGAGCCAATGAACGTAAGAAAGATTTTTGGTGAAGAAATAGCAGAAAAAATAAAAGAAGTCCTGCGTTATGCTAAACATTCTACAAAAGAAGAACGACTGATTTTAATTAATTGTTTACGTGATGAAGCTAGGAAGCAACAAAAAGATATGGTACAAATTAGCTTACTAAAATTAGCGGAATATATTGAAAAAATGGCAAGTAACCAGGTATTAGAGTAGAGGATGTGAGTAAAAATTGAGTATCTATGTAAGTAAGGGATTTAGTAAAAAAATGAAGGTGGTAGAAGGAGTTTCCTCTTTTGACTATCTTATGGAATACGTACCCGAAAGAGTAACTTTAGGAGAACATGCTACCAAAGAATCGATAGAACCATTTAAGCGAAAAGCAAGTTATTTTCTTGCGGGTGAGCTGATAGGGAAACGCTCAAACGATAATCTATTAAGAAAAGAGTTAGTCGCTATCGATTATGACGAGCTAGAGGATAAAGAGTTAGAAAATTTTATAAAAAAGATTGCTGAATCCCTAAAAGGAATTAGTTATATTCTTTATCCTACGATAAAAAATAATGTTTCAGATTTTGGTCTAAGATATCGGTTAGTTATAGATACAGACAGAAGCTATACAAAAGAGGAAAACGATTGCCTTTGGCAAAATATCGTAAATAAAATTGGTATGAAAGCTGATTTAGCTAGTAAAACATATTCACAAGTAGCGGGGCTACCGATATTAAATGAATTTTCATCAGAAACACTTATTGTTCGTCAACAAGCGAATCCTTTGAAGGTAGATGATTATTTGGATGTATCAGAAGAACAACAAACCTACAAAGAAGAAAAGACTGTTCGCAAGGAGTTAACCAAGGAAGTAGCAATTAAAATGGTAGAGGCTTATGTCGAAAACGTAGGAGAAAAATTACTGGACCGTGCTTATTATTTGAACCCTTATATGAATATTAAATACGCTTTTGAAACAGGAGAGATAGATTTTGATACCGTTCAAGAATGTCTAACTCTTTTAGCTTTAGGTAATAGCGATTGGGCAACGCATAATATTGAACATTTTAAGCATGATACCTCGCCCGTCAAGAACGGAACGCCGTTTGTGGATTTTTTCGGGTGGGCGTATAACGATCCTTACGAAGAATTTGAGGGAATAGCATTAGAAGAGACGCAGATTCTTTATTTTGGGAACGAGTTAAAGTTTGCACTAGCTGAACGAAGGAAAAAGGAACTGAAAAAGCTTAAAAGAAGTTGGGAAAA
The DNA here is from genome assembly GCF_051712165.1 of Enterococcus sp. DIV1420a. Classification (NCBI taxonomy): domain Bacteria; kingdom Bacillati; phylum Bacillota; class Bacilli; order Lactobacillales; family Enterococcaceae; genus Enterococcus; species Enterococcus sp. DIV1420a. Next base: position 284,020 of record NZ_JBIOOI010000002.1, read on the forward strand.
AAGCGGTGGAAGAGGTAAACCACCAACATCTCTATCCGCGTTACAGTGTGGTCGGATACTCCAAGAATATATCGAGTTTTGCTTATTTGATATGGAAGAAAATACTCGTTTAGCTATGTATCAACCAAAAGAAGGCATCTATACACAAAATGAAACACAAATAAAACGAGTGATTGGGTGGCTTGAACCGAAACACAATGCTAGAGCGGTAAATGATGTCATTTTTCACATTTGGAAAGAAGCTAAAATAAAACCTAAAACGGTCTCAAGATATCTTATACCGGTGAAAAACGGTGTATTTAATCTTAAAACGAAACAACTAGAACCGTTTACGCCCAATTATGTATTCACTTCAAAAATTGCAACAGCTTATGCAGAAAATCCGCCGTTACCTAAATTTAATGATTGGGATGTAGAGAGCTGGTTGAATGAAATCGCTTGCGGAGATGCACAAATAACTACCTTGTTATGGCAGGTAATAAGTGATGCGATTAACGGGAACTATTCAAGGAAAAAATCAATCTGGCTTATGGGTGATGGATCAAACGGAAAAGGAACGTATCAACAATTATTGTATAACTTAATCGGCATGCAGAATATTGCAACGTTAAAAATAAATCAGTTTAGTGAACGTTTTAAACTTGCTTTATTAGTAGAAAAAGTGGCAGTTATTGGGGATGATGTAGGAGCAGGAATTTACATTGATGATAGTTCGGAATTTAATAGTGTAGTGACTAATGAGACTATACTAATTGAAGTTAAAAACAGAATGCCCTATAGCGCTCGAATGTATGTGACTGTTATTCAGTCTACCAATGAGATGCCTAAAATTCGTAATAAATCTAACGGAACGTATCGTCGTTTGCTTATTGTACCTTTTAACGCTTCATTTGAAGGTGCTAAAGATGATTGGAGAATAAAAGAAGAGTATATCAACCGAAAAGAAGTGCTCGAATACGTTTTGCATAAAGCGGTAAATATGGATTTTGAACGTTTTATAGTACCTGATGTTTCTAAAAAACTTTTAGAAGAATATAAACAAGAAAATGACCCTCTAGTTGATTTTAGAGAAACAGTATTCAAGCCTTTAGGAATAAACAAAATCCCTTTTTATATGGTTTACTCTCAATATAAAGAGTTTTGCAATGAAAATAATTTTAAACCATTGAGCAAAATTAAATTTTCTAAACAGTTCACGTATTTATTAGGGGATAGTTGGATAAATAAAAAAGCAAAATATAACGTGAATGAGATAGAAAAAATAAAAGCGTTGGAGGATTTTTTCAACTATGAAGAACCGCCAGAAAAAGGAATGCCTTACCAATCTTTAGTAAGAAACGATTTAAAGCTGATAAGTTAAATTACTGATTTAAAAATAAATTGGGAACCGACCAAATCCCTTGCGAGAGTAAGAGGAAAGAGATATTTATAAAAAAATGGTTCCCAATTTATTTTGAATTGGGAACCACTCCCACCCCTTGGGACAGTAAGAGTTTAGCGTTTTGGTTCCCAGTTCCCAGTTTTTTCTATTGAAATTTGTAAATAAAGTTTTAATAAAAGTTTGAGGAATAGTAAAAAGAATTGGGAACCGAGAACCAAATAGCTCTATCCTTACTCCCCCAATGCTTTGAGCGGTTCCCCATTTTTGTAGAATTGAGGAACCAAACGAATAAAACAAAAAAGATAAAGAAAAGAGGAAATCTTATGCTTATAGTATCAACAGAAAAAGAACCGAATTTTAAATATGAAGAAATCACAAGAAGTTTTTTATCGAATATGCTGGCTTTTACACGAGGATATTTTACAGGAGATATTTCTCATTTTTCCCCTATCGTTTTAGCGGAAATGGAAAAAGACCCTAATTGGTTAGAAGAAGCTGCAGGAGGCATGCAAGGAGTAATTGTACAGTCTTTATTAGAAGATGAAAATTTTTCGAGTATCGAACAGCTTAAAGGGGAATTAGCGCGATTGATTCGGCTTTACTTTGCCTTGGCAAAAGATAATCTTACTGAGAATCAGGAGAGCTTGTACGTAGATCTTTTTGATAAATTTACCTTCCTTCTGTTATGTTCGGATGAGTTTATAACGTATCTTGATAGTCAACCCAAATTTTAAATACTACAAATTGTACATTTTAAGATAAGGAGAGTAGCGAATGTAACATATAAAAAGGTCATATGTTACAACTCTTAGCCGTACAGCGCCAAGGGATACAGCCATTTTGTAACATGTAACATATAAATTTTAAAACTTTTAGAAAAAGAGAGAATAGGGAGTATGCTATATACCCTCTAATCCTCCTAATCGTCTATATGAGAATAGTTTAGAAAATTATATGTTACACGTTACAAATTTAAATCTACGTGTCTAAAACGCTAATATATAGGTGTTTTTGCGTGCTTAGATTTGTAACATATAAATTTTAAATACTACAAAATACTACAAATTTTACATTTTTTAGATAAGGAGAGGAACAGTTATGCAAGTTAAAATTTTTCAAAGTGGAAATATCAATAAATTAGAGCGTGAGCTAAATGATTTTTTAGAGGAGAACCCACATATTGAAATACAGCACATTAAACAAACAGGAGAAAGTTATGGGGATGCTGAGGAGATTTTATCTTTAACAACTATTTCTATTTGGTATGAGGAGTAATTTTCTATGAAAAGAGATAAAACGCCGTACGGGTTCAGACAAGAATACGAAGTGAAAGAGAAAGATCGCAGCGCAACCAAAAAGAAAACGGCTAAAGGTGCTGCAAAACGCAAGGCGGCAAAAAAGAATAAGCGGAAATAATGCTAACAATTGCTAACTGTTTGAATTACTTAGGGTGTTAACCATCGTTAACCTGAATTCTATAATGTTGAGAAATGTTGAGGTTCAAAACCAAGATAAGAGTTAAGAAAAGTTAAGGTTCACACCTAATAGAAATACTTGAAAAGGAGCAGGAAAATGGATAAACTGTATATAGATAGTGAGAATAAGGCGGTTACTGTAGAACTGCCACAGCATGGATCAGTAAAAGTGATCGTGCAAGATGGCAAAGTGATCCGTACCGAAACAACGGCATCGCAACAAATTAAATAGTCTGACTGGAAAACCAGAGGACATAAGATTTTAGCTCTAATATGGGCTAGGTCTTATGTCCTCTTTTTTACTACAATAGAATGATTCTTTACCGAAACAAACACAATGATGCAACGTAGATTTACTACAAAAACAGCGAAACAGCGCTATTCTCAAAGGCAATGTTTCAATGGAGCGTTCCGGAACGTTTCGGAGCGTTGCAACGTGACGCAACACAGGGGGGAAAATATTTGATGGATCCATTTGATGAAATTGTTATAAAAAACTACCTCTCATTTCCATTAGTACTGCAAAAGTTGCTTTCAATAAAAAGACTAAAGCGTATCGAATTTTTTAGTCAGAATATGACCACGCATATCGTGTTTGATGAATTAGGAATGACGACAAAAGGTTTTCGACCAGATAAAGAAGTGGAAAATCTTATCCTAAAGCTAGAGCTAATTGATAAGCGAATAGAACGTACACTATTCCGACAAAAACATTTTGCGCGCTTTTGGGCTACTCTTAAGCCTTTAGAGCAACGATTACTCATTAGCCAATTCAAGTATAAAGAAGAGGTTAAGTGCCCTTATAAGCTTATTGAGCACGTGTTAGATGAGATAAAAGAAATAGAAACGGCTATTTGTTTTAGAGAGGACTTAGAATTAGAAGAAGAGGAGCTTTCTGAAGATGTAGAAGAAAAACTAGAAAGGGTGTGTGACTTTTTTGCTTTATGATCGTATCCGTCCTGAATTTCATCTCAAACGATGGCAATATTATGAAAAAGCACGATATGAGTTAAAAGGGATAGAACTTGAGAGTGCAAAAATATTTTTCAATGGGTTAAAAAACCTATCCGAAACAGACAGAAAGGTTTTAACTGATAGTTATTATCGATCAAAAGAATATTGTAGCTTTAATCAGCAAACAGGGATGTATCAATCAGTCAGACCAATTTCAGATAGTACAATAGCCGAACAATACGGTATCACTAAAAAAGAAGTAACTAAAGTGAGACAACAGGCACTAGAACATTTAGCGCAAGAGATGCAAAAAATTATAGTAACCATAAGTACAGCGTTTCATTTAAAAATAGGTAAAGGCTTATACCTAGTTAGGCTTATGCATGAAGGAACGTATAAAGAACAGTTAGTTCTAGGAAATAAGAGCGAAGCTAAAGTGTTTAGCGATAAAAATGAAGATAAAATTAGAGCTCTTATGCAGTTAGGATTTGAAATAGAGCCAGTAGATCATAAAGTAAGATTAGTTTAGGTATATTTAGCTAAATATATAAAAAATTATGAAAGAGGTAAGAAGTATGACCGCAGAAGATATTAAAAAAGTTTTAGAGGAATTTTTAGATGAAGAAGGGCAGTTTGACATTGATAAGGCTTCGGAAACATTAGCTGAATCGCTAGAGGGTTCTTTTTCTGAAACAGAATTGACACTAGAAAAAATCGCTAAAATGACGCCGGATCAGGTCAATAAAAACTGGAAAGAGATTCAAACAGTGCTGAGAGGAGCAACGGGCGAATGTTAAAAGAACAAACGATTTCAGGTGTTATATTGCCTTATATAAAAGAATTAACTAAAGCAAGAAAAAATCTAATAAAGCAAGAAGAACAACTAAAACAGATTGAAGCAAATTATAAAGAAGTTCTACTCTCTTTAAAAAAGAAAATAACCGCAGCCGATTTATTAAAAAAACAAAAATTAGCTGCTTCGTTAGAAAAACAAAATCAAGTAGTAAGCTATTATCAACTAGCATTAGATGAATTGATTGCATCAATCGACACGAATGAAACACGCGGAGAATTAAGACAAGTTGCGCAAGATTTATTTTCAAAAGATCAAAACCTTATTCAGATGAATAAAGAATTATCATTGGCGTTAAATAATTTTTTAAAGGTTTACGATGAATGTTCTCAATACATTAGACAACGACAAGGGGAAAACATTACAGAAGTAACCCCCTATATCGAGGCCTTAGGAAATCCGCCATATAGTTATCATATTTTAAATGAAGTAACTGACTATATGCCGTTACCCGATCTATTAGCTAATCTCTCGGATTCAAAATTTTATGCAAGATTTGCCCCACAGGAGGGACTTATCGATCCCTTAAAAAGAATTTATTTAACCTATAAATCGGATGAAAGCGAGTGCGTTTAAACATGGAAACTGGAACAGTAAAATGGTTTGATGAGAAAAAAGGGTATGGATTTATTATTGCAGAGGACGCGATAGACATTTTTGTCCATTACACAGCGATTCAAACCGAAGGATATAAAACCCTGGAAGAAGGGCAAACAGTCCAATATGAAGTAGGGGAAGGAAAACGAGGGCTACAAGCCTCAAATGTGGTAGTGGTTAAATAGTAAATGATGTAAAAGCTCATCTGGTTAGCTGAGCTTTTTTTGTATATCTTGCTTGTATAATTATTTTCTGACAAATCAGACACCCTAAAAAAGACCAAGCCAAAATTGGCTCGGTCAGACACAGAAAATGATAGGATTAGGACACATTGACACTACAAAAATAGTATAGCATAAATGCTTGATTATTTGTATAATAACTATGTAGAAAAGTGAAAAGATGGCGGCTAATCTCTTGAATAAAGGGGTGATGCCTATGGTTCATAGCTTTATCCCTAGAAGGGAGTAGGCATGTCTGTATTTGAAGCATTGACGCTAATGATTGCATTTGCAACGTTAGTTTTGCTGATTATAGACCATACGAACACAAAAAAATAACCATCTAACACTTTGACAGGTCGTAGATGGTTATCAAAACTAATTTATGACAGTCACCGTCTTTTTAACGGTTCTACATGGGGCGTGTTCGTAGCACGTCCTTTTTCTATGTTCATTATAACATGAAACAAAATAAATTCAATCAGGATCGCTTAGGCGGTCTTTTTACTTTTGACTTACTTTTGAAAAAGGTGATAAACATTGACTTATAGGGGATTATTCTTTTGACTTACTTTTGAAAAATATATTTTAGATCGGGTCACTCATTCGAGCGGTCTATTTTTATGCAAAAAAACCGCTAGTGTTGCCTACTAGCGGCTGGGTAGTAATATTTATTTTAGCCATACTTTAGAAATATCAAACTGAAGTTACAAAGGAATTGCTACCCGATAAAAATATACCAAATAAACTATTGATTGTCTTTAAAAGGACATATGCCATGGACAGAATTTTTAGATAGGAGGGCTTGTTTTATTTTTTATGTAGAATCAATAAAAAAACATGATTTTATAAGACTATTGGCATGGTGGATTTGTCTGTGCAAAGGTCTGTGTCTTTAGTCAAAACTATGTGTATTTAATGGAATAGGCTAGGTTGCAAAATCCTATTATATCAAGTAAAATGGGGCTATTCGTGTTTGTTTTATTATTCTTCGTTAAACTGTAAGTTTAGTATTACAAAACTTTTGTTGAAAAGATTAGCTGAAAATAGAAACGAGGTGTGCCATGGAAATTGGTGAGAAGTTGAGAAATTTACGCATTCAGAAAAATTTAACACAAGAAGAATTAGGCGAAAGAACGGATTTATCCAAAGGCTATATTTCCCAATTGGAGCGGGATTTAAGCTCACCATCAATGGAAACATTTTTCTCAATTTTAGAAGTACTAGGCGTGACGCCAGAGCAGTTTTTTAGTCAGCAACCGCTTGAACAGAAAATTGTCTACAATGAAGAAGAAAGTACCCTCTATTATGATGAAGAACATGGCTATGAACTAAAATGGTTAATTCCAGCCTCAAATGAAAAAGAAATGGAACCTGTCATTATTACTTTTGATAAAAATGGCGAATACAAAACGTTTGAACCTTCTCTATCAGAAACATTTATTTATGTGATTGATGGCTCCATTCGTTTGACATTAGGGGAAGCCACGTATATTGCTAAAAAAGGTCAAACCATGTATTACCAAGCAACAGAACCTCACCAAATTAGCAACAATGGTCGAGGAAAAAGTCGTGCGTTAATTGTGGCGACAGAATCGTATTTATAAAGGACGAAATGGAGGAGTTTATCCAGTGAGAAACCATGTGATTTCATTTGAAAATGTTGTCAAACAATTTGACGATGAACCAGTATTAAAAAATGTCAGCTTTGAAATTGAAGAAGGAAAATTTTATACGTTATTAGGACCTTCAGGATGTGGCAAAACAACGATTTTGCGTATTATTGCGGGATTCAATGACGTGACTTCTGGCGATGTTTATTTTGATGGTAAAAGAATAAATGATGTACCTGCCAATAAACGCCAAGTCAATACCGTGTTTCAGGATTATGCTTTGTTTCCTCACATGAATGTTTTTGATAATGTTGCGTTTGGTTTAAAAATCAAAAAACTATCCAAAGCAGAAATTGAAAAAAAAGTGAAAGAGGCATTACGTTTGGTTCAATTACCCGGCTACGAAACACGTGAAATTAGTGAAATGTCTGGGGGCCAGCGTCAGCGGGTCGCAATTGCACGAGCGATTGTCAATGAGCCAAAAGTATTGCTTTTAGATGAGCCGTTATCCGCTTTAGATTTGAAATTACGCACAGCGATGCAATATGAACTACGTGATTTACAACAACGTTTAGGAATTACTTTTATTTTTGTGACCCATGATCAAGAAGAAGCATTAGCGATGAGTGATGAAATTTTTGTCATGAATAAAGGTCATATCGTGCAAAGTGGCACACCAGTCGATATTTATGATGAACCGATTAATCACTTTGTTGCTGACTTTGTGGGGGAAAGTAATATTGTGGACGGTGTGATGCTGGAAGATAATTTAGTTTCATTTGTGGGCAAAAAGTTTGAATGTGTCGATGGTGGCATGCGGAAAAATGAACCTGTAGAAGTCGTTTTACGTCCAGAAGACTTAACGATTACCACGCTTGAAAAAGGCAAGCTAACCGTAACGGTGGATACACAGTTATTCCGCGGCGTTCATTATGAAATTATTTGTTTTGATGAACAAGGAAACGAATGGATGGTGCATTCCACTCGAAAAGCCAAAGAAGGCGCTCAAGTAGGGCTCTCTTTTGAGCCAGAAGATATTCACGTGATGCGCTTCAATGAATCAGAAGAAGACTTTGATGCCCGTTTAGAAAGTTACGACGAGTAAACGAAAGGGGAAATAAAATGAAAACAATGCGTCGAATTTATTCGATTCCCTATGTAATGTGGTTACTTTTATTCGTCATTGCGCCAGTGCTAATGATTATTTATCAATCATTTTTCGATATGAATGGCCAGTTTACCTTGGCGAATTACCAAACGTATTTTACATCAGGAACGTATTTAAGTATGACCATTAATTCGGTTTGGTATGCTTTTCTGATTACCATTTTTACGTTATTGGTAAGTTATCCTACTGCTTATTTTTTGACAAAGCTCAAGCATAAACAGTTATGGTTAATGCTCGTTATTTTACCAACGTGGGTGAATTTATTATTAAAAGCTTATGCCTTTATTGGGATTTTCAGTATTCATGGGAGTATCAATCAGTTTATGAGTTTTATGGGTTTGGGTACGCACCAAATTCTGTTTACAGATTTCAGTTTTTTATTTGTCGCAACGTATATTGAAATTCCATTTATGATTATGCCGATTTTTAATGCCTTAGAAGAGATGAATCCTTCATTGATTAGTGCTAGTCGGGACTTAGGAGCTAGCAGTGCGGAAACATTCCGCCGTGTCATTTTTCCTCTCTCCCTAAACGGTGTGAAAAGTGGCGTTCAAGCTGTCTTTATTCCTTCGCTCTCGCTCTTTATGTTAACGCGTTTAATTGGCGGCAATCGGGTGATTACGTTGGGAACGGCGATTGAGGAACACTTCTTAGTAACGCAAAACTGGGGCATGGGTTCAACAATTGGTGTGATTTTAATTGTTGCCATGTTTATTGTGATGTTGCTGACGGGTGAGAAGAAGAAAGGGCGTGGCAAATAATGCAAAAGAAAAAGTTTAAATGGTCTTATGTGTATTTATTCGTTGTCTTTGCGCTACTGTACGCACCAATCTTTTATTTGATTTTTTATTCGTTTAACGACACGCAAACGATGAATCAGTTTACTGGTTTTACGTTAGATAATTATCGGAACGTTTTCGAAGACACACGCTTGTTAACCATTGTTCTGAATACGTTTTTGCTAGCTTTCTTATCGGCTTTAATAGCAACCATCATTGGAACATTTGGTGCGATGGGGATTTATTATACAAAACGTCGTAAAAACCGGAACACGTTGCTTAGCTTTAATAACATTTTACTCGTTTCACCAGATGTTATTATTGGAGCCAGTTTCTTAATTTTCTTCACGGCAGTAGGGTTTATCAGTTTAGGTTTTACAAGTGTATTATTGTCGCATATTGCCTTTAGTATTCCAATTGTTGTTTTAATGGTTTTACCAAAACTACAAGAGATGAACGATTCTATGGTAGATGCGGCACGGGATTTAGGGGCCAATAATGTTCAAGTGATTAAAAATATTATTTTGCCTTTTTTAGCGCCAGGAATTATTGCTGGCTACTTTATGGCCTTTACTTATTCGTTGGACGATTTTGCCGTAACATTCTTTGTGACAGGCAATGGTTTTTCAACATTATCTGTTGAAATTTATTCACGAGCACGTCAGGGAATTAGTTTAGAAATCAATGCCTTAAGTGCGTTAGTATTCCTATTCTCAATGATTCTAGTTGTCGGTTATTACTTTATCAGTAAAGACAATACGCCAAAACGTTTAAAGAAAATGCGTCGGGAACAAAGTGAGGTGGCCAAGTTAAAATGAAAAAATTACAGTCACTTTTTATTGGAATTATCGCTATTATTGTCATCTTGTTTTTTGGCGTGCGCCAATTGGAGAAAGCAAGTGGCATGGCAGGAGCAGATACCTTGACCATTTACAATTGGGGGGACTATATAGATCCGGCCTTGATTAAGAAATTTGAAAAAGAAACAGGTTATAAAGTCAATTACGAAACCTTTGATTCTAATGAAGCCATGTATACAAAAATTCAGCAAGGTGGTACAGCCTATGATATTGCCATTCCTTCTGAATATATGATTCAAAAAATGATGAAAGCGAAGATGCTTTTACCACTTGATCACAGCAAATTAAAAGGCTTAGAAAACATTGATGCACGCTTTTTAGATCAATCCTTTGATCCCCAAAATAAGTTTTCCGTTCCATACTTCTGGGGCACGTTGGGGATTATTTATAATGATAAATTTATTGACGGCCGTCAGATCCAACATTGGGATGATTTATGGCGCCCGGAATTAAAAAATAATGTCATGCTGATTGATGGCGCTCGCGAAGTGTTAGGATTATCTTTGAACAGTTTAGGCTATTCGTTAAACAGTAAAAACGACCAACAATTACGTCAGGCTACCGATAAGTTAAACCGATTAACGAACAATGTCAAAGCAATTGTTGCCGATGAAATCAAAATGTACATGGCTAATGAAGAAAGTGCAGTTGCTGTAACTTTCTCTGGTGAAGCTGCTGAAATGCTAGAAAACAATGAACATCTACATTATGTGATTCCCAGTGAAGGCTCTAATCTCTGGTTTGATAACATTGTGATGCCTAAGACAGCCAAAAATAAAGACGGCGCCTATGCATTTATGAACTTTATGTTACGACCAGAAAATGCAGCACAAAATGCAGAATATATTGGTTATTCCACACCAAATAAAGAAGCTAAAAAACTATTACCAAAAGAAGTTGCCGAAGATAAACAATTTTATCCAGATGATGAAACCATCAAACATTTAGAAGTTTACCAAGATTTAGGTCAAGAATACTTAGGAATTTATAACGATCTGTTCTTGGAGTTTAAGATGTATCGGAAATAAAAAAAGTACCTTCGTAACTTTCGAGCCGCCCCTAAAAGTTAGATTTTTAGTCTAACTTTTAGGGGCGGCTTTTATTCATACAAGCTTCTAATTGAGGCACAAAGAATCCTGTGCTACACTTTGTATAAAGCATAAAAGGAGCAAAGAAAATGAAAAGGAAAACAATCCGAATACTACTAATCAGTAGCGGGCTTATTTTAATCCTACTGGTAGGTTACCGTTTGTATCTAGAATATCAAACAGATATTCAATTATTTTTGAATCCTAAAGCCAGTAAGACACAATTATTAGAGCGAATTCGTTCACATGGTTTTTCAGCAGCGCTGTTGTTAGTTTTTTTGACCGCGATCATGTGTGCAGTACCAGGGATTCCAACCTCGGTAATTGGTGTGATTGCAGGATTGAGTTTTGGTCCCTTCAGCGGCACACTCATTAACGTTTTAGGGAATAGTTTGGGAAATTTAATTGCAATCTTTTTGATGCATCATATAAAATTTTTAGATAAAAAAACGGAGACCAATCATTGGGTCCAGTCCATTCGACGGATGAAGCATCCAAAAATTGGGATTATGGTGGGCTACATGATTCCAATTATTCCTTCTTCTGTGATTAATTTTGCTGCAGATACTATGCAGTTGCCATTAAAAAATTTAATAGCCGCGATATTCATTGGTGTAATTCCTTCCTCAATACTTTACGCATGTGGAGGCGAAGCGCTATTTCATGGATATAATAAAACGGCAGTATTGTTAATTGTGAGTGTTCTTTTGTTCGTTGGCTTGGTGGTCATTATTGAGAAAGATAGAAAAAGATTTCAAAAAACTGTTCTTTAAGAACGGTTTTTTTGTGCATTTGAACAATAAATCCTGTTAAATTTACAATTTTAAAAAGAAAGGACTTTGATAGAATGAAAGCGTAAACAATTTAAGGAGCTGATTTTGAATGCCAGATATTACAATATCTTGGGTTGCTGCAATTTTAGGATTAGTTGTAGCGATAGTATTAATTTTGAAAAAATTTAATCCTGTGTATTCCTTGTTTTTTGGTGCAATTGTTGGTTGTCTTATTGGAGGCGCTTCCCTGTCAGATACAGTCGCTGTTCTATTAAACGGAACACAAAGTATTATGGGAACCGCAATCCGTGTCTTAGCAGCCGGTATGTTGGCGGGTGTGATGATGGAATCCGGTGCGGCAGAATCAATTGCCAACGCCATTGTACAAAAGCTTGGCGAGAAAAAAGCTATTTTATCTTTGGCATTATCTACAATGGTAATTACAGCAGTGGGCGTATTCATTCCTGTTGCAGTGTTGATTGTTGCCCCGATTGCTCTATCCGTTGGGAAAAGTACGGGTATCAGTAAGTTATCATTATTGATTGCCTTATCAGGTGGCGGCAAAGCGGGCAATATTATTTCGCCTAATCCAAATACTATTGCAGCGGCGAACGGCTTTGATTTACCTCTAAGTGACGTTATGATTGCTGGCTTTATTCCAGCCGTATTTGGTTTAATTACAGCTGTTGTTCTTGCAAATATCATGAGAAGCAAAGGATCAATGGTCAAAGAAACGGATCTTGTAGAGGAACAAACAAAAGAATTATTACCTTTGAAAAAGGCGTTGATCGCGCCAGTGTTAGCGATTGTCTTATTATTACTTAATCCGATTGGCGCCGTTTTAAATATTTCTTTCATCAAAAGTTTGAATATTGATGCTCTGTATATTTTGCCGTTCGCCTCAGTTGTTGGGACAATTGCGATTGGGCAAACAAAACAACTGGCCTTTTATGCATCTTCTGGCTTGAAGAGAGTAACCGATACCGTTTTAATTTTAATTGGTGCAGGTGCAATTGCTGGATTAATTTCTGTTTCTGATTTATCAACACAAATTGTCCACTTAATTTCTGTTATGGGAATTTCTGGAACCTTCTTGGCACCGATTTCTGGTATTTTAATGGGCTTAGCAGTTGGTTCAACATCCACAGCGGTTATTTTAGCGACAGGTTCTTTTGGACCAGCGATTTTAGATATGGGCACATCTTCACTTTCAGCAGCAGTCATGGTGCATACTGGGGCAACTGTGATTGATAGTGTTCCTCAAGGCAATTATTTCCATATTACGGCACAAAGTATGAATATGACGATTAAAGAAAGAATTCGAGTGATTCCTTATGAAATGTGTGTCGGTGGGGTAATGACGATTGTTGCAACCATTTTATATGGCTTTATTTTAAACTAGTTGGAAAGTAGGCGCGAAAAGATGACGAAAAAATTTGTTTTGGCTCCAGACTCATTTAAAGAAAGTATGAGTGCAAAAGAAGCCTGTCTGGCAATGGAAAAAGGGATTTTAGCTGTATTTAAAGATGCAGACATTCAACATGTCCCGATGGCAGATGGCGGGGAAGGAACGGTGGATTCCTTAGTGGATGCAACAGGAGGCACAAGAATACCAGTGCGTGTGGCAGGACCGCTTCCTGATCAAATCGTTGAAACCTATTACGGCTTATTAGGTGACCAAGAAACGGTGGTCATTGAAATGGCGAAAGCTAACGGAATTGAATTGGTCAAAGCAGCAGAACGTAATCCCTTGATCACTTCTACTTATGGTACAGGAGAAATGATTCAACATGCGCTCAATCATGGGGCAAAAAAAATCATTATCGGCATTGGTGGTAGCGTGACAAATGATGGGGGTGCAGGTATGATTCAGGCACTTGGTGCGCGTTTGTTAGACAAGGAAGGGCAAGAATTGACACGTGGCGGTGGTGCATTAGATAAACTGGCGCAGATCGATTTAACACAGTTTGATCAACGTATTTTTGCTACCGAAGTTCTAGTAGCAAGTGATGTGAATAACCCACTAACAGGGCCAACAGGGGCGTCTCATGTCTTTGGCCCGCAAAAAGGTGCGACAGAAGAAATGGTGGCTCAATTAGATAAAAACTTAGCCCATTATGCAGCGATCATCAAAAAAGAGATCGGCATTGATGTTGAGATGATGCCAGGCGCAGGAGCCGCTGGTGGTTTGGGTGCAGGGTTACTAGCATTCACAAAAGCTCAGTTACGCCCAGGGATTGATATTGTCGTAGAAGTGAATCAATTAGAAGAAAAAATAAAAGCCGCTGATTATGTCTTTACTGGTGAAGGCGGGATGGATTTTCAAACAAAATTCGGCAAAGCTCCTTATGGCGTCTCACGTTTGGCCAAGAAGTATCAAAAACCGGTTTTCGCTTGTGCTGGCTATATCGGCAAAGATGTGGATGTCCTCTATGAAGAAGGGATGACGGCTATTTTTGGAATTTTGGCCAAAGCCGAACCATTGGAAGCAGCATTGAAAAATGGACCAGTTAACTTAGAAAGAACCGTTGAAAATATTGCTCGTACATTACAGCTGGTGCCTTGTGACTAAGAACTAACCATGGTATCATCAGTAATGAAAGCTGAAATAAAAATGTTCAGTCGTTGATCTGAAGAATTAAGCGTTTGGGACATAGTCATTGCGGCTTATGTCCCAAACGCTACTCGTTTTTTAGAAAGTTGGCGATAGCAATGTTAAAATTAGACAAAATCCAAGCAAATAAAATTGTTGAAAAGTTGATGGCAGATATTCCTTATAACATCAATATTATGGATGAACGAGGGAAAATTATTGCGAGTGGAGATTCTGCTCGAATTGGGGAGCGCCATCGTGGTGCAGAAAGAGCCATCAATGAACGAAAAAATATTGAAATTTATAAAGATACTTCTTTAGAGAAAAAAGGCACCAATGAACCGATTATTTTGAATGATCACATTTTAGGTGTCGTAGGCATTTCAGGAGAACCAGACGAGGTGCGCAAATTTACCAAGCTTGTGCGCTCGATTGTTCTTTTACTGACAGAAGAATTAAATACACAACAAGAACGCGAAAAAAAGAAGAAACAAAAAAATCAGTTTATCCAGCACTTAATGCATGTTGATTCTGCTTACTCAGAAGCCTTAAAACTTGAAGCGTTGGAACTATATAACCTTCAATTAGACGACCAGAATCATTGTGTACTGACCAAGGACAAGCGCTTATTATCCAGTTTTTATCTTGGCCATGAAATATTTGAATGGGAAAATTGTTATCTGGTGATTACTTCTGAACTACCTCAGATAACAAAGCCAGTAACAGAATATCTTGTGATAAGTTCGGAAAAAGCCACGATTCAACAAATGGTCCAAGAGGCACAAAACACGTATTTACTTCTATCGTTTCTCCAATTAGAAAAGGCTAAGTTTTACCAAGCAGAAGATTTTTTTATTCAAGGAATTTTTAATTTTCCTTTTCATATTGAATTGGATTTTTTTGAAACCATCCAGACGATTTATGATGAATACTATGAAACCGTTATTTTTTTCGCCAATCATAACTTAAACATCAATGAAACCTCACAAGTATTACATATCCATCGAAATACATTGAATTACCGTTTGAAACGAATTCATGAATTGACGGGGATGGATCCAAAAGTTTGGCAAGATTTTTGGAAATTGTTCTATTATTTTGCCTATTGCTTTAAAGAACGTTTTGAAAAGTAGTGAGGAGCAGGGATGCTTGTTTGTTAAGCAAGTGTCAGCATATTTTTCGCCAGAATCAAAAATATCTTTTATAATAATTGTAAGGAATCAAACGATTTAGATATCAATGAGGAGTGGTACCAGTGAAAAAAGCAGTTTTAATTGTTAACCCCAGTTCTGGTGGTGAAAAAGCCAAAGAATTTGAAACGTTAGCAGAAGAAAAATTAAAGCAGTTATTTGATGAAGTTGTAGTGAAACAAACAGAAAAAGGCGGCGATGCAGAACAATTTGCCCGTGAAGCTGCGGAAAGTCACTTCGACAGTGTTTTCGTAATGGGGGGAGATGGAACCGTTAATGAAGGAATTAGCGGGTTGGCAGAACAAGCTTACCGCCCAAAATTTGGCTTTTTTCCTTTAGGAACGGTGAACGATTTAGCGCGAGCCTTGAATTTACCGATGGACCCTGAAGAAGCGATTCAACAATTAGATTTAGAAAAAACCAGTGCTTTAGATGTGGGGAAAATCAATGACGACTACTTTATGAATGTCGTTGCGATTGGGACGATTCCAGAGTCAATTAACGACGTGGACGTTGAACAAAAAACGAAGTTAGGAAAACTCGCTTATTTTATTTCAGGTGCCAAACATTTAGCGAATGCTCAAACGTATCCTTTTCATTTAAGATTGGATCAAAAAGAACAAACCATTGAAAGTAGTACCGTTTTAGTTGGCTTAACGAATTCAATCGGTGGGTTTGAAACATTATTACCAGAGGCCCAAGTGGATGATGGCAAACTTCATTTAGTTTATTTAAAAGATCAATCATTGTGGGATGCAGTAAAAGCAGTCCCAGATTTGTTAAAAGGAGTCGACCAGTCCACTGATAATTTAGTTTACCTAACCTTTAAAGAAGGAACAATCTCCTTAGAAAACCAAGAAGAATTAACCACTAATGTGGATGGTGATGAAGGAGCTGCTTTGCCAATTACGCTGGAAATTTTACCTAAACACTTGACGGTGTATTGCGGTGAAGAACAAACAAAATAGCTGATTTTTTGAGAAAAGCTAGAACATTTCTATTTGTTTAAAAAACAGATAAGTTCTGGCTTTTCAAATCATCTAAAAGAGAATCAATCAGGGGCTATGCTATACTTTGTTTCTACATATTGATAGATAAGGGAGTTAATGAGATGAGAAGAAAAAAACATAAAAACAAAAAGAAACAAGAACTTTTTGAAGAGATTGAAAAACAAGAATTAGCAGAACAAGAAACTAAGCAATTGAATGAAGAAATCGAAGACCCAGAATTTCGTTCTTTTTTTCAAGATGTCTTGAAAAAATTTCCACAAAAAACGTCTACGGCCATAATGAATGCTTTCGCAACTTCTAAAGGTAAAGCAGAACAATTAGTGACGAACAGTCAAACACAACTCGACAAAGTATTTGATGAATTTTTGGCTGGTGTTTCACCTGACGTGAAAAAGAAAAGTCATCAAACGATTCATTTTGCTGCATTGTCAGCAGCAATTATTGGGTTTTCGCCAATTCCATTTTCGGATGCTTTTTTACTGGTACCTGTTCAATTAACTATGATGTCACGGCTGCATAAAATTTTTGGTCAGTCTTGGTCTGAAAGCTTAGGGAAAAGTTTAACCAAAGAATTAGTAGTGGTTAGTTTAGGTAAGAGCGCAGTCGGGAATATTCTAAAAGTGATTCCTGTTGTCGGAACTGTGACTGGTGGCATGGTCAATGCTTCAGTTGCGGTAGCAATTACGGAAGCGCTTGGCTGGGTGACCGTCAAAATGTTAAACGATGGTGTTGATATCTTTGATGATGTGATGTCTTTCAAAGGACAATTTTCAACATTATTTAAAGCCATCCAAAATGCTAAAAAGAAATAATCACTGTATCGATTAACTAGGGTGAGACACATTTAAACTTTTTTAAGTAATTCGTAGCAAATTTCCAAGGTTTTCGTCACAAATTATTCACAGGTTCTCGTTAATATATAAGCATACCAACAAAACACCCAACATAAACACTTTTCATTTTTACTCCTCAAGTAAAAATAACTCCTTTCCACTCAGTCTACCCAACTGAGTGGTTTTTTTTGCGAAAAAAGAGGGCGTTGAACAATTTGTTCAACGCCCTCTTTTAATAGATGGGGAAGTCATTTGTTAAGAATTATTTTTTCCATTCTGCTACTTGGTCTTTATGTGAATCAACCCAATCACGTGCAGCTTCTTGTGGGTCTTTGCCTTCGTTAATTTCTAACATGACAGATTCCATATCCTTAGTGGTCCAATGGAAATTATCTAACACTTTGTAAGCTTCTGGTTGATCTTCTTTTAGGCCTTGGCGAGCCATTGTGTGAATCGCTTCTTCGCCGCCCATAGTGCCTTTTGGATCAGCTAAATATTTTAAATCATATTTTGCAAACATCCAGTGAGGAGACCAGCCAGTAATAACGATGTCTTCGTTGTTTTTAATTGCTTGTCCTAAGGCGACAGTCATGGCACCTGATGAAGAAGTTTCAACAGACCAATCTTTCAAATTAGGATAAGCTTCTTTAGTTTTCTCTGCTGCTGCAACAACACCAGCCCCAGGTTCAATTCCAGTAATCTTTTTCCCAGCTTGATCAGATAAATCTTCGATAGAATCAACATCCATATAAGAAGGGACGACAATTCCTAGCTTCGCGCCTTTAAGGTTTTCACCAAGGTCGTCTAATTTATCTTTATATTGTTTATATTGCTCTGCGTGAGTTCCTGGCAGCCACGCACCAACCATGGCATCTGTTTCACCTTTAGCTACAGATTCCCACATGATTGCGTTATCTAAAGGAGTCGTTTTAACATCATACCCCATATCTTTTAAGACTTCGGCAACCACATGTGTGGAGGCTACTTCGGTATCCCATTCCACATAAGAAAGGGAAATTTGCTTATCATTTGTTGTTGTAAAAATTGAAGCACCAACTAAGCCAGCAACAATTACAACAACCGCTGCAATAATCCCATATTTTTTCTTTTTAGAGGTGGCACCAGATGCTTTAGGGGCTGCTTTTTTATTATTTAAATGTTGAGTAAAACGGTCAATGATAATCGCTAAAATAACTAAAGCCACACCATTTACGAAACCGTTCCCGACTTGCGCACGTTGTAAAGCAGAAAGGACACCACGTCCTAATCCAGGCGCACCAATCATTGAAGCAATAACTACCATTGATAGAGCTAGCATGGTTGTTTGGTTAACACCAGCCATAATCGTGTTTTTCGCTAAAGGTAATTCTAATTTGAATAATTTTTGCCAGCCAGTACTACCGTAAGAATCAGCTGCTTCAACAAGTTCATTTGGCACTTGTCGAATTCCTAAATTCGTAAAGCGTACGGTTGGTGGTAAAGCGAAGATAACAGAGGCGAAGACCCCAGGAACCATACCAATTCCGAAGAATGCAACGGCTGGAATCAAGTAAACGAAACCAGGCATTGTTTGCATGAAGTCCAAAATCGGTGTAATAATACTCTTGGCTTTTTCGCTTTTCGCCATTAAAATCCCTAGTGGCACACCAATGATAATGGAAATAACACTAGAAAGTAAAACTAACGTAACGGTACTCATTAAATCGTTCCATAAGTTTTGGTTATAGATAAACATTAAGCCGATAAATGTGAATAAACTTAAGCCAATTTTTTTATTAGAAATAAAGAAAGCAGCAATCGTTAATAGCACAATCAGCACAAGTGGTGGTACGGCTGTTAGTAAGGCAGTAATGTTGTCCATTACACTTTGACCAATTGTTTGTAAAAAGCTGAATAATCCAGCAAATGTTGAAGTTAACCAATCAGTAAAACTTTCAACCCAAGACGCGACAGGTAATTGATACTTATTCATGTTCGTTCACCTCTGTTTCTGCAAGTGCTTCAAGTACGCTACCACGGATGACCACGCCTAATAGTTTGCCGTTATCAGTCACGGCAAGAGGCGTTTGTGCATCATAAATCAGTGGAAAAATATCATTCACTAACATATCTTTGTCGATTGTTTGAATTTCTGGATCCACACATTCTACAAGAGAAGTCCCGTTTTTACGCGCTTCTAAAGCTTTTTCTGCGCGTACAACGCCTTTTAGTTGGCGTTTTTATCCACGGCAAGTAACATACTCACTTCTTCTTGACGCATCCGTTTTAAAGCAACAGTTGGGCCATCAATTTCAATGTTAGTAGTTAAAGCAGGTACCATAATATTTTGGGCAGTTAAGACTTTTGAACGATCCACATCTTCCACGAAGGTTCGCACATATTCGTTGGCTGGGTTGGTTAAAATTTCTTCTCCAGTCCCAATTTGCATAATTTGACCATCTTTCATCAAGGCAATCCGGTCGCCGATTCGTAAAGCTTCATTCAAATCATGTGTGATAAAGATAATGGTTTTTTTGACATTTTCTTGTAAATCTAATAGTTCGTCTTGCATTTCACGACGAATTAACGGATCAAGAGCAGAGAATGCTTCGTCCATTAATAAAATTTCCGGATCGTTAGCCAAGGCACGAGCAAGGCCGACACGTTGTTGCATCCCACCAGATAATTGACTTGGTAATTGGTCTTTAAAAGCAATTAAGCTAGAATTTTCTAAGGCTTTTTCAGCTTTTGCTTGGCGTTCTTCTTTAGGAACACCACGAATTTCTAAACCATATTCCGTATTTTCTAAGATAGTTCGATGGGGGAAAAGACCAAAGTTTTGGAAAACCATGCTCATTTTATTTCGACGTACTTCACGTAATCCTTCTTTATCTAAAGAAGAAATATCTTGTCCATCAATATAAATATTTCCTGAAGTTGGTTCAATCAAACGATTTAATAAACGAATTAATGTTGATTTCCCACTTCCTGATAACCCCATAATAACGAAAATTTCGCCTTCTTCAACTTCGAAATTTACATCATAAACACCGACTGTGGCACCCGTTTTTTCTAAAATTTCTGTTTTGCTTTTGTTGGCACGAATCATTTCAAGTGCCGGTTTGGTTTTCTTACCAAAGATCTTGGTAAGGTGATTTACTTTTACTTTTGGCAAATCATTGTTCCTCCTCATTAAAAAAAGTGACTACATCAGACTACTATAAAGTTGTCACTTTGTCAAATTAGATGAAAATCTTTCTGAAAATGAAGAAAAACAGCATTTTAACTAGGTTTTATAGTGGTTTTTTATGAAAAATAGAAATAATAAATAAAAAAAAGTGACTATTTACCGCAAGATAAGTAGTCACTTTTTTGTTTAAGGATAAAAGAAATTCTGCACTCGTTGTAAGGTTGATTCGTCATGTCCAACAAAATAAAGTGTGTCGTTCAACGAAATCTTTGCATATGGACCAGGTGAGACCAGAAGTTCTTCTTTGTGTTTGATGGCGATAATCGTTGCCGAAGTGTTTTGCCAAAAATTCATTTCGCTAATCGTCGCCTCAAGATAAGCAGCTTCTTCTGTTAAAACTAATGAATAAGGATTCATTGGATTGAAAGAATCAAAACGCTTTGTTTGTTCAACAAGAGTATCTAGAATGCTAGAAAAATGAGTAAGTTCTTCTTTTTGTTTCGCTACGCTATCTAGCAATTCTTCTTTAATTTCAGCAATCGTTTGAACGTCTTGATATTGTGTCACAAAGTCCTGCGCTTTTTCTTTTGATGCCACATAGAAGCCGCTGCCGTGTTTGGCTTTAACGATTTCTAAATCAACTAAAACGATAATGGCTTTGCGGGCTGTTTCTGGCGACACTTGGTATTGGTTAGCTAGGGTGGAACGGGCATGGATTTTATCTCCAACATGTAATTTGCCTTCTGCAATTTTTTCCGCAACATCAACGGCGATTTGTTGATATTTGGGCTTCGTTAAACTGATTTTTTTGGAAGCCATAGTGAATCCCTCCGTTAATTGTTATTTTCCATTTCTTCTAATTCTAAACTGAAATTTTCCCATTGCTCAAGTAGTTCATCTTGTTGCTGACGAGCGTAATCTAATTGTTGGTTTAAAGCCAGCAATTCAACATGATTTTCTAGAATGTCTGGTTGACTCATTTGTGCTTCTAATTGTGCAATTGTCGTATCTAACTGAGCAAGATTTTCTTCGACTTGTGTTATTTTTCTTTGCAAAGTACGGAGTAATTTTTGTTGCTCCTTGTTTTGATAAAAGGTATTTTTGGCTGTAACTGGTTCGGGTTTTTTCGCCGCTTCTTCATTAGCTAAGAGGGCAGCGATTTCTTCTTCCTCTTGTTTCTTTTCTAAATAATAGTCATAGTCGCCTAAATAAAGTTTGCTGCCCTTTTCAGAAAGCTCAACAACTTTTGTTGCAATTCGATTGATAAAGTAACGGTCATGAGAAACGAAGAGGATGGTTCCTTCATAATCAATCAGCGCATTTTCTAAAACTTCTTTATTATCGATATCCAAGTGGTTGGTTGGCTCATCGAGAATCAAGAAATTGTCACGATCCATCGCTAATTTTGCTAATGCCACACGGGCTTTTTCGCCACCGCTTAATAAAGGAATCGTTTTTTCAACATCGTCTCCACTGAAGAGAAACCCGCCTAAAATACTTCGAATCTCTTTTTCAGGTGTGGTTGGGTGTTCATCCCATAATTCCGCTAAGACCGTTTTATTGCCATGTAAATTGGCTTGCTCTTGGTCATAGTAACCTACAGAAACATTGGTACCAAAAGTTTTACTTCCTTTAATGAAAGGAATGCGGTCAATAATTGATTTCAAGAGAGTGGATTTACCAATTCCGTTCGGTCCGACTAAGGCAATGGCTTCTTTGCGACGAATATCCAAGTGAATAGGTTCGGATAAAATATGTTCTGGGTCGTAACCAATGGCGGCATCTTCGACTTGTAAAACAACATTTCCCGAGACTTTTTCACTATCGAAAAGAAAATGCGCCGATTTTTCATCTCCTTGAGGTCGGTCTAAACGATCCATTTTTTCTAATACTTTTCGGCGACTTTGTGCACGTTTCGTTGTAGATGCACGAACCAGATTTTTGGCAACGAAATCTTCTAACTTATTGATTTCTTCTTGTTGCTTTTCATACGCTTTCCATTCACTGGCTAATTGTTCTGCTTTTAACTCTAAGTATTTGGAATAGTTTCCTTTGTAGTGAGTCATTTTTTTGCGGCTCAGTTCATAAACTTCATTAACTACCTTATCTAAAAAATAACGATCGTGGGAAACAATCAATAGGGCGCCGGCATAGCTTGGCAAATAAGATTCCAGCCAAGAAAGCGTCTCGATATCTAAGTGGTTTGTAGGCTCGTCCAGAATTAAAATGTCTGGTTTTTGTAAAAGCATTCTCGCTAATGCAAGCCGGGTTTTTTGACCACCAGATAAGGTTTGAATATCTTTCGTGTAAAAGGATTCATCAAAGCCAAAGCCGTGAAGGACTGAGCGAATTTCATTTTCATAGCCGTAGCCATTTTTTTCAGAAAACGTATGTTGCAATTGATCGTACTCTTTTAAAATTCCTTCATAAACGGAAGTGGTTGGCTCCATTTCACTAATTTTGGTTTCTAATTCTCGCATACGCTGTTCCATTTCTAGGATGTCAGCAAAGGCTTTTGTCATTTCTTCCCAAACGGTTTTATCTGATTCTAAGCCGGTATTTTGAGCTAAATAACCTAACGTAGCAGTTTTATTTTTGGCAATGGTTCCGCTATCGGGAGCATCAATGCCTGCAATGATTTTTAAAAAAGTCGATTTTCCAGCACCATTACGACCAACTAAGGCAATCCGACTTTTTGTTGCAATTTCTAAATGTATGTTTTCAAACAATGTTTCCGAGCCAAAATGCCGGGCAACTTGATTTGCTTGTAATAAAATCATCAGTAGTCCTCATTTCTAAATTCATTGCCCTTAGTGTAGCATAAAATCTGCTAAAATAGCACGTATCAAAAAATGCTTTGTGAAGGTTTATACCTTTTATCACAAACTTTTGAAGAAAAATGCTATTTTTGAGCCATAGAATTGCTTTTTATTGTGAAAAACTGCTATTATGTTAATGGATAAGATTTAAGTGAAAGTATTGGAGGTCCAATTGTGAAAGATCAAGTTATTCCAAAAGCAACGGCGCGACGCCTTCCTTTATATTATCGCTACTTAAGAATGTTACATGATACAGGAAAAAATAAAGTCTCATCAACTGAATTAAGTGAAGCGGTACAAGTAGACAGTGCGACTATTCGTCGTGACTTTTCATATTTTGGTGAATTAGGTAAACGTGGGTACGGCTATGATGTTGAAAACTTAATGAACTTTTTTGCAAAAACATTGAATGAAGATGAGTTAACCAATGTCGCATTAATCGGGGTTGGTAATTTAGGAAGTGCTTTATTAAAGTACAAATTCCATCAAAGCAACAGTATTCGTGTAAGTTGCGCATTTGATGTGAATGAAGATATTGTGGGACGCATTGTTGACGGTATTCCGGTTTATCCAATGGAAGATATGATGGAACAAATCCGTGTTCAACAAATCGAAGTAGCTATTTTAACTATTCCAGCTCGCAAAGCGCAAGAAGTTGTGAACAAACTTGCCGAAGCAGGGGTTAAAGGAATTCTAAACTTTACGGCTGCGCGTTTAGTAGCGCCACCTGAAGTATTAATTCAAAATGTTGACTTAACCAACGAATTACAAACATTGATTTATTTCTTACATCATGACAACGAATTGATTGACGAAGAAGAATAAGCAAAAGAAAAGGGCCTAGTCGTTTAGACGAAGGCCCTTTTCTTATTGAATTGTACCATTATGCAAAAGTAGTTGAACAATAATCACAATCGTATTCATGCCGCAATGGGCAATAATTGAGGTCCAAATTTTTCCAGTTTGCTTGTACAAAAGAGCAAAGAAAAATCCCATAAAGAAATAAACAAAAAAGTGACCATCGGCATGTGCGAGTGAAAAAATCGCCGAACTAACAGTAGCCGCAATCCAGAAATTTGTAAAAGGCTGGATTAAATGGATAAATGCATAACGAAAGACGAATTCTTCCATAATCGGACCACCGATAGTAGTTGCCAAAATAAATAAAGGATTTGCCAAAATCACCGCTACAATAGCTTGTGTATTTTGAGAAGTAGCTTGTTTTCCTGTGATGGCTACTTCAATGGCAAAAGTAACCCCTTGAATCAGCATGGCAATGAAAATCCCACTAACACCTAGTAAAAAAATAAAAATAGGTGATTTCAAGGTTGCTGTTTCCTCTAAAGGAGAAGGTTCTGTTGTTTTTAAAAAGATGCCAATCATTACAAGGGCGCCAATAATGTAGAGAGCAGTTGTCACATTAATCGCTGCATTGGGGGAAATACCCGAAAAAAGTAACGGCCCGAAAAAAGCGATAATGTATGTGACTAAAATAAATAAACTTGATTTTCTTAAGGTCATGGTTAATCCTTTCTATAATTATTTTTTACGATTATTGCGATATCCTAATAAAAGAAAAACGAATAAGAAAAAGAAAAGAGATTCCCAAAGTGTCGAAACAATTCCTTCTGTGACACTGAAAACAAGATTTCCTAAATTCGCTATCACAAAATAAACGAAGGTTGCTATTAGTGCTGTAAGTAAACGTTGTTTCATTTTATTCGCCTCCAATCGTAGTCAATTTATTTTACCATGAATTAAAGGATTGGAAAAACATTCCATGAAAAAAGAATACTCAATAAAAAATGCGTATCTTATAATTGACAAGAAAAAGAGAGAAAAGACTTGCATTTTTAGAGTGAAATGAGTATTATAAATAGTGTGAGTTAGCACTCTTGTGTATCGAGTGCTAAAATAAGCGAAAACTTTTTATTTGGAGGGATTTATTGTGTTAAAACCATTAGGCGATCGCGTCGTAATTAGAGTCGCGAAAGAAGAAGAAAAAACTGTTGGAGGAATTGTTCTTGCATCCGTTGCAAAAGAAAAACCACAAACAGGTGAAGTTATCGCAGTAGGTGAAGGTCGTGTGCTTGAAAATGGCACAAAAGTTCCGATGGAAGTAAAAATTGGTGACACAGTAATGTTTGAAAAATATTCAGGAACAGAAGTGAAATACGAAGGCGTAGAATACTTAATTGTATCAGCCAAAGACATTATTGCCACTGTTGAATAATAAACAACTTTTACAGAATAGTATAATAGAAGAAAAAAATTATGAGGTGAAGAAATCATGGCAAAAGAGATTAAATTTGCAGAAGATGCACGTGCAGCAATGCTACGCGGAGTAGATGTATTAGCAGATACAGTGAAAGTGACATTAGGCCCTAAAGGTCGTAACGTTGTTTTAGAAAAATCATTTGGTTCACCATTGATTACTAACGATGGAGTAACAATTGCTAAGGAAATTGAATTGGAAGATCATTTTGAAAACATGGGCGCAAAATTAGTTTCAGAAGTTGCTTCTAAAACGAATGATATTGCTGGTGACGGAACAACAACAGCGACTGTTTTGACACAAGCCATTGTTCGTGAAGGCTTAAAAAACGTAACTGCTGGAGCTAACCCATTAGGTATTCGCCGTGGGATTGAATTAGCAACAAAAACAGCAGTAGAAGAATTACACAATATTTCATCTGTAGTTGATTCAAAAGAAGCGATTGCACAAGTCGCTGCTGTTTCATCAGGTTCTGAAAAAGTTGGCCAATTAATTGCCGATGCAATGGAAAAAGTTGGTAACGACGGCGTAATTACCATTGAAGAATCAAAAGGGATTGAAACAGAATTAGATGTGGTTGAAGGAATGCAATTCGACCGCGGTTATTTATCTCAATACATGGTTACTGACAACGATAAAATGGAAGCTGTTTTAGAAAATCCATATATCTTAATTACCGACAAAAAAATCTCAAATATTCAAGATATCTTACCTTTATTAGAACAAATTCTACAACAAAGCCGTCCACTATTGATCATTGCGGATGATGTTGATGGGGAAGCTCTACCAACATTAGTATTGAACAAAATCCGTGGTACATTTAATGTTGTCGCAGTAAAAGCGCCAGGATTTGGTGACCGCCGCAAAGCGATGCTTGAAGATATTGCTATTTTAACAGGTGGTACAGTAATCACTGACGACTTAGGGTTAGAGTTAAAAGACACAACTATTGAAAACTTAGGAAATGCTAGCAAAGTAGTTGTCGACAAAGATAACACAACAATTGTCGAAGGTGCTGGTTCAAAAGAAGCCATTGATGCCCGCGTTCATTTAATTAAAAACCAAATCGGCGAAACAACGTCTGATTTTGATCGTGAAAAATTACAAGAACGTTTAGCTAAATTAGCTGGTGGGGTTGCTGTCGTTAAAGTCGGTGCTGCAACTGAAACAGAATTAAAAGAATTAAAATTACGAATTGAAGATGCATTAAACGCAACACGTGCCGCTGTAGAAGAAGGAATGGTTTCTGGTGGTGGTACCGCACTTGTCAATGTAATTGGTAAAGTCGCTGCGCTAGAAGCTGAAGGCGATGTGGCAACAGGGATCAAGATTGTCGTTCGTGCATTAGAAGAACCAATCCGTCAAATCGCTGAAAATGCTGGTTATGAAGGATCAGTGATTGTTGACAAACTAAAAAATGTTGACTTAGGTATCGGATTCAATGCAGCTAACGGTGAATGGGTAAACATGGTTGAAGCCGGTATTGTTGACCCAACAAAAGTAACTCGTTCTGCCTTACAAAATGCAGCTTCTGTGTCAGCTTTATTATTAACAACTGAAGCAGTTGTTGCAGACAAACCAGAACCAGCTGCACCAGCTCCTATGATGGATCCATCAATGGGCATGGGCGGTATGATGTAAAAATAAAAAAGTATTCTAAAAGCTTACGATTGAAAGGAACTGACCTAAGATTGTGAGACAGGAATAAAAAAGCATCTTCCTAGACTGCTGATTTCCGATAGTCTATCGGCGATTGGTAGTCTAGTTTTTGTTGAATTCGACTTTCATTATAATAAGTAATGTATTTTTTTACAATTTCTATTACAATAGATGTAGGTTCATTTGTGAGCCCATCTAAGTAGAACGTTTCAGACTTTAGTGAGGCATGAAACGATTCGATGCAGGCATTATCTGAAGGTGTCCCTTTGCGGGACATACTCATGGTAATGCCTTTTGTTTTTATTTGATTCTGGTAGTCAAAAGAAGTATAAACAGAGCCCTGATCACTATGCAATAGACAATCCGTTGTTTGGGGCAATTGATCAAGTGTATCCAGAACAAAAGCCGTATCTTGCTTATCACCGATGGTATAGGCAATAATTTCACCATTGTATAAATCCATAATTGAAGACAAATACAATTGCTTTTGACCAAAAGGCAGATAAGTAATATCTGTTACCAATTTCTTTAAAGGAGCGTCTGAAGAAAATTGTCTATTTAGCTTGTTCTCGACAACCGTGTAAGGTTGTCCCACTTTACTGCGTTTCTTCATTTTCACGCGACAATTCCAATGATATTTCTGCATAATCTTTTGTACGGTGTTTTTGTTTACTTTGTATTCCTGATTAATCAACGCAGTAATCTTTCGATAGCCATATCGAAACTTATGCTGGAAGCAAAGTCGACGAACGGCTTCTTCAAGAGGTGTTAACTTTCCCACGTCTTTTCGATGAGTCCAACGATAATAAGTAGCTCGCGAAACGCCGAAAAGTTGACACAATGCAGTAATGGTTATTTTTCCTTTCATTTTTTTAACTAATTCTACAAATATTTCTGGCTCCACGTCCTTTCCAATTCTTTGTACTTTTTTAGCACCTCAATATGCATTTTTAAATAGTTATTTTCATTTCTAAGCTGTTGTTCATTTGATAGAATTTCTGGACCTTTACCATAAGCATATTGTTTTCCAACGGGTTGAACCAGACGATGATTCTCGCCATTACGGTACCAACGCCACCATGTTTCAATTTGTGTTTTGTTTTTAATGCCTAATTCTTCCATAATCGTTTTTACAGGAATATTCTCTTTTTTCATCTGTATAGCCATTTCTTTGATGTGGATCGGATAAGACACTCGATTTCCCATTGAAAAAGCACCTCCTAGTTAAATTCATTTTAACGTGAATTCAACAAGAGGTGCTTTTTTTATTTTGTCTCAGTTTATTGGGTCAGTTCAGAAAAATCGTAAGCTTTTTTTTACATAAAGAATAAATAATCTAAATAATATCTTTGCTTATGGTGTTTTCTCAAATATTTACTCAATTAACAAAAAAGATGATAATTTAAAGGCTTCGTTTTAGCTAGACAGCCTTGTTTTTATTCGATAAAATTTAGTAATAACAATCATTTTTTGAAAACTAGTAGTTGGTAATTTTTATTTATTAATAGAATATAAATAAAAATTATTATATTTTGAAGGGGAATATTAGGAAGATTGAGGTGGAAAAATGGAAAAATATACAATTGGTGTCGTTCCTTTGACAATTGAAACAAAAGAATACTGTCAAAATTGGTTTGTTAGTAATCAAGTAGAATGTCAGATCATCCAAGGAACAAATATACTTCTTCATTTGCACCATATTGATGGATTAGTGATTGAAGTTACTGACCACCAGCAAGTAAATACTTGTTGTGAGTTATTAATGACGATTCGCAAGCAGTCAGATTTACCGATTTGGTTATTTTCTCGGACAGAAGTAATTAGTAAAGTCAATCGAATTATTTATTTACAATTAGGTGCAGATGGCGTTTTTGATCATTCTTATGATCGTCAAGAATGCATGTTAAGCATGAGTAATTTATTGCAACGTGTAAAAAGACGTTTTTATCCTAAATTAGCTATTGCAAACGAGGAACAAACAGTTACTAAGAATCTTTCTGAGAGATTGTATTTAATTGCGCCAAATTTGAGTGTTTGCTTGGGAAGTGGAGAAGAAATTCTTTTAACAAAATTGGAATTTTTCACAATAGAGTATTTATACAAACACGCAGGACAAACAATTACATATGAAGAACTCTACAAAAATGTCTGGAAAGATACTGCGAATGAACGAAAATATCGTGTCGCTAATGTGATTTTCCATTTGCGCAAAAAAATTGAACAAGATGTGAACAAACCACAATATATCAAAACAATTCGCTCAAAAGGCTATATGTTAACGGTGTAAAAGGTACGAAGGAGGAGAAACAAATGTGGCAATTTTTGACTAAAAACAATGAAGATGAGGAGTATGAGAAGATGCCGGATTTTGAAAATGAACAATCGATGAAAGCACAACCAACGGTAACAGAAGAAGCAATCTTTGATGACGAGGTCGTTTATGCAAAAGAGCAATCCGCAAAAGTAAAACAGGTCCAGCAACAAGTGCCGACTGAACTGTCAGAAGAGTCATTTTCTTTTGTTGAAAAACTAGAAGAAGAAAATCAACTATATCAGCAATCCATTAAAAAGCTAACGGAGCAATTATTAATGCAAACCAATGAAGTGGAAGCATTACAAAAACAAGTAGTCGAAAAAGATGTTCAACTTAAACATGTTAAAGAAACATTAAGTGATAAAGAAACAACTATCACTTCTTTACAGAAACAATTGTCTGAAGAAAAGATGCAACAGAGACAGACCAGTGAAGAGAATTTAGACACAGCCGTTACGCTTTCTCAAAAAGAAATTGGCGAAGTGTTATTAGAAGCCAAACGTCAAGCAAAAGAAACAATTAGTCAAGCCAACCAACAAGTTGCAACAGTTCATGAAGAAATGGAACAACGTTTAGCAACTTTAACACGCATGAAGCAAGTGGCAAGAGAGTACCAAGCTTATTGTGAACAAATGCTGACAATCAAGAATGAATCAACAGGAACGTACCAACAGATAGAGCAGTTATTAGCAGAAATAAAGAGGTAAATGAAGGAGAAATGCGATGAAAAAAAGAAAGGCAAGATATTTGAAGTTGGTATGTATTGGAATTTTAGGGATTTATGCGGGAGCCAGTTACTACAATTCGGAACCATTAATCGCTCAAGAAGAGACCGAAACGAGGGACGAAAGTCGACAGCTATCGCTGGAAGAAAAAAGAGCGGACCAAGCCAATCAAGATCAAGGAACCCTTACTTCTTCAACGCTGAACGAAACAATAATAAGTTCGTCTGAACAACAAGAAAGTTCAACACAAAATGACAGCAGTGACCATCAGGAAAATAATGTGGAACCTTCAGAATCTGAAAATAGTTTACCGCCACAAGAAAAGACAATTGCTAGTACTAAACCAACCGAATCGTTACAAAGTGAGCAACCAGCGTCTGAAGAGCGTAAAGCACTCACTGAAAAGCCGCCTCATAATCAGGAACCACAAAATTCTACATTAACTGAAAAGACCAAAGAGCCGTTGGTACATTCAGAGGTAGACAATAGTCAAGAAAAGGAAAAGCAAGCAGGAATTCAACAACAAGCCGAGGCAAATTTTGTTGTCCAAGAGAATGCTTCTACTTCTGAGTTTATTATAAAAATCGGTGAAGAAGCACGAGTTATTGGTCAGCGACATGATCTATACGCTTCTGTCATGATAGCTCAAGCTATTTTAGAAAGTGGCTCGGGCAATAGTGCGTTAGCGGCGCCGCCAAATTATAATTTGTTTGGCATTAAAGGCGCTTATCAAGGTCAAAGTGTCAGCTTTTCCACACAAGAAGATGATGGTAAAGGGAAGATGACCACCATTCATGCCGATTTTCGTCAGTATCCTTCCTATAAAGAGTCATTAACAGACTATAGTAAATTAATCATCAATGGGCTGGCGGGTAATCCAACGTTTTATCACGGCGTTTTGAAAGCAAACACGACGAATTATCAGCAGGCAACAAAATTTTTAACAGGTCGTTATGCAACGGATACATATTACGATAAAAAATTAAACGCGTTGATTGAAACCTATCAATTAACTGAATACGATCAAGAAAAGAAGAAACCAGTAGTGACTAATTTGGCAGAAGAAAAGAAACCTTCGTTTGATAAGGAAGCAGTCAAAGAACAGCTAAAAAAAGAAGCAGTCATCTATGAAGTAAGCAAAGGAGATTCTCTCGCCACCATTAGCCAGACGTTTGGTGTGTCAGCAACAGCCATTTTAAAGCAAAATTCAAAGACTCAAGAAATGTTTTATATTGGCCAAAAGATCACGATTCCTCAGCATACAGCGGCGACTTCTCTAGAACCGAAAGAACAAGCGTTACTTCAATCACTAATAATCAGTAAATCGGTGACTAATGCTTTGAAAACAGCAGAGCAATCAAATGGTAAAGCGAATGACTCAAAAACAGAGTCTACTGAGTATTATGAAGTAAAAAGAGGAGAGACACTCGCAAAAATTGCAAAAAAAACGGGCTATTCCTTAACCGCCCTCAAGCAGGCAAATGACTTAACGTATTCTGTATTAACCGAAGGACAAACGATAGCACTTCCTAAGCTAAAGGACTAATGCTGATTTAACTTATTTGTCGATAGAGTCAATATATTATTAGACGAAGAGTAGAGGAAAAGTTCATTCATGGATGAACTTTTCCTCTACTCTTACTATGTTTTTCATAAATACTTAATAAATAGTAAAATTAGCAAGAGAATTGTGTCTTTACACAAAATAGATAGGTTTTCTTGCCGAAGTTTGATAAAATGATTAGTTGAAAGGATGCGTGAAAATTGAAAGAATTATTTCGTAAATACCGAGAAGTACTGGCTTATTTATTTTTTGGTGGTGCAACGACTGTCGTTAACTTAGTTGTGTTTTTTGTTTGTCAAAATGTGTTAGGGTTGGATTACAAGATAAGTAACACAATTAGTTGGTTTTTATCTGTTCTATTTGCCTTTTTCACGAATAAATATTGGGTATTCGCAAGTAAGCATGAAAGCATAGCTGGTTTTTTTAAAGAAATGGGCTTATTTTATTGGTACCGAATTTTATCTTTTGTGGCTGATATGGGTTTAATGATTCTCCTAATTGATGGCATTCATTTTTCATCGTTTTGGGCGAAAATGATTACACAAGTTGTAGTAGTGATTTTAAATTATTTCTTCAGTAAATTTTTCATTTTTAAAGAAAAAGAGGTCTAAGCAGATTTTAGGCTAAAAAAAATTTTTTTGTTATAATATAAACAAGTTTTTAATACAAAGAATAGAGGTAGAAAACGATGGACTATACATATGCAGATGATAGTTTGACATTGCATACAGATATGTATCAAATCAATATGATGCAAACATACTGGGAATTAGGGAAAGCAGATTTACATGCTGTTTTTGAATGTTACTTTAGAGAGATGCCCTTTAATCATGGCTACGCAATTTTTGCAGGTTTAGAACGTTTAGTCAATTATCTCGAAAATTTAACGTTTACAGAATCTGATATTGCATATCTCCGAGAAGTTGAAGAATATCCAGAAGATTTCTTGACGTATTTAGCAAATTTTGAATTTAAATGTACTGTACGCTCTGCTTTAGAAGGGGATTTGGTTTTTAATAACGAACCGTTAATTCAAATTGAAGGTCCTTTGGCACAATG
Organism: Enterococcus sp. DIV1420a; assembly: GCF_051712165.1. Taxonomy (NCBI): domain Bacteria; kingdom Bacillati; phylum Bacillota; class Bacilli; order Lactobacillales; family Enterococcaceae; genus Enterococcus; species Enterococcus sp. DIV1420a. The sequence goes on from NZ_JBIOOI010000002.1 coordinate 316,992, forward strand.
TCAATTGGTAGAAACAGCTTTGCTAAATATGGTGAATTTCCAAACATTAATTGCGACAAAAGCGGCTCGAATTAAATCCGTGATAGGCGATGATCCTTTATTGGAATTTGGAACACGCCGGGCACAAGAATTAGATGCTGCCATTTGGGGCACAAGAGCCGCCTATATTGGTGGGGCGGACGCGACAAGTAATGTTCGTGCTGGTAAAATTTTTGGTATTCCGGTTAGTGGGACTCATGCCCATTCATTGGTTCAGTCGTATGGAAATGATTATGAAGCATTCATGGCGTATGCCAAAACACATCGGGATTGCGTTTTTCTTGTTGATACGTATGATACTTTGAAAGCGGGAGTGCCAAGCGCAATTCGAGTAGCTCGAGAAATGGGTGATAAAATTAATTTCCTAGGCGTGCGGATTGATAGTGGCGATATGGCTTATATTTCTAAACGAGTTCGTGAACAACTGGACGAAGCTGGCTTTACTGAAGCAAAAATTTATGCATCGAATGATTTAGATGAAAATACGATTTTGAATCTAAAAATGCAAAAATCAAAAATTGATGTATGGGGCGTGGGTACCAAGCTGATTACCGCCTATGATCAACCGGCTTTAGGAGCGGTGTTTAAATTAGTTTCAATTGAAGGTGAAGATGGTCAAATGAAAGATACCATTAAACTATCTAGCAATGCTGAAAAAGTGACAACACCAGGAAAAAAACAAGTCTGGCGCATTACACGTAAATCTGATAAAAAGTCAGAAGGGGACTATGTGACACTTTGGAACGAAGATCCTCGCCAAGAAGAAGAAATTTATATGTTCCATCCCGTTCATACCTTTATTAATAAGTATGTCCGTGATTTTGAAGCACGGCCAGTACTCCAAGATATTTTCGTTGAAGGAAAACGTGTGTACGAATTACCAACTTTAGATGAAATTAAACAATATGCAAAAGAAAATTTAGATTCACTTTGGGAAGAATACAAGCGGGACTTGAATCCGCAGAAATATCCAGTGGACCTTTCAACAGATTGTTGGAACCACAAAATGAATTTATTGGAAAAAGTGCGTAAAGACGTTAAACATTTAACGGAAACGGTGAATAAGGAGGCCTAGAAATGACAACACTTCAAGAAAAAATCATTCAAGAGTTAGGTGTTTTACCGACAATTGATCCAAAAGAAGAAGTTCGTAAAAGTATTGATTTTCTGAAAGCTTATTTAACTAAACATCCTTTTTTAAAAACCTTTGTCTTGGGAATTAGTGGCGGACAAGATTCAACATTAGCTGGGCGCTTAGCACAATTAGCGATGACTGAAATGCGCGAAGAAACAGGAGATATGTCGTATCAATTTATTGCGATTCGCCTTCCATACGGTGAGCAAGCAGATGAAGCTGATGCACAAGCCGCGCTAGCCTTTATCCAGCCAGATGTTTCTTTACGAGTGGATATTAAACCAGCAGTGGATGCAATGGTTGGTTCGCTAGAAAACGCTGGCGTTCAAATTAGCGATTTTAATAAAGGGAACATGAAAGCACGTCAACGTATGATTACACAATATGCAGTAGCTGGCGAAAATGCTGGCGCAGTAATTGGCACAGACCACGCAGCCGAAAATGTCACAGCTTTCTTCACCAAATATGGCGATGGCGGAGCGGATATTTTACCGTTATTTCGTTTAAATAAGCGCCAAGGAAAAGCTTTGCTGAAAGAACTTGGGGCACCAGAAGCCTTGTATCTAAAAATACCAACAGCTGATCTAGAAGATGACAAACCGTTAGTTGCAGATGAAGTTGCCTTAGGTGTCACGTATGATGCCATTGATGACTATTTGGAAGGCAAAAAAGTCTCGGAAACAGATCAACAAACAATTGAAAACTGGTATAAAAAAGGACAACACAAACGGCATTTACCCATTACAATTTTTGATGATTTTTGGAAATAAAAACACAGACCATCGGCGAATGAACGATGGTCTGTGTTTTTTTTACATAACTACTTTTCAGAAAGTAAACGTTGCTACAGCAACTATCCTATGATAATGAAAGTCGTTTTCATTTAGGTGTTTTCACTTTCTTTTTCAAAACAGAAAAGGTACGCTCAATAATGTAAAGTGAATGATGGGAGAGAAAAAGAGATGAAGCATGTAACAAAATTGGGGATTACAATTATAACAGGAGTTTTGGCATTATTATTTGAATTTATTTTACATCAGCCGAATTGGGCGTATGGCATTATTTTAATAACAGGTTCTGTAATGGCGTTAATGATGTTCTGGGAAATGATTCAAACCTTACGTGAAGGAAAATATGGTGTCGATATTTTAGCGATTACCGCTATCGTTGCAACCTTAGCTGTGGGAGAATACTGGGCCAGTTTGATGATTTTAATTATGTTGACTGGTGGTGATTCATTAGAAGACTATGCCGCTGGAAAAGCTAACCAAGAGCTGAAGTCATTATTGGATAACTCGCCACAAAAAGCTCATCGCTTGAATGGCGAAAATTTAGAAGCTGTTTCTGTTGAGGAAATCAATGTTGGCGATGAATTAGTAGTAAAACCAGGGGAACTAGTTCCAGTTGATGGCTTGGTAAAAACCGGGACATCAACAGTCGATGAATCTTCATTAACAGGAGAATCAAAACCAATTGAAAAAAATCCTGGGGATGAATTAATGTCGGGTTCCGTGAATGGTGATGGCTCTTTGAAAATGGTTGCTGAAAAAACTGTAGCCGACAGTCAATATCAAACAATTGTGAACTTAGTGAAAGAATCTGCGGCACGTCCAGCTCATTTTGTACGTTTAGCAGACCGCTATGCGGTACCTTTTACACTAGTTGCCTACCTAATTGCAGGTGTTGCTTGGTTTGTTTCAAAAAGTCCGACGCGTTTTGCGGAAGTCTTAGTTGTTGCTTCGCCGTGTCCTTTAATTCTATCTGCCCCAATTGCTTTAGTGGCAGGGATGGGTCGTTCAAGTCGTCATGGGGTCGTTATTAAATCGGGAACGATGGTCGAAAAATTAGCTTCTGCAAAAACGATTGCGTTTGATAAAACAGGCACGATTACGCAAGGACAACTTTCTGTTGATCAAGTCCAACCAATCAATGCTGAAATAACTGCTGCTGAATTAGTGGGATTGGCAGCAAGCGTGGAACAAGAATCAAGTCACATTTTAGCTAGATCAATTGTTGCTTATGCCAGAAAGCAAGATGTCCCATTAAAAAATATTACAGATCTAGCGGAAGTTTCTGGTGCTGGCGTGAAGGCATTTGTGGATGGTGCTGAGATACGGGTAGGTAAAAAGAATTTTGTGACACAAGAGTCTCAAACAACTGAAAAAATTGATAAAACGACCATTCATATTTCACGTAATGGCACATATTTAGGCCGAATTACTTTTACAGACACAGTACGACCAGAAGCAAAAGAGACTATGGAAAAATTACACCAATTACATCTTCAACGAATTTTAATGCTGACGGGGGATCAAGAATCCGTCGCAGAAACGATTGCTGCAGAAGTAGGAATTACCGAAGTACATGGGGAATGTTTACCACAAGATAAGTTAACTATTCTAAAAGAATTGCCTAAAGAAAATCATCCAGTCATCATGGTAGGAGATGGTGTAAATGATGCACCTTCGCTTGCTGCTGCAGACGTAGGTATTGCTATGGGCGCTCATGGAGCTACTGCGGCTAGTGAAACTGCTGACGTTGTTATTTTAAAAGATGACTTAAGTAAAGTCAGCCAAGCGGTCGAAATTGCCCAAGATACCATGAAAATTGCCAAACAATCTGTATTAATCGGAATTTTTATCTGCGTTTTACTAATGTTAATTGCTAGTACCGGGATTATTCCAGCGCTAATCGGGGCTATGCTACAAGAAGTTGTGGACACTGTGTCAATCTTATCTGCTTTGCGAGCTCGTCGAATTGGCAAGTAAGGTGGAACAATTAATTGCCTGAATGTCCAGCTTAGTGGTAAAATAAAGGTACGTTTTTAATATTAATAAGTTACAGGGGAGAGATTGTGCAATGAAAGGAAACCAAATAGATGGGCAACCAGTCACGGAAGAACAACTATTAAAAGAAGGCTACCGTAAATATACTGGGAAAGGAATTGATATCTTTTATAATAAAGATATTTGTGAACATATTGGTAATTGTGTTCGCGGAAATCCAGAAGTCTTTGAAGTTGGTCGGAAACCATGGATTATTCCAGATAACGGAAGTGTTGAAAATGACATGATTGTAGTTGATTCATGTCCAAGTGGCGCTCTAAAATATATTCGGAAAGCAGGGAACGAGTATGCAAATTAAAGAAGAAAACAATCGTTTTGCTCTATATAACGATGAAAACCAAGAAATTGGTGAAATGACTTGGTCAGATGCTGGCGAAAGCATGATGATTATTGATCATACGTTTGTTGATCCAACTTATCGTGGACAAAAATTAGCTGAAAAACTTGTTTTAGCCGGTGTTGAAAAAGCGAGAAAAGAGCATAAAAAAATTATTCCGCTATGTCCATTTGCCAAAAAAGAATTTGATACTAAACCTGAATACGGAGACGTATTGAGAAAATAAAGAAGAAACTAGCAACAGCCGCAAGTAGAAATCTGATTCCTACTTGCGGCTGTTGCTATTAGAGACAAATAAGGAAAGACATTAAATTTCACTGGTGTTTACAGATAAAATATGCTACATTAAAGTAGATGAATTTCGCATATTTGTATAAAAAGGAGAATTAACGCATGTATAATCTAATCTTAACGTTGGTCATCATTTTATCTGTTTTAATCGTCATTACTGTTATGATGCAACCAAGCAAACAAAACAGTGCAGCAAGTGCCTTCACTGGCGGTGCAGATAAATTATTTGGGAAGCAAAAAGCGCGCGGTTTTGAAGCTGTTATGCAACGCTCAACAGCAGTTCTTGGCGCAATTTGGATGATTTTATTATTTGTTTTGGCGTTCTTATCTTCAAAATAAGTACGTAATCTTTTAAAAAGACAAGTTTAGAACAGAGAGATGAGTGCGGACACTTATTTTTCTGTTCTTTTTCTTTCTGAAAAAGTCTTTGAAACTTATCATTTCGGAAGGTTTTCTTTTGAGAATATGATAGAATGAAGCTGAGGTGAGCGAAGTGGCAAAAAAAATCAATTTACCGAAGCCGTTATTTTCAGAAAAAGGAAAACGGGCGGTCCTTTTATTACACGCTTATTCTGGCAGCAGTAATGATGTACGGATGTTAAGCAGACGTTTAGAAAAAGAAAATTATACTGTCTATTCGCCTAATTTTTCAGGACATGGCACGCTAGTTCCTGAAGATATTTTAGATCAAACAACGGAACAATGGTGGCAAGATACACAAGAAGCAGTCGCTTTTTTGAGAGAAAGAGGTTACCAAGAAATTGCTATTTTTGGTTTATCAATGGGCGGGATTTTCAGTATGCATGCATTAACGGAACAATTAACAGGATTAATTGGTGGTGGATTTTTCTGTTCACCGATCTACCCTGTCGAAAATAAAGTCCCAGAAAATTTTGTATTATACGCAGAAAATGTGATGAAAATCGCAGAAGTTCCTGCAGAGGAACAACAAAGCCGGTTGCAATCGATTGAGCAACGAGTCAAACAACAATTAGGAGCGATTGAAACGATTGCTAGTCAGACGGCTGACAAACTAAACAAAATCCACACCCCTCTTTTCTTAGCGCAAGCTGGCAAAGATGAAATGATTGAGCCAATGGGCGTCTATCAAACGGCCCAAGCGCTAACACAAGCACGTGTGACCTTACAATGGTACCCAAACAGCGGACATGTCATTACGGTGAGTGGAGAACACAAACAATTAGAGCAAGATGTGGTGCAATTTTTAGCAACACTACCTTGGAATGAGGAGAAATAATGACAAAACAAACAATTAAAGAGCAAATTTTACATTTCATGGAAAGCCAAAAAAAGAAAAGCTTTTCAATCGAAGAAATTGCACAAGGCTTGAATTTAGAAAAAAGTTCAGATTTTAAAATTTTAGTGCAAACCATTGCACAAATGGAACGAGAAAAGTCAGTTAGTTTCAACAAAAAAGGCAAAGTCTTGTTACCAATGAAAGACTTATTAATAGAAGGAACGTTTCGTGCAAATGAACGAGGCTTTGGTTTCGTGACCATCGATCCTGAAGAACCAGATGTTTATATTCCGAAAGAGGCAACGAACTTTGCAATGGATGGGGACACGGTTTTAATCGATGTGATCCAACATGCGGATCCTTTTTCAGATCGCGGCGCAGAAGGTAAAGTCAAAGAAATTAAAGAGCGAGCAGTGAGCCAAGTTGTCGGAGAATTTGTGGCATATAGTGAAGAAGAAATGGCAGAAATGGGACTGTATGGCTACATGATTCCCAAAGATAAGAAATTGAATCAGTATACTGTATCAATTGCACCTGAAGGGATTAAGCCAGTAGATGGTAGCATTGTCATTGCTGAAATTACCTATTATCCAGATCAAGAATATCCAACGAGTATGGAAGGACTAGTCAAACAAGTGATTGGTCATAAAAATGATCCAGGAATGGATATTTTATCAATCGTGGTGGCTCATGGAATTCCCACAGCATTTCCTGATGAAGTTTTAGCTGAAGCGGACCAAGTACCAGAAACTATTGCAGAAAGCGATTTAGTCGGTCGTCGGGATTTACGTGATCAGTTGATTGTGACGATTGATGGAGAAGATGCAAAAGATTTAGATGATGCGGTAACGGTACAAAAGTTAGCAAATGGCAATTTCTTTTTAGGGGTGCATATTGCAGATGTTTCTTATTATGTAACTGAAGGAAGCCAATTGGATATGGAAGCGTATGAACGTGGCACAAGTGTCTATTTGACAGACCGTGTTGTGCCAATGATTCCGCAGCGATTATCAAATGGGATTTGTTCGCTAAACCCACATGTTCCACGTTTAACCATGAGTTGTGAGATGGAAATTACACCAGAAGGAGAAGTTATTTCGCATGAAATTTTCCAAAGTGTAATCCAAACAACGGAACGAATGACCTATACAGCAGTCAATGAAATTTTAGAAGAGCAAAAACCTGAAACGTTAGAACGCTACAAAGAGCTAGTTCCCATGTTTAAAGAGATGGGCGAGCTGCACCATATATTAGAAGAGATGCGTATGCGCCGTGGTGCGATTTCTTTTGAAGATCGTGAAGCCAAAGTCCTAGTTGATGAAAATGGTCATCCCCAAGATATTCTTTTACGCACGCGTGGCGTGGGTGAACGATTAATTGAATCCTTTATGTTGGCAGCGAATGAAACTGTGGCACGTCATTATCATGACTTAAAACTGCCATTTATTTATCGGATTCATGAACAACCAAAAGAAGAAAAAATGCAACGTTTCTTTGACTTTGCTGCAGTACTTGGCATTCTTGTTAAAGGAACAAAAGAAAACATTTCACCAAAAGATTTACAAAAAGTTTTAGAGCAAGTTGAAAATAAGCCGGAAGAAGTGGTTATCAATACGATGTTGCTAAGAAGTATGCAACAAGCAAAATACTCAGAAGACAACTACGGACACTATGGGTTGGCCGCTGAATATTATACGCATTTTACTTCACCAATACGTCGTTATCCAGATTTAATTGTGCATCGTTTGATTCGCAGCTATAGCCAAGATCAATCTGAAAAAAATCAAGAAAAATGGAACGAAGCATTACCAGAAATTGCCAATCATAGTTCAAGTATGGAACGTCGCGCAGTTGATGCAGAGCGTGAAGTGGATGCCATGAAGAAAGCCGAATTTATGGTAGATAAAGTGGGAGAAACGTATGACGGGATCATCAGCTCAGTCACAAAATTTGGTATCTTTGTGGAACTGCCTAATACAATAGAAGGCTTAATTCACGTGAACAACTTAAAACAAGATTATTTCCACTTTATTGAAAATCATATGGCGTTAGTTGGTGAACGGACGGGAATGACTTTGAAAATTGGTCAGAAAGTTCAAATCCGTGTTGAAAAAGCTGATCCAGAAACAAGAGAAGTTGATTTTGAATTGATTTCAGCTGAGGAAGTCGCGCCAGTCGAAGGACCAAAAGGACGTAAAAAAGGTAAAGCCAATTCTTCAACTCGTTCAAATAATCAACGAAGAAATAAAAAAGATGAATCATTTGATGGTAAGAAAAAGAAAAATAAGAAAAAAGGCAAAGGCAAAAAACAACCTTTTTATAAAGAAGCAATGAAACAAAAAAATAAAAAAGGGAAAAAGAAGAAGTAGAGGAGGTCGCTTATGCCAAAAGGGGAAGGAAAATTAATCGCACAAAACCGCAAAGCTAGACATGATTATTCAATTATCGATACGGTTGAAGCAGGTCTTGTTTTACAAGGAACAGAAATCAAATCTATTCGTAATGGTCGTATCAATTTAAAAGATGGTTTTGCACGAATTCGAAACGGAGAAGCCTTTTTGTATAATGTTCATATTAGTCCATATGAACAGGGCAATATTTTTAATCATGACCCATTACGTACCAGAAAATTATTATTACACAAAAAACAAATTAATAAGTTAATCGGCGAAACCAAAAATACAGGTATCACATTAGTACCTTTGAAGGTCTATATTAAAGACGGCTATGCCAAAGTTTTGATTGGTTTAGCTAAAGGGAAAAAGCAGTACGACAAGCGTGAAGACTTGAAACGTAAGGAAGTTGACCGACAAATCAGCCGAACATTAAAAAATAACCGACGTTAAAAATGTAAATTTATTCTTTTTCGCATATTTGCTTGCCTTTCTTCGGATTAGGTGTAAAATCTGGTAAGTGTTGAGTAAATGAATGTAAATGATTCATTTTTTAATCGCTTCGGAAAGCAGTACCACCCTGCATTAGATTGGTTTATGGAAAAGGTTTTCCAACCAATTTTCAACACATGAAATTTTAAAAGTAAACTATTTGTAAATTATCAACAAGTGGTGGTACGATAGCTTTGCCAGGGATTATCACTCAGGAGTAGGATGAAACTTCTGAAAGATTGTTGGAAAAGAGGTGAATTGATTTGGAAGAGAAGAAATTACTCTTCAATATCGGACCAATTTGGTTTGATGGAACCATTGTTTTGATGGTGCTGTTGACGTGTATCATTGTTTTCGCCTTTGTCTATGCTTGTACGAGAAATATGAAGCTACGACCTAAAGGCAAACAAACGGTCATCGAATGGTTAGTAGATTTTATTCGTGGAATCATTACAGACAATTTACCTCGTAAAGAAGTGAGCAATTTTCATTTAATGGCGTTTACCCTTTTCATGTTTGTGCTTGTTTCAAACATCTTGGGTCTCGTTACAAAAATCGTTGTGGGCGACGATCTCAGCGTTTGGAAAAGTCCAACCGCCGATCCAATCGTAACCTTAACGTTAGCGATGATGATGATTGTCTTAACACACTTCTTTGGTATGAAACGCTTTGGTTTTAAAGGCTATCTAGTTAATAGTTATTTAAGACCCGTTGGTTTCTTACTACCGGTAAAATTAATGGAAGAATTCACGAATCTATTAACATTAGGCTTGCGTTTGTACGGAAACATTTTTGCCGGCGAAGTTCTATTGGGCTTGATTGCTGGAACCGTAGCAAGCGTTGGATTATGGGTTATCCCACTAGCAATTCCGCTAGAAATGATTTGGGTAGCATTCTCAATCTTTATTGGATGTATCCAAGCGTTTATCTTTGTGACACTTTCAATGGTTTATATGTCACACAAAATTGAAACAGAAGAATAATCAAGAAATACGAAGGACAAAAATTATCTTTTAGGAGGATTTTACACAATGGAAGGATTAAATTTTATCGCAGCAGCAATTGCAATTTTCGGTTCAGCTATCGGAGCCGCTATCGGTAACGGACAAGTTATTTCAAAAACAATCGAGTCAATGACTCGTCAACCAGAAATGTCTGGTCAATTAAGAACAACAATGTTTATCGGGGTCGCTTTAATCGAAGCTGTGCCAATTTTAGGTGTCGTTGTTTCTTTATTACTTTTATTCAGATAAGCAATAAAATGGAGGCAGGACGCTGATTATTATCGGGACCGTCACTGCTTTCTTCTATCTTTAGCCTTTTCAATAGCTGGTGATAAAGCAGTTGAAGAAGCTAAATCGATTTTTGCAGGAAAGGAAGTTGAGACTTCATGCTACTTACTACATTGGTAGTCGGTGAAACGGCTCCTAGTACCACACTAGGCACGATGATTGTTGTCAGTGGTGCATTTTTAATCTTGATGCTCTTATTAAAGAAATATGCATGGGGAGCAATCGTAGATATTTTGACACAACGTGAAGAAAAAATTGCCAACGATTTAGACTCTGCAGAACAATCTCGCGTAGCAGCAGCGAAAATGGAAAAAGAACGTCAACAACAATTACTTTCTTCCAGATCAGAAGCAGCTGAAATTATTAAAAACGCGAAAGAAAGTGGAGAACAGACTCGCCAAAAAACATTAAAAGAAACAACTGCGGAAGTTACTCGCCTACGCGAAAAAGCTCGGACAGATATTTCTCAAGAACGTGAAGAAGCATTGTCTTCAGTAAAAAATGAAGTGGCAGATCTTTCTCTTCAAATTGCAGCCAAAATTTTAAATAAAGAATTAACACCAGATGCACATGAAGCATTGATTGATTCTTATATTGAAAGTTTAGGTAAAGCAAATGAAACTAGATAAATATACAGTTGGTAAACGCTACGGCAAGGCTTTGTTTGAGTTGGCAGTTGAAAAGAACCAAGCTGAAGCAATTTATCAAGAATTATTGACGCTTCGCGAAGTCTATCACCAAGTACCTGGTATTGGCGATATTTTAAGTGATGATCGCTTAGAACCTTATGAAAAAGACAGCATCATGGAAAAACTAGTAACAAGTTTTAGTGAAATGATGCAAAACTTTTTGCGAGTGGTTTACGAATATCGTCGCATGTATGATCTGCTCTTGATGATTGATGAATATGAACGACGTTATGATGAGCACCAAGGACTAATTTTGGGTTCAGTGACAACAGCCATTCCTTTATCAAAAGAACAACATCAAGCAATGGAAGAAAAAGCTGCCCAATTATTAGGGTATGAACAAGCGCATTTAGTCAATTTAATTGACCCGTCAATTGTCGGCGGAGTGGTTATTGAAGCAAACCATCAAGTAATCGATGGCAGCATCCGCAAACAATTAGAACATATGCAGCAGAAGTTATTAAAATAATCTTTAGGACTACAAAGAGGTGAATTGAATGGCTATCAAAGCAGAAGAAATCAGTGCCTTGATTAAAGAACAAATCGAAAACTATCAACAACAGCTTGCTGTTGAAGAAGTTGGAACAGTCACTTACGTCGGTGACGGAATTGCCCGCGCCCACGGTTTAGAAAATGCCATGAGTGGAGAACTTGTTGAGTTTTCAAACGGTTCATACGGAATGGCACAAAACTTAGAAACAAATGATGTAGGGATTATTATCCTTGGCGATTTTGAAACCATTCGTGAAGGAGATAAAGTACAACGCACAGGCAAAATCATGGAAGTACCCGTTGGGGAAGCTTTGATTGGCCGTGTTGTTAATCCATTAGGTCAACCATTAGATGGTTTAGGCGAAATTAAAACAGACAAAACACGTCCTGTGGAAGCAACAGCTCCCGGTGTTATGCAACGTCAATCTGTTGCTGAACCAATGCAAACTGGCTTAAAAGCCATTGATGCCCTAGTACCAATTGGTCGTGGACAACGGGAATTGGTTATTGGAGACCGTAAAACAGGGAAAACATCGATTGCAATTGATACAATTATTAACCAAAAAGGACAAGATGTAATTTGTATTTATGTAGCGATTGGTCAAAAAGAATCTACTGTTCGTAACCAAGTAGAAACACTTCGTAAATTTGGTGCCTTAGATTATACAATCGTTGTGACTGCAGGGGCTTCACAACCAGCACCATTACTTTACATTGCACCGTATGCAGGAACTGCAATGGGTGAAGAATTCATGTATAACGGCAAACATGTCTTAATTATTTTTGATGACTTATCAAAACAAGCCGTGGCTTATCGTGAACTTTCTCTACTATTACGCCGTCCACCAGGTCGTGAAGCTTATCCAGGGGATGTCTTCTATTTACACTCACGTTTATTAGAACGTGCAGCTAAATTAAGTGATGAATTAGGTGGCGGCTCAATGACAGCCTTACCATTCGTTGAAACACAAGCAGGCGATATTTCTGCTTATATTCCAACAAACGTTATTTCAATTACTGATGGACAAATTTTCTTAGAAAGCGACTTGTTCTATGCAGGCACTCGTCCAGCCGTTGATGCTGGGTTATCTGTTTCTCGTGTCGGAGGATCAGCGCAAATCAAAGCAATGAAAAAAGTTGCCGGAACGCTTCGTTTAGACTTAGCTAGTTACCGTGAGTTAGAAGCCTTTACACAATTTGGCTCTGATTTAGATGCGGCAACACAAGCTAAATTAAACCGTGGTCGTCGTACGGTAGAAATTTTAAAACAAAAACTACATGCGCCACTGCCTGTAGAAAAACAAGTCTTAATTTTATATGCGTTAACACACGGCTTTTTAGATAGCGTGAGCGTAGATAAAATTTTACACTTTGAACAAGATTTATTCGATTATTTTGATGGCAAACATGCAGACTTATTGGAAACCATTCGTACAACGAAAGACTTACCAGATACTGATGCATTAGATGCAGCGATTACAGAGTTTTCTGAAATGTTTGCAGCGGCAAACAATAGCGGAGATTCAGCCAAAGAAGCTTTAGAAAAAATCGATAACGCATAAGAGAGGTGAGCGACATTGGGTGCTTCATTAAACGAAATCAAACAACGCATTGCATCAACAAAAAAGACAAGCCAAATTACCAAAGCGATGCAAATGGTTTCTGCAGCCAAATTGACCAAGTCAGAAGGCGCCTCTAAAAGCTTTCAAGAATATTCTTCAAAAATTCGTAGTGTCGTTACGCATTTAGTAGCTGCTCAGTTAAGTGAATTACGTGAAACAGAACAATCTTCTCTTAGTGAAGGGAGCTATCATGTGATGTTAGCACAACGACCTGTCAAAAAAACAGGCTATATCGTTATCACTTCTGATAAAGGGTTAGTTGGTGGCTACAATAGCTCAATCTTAAAACAAACCATGAGTATGATTCAAGAAGACCATGATTCTAATAAAGAATATGCCTTAATCGCCATTGGTGGTACAGGGGCGGATTTCTTTAAAGCACGCGGAATCGATGTTTCCTATGAGCTAAGAGGCTTAACGGATCAACCAACGTTTGAAGAAGTCCGTAAGATTGTGACAACGGCAACGACTATGTACCAAAACGAAGTGTTTGATGAATTGTATGTTTGTTATAATCACCACGTTAACTCACTAACGAGTCAGTTTCGTGTGGAAAAAATGTTGCCAATTACTGATTTAGATCCATCAGAGGCGACCTCTTACGAACAAGAATATCTTTTAGAGCCTTCACCTGAAGCAATCTTGGATCAATTATTACCACAATATGCAGAAAGCTTAATTTATGGGGCGATCATTGATGCGAAAACAGCAGAACATGCTGCTGGGATGACCGCCATGAAAACAGCCACTGACAATGCGCAAAATATTATTAGCGATTTAACAATTTCTTATAACCGTGCTCGTCAAGGGGCGATTACCCAAGAAATTACAGAAATTGTTGCTGGTGCAGCTGCACTAGAATAATCTAGTCTTACGTTTGAACGTTTATAAAAACGTTCAAAGCGTGTGACTTTATGAAGACTGGAGGAAAGAAATTATGAGTTCAGGAAAGATTGTTCAAGTAATCGGTCCCGTTGTTGACGTGGAATTTTCATTAGATCAATCCTTACCCGATATTAACAACGCTTTAGTCGTTTATAAAAATGGCGAAGCAAAACAAAAAGTAGTACTTGAAGTCGCTTTAGAACTAGGTGATGGAGTGATTCGTTCTATCGCCATGGAATCGACAGATGGTTTACAACGTGGAATGGAAGTTATCGATACAGGAAAATCAATTTCAGTTCCTGTTGGTAAAGATACATTAGGTCGTGTGTTTAACGTTTTAGGAGACACAATTGACTTAGAAGCGCCATTCCCTGCAGATGCTGAACGTAGTGGGATTCATAAAAAAGCGCCAGCATTTGATGAATTAAGTACCAGTAATGAAATTTTAGAAACAGGGATTAAAGTTATTGACTTATTAGCACCTTATCTAAAAGGTGGTAAAGTCGGACTTTTCGGTGGTGCCGGTGTTGGTAAAACCGTCTTAATTCAAGAATTAATTCATAATATTGCCCAAGAACATGGAGGGATTTCCGTCTTTACTGGTGTTGGTGAACGGACACGTGAAGGGAACGATCTGTACTATGAAATGAAAGATTCAGGCGTTATTGAAAAAACAGCCATGGTTTTTGGTCAAATGAACGAACCGCCAGGTGCACGGATGCGTGTGGCCTTAACTGGGTTAACGATTGCTGAATATTTCCGTGATGTGGAAGGACAAGACGTGCTATTATTTATTGATAACATTTTCCGTTTCACCCAAGCCGGTTCAGAAGTTTCTGCCCTTTTAGGTCGGATGCCGTCAGCCGTTGGTTACCAACCAACCTTAGCGACTGAAATGGGACAATTACAAGAACGGATTACTTCAACGAAAAAAGGATCAATTACCTCTATTCAAGCAATCTATGTTCCAGCCGATGACTATACCGATCCAGCGCCAGCAACAGCGTTTGCCCATTTGGATGCAACAACTAACTTGGAACGTAAATTAACCGAACAAGGGATTTATCCAGCGGTAGATCCGTTAGCTTCATCTTCTAGTGCCTTGGCTCCTGAAATTGTTGGAGAAGAACACTACGAAGTGGCTACCGAAGTGCAACATATTTTACAACGTTACCGTGAATTACAAGATATCATCGCTATTTTAGGGATGGACGAATTATCAGATGACGAAAAAGTACTTGTTGGTCGCGCACGCCGTGTTCAATTCTTCTTATCTCAAAACTTTAACGTTGCTGAACAATTTACAGGTCAACCTGGTTCTTATGTACCAGTTGCGGAAACAGTTCGTGGCTTTAAAGAAATTCTTGAAGGTAAACATGATAATCTGCCAGAAGAAGCCTTCCGTAGTGTCGGTAAAATTGAAGATGCCATCGAAAAAGCGAAACAATTAAACTACTAGAAAGGCGGCAAACACAATGGATAGTCTTACTGTGAATGTAGTAACGCCTAATGGTCTAGTTTATGACCACCATGCAAAAATCGTTGTGGCGAAAACAACAGATGGTGAAATTGGTATTTTACCAAAACATGCGCCAATCATCGTTCCGCTAGCGATTGATGAAGTCCGCATCAAACGGACCGATTCAGATACACATGTTGACTGGGTAGCTGTAAATGGTGGTATCATGGAAGTCCGTGATAATGTCGTTTCTATTATTGCCGATAGTGCCGAACGTGAACGAGATATCGATGTACCTCGTGCTGAACGAGCAAAACAACGAGCAGAACGTTTAATTGAAGAAGCCAAAGCAAAAGACGACCGCGATCAACTACGTCGTGCGACTGTTGCTTTGCATCGTGCAATCAACCGGATCAACGTATCGAAACATGGGTAAAAAAGGCTGAAGGATTCAGTCACTTTTGTAGAGTTTAAGGCGCTTGCTATTGAGTCAGGTGCCTTAAACTCTATTTCTTCGTATTTTTTAATAAATAGTGTCAAATTTTGGCATTTCAAGTGGATTAATTATCGGTTTTTATTATTTTGTGATAAAATGTTCCTACGTTAGAAAAAAGGAGGCTCCTTATGCAATACTATGGAGTAGATGCTATTGTTCGAATCGTTAGTCATCTTATGTTCATTTACATAAGTTTTTGGGCGTTGCAATCATTGCGTATTGAGCAATTTTTCAAAACCCAATTTACACCGCAAATTAGAATGCTGATGGTATTTTTCGCCATCGCTATCGGATACACAGTTAGCTCGTTTGCTTTAGAATTGATTGCGCTTTGTCGAAATCTTTTCATTGTGTATTTTCCTTAAAAATTGAAAAATAAAAAAAGGTACAATTTTTAGTTGAATAATGGTATAATAGTAAAGATTTTGAATAGGAATACCTATTCTCATTTTTTTGGGGGGAACAAAATGGAACAAATTATTGTTCATGGTGGTAATACAAAATTAGAAGGAACTGTAAAAATTGAAGGCGCCAAAAACGCTGTTTTACCAATTTTAGCAGCTACTCTTTTAGCTGAAGAAGGCGTTACTACTTTAAAAAATGTACCAATTTTATCTGATGTATTTACAATGAATCAAGTAATTAAGCATTTGAATGTAGCCATTGATTTTGATGAAGACGCGAATGAAGTAACAATAGACGCAACACAACCTTTAGGGATCGAAGCAAACTATGAGTACGTTAGTAAAATGCGTGCTTCTATCGTTGTAATGGGACCTTTATTGGCTCGTAATGGCCATGCCAAAGTGGCAATGCCAGGTGGCTGTGCCATTGGAAAACGACCAATTGATTTACACTTAAAAGGCTTCCAAGCATTAGGTGCAAAAATCATCCAAAAAAATGGTTATATTGAAGCAATTGCGGATGAACTAATCGGTAACACTATTTACTTAGACTTCCCAAGTGTCGGCGCTACGCAAAACATTATGATGGCTGCTGTTCGTGCGAAAGGAACAACTATCATTGAAAACGTTGCTCGTGAACCTGAAATCGTTGACTTAGCAAACATTTTAAACAAAATGGGTGCCAATGTTATCGGTGCTGGAACAGAAACGATGCGTATCGAAGGCGTCGATAAATTACATGCCGTAGAGCATTCAATCGTTCAAGATCGAATTGAAGCAGGTACGTTCATGGTAGCTGCAGCAATGACTGAGGGCAATGTTTTAATTGAAGAAGCAATTTCTGAACATAATCGTCCGCTAATTTCTAAATTAACTGAAATGGGTGCAATCATTGAAGAAGAAGAAAACGGCATCCGTGTAATTGGACCAAAACATCTAAAACCAACAGATGTTAAGACAATGCCGCATCCTGGTTTCCCAACAGACATGCAAGCGCAAATGACAGCGATCCAAATGTTTGCTGAAGGAACAAGCATCGTGACAGAAACAGTCTTTGAAAATCGTTACCAACACTTAGAGGAAATGCGTCGAATGAACGCTGACTTAAAAATTGACGGCAACATTGCCGTTATTAATGGCGGCAACGAGTTACAAGGAGCAGCAGTGGAAGCCACTGATTTACGGGCAGCTGCCGCATTGATTTTAGTAGGGTTACGTGCAAATGGCATTACACGTGTCTCTAATTTGAAATATTTAGATCGTGGCTATTATGAGTTCCATAAAAAACTTCAAAAATTAGGCGCGAACGTTGAACGTGTCAATGATGAAAAAATTGAAGAAAAACAAGCAACGACAGTAATCTAAAGGAGTCAAACGTATGAGTTCATTTCGTTATATTTTAGTAACATTATTGAAAATTCTAGTGGTCATTTCGTTAGTCATTATCTTATTTGTTGTGGGAACAATGATTGGTTATGGTTTGATTGGAAATGGGAATCCAATGGATGTCTTTGATGAAAAAATTTGGACTCATATTATGAACTTCTTTAAATAAAAACTTATTTTAAGGCGGTGAACAAAAGTCAATTGACGATTGTTCACCGCCTTTTCTTTTTCCTGAATATCTATTTTATTCTATGCTATAATAATAGAAGTAAGATAATGAAGGAGTGGGATGGAAGATGCAAGCAACCGTAACAGAAATAGGCAAACATGCAATCGATGATTCAGAAAAAATGATTATTCTTTTTGGAGAAACTGCTACCGATACCTTGAAGCAACATGCAGTTATTCAATCATTCCCAGAAAAAGACCAAGTTACCTTGGCAGAAGGAGATCATCTGAAAATTGGCGATACAAACTATACAATTACAAAAGTGGGTTCTTTTGCCAATAGTAACTTGCAAAGTATCGCTCACAGCACTTTAATCTTTGCTGATGCACCAACCGATGAGGATGATGTTATCCGAAATGGTGTTTATTTAACGCCCCATCAGTTACCAAAGATAACCATTGGAACAACAATTGATTATTTAGTAAATGGAGCGTGAATCAATGGATAAAAAACAAACGACTGATAAACGCCTGTCTTGGTTTTGGCGTTGGTTTTTAAATAATCAAGTAGTAACAGCCTTACTGATTGTCTTATTGGTGCTGTTAATTATTCTAACTTTTACGAAAGTTTCTTATTTATTTAAGCCCGTCTGGCAGTTTTTCGGCGTTGTCGGCTTACCAGTAATTATGGCGGGGATTTTATATTATTTATTAAATCCAATTGTCGATTATTTAGAGAAAAAACAAATCTCACGTGTCTGGAGTATTATCGGCCTATTTATTTTAATTGTGGCACTACTCATTTGGGGTGGTATTGTAATCGTTCCTAAAATTCGTGAGCAATCTGTCAGCTTTGTGAATCATTTTCCTCAATATATTGATACAATTGATCAAAAATCGCAGGAAATATTAAGTGATCCACTTTTCGCGCAATTTAGAGAACAACTTGAAGCGGCAGGCGATAAAGTTGTCAGTTCGTTAGGTACCATCATTAAAAACGTCTCAACGTTCACAGTACAAGGAATTGGTAATTTCTTTGGGGCGGTGGCTACGATCTTTGTCGCCATCATTACGATGCCGTTTATTCTATTTTATTTACTGAAAGATGGCAAAAACTTAGCGCCATATTTAATGAAGTTTTTACCAGTGAAGATGCGTAAACCAACCTTAAAAGTTCTTGCAGAAGTCAATGATCAAGTCTCTTCTTATATTAGAGGACAGTTAACTGTCGCTTTCGCAGTGGCAATTATGTTTATGATTGGTTTTTCTGTCATTGGCTTAGATTATGCAGTCACTTTAGGTATTGCAGCAGGCTTTTTAAATTTAATCCCTTATTTAGGGTCATTTTTAGCCATGATTCCAGCAGTCTTTTTAGGAATTGTCAGTGGGCCAGCTTTGTTAATTAAAGTCTTGATTGTTTTTGCCATTGAGCAAACGGTCGAAGGTCGGTTTATTTCACCACTTGTCCTAGGCAGTCAGTTATCCATTCATCCAGTCACCATTTTGGTTGTTTTATTAACGTCTGGTAAACTATTTGGGATTGTCGGGGTGATTTTAGGAATTCCTGTTTATGCCGCAGCTAAGGTGATAATTACACACATTTTTGAGTGGTACCAAATCGTTTCCGGTTTGTATGATGAAGATAAGCCAGATCAACAAGAATCTACGTAACAAAAGAGACAAGCAGTGAACGAACTGCTTGTCTCTTTTTGATGTAAATCACTCGGAAAATTTAGAATGTTTTACCGTATTCAGTTGCTTTGGTCATGGCAGTATTTAAAAGTTCTTCCGCGCGATCAGGGAAATGATCGATTCCTTCGATGAATAATCCGTCAACTTGATCAACGCCAATAAAGTTTAGAATCGCTTTAATGTATTGAGAAGCAAAATCTTTTCCTTCGTAGAAGCCGCCATTTGATTGGATGTGTAAGGCTTTTTTACCACTTGTTAGAGGTTTTGGTCCTTCTGCAGTATATTGGAATGTTTTTCCAGCAACGTTGATTGTATCTACCCAAGCTTTTAAGCGTGTCGGTACGTTTAAGTTCCACATTGGATTAGCAATTACTACTTTGTCTGCAGATAAAAATTGATCAGTTAATTCATTAAAACGAGCCACTTTTTGTTGTTGGTTTTCGCTTAATGTTTCAAACGCTGCGCCAGCGCGAAGTGCGCCCCAAGCAGATAATAATTCTTCATCGATTTCCGGCATGTTTGTTTCTGGTGCATAAACATCTAAAATTTCGATTTCGTCTGATGGATTTGTTTCACGGTATGAAGCTAAAAATGTTTCTAACGCACGAACTGAGCGTGATTCTTCTTTTGTTAATGGATGTGCTTTAACAACTAATAATTTTGACATTGTGTAATCTCCTTAAAATAAATAGTTTAAAAATTCAACATCTCTATTTTACTAATAAAAAGTAAGAGAAAGCAAGTCTTTTTTTACTTTTAGTAAACTTTTTTTTAAAATGGATCAACAGAGTAAAAAATAAATAAAAATATTTTTTTGGAAAGGCTTGCATATTAAAAAAAAGCATGCTATTATTACTTTGTAAATAAGGATTGTTACTGCTTTGCAGGCAAAACCAGAGTCTTCCATTAACACAATCAGTGGAGGGATTCTGGGCTTTTTTTATAAAAAAGTGAGGTTGCATTCATCATGAGGATTGAAAAAGTTTTAAATAATAATGTCGTGCTTTCAAGAAATGAGCAAGGCGAAGAAATTGTTTATATGGGACGCGGCTTAGCCTTTCAAAAGAAGATTGGAGACACGATCAATCCAGATTATGTTGAAAAGGAATTCGTGTTAAAGGACTCCGCTATGGCAGGGCAATTCCAGCAGCTGTTTGAAGACGTCCCTACCAAAGAAGTAGAAGTCGTCAAACAAATCGTTGATTTAGCAGAAACAACGCTAGCGATTGAGCTTTCATCAAATATTTATTTAACTTTAACGGATCATATTCACTATGCGTTACTTCGAGCCAAAGAAGGAATTGATATTCCGAATCCTCTTGTATTCGAAACACGCAAATTTTATCCTAAAGAATTTGAAATCGCAAAGCAAGCATTAGCGATTATTGCTGAAAAGCTAGGAGTTCAATTTTCAGAAAATGAAGCGGGCTTCATTGCTTTTCATATTGTGAATGCTGAACAAGGAAATGGCAATATGGAAGTTACCATGGAAGCAACCAAGATGGTTCGTGATATTTTAACGATTATTAGTCGCTACTTTGGACAGGTGTTTGATGAAGATTCATTGAACTATCAACGAATTGTTACACATCTTCAATATTTTGCGCAACGTTATTTAAAACAAGAAGCGCATGATGAGGAGGACGAATTTCTTTTTGCATTGGTCCAAGGAAAGTATCCTAAGGCGTTTCAAGCGGTCCAACGTATTAATGAGTATTTATTAAAAAGCTATGATCGACCAATTGATCAAGCGGAAATGATTTATTTAACCATTCATATCCAAAGAGTGGTCAATGATAAAAAAGCATAACAACCAATAATCGCGGATTGTTACTGATAATGCAGGCAAAACCTAGATTGAAAAAACCGATAACGATTTTCGCAGACTGCGCAGCTGTGAAGAGAAGGATCTGGCTCTTTTTCAATGTAGGTTTTTTTGATATTAAAAATTAATGGAAATGAGGATCTAGAGATGAGTAAAAATCAAGAAATTGCAGCACGTGTGTTAAAAGCTGTTGGGGGCGAAGGCAACGTTAATAGTGTTGTTCACTGTGCTACACGCTTACGTTTTAAATTAAAAGATGAAAATAAAGCAGATACTGCTGCATTGAATGCTGACCCAGATGTTATTCAGGTAGTTCAAAGTGCAGGACAATATCAAGTGGTTATTGGCAGTCACGTTAGTGATGTCTATAAGGATTTGATGGCCAACAGTGGACTAGGTAATGATTCTGATAATAGAGAAAAAGAAAGTGGCGGAAATATCTTTAACCGTTTAATTGATATTATTTCTTCTATTTTTACACCGTTTTTAGGTGCAATGGCCGGCGCTGGGGTTCTAAAAGGCTTCTTAACATTGGCTGTAACTATGGGCTGGTTAGCTGACACTTCAGGCGTATATCTTGTTCTCTTTTCGATTGCAGATGGTTTATTTACTTTCTTACCAATTATGTTAGCGTTTACGGCTGCTAAAAAATTCAATACTAATCCCTTTTTAGCGGTTGCTTTGGCGATGGCCTTAGTTCATCCCAGCATTACTGCTTTAGCAGGCAAAACAATTAGCTTTGCTGGTCTTCCAGTGATTATTGGGCCAAGTGGCTATACTTCTTCGGTTTTACCAATTATTTTGGCTGTTTTTGCACAAAGTTATGTAGAACGTTTCTTCAAAAAAGTAATTCCGAGTTTTCTACAAATTATCTGCGTTCCGTTAGCTGTTTTCCTTATTATGGCACCTGTTACCTTCTTAGCTATTGGTCCTATCGGGACGGTCATCGGCGATTGGTTGGGACAAGGATACAACGCAATTTACGCTTTTAGTCCAATTATCGCAGGGTTATTAATGGGTTCGTTGTGGCAAGTCTTGGTAATGTTTGGTATGCATTGGGGCTTTGTACCAATTATGATGTTAAACTTAACACAAGGTGGCGATACGATGGTACCAATGTTATTACCAGCCGTTATTGCACAAGGCGGGGCTGCTTTAGCTGTCTTTTTCCTAACAAAAAATGTGAAACTAAAAGGTTTGGCTTTGTCTTCAAGCATTACAACTATTTTTGGAATTACTGAACCAACTGTATATGGCGTGACTTTACCATTGAAAAAACCATTTATTGCAGCTTGTATTGGTGGCGGTATCGGTGGTGCATTTGTAGCTATGAATCACGTGAAAAACTTTACGTTTGGTTTGGTTAGTATGTTGAGCTTACCTGGGTTTATTCCTGCAGAGACAAAAGATACTGCACCGATGATTACTGGTGCAATTGGTGCTGGAATTGCCTTTATCATTGCGTTTGTCTTAACGTTTGTCTTACGTTTTGAAGATCAACCTAATCCAGAAACAGAAACTGAAAAAACAGCAACTGATAAGGTGGTGGCACCTGTAAAAACGAATCAAGAAGACAAAATTATTTTAGCAAGTCCACTTCAAGGTGAAATTTTACCGCTAGAAAAAGTACAAGACCCTGTTTTTGCGTCAGGTGCTTTAGGAAAAGGTGTTGCAATTGAGCCGACTGAAGGCAAACTGTATGCACCCGCAGATGGTGAAATCACCACATTATTTCCGACAGGACATGCTGTTGGCTTGACGACAACAGAGGGCGTTGAATTATTAATGCATATTGGCATGGATACGGTCGAATTAGATGGTAAAGGCTTTGAATTATCAGTGAAACAAGGTGATTCTGTTAAAAAAGGAGATTTGCTGGTTACTTTTGATATTGCTGCCATTAAAGAAGCTGGTTATCCAGTAGTTACACCGATTGTGGTAACGAATACGAATGATTATTTAGATGTTTTGGATATGAACCAAACAGACGTGTTACATGGTGAAGACTTTTTAGCCATTATTAAATAAAAGACAATTGGAGGAGGAACAAGTATGACAACAACGACAAAATTTCCAAAAGGATTTTTATGGGGCGGTGCAACCGCAGCCAATCAATTAGAAGGGGCTTACTTAGCCGATGGTAAAGGGTTATCTGTGGCAGATGCGATGCCTGGAGGAAAACAACGTTTCGCTATTTTAGGAGATGAAGCGTTTGATTGGACGATTGACGAAACGAAATATCGCTACCCTAATCATACAGGAATTGATCACTATGATCGCTTTAAAGAGGACATTGCGTTGTTTGCTAAAATGGGCTTCAAATGTTATCGATTTTCAATTGCGTGGTCGCGTATTTTTCCACAAGGAGATGAAACACAACCGAATGAAGCCGGCTTGAAATTTTATGATGCGGTTATCGATGAATGTTTAAGCTATAACATTGAACCAGTAATTACGATTTCTCATTATGAAATGCCACTGCATTTAGCGAAAGAATACGGCGGGTGGAAAAATCGTCAATTAGTTGACTTTTATGAACGTTTTGCGGAAACTGTTTTAACACGTTACCACCAAAAAGTTAACTATTGGATGACATTCAATGAAATTAATTCAGCGTTCCATTTCCCAGCACTTAGTCAAGGATTGGTGAAAAGCAATGGAGCCAATGATTATCAAAACATTTTCCAAGCCTGGCATAATCAATTTGTTGCAAGTAGTAAAGCTGTAAAAATTGGCCATGAATTAAATCCAGAATTACAAATTGGATGTATGATTATTTATGCCACAACGTATGGCATTGATTCGAATCCAGTCAATCAAGTTGCTACAATGATTGAAAACCAAGAGTTTAATTATTATTGTACAGATGTTCAAGTTCGTGGTGAATATCCAGCATACGCAGAACGCATGTATCAAAAATATGCTGTGAAAGACTTAGTTATTGAAGAAGGAGATTTAGAATTATTAAAAGAATACCCAGTGGATTACATTGGCTTTAGTTATTATATGTCGACTGCTGTCGATGTTACTGGTACTACCAACGATACAGCAAATGGGAATCTTTTAGGCGGCGTTAAAAATCCCTTCTTAGAAGCAAGTGAATGGGGTTGGCAAATTGATCCCGAAGGCTTACGAATTGCCCTAAATGAATTATATAATCGTTATCAAAAACCTTTATTTATTGTGGAAAACGGCTTAGGTGCAATTGATAAAGTAGACGAAAATTTCTATGTGGCAGACGACTATCGGATTGATTATTTACGTCGTCATATTGAAGCAATGGCAGAAGCAGTTGCAGACGGCGTCGATTTAATGGGCTATACGCCGTGGGGCTGTATTGATTTAGTCAGTGCTTCCACAGGTGAAATGAGTAAACGGTATGGGTTTATTTACGTTGATTTAGACGATGAAGGAAATGGTACTAAAAACCGTTATGAAAAAAAATCGTTTAATTGGTACAAACAAGTTATTGAAACTAATGGACAAAACTTAGACTAGTTATTGTAATTAAACAAAACAAGATAAGCGTAGTAGGTTGTTGCTTCTGTTCCCGCCGTTTATTAATTTTTAAGCTTGGGCCAAAAATCCAAAGTGATTTTTGGCCCAAGCTCTTTTTTGTCAATTTTTCAAAATAGTGCACAATACGTTATAATAGAAACAACTGAGAGGAGCGTTTCTAATGATTAAGCAATTACAACATCCATTTTTTGTTATTATGGGTCCTAGTGGTTCTGGCAAGACCGCAATTACAAGTAAGGTTTTTCCGAAAAACTATAAAGTTATCTCGCATACTACGAGGAAAAAACGATTGGATGAAGTGGATGGTGTGGATTACTATTTTGAAACAAAAGCAAGTTTTCAAACCTTGATTGAAACCAATCAGTTAGTGGAGTATGATTTTTACCATGGAAACTATTACGGTGTCGGTGTAGCTGCCATCGTTGAAACAACGAAAGAGCATCCAGCCTATAATGCGTTAACTTTTCCAGGCTTTCAAGCGGTCTTTGAGCGTTTCGGCGAGTCCGTCATTCCAGTTTTTTTTGACGTTTCAAAAGAAAATATTTATCAACGTTTAAAACAACGAGAATCTGATCCTAAAATTATTGAAGAACGTTTAAACCTTTATGATCAAGAAATTCTTATCAAAAACCAATTGGAACAATATCCTAATTATCAACGAATAGATGCCAATGGACCTATAAAAGAGGTCGCTGACTTGTTACAAGAATGCATCAAACACTATTATTAATCAAGCAACTGGTGAGACAGAATCTAACATCAATTTTGTCTTGCTAGGTGCTTGATTTTTTTGTAAAAAACTTGCATTCTGAATAGAGAGTGCTATAATGACATGATGTCATATGACAATGTGTCATAAAAGGGAGGAACACAAATATGCCTACGAATACGTTTTTTCATTTGCCAGAAGAAAAGCAACAACGCTTATTAGATGCTGCGCAAATTGAATTTTCGCGCCATTCTTTACAAGAAGCGTCAATTGCAAATATTGTTAAATTAGCGGAAATTCCGCGCGGTAGCTTTTATCAATATTTTGAGAACAAAGAAGATTTGTATTTTTATTACTTTGCGACATTAAGAAAAAATAGTGAACGAGATTTAGAGAAACAAATTATTGCGGAAGATGGCGATTTAATCGAAGCCATGGATGTCTATTTCTCCAAAATGATTGTCGAAGTGCTAACTGGAGAGAATGCTTCTTTCTATCGGAATTTATTTGTCAACATGGACTATCGTGCTTCACGTCGGGTGACGGATAATTTAGCGACTGGGGAAGAGGAAAAAAATAGGAAACAGCACTGTCATAAGCATAGAGGAAGAAAAGGCCATGCTGCCTATGCAGAACATCTTTATCAAATAATTGATCGTTCGAAATTAACCATTGAAACGCCAAAAGAATTCACATGGTTCATGCAGACGGCGATGCATGCCGTTTTCTCAACAATTGTTGATGGGTATCGTCAACAAAGAGAAAATACCGCCTATGATTCAACTGAAGCAGTCAAACAATTAAAAATGAAATTAAATTGGTTGAAAAATGGCGCTTATAAGTAGCAAAAAGGAGGAGAAGTTAGTTGATTAAACTAGTCAAACGGATGTCATTATGGTCGGTCTTTGCAGCGGTTTTATTTATGATCGTGCAAATTATCGCAGATTTATATCTGCCCACATTAACATCTAATATCATTAATGACGGTGTTGCTAAAGGAGATATTAACTATATTTGGAGTACAGGAGTTGTCATGTTAGGCTTTTCTTTGATTAGCATTGTCGCTTCTATTGGAAATACCTTTTTTGCCACCAAAGAATCACAAAGTTTAGGTAAAAAATTACGGACTGATATTTATCGAAAAGTTGAAAATTTTTCTAATAATGAATTTGACAAATTTGGGACAGCTTCGCTAATTACACGAACAACCAATGATGTCAATCAGATTCAAATGGTTATGCAAATGTTTTTACGTTTAATGATTAACGCACCTTTAACGTTAATTGGTGCAAGTTTTATGGCGTATAACAAGGACCCACAATTAACGAAAATTTTTCTATATGTTTTACCAATTATGGCTGTTTTAGTGGGAGGTATCATGTTTTTAGCGGTTCCGTTATTTAAGAGCATGCAAAAGAAAACCGACCGTTTAAATTTAGTTTTTCGTGAAGGACTGACAGGAGTTCGTGTGATTCGGGCCTTTGGCAAAGCAAACTATGAAGAACAACGTTTTGATGAAGCCAATAAGGATTATACACAAACGGCGATTAAAGTGAATACGATTGTCGCTTTGATGATTCCTTTAATGACACTCATTATGAGTGGTACCAATATTGCAATCACTTGGTTTGGCGGTCATTATATTGCGGAAATGCAACTAGAAGTAGGGAACTTAATCGCCTTTATGACTTATGCCATGCAAATTCTGATGAGTTTCATGATGCTATCCATGATTTTTGTCATGGTACCGCGGGCGCAAGCTTCTGCTGATCGGATTAATGAGGTGCTAAATACTGATTCAGAAATCAAAGATGTACCCAATCCAGAACTACTCTCTCTAAAAGGCGACAAAGCAACATTGGCGTTTGAACATGTTAATTATCGTTACCAGCATGCTGAAAACTTAGCACTGGAAGATATAGATTTTTCAGCAAAATCTGGGGAGACGGTCGCAATTATTGGTGGGACAGGTTCTGGGAAAACAACGCTAGTTAATCTTTTACCACGTTTTTATGATGTTGAATCTGGCAAGATTTTGCTAAATGGTAAAAACATTAAAGATACGTCACAGCATAATTTACGAGAAATGATTGGCTTTGTACCGCAAAAGGCTGTTTTATTTACAGGAACGATTCGTGAAAATATGCAATACGGCGCCCCAAATGCG
This sequence comes from Enterococcus sp. DIV1420a, assembly GCF_051712165.1. NCBI lineage: Bacteria > Bacillati > Bacillota > Bacilli > Lactobacillales > Enterococcaceae > Enterococcus > Enterococcus sp. DIV1420a. The sequence continues at coordinate 344,588 of NZ_JBIOOI010000002.1, forward strand.
ACCGATGAAGAAATTTGGCAAGCCTTAGAAATCGCGCAGGCGAAGGCGTTTGTTTCAGAATTGGCAGAAGGTTTGGATAGTCATGTCGAACAAGGCGGCGGTAATTTTTCTGGCGGACAACGCCAGCGGTTGGCTATTGCTCGTGCTTTAGTAAAACCAGCAGATGTCTATGTTTTTGATGATTCCTTTTCTGCATTGGATTTCAAAACAGATGCTAATTTAAGAAAAGCCTTAAAAGAGCAGATGACGGATGCAATTGTCGTTTTAGTGGCCCAACGTGTAAGTACGGTTATGGAAGCATCGACAATTTTAGTATTAGACGAAGGAAAATTAGTTGGTAAAGGAACGCATGAAGAGTTATTAGCGAATAACCAAACGTATCAAGAAATTGTACATTCTCAATTGAGAGAGGAGGACCTTGCATGAGTAGTCGACCAAAAGGCGGACCAATGGGCGGTGGACCAGGACGCAACATTGGCGCAAAAGGGCCAAAACCAAAAAATTTCTGGAAAACAGTGAAACGTTTATTTCGATACATGTCTAAACGAATGCTGTCAATTATTGCTGTCTTAGTATTAGCAATCGCAGCCGTCGTTTTCCAAATTCAAACACCAAAAGTATTAGGACAGGCGACAACTGAAATTTTTAAAGGCGTCATGAAAGGCGCTGCTGAAATGAAACAAGGCTTAAAAATAACATCTTTTCCAATTGATTTTGACAAAATCGGTCAAATTTTATTAATTGTTATTGCCATGTACCTTATTTCTGCTGTCTTTAATTTCTTGCAGCAAGTAATTATGACACGTGTTTCACAGCGAACAGTTTATGAATTACGTCAAGAATTAGAAGCGAAAATGAACAAAGTTCCAATTTCCTATTATGATACTCATAGTAATGGGGACATTATGTCGCGGGCAATTAACGACATGGATAATATTGCGAGTACTTTACAACAAAACTTAACCCAATTAATTACCAGTATCGTGACATTTGTGGGTGTACTTTGGATGATGCTGACCATTAGCTGGCAGTTAACACTAATTGCCTTAGCAACAGTGCCATTAAGTTTAATTGTTGTGATGGTTGTGGCGCCTCGCTCGCAAAAACATTTTGCGGCTCAACAAAAAAGCTTAGGATTATTGAATAACCAAGTCGAAGAAACCTACGGTGGTCACGTAGTAGTAAAAAGTTTCAACCACGAAGAAAGTGATCAAGAAGTATTTGAAAAAGAAAATGAAAAATTATATCATGCTGGTCGCAAAGCACAATTTATTTCAGCGATCATTATGCCTTTAATGAACTTTATCAAAAATCTAGGCTACGTGTTTGTTGCAGTCCTTGGTGGCGTAAAAGTAGCGAATGGTATGATGGATTTAGGGGATGTCCAAGCATTTCTTCAATATACCAATCAATTTTCACAACCGATTACTCAAATCGCTAATTTAATGAATACAATCCAAGCTACGGTGGCTTCGGCAGAACGTGTCTTTGAAGTATTAGATGAAGAAGAAATGGTGGATGAACCTTCTGGCATACCAGTGGAAACAGATAGTCCTTATCGTGTTTCTTTTGAACATGTTGCTTTTGGCTATTCACCAGAGAAATTATTAATGAAAGATTTCAATTTAAATGTTAAACCTGGGGAAATGGTCGCAATCGTGGGCCCAACAGGTGCTGGGAAAACAACCCTAATTAACTTATTGGAACGCTTCTATGATATTAGTAGCGGCAGCATCAAATATGATGGCGTAGATACGCGCGATTTATCTCGCGAAGAGTTGCGAGCACACTTTTCAATGGTTCTTCAAGATACTTGGTTGTTCACTGGAAGTATCTATGACAATATTCATTATGGTAATGACCAAGCGAGCGAAGAAGAAGTGATCCGTGCGGCGAAAGCAGCCCATGTGGATGATTTTGTCAGAAAATTACCAGAAGGCTATCAAACGATTCTAAATGAAGAAGCCAGCAATATTTCTCAAGGTCAACGACAATTAATTACAATTGCTCGAGCATTCTTAGCAAATCCAGACGTTTTAATTTTGGATGAAGCCACCTCAAGTGTGGACACTCGAACAGAAATACTGATTCAAGCAGCAATGAATCGTTTATTGGAAAATCGGACCAGCTTTGTAGTCGCTCATCGCTTGTCGACTATCCGTGATGCCGATACGATTATCGTTATGGCAGAAGGTTCAATTGTAGAAACAGGAACCCACGATGAATTAATGGCGAAAAACGGTTTTTATGCTGACTTATATAACAGTCAGTTTTCAGAAGAAGTAGCCTAAAAGGCGTAGCAAAAAAATAGTAATTCATGATGAGGCTTCAGGAACCATAGTCGTAAAGACTGGTTCCTAAAGCCTTATTTTTTTGACAAAAAGTTAGCGAAATTGAAAAATTTCTATTTTCTTTTGAGAAAAACAGGATATTACTTGATGAAATAGCAAGAGATGTATAAAATGGGAGAGAAGAAAATGGAGGTAACAGAAAAAATGACTGAATTTCAATTAGAAAAAGCTGCGACATTAAAAACAATTGCCATTCGTGCGAAAAAAGTTGGCGAAATGGTCGACTTTTATAAAAAAGTAATGGGTTTTGTTTTAAAGTCAGAAGAAAATAACCTGTCTATCTGGGGTACACGTGAAGCAGGAACGCAATTATTAATTTTAGAAGAAACTAGAAAAGCCGAAGATTTTCATAATGAAGAAAAGCAAATGGCTTATTTTTCAATTAAAGTTCCTACGGAAAAAGAATTTTTACAAATTGCTCAACGAGTGCTTGAGCAAGACTACCCAATTGATGAAAGTTTCCAAATTGGCACACGACAAAGCATGTTCATTACTGATCTTGAAGGCAATCAATTTGAGATTTTTCACGATGAAGCAACAGCAAATTCGACTTCTGAAAAGCAACCAATTGTGCTTAAAGATCTTATCAGTGAGGACTTAGAGCCACATCAAGGGTTAGCCGCTGGCTCATATTTAGCGCATGTGCAATTAAAAACAAACAATCAAAAAGAAATAAAAGCATACTATGAGGAAGTTCTGGGTTTAAAACGCAATGAAAAAGATCAATTTGTTTTAGAAGATGGCAAAGCAACTATTGGATTCCAAAAACCTGAAACAAGTGAAGTGGATCAATTACCTGATCCACACTTAGGTTTAGATTTCTTTACCATTAAGCTCTCTGATCAAGACCATATTTTAGCAATAGAGCAACAATTAACGGCAAAAAATCAAGAGTTCTTTATTGACCAGAAAAAAGCAATTGTCACTGTGTTTGATCCAATTGGCTTGGAATGGTGGTTTGTCTTAAAATAAACGCTTAGACAGACAAAATAAGCTTGTTTTAGCAAGTCTGGAATAAAGTCGGAATAAAAGTTTAACGCTACTTTTGTTCGGAACTTATTCTAGACTTTTCCTTTAATATTAAAAATAGAAGGTGAAAAAATGTACGAAAAAACAAAGTGGAAAATTCAAAAAATGATGAAAAAAGGTGTTTTTTCGGGGGCTAGTTTTTGTTTCATTGAAGGTGAAAAAGAGGAGAGCAATTGTTGGGGACTGGCACAAGTAAAACCCACCAAAGAACAATTAACCTCGGCCATGCTGTTTGATGTGGCTTCTTTAACCAAAGTAGTCGGCACCACCACCGTTATTTTGCAATTAGTGGAAGAAGGAAAAATTATTCTAGATCAATCATTACAAACTTATTATCCCTCTTTTCAAGATTCTAATATTACAATCCGGCATTTGTTGACACATACGGCAGATTTACAAGGCTATATTCCTAATCGTGATCAGCTGAATGCCCAAGAATTAAAAGACGCCTACAATCATTCATTTCACGCAGGCAAAGCAATAGGTAAAAAAGTCGTCTATACAGATGCAGGGACTATTTTATTAGGCTTTATGTTAGAAGAAATGTTCCAACAATCAATGATAGAAATTTTATCTGAGCGAGTATTGCTTCCTTTAGGGATGAACGAAAGTACGTTTCTACCAAAGAATCCTTTAAACTGTGTGCCAACAGAATTACATGAACAAAGAGGGTTGATTCGAGGTGCAACCCATGATCCTAAGGCATTCGTTTTACGGGAACATGCAGGGAATGCTGGCTTGTTTAGCAATGTCTATGATTTAACAAAATTTGTTCGAATGTATTTAAATCGAGGCAGTTATCACAATCACCAATTCTTGAAAAAAGAGACAATTGATTTGTTACTAGTTAACCAAGTGCCAGCTGCAGATAAACCACGTTCTCTAGGCTGGGATTTTAAATATGATGTAGCTACGCAACGGCCATTATTATTCCATACAGGCTATACAGGCACTTTTTTGCTAATTGATGTGCAACAACAATCAGCGTTTATCTTTTTATCTAATCGAGTCCATCCAGAGGACCACCGGAACACTTATATCGAAGAAAGAGATCAGTTGTTGGCAACCTATTTAAAAGAGAAATCATCAGTTTCAGATGAAATGACTAGTTTTTAGTGATATAATGAGAGCGAATTCAATTTGGGAGGTCACAGTCAATGCAAGAACCATTATTTTTACAACCTGTTTTTCAAGAAAAAATTTGGGGCGGCAATCGTCTACACACGCTATTTGGTTTCGATTTACCGAGCGATAAAATTGGTGAAGATTGGGCAATCAGTGCACATCCACATGGCGTTAGTACTGTTTTAAATGGCGAATTTAAAGGAAAAAAATTAGATGAATTGTGGGCAGACCATCAAGAGTTATTCGGCCATGCAGGTGGCGCTGTCTTTCCATTATTAACGAAAATTTTAGATGCTGAAGATGATTTATCCGTGCAAGTTCATCCTGATGATGCATATGGCCAAAAACATGAAGGCGAGCTAGGCAAAACTGAATGTTGGTACATTATTGATGCAGAACCTGGCGCTGAAATCATTTATGGACATCACGCGAAAACAAAAGAAGAACTTGCAGAAATGATTGAAGAAGGTCGTTGGGACGATCTTTTAAGAAAAGTACCAGTGAAAAAAGGCGATTTTTATTATGTACCAAGCGGCACTATTCATGCCATCGGCTCGGGTATTTTAATTTTAGAAACGCAACAAAGCAGTGATACTACGTATCGGGTTTATGATTATGATCGAACAGATGATCAAGGAAAGACCCGGGAATTGCATATTCAACAATCCATTGATGTGACAACCGTTCCGGCGAAGGATCCTGACCTCTCTATTCAACAAGAAAATCAAGGACAATCAAGCATTGTTACTTATGTAAAAACAGATTTCTTTAATGTCTATGAGTGGCGTGTCAGTGGGATTCTAAAAGTCAAAAAACAAGCACCTTATACATTAGCAACAGTTATTGAAGGTGTGGGTCGATTGATTACAGAAGATGCTACAAAAGCAGATGTGGCTACTTTTGATTTGAAAAAAGGCGATAGCTTTATCTTTCCAACAGATATTCCGAGCTGGCGTTTTGAAGGTGATTTAACGATTATAGCTTCAGAACCTGGCAGTCGCTAAAAAAATGAGGAGATCATCAACAGATGATTTCCTCATTTTTTGGCATTAAAACAGTTTATTTTGTTATAAAGGAACGTTTAGGTAAGGCAGCGATAACAGCTGTGACGATGATGACTGATAGCAGACGATCCCCGTAATCTGTTATCAATTGAACCAACAGGACGCTTGCTAACTGATTTAAGCCTAAACCATATAAAAATTGGACAATTATGCTGGAGCCAGCAGAAGTAATTCCACCAAATAAACAAACTGTGATTAAGGAAGAAATCACTGTTCCTGGTATCGTTAACCACAACGTTTTAAATGGTAATTTGGTTACTTTTAACTGCTGATGAAGGAGCAAACCTGCTAAAATTCCTGTGCAGAGTTGGACAGGTGAATAATACAGAGAAAAGATATCCGTTGTCAATCCAGTTAGTAGACTTGTTAAAATACCTGTCAGTGCGCCAAAGAGTGGGCCTAATAACGCACCTGTAAAAATAGTTCCCGCACTATCAAGATAAATTGGTAAACGAAGGAGTAACGCAATGGTACTGCCAAGGTAATTTAAAGCAACACTAAAAGCGATAATTGTAATGATTCGTGGTGTTATTTTTTTCATGGTTGTCCCATCCTTAAATTTTTGAAATCTCTTTCGATCTCATCTATTTGTACATTTAAAAGAATGGATAGAAACTTCACGAAAAACTGTTGACTATCAACCGTAGTCAAGACATGACAATTAGCTGGTTGCTGCTGGAAATGATACTGATCGATCATTGATTGCCCCATAGCAATGCCGTCAGGAACAATTTGTCCGTAACTGGAAAAGCCTTGGCAGAGCGCAGGATCAATAAAATAAGCAACCGCTAAGGGATCGTTGATAACACACCCTAAAATACGTTCATATTTCCAATGAAAATCAAAATAAAATTGAGTAATCTCAGCGAGGTAATTCCCCATTTTGGGGTTGAGTCGTTGACAATAATTGAGAATTGTTGGTGTAAAAACAATTTCTCGTGTGACATCTAAGCCGACCATTTCGATTTTTGCACCTAATTTCTCAAAAACCCAAGCTGCTGCATCAGGATCACACCAATAATTAAATTCTGCAACAGGAGAGCAATTGCCGTGGCTTTTAAAGGTACCACCCATTGAGACAAAACGTTGAAGATTTCGCCCCAGAAGAGGTTCTTTTTTTAAAGCCAAAGCAATATTTGTTAAAGGACCAAGGGCAATGATTGAGCAATCGGTAGCTTGTTGAAAGGTTTGTGCTAAATAGTCAGCAGCGGAAAGCGCTTGTGCTTGGATTTTGCTAGTTCTGGGGAAATATGTTTCACCTAAACCATCCATGCCATGTGTATCTTGTGCACTAACAAATGGCCGTTTTAAAGGGCTAGCAGCCCCTTGGTAGACAGGAATATCTAAGCGATTAACTTTTTCCAAACATTTAAAAACATTTTCCACGCCAATCTCCACAGGGACATTTCCACAAACAACGGTAATCGCTTGGACATCTAGCTCTGGTGAAGCAAGTGCATACAAGAGAGCAAGCGTGTCATCAATTCCGGGATCACAATCAATAATTACTTTTTGCATTTTTTCCAATCCTCCTTTTTCGTTAACTACAAATGATAACTCTTGTTAAAAAAGCTATGACTTGAGTTAGTATTGAGAGATACTTAGTTTTTTATTCTGGGAAGTTTCCGAACCAGTCCGAGAAATTCTCGATTTTAAATGCACCTCTTTATCTTACTATATTTTGTAAAGATGTAAATAGTTGTCGGAGAAATGAAAAAGAATCTAGTCCTATATGTAGGAACTAGATTCTTCTTTTATTTATAAAGCGTTTCAGGAATAGCGATCGGTTCACCATATTTTTTCTCTAAAGCGGTCCGAATTAACCGAATCCCTAGATTTTTGTTGCGTGCTAAGATTGGACCGTGGAAGTAGGAGCCAAACACATTTTTATAGACAACGCCTTCGCCATTATCTTGACCGTTATTGCCTTTGCCTTGTTTGACTGTTCCTAAAGGTCGTTCACCTTCGCCTAAAAAAGTCATGCCATTATGATTCTCAAAACCATAATACGTTTCATCGAATTCTTCATTATAAATTTCGATATCACCAATGAAACGATTGTTGTCTTGGCTCAAAGTGTAATGATCTAATGCACCGATTCCTTTAATTTTTTCGCCTTGTGCGCCGACATAGTAATGTCCTAGAAGTTGATAACCACCACAGATAGCTAACAAGACGCCGTCATTTTCAATATAAGAAGTCAAAGCTTCTTTTTTATTCTGAATGTCTTCTGAGATGATCAGTTGCTCGAAGTCTTGACCGCCACCAACAAAGACTAAATCATATTTTTCGGGATCAAACGGTTCGTAGATACTGATAATTTCTGATCGGAAGGTAACGCCCATTTTTTCGGTTAAATATTTAAGCATCAATAAATTTCCGTTATCTCCGTAAGTATTTAATAAGTTGCCATATAAATGACAAACGACTAATTCTTTAGACACCATTCATTCCCCCTTGAATATACCCTTGGGCTGTTAATGATTTTCTTAATTGCAAAACAGCAGTATAGGTTGCCAAAATATAGACATGATCTGTCGGCAACGTTTTAATTTCTGAAATTACTTGCTCTAAATCAGCAATTTCTAGTAATTTTTCTTCAGGAATACCCGCAACTTTTAAACGCAAGGCCATATCTTCATGGCGATCACCGCCAGCAATTACTTTTGGAATGTCCATATCAGCAAAGGCTTCATGATTACCATCCCAAATCCAACTGACATCAATTCCATCTGCATAATTAGCATTTAATAATGAAACCAGCGAGAAAGAGTAAGGGGCTAAGCCCATCATATCAATGACCTGATTTAAACCAACGGGATTTTTTACTAAAACTAACGTACATTCTTTATCGCCAACTTTAATGGTTTCTTGACGCCCAAAAACTTTTTCATCATAAGCTAAGCCTGCTCGGATTTTATCTGGTGCCACCTGATAATATTCTGCTACCGCTGTGGCCGCTAGCGCATTATAAACATTATACATCCCACCAACAGCAATGCCGTATTCTTCGCCATCAATCACAAAATCAGCAGATGTATTATCCATCCGGACCATTTCCGTTAACTGCACATCCAATTCAGGGCGTTTGAAGCCACAATTTGGGCAATAGTAATCACCTAAATTAGCATACGTAATCATTTTATAATGAAGAATATGATTACATTTTGGACATAAAACCCCATCTGTATTGTAATGAGCCAATTGCTCTTTCGGTGGTAAATGATTAAATCCATAGTATTTGCGAGGATTTACAGTTTCTTTTGAATTAAAAATTGGCGAATCACCATTGCACAAAATAGTTGCTTCAGGAGCAGCGGCGGCGCCTTCCATAATTAAGCGATAGGTCGTATAAATTTCACCATAGCGATCCATTTGGTCGCGGAAAATATTCGTAAAAACAAATAATTTTGGTTGAATATATTTAGTGACACGGCTTAAACTTGCTTCATCAATTTCTAACACCGCAAATTTCTTTTGTCCTTTTTTCGCCTTGGCATTTAAAAAAGTAGAGACAATTCCTTGCTCCATGTTAGCACCAGTTGGATTTGTTAATACCTCATCAAATTCTTGGCGTAAAATGTTAACAGTTAAAGCAGTTGTCAATGTTTTACCGTTCGTTCCAGTGACTACGACAATTTCATAGTCTTTTGCCAATGTATCTAAAATTTTAGGATCGATTTTTAGGGCTAATTTCCCTGGGTAGCTACTGCCGCCTTTAAAAAATGTTTGTAAAACCCATTGCGAAGTTTTTCCTGCAGCAATTGCTAAATGACTTCGAATCCCCATTTGTTGTCCCCCAATTTCTATATCTTTAATTTTTCGTTATTTTAAATTAAACTCAATCTATCATACCATAACTAAAATAAAAAATTAATTCCTTTTACTTTTTCTTACTATTATTTAAAAAGTCTTTTAGAAAAAGTAGAATAGTGAAGGAAAAAAGAATAGGGCCTGGGACAAAAATCACTTTGGATTTTTGTCCCAGGCTTAAAAAAACTGATAAACGGCGGGAACAGAAGCAACACTCCGCGTTGCTTCGATCTCAACAACTTCTAAGGTGTTTTCTCGACATGCGTCTCGTCACAGTACAGCCTTCAAAAGAGCTACAGCTCTAAGAGTTGCGATGTTTCACTGTGAAGAATGAACAGATGAAATCATCGTACCTACTTGGTGAAGGTCCTTCGGAAATAAGCCGAAATTGTTGAGAATCACGAAGAACGTAGTGATTCGATGATGAACAATACCTACTTGGTCTCCAAAAATTAAAGAACACCGGGTAGGTATCATGCAACATCAACTCGTACCTCGTTGTGTTTTATGACAATTTTCGGAAATTCCATCTTATTGCTGAGAAACACTATTTGCAAAGTAAATAGATGTTGAACAGTACCTACGTGGTTCTTGGAGTTAAACACTTCTGTCCCGACCTCCATCGATTTCCATTTTTATTTCGCATCAATATAACTGTATAGCGTATATTTAGAAATATTGAAGAAGTTAGAAACTTTGTCCCCAGATTTAGTGACTAAGAAGGCGCCTTTATTATTTAAAAATTGAATACACTTGATTTTATCGTCCTTCGTCATTAATGGGACCGGCTTGCCAACTAATTTGACTGATTCGTGAATTAAATCGTCTAACAACTCATTAACATCCTGAGGAATGTAATCAGGGTCTTTATCTTCTTCAGGTTCTGCAGTGGAAATCAAAGATTTTAAGTTTGACTCTGCAGCAATCAATGTAGTGATGTCGTAGTTAATAGCAAAAATACCATCGAGTTGACCATTCTCATCTTTAAAATACATTGTACTAGATTTTAAAATACGACCATCATGGGTACGGGTTAGATAGTTAATATGATCATTCAACTCACTGGGATCTTTTTTTAAGGCTTCTAAGACTACTTGAGAAGGTCCATCGCCCAGATGACGAGAAGAGACATGACCATTTTCAATGGAAACAATAGAATTGTTAATATTGTCTTCATTGATTTGGTGGATAACGACTTCGCAGTTTTCCCCAAATTGACCAGCTAAACCTTTAGCAATTTGTGTTAAAAAAGTAAGTTTTTCGTCGGATAACATAAATAAGCTCCTTTCTAATGTGCCTGGCACAAACAGTTTTTATAAGATTGTGTCAAATTTAACATAATATTTTTAAATGGAATAGGCAGGGCTAAATCCTTTAATGTCGCGTACTACCTGTTCTGAAAAATAATGATAGCATGATAAAAATAATAATACAAGATAACGGCTGTCAAAATTCTAAAAAATATTTTTTAGGTAGCATTGTTTTTTTTAAGGTAAGGTGATATACTTTAATCAAGTTAATGAGTTCGTTAGTAAAAAAATGCAAGCGCTTCAAATACTTTTCGTAGAAATATAGATTAGAAAAGATAGACAAGCTATATTCGTGAATGATTGAGCGATTGATTTGTAAGCGTTTGCTACATGTGGGGAATATGTTGGAAAATAGGAGGAGAATACATGTTATTAATTGGAAATGGGCGTTTAATCACTCGGGATGCGCAGAATCATTTTTTTGAAAATGGGTGTGTGGCGATTGATGGTCAAGTTGTGAAACAAGTCGGAACGACAGAAGAATTAAAACAAGCTTATCCAGAAGCGACATTTATTGATGCTAAAGGTGGAGTGATTATGCCAGGCTTTATTAACATGCACAATCATATTTATAGTACCTTTGCACGTGGGTTAAGTTTAACGAATTATCATCCTAAAAATTTCATGGATATTTTGGTAGATCAATGGTGGCGAATTGATCGTGCCTTGACATTAGAAGACACTTATCAAAGTGGTAAGGTTGCTTATTTAGATAGTATTCGCAACGGCGTTACAACTGTCTTTGATCATCATGCTAGTTACGGAGAAATTACAGGGAGTTTAACCCAATTATCTAATGCAGCGGACGAGTTAGGGATTCGAACCTGCCTTTGTTATGAAGTTTCTGATCGCGATGGTGAGCAGAAAATGCGGGAAGCAGTTCAAGAAAATGCCGCCTTTATTAAAGCCAGTTCCTTAAGAAATGATGATATGCAAAAAGCGATGATGGGTATGCATGCAGCATTTACTTTATCAGATGCTTCTTTAGAATTATGTGCAGCCAATACGCCAGATGGGATTGGTTATCATATTCATATTGCAGAGGATTTAGCCGATGTTCATGATTCTTTGAAAAAATATGGGAAGCCGATTGTGAACCGATTATTTGATTTAGGAATTTTAGGAAAACAGACAATGGCAGGCCATTGCATCCATATTGGCCCTCATGAGATGGAATTACTAAGAGAAACAGACACAATGGTGGTCACGAATCCAGAGTCGAATATGGGGAATGCGGTCGGCTGCCCACCTGCGATGCGTATGTTTAATGAGTATGGTATTTTGATGGGTCTTGGCACAGATGGTTATACGAATGATGTGACGGAATCTTATAAGGTAGGAAATGTTATCCACAAACATCATTTAGCTGATCCAAATGCGGCTTGGGCAGAAATTCCCACAATGCTGTTTGATAATAATCCGCAAATGGCTAATCGTTATTTTAAAACAAAGCTAGGCGTTTTAGAACCTAATGCAGCAGCAGACGTCATTATTGTTGATTATCATGGCCCGACACCAATGACAAAAGAGAATTATAACATGCACATTTTATTCGGCATGAATGGTGGGATGGTCACTGACACGGTGATTAATGGAGAAATTCGGATGCGTAATCGTGAAGTTCAAGGAATTGATGAAGAGAAAGTTTGGCATGATGCGCAAACGCAAGCACAATCTTTCTGGAAACGAGTAAATCAATAGCTTTCATTATAAATAAAAGGAGTGACGTTAATGAGTGATATTATGCATCCCATCTCAATTGAGGCTTTATTAAATTGGATTTTTAGTGAGTATCAACAAGATGGCACAATTTTTGGCATTCGTAAATTTTATCATGCGGATCCTACAAAAACGATTTCGTTATTTGGAGAAAAAATGGAAACCCCTTGTGGTCCAGCAGCAGGTCCTCATACACAATTAGCACAAAATATTATTGCGGCCTATTTAACAGGTTCTCGTTTTTTTGAAGTTAAGACAGTCCAGATACTGGATGGAGAAGATTTACCAGTTAGTAAACCATGTATCGCAGCAGCGGATGAATGTTACAACGTTGAGTGGTCCACAGAATTGCGCGTCCCCCAAGCTTATGATGAATACGTCAAAGCATGGTTCGTTTTGAAGTTACTTAGTAAAGAGTTCGAGCTAGGTGACCCGAATGGTTTCATTTTTAATATGAGTGTTGGCTATGATTTGGCAGGGATTCAATCGCCAAAAATTGATCGTTATATTAACGAAATGCAGAACGCAGAAGGAACGCCGATTTGGGCGGAATGCCAAGCAGCTGCTAAAAAATATCTATCTTATTTAAAAAAAGTAGATGACTCATATATCGAAGCAATTAGTCCTAAAGTCTGTCATTCTATTACGCTGTCGACTTTACACGGCTGTCCATCAGATGAAATTGAACGAATTGCGGCCTATTTATTAAGTGAAAAAGGGCTCCATTCTTTTATTAAATGTAATCCAACCATGTTAGGTTATGAATATGCGCGTCAAACGATGGATGAGCTAGGGTTTGATTATATGGTTTTTGACGATCACCATTTTAAAGAAGATTTACAATTTGAAGAAGCAGTACCGATGTTACAACGTCTGCAATTATTAGCTAATAGTAAAAATCTAAGCTTCGGAGTTAAAATTACGAACACTTTCCCGGTAACGATTGCAGCAAATGAATTACCTGGTGATGAAATGTACATGTCAGGACGTTCGCTATTTCCTCTTAGTATTTCATTGGCACAAAAATTATCAGAAGCATTTGATGGGAAACTACAAATTTCTTATTCTGGCGGTGCAGATATTTTCAATAGTAAAGAAATATTCGATGCTGGGATTTGGCCAATCACTATGGCAACGACGCTGTTGAAACCTGGTGGCTATCAACGAATGAATCAAGTTGCTAATGTATTAAGCGCAGCAGAATATCCTCAGATGGTTCATGTCAACTTGGATAAATTAGCTCAAGTTGTTGAGAAAGCTAAAACACAAGCACGTTACCAAAAATCAATTAAATTACCAGAAAGTACCAAACTAAGAAAAACAGTTCCGTTAACAGATTGTTATATTGCTCCTTGTAGAAGTGACGGTGGTTGTCCAATCAATCAGGATATTCCTGCTTACCTTCGTTATGTAAGTGAAGGTAATTATTTAAAGGCCTTGCAAGTAATTGTCGATAAAAATCCATTGCCTTTTATTACTGGAACCATTTGTGCACATCCTTGTATGACTAAATGTACACGTCAATTTTATGAAGAATCTATTCATATTCGGGAAGTGAAGTTAGAAGCAGCTGAACATGCTTATGATGAATTATTGACGACACTAGAAAAGCCACAGCCAAAAGAAAATGCACCTAAAACAGCTGTTGTGGGTGGAGGCCCTGCTGGGATTTCTGCTGGGTATTTATTAGCACGTGAAGGCATGCCTGTTACTGTGTTTGAAAAATCCGAGACAATTGGGGGCGTTTGTAGCCAGATTGTACCAGAATTTCGAATTTCTATGGAATCTGTTCAAAAAGACGTTCAGTTAGCGGAATTTATGGGAGCCGAATTCCGTACAGGACAAGAGGCGCCATCATTGGCGGAATTGAAAAACCAAGGCTATACGAATGTTATTTATGCCATTGGTGCATGGAAACATGGGGTCCTTCGTTTAGAATCTGGTCGAGCATTGAACTCGTTAGAATTTTTAAAAGCAAATCGAGAAAATCCAACGATTAATCCTTACGGAGAACAGATTGTCGTCGTTGGTGGCGGAAATACAGCTATGGACTGTGCTCGTGCAGCCACAACATTGCCTGGTGTTAAAAAAGTCTCAGTAGTTTATCGTCGGAATAAACGCAATATGCCAGCAGATGAAGAAGAACTTTATTTAGCCTTAGAAGATGGCGTTGACTTTTTAGAATTACTTTCGCCAATTAAACATGAAAATCAACAATTAACTTGTGAAAAAATGGTCCTAGGTGAACGAGATGCTTCTGGACGCCGTCGTCCAATTGGTACAGGAGAAATGATTGATATTCCTGCTGATACAGTGATTGCCGCTGTTGGTGAAAAAGTAGATACAGAGTTTTACCAAGCATTAGGCATTCACACGGACAACTATGGGAAAGTCGTTTCAAATAAAGAAACATTGGAAACAAATATACCAGGCGTCTATGTCATTGGTGACGCTAATTTAGGACCAGCTACAATTGTTGAAGCAATCGCTGATGCAACCAAAGCGGCCAATAATATTTGTCTTGTCCACAATCATCACTATGAAAAAGATAATTTAAATAGTGATGTCGCATTTGTTAGAAACAAACGGGGTATCCTTGTGACAGACGAGATGTCTTGTAGTCAAGCTAGTCGTTGCTTAGAATGCTCCACAATTTGTGAATCTTGTATGGATGTCTGTCCAAACCGAGCAAATATTGTTGTGTACGTCGAAGGAAAACCACAAATTGTCCATGTTGATCGGATGTGTAACGAATGTGGTAACTGTGAAACATTTTGCCCTTATGCAAGTGCCCCTTACAAAGACAAATTTACCTTATTTAATAGTGAATCTGATTTTTATGACAGTACTAATTCAGGTTTCTATGTTCAAAATCCTGTGGATAAAATTTGTTTACTGCGTCTATGGGGAACGGTGTCAACGATTCAATTAACAGATCAAGGATTAGATGTACCAGAAGATTTAATTGCATTAATGGTAACTATGATTGAAGAATATGCTTATTGTATGCAAGCATAAAAGGAAATTTACGACTGGGGGATAAATAAATGTCTATTCTGCTCAAAGGTGGAACCGTCGTATCTGCATATAATCGTCGTCAATTGGATATTCGAATTGACGGCGAGCAAATTGTAGAGATGGGGGCAAATTTACCAGTAGAAAATTCTCAGATTGAGGATGTTACGGGGTGTTATGTATTACCAGGCTTTATTGATGCGCATACGCATCTGGAATTAAATAATGGCAAAGGTTCGTTAAGTACGGCGGATAACTTTACCACTGGAAGCCAAGCGGCGGTGGCCAAAGGTACGACTACGGTTATTGATATGGCTACACCTAATAAAGGCGGCTCATTGAAAGACTGTTTAGCTACTTGGAATCAATTGGCTGAAGGCAAGAGTTCATGTGATTATACTTACCATATGTCCATGATTGAATGGAAACCAACGATAGCTGCTGAAATTCAGGAAATGGTTGCTGCAGGTATTACTTCCTTCAAAATGTATATGGCTTATGATAACTTACGGACCACAGATGCGGAAATTTTTGAAGCGATGAAGGAAATAAAAAAAGTTAATGGAATGTTAGGCGTTCATTGTGAAAATGGTGATTTAGTAGATGAATTAATCCAATCATATGTTTCTCAAGGAAAGCTAACCCCGCACTATCATCCGTTATCAAGACCGGCGGCGGTTGAAGCAGAAGCGGTAGCAAGATATTTGATGATAGCGGAAATGGCTGATTTGCCGGTTAATATTGTGCATTTAAGCACAAATCGATCGTTAGAAGCGGTGGAACGGGCTCGTCAAAGAGGACAATCAGTCTATGTAGAAACTTGCCCTCAATATCTTTTACTAGATGATCACTTGTATGATGCGCCTAATTTTGAAGCAGCAAAATATGTCTGCTCACCGCCACTACGCAAACGAGAGGATCAACAGGCTTTGTGGCAAGGGATTAAAGAGGGGGCAATCAATACAATATCGACAGATCACTGTAGTTTTAATTTTCACGGACAAAAAACAGTTGGCAAAGATGATTTTAGTAAAATTCCCAATGGGATGCCAGGTGTTGAAACGAGACCAGAATTAATTTACACGGAAGGTGTGGCGAAGGGCCGAATCACCTTGGAAAAAATGGTTGCTCTGCTTTCTGAAAATATTGCTAAACAATTCTCGATGTATCCACAAAAAGGTGTGGTGCAAGAAGGCAGTGATGCCGATTTAGTTGTTTGGGATCCTAGAACAACCGGCGTGATTGCTGCGAGAACGCAGTTACAAAATGTCGATTATACGCCGTATGAAGGATTTGAAACACAAGGACAGGCTCGAATGGTTTATTTAAGAGGTCAAAAAGTTGCTGAAGCTGGGCAAGTCATCTTGGCAAATCAAGGAAAATTTGTTTTTCGTAAAGCAACTTAAAAATAGAAGGAGGAGAAGTATTTTTGGAAAAAATTAAATGGACAGCAAATGAAATGCCGAAGACGGAGGATAAGTACTTACCTCTGATGTCTAAAGAAAAAATTGAGAAAGCTTTGGCTTTTCACAAAAGTTTTCCACAGTATTCAGAAACACCATTAGCAGAATTGAATCATATGGCCGCTTATCTGGGGTTAAATGATTTCTTTGTTAAAGATGAATCTTATCGCTTTGGTTTAAATGCTTTTAAAGTCTTAGGTGGTTCTTTTGCCATGGCTAACTATATTGCCGAAAAATTAAAGAAAGATGTTTCGGAACTAACATATGATGAATTAACTTCTGATCAATTACGATCAGCTTTTGGACAAGCTACGTTTTTTACAGCAACTGATGGTAACCATGGACGAGGAGTCGCTTGGGCTGCGAATAAATTAGGCCAAAAATCAGTTGTACTCATGCCGAAGGGTTCAACACAGACGAGAAAAGAAAATATTGAAAAAGAAGGCGCAACCGTCACAATTGAAGAAGTTAATTACGATGAATGTGTACGAATGGCTAATAAAATGGCCGAAGAAACTGAAAACGGTGTCATGGTTCAAGACACCGCTTGGGACGGATATGAAAAAATTCCGACTTGGATTATGCAAGGATACGGAACGATGGCGTTAGAAGCCTCTCAACAATTAAGAAAATTTGGCTCTGAACGACCTAGTCATGTTTTTGTTCAAGCTGGTGTCGGCAGTTTAGCTGGGGCGGTGATTGGTTATTTTGCTAATGCTTTTCCAGAAAACCCACCGATTATGGTCGTAGTTGAGGCACAGGCGGCTGACTGTTTATATCAATCAGCAATTAAAAAAGACGGAGAAATTCGCTTTGTCGATGGTGATTTACAGACAATTATGGCTGGCCTAGCATGTGGAGAACCTAATACGATTTCTTTTGATATTCTAAAAAATCATACATCCTTCTTTGTTTCAGCACCAGATTGGGTTTCTGAAAAAGGAATGCGTATGTTGGGCGCGCCATTAAAAGGGGATCCGCAAGTTGTATCAGGCGAATCTGGGGCAGTAGCAATGGGCTTAGTAGCTACAGTGATGCAAGATCCCGACTATCAAGAATTACGTGAGGCATTGCAACTGGATGAGACGTCAAACGTTTTAATGTTTTCTACCGAAGGGGACACTGATCCAGACAATTATAAAAAAATTTTATGGAGGTAAAAGGAATGGATTTTAATGCAGTAAATGCAGCAGCAGAAGGTTACAGAGAAGATATGGTCAAATTTTTAAGAGACCTTGTCAAAATTCCAGGAGAAAGTGCAGAAGAAGGCAACAAAATTGCGCGAGCAAAAGCCGAAATGGAAAAATTAGGTTTCGATAAAATTGACATTGATCCTCAAGGAAATTTACTTGGTTATATGGGGTCTGGTGAAAAATTAATTGCTTTTGATGGGCACATGGATACTGTCGGAATTGGTGAAATGAGTAACTGGAAATTTGATCCTTACGATGGCTATGAAACAGAAACTGAGATCGGTGGTCGCGGTACGTCTGACCAAGAAGGCGGGATTGTTTCGGCTATTTATGGCGCTAAAATCATGAAAGATTTAGGTCTATTATCAGAAAAATACACTGCTTTAGTAACAGTTACTGTCCAAGAAGAAGACTGTGACGGTTTATGCTGGCAATACATTATCAAAGAAGACGGTATCCGTCCAGAATTTGTTGTTTCAACAGAGCCAACAGATGGTGGGATTTATCGTGGTCAACGAGGCCGAATGGAAATTAAAGTTGATGTCAAAGGCGTTTCGTGTCATGGCTCAGCACCAGAACGTGGAGATAATGCCATTTACAAAATGGCGGATATCTTACAAGATGTTCGTGCCTTAAACAACAATGGAGATACAGAAAGCACAGCGATTCGTGGTTTAGTTCGTATGTTAGATCCTAAGTACAATCCAGAGTGGCAAGAAGCCCGTTTCTTAGGTCGTGGTACGGTGACTGTTTCGCAAATTTTCCATTCTTCACCAAGTCGGTGTGCTGTTGCGGATGGCTGTACCGTTTCACTAGACCGTCGAATGACTGCTGGAGAAACTTGGGAAAGTTGTTTGGAAGAAATTCGCAATTTACCAGCTGTTAAAAAATATGGAGATGATGTGACGGTTTCAATGTACAACTATGATCGTCCTTCTTATACTGATTTAACTTATGAAATTGAATGTTATTTCCCAACATGGGTAATTCCAGAAAATCATGATGTAACAAAAGCCTTGATGGAAACGCATAAAAATCTCTATGGAGAAACACGGAAAGGCTCTGTAGAAACAGTGGAAATGCGTGAAGAGCGCCCATTGTTAGATAAGTGGACCTTCTCAACAAATGGCGTTTCAATTATGGGACGTAATGGCATTCCTTGTATTGGTTTCGGGCCAGGGGCGGAAGCACAAGCACATGCACCAAATGAAAAAACTTGGAAAGATGATTTGGTTCGTTGTGCAGCCGTTTATGCGGCATTACCAACGGTCTATTGTGGTTAAGTAAAGGATTATTAGATAAGCAAAAAGGAGCAGATGGAATGGAAACGTTTAAAGAATATATTGAGAAATTAGATAAATTAGAATTTGAAAAAATGTACGAAAATGACTTTTTCCTAACTTGG
This sequence comes from Enterococcus sp. DIV1420a, assembly GCF_051712165.1. Classification (NCBI taxonomy): domain Bacteria; kingdom Bacillati; phylum Bacillota; class Bacilli; order Lactobacillales; family Enterococcaceae; genus Enterococcus; species Enterococcus sp. DIV1420a. The sequence continues at coordinate 364,075 of NZ_JBIOOI010000002.1, forward strand.
GAAAAAACAAGAGATGAATTAGAAGCTGTTTTCACAGTTGCCGATACATTACGCTATTTAAGAGAAAATAATATTTCAACTAAAATCTTTGATAGTGGCTTGGGGATTTCTTTATTCCGCGACAACTCTACAAGAACACGTTTTAGTTTCGCTTCAGCGTGTAATCTTTTGGGCTTAGAAGTTCAAGATTTAGACGAAGGAAAAAGTCAAATTTCTCACGGAGAAACTGTTCGTGAGACAGCAAACATGATTTCTTTTATGGCTGATATCATTGGTATTCGTGATGACATGTACATTGGTAAAGGCAATGCTTACATGCACGAAGTATCAGAATCTGTCCAAGAAGGATATAAAGATGGGGTATTAGAACAACGCCCAACGTTAGTGAATTTACAATGTGATATTGACCATCCGACGCAAGCAATGGCGGATGCGTTGCATTTAATTCATGAATTTGGTGGCATTGAAAACCTGAAAGGGAAAAAAGTTGCCATGACTTGGGCGTATTCACCATCTTATGGAAAACCATTATCTGTTCCTCAAGGAATTGTTGGTCTAATGACCCGTTTAGGAATGGATGTCGTCTTAGCACATCCAGAAGGTTATGAAATTATGCCAGAAGTAGAAGAAGTTGCGAAGAAAAATGCGGCAGAATTTGGTGGAAACTTTACTAAAACGAATAGTATGGCAGAAGCATTCAAAGATGCGGATGTTGTTTATCCGAAAAGCTGGGCACCTTTTGCGGCAATGGAAAAGCGAACTGAATTATATGGCAATGGTGACCAAGCAGGAATTGATCAATTAGAACAAGAATTACTTTCTCAAAATAAAAAGCACAAAGATTGGGAATGTACAGAAGAATTGATGAAAACAACGAAAGACGGCAAAGCTTTGTATATGCATTGTCTACCAGCTGATATTACTGGTGTAAGTTGTGAAGAAGGTGAAGTGGAAGCTTCTGTTTTCGATCGTTATCGGGTCGAACTTTACAAAGAAGCTAGCTACAAACCGTATGTTATTGCGGCTATGATTTTCTTAAGTAAAGTAAAAAATCCGCAAAAAACCTTAACAGACTTAGCGGATAAAGCGACACCAAGAGAAGTAAAATAATGAATTTGGCATGAAGACAGATGCTTTTTCTTTACACAATGAATCATTAGAAGTTGCCTCTTCAACATGAACAAATAAGACCTTCCCAAGTCTATTCATGAATGTGTGATTGTCTCGAGTCAAGAACGCTTAGTCATGTGCGTTGACTTCATGCAACGACAACAGACAGTTAATACGAAAACTCGTTGTGAAAAAGAAAAAGCATCGTCCTTTTTATAAAACAGAAAATGAGGTGAAGCAATGGGCAAACGCGTCGTAGTAGCTTTAGGTGGCAATGCTTTAGGAAATAATTTGACGGAGCAGATGACTGCCGTAAAACAGACCTCCAAAGCGATTGCAGATTTGATTGAAGCAGGATATGAAGTTATTTTATCTCATGGCAATGGTCCTCAAGTGGGGATGATTCAATTAGCTATGGAAGAATTTTACTTTAATAATCCACAATATCCAGTTGTTCCGTTATCCATGTGCGTAGCCATGAGTCAAAGTTACATTGGCTATGATTTAGAGAATGCGCTACAAGAAGAGTTGCGTCAGCGAAATATAAGTAAAGCCGTCACCACCATAGTCACTCAAGTGGTCGTGGATGAAAATGATCCGGCGTTCAAAAAACCAACGAAACCAATTGGTCGCTTCATGACAAAAGAAGAAGCAGAACAATTAGTCAAAGAAAAAAATATACAAGTGATGGAAGATGCTGGCCGTGGTTATCGCCAAGTCGTCGCTTCTCCTAAACCAAAAAATATTGTCGAACTTCTCACGATTCAAACATTGGTTGATGCTGGCCAAACAGTCATTGCTGGCGGCGGTGGTGGCATCCCAGTCATTCAAGAAGGGAACCGACTAAAAGGTGTCAATGCAGTCATCGACAAAGATTTTTGTAGTGAACGACTGGCTGAACAAGTGGATGCTGATCTGCTCGTGATTTTAACAGCAGTTGAAAAAGTTTGTATTAATTTTGGTAAAGAAAATCAAGAAGCCTTAGGGAATGTTTCAACAGAAAAAATGAAACAATATGCGCAAGAAGGTCAGTTTGCTCCAGGTTCAATGTTACCAAAAGTTGAAGCAGCGATTAAGTTTGCTGAATCTAAGCCAGGTCGAAAAACATTGATTACGTTATTAGAAAAAGCCAAAGAAGGATTATCTGGAAAAACAGGGACTTTAATTGAAAATAAAGAATCATAGAATGGAGGAAAACGATGACAAACAAAATGATTAATTCTGCACAGGCACCAGCTGCTGTAGGACCTTATTCACATTCTGTCTTAGCGGGAAATACGTTGTACATTTCTGGACAACTAGGATTAGATCCGCAATCGGGCGAAATGAAGGCTACAGTGGAAGAACAAGCAAAACAAGCTTTTATCAATTTAGGTTCGATTTTAAAAGAGGTCGAGATGACCTATGATAATGTTGTGAAAACAACGGTGTTTTTACAACATATGTCTGATTTTAGCAAAATTAACGAAATCTATGGGAATTACTTTTCAGAAGTTTTGCCTGCACGTTCTTGTGTAGAAGTAGCCAAGTTGCCAAAAGATGGTTTATTTGAAATTGAAGCAGTTGCTGTCAAAGGATAATTTTTAAGATGTTTCTGAGGGAAAAAGGATTGCATTCTTTACTGATTAAGGGGAACAATCCTTTTAGAATAAAAAGAAGAAGGAAACGATCCTATGAATGAAAAAAAAGAGCAAGCATTATTTGAATATGATGCGAAACTATCAATTTCTGAAGCAATTCCGATGGGATTGCAACACGTTGTCGCAGCAGTAGTAGGGATTGTCACACCGGGAATCATGATTGCCAAAGTTTGCCAATTAAGTCCTAGTGATACGACTATTTTGATTCAAACATCATTGATTTTTTCAGCAGTTGCAACGTTAATTCAACTTTTCCCTATTTTTGGAAAAGTGGGTTCACGGTTACCAGTTATGATGGGGGCAAGTTTTGCGTATGTACCGATTTTGATGGCCATCGGAGCTGATTTTGGGATTGCAGCAATTTTTGGTTCCCAATTAGTTGGCAGTATTCTTGTTATTATTGTTGGTTTGTTCATTAAAAAAATCCGTGTGTTGTTTCCGCCTTTAGTAACGGGAACGGTTATTTTAAGTATTGGACTATCCCTGTTTCCAGTTGCGATTAAGTATATGGCAGGAGGAGCTGGTAGTGCTGATTTTGGTTCAGCCCGGAATTGGTTAGTTGCATTATTAACCTTTGCGATTGTCTTTTACTTCAATTATTTTGCAAAAGGATTTTTGAAGTTATCAGCAATTTTAAACGGAATGGTTATTGGCTATTTGATTTCTTTAGCTTTAGGGATGGTTAGTTTTGAGCCAGTTCAAAATGCTAAAATCGTTCAGGTAATTACCCCGTTTCACTTTGGACTGGATTTTCAATTGGTACCAATCTTTACTCTTGTGGTGATGTTTATTGTTGATGCTGTTCAAGCCATCGGTCAATTTACAGCAACAACGGTTGGGGCAATGGATCGGGATGCAACGGATGAAGAATTATCTGGCGGAATTATGGGGAGTGGTTTCACTAACTTTATTGGCAGTTTATTTGGATCAATCCCAGTGGCAACTTTTGGACAAAATGTTGGTCTGGTTACGGTAACAAAAGTGATTAATAAATATGTTCTGGTTTTCGCTTCAGTTATATTATTAATTGCTGGTTTTGTTCCGAAAGTAGCTGCATTATTAACTACGATTCCTTACGCGGTAATTGGTGGCGCAACGATTTCAGTTTTTGCTTCTATTTCTATGACAGGTATTCGGATGATTGCTTCGCAGGAAATGACTCCTCGAAATACTGGGGTTGTCGGAACAGCTCTAGCATTTGGAATTGGTGTCACATTGTCTACTGGAAGCTTAGCTGGTTTTCCAACTTGGGTAACAACGATTTTCGGTAATTCGGAAGTTATCTTAACCACTTTGGTAGCAGTCCTTTTAAATGTCATTTTAAAACCAAAAAAGCGCGTAGCACTTGAGTGAAGATTGCTTTTTTTGATACGAAAGTGAGTAAGCTTTCGTATCCTTTTTCCCTTACGTTATCTATAAAAAAATGAACGAATAAAGGAGGAGAAGATGTTTACGTATTCCTTGAACTTAAAATTAAAAACAGATCGGAACTTTTTTGGTCCTGGCGTTGTCGAAGTTTTACAAAAAATTCAGCAAACTGGTTCACTAAACTTAGCGGCAAAAGAGATGAAAATGTCTTATAATAAGGCATGGCGGATTGTGCGGGTAGCTGAAGAAGAGCTATCTTTTCCATTAATTATCAAAAGTGTTGGTGGTTGTAATGGTGGCGGGTCAATTGTTACGGATCAAGGAAAAGAGTTGATTGATCAATATCTTTTATTTGAGAAAAAAGTGTATCAACAGGTAGAGGTATGCTTTGAAGAAATATTTAAAGAACAGGATGTAGTATCGGAGGAACTGAAATGAGAGAAGTATTTCAGCGTTTGAAACAGGCAATATTGGAAAAGCAAGACACGATGTTATTAACGATTGGTACAAGTTCAGGATCTACACCACGAAGTCAAGGGGCTAGAATGCTGGTTTCCGCCGAAGGTAGAATAGCCGGAACTGTTGGTGGTGGGGCGGTTGAATTTCAGGCTGAACAAGTGGCAAAAAAGCTACTTATTGAGAAAGAAAATGCACAACGTCAATTTATTTTAGCCCCGAATAATATTGCTGATTTAGGCATGGTCTGTGGCGGGAATGTCACGATTTTTTTCCATTATCTTTCATGGGAAACGCCATTTTTAAAAGAGTTGTGTGAGTCCATAGAAACGCATTTTCAAAATAACCAACAAGGTTGGTTAATGACTGAACTAGATCAAAACAATTTAGGAAAAGTATCCTTTTATAGTGAAACAGGCGAATTGATTGGTTCCACTTCTTGGGAGGGGGAATTAAGTTTGCTACCTAAAGGTATCCATTGTGTGCAAAAAGAGGAAACAACTTTTTTAACAGAAGCAATCCTCCAAGTAGGGAAAGTATATATTTTTGGAAGTGGACATGTCGCACGCGCATTGGTACCTATTTTAAACTATTTATCGTTTTATTGCGTTGTAGTGGACGATCGTCCAGAATTTTTGACGGCACAAGCTTTTCCACAAGCTGAGGAACTACGGGTGATTCCTTTAGAAAATTTAGCTGCGTTTATTGAAATAACGGCGGACGATTATGGTATAGTAATTACCAGAGGACACAATTTTGATTTCATCGTTGCCAAACAGTTATTGGAAACACCAGCCAAATATATTGGTGTGATGGGGAGCAAACACAAAATTGCTTCACAAGTTCGACGGTTAAAAGAGGTCGGTTATACAATGAATGAAATTGAAAGAATTTTCATGCCAATTGGCTTAGACATTGCAGCCGAAACACCAGAAGAGTTAGCGATTAGCATCGCGGGAGAATTAATTCAACAGCGCTATCAATAATGAGGACCTTTAAGTTAAATAAAAAACTTTTTTTGCTAAAAAATAATTTTTAGAACGAAGATTTGTGGTATAATCTAGGTGATTGAACACTAAACTATATCAGAAATCGAGGTGCAAGAAATGTATTCAATTATTGTAAATGGTCAAAGTGAAACCTGTGAAACAAACAAAAAATTAATGGACTTTTTGCGGGAGGATCTGGGCCTAACTGGAACAAAGGATGGCTGTAACCAAGGCTCTTGCGGCGCATGTACGGTGCTAGTAAATGGAAAGGCTTCCAAAGCGTGTTTGTTTACTCTGGAAAAATTAGCTGGCAAAGAAGTCACGACAATCGAAGGTTTAAGCCAACGGCAAAAAGATGTCTATGCTTATGCGTTTGCAAAAACGGGTGCAGTTCAGTGCGGGTATTGCATCCCTGGGATGGTTATTTCGGCACAAGGATTATTGAACAAGAAACCCGAACCCACAAAAGAAGACATTCAGAAAGCTTTACGAGGAAACATTTGTCGTTGTACAGGATATGTGAAAATAATAGAAGCCATTCAGTTAGCTGCTAAAATGTTTTGTGAAGAAACGAGCATTCCAGAAGAACATTCAAATGGTAAATTAGGGGAAGACTTCCAACGGGTCGATGCAGTGGAGAAAACCTTAGGCACAGGGATTTATGTAGATGACATTAACATAGAAGGAATGCTTCATGCATCTGCTTTGCGGAGTGCCTATCCTCGCGCAAAAGTTCTATCAATCGATAGTACCCAAGCATTGGCGCATCCTGACTGTGTGGCTGTGTTCACAGCTAAAGACGTTCCAGGAAATAATAAAATTGGTCATTTAGAATTTATTTCCGATTGGGATGTAATGATTCCAGAAGGAGAAATAACACGGTATGTTGGGGATGCAGTGGCACTCGTTGTTTCAAAAAGAAAAGAAACCTTACCAGAGATAAAAAATTTAGTGGAAGTTGATTACGAAGAAATGATACCGCTTACTTCTTGTGAAGCTGCTTTAGCAGAAGGTGCACCAGCTATTCATGAAAAGGGCAATATCTTGTCTCATGAACACTTGGTACGTGGCAATGCAGAGGAAGTATTAGCAAATTCTGCGTTTGTAGTGACAGAACATTATTCCGTACCAATTAACGAACATGCCTTTATGGAACCCGAGTGTGCGATTGCACAGCCTGAAGGTGAGGGCATTTTACTCTTTAGTGCGGGTCAAAGTATCTATGATGAACAACGGGAAGTGGCTCGGATGTTAGGACTGGACAAGGAAAAAATTCATGTTCAATCAAAACTTGTTGGTGGCGGTTTTGGTGGAAAAGAAGACATGAGTGTTCAGCATCATGCATCCTTAGCCGCTTGGTTATTGAAGAAACCAGTAAAAGTACTGCTAAGCCGTGAAGAAAGTTTGATGGTTCATCCCAAACGCCATGGCATGGAAATGGACTTTACGACCGGCTGTGATGAAGAAGGCAATTTAACTGCAATGAAAGCAGTGATTTATGCGGATACTGGGGCCTATGCTTCTTTAGGAGGACCGGTATTGCAACGGGCTTGTACACATGCGGCAGGTCCCTACAAGTATCAAACGATTGATGTGGAAGGGTTTGCTGTATATACTAATAATCCGCCAGCAGGTGCATTTCGCGGATTTGGTGTTTGCCAAACGGCTTTTGCAATTGAAAGTAATTTAAACTTGTTAGCAGAAAAAGTCGGACTATCACCATGGGAAATACGCTTTAAAAATGCCGTCGCCCCAGGAGATACTTTACCGAATGGACAATTGGTCTCGAAAAATGCGGCGTTAAAAGAAGCCTTGTTAGCGGTTAAAGACGTCTATGAACAAGCGGAAGTTGCTGGAATTTCTAGTTTCTTTAAAAATAGTGGCGTGGGTGTGGGGCTACCTGATACAGGGCGTTGTATTATTTCTGTTGAAGAAGGAAAAATACATGTCCGCACAAGTGCTGCTTGTATCGGTCAAGGGATGGCAACCGTTACGACGCAAATTGCCTGTGAAACATTAAATTTACCACCAGAAATGATTGTTGCGGAAGCCCCTGATACAAGAAGAACACCGAATTCAGGAACGACAACGGCTTCGAGGCAGTCACTCTTCACAGGAGAAGCAACTAGAAGAGCGGCAATGCAATTACGGTATGAGCTTGATATGGGACGTGCTTTAAGCGATTTGGAAGGCGAAGAATTTTATGGGGAATATTCAGCGAAAACGGATCCATTAATTAATGATAAAAAAAGTCCAGTTAGTCATGCTGGCTATGGTTATGCTGCTGAAGTAGCTATTCTAGATGACAAAGGAAAAGTAGCTAAATTTGTGGCTGCGTATGATATGGGGCAAGTGGTGAATCCACGAGCTGCTGAAGGTCAAATTGAAGGTGGGATTGCGATGGGCATGGGGTATGCTTTAACTGAAAAATTTGCCTTAGAAGAAGGCTATGTTAAAGCAAAATATGCAACGCTAGGATTAGTGAACGCCACTCAAGTACCACCAATCGAAACAATTTTGGTTCATGCTGACAATCTTCACGAAGGTTTAGCTTATGGAATTAAAGGCGTAGGTGAGTTAGCAACGATCCCTACCGCACCAGCTTTAGCAGGCGCATATTTTGCCTTGGATGGTCAGCTCCGACCAAGTCTGCCTTTAGAAAATACCCCTTATCAAAAGAAAAAAAGATAAAAGGAGACAACTCATGTCACTCGTTAGTGTCATTATTCTAGCATCGGGCAATTCACAACGGATGGGCCAAAATAAATTGTTCTTAAAATATCAAGGAAAAACATTTTTAGAGCACACGTTAACCTTAGTGAATCAATTAGACGTATTAGAACGGATTTTAGTTGTTTCGCCTGAGAATCAGCCAGCGTTTCCTTTACCTAAGAACATTCAGTTGATTCTCAATCATCAATGGCAAGAAGGGCAAAGTAGCAGTATTCGTTTAGGAACCGAACAAGCTCGGGGAGCTGGCTATTTATACTTGCCTAGTGATCAACCATTGTTAACACCTAAAATGCTACAACCCGTGTTAGATAAATGTCAGAGAAATAAAATTGTAGTGCCATTACAAAAAGATGGCTGTCCTAGTAGTCCAGTATTATTCGGTAATCAATTTCGACAAGAACTATTAACATTGACTGGTGAAAAAGGCGGACGCATGATTTATGAACGCTTTCCAGAAGCAGTTCAGATGCTGAGAATAGCGACTCCTGGCCGTTTAAAAGATATCGATACGCCAGAAGAGTACAGAAAATTAATTCAAGAAACCAATAGTTAGAGAGGAAAATCGTATGAAGGATTTGGTTTATTTAAATTATGCAGCGACTTCCTATAAAAAATTTCCAGCAACCATTGAGGCTTTGACTGCCTATTTAGCAGAAAATCAGTTCATGAATTACGGAAGAAATGCCCCTTTGCTTAGAGAGGGGCTTCCTCTTTTAGAGACACGTCAATTGTTAGCAGACTTTTTTCAGGCACCCAGTGCGGCTCAGATTACGTTTACGAATAACGCAACAACTTCCTTAAATCTTGCATTAGCAGGGATTTTACAACCTGGCGACCATGTGATTACGACTATGTTAGAACATCATGCAGTAGCCAGACCTCTTCACTTACTTGAGAAAGAACGAGGCATTTCAGTGACGTATGTTGCTTGTCAAAAAACTGGCCTGTTAGATGTAGAAGATATTCAGCGAGCTTGGCGAACGAATACAAAAGCCTTGGTAATGACACACGCATCCAATGTCTTAGGCACCATTTTACCCATTGAAAAATGTTTTCAATGGACCCAACAGAAAGGATTATTAACCGTTTTGGATGCGGCTCAAACGGCGGGCTTTCTACCAATAAAAATGACCCAGATGGCCATTGATGTGTTAGCCTTTACTGGACATAAAAGCTTATATGGATTAGCAGGTATTGGTGGGTTAGCTTTTAGTGAGCGAGGGGCTGAAGCGGTCAAACCACTGATGGCGGGCGGCACTGGTAGCCATTCTAATTCCTTTGATCAACCCTCTTTTTTACCAGATAAATTTGAAGCTGGTACGTTAAACAGTTTAGGTATTCTAAGCTTAAATAGTTCTATTAAAGAGTTGAATAAAATTGGTTTAGCAGCGATTCAAAAGCATGAACGAACCTTAATGCAGAATTTTTTAAATGGTTTATCAGGGTTACCTGTCACAATTTTAGGAACCAAGGACGTGGCACAAACTGTCCCTGTTGTTTCTATCACACTGTGGAATCAGGAAGAAACAATAGTGGCACAGCAACTAGCAGAACAATATGGCATTATGACGCGCGCAGGTTTGCATTGTGCACCATTAGCCCATCAAACAGCTGGGACTTTAGCAACTGGCACCTTACGTTTTAGCTTTGGTTGGCAGACAACGCCTGAAGAAATTACTTGGACAATTCACGCTTTACAAGAACTACTAATTTGAGAAGGAGCGGACAGCATGGATTTTTTATCACAATGTACATCAGGTGGCTGTGGGGCAAAAATTGAATCCCGTGTACTGAACCAATTGTTGCAACACTTACCCGAAACACCGGCAAATGAGCGGCTACTCGTCGGATTTGAACATGCCGACGACGCCGCTGTTTACCAAATAACGTCTGAAAAAGCTTTGATTTCAACGGTAGATTTTTTTTCACCAATGGTCAATGATCCGTTATCATTTGGAAAAATTGCGGTCGCTAATGCTTTAAGTGATGTCTATGCCATGGGCGGAACAGTCCTTTATGCGCTAAATCTTGTTTGTTTTCCACAAAAGATGTCAAAAGAATGGTTGGAACAAATGCTCTTGGGTGGCAGCTTAAAATTAAAGGAAGCGGGTGCTTTACTGGCGGGAGGCCATTCGATTTATGACCATGAACCCAAGTATGGTCTAGCGGTAACCGGAGAAGTTCATCCAGAAAATTTGTGGCATAATAATACGCCACAGGTGGGGGATGTCTTGATTTTAACTAAAGCATTAGGTGTAGGAATTATTCAAGCGGCTGTTCGGGGGCAATTGGCGAAGCAGACGGAACAAAAAATCGCACAAGATTCGATGGAACGTTTAAATAAATATGCCGCTGCGAATGCTCGATCCTACGCAGTACATGCTTGTACTGACGTGACTGGGTTTGGTCTATTAATTCATGCAAAAGAAATGGCTGATAATCAGGTAACATTACTGATTGATACAGAAGCATTACCAACCATTACAGGAGCGTTGGCCTACGCCGCAGAATGTTTAGTCACTGCAGCTGGGCAAAGAAACCGCCAAACAATCGGAACGACAATCGATTATTCAAAAATTTCTATGGAAATGCAAGAACTTTTGTTTGATCCACAAACTTCTGGCGGACTGTTAATTAGTGTCGCTGCTGACGAAGCGGCAGCCTGTTTAGCAGCTATTCAAAAAGAGGACCCTGTTGCCAAAATTATTGGCGAGGTTCTGCCAAAAGAACAACAAGCAGTAGTACTTTTATAGAGAGAAGGGCCAAATATGAAATTAGTAGATGCATTGGGGAAACCTTGCCCAATACCTGTGATTGAAACAAAAAAAGCTTTGGCGGAGTTAGGTTTAGCTGGAGGCACTATCGAGGTATTAGTCGATAACGAAGTAGCCATTGAAAATTTAAAAAAATTAGCTACTAAAAAACAGGCCACTTTGACTGCGAAGCAGATAGAAGCCACGGTTTTCTCTGTCAAAATTACGGTACCTGAAGAAGCGACTCAACAAACAAGTCAGTCAGCAACAGATTTAGTAATTACGATTGGCTCCGATCAATTAGGTACTGGAGACGAGCAGCTAGGACGACTATTAATGAAAAGTTATCTTCAATCATTATCAGAAGCAGAAACTGTTCCTACACAGCTATTATTCTTTAATCGAGGGGCGTTTTTAACGAATCAAGCAGCGAATACCTTAGCTGATTTGCAACAATTAGCGGAGAAGGGAACCACGATTCAAACGTGTGGGGCCTGTTTAGATTTTTATCATTTAACAGACACCTTAGCTATCGGCTCTATTACTAATATGTACGAAATTGTTGAAACAATGAATCAAGCGGCTAAAGTAATTACGCTTTAACAAAAAAAGAAGGTGAAAAGATGGAGTATTTGCTAACCTTTCCGAATACACATTATGCTGTTCTGGCAGAACAAGTACTGTTGGCAAGAAAGGTGGCTGTTCGCGTCTTTACTTTGCCACCATCATTGACGGATGGCTGTGGGATCGGTTTACTCATTAATGAAGCGGAAATAACTCACAGTGTATGTTTTTTAGAAGAAGCAAAAGTACGCGTAGCCTCTATTTTTTCTGTGAAAAATGACCTTGGGGAAAGGAGGTACCAACTGTGGAGTCCTTAAAAAAGTGTTTTGATTTACAAGGAAAGGAGATTGTGTCAATTGTTGGTAGTGGTGGGAAAACAAGCTTAATGTGGGCGCTAGCAAAAACATATCGAAAAGAAGCTGTTCTGGTTAGTACAACCACAAAAATTGGGTTTCCCCAACGTCAATTGTATGATTATTTTTATACAAACCATTTTGAAAAAATAACGCCGAATATCTGCGGAATCACTTTAGCAGGAACCGCTATCAACAACCAAACAAAACTAACGATGCCTGCAATGACCTCGTTTCAAACATTGTTTCAGCACTTCACGAAAGTTTTTTTAGAAGCGGATGGGTCCAAACAACGACCTTTGAAAGGCTGGTCCTCTTATGAACCCGTGATATTAAAAGAAACAACCACCACAATTGGTGTGCTTCCGATTTCTGTGATTGGTCAAAAGATAGATGAAACGACCATTCATCGGTTGCCGCTTTTTTTGGAATTAACCGATGCGCAACTACAAGAACCAATCACAGAAACATTGTTAGCTCAACTGATTGATCATCCAAAAGGATTGTTTAAAGAGAGCCAAGGCCAACGAATTTTATGTTTAAATCAAACCCATACGCGAAGAGAGTTCGTTCAAGCGATGAATGTCTGTCTTCAATTACCCAAAAGCTGTTTTGAAAAATTAGACAAGATTATTGCTTGCAATATGGAATTAGAGAAAGGACTTATTTTATGGGAGAAATCAGTCAAAACATCCAAGAAAAATTAGTGATTGTTCGCGGAGGGGGCGATCTAGCGACAGGTGTTATCCAAAAATTATGGCACGTTGGCTTTAAAATACTAGTATTAGAAACAGAATGTCCTCTGGCCATTCGGCGGACTGTTTCAGTTTGTGATGCTATTTTTCAGAAAGAACAAAGAGTGGAAGATTTGGTTGCTGTTCGAATTACTTCATTAAAGGATTGCGCGAAATGTTGGCAGCAAAATAAGCTGCCTGTTTTTGTCGATCAAACAGCAAGTGCTATTCAACAATTGAAACCACTGATTGTTATCGATGCGATTTTGGCTAAGAAAAATTTAGGTACGCATCGAGGAATGGCACCGATTACGATTGCTTTAGGACCAGGCTTTTCAGCACCGCAAGATGTCGATGTTGTGATTGAGACAATGCGTGGCCATAGGTTGGGACGTTTATACTTTGAAGGAACAGCTTTACCTAATACAGGTATTCCAGGTGAAATTGGCGGAAAAAGTGCGGAACGAGTTGTCCATGCCCCTGCTTCAGGACAAGTTACCCACCTTAAAAACATAGGGGATCTCGTGTTGAAAGGGGAAGCATTATTTTTAATCGATCAGGTTCCAGTTTATTCGCCTCTGACAGGGACTTTGAGAGGATTGATTTCAGAAAAGGTAACATGTTATCAAGGGTTGAAGTGTGCAGATGTAGATCCTCGACCAGTTGAGAAAGTCGATTGCTTGACGATCTCCGACAAAGCTCGTGCATTAGGGGGAGCGGTTTTAGAAGCAATTTTTATGATTGGAAGAAGGAAAAACGTTTTATAAAAAAGAACCTAAATAATATTTTTTTTACCTTAAAAATATTGTTAAAAAGGTTTGGAATGTGGTATAGTAAAGACGTAGTAAAAAATACTCTATCTCGAAAGGGGAAGAGTACATACTTAGTTAGATTAGTTTGTGAATAAAATCATTTGTAAAAGTTATTTTTTTAGGAATTAATGTAAGGGGTTACAATTGCATTTGAATGCATTGAAATATTTAGGAAAAAAGAAAGGAAATGAATGAAGATGGCACTAGTAAAAATTGTTTATGCAAGTATGACTGGAAACACAGAAGAAATTTCCGAGATTTTGGAAAAACAGTTTCAAGAAGCTGGAGTTGAAGTAGAACGTGAAGAATGTTCAGAAGTTGATGTAGACTTCTTTGATGATGCAGATGCTTGTATTATCTCAACGTATACTTATGGTGATGGGGAACTGCCTTTTGAATTTGAAGATTTCTTTGATGAATTAACTGAGAAGGATTTAGCAGGTAAGCCATTTGGTGTTGTTGGCTCCGGTGATCGTGAATATGGTGAATTTTTCTGTAAATCAGCGCATGATTTTGTAGGAGCTTTTGAAAAAGCTGGTGCTAAAAAAGTAGCTGAAACAGTTGAAATTGAAAACAATGCAGAAGAAGAAGACATCGAAATGCTAAAAACATTTGTTAAAAGTGTCGCCACAACTTTATCTGATAGCGTTGCCTAAGGGTTTAAGAAAGTAGGAGTCAGAATGAAAAGGAACGATGAAGGTAGGTATTTCAATGTTTAATATTCTTCAATCGACTCAATTATCTAGTAATACATTTGATTTTTGGCTGGAAGCGCCAAGAATAGCGACACATGCTCAGGCTGGACAGTTTGTTATTTTAAGAATTGACGAAAAGGGAGAACGGATCCCCTTAACGATTGCGGAGACAAATCCACAAGCAGGCAGTATTCGAATTATTTTCCAAGTAATCGGTAAGACAACAGCTGCACTTTCCCAACTTAAAACTTCAGACTCTTTGTTGGATATCACTGGACCTTTAGGTATGCCCATAGAAGTGAAGCAATATGGAACGGTGATGGTTGTCGGTGGCGGGGTTGGTATCGCGGCTATTTATCCAATTATCAAGGCTTTAAAAGAAGCAGGCAACCGAGTGATTACGATTTTGGGAGCACGAACAGCTGAGTTAGTTCTGTTACAAGAAGAATGCCGTCGTTATTCAGATGAGCTAATCATTACAACGGATGATGGTTCATTAGGTAAAAAGGGCTTAGTAACAGAAGCGATGGAAGAAGTTATTGCACGTGAATCTGTAGCGTGCAGTTGGGCGATTGGGCCCAGCATCATGATGAAATTTTGTACCTTGACAGCTGAAAAACATCAATTACCAATTTATGTTTCCTTGAATCCTATTATGATTGACGGAACAGGCATGTGTGGCGGTTGTCGGGTCACTGTTGATGGCACCATGAAATTTGCCTGTGTTGATGGACCTGAGTTTAAAGGCAATGAAGTAAATTGGGATGAATTCATTAATCGAATGAAGCAATATCAGGAAGAAGAAGCAGTTTGCTTTACAGATCGTTTGAAAGAGCAGGTGGAGAAAAATGGCTAGAAAAAGTCGTATAAAAACACCGATTGCGGAACAAGCACCTACTATCAGAAAGAATAATTTTGAAGAGGTTTGCTTAGGCTATACATTAGCAGAAGGGCAAGAAGAAGCGATTCGCTGTTTACAATGTAAAAATGCACCTTGTATTGCTAAATGCCCCGTGATGATTGATATTCCTGGATTTATTTTAGCTATTCGTGAAGGAAACATGGAACAAGCAGCCGATATTTTAAGTAAATATACGAATTTACCTGCTATTTGTGGACGCGTTTGTCCGCAAGAGAAACAATGTGAACAAGTTTGTAAATTAGGGAAAGCCAAAAACTTTGAACCAGTGGCAATTGGCAAATTAGAACGTTTAGTTGCCGATTGGGCATTAGAAAATCACAAGTTTCCTAAGAAAACAGCGGAACCAACAAAAGGGAAAATCGCAGTGGTCGGTTCTGGTCCTTCTGGGTTAACAGTTGCGGGGGATTTGGCAAAGCTAGGCTACGAAGTAATTATTTTTGAAGCGCTTCATGAAGCTGGTGGCGTATTAACCTATGGCATACCTGAATTTCGATTACCGAAAAAAATTGTTAAACAAGAAATTGCGAGTATTGAAGCCTTAGGTGTAACAATAGAAACCAATGTGGTAGTAGGTAAAACGATTACGATGGAAGAAATAATGTCAGAGTTTGATGCCTGTTATCTATCGGTTGGTGCAGGGGCACCAAATTTTATGGGAATCCCAGGAACTAGTTTAAATGGGGTTTATTCTTCTAGTGAATTTTTAACACGAATCAATTTAATGCATAGCTATGAGTTTCCAGAATATGATACACCGATTAAACGTGCTAAAAATGTTGTTGTGATTGGCGGCGGGAATGTTGCAATGGATGCCGCTCGTTCAGCCAAACGATTAGGCGCTGAAAATGTGAACATTGTGTATCGTCGTTCGTTAGAAGAATTGCCAGCAAGAATTGAAGAATATCACCATTCCCTTGAAGAAGGAATTAACTATTATTGGTTAACGAATCCAATTGCTTATTTAGATGACCAACAAGGAAATCTAGCCGGTGTTGAATGTGTCAAAATGGTTTTAGGTGAACCAGATGCGTCTGGAAGACGACAGCCAGAACCAATTCCAAACAGCACGTTTACCATTCCTGCTGATGCAGTAATCGAGGCAATTGGCCAAGGGGCAAATCGAGTCTTGTTATCAACATATCCAGAAATAGAACTAAACCAATGGGGTTACATTCAAGCTGATCCTAAAACAGGAGCAACCTCAATACCTGGCGTTTTTGCTGGGGGCGATATAGTCACAGGTGCTGCCACCGTTATTTTAGCGATGGGCGCTGGGAAAATCGCAGCTAATGCAATTGATCAGTATGTCAAAACACAAAAAACAACAGTCACAAGCAATGTTTAGGAAAGATAAAAGGTGAAAAAATGAAAAAAACAATGGATGGAAACACCGCAGCGGCTTATATTTCATATGCGTTTACAGAAGTTGCCGCTATTTATCCTATCACACCAAGTTCAACAATGGCTGAGTTGGTAGATGAATGGGCGGAAAGTGGTTTAAAAAATATTTATGGTCAAAAAGTTCAAGTTATTGAAATGCAATCAGAAGCTGGGGCAGCGGGAGTAGTTCATGGTTCGTTAAAAACAGGTGCGTTAACCACTACTTATACTGCTTCACAAGGTTTACTGTTGATGATTCCCAATATGTATAAAATCGCAGGAGAATTGCTGCCTTCTGTGTTCCACGTGGCGGCTCGGGCAGTAACGACAAGTGCGTTGAGTATTTTTGGTGATCATGGCGATGTGATGGCTACCCGACAAACAGGTTTTTGTATGTTAGCAGAATCAAGTGTTCAAGAAGTGATGGATTTGTCGGCAGTTGCTCATTTAGCTAGCTTAGAAGGTAGTTTACCTTTTGTAAACTTTTTTGATGGTTTTAGAACGAGCCATGAACTACAAAAAATCGAAGTGATTGATTATGATGACCTGAAAGAAATGGTGAATCAGGAAGCTGTAACTCGTTTTAGAATGGGAGGCATGAATCCTAATCATCCCACTGTTTCAGGGACCGCTCAAAATCCTGACATTCATTTTCAACAAAGAGAAACAGTCAATAAAAATTACGAAGAAATGCCAAAAATTGTTCAAAAATACATGAAAAAAATTAACAATCTTCGTGGAACAACGTATGATTTAACCGATTATTATGGGGGTGAAGATGCAACAGAAGTCATTATTTCAATGGGGTCGGCTTCACCAGTAATCAAACAAACAGTCGATTATCTCAATCAACAAGGACGCAAAGTTGGTTTTATCAATATTCATTTATATCGTCCATTTCCTACCGAAAACCTTCTTGAAAAATTACCAGCTACAGTAGAAAAGGTTGCTGTTCTAGATCGAACAAAAGAATCAGGAGCCGAAGGGGAACCGTTATTGCTAGATGTTCAAAGCGCTCTTTATCAACATGAAAATCGACCAATTGTGATTGGTGGACGTTATGGGTTAGGCTCTAAAGACGTAGCGCCTAATCAAATTAAAGCGATCTATGATCATTTGTTATTGCCATTTAAAGAATTAAAACAACGCTTTACGGTGGGGATCGTTGATGATGTAACTTATCAATCATTGCCAGAAGAACCTACTTTAGATTTAACGCCAGATACTACCTTCCAAGCAAAATTTTGGGGCTTTGGTTCTGACGGAACTGTGGGAGCAAACAAGCAAGCGATTAAAATTATCGGAGATCATACCGACCTTTATGCACAAGCTTACTTTAGTTATGATTCTAAAAAATCAGGCGGTTTAACCGTTTCGCATCTGCGTTTTGGTAAAGAGCCAATTACTTCCACGTATTTAATTGAACAAGCAGATTTCATCGCTTGTCATAATGCTTCCTATTTGCATAAATACGACCTGTTAAAAGGTTTAAAAGATGGCGGAACGTTTTTACTGAATACTATTTGGGATCAAGAAAAGATTCATCGTTTATTACCGGCTAAGTTAAAAAAATATATTGGGGAGCACCAAATCAAATTTTATATTATCAATGCGGTTGAGTTAGCTCGCAAAGTAGGCTTAGGCCGTCGGATCAATACAGTGATGTCTACTGCCTTTTTTGAAGTAACAGATATTTTAACGAAAGAGCAATATTTACCGTTACTTAAAGAAGAAGTGAAAAAGACTTATGGAAAAAAATCAATGGAAATTGTTGAAAAAAATTACCAAGCGATTGATGCTACCTTTGAATCGCTGCAAGAAATTGTAGTTCCAGAAGATTGGGCAACCATTGTTTTAGAGCCAGAAAATCAAGAGTCGGAAGCTCCAGCTTTTGTGACAAATATTTTAGAACCAATCAATCGTCAAGAAGGGGATCAGCTGACCGTTTCAGATTTGATTGAAAACGGAATGAAGGGCGGTGCCATTCCTATGGGCACTGCGGCTTATGAAAAACGTGGCATTGCGTTAGAAGTGCCTGAGTGGCAAATGGATAAGTGTACGATGTGTAATGAATGTGCCTTTGTTTGTCCACATGCGGCTATTCGACCGTTTTTAGCGGATGAAGAAGAACTGAAAGAAGCACCTGCAGGTTTTGCCATGCGCGAAATGCGTGGCACAGATGGGTTGATGTATCGTATCCAAGTTTCTTTAGAAGACTGTACAGGTTGTGGTCTTTGTGTTCAGGCATGTCCCGTGAAAGACAAGGCGATTTTAATGAAACCTTATGAAACTCAGAAAGAGCAAGCGATGAATTGGGCCTTTGCGATGACTCTTAAACAAAAAGCCAACCCAGTCAAAAAACTTTCTGTTAAAGGTTCCCAATTTAACCAGCCATTGATGGAATTTTCAGGTGCTTGTGAAGGCTGTGGCGAAACACCTTATATTAAGTTGTTGACGCAATTATTTGGTGATCGAATGATGATTGCTAACGCAACAGGCTGTTCATCAATTTGGGGTGGTTCGTCACCGGTGACGCCTTATACAACGAACGAATGTGGCCAAGGACCAGCTTGGAGTAATTCGCTGTTTGAAGATAATGCGGAATATGGTTATGGTATGTATATTGCCAATCGAACGAAACGTCAACATTTAGCTAGTCTGGTTGAAGAAAGTCTTGCTAAAAACGTCGGATCAGATTCACTTCAAGCCTTGTTAAATGATTGGTTGGAACACATGGCTGAAGGGGAAGGAACACAACAGCGAGCAACCAAACTAGCGGCAGCATTAAGTGAAGAAGCCGATGAAGATCCACTTTTAACAAAAATTTACGAACAAAAAGATTTATTAGTGAAAACGAGTCAATGGATTGTCGGCGGCGATGGTTGGGCCTATGATATCGGGTTTAGCGGCATTGATCATGTTCTTGCTAGTGGGGAAGATGTTAATATTTTTGTTATGGATAACGAAGTATATGCCAATACAGGCGGACAAACATCTAAAGCTACACCAGCTTCAGCCATTGCCAAATTCTCAGCGGGTGGGAAACATACCTCTAAAAAAGATTTAGGGATGATGGCAATCACTTATGGGAATGTCTATGTTGCACAAGTGGCTTTAGGCGCAAACTCAATGCAAACGATTAAAGCAATTGACGAAGCGGAGCGGTACCCAGGCCCATCAATTATCATTGGTTATACCCCATGTATTAATCACGGGGTCAAAGGTGGAATGGTTCGGACGTTAGATCAAGCCAAAGAAGCCGTTGAATCTGGCTATTGGCCACTTTATCGCTATAATCCAGAGTTAGTTAAGAAAGGCAAAGATCCGATGGTCATTGACTACAAGAAAACAGATTTTGACAAAATGCGTGATTTCCTTGAAAAACAAACACGTTACTCTGCGTTGCATACAATTAAACAGAATCAAGAAGTAGTCGAACATTTACTTGATAAAACTAAAGAAGATGCAATTGAACGCTCTGAAAGTTATAACAAACTAGTCACACATATGAAAAAATAAAAAAACAAAGCCTCTTACTTGAGAGGCTTTGTTTTTTTATCCAATAATAATTTTTTCTGAAGGGTATTCGTAGCCTAAGTCACGTGTTTCTTTTGGTACAAAAATCATTAAGGTATAAAGCATACCAATACGTCCAATAAACATTAATAAGGCAATCATTAATTTACCTACTGTTGTTAAATCGTCTGTAATGCCCAAAGAAAGACCGGTTGTCCCAAAGGCAGAAGCGACTTCCACAATGATTGAAATCAAGGGCAGATTTTCAGTGGCTGACAAAAAGACGACAGCGAAAAAGCACATAATCAAAGATAACATGAAGACGACAATCGATTTTTTGACATCATCGTCATCTATTTTACGGCTAAAGACGCTAATATCATCTTCACTTTTTAAAAAGGCTAACAAATACAAGCCAATAATCGCAACAGTCGTTGTTCGGACACCACCACCAACAGAGCTAGGACTACAACCAATAAACATTAACACAGAAAAAATAATCAACGTTGTAATTTGGAAGTCTCCTAAATCATTAATTTGGAGGCCAGCGTTTCGTGTAGTCATCGAATAAAACATCGAACTTACCCAACGGCCACTTTCATTCATTGTCAAAAATAGGTGATCTTTTTCTAATAAGTAAATCAAAATAGTCCCGCCAATAAACAGAACAATAAACGCTAGCAAAGCAATTTTACTAAACAATGAGAAGCGGAAAGGCAAGCCTCGTTTCTTCTTGCGAAAGTTCTTTTTCTTAAAATGTAACCACTCATGAATTTCCAGTAAAACGGGAAATCCAATCCCGCCGATAAAAATTAAGAACATAATTGCCAGTAAAAAGAGATAATCATGAGCAAAAGGAATAATTGAATCACCTGAAATATCAAAGCCTGAATTAGTTACTGCAGAAATAGCTTGATAAAAGCCATAAAATATCGCATCTCGCCAGTTCGTATAATAACCACTTATATAAAAATAAAGCGAAAAGAGCGAGCCGAAGATTACTTGGAACCAAATTAAAATCAAAAAAGTGGTGCGGATCAGTCGAACAATTCCGCTCAGTCGCGGCTGATTCATGTCAGTCATAATTAACTGACGTTGCTTTAATGTGATTCGCCGTTTTGATAAAATAAAAAAGACCGTTGAAATCATCATAATCCCTAAGCCACCAACTTGGAAAAGAACCTCCAATAAGACAATCCCACGATCATTAAAAACCGAATTAATATCGACTGTGGTGAGTCCAGTAACACTGACTGTACTGATTGCTAAGAAAAATAAATCAATAAAAGGAACATGCGAGTCAGGTTCTCTGAAAATAGGGAGGCAAAACAATAAATAAGAAATAACCGTCATTAATATGTAGTAAGCGACGATGATTTGAATAGATGAAAAATTTTTGCGAATAAATCGATCGCTTTTTCGCTGTGCCAGCCACAGCAAACGTGTATGGTTCACTAGATAACCTCCCAATTCTAATTAAACTAAGTATACCAAAACTTTTCGCCTCAAACGAATAATTCTGCCAGAAAATCCTTGAAATGACAAATAAAAATAAGAAATTCGTTAGAAATAATTGGAAAACATCCACAAACAAGCGAGAACATGATATTTTATGAAAGAATAGAAAAATAGGTTGTTCCCCAAACAACTTATTGCTAATTGGTCAGTTTGTCTAACGATACAACTTTAAAAAGTAGTGGTAGCTTTTTTATTTCGGTTGATATGTGAATGTGTTCACTTTATGTAACAAACTGTTATTTTTATTCAAATGAAAAATAAGAAATTGTGTTGGTAGAAATCAATAGTTTATAAGGTGGGAAAACAATGAAAAAAGTGTTAATGGGAGTTCTTTCCCTAGGGTTATTATTAGGTGCAGCAACAGGTTGTACAAGCGATCAAGAAAAAGCCGCTGGTAAAACAAAAGCGTCTTCTGAAAAAACAGAAGCAACATCTGGTGCCTCTGCTAATGGTTATACAGATCCAAGTGAACTAAAAGACAGTTATGATGTTGTTATTGTTGGTTCAGGTGGTGCGGGGATGACCGCTGCATTACAAGCCAAAGAAGCTGGCATGAATCCAGTTATTTTAGAAAAAATGCCTGTTGCAGGTGGGAATACAATTAAATCGTCTTCAGGAATGAATGCTTCACAAACAAAATTCCAAGAAAAAGAAGGCATTAAAGATAGCAACGATAAATTCTTTGAAGAAACACTAAAAGGCGGTAAAGGAACCAACGATCAAGAATTACTACGTTATTTTGTTGATCATTCAGCTGAAGCAATTGATTGGTTAGATACAAAAGGAATTACATTGAGCAATTTAACGATTACAGGTGGAATGAGCGAAAAACGCACACACCGTCCTGCTGACGGATCAGCAATTGGGGGCTATCTAGTTGACGGTTTAGTACGTAACGTTCGCGAAGAAAAAATTCCATTGTTTGTTGATGCTGACGTGACAGACTTAGTTGAAGAAAACGGTCAAATCGATGGCGTAAAAGTGAAAATGAAAGATGATAAAGAAAAAACAGTTAAAGCAAAAGCAGTCGTTGTCACAACAGGTGGTTTCGGTGCCAACGAAAAATTAATTACACAATACAAACCAGAATTGAAAAACTATGTTACAACGAACCAAGAAGGCACAACAGGTGACGGTATCCAAATGATTCAAAAAGTTGGCGGTGCGTTAGTAGATATGAAAGAAATTCAAATTCACCCAACTGTTCAACAAAGCGATGCTTTCTTAATTGGTGAAGCAGTTCGTGGAGAAGGCGCAATCTTGGCTTCTCAAAAAGGAGAACGTTTTGTTAATGAGTTAGATACACGTGACAAAGTTTCTGCAGCAATCAATGCCTTACCAGAAAAATCAGCTTATTTAGTCTTTGACCAAGGCGTTCGCGACCGTGCAAAAGCCATTGATTTCTATGATCAAAAAGGTTTCGTGGAAAAAGGTGAAACGATTGAAGAATTAGCTGAAAAAATTGGCATGCCTGCCGATACATTGAAAGCAACGATTGATACTTGGAACCAAGATGTTAATGCCAAAGATGACAAACAATTTGGCCGGACAACTGGCATGGAAGCTGACTTAAGCACAGCGCCTTACTACGCAATTAAAATTGCACCAGGGATTCACCACACAATGGGTGGCGTGAAAATCAACACGAAAACAGAAGTTTTACGTGAAGATGGCACACCAATTAAAGGTCTATATGCTGCTGGTGAATTAACAGGTGGCTTACATGGTCAAAACCGTATCGGAGGCAATGCCATCGCCGATATTATCATTTATGGTCGTCAAGCAGGTACGCAATCAGCAGAATTTGCCTCTGCTCAAAAATAACTAGCATTAAAAAGTCTGAAATTGTAGTCAAATAACTACAATTTCGGGCTTTTTTATTGCATACTAGCAGGATCATTAGTTGGAGTATAAACAGCCCTGCTAAAATGACTTTGGCGTAGATTCTGTTTTTTTCAGAAAAATGCACGACCATTTTAGCTAAAAATACTGCTTTTTTGCTGAAAATATAGTAAAATACGTAAGGAACTAACGGAAAGGTGTAGTGAACATGGCTCAATTATTTTTCAAGTATGGCGCAATGAACAGTGGTAAAACCATTGAAATCTTAAAAGTAGCACACAATTACGAAGAACAAGACAAACCAGTTGTTTTGATGACCAGTGGACTAGATACACGTGATGGTGTCGGGAAAGTATCCAGTCGCATCGGATTACGCAGAGATGCTATTCCAATTTTTGAAGAAACCAATGTCTTTGACTTGATTAATGATTTGTCTTACAAACCTTTTTGCGTATTAGTCGATGAATGTCAATTTTTAAACAAGCATCATGTCATTGAATTTGCACGAATTGTTGACGAATTAGATATTCCAGTAATGGCATTTGGGCTAAAGAATGATTTTAGAAATGAATTATTTGAAGGCTCAAAGTATTTACTTTTATATGCAGACAAATTAGAAGAATTAAAAACGATTTGCTGGTTCTGTCATAAAAAAGCAACTATGAACTTGCACTATATTGATGGCAAACCCGTTTATGAAGGGGATCAAGTCCAAATTGGTGGGAATGAAGCCTACTATCCTGTTTGTCGCAAACATTATTTTCATCCAAAAACAGTGAATGAAGAACAGTAAGGAGAGACACTATGTACGATCAATTACAATCTATTGAAGATCGCTATGAGGAATTGGGCGAATTATTAAGTGACCCAGCAGTCATTAGCGATACAAAACGTTTCATGGAATTATCGAAAGAAGAAGCTAATACACGTGAGACGGTTGAGGTTTATCGCCGATATAAACAAGTTGTTGAAGGGATTAGCGATGCCGAAGAACTTTTAAGTGAAAACTTAGATGCGGAAATGGCCGAAATGGCGAAAGAAGAACTTTCTGATTTGAAAAAAGAAAAAGAAGTGTTAGAAGACCGCATTAAAATTTTATTATTACCAAAAGACCCAAATGATGATAAAAATATCATCATGGAAATCCGTGGTGCAGCCGGTGGCGATGAAGCCGCACTTTTTGCTGGCGACTTATTTAATATGTACCAAAAATATGCAGAAGCACAAGGGTGGAAAGCGGAAGTTTTAGAAGCGAACGTCACTGGAATCGGTGGATATAAAGAAGTAATTATGATGATTTCAGGAGATAACGTCTTTTCAAAATTAAAATATGAAAGTGGCGCTCACCGCGTGCAACGAGTTCCTTCAACAGAATCACAAGGACGGATTCATACATCGACAGCAACCGTTGTAGTTATGCCGGAAGCGGAAGAAGTCGAAATCGAATTAGCTGATAAAGATATCCGTGTCGATATTTATCATGCAAGTGGCGCTGGTGGACAGCACGTCAATAAAACCGCTTCGGCTGTTCGATTAACCCATTTACCAACAGGAATCGTAGTCGCAATGCAAGATGAACGTTCACAGCTAAAAAACCGTGAAAAAGCAATGAAAGTTTTGCGTGCTCGTGTGTATGACCAAATTCAACAAGAAGCACAAAGTGAATATGATGCTAACCGTAAATCGGCGGTGGGGACCGGAGATCGTTCAGAACGAATCAGAACGTATAACTTCCCGCAAAATCGAGTAACGGATCATCGTATCGGTTTAACCATCCAAAAACTAGACCAGATTCTTGCTGGCAAATTAGATGAAATCATTGATGCATTAGTCTTATATGATCAAACATCGAAATTAGAAGAGATGCAAAATGGCTAAACGTTACTTTGAAGTCCTTAACTGGGCTTCTTCTTTTTTAGAGGCGCAAGGCAAAGAAGGCTACGCTATTCACTATGTTTTTTTAGAACGTAAAGGTTGGGATAAAACGCAGTGGCTCCTGCATATGCAAGAAGAAATGCCCCAAGAAGAAGAGGAACAATTAAAAACGGATTTAGCCCAATTATTGACAGATTACCCAGCACAATATTTACTAGGACAAGCTGAATTTTATGGACATTCCTTTATTGTTAATGAACATACTTTGATTCCTAGGCCAGAAACAGAAGAATTAGTCGAGCGTTGCTTAAAAGCCAATCCAGATACTCCTTTGACGGTCGTGGATGTCGGAACAGGGACAGGTGCCATTGCGATTAGCTTGAAACTGGCACGGCCCAACTGGCGAGTTATTGCCATTGATCTTTCAGAGAAAGCGTTGACTGTCGCTAAACAAAACGCGCAAGCATTAGGTGCTGGCATCGAATTTTATCATGGGAATGGCTTACAGCCAGTTGCTTCTGAAAAAATTGATCTGCTTATTTCTAATCCGCCCTATATTAGTGAACAAGAATGGTATTTAATGGATGCAAGTGTCCGAACGTATGAACCTAAAACCGCTTTATTCGCTGAAAATAACGGTTTGGCTTTATACCAACAATTAATTCATGAAAGTCAAACGATGCTTAAAGCAGACGGTAAAATTTATTTTGAAATAGGGTTTCAACAAGGCGCGGCCCTCCAAAAATTATTGAGCGCCGCCTATCCACAAAAAACAATTAAAATTGAAAAAGATTTATCTGGCAACGATCGCCTCGCGATAGCCGAGTAACTAAGGTTCTTCGTCGCCACTTTTCTAGAAGGAGCGATTTGCAATGGAAACAAAAAAATTAACCAAACAAGAAATAGCCCAAGCAGCAGCAGCCATTCAAGCAGGCGAGTTAGTGGCTTTTCCAACAGAAACTGTTTATGGCTTAGGTGCCGATGCCTTAAATGAAGCGGCAGTAAAAAAAGTTTACCAAGTAAAAGGCCGCCCCAGTGATAATCCATTGATTGTTCATGTGAACAACGTTGAGATGGTCAAAAAATACGTGGCGACCTTACCAGAAGTCGCTACAAAATTGGTGTCTGCCTTTTGGCCGGGACCATTAACTTTAATTTTTAATGTGCCTAGCGATACATTTTCTAAAACAGTAACAGGTGGTTTAGAGACAGTCGCTTTTCGTATGCCAGATAACCAAGCGACCTTAGCTTTGATTGAACAAGCCAATGTTCCGTTGGTCGGACCAAGTGCGAACACTTCTGGCAAGCCTAGTCCAACATCTGCAAAGCATGTTTATCATGATTTGCAGGGGAAAATTGCTGCCATATTAGATGATGGCCCAACGCAGATTGGGGTGGAGTCAACGGTCTTAGATTTAACGGCGGAAGATGGTGTGCCAGTTATTTTACGACCAGGAGCAATTACCAAAGAGCAGTTGGAAAGCATTATTCCCCAAGTGAAAATCGATACACATTTAATTAGCGAAAATGCAGCACCCAAAGCGCCAGGGATGAAATACAAACACTATTCTCCTGATGCGGAAGTTTGGATTATAAGCGGTCAAACAGCAGAATGGCAAGCGGCGATTCAGCAAGCAAAAGAACAACAGGAAAAAATCGGCTTATTTTTAAGTGATGAACAGGCAGCACAACTAGATACAGAAAATGCGTTTGTTTATTCTTATGGTGCAGAAACGGTTGAAAATGCCACAAAAGAACTATTTGCAGGGTTAAGAGCGTTAGATGAGCAAGGAGCTACCACGATTTTTGCGCAAGGATTTGCAGAAACTGGTTTAGGCACTGCTTACATGAATCGCTTGAAAAAATCAGCCAATCAAAAATTTTTTGAAAAATAAGAGGTATTTGTAACGAAGCTGACACAGAAGTATGATACAATCAGACAAAAGAAAACAAAATGGAGTGTTGTTTGAATGGATTACAAAACGTATGACCCAGATTTATGGAATGCAATTGCAAGAGAAGAAGAGCGCCAAGAAAATAACTTGGAACTAATCGCATCTGAGAATGTTGTGTCAAAAGCAGTTATGGCTGCCCAAGGAAGTATTTTAACGAATAAATATGCAGAAGGTTACCCTGGTAAACGGTACTATGGTGGTTGTGAATTTATCGATATCGTAGAAAATTTAGCTATCGATCGTGCCAAAGAATTATTTGGTGCAAAATTTGCGAATGTACAAGCCCATTCAGGTTCTCAAGCCAATACAGCGGCATACCTTTCATTGGTTGAACCAGGTGATACCATTTTGGGGATGGATTTATCAGCTGGTGGTCACTTAACACATGGTTCGCCCGTTAACTTTAGTGGAAAAACCTATAATTTTGTCAGTTATGGAGTGGACCCTTCAACAGAAGTAATCGATTACGATGTCGTGCGAATTTTAGCAAGAGAACATCGTCCAAAATTAATTGTTGCTGGCGCAAGTGCGTATTCACGAACGATTGATTTCAAACGTTTCCGTGAAATCGCTGATGAAGTAGATGCCAAGTTAATGGTTGATATGGCGCATATTGCAGGCTTGGTAGCTTCAGGGTTGCACCCAAATCCAGTTCCGTATGCTGATATCGTAACAAGTACGACCCATAAAACATTGCGTGGTCCTCGTGGCGGTTTAATTTTGACAAATAGCGAAGAATTGGCGAAAAAAGTAAATAGTAGTATTTTCCCAGGCATTCAAGGTGGCCCATTGGAACATGTGATTGCTGGAAAAGCCGCAGCTTTTAAAGAAGCTTTGGATCCAAGTTTTGCTGAATATAGTCAGCAAGTGATTGCAAATGCACAAGCGATGACGAAAGTTTTCAATCAAGCGCCAGAAGCTCGTTTAATTAGTGGGGCAACAGACAACCACTTATTACTGATTGAAGTGACAGGTTTTGGTTTAAATGGAAAAGAAGCAGAAGCTATTTTAGATAGTGTAAATATTACTGTCAATAAAAATTCAATTCCGTTTGAACAATTAAGTCCATTTAAAACAAGTGGTATCCGTATTGGAACGCCTGCGATTACTTCACGTGGTTTTAAAGAAGAAGATGCGGTAGAAGTTGCTAAATTAATCGTCCAAGTTTTAAAAGATCCAGAAAATACAGCAGTTCATGATGAAGTCAAAGCAGCTGTAGCAGCGCTAACTAAAAAATATCCATTATATAACTAACATCAGGGATAGCTGAAGCGCGATTCTCTGTACAAATAAGAGTCGGAGCTTAGGATTTAAGGAATTCAACTTGTGTCCTAGGCTCTTTTGTTTTACAATAAGAAAGAATAAAATAATGAAGGAGAATAGATATGGGAAAATTTCAAGTAATTGATCATCCGCTAATTCAACACAAACTAACAATGATTCGCGAAAAGAACTGTGGGACAAAGGTTTTCCGCGAAGTTGTCAACGAAATTGCTATGTTAATGGCTTATGAAGTATCACGGGATATGCCTTTAGAGGATGTTGTCATCGAAACACCGATGGGTAAATCAACACAAAAAACACTTTCAGGGAAAAAAGTAGCAATTATTCCTATTTTACGTGCCGGCATTGGCATGGTTGATGGGATTTTAGAATTAATTCCAGCAGCGAAAGTTGGACACGTTGGACTTTACCGTGATGAAGAAACATTGCAACCACATGAATACTTCGTGAAATTACCTGAAGACATTGCAAGTCGTCAATTATTTGTTGTTGACCCAATGCTAGCAACAGGTGGTTCCGCAATTATGGCCATCGATTCCTTAAAAGAACGTGGTGCTAGCAACATTAAATTTGTATGTCTAGTGGCCGTTCCAGAAGGTGTGAAAGCTTTACAAGAAGCGCACCCAGATGTAGATATTTATACAGCAGCTTTAGATGAGCGCTTAAACGAAGACGGCTATATCGTTCCTGGTTTAGGGGATGCTGGTGACCGTTTATTCGGAACAAAATAATAACAAAAAACCGTTAGGTAACCGATTATGGTTACTAACGGTTTTCTTTTGCTTAAAGAACTTTTCTAGGTGTATAATAAAAAATAAAAAAACAAAGGAGTAGCTATGAAAAAGAATAAAAAAGTCTTACACGCTATCGCTGTGATTGCTAGTGTGATGTCAGTTTTGATGTATGTTTCATATATTCCACAAATTTATGGAAATTTACATGGGGAAAAAGGCAATCCGACGCAACCATTAGTGGCAATGATTAATTGTATTTTTTGGACGATTCACGGGCTATATGGAGACGATGGAGAAACACGTGATAAGTCCATTATTTTTGCTAATGTTCCTGGAATTATTTTTGGTTTTTTTGCGTTTATTACAGCATTATAGTTTCCGACGAATTGGAAAGTATTCCAATTCTGTACATAAAAAAGAGCGGGGGAAATTTCCCACGCTTGAAGAATTAAATCTTTTTCAATTGTTTGTAATTAATAACAATCACACCATTGCTGTGCACCATTAAGTGATTGTTTTTTTGCGTTTCGTCAATTTCGACGACAGCGGCATTTTTTAATTGTTTCGTAACAACGCCTGTTTGTGGCTGTCCGTGAACAAGAAAAGTAACATGGGTGTCAACGGCGAAATCCTTACCAGCATCCGATGGAACAACAGGAGTAACCATACCATTAAAATTTGACATACAAAAAACCATCCTTTCTTGATATCTCTATTATACCACATTTTCAGAAAAAAGTTTGTAAAGTCGCTATTTGGCTTATTTTAAAGAGATTTTGCATAAATAAATAACAAACAGACTTTACAAATAAAGTAGAAAGTCCTATAATAGATTTGTTTCAGGCCAGCTTAGCTCAGTTGGTAGAGCAACGCACTCGTAACGCGTAGGTCACAGGTTCGATCCCTGCAGCTGGCATCTAAAAAAACAGACAGGCACTACCATCTGGTAGTGCCTGTCTGTTTTTTTAGATAAAATATTGGATTAGTGCAAATGAAGCAATGCCTACCAGTACAATAAGCAATAAGTTTTTAGTAAGTATTGCGGCTAAAATGGTAGGAAATGAAGCGAATAAATAAGGAAGATTGAGGCTTGGTAAATGTCCTATTCTTTGTTCAAATAAGCTACTAAACCATAAGGCGGACATAATCACAATGGGAACAAAACTTAGATATTCTAATAATTTCTGTGGCAGACTGATTTTTTTTAAAAGTAAAAATGGCAGTATTCTTGAAAGCCAGGTTGCAACGGTACAGCCTAAAATTGTTAAAAAGAGATACTCAGAAGAAGGCATTTTTTATCATCACTCCTATTCCACAACCGATTAACGTGACAACTAAGACAATTAAATTACTGGGAATAAAAATTAGACCAATAGACATCAACCCAAAAGTAATCAGGACCATGATGAGTTGTAAAGCGATTTTCATGGAACGATCACTAATTATCTGCAGATAAAGTAAACCAATGAACATAGCCACGACCGCAAACTCAAGACCTAATGCTTGAGGGTTTGCAATAAAGCGCCCTAGATAGGCACCGATGATCGTCGAAAAAACCCAAGTCGCATAGGAAATCAAATTGGCAGCATTAAACCACTCAAAACTTAAACGTCCTTTGGTATGGTTTAATTTATTCATTCCTAGTGCAAAACTTTCATCCGTCAGTAAGGTTCCCAACCAGAGATTTTTACCGAGAGATTCGGCTTTAAAGTAAGGCGCAATGGTCATTCCCATAAGAATCATACGCGCATTTACTAAGAAAGTCGCTAACACAATAGATAAGATAGGGCTGCCGCCAGTCAACATACTAACTGTTACAAACTGAGCAGATCCTGCAAAAATAAAAAACGACATCGCACTAACAATCAGAGGGGAAAAACCTGCTGCTTGTCCTACGATACCAAAAGCAATGCCAATACCAATATAGCCAAAAACCGTTGGCAAGGCTTCACGAATGCCAGTGCGTGCATCTAATTGGTGGTTCATTCTCTTTTTTTCCTTCTTTCTGTATAAAATTTAAACACGTGTGTCTGAAAATCTAGACCTTCGATAATAAGACACAACGAGCGAATGAGCGTTTTCATTATTAACCACTCCTTTTGAACAACTAAGATATATATTGTATAATACAATAAAGAATACTTTTGTTCAATATATTAAACTTTTGGATGATAAAAAGAAACAGAAGGAGCAACTATTTTGGAGATTAATACAATTATTGGCAATAATTTAAAAAAAATTAGACAAGAAAAAAAACTTACGTTAGATGAACTAGCTGGGATAACCGGAGTGAGTAAAGGGATGCTTTCGCAGATTGAAAAAGGAGCCACCAATCCTACCATAAATACAATTTGGAAAATAAGTAATGGACTCAATGTTCCATATACGTATTTATTAGAAGATGACTATGTTAAAGAAAATCCCGTGGTTAAAAAAACTGAGACGGTAACACAACATTCTGAAGATCACTCCTATCGAGTCTTTAATTACTACTCAGACAACCAGGAAAGAAACTTTGAACTCTTTCAGTTTGAATTAGATCCAGGGAAAAAGTATCAAGCTGTTGGGCATTCAAAACGTTCGACAGAATATGTCATGGTTATTCAAGGATCATTAGCTCTTGAAGTGGGCGGTCAGAGATATCTTCTTCCAAAAGACGCTGCTATGTATTTTGATGCTAATCAAGTACACACGTATATAAATGACGGAACAGAGAAAGTCCAAGCAGTCGTCATTAACTATTATACGTAACAGTGGAAAATAAACATTAGAAAATTGCTGCATCTGTTATTTTATGGACAAAAAAAGTAAACAATGCTACCCTAAAAATAATAGAAAATGAAAGATAAAAGAAGAGGTCAAAATGAATAAAAAAATTGAAAGTCTTGGTAATACAGCATTAAGTTTACTAAGTAATACGATTATTGTTGTGCCTTATTTACTTTACATTCAATTGAGTGATGGACACAACCTTCTAACAATTTTACCATTTGTCTTATTTTATACATTGCGTATGACAGGCATTTTTCTAGTTCGAGGAATTAATTTGTCTTTGACTAGTCTAGGTCTACTAAAGATTTCTCTATTGTTAGGCTTGGCAGGATCCTTAATTGGGATCGCCGGCGCTTTTTCTTTCCCGCTTTATAGTATTTCAGGAATGTTGTTAGGACTTAGTGGGGCGTTGTTGCCACCAAGTAATCAATCAATTCGCTTTTTCTTGAAAGAAGAAGGTCAAAAAATCAGTCACAGCAATCTTTTAACGACAGTCTTATTGACCGCTGTTTTATTTGGCGCTTTATTTTTTAAAGCGACTGAGATTGGACTGGCGTTATTGGTGTACGCGCTCTATTTTCTGCTTGCTTTAGTAGCAATCAAGAGCTATCCTGTTTCATTAAACGAGCTAGAAGAAGAATCAGCAGAAGTTTCACGAAAAGAATTAATTCTGTTTGTTATCTTTTTTGTGTTATTACTTTTATTAAGAAGTGGTCGCTTATTAACGAATGCGGTGGAATTTGATTATGCGATTGTTGGCGCCTGCTGTTTCTTTGTGGTGGCTGTCCTTTTCGTTAGTCATTATGGCAAACGCGGCGCGTATAAAGTATCGCTAGAAATGAATCTTGCGACCTTGATTAACGGGATTGTCGGGAACTATTTATTTTTATTTGGTTCCATTTATGTTGCAGGGGTTTATGGCAGAGCTCATATGGGCATCTATCTCTATTTACCTTATGTTTTAGGGATGATTTTTGCAATGATTGCAGCTAGTAAAACGAAACAATGGTCAAACAACATACCAATGGTTGGTCTGGCGGGAAGTTTGGGAATATTACTTCTTACCTCGTGGACTATTTTAGGCCTGTTTCTCTTGAGTTTTTTCAAAAGCACATTGAATAGCTTTTTAGCTAGGCGATATTATCAAGAGACAGATTTGCCAAAAGATAGCCGCATCCTTATCAAATATACAACACAAACAAAAGGGAGTTTATTCCATCAATTTATTTTGATGGCGCTTATGTTAGTCACTGTAGTAGGCAAAGGTGGCACGACACAATTTTTATTAGAATTGACTGGCGGCAAAGGTATTTCAACGCAAACAAGTCAATTTTTAACTTTCATTAAAAATAGTAACTCGCTCTTAGTGTTATTGTTTATTGCAGTTTATTTCGTGGTCGTTTTTCGTCAAAAGAAACGATAATTTACAAATATTAATAAAAAAATACTTGGAAAAACAGTGATTGTGGCTGATTTTCCAAGTATTTTTTTATGAAAAGCTGTTTTTTTTTTTCGAAGATTCAAAAAAAATTAATCAATTGTTTCATTTTTAACAAGCTATTATTAGGTTATATGAATTTTATTGAAAGGGGATTAGTATGAAGAAAAAAACTTTTTCTTTTGTGATGTTGAGTATACTTCTCGCACAAAATTTCGGGTTTGCCGCAAATGCCTATGCTGTAACAACGACAGAAGCACAAACAGAGACCACTGATACAGCAAAAAAAGAGGCAGAGTTATCGAACTCAACACCATCTTTACCTTTAGCAACAACGAATACTTCAGAAATGAATCAACCAACTGCAACAACTGAATCGCAAACCACAGAGGCGAGCACAACAGCTTCCAGTGATGCTGCTACACCATCTGAACAACAAACAACGGAGGACAAGGACAACTCACTTAATGAAAAAGCCCTACCAGATGTTCAAGCGCCAATTACAGATGAACTACTTGAAAGTATGAGTCTTGCGCCGATTGGTGGAACAGAATACAGTCAAACAGAGGTTCACCGCGAATTAAATACAACACCGGTAACCGCTACGTTCCAATTTGCTGTTGGAAACACAGGTTATGCACCTGGATCAGTTTATACAGTTCAATTACCAGAACATTTAGGTTATTCAACTGTTAGCGGAGAAGTGACAGGCATTGGCGCAACTTGGGCAGTCGATGCGGCAACCAAAACATTAAGTATTACGTTTAATCAACGAGTTTCAGATACTTCCTTTAAAGTAGAACTAAAAAGTTATCTAACAACAGAGGCGGAACCATTAATCAAAATTGAAACTCCAGGAAAAAATAAAAAAACCTACTCGTTTGATTTATATGAACAAGTGGAACCAATTCAATATAACGAACGAACCAGAACGACGGGGTTAGATGGCGAAATTTTTTATAATTTAGACCGGACGTTAACTGGCAATCAAACATTAGAATTATTGACAACAGAGACGCCAGGCGCTGTCTTTGGAAAACAAGATAACTTGGAACCTCAAGTTTTCAGTTACGATGTCGACATTAATGGTCAAATTTTACCAGAAACGCAAACCCTGTTAACACCTGGCAAAGATTATACATTAAGCGATAATTCACTCGGGCGGATTGCTGTAACTGTTCCAAACATGAATCAACAAAAAGCCTATTCCTTATCGATTAATCGGACAATTTATTTAGAGAGTGCTTCGGACTATAACTACTTATATTCGCAGCAGTATCCAACCACAAAAATTGGGTCAATTTCTTTGAAAAGTACGACAGGAACTAAACAAACAACCGATTTTACTGCTAAGACGAGTCAAACAAGTAAAGTAATTGCTGATCGTGAAATGCGTAGTATGTCCTATATCAGTTTTCAAAGCAAAGGGAAATATTATGTAACAATTTATGGCACGTTAACAGAAACAAAAGTGGGTCAACAAATCGTATTAGAGAGTACAAACGGTCAAGAAATTAAGAATCCTAAATTTACGGCGTATGGTCCTTTATATGAAAATGTAAAATTGGAAGACTATTTTGATATTAAAACTGAAGGTGGCAAGCTCATCTTAACGGCCACAAAAGATAGCTATTTAAGAATAAATATTTCTGATTTAACAATGGATTTTGACAAGAAGGACATTAATCTATCATTAAGTACACCTGTAATTGGTCCCAATAAAGCCATTCAATTAGTATCCGATCAATATATTGAACCAATTAGTGTTGTTAATCCTTTGAATGCTGAAACTGCTTGGGGTAATTATGATCAAAATGGTGCCTATTCATCAAGAACAACTGTCTCAGTTATGGGAAGCAAAGAGACACCGATTCAAAATTTAGAAATTAAAGTAAAGCATCCTAATTATCTTTCATTGCGAGCTACAAAAGAAATTTATTTTTATTACAAGTTAGGAACGGATTATACAGTAACGCCAACGTCAGATGGTTCAGTTATTAAGTTCACTACGCCAATAACCAACGAAATCCAAATTCCAATTGGTTTTAATTATGTGCCCGATAGTTTGCCAAAAGATAAAAGTATCCCAGTCGATACGATACCGATAACAATGAGTGCTGAAGGTTTAACTCCAGTTGATACGACAGTAACTACTAATAGTAAGCGTGGTTCTGAACGAACACTTCAAAGTAGTAAAAATCAATTCCTTGTCAATGCACGAAATGATTCTTTTGACTCACTAAGCATCCGTACAAAAATTCCAGCTGGCGCCGATGTTCTTTTTGACATTTATGATGTTTCAAACGATCAGGTAGATTCAATTTATCCACAATACTGGGATCGTGGCTATTATTTTGATAAACCAATGTCACCAGACAGTCCTGGATACCCAACGATTACTTTTGACGAAAATACCAATAGTTACACGTTTGATTTTGGAAAAACCAACAAACGTTACATTATTGAGTATAAAAACGCCAATGGCTGGATCGACGTGCCAACTCTTTATATAACAGGGACAGCTAAAGAACCACAATCGAATAATAATGAAGGGTCTGCTTCGGTTTCTGTTCAAAATGAAGCGTTAGACATTTTGAGTGCAACACAAGCGGCGAATCCAACATTAAAAAATGTAACAAAAACGACAGTAACAACAAAAAATATTGATAATAAAACACATCGTGTGAAAAATCCAACGATTGAATTAACACCCAAAGGCACAACCAATGCTCAAATCGATTTGAATTCTATTACCGTGAAAGGCGTGCCAGAAGATGCTTATTCATTAGAGAAGACTACAAACGGTGCGAAAATTATTTTTAAAGACTATACATTGACAGAAAACATTACGATTGAATACAATACTGTCTCTGCAAACGCTGGCCAAATCTATACAGAAACAACAATCGACTCTGAAACATTGGACCAGATGTCTGCTAACAAGAAAAAAGTCACCACTGCACCAATCACATTGAAATTCTCAGAAGGTGATGCGGAAGGTATTGTTTATTTAGCAACTGCCACATTCTATACGCATAACATAGAGGATGAAAACCAAGCAATTGCGAAGGTTTCTTTTGAACTAATTGATAATGTCACGCATACAGCAACCGAATTTACAACAGATGAAAAAGGTCAATACTCCTTTGATGCCATCATGACAGGTGATTATACTTTGCGAGTAACGAATGTACCGCAGGAATATTCCGTGGATGAAGAGTATTTGACAGGAAAAGCCATTAAGCTGGTCAAAGGAGACAATCAACTAAAAATTCCATTAACTAAAACAATTGATCACAGTCGCTTACAAGTCAAAGATACAACGATTTATGTCGGCGATTCATGGAAACCAGAAGAGAACTTTGTTTCAGCGACAGACAAAACAGGCCAAGATGTCCCCTTCGAAAAAATCACTGTTTCAGGTCAAGTTGATACTAGCAAAGCAGGCGTTTATCCAATCGTATACAGTTACGAAGGTAAAGAAGAAACAGCTAATGTGACCGTCAAAGCCGACCAGTCTAAGTTAGAGGTCAAAGATACAACAATTTATGTGGGTGATAAATGGGAAGCAGAAGATAACTTCGTTTCCGCGACAGACAAAACAGGTCAAGACATTCCCTTCGAAAAAATTGACGTTCAGGGAACAGTGAATGTCGATAAAATAGGCGATTATGAAATTGTCTATAAAAATGGCACAAAAGAAGCGAAAGCAATCGTTCATGTCCGTGATGATAGTCGTTTACAAGTCAAGGATACAACGATTTATGTCGGCGATTCATGGAAACCAGAAGAGAACTTTGTTTCAGCAACAGATAAAACAGGTCAAGATGTCCCATTCGAAAAAATCACTGTTTCAGGTCAAGTTGATACTAGCAAAGCAGGCGTTTATCCAATCGTATACAGTTACGAAGGTAAAGAAGAAACAGCCCATGTGACCGTCAAACCCGACCAATCTAAGTTAGAGGTTAAAGATACAACGATTTATGTTGGTGATTCGTGGAAACCAGAAGATAATTTCGTTTCAGCGACAGATCGTGACGGTCATGCTATATCCTTTGATAAGGTTCAAGTAAAAGGGGAAGTTGATACAAAGAAAACAGGAGAGTACCAGATTTCCTATACCACTGAGCCAGTTAATGAAACCAAACCAGCTGTGCAGTCACGACTTTTCTCAATGTTTTCAAACGAAACACCTCGTCAATTGACGACAGTAGCAACTGTTCATGTGATTGATCGTAATCCTACACCACTACCAGATAAAAATGAGAACAACCAGACTAGTTCCTCAACGAATCAAACCACGATAAAAAGTAGTCAGTATGTCACACATATTGTGAAACCTGACAAGCAAGGACGTTATCCAAAAACGGGAGAACAAACTAATGGTCTATATCGTGTGCTAGGACTTGTTGTGTTACTTATTGTGATTATTAGTGGTATAGTCATCAAGAAGAAACGAAAATAATTAAATGAGCGTGGGGCAAAAGTTTAAAGTAACTTTTGTTCCACGCTTAAAAGATGAATAAGTGCATGAATGAGGGTAGCTGTTTCCTTGGAAAATAGGAAGTTTTACAAGTGACTTTTATTTTAAGAACACCTATTAGCAGGTTTTTTTGTTAAGATAGTTATTTTTATGAAATAGTTTGGAGGAATAATAAACGAGATGAACCAGCGAACTATTTATTATGGTAGTATCGGCACAGCCTTATTTCTTTCTTCAGGAATGTTGATTGCTTCAGTGAATAGCTATGCAAACGAAGCGACAACACCAGGCAAATACACCGTGACTTATGAAGTGGATGGCAAAATTGAAACAGCAACCATTACGGTCAAAGAAAATCAAACGGAACTTAAATTAAAAGACACGTTTTTAGGAGTTAATCAAGCATGGTCACCCTTAGACAATGTCGTTTTTCTAAAAGATAAAGAGGGTCGCCCTTTAAATTTAGAAAATGTAATTATAGAAAATAATGTAAATACTCAAAAAGTAGGCCTTTATTTTGTAACCTTCCGTTACGAGTCATACCTTTCTATTGCGAAGGTGTATGTCAACCCTACTAATTTTGCTGCAGAGGGGAATATGCTTGCAGAGCTTCCTTATAGTCAAGCAATGATTGGCCCAGAAAGGCCAATTATTGCCTCGAGACAGGACAAGGAGCAACAAACAAAACAGGAGAAAAAGAAAAATAAAATTGAACAGGAACGAGTAAATAAAAAGGTGCTGTTAAATGATGAGTTGTTGAAAAAAATAGATACGATAGCCCCAGTGGAAATTACTGGAGGAGCGGCAAGTGGGTCCTCTCAATTTGGCACCACTTTAAGCTTCCTGTCAGGCTCACTTTTGTATGGAACAAGGAGAGTTTAAATGGAATTCTTGTTATTAGATGATCGGGAAAATTTAAAATTAGCGATTATTAGAAAGTTAGAGCAACAATATTCATTTTCTGAACGAAAAGATCGTTTATGTAAGCAATTAGCTATTTCTCCTTATTTGCTAGAACGGAACATAACAGAAATCAATGCAGATTTGCAACGCTTTGGTCTGATTAATGAGATGGAAATCAGTGAAAAAAATAATGAAATTTTGTTATCTCAAAGCCTTCGTATTTCTTCAAGTATTATTGAAGAATATTATTTAAAAGACTCGTTAGAATTTAATCTATTAAAAACGATTTTCTTTCATCAGTTTACCTCAATCAAAAAATATGGTGAAAAGCACGGGATGAGTCGAACGGTTGTATATAAAATTGTTGACCATATCCGGAAAGAATTAGGTCAATACGGTATTAAGTTATCCAAAAATTTACAACTTAGCGGCAATGAAATGGCGATTAGACAATATTTTACTATGCTCTATTACCGAATTTACAAAGATTCTGAAGAATTATATAATCAAACAGATCTTCGCGCAGTGAACCAATTATTGGCTCAATTGAAAGGCTCTTATGAAAATATCACTAATTTTCATTTATTTAAACATTATGTATTGGTGGTGTTAGAACGAACGCAAAGAAAAGCTAATTATTTTTTATCCCAAGAAGAAAATCCATTCGCTTTTGATGAAGAAAGTTCGATTTATCAAGAAATTCAAAGTTGGATCAACGAAGTGATGAAGGCGACTCATGCAGAGAAAAACGCAGAAATTCAAGGAATTATCGGCAATTTATCGGTCTATCAAAGTGAACTCATTTCGGAACATTTGCTGAGTTCTCACAATGAGGCAATTACGGCTACGAAAACATTATTCTTTTCTTATATGCCGTTTACAATTTCGGACGAAGAATTTTATCAAGAAATTGTTCCGATTATTTATCAACATCGTTTTATTACGCCGTTCATCGATATCACCTTACGAATTATGGATTTAGAATTTTTTCAGGAACGCTACCCAATTGTTTTTAATAGCTGTCGTCAGTTTTTATTTGCGTTGGATTGCTCGGCGTTTGAGTTTAGTAAGCTTTCTTTATTTTTTGATTTGCTATTAGTGTTATCCCGTCTTTATGACCAAAGGAATGAAAAAAGCACGATCAATCTTTATGTGAATTTTACGCAAGGAGAAAAATATACTCAGTTTATCAAAGAACAAATCAAAATATTCGAATCTTTCAGCATTCACTTTCATTCAGCGATTCGACCAGATACTGATTTAGTAGTTTCGGATTATTTACCAAAAACGTTATTTTCAGTAAAATGTTTAATTTGGTTAGCGCCCCCGCGAGCCAGTGACTGGCAAAATTTTGGCAACGAAATTGTCCGAATTAATAAAGAGCTACAACAAACGAAACAAAGAAAAAGCGAATAAAAACAGTCGCAACGTGTTTTAGTTGCGACTGTTTTTTGTTACTGAATGTTTATAGTAAACTTTCTCATTATCACTGATGTAAAAAATTTTAAATAAAAGCCAAATAGGATTGAAGAAAAAGAAAAAATTGCTAGTGAAGGACCAATTCTCTAAAGTTTTTCTCAAATATAGTAGAATTCCTTTCTTTTCTTCTGTGAGAAAGATATAATAAAAAACGTATGAACAAAGGAAAAGGGATGACGAATGAATAGAAAAGAGAAAACAAATTTAGATAGTCGAATTGATTACGGCGTGATATTACCAGTTTTTCTTTTATCACTAATTGGTATGCTATCGCTTTACGTAGCGCTTTACAATGATCCAAGCAAAC
This sequence comes from Enterococcus sp. DIV1420a, assembly GCF_051712165.1. Lineage (NCBI taxonomy): Bacteria > Bacillati > Bacillota > Bacilli > Lactobacillales > Enterococcaceae > Enterococcus > Enterococcus sp. DIV1420a. The sequence goes on from NZ_JBIOOI010000002.1 coordinate 404,690, forward strand.
CTAAAATTGGTAGCTTGTTAATGAAACAAGGACTGTGGTATTTAGTCGGAGGATTAAGTATTGTCATTATTATGCATTTTAGCTCAAAATTACTCTGGCGGTTAACGCCCGTTTTTTATGCACTTGGATTAGTATTAATGGGATTACTACTGAAATTCTATGACCCCGTGCTAGCAGAGCAAACAGGTTCTAAAAACTGGATTCGCTTTGGTGGCACCACATTCCAACCATCGGAATTGATGAAGATTGCGTTTATTTTGATGTTGGCCTATATAGTGACCATGCATAATGTTAAATATGTGGACCGAACACTCAAAAGCGACTTTTGGCTAATCGCTAAAATGCTATTAGTCGCGATTCCGGTAATTGTTTTAGTACTTTTACAAAAAGACTTCGGGACGATGTTAGTTTTCTTAGCCATTTTTGGGGGAGTTTTCTTAATGTCTGGCATTACTTGGAAAATTATTGTGCCAGTTTTTATTTTAGCTGCTCTAGTGGGGGCAGGAACTATTTACTTGATTACAACAGAAACAGGTAGAGATTTATTGTCTAAGTTAGGGGTCGAAGCCTATAAATTTGATCGGATTGATTTATGGCTAAATCCTTTCCATACAGATCCAGATCGCTCATTCCAACCAGCGCTAGCATTAACAGCAATTGGTTCTGGAGGCCTTTTCGGAAAAGGCTTTAACGTGAGTGATGTGTATGTCCCTGTTCGTGAGTCAGATATGATTTTTACAGTTGTTGGTGAAAACTTTGGCTTTATTGGTGGCTGTTTCATTATTTTGTTGTATTTTATTTTAATCTACCGCATGATTCGCGTTTGTTTTGATACAAATAATGAATTCTATGCCTACATTGCCACAGGAATTATCATGATGATTTTGTTCCATGTTTTTGAAAACATTGGAGCGAATATTGGTTTACTACCATTAACTGGGATTCCATTACCGTTTATTAGTCAAGGTGGTTCTTCCATTTTAGGTAACATGATTGGGGTGGGCTTAATTATGTCCATGCGTTACCAACAAGAAACGGTTCGTACCAGAAGTGGTCGTTAAAGAAAGAAGAAAGAAGGGGTAGAAATGTACACACTTTATGAATATCCTAAATGCTCAACTTGTAAAAAAGCGAAAGCGTGGTTAGACCAACAAGGCGTTAAATACCAAGCAATTGATATTAAAGCAACACCGCCTAGTAGTGAACAATTAGCAAAATGGATGAAAGAGACCGGCTTGCCTGTTCGTCGTTTTTTTAACACAAGTGGGGTTTTATATAGAGAACAAGGCTTAAAAGATCTTGTTGACAGTTTTTCTATTGAAGAAGCAAGTCAGCGTTTAGCTGCGGATGGCATGTTGATTAAGCGTCCAATTCTCTTAAAAGACAATACATTTCTAACGAATGGTTTTAAAGAAGCAGATTACGAAGGAGTGCTTGGAAAATGAGTGAAATGAAACAAATCGATCAATTATGGATCTTACCAACAGAAGCAGGTTATAAAATTGGTTTAACCGCTGAAGCCCAAGAGGATTTAGGGAAGATTACTTTTGCAACATTTCCCAAAGTTGGACAAATATTAGCTAAAGGTGACTCTTTAATTGAATTAGAAGCAGAAAAAGCAGTCAGTGAATTCAGTAGTCCATTATCTGGTAAGGTAGTTGCGATTAATGAAGCGGCTGATCAAGAGCCAAGTGCATTAGATGAAGAAAATGCCTGGATTGCTGTTTTAGCAGATGTTGAACCAACAGAATTTGAAAATCTTTAGTCTTACGTTGACAAGGCCAATGATTATTGCTATAATTTTCTCAATCTAATCAAAAGAAAGCTTTGAAAAGAAGAGTACATGTTAAGGACGTTTGAAGAGAGCCCTGTTTGCTGAGAATGGGTAACAGATTTAAGATGGAAGATGGTCTTTGAGCAGAGTAAGTGAGCGAAGCAGTGAACTTACTACGGGGCGCCCGTTACAGCCAACGGTATGCGAAGAATCAAGTACCGTATGAGGTTATTATTGAGAAATAATAGCGAATTAAGGTGGTATCACGAAATGACAAACTTTCGTCCTTTTTGCTGTAATAGCAAAAGGATGGAAGTTTTTTTGTTTTTATTAAGCAAATTCGTTTCATAAAAAGTGCGAAACCTTCAAAATAAGAAAGTAGAACAGAAAGAAGAGGAGAACAAAATGGCATTAATTGAATTACGTCATGTAAAAAAAGAGTTTTCCGGTAAAGCGGGTAAAGTCACGGCTTTAAAAGATATTGATTTAACGGTTGAATCTGGTGATATTTATGGCATTATTGGCTATTCAGGTGCAGGAAAAAGTACGTTGGTTCGCTTATTGAATGGACTTGAAACACCTACAGAAGGTGAAGTAGAAATTCAAGGACAAGATATTGCATTGTTGCCAAATAAAGAACTACGAAACTTCCGTAAAAAAATTGGGATGATCTTTCAACATTTTAATTTATTATGGTCACGGACGGTCCTAGAAAATATCATGCTCCCATTGGAAATTGCTGGTGTTCCAAAACAAAATCGGAAAAGCCGCGCAGAAGAGTTAATCAAGTTGGTTGGTTTAGAAGGACGGGAAACCGCCTACCCAAGTCAACTCTCTGGTGGGCAAAAGCAACGAGTGGGGATTGCCCGTGCCTTAGCTAACAATCCTGATATTTTGCTTTGTGATGAAGCAACGAGTGCTTTGGATCCGCAGACAACTGATGAAGTGCTAGAATTACTACTAAAAATCAACCAAGAATTAAATTTAACGGTTGTATTAATTACCCACGAAATGCACGTGATTCGTAAAATTTGTAATCGCGTAGCTGTGATGGAATATGGTGAAATTGTTGAAGAAGGTAAAGTGATCGATATTTTCAAAAAGCCTCAAACAGAAATTGCGAAACGTTTTATCCAACAAGAAGCGGATAAAAACATTGAAGAAACGGAACTGGTTGTTGAAGAAATGTTGGAACAATATCCGAATGGAAAAATTGTTCGCCTACTTTTCCACGGCGAACAAGCGAAATTGCCAATTATCTCGCATATTGTCCAAGAATATCAAGTAGAAGTCAGTATTATTCAAGGGAACATTCAGCAAACAAAGCAGGGTGCAGTGGGTTCTCTTTATATTCAATTATTAGGCGAAGAGCAAAATATTCTAGCAGCCATTGAAGGATTACGTAAACTTCGTGTAGAAACAGAGGTGATTGGAAATGAATAATCGTGGCTTAGCAAGTTTCTTTGATTTTTCCCAAATTGATATAAGTAAACTACAAGAAAAAACGATTGAAACACTTTATATGACAGGAATTTCAATCATAGTGGTCGCCATTTTAGGGCTGATTTTAGGACTACTACTTTTTGAAACGTCAGGCAGAAAAGGGATTTTGAGCCGATTACTGTATTGGCTAGTGGCCATTTTTGTAAATATTTTCCGTTCGATTCCGTTTATTATCTTAATCGTTCTGTTAATTCCTTTTACAAAAATTATTTTAGGGAGTATGTCTGGTGTCAAAGGCTCCTTACCAGCATTGATTATTTCCGCAGCACCTTTTTATGCTCGCATGGTCGAAATTGCTTTTCGTGAAGTCGATAAAGGCGTGATTGAAGCAGCCAAAGCAATGGGGGCCAATCGTTTCCAAATAATTTGGAAAGTTCTATTACCAGAAAGTCTGCCAGCGCTTGTTTCTGGCTTAACCGTTACAACCATTTCTTTAGTGGGCTACACTGCAATGGCAGCTGCTATTGGAGCGGGTGGTTTAGGAAGTTTGGCGTATCAAGATGGCTTCCAACGTGGTCAAAATACAGTTACCTTAGTAGCAACGATTTGTATCTTAATTATTGTCTTTGCGATTCAATGGCTTGGGGATACAGTCGCTAAAAAAATAGATAAACGATAAATGGAGGGAATAAGATGAAAAAACGTACATTATGGTCAGTAATTACTGTAGCAGTAGCTGTCTTAGTTTTAGGGGCTTGCGGCAATAAAAAGAGTGATGACTCGGTCTTGAAAGTTGGAGCTTCACCAGTTCCACATGCAGAGATTTTAGAACATGTAAAACCTTTATTAGAAAAAGAAGGCGTAAAATTAGAAGTGACGACTTATACAGATTACGTGCTACCTAACAAGGCGTTGGAAAGTGGAGATATCGATGCCAACTATTTCCAACATGTGCCGTTCTTTAATGAAGCGGTTAAAGAAAATGATTATGACTTTGTGAATGCAGGTGCGATTCATTTAGAACCAGTTGGGCTTTACTCGAAAAAATACAAATCGTTACAAGAAATTCCTGATGGTTCAACGATTTACGTTAGCTCTTCCGTTTCAGATTGGCCACGTGTTTTAACGATTTTAGAAGATGCTGGTTTAATCACGCTGAAAGAAGGGGTAGACCGGACAACTGCTACTTTCGATGATATTGATAAAAATACTAAAAAGTTGAAATTCAATCATGAAAGTGATCCAGCAATCATGACCACTCTTTATGACAATGAAGAAGGGGCTGCGGTTTTAATTAACTCAAACTTTGCCGTGGATCAAGGATTAAATCCGAAAAAAGATGCGATTGCCTTAGAAAAAGAAAGTTCACCTTATGCCAATATTATTGCGGTTCGTAAAGAAGACGAAAACAACGAAAATGTAAAAAAATTAGTCAAAGTGTTACGTAGCAAAGAAGTCCAAGATTGGATTACGAAAAAATGGAACGGTGCCATTGTTCCAGTCAATGAATAAAAAGAAAAAGACAATAGAATAAAAACTTGAGGTCGGGACAGGCATGTTAAGCTTCAAGAAATAAGAAGAAAGTTCTGAAAGATGCTTTTTGTCTCTCAAGGACGTTCAGCTTATTTCCGAAGAAGCTGCTCCTGTCCCGTTGTTTATTTAAAATTTTAGAGCTAGGCAGATACATCATGTTGATTTACTTGCCAAGTCTAAGTTTTTTTCTTTTAAAAAAGGACTATAAATGATAAAGTTACAAGGAATTTCTTAATTATCAGGAAAATTCAGGGACTATGCATAGGCATTTGCATTAGTTATTGTTATAATAATTAAGATAGATTTTTTGGAATGGAGGGAAAAAGATGTTACGTTTTTTTCCGCAAAAAAATAAATATGTAGAAGAAGCAAGCCAGTACGCCTTTGATAAAGAAGGCCAAATTCCGCAGCACATTGCCATTATTATGGACGGAAATGGCCGGTGGGCACAGAATCGAAGACTGCCGAGAATTGCTGGACATAAAGAAGGCATGGATACGGTTAAAAAAATAACGAAGCATGCTAGTCATTTAGGCGTTAAAGTTTTAACACTTTATGCATTTTCAACGGAAAATTGGAAGAGACCAACAGATGAAGTCAATTTCTTAATGCAATTGCCTGTTGATTTTTTTGATACATTCGTGCCTGAATTAATTAAGGAAAATGTTAAAGTCAATGTAATGGGCTACCAAGAGTTTCTACCAAGCCATACGCAAGATGCTGTTAAGCGCGCCATTGAGCAAACCAAGGACAATACGGGCATGGTTTTGAACTTTGCTTTAAATTATGGGGCGCGTGCGGAGCTACTAACTGCCATGAAACAGATTGCTGCAGAGGTTTCAGAAAAAACATATACGGCAGATGAGATTACAGAAGAAACGATCGCAGATCACTTAATGACTGGCTTTTTACCCACGGAACTTCGTGATCCAGAATTGTTGATTCGAACAAGTGGGGAAGAGAGAATTAGTAATTTCTTGCTATGGCAAATTGCTTATAGCGAGTTGTTTTTTACAAAAGCATTATGGCCTGATTTTTCAGGAGACACTTTAGAAACCGCGATTGCTTCTTTCCAAAATCGTAATCGTCGTTTTGGTGGTCTAAAAGAAACTACAGAAACAGAAGGGAGCGATCCGCAGTGAGACAACGTGTCATCACAGCTATCGTCGCATTAATCATCTTTATTCCAATTATCTGGTATGGTGGTTTTGCAATTGAGATTGCCGCTGTTGCTTTGGCAGTAGTCGGCGTGTACGAGTTATTCCGTATGAAAGGATTAACGTTATTAAGTTTTGAAGGTGTTTTATCAGCATTAGGGGCCGTTTTTTTAGTTATCCCGACAATTAAATGGTTAAACTTTTTGCCGGAAATGCAAACAAATTTCATTTTATTTTATGTCACTGTAATGTTGTTGTTAGGTGCTTCGGTAATTTCTAAAAATACATATACGATTGAAGAAGCTGGCTTTCCAGTTATTGTCAGTTTATATGTAGGGATGGGGTTCCAGAACTTTATTAGTGCCCGTTCCGCAGGTTTTGAAGTCTTGTTATTTGCTTTATTCATTGTCTGGGCAACGGATATTGGTGCATATCTATTTGGACGCCGATTTGGTCGTCATAAATTGATGCCAGATGTTTCACCCAACAAGACAATAGAAGGTGCACTTGGTGGTATTTTATCAGCCGTCGTTGTAGCAGCGTTGTTTTTAGTTTTCACAGCTAATAAAGGGCTATTTCCTTATCCGATGCCGGTGATGCTCATATTGACGGTTCTATTTTCTATAGTAGGGCAATTCGGTGATTTGGTTGAATCTTCTATCAAACGTCATTATGGCGTGAAAGACTCTGGTAACATCTTGCCAGGACATGGTGGTATTTTAGATCGTTTTGATAGTTTATTATTTGTTTTCCCAATTATGCACTTATGTGGATTATTTTAAATTGATTAACAAAATTTAAAAAAGTATCGTCAAATAAGCAAAAATCCAGAAGAGTCTCTCTTCTGGATTTTTGCTGTTTATTGAGATAATGCGTGAAACACTGACAGGGTATGTTTGAGATAAGTTTAATTTTAAACATTCGGTGGTTTTACTCTTTAATTGACAATAGCCTTCTCTTTAAAGAGAAGGCTATCTAACGAATCAATATTATTATTTTAAAGTTGGATCAGACTATTTCTAGTATTCAAGTATTTTTCATTTAAGCGATGTATTCCCTACCTCTAATACATCCTTGTGTCTCTCTAGACACGCCAGTTTTGAATAAAATCATCAAAACAATTGAATGGTTCGTTTAAAAATATTTTTCGTGTTCTAAATATTATAACATAAAACTCGTCAACTGACCACTAGCTGACGAGTTCATAATTTTTCCAGATAAATAGACAGCCGTTTTCCGCCGACTGTCTAAGATTAAGATAGATTTGTAAAGAAGTGAATAAATGCTTCCTACTATCTCTTTATAACATGAGGAAAAGAAAACTGCAAAAGATAGCTGTGTTTTTTGAAAAAAAGATCAGCTGGTTTCCGCCAGCTGATCATCCGTTGAAAAGAGATATAAAGAAGTGAATAAAGCTTGCTTTACCTCTATTTTATACCATGTTTTGATTCAAATAACTATTCAGTATTAGTTATACTTAAATAATAAATATGTATACGGATGTATTGTTTTGAGGTATAGTCATAGAGAAAAGAGGGAACGTTTATGAAAAAATTTTGTTTAAGTTATAGCTCTGGTAAAGATTGTTTATTGGCGATGGATCGATTGGTACAAGCAGGAAATCAGCCAGTTGCGTTAGTGACAACATTAAGTGATGAAATTAATCGTTCTTGGTTTCACGGCATACCAATCTCCGTCTTAGAAGCAGCAGCCGAAGCGTTAGATTTACCACTTGTTATATCACATAACAATGAAACAAATTACACAGAAAAAGTGGTTGAGGCACTGCAGGAAACCAAAAAATTAGGTGCAGAAACGGTTTGTTTTGGCGATATAGATATTGAACAAAATGGTGCTTGGGATCGCCAAGTTGCATTAAGTGCTGGGCTTGAGCCACAATTACCTCTTTGGCAGGAGAATCGCGAAGCACTTGTGAAAGAATTCTTGGCAAAAGGGTACACAGCAATTATCAAAACGGTCAGCAAAGAGGCAGGTATTCCAATAAAATTTTTAGGAGAACCGTTAGATGAAACATTTATCACGTACCTTAAAGAGCATCAATTAGATATTTGCGGAGAAAACGGGGAGTACCATACGTTGGTAATTGACGGCCCGCTATTTAAAAAGAGGCTCAATTATTATACTTCAGGAATTTATGAAAGTCCTTATGCTTATTCTTTGATTATTGATGCTTAAATGAAAGTAAAAGGACACAAGCTGCCACTTTTTCTAGGGATATGCTATAATTGACTTAAGAAAAGTAGAGAAAGTGAGTGGTTAATTATGGAAGAAACTGTCTTTTTTAATTTAGGAAATGCCCTTGCTTCAAAAAGAGACCAAAAAGAATTAATTAAAGAAGCCCAAATTGCGAAAGATACTCGAAAGATTCCAGGAAAACTGATTATCGTTGAAGATGAAGAAAATGGTACCCATATTTTATTTGAATTAGCTGATCAAACAGAACCGTCTACTGAAACAAAAGAATTCAAAGTGAAAAAAGTGATTGATTAATAAAAAAGCAACGAATTTTTCTAAATTTGTAGTGAGACCCGAAAGTTAGACCGAATACCGACTGGAGAAATCTGGTCGGTATTTTTATGCGACGAACCGTTTACGGAATTGAACGGGACTGCACCCTAGTTTTGTCTTTATTCGTTGATGATTATAATAATCAATCCATTCCTCAATTGCTTGTTCTAGTTCTTCGAAACTAGAATAAATAATGCCATGGTAGGTTTCTTGTTTTAGTAAACCAAAGAAATTCTCCATAGGAGAATTATCAAAACAATTGCCTTTTCGAGACATACTTTGAAAGATCTGGTGACTGGTTAATTGCTTTTTGTACTGCTTCATTTGGTACCCCCAACCTTGGTCAGAATGAAAAGTGCGCCGATATGGACAATCTTGCGTTTTATCAATGGCTTCTTTTTGTGCCTCAAGAATTGCTTTGGCATTCGGCTGTTTAGAAATACGGTAAGACAAGATTTCACCATTAAATAAATCAAGAAAAGGATCTAAATAGAGTTTTTTTATTTGAATCTTTCCACTTTGATCACGTTCATAATACTTAAATTCAGAGGTATCTGTTGTTAGCTTTTGATGGGGTACTGAAGTGTAGAAACGACGATGTAGACGGTTTTTTTCGCCATAGCCAACGGTTCCTTTGTAGGAATTATATTTTCTTGATTTACGAATAAATTTTGTCCCTTTTAGGCCAAGTTTACGCATAAGACGACGAATTTTTTTATGGTTTACGTTCAATCCTTGTTCTTTTAAAGCTAATTGAATACGGCGATAGCCATAGTTTCCTTTGTTTTCGTCAAAAATTTTCTTAATCAGGGCTTCTAATTTTTGATTGGGATTTTTTCGCTCAAATCGCTTTTGCCAATACATATACGTCGCTTTAGGAAATTTGGTTGCTTCCAGTAAGATTGTTAATCGGAATTTTTTTCGGAGTTCGTGGATGATTCGGGCATCTCGTTCTTGAGTCGTTCCGGGATATTCATTCCTAAAGCGCGGAGCTTTTTTATGAAGGCTAGTTCCGCTCGCAATAGTTCATTTTCATGTTCTAATTCTTGTTCACGTGTTCGTGTTTTTTTCACCTGAACGGGTTTCTTTTTCTTTGACATAGAAGGTCTTCCTTTCTGTTTTGGTGAAAGCCCTTCTATGCCTGTTTCTAGAAATTTCTGGTGCCAAGCCAAGACTAAGGTATCGTTTGGCAGACCATATTTCAATGCGACAGTCAGATAAGAGTCACCACTCGTTAAATAATAGTGTATGACATCCCGCTTGAATTTGGAAGAGTAATGTTGGTAATTTACTCTTCGATGAAGTGCGTTAAATCCAAATTTCTCGACTGTTTTAACCCATTTACGAACAGTCGAAAGTGAAGCAATATCAAATTGATTCGCTAGTATTCGATAACCTCCTGCGCCATTTTGGTAAGCTTCTACTACTTTTTTCTTGAATGCATAATCGTATTTTGCCAATTTAAATACGCCTCCAAAGTTAGATTTTTTGGTCTAACTTTGGGGGCGCACTACAATTCGTTGCTTTTTTATATTTTTTTACACAAATGATACAAAAAGAATATCAAAATCAAATAAATGATTAGTATACTTGAAGAAACAAATAGGAAGCAAAGCAAACGTTTTGAGGTGTTCTTTCATGGAAAATCGAGGAATTTTATTTGATAAAGATGGTACGTGTATTCGTTTTGACACTCTTTGGCAAGCAGGTTTGCAAGCTTGTTTTGAAACACTAAGTATGTTAGCCCCTCATCATTCAGCAGAAATAAAAAAGATATTAGCTATTCAGGAGCAACGTTTTTTGCAAAAACATTTACTTGATGAAGTCCTTTATCAGGAACTTTATCAGGAATTGGCGCAATTTGAGGAATTAGTCGAACAGGGAATCAGCAGTCGATGGCTGGAGCAATTTTTTTATGATTATTTACGAAAAAATCTGAAAAAGATTGAACCAATTGGTGATTTAAAACAGTTATTTCTTGAGCTAAAACGGAAGAACTATAAAATTGGATTAGCAACTTCAGATACTTTGCCAGCGACTATGTTGATTATGGAATATCTTGGTTTAACAGAAATGTTTGATTTTATTGCGACAGGAGATCGTTACTTACCGAAACCAGATGCGGACATGCTCCAAGCCTTTTGTCAGTCATGTCAATTGAAGGCGACAGAAGTAATTATGGTAGGTGATTCGCTCGTGGATGTTTTCATGGGAACTTGTCATGGTAAAGCAGGAATTGGTGTTTTAACCGGCAACTGCCAGTCAACTGATTTTGAAAATTTTGAAGTAGCTTATTTTCGTGATATCCATGAAATACCTTATCAAGAATTATGGGAAAATACCAAGAAGAAAAAAATCTATTATTTTTGATATATGTATTGTGAAAAACGTTTCTTTTATTCGAGTATCTAAGCAAGCATACTAGTGTATTTCAATAAAATACCATGATGTTCATAGGTTTTATAATTTCAGCTCACAGATTTTTGTTCAATAAGAAAAAAATTACAACTAAAATAGAAAACGAGCGTGGGACAAAAATCACTTTGGATTTTTGTCCCACGCTCAAAAACTGATAAACGGCGGGAACAGAAGCAACACTTTCGGAAATAAGCCGAAAGTGACTTTCTCACACAAGTGTTCGGGATATCTTAATCCTTACCTACGTGGTGCTCGGAGTTAAACACTTCTGTCCTGACTTCGTTGTTAATATTTTACAATGACAAGTTTTTCTTATTTTAATCCTGAACTTGATTTAGAAATTGCATTTCCATTAGAAAAAGAAACCGTAACAGTAGCACCTAAATCACCATCTAAGTTTTTCATCCAGATTAAAGTATCATTTTTTTCACCATTGATATTTGTAGAAGTAATCCCTGTTGGATCTCCTAAATCTTTTCTAGCTTGTTCTTCAGAATATGAACCATCAGTAGCAATGTTATTTACTTGGTCTGCAGTAACTTTATCATGTTTTGCAACCTTCAAGCCACTTACAGATTTGCTCGCTGCTTTGCCATCAGAGAATGAAACAGTAATAGATGCAAGAAGATCACCACCCTTGACATTTGTCCAAGATAGAGTAGTGGTAGAGATGCCTTGGATATCTGTTGTAGAAGAAGAGGCTGGTTCACCTAAAATTGCTTTTACTTCATCTTCTGTAGAACCGCCTTCGCTGCTGTTCATAATATCACCGACATTAATTTTATCGTAAGTTGCTTTTAAATCAGAGTTATCTTTCGATTTATCTTCTGATTTCTTTTCAGAGCTTTCTTTTTTTGTATCATTTTTTGAACTATTCGTAGCTTTTGAAGTAGAGGCTTCTGTTTTCACTTCTTTGGTATCATTGCTTGCTTTTTTATCCTCTTTGCCAAGACCACTACCAGCAATCCCCAGTACAATAACTACTACAACCCAAAACCAAATTTTCTTATAAAATGGTTTTTTTACTTTTCCTTCATTTGAATCATTTTTTTTCATTTTCACTTTCCCTCCCATAGTTTAGTTAATGATTTGTAGCGCTTACTAAATAGTTGAAAACAATCCCCAATTAAATAACTTTGGACTACAAATCACTTAGTTTAAATGAAAATAAGTATACCGCCATGTGTAAAAATAACACACCACAGTATACTTATTTTATCATTATTTCATAAAAATAACACCATTATTTTTATGAAATAATTAAAAAAGATAAAAAATCTAAAAACTTCGACCGCCGCCACCGAATGTGCCGCCGCCAGTTGAGTGGGTGGTGCTACCACCACCGCCCATTCCGCCACTGCCGCCATTGTTTTTAGGAATACGACGCGTAGTGATGAAAGAGTTGGTTAACTGATCTGTGCGGGAGGTTAAGTTTAAAGTTGTTTTTTCCCTAAAGGGATATTGATAACTTGAAAATTTTAATTGATATTTAGAAATATTAATGCCTAAGAAGACCAAACTGAGTATCAGCGCAGCAGCAAAAGCAATTACCATTTCCAGCGGGGTAATGACTTTATAACGAGTGATTTTACCTGTTTCGCTGTCCACACGATAGTGCCCCCCAGGAACCCCTTTATTAACAAATGCTTGAGTTTCCTGAACAAAGGTTTGAGCAGCCGCGAAATAATTTCCTTGACTCATATTATCCCATATTTTATCTAAGGTATCATCAATTCGTGCATCTGTCATATAATCAATCATGTTTCCAGAAGTAGAGATGTAGATTTTCCGTAAGTCCATATCAATGAGAAAAAGAATCGCATTTTGGTCCTTGCCAACTTTATTTAAAAGATAATGATCTGCATAGTCTTGTTCATCGCCATAGGTATTATTATTTGTGGTCACAATAAAGACAGAGGCTTTTGTTTTTTCTTCTAAAGGTTGTATCTCTTGCTTTAGTTGGTTGATTTGATCAGGTGTCAGTAATTGTGCGTCATCATCAATTGAATTTTCAGCCGCCGAAACGGGTAGGGCAAGGCCAAAAGCAAGAAGTATTAGGAAAAAAATAGGTAAAAGTCGTTTTTTCATAGGAAATAACCTCCTAATAAAAAGAGTGCTAAGAGTCCAGCGAAAATGCCTAACGTTGCTAGTCCTAAACGAGTGTAACTAATTGGAAGCACACCGCTTACTTTACCTGTTTGTCCATTCATGGCATAATAATAAACTTTTTTTGATTGTTCCTGACTGCGATAGGTGACTAACCAAATTGGCAAAAGCATATAGTGATTATTTTCTTGGTTTAGAGAAATATCCGTGCGAACATTTGTCAACGTAGTATAACCAGAAGCAGAGTCCCGTAACAATGATTCCGAATAATCTTGTAATTCTTGTTGGACGTGTTTTTTGATTGCTTCATATTCAATATCGCGTTTTTCTGCTTGAAAACCTGCTAGGTATTGGCTTTTGAAAGGCACTGCTTGATCAATTAAAAATGGTTGAACGCCTTCCACCATTTTTTGTTGGACGTTTTTTGACAAGGCATTTTTAACTAATTCTTTAAACGATAATTTTCCTGAACGTCCCACATTGAAACGTTTTGTTTCGGTGTATTCAATATCACCTACGCGCCAAATGCGAATACTTGTGCCAGTAGCTTGCAGTTGTCCGTCGACTTCTGCATCAACGACCCAATAGGGGAAGTAAACCCCAGTTAATTTATCGATTTGATTTTTGCTGAAAAAATCTCGGGGAATGAACCATTTTTTCTTGGTCCAAGCGAGAAATTTTTCAATCGCTTCGTCTTTTTCAATTGTAAAGGGTAAGACGTTTTCTGGTAAAAATTCGCCACTTAATCGACCAGCCAAGACAACTGGATTATGGCAATAATAACAGTATGTGGCAGCCGTTGTTGCATCGGTGACAATTTGAGCGCCACAGCTTGGACAATTAAAAATTTCCATTGTGCCTGCATCTGCAGTTGTTTCATTCTCAGTGGTCTCTGTTTGTTGCGTAGCGGAGGATTCTTCTTCCGCTGTGAAAGTCAAATTTTCCTCGGCAGTCGTTGTTGAGGGATTCTCTAAATGCGCCTCATGTTGCTGTTGCTCATAACGAGTCACTTCTTCTTCCGTGTAAATATTTAAACAATATTCACAATGAAATTTTTGATCTTTGGGATTAAATAAGAGCGGGCCGCCACAGTTGGGGCATTTATGGGTAAATGTTGTTTCCATTGCAACCGTCCTTTCTAATAGAGTGAGTAAATAACAGGAATCTGATTCAAAGAAAAAGGGTAGACTTGTGCCTGACCCTTTTCTTTAATTGTTCACTACTTGCTTATAAAGGAACCCCTTGGAATGGTTTACCACAATGTGGACAGAACTTAGGAATACCATTACTTAAGTCAACAATTTCGCTACATTCACTACATTTCATTTCTAATTTTGGTTTTTCGTTTGTTGGTTTTGGTGTACCACAGTTTGAACAAAACTTCCCAGTGTTTTCAGTCCCACATTGTGGGCAAGTCCAAGTGTCTGTAGCCCCTTGTGCATTTTGCTGGTTTTGTTTTTCTTGCATTTGTTGTTGGTTTGTTTGAGATGCTTGCGCAAAGTAGTTGCCATTCGCATTCATGCCCATACCAACGCCCATAAAGCCGCTCATTGCGCCACCTTCATTTTTACCAGCAGCCTCCATACCACGAGCCAAGGAACCTTGAACATAGCCTTCGCGAACACCTGGATCGCTGAGCATAGCACCTTCATTTCGCATGTTGATTAATTTTGTTGAATCATCTGTATAAGAAATGCTCGCAACTGCTACAGAAACAATTTCCATGCCGCGATTGGTGCGCCAATCCTCGTCAAGCGCAGTTTGCATATATTTACTTAATTCAACACTTTTTGAGGGAACATAAGAAATACGTTGTCCATCAGCAGACATTTGATTGATGGCTGCTTGCAATGCTGTAATGAACTCTGCCAAATATTGTTCATTAATATCATTAATATCTACTTGCGTTTGATTTTTAGGAATCGCATTAGTATAAAATAGTAAAGGATCTGTAATTTTAATTGAGTAATTTCCGTGTGCACGTAAGAAAAGTTCGGCATTATAAAAATTATCAAAATAGTTTAATGGCGCAGGTGTTCCAAATTTAATGCCTTTAATTTCTTGCAAGTTAATATAAAAAACTTGTTGTTTTTGTGGAGTTACGCCACCAAATTTGAAACGACTGAAGGTCTCTGCAATCGCATCTTTTAAAGAACCGTTAAACATTGAAGGCGCAGAATCATTTTTGACTGTATAATAGCCTTCTTCAGCAGTGTAATCGATGATTTTGCCCCCATCGACAAGAAGCATCATCATGTTGGGATAGACATGTACAACAGAACCATCTGTTAAAACATCGTCCGTTCCTTTACGATTAGAACCACGTTTATCATCTTTACGTACAAAAACACCTTTTGTCATGACGGTTGTGTCTCCCATATTATCAGGTTCAATAACCTCTAGCCATTGATCGGCCAAGCCACCGCCAACTGAACTTGTTGCTGCTTTAATAAGTCCCATGTTCATTCCTCCTAATAAAAAACTAATTGTTACAGCTAGTATACCACACAATGAATGCAGAGAAATCCAACGAAAGCCTGATGAAATGGAAAAAATTGATCAAACTTTATTAAGAAATTAAAAAAAGTATAGGTGAAACACAAGCATTTTAAAAAAAGTTACGTATAATAGAAGAAAAGACATACTATATAGTTAGGGGATTATTGAATGGAACGAAGCAATCGTAATAAAAAATCTTCAAAAAAACCACTTATTCTTGGTGTTTCTGCCTTGGTTCTAATCGCTGCTGCCGGTGGCGGGTATTATGCTTATAGTCAATGGCAAGCCAAACAAGAATTAGCCGAAGCGAAGAAAACAGCTACTACATTTTTAAACGTATTGTCAAAACAGGAATTTGATAAGTTACCGTCCGTTGTTCAAGAAGCTAGCTTAAAGAAAAATGGCTATGATACTAAATCTGTTGTTGAAAAATACCAAGCAATTTATTCAGGGATTCAAGCAGAAGGAGTCAAAGCTAGTGATGTTCAAGTCAAAAAGGCGAAAGACAATCAATACACATTTACCTATAAATTATCGATGAGCACTCCTTTAGGCGAAATGAAAGATTTGTCTTATCAATCAAGTATCGCCAAGAAAGGCGATACCTACCAAATCGCTTGGAAGCCGTCTTTAATTTTTCCAGATATGTCAGGAAATGATAAAATTTCGATTCAAGTAGATAATGCCAAACGTGGAGAAATTGTCGATCGTAATGGTAGTGGGCTAGCAATTAACAAAGTGTTTGACGAAGTGGGCGTAGTGCCTGGCAAACTCGGTTCTGGCGCAGAAAAAACAGCCAATATCAAAGCTTTTAGTGATAAATTCGGCGTTTCTGTTGATGAAATCAATCAAAAGTTAAGCCAAGGATGGGTCCAAGCAGACTCCTTTGTACCAATCACAGTCGCTTCTGAACCAGTGACAGAATTACCAACAGGGGCTGCGACAAAAGATACAGAGTCACGTTATTATCCGCTGGGGGAAGCAGCTGCGCAATTAATCGGGTATACGGGCACCATTACTGCAGAAGATATTGAAAAAAATCCAGAGTTAAGTAGTACGGGCGTAATTGGTAAAACTGGTTTAGAACGAGCGTTTGATAAAGAATTAAGAGGGCAAGATGGTGGCTCACTAGTTATTTTAGATGACAAAGAGAATGTCAAAAAAGCTTTACAAACCAAAGAGAAAAAAGATGGTCAAACGATTAAATTAACGATTGACAGTGGCGTACAACAACAAGCCTTCGCTATATTTGACAAACGTCCTGGTAGTGCGGTCATTACCGATCCTCAAAAAGGCGATTTATTAGCAACGGTTAGTTCACCTTCGTATGATCCTAATAAAATGGCCAATGGTATTTCTCAAAAAGAATATGATGCTTACAATAACAACAAAGATTTACCATTCACAGCACGTTTTGCGACAGGCTATGCACCAGGCTCTACCTTTAAAACAATTACCGGTGCCATTGGTTTAGATGCAGGGACATTGAAGCCAGATGAAGAGCTAGAAATTAATGGTTTGAAATGGCAAAAAGATAAATCTTGGGGCGGCTATTTTGCGACACGTGTAAAAGAAGCAAGTCCAGTCAATCTGCGTACCGCTTTAGTTAATTCAGATAATATTTATTTTGCCCAACAAACATTACGGATGGGAGAAGACAAATTTAGAGCGGGTCTTAATAAATTCATTTTCGGTGAGGAACTAGATTTACCAATTGCCATGACGCCTGCTCAAATTTCAAATGAAGATAAATTTAATTCTGAAATTCTTTTAGCAGATACGGGCTACGGTCAAGGTCAATTGTTAATTTCGCCAATCCAGCAAGCTACCATGTATAGTGTTTTCCAAAATAATGGAACATTAGTCTATCCAAAACTAGTTTTAGACAAAGAAACGAAGAAAAAAGACAATGTAATCAGCGCCAACGCAGCGAATACAATTGCCACAGATCTTTTAGGTAGTGTGGAAGATCCTTCAGGTTATGTTTATAATATGTACAATCCGAACTTCTCATTGGCTGCTAAAACAGGAACAGCTGAAATAAAAGATAAACAAGATACAGATGGCAAAGAAAACAGTTTCCTTCTAACGTTAGATCGTAGTAACAATAAATTCTTAACAATGATTATGGTTGAAAATTCAGGAGAAAATGGTTCTGCAACAGATATCAGTAAACCATTAATTGATTACTTAGAAGCAACCATTAAATAAAAAGAGAAAATGAACGAAACGAGGTTTCTGTAAAAAGAAACCTCGTTTTCCCTTTTTAGAAAAAGGAAAGTGTGCTACAATGAAGCGACTAAATTGTAGAAGGAAAGGGATTCGTGTGCGAATTTTAGCAATAGATACATCTAACCAAACATTGAGTATTGCTGTGTGTGAAAATCAAAAAATTCTGGGAAGTTATACAGCAACGGTTAAAAGAAATCATAGCTTAACATTAATGCCGGCAATTGACTATTTGATGAGTCAATTGAACTTGGCGCCAACGGCAATTGATCGTTTTGTCGTAGCAGAAGGACCTGGATCATACACTGGCTTACGTTTAGGCGTGACGACTGCCAAAACATTGGCCTATACTTTAAAGAAAGAGCTAGTAGGCATTTCCAGTCTACAAACGTTAGCTGCCAATTGTGTTGGACAAACTGGTTTAATTGTGCCTCTTTTTGATGCGCGTCGTAAAAACGTCTATGCTGGTGCTTATCGGTTTGTCAATGGCGTGTGGCAAAATGAGTTACCGGACCAACATATTTCCCTGCGGGAGTTATTAGAACAACTAAAAAATGAACCAAATCTTTTTTTTGTTGGTGAAGATGTTGAAAAATTCACTGAAGAAATAGCTCAAATCATTCCTCATGGAGAAATTTGTGATGTTCCACAATGGCAAATTCCTAATGCCGCAGTTTTGGCTGCGTTAGGTAGTGTGGCTGAACCTGTTGAAAATGTTCATGGGTTCTTACCTGCGTATTTGAAAAAAGTAGAAGCGGAAGAAAATTGGTTGAAGACACACACGCCTAATGGAGAAAGCTATGTGGAAAAACTTTAATTTTGTGACAAAATACTTTACAAAAAGACGGCAACGGTATATAACTAAAACCATTGCAATGAACCAGCAAGAATTTCAATTGCGTGAAATCACCTACCAAGATATTAAGGATTTACTAGCAATTGAACGTGAAGTTTATGCTGGGGAACTTCCTTGGACGATGTCTGCTTTCATGGCAGAACTTGGCTCAAAAGCGCCGCATCTCTATTTGTTAGCGGCAATTAACGGAAAAACAGTTGGCTTTATTGGTTGTCGGATTCAAGGAACGGATGCACACATTACGAATGTCGCTGTTCACACAGCATACCAAGGCTTAGGTTTAGGTCGTTCTTTAATAGAAGAAACGCGAATTTTTGCCAAGAAAAATCGTTGTGAAACCTTATCGCTAGAAGTACGAATGAGTAATGTTAAAGCCCAACGTTTATATCGAAAAATTGGCTTTGTCTCACAGACGGTGAAAAAAGGCTATTATGACGAAAATAATGAAGACGCACTAGAAATGATAATTGATTTAAAAGAAGAGTGAAGAAAAAATGTTAGTAACAAAAAAAGAAATATCTGTAGCAAATATTGGTGAAGAATTATGGCGTTTTAGTAATTCTTCTTATACAACTGGCTCCCCTTGGACAGAAACACAATTCGCGGAAGATTTTGCTCAGGAAAATAGCGAATATCTTTTTTTAGTTGAAAATGGCCAGTGGTTAGGTTATATTGCCTATCATTTTATTTTAGATGAAGCAGAAATTAGTCACGTTGTTGTGAATGGTCAGAAACAACACCAAGGAATTGGTTGTCAGTTAATGAAAGCTTTTAAAGAATATGTTAAAAGTCGTGACATTACACAAATTTTCTTAGAGGTCAGAGAATCGAATACATTAGCTCAAAAACTTTATGAGAAAACAGGTTTTCGGAAAGTAGCTGTTCGAAAAAATTATTATAAAGAACCTCAAGAAAATGCCTTTGTAATGTGTGCGAAATTAAGGAAGGAAGCCCAATGACAATTTTTACAAAAGAACGTAAATTATTATTAGCTGTGGAAAGTAGCTGTGATGAAACAAGTGTGGCTGTCATTGAAGATGGCGACAAAATTCTTTCCAATATCGTAGCTTCGCAAATTAAGAGCCATCAACGTTTTGGCGGAGTCGTTCCGGAAGTTGCGAGTCGTCATCATGTTGAACAAGTGACGATCTGTATTGAAGAAGCATTAACAGAAGCAAAAGTCACACCAGAAGAACTCAGTGGCGTTGCTGTGACCTATGGGCCTGGGTTAGTCGGTGCTTTATTAATAGGACTTTCTGCAGCAAAAGCATTTGCTTGGGCGCACCAATTACCACTTATTCCAGTCAATCATATGGCTGGGCACATTTATGCTGCCCGTTTTGTGGCACCGCTCGAATTTCCATTGATGGCCTTACTCGTTAGTGGAGGACATACGGAATTGGTCTACATGAAAGAAGATGGCTCTTTCAAAATTGTTGGTGAAACACGTGATGATGCAGCTGGTGAAGCGTATGATAAAGTCGGACGTGTGTTAGGGTTGCCTTATCCTAGTGGCAAAGAGATTGATGCTTTGGCCCATGAAGGCACAGATACCTACCAATTTCCACGGGCGATGCTAAAAGAGGATAACTATGACTTTAGCTTTAGTGGTTTGAAAAGTGCGTTTATTAACACGGTTCATAATGCAGAGCAACGTGGTGAAGTACTGTCTACAAAGGATTTAGCCGCAAGTTTTCAGGCGAGTGTGGTGGAAGTATTGGTGACTAAAACCATTCGTGCTTGTCAAGAATATCCTGTTAAGCAATTGCTAATTGCTGGGGGAGTTGCTGCGAATCAAGGATTACGAGAAGCAATGAGACATGCAATCAGTGAACAATTACCAGCAGTAACATTACTTATTCCGCCATTAAAACTTTGTGGGGATAACGCGGCGATGATTGGCGCTGCTGCTTTTATCGAAGCTGAAAAGAATCACTTCGCTTCGTATAACTTAAATGCAGAACCTGGCGTTAGTTTTATGACAATTAGTGAAGAAGGCTAGCCAGCTAGACAAAAATTTGCTATAATGAAGCCAGTTTAACAATGACATTCGATGATAAAGAGAGTACTTATTTCAACGTCAGCTTAGCGATCTTGGGAAGGTGGGAGCCAAGAGTGATCGGAATGAGGAAGCGCACTTTTAGAATTCTGCTGAAAGCAGACGGCAATCACCGTTATCGATGAAGCAGGTCTATCCAAGTAGTATAGACAATTAGAGTGGTACCGCGGGTAAATTCTCGTCTCTGACAAAACAAATCATTTTGTTTTGTCAGAGACGTTTTTGTTTTTTATACTTACAAATTAATCAGGAGGGTTCTTATGAACAACAAAGAAATCGTAGCAAAAGCGTTACATGATGTTTTAAATGAAGAATTAACGATGGATCAAATCGAACAATTATTGGAAAATCCTAAATCTGTCGATCATGGAGATGTGGCTTTTCCAGCCTTTTCATTAGCTAAAATTTATCGTAAAGCACCACAACAAATTGCAGCAGAATTAGCAGAAAAAATTGATGGCACAAATTTTGAAAAAATTGAAGTGGTGGGACCTTATTTAAACTTCTTCATGAATAAAGAAGCAGTCAGTCAAGCTGTCATTGGCGCAGTAGTCAAAGAAAAAAACAACTACGGAAACAGTACCTTTGGTAATAATGGCAATGTTCCTATTGATATGTCTTCACCAAACATTGCTAAACCAATTTCTATGGGGCACTTACGTTCTACGGTAATCGGGAATTCAATTGCCTTTATTTTAGAAAAAATTGGGTATCAGCCAATTCGGATTAACCACTTAGGTGACTGGGGTACACAGTTTGGTAAGTTAATTGTAGCTTATAAAAAATGGGGTTCTGAAGAAGCAGTTCGTCAACAACCAATTAATGAATTATTGCGCTTATATGTGCAATTTCATGAAGAAGCAGAAGAAAAACCAGAATTAGAAGACGAAGCACGTGCATGGTTTAAAAAATTAGAAGAAGGAGACCAAGAAGCTAATGAATTATGGAAATGGTTCCGTAGCGAGTCTCTAAAAGAATTTGATAAAATCTATTCCATGTTAGAAGTTGAATTTGATTCTTATAATGGCGAAGCCTTTTATAATGATAAAATGGATGAAATTGTTACTTTATTAGAAGAAAAACATTTATTAACAGAAAATCAAGGTGCAGAAATTGTTGATTTGACAGAATATAATTTAAATCCAGCACTTATTCGTAAATCAGATGGTGCGACGTTATATATCACACGGGATTTAGCGGCTGCGCTTTACCGTAAACGGACGTATGATTTTGCCAAATCGCTTTATGTAGTCGGCAACGAACAAAGCAATCACTTCAAACAATTAAAAGCAGTCTTGAAAGAACTAGGATTTGAATGGTCAGATGATATGGAACACATTCCGTTTGGTTTAATTACTCAAGGCGGTAAAAAATTATCCACACGTAAAGGGAAAATTGTTTTATTAGAAGAAGTATTGAATGAAGCTGTTACTTTAGCAGGAAATCAAATTAACGAGAAAAATCCAGACTTAGCAAATCGTGAAGAAGTGGCGAAACAAGTAGGTGTAGGTGCAGTTATTTTCCATGACCTTAAAAATGATCGTCTAAATAATTTCGATTTTGTATTAGATGAAGTTGTTCGTTTTGAAGGAGAAACTGGGCCATATGTTCAATATACACATGCTCGTGCGATGAGTATTTTACGTAAAGCAAACTTTACACCAGACGCCACACAACGTTATGCACTAAATGACAAGGATAGCTGGGAAGTCGTGAAGTTGTTACAAAAATTCCCTGAAACTGTGATGCAAGCTGCTGAAAAATATGAACCATCTGTTATTGCGAAACATAGCATTCATTTAGCACAAGCGTTCAATAAATATTATGCCCATGTTCGGATTTTGGATGAAGATGCTCAAAAAGAGGCACGCTTAGCGTTAGTTTATGCAGTAGCTACTGTTCTAAAAGAAGATTTACGTTTACTAGGGTTACATGCACCAGAAGAAATGTAGAAGTTTTTGTGAAAATTTTACTGCGTTGAACGCTAAACTTATTAAGCAAATATTAAAGTTAAGTTACAGATTGAGAAATTCATAGTAATTAAATAGCTGGGGTGCTATACTCGAGTCAAGTTATAAAAGGATTAGAAAAGGTGGCACCCAATTATATGACAGAAAAATGGCGTGAAGACGAAGAATATCTTTCTTATGTAGAAGATTTATTAGCAACCGAAGAAGTCCAAAAATTAGCAGAATACACACAACATATGCATTCAACTCGTTTAGAACATTCAATTAGTGTTTCCTATCATAGCTATAAATTAGCAAAGCGTTGGAACGGCAATGCTCGTGCAACAGCTCGTGCTGGTTTATTACATGATTTGTTTTACTATGATTGGCGCACAACAAAGTTTGACGAAGGCTCTCATGCCTATGTTCATCCACGAATTGCAGCCAAAAATGCTGAAAAAATTACAGAGTTGTCTGATTTAGAACGAGACATTATTATTAAACATATGTGGGGCGCAACTATTGCACCACCAAAATACAAAGAAAGTTACATTGTAACCTTTGTTGACAAATATTGTGCTGTGAAAGAAGCGGCGTTGCCGATGACGACAGCCATGAAAACCAAATGGCGTCAGTATTTTGGTCAACAGTCAATCTAAAAAAAGCTTATCCTTACGGATAAGCTTTTTTTGTTTGACGTTGACTAAAAAGTCTAGCATTCATCTATTTAAAATAAATATTAAAAGTAATTTTGTTCTGTTAATTTCTTTTGAGCGTATCGAAAGACTGCTTCTTGATTTTCAGTTGTTAACTGTTTGTAAATGTTCATAATATTGGTTGGGACAACAAATGGCGTTTCTTCCGTTTCAGGAATACCTAAGATTTCAAGAGGTGATACATCTAAAACTTTAGATAAGGCGACAATTTTATCCCTCCCCATATTTTCAATCATTCCAGTTTCCCATTTCCTGACGGTACTTTTTCCAACACCAACAAAATTTCCAACTTGTTCTAATGTAAGATTTTTCTCCATCCTTTTTTGCTTCAAAAAATTTTCTTTCAAAAAAACCACCTCCGTAAAAACATTCTAGCACAAAAAGTGTCGCAAAAGAAACATGTTTTTTTCAAAATGAAAGTAACGAATATAATAGAAAAATCAGCGTTTTTTAATGATATTGACGTTTTTTTCACAAAATGATATAATTTTCAGTGTCTTATTAGACACTGAAAAGGGGGAGAGTAAAATGGAATCAAATTTAATTCACTCAAAATTGAAAATGAAAGGAAAAAATGTTGAGTGGTTGGCAAATGAAATGACTGCATACGGGCAACCAATATCCGCTTCAACGATTTACAAAAAATTAAAAGGAGAAGTTGTTTTCAAAGCATCGGATATTAAATTGATTTCACAATTGTTGGATTTGAATAATGAAGAAATTATGACTATTTTTTTTAGTGAGCTAGTGTCTAAAAAGACACATATTAGTGTTGAAAGGATTGTGATGAATGAAAAAAAGTATTAATAAGTTATTTTCGATTTGTTTAATTATCTTTACTATTATAGGATCTAATACAAGTATTATTTCTTATGCAATGGATAATGAAAGTGGCACACAAATCCGGTCTATAGCTGTTGAATATCCGGGGGAAAAAACGGAAATTGTTGCTACAAAAGATTGGGCGACAGTTTCTTTGTCATTAGGAATCTCTGAATTAGCAAGCGGAGAGACGATGACATTAAGGATGGCTAGCGAAAAATATTCCTATTCAATGACACCTTTTGAAATTGGAGACGCACTTCAAGTGATTCCAAACGATGATGGTACTTGGACGATTAAAGCCTTACAAACGCTTACAGATTACTCAGCAGATTTGCAACTGAAGCTACGATATAATCAAAATTTATCAGAAGATTTTGAAGATCAAGTCGTTTTTACTTTTGGTGATTCACAAAAAATTGTCAAAATTAATATCGGGCAATACGTGGAGAAAGTTCCGCCAACTGAACTGGTTCGAAAAGTCCCGTTAGGATTTACCTCAGAGGGAAGAATTGCCTGGGTCATTTATTTTAACTATAATCAAGCAGGTCTTTCAGGTTCAGAAAAAACAACCTTTAAATTTTTAGATAATGTAGGTCCAAACCAAACATTAGCTATTGACAGTATTGCTGCATATCTCACCAAGCAGCCTATTTTAGAAACAAATGGTGAAATGATTCGGAATTTGGAACATGACGAATATAGTTATGATGCCAGTCAATTTTTCCAAAAAAATGCCTCTGAATCTGGATTTAATTATGAAGCAGAAAAATTTGAAGGAATACCAACGACCACGGGCAGTTATCTTTCCAATAAAAATGCCTATTATATTTATTTAGAAACGATTCCAAATGAAAATATTCCAAGTGATGCCGTGCTATCAAATTACACGTATATGCGTATTTCTAGTGAGGGATTCGATGCTTGGGAAGATGATGATATTGCCTACATCACAGCAGACGAGAGTAGTGATGGAACAGGTCGAGGGGGTGTCGTTTTAGAAAAAATTGATGCAGTAACTGCTAAAGTTTTAGAAGGTGCTGTTTTCAAAGTCGTGAACACAAAAACACAACAAGTTGTTCAAGAAACATTAACCACCAATCAAGCAGGTCAAATTCGTTTAGCTGGTTTGGAAGCTGGTCAGTATGCATTCATTGAAACAAAAGCACCAACTGGTTACAAGTTAGATGCAACGCCAGTTCCATTTGAAATTAAGTTAGAACAAACACAGACGATTCGCTTGAAAAAAGAAAATACGCGTTTAGAAAACCAGTTAAAAGTAGAAAAAGTAGATGAAAATAATGAGGCGAAACGTTTAGCAGGTGCTGAATTTTCGTTGTATGACCAAAAAAATAATCTAATAGAAAAAGGTGTCACGAATGAAAATGGCGAGCTGTTATTTTCAAATTTATCACCTGATGGAGAATATTATTTAGTTGAAACGAAGGCGCCTAATGGCTATGAATTAGACGAAACTAAACATCCTATTTCATTTGCTGGAAAAGCCGACTACACTTTAACATATCGGGTGAAGAATAAGCAGCAAGTACAAAAAGGCTCCATCAAAATTGTCAAACAAGATAAAGACAGTAAAAAACGTTTAACAGGCGCAGAATTTCAGTGGAAGGATACAGTGACAGGAAAGACAGGAACAGTGACAGTTGGAACCGATGGAACCATCACAATTCCCAACTTATCCGTCAATCGTACGTATGAAATCACAGAAACAAAAGCACCCACAGGTTATGTACTAGACAAAACCGTGCATAAAGTCACTCTAACAAGTGCACAAGCCAATAAAGTAGTGACTGTAACTGTTGACAATGTAGCGCAAAAAGGCTCCATCAAAATTGTCAAACAAGATAAAGACAGTAAAAAACGTTTAACAGGCGCAGAATTTCAGTGGAAAGATACGGTGACAGGAAAAACAGGAACAGTGACAGTTGGAACCGATGGAACGGTCACAATTCCCAACTTATCCGTCAATCGTACGTATGAAATCACAGAAACGAAAGCACCAGTGGGGTATGTACTAGACAAAACCGTGCATAAAGTCACTTTAACAAGTGCACAAGCCAATAAAGTAGTGACTGTAACTGTTGACAATGTAGCGCAAAAAGGCTCCATCAAAATTGTTAAACAAGACAAAGAAAGCAAAAAACGTTTAACAGGCGCAGAATTTCAGTGGAAAGATACAGTGACAGGAAAAACAGGAACAGTGACAGTTGGAACCGATGGAACCATCACAATTCCCAACTTATCCGTCAATCGTACGTATGAACTCACAGAAACGAAAGCACCCACAGGTTATGTACTAGACAAAACCGTGCATAAAGTCACTTTAACAACTGCACAGGCAAATAAAGTAGTGACAGTAATCATTGAAAATACAGCGCAAAAAGGTAGTCTAGCAATAATCAAAGTAGACAAAGATTCAAGAAAACGTCTAGCAGGTGCAGAGTTCAAATGGCGTGATACGGTGACAGGAAAAGAAGGAACAGTTGTAGCTGACAAAAACGGACAAGCCCTGATAACGAATTTGCCAGTCAATCGTGTATACGAAATTACAGAAATTAAAGCACCAAACGGCTATATCTTAAATAACAAGACTTACCGAGTTACCCTAACGACTAATTTTGCTGACAAGATTGGTTATTATACCATTGAAAATGTTGCGCTACGTGGCAATTTAAAATTAATTAAACAAGATGGTTACTCAAAACAACGTTTAGCAGGCGCACAATTTAGATGGCGTGACACAGTGAATGGGAATACAGGCGTAGTAACTGCTAATGCTAATGGTGAAGCAACTTTGTATAATTTTTCCGTCAACCGGATTTATGAAATTACAGAAATAAAAGCACCAAATGGTTATATACTTGACAGAACGGTGCATAAAATTCTTTTACCTGCGAATTATGCTGGCAAAACCTACACGTTCACCAAAAATAATCAAGCTCAAAAAGGCGCCATCAAAATTGTTAAGCAAGATGGATATACGAAACAACGTTTAGCAGGCGCACAATTTAAATTCCGAGATACAACCAATAATTATACTGCAACGTTTACAGCGAATAGGAACGGTGAAGTACTGATTACTGGATTAGCCGGTGATCGTATCTATGAGGTCACAGAAATCAAAGCACCGAATGGCTATATCATAGATAGACGTGTTCATAAAGTTGATTTACGTGGACAAGGTGGTAAAACCTATACATTAGTCTTAAATAATCAAGCACAAAAAGGTGCCATCAAAATTGTTAAGCAAGATGGATATACGAAACAACGTTTAGCAGGCGCACAATTTAAATTCCGAGATACAACCAATAATTATACTGCAACGTTTACAGCGAATAGGAACGGTGAAGTGCTGATTACTGGATTAGCCGGTGATCGTATCTATGAGGTCACAGAAATCAAAGCACCGAATGGCTATATCATAGATAGACGTGTTCATAAAGTTGATTTACGTGGACAAGGTGGTAAAACCTATACATTAGTCTTAAATAATCAAGCACAAAAAGGCGCCATCAAAATTATTAAGCAAGATACGGATACAAGAAAACGTTTAGCAGGAGCGAAATTCAGATTTCGCGATACTACCAATAACTATACGGCAACATTTACAGCAAATGGAAATGGTGAAGTACTGATTCCAGGATTATCGTCGGATCGTATTTATGAAATCACCGAGATACAAGCGCCAACTGGGTATGCGTTGGATAGTAGGGTCCATCGGATTGATTTACGAGGTCAAGGCACAAAAACGTATACGTTAGTGTTAAACAATAAAGCAAACTATGGTGCTATCAGAATTATTAAACAAGATGTTGAAACAAAAGCACGTTTAGCGGGCGCTGTTTTTGAATGGAAAGATACAACTAATGGCTATACACAAAGAGTAACAACAGGTTGGGATGGTACAGTCACTATTAGTGGGCTATCTGTCAACCGGGTATATGAAATTAGAGAAGTTCAAGCGCCGGCTGATTATTCACGAAATACTACGCCAACACGCGTCAGTCTGACGCAAAATCATGCGGGTCAAACAATTGCAATTGTTCGAGAAAACCGAAAAATACCGGTTTATAATCCGCCACCACCAACATATTGGCCAGGATATATTCCGCCAGTTACGTACTATAATCCACCTGTGTACTATAATCCTCCAAAGTATTATTATAGGGGGTGTGTGATGGTCATCGTGGTGGTGTGTTGGTAAAAAACAAATAGAGAGAAAGGGGTATTTAATGAGCCAATCAGCTTTACCGAAACTTGGGGTAATTTCAACAGGCGCCTTTTTTGTGGTTGATTTAATTGGCGTTATTCTAGTTTCGATTGTCACTGCCTACATTCTATACCGTTATTTTTTTAAAAGAGGTCAAATTACATGATTTATTTGTATCAGTTATACAAAGTAATTATGTTCATCTTCTTAACCTATTTATTTACAAGTTTATTTCTCAGTTTTCGAACAAGAAAAAAAACAAGAAGAGAAGTCGAAGTAGCAGAAGAATTTTTCTGCTACTTTCTTGTACCGTGTGTAAACGAGGAGAAAGTCATCGGAGAAACATTAAAAAAACTGGTTGCTTTACCAATTAAGAAAAAAATAATTGCGATTGATGATGGATCAACGGACCAAACCAAAGCAATGATGGACAGTATTGCTGGTCCAATCCAAGTTCTGTCTCGTCAATTTCCCAATGCGCAACAAGGCAAAGGCGCCGCTTTGAACCACGCTTTCCAAATTGTATTAACAGATGCAGAAAAAGGACACTATTCTTGGGATCAAGTTTTAGTGGGTGTGGTAGATGCAGATGGTTTTTTTAGTGAAAATATTGTCAATGAGCTAACTGCTGTTTTCACAGATAAAACAGTCTGTGCTGCGCAAACAAGAATCAAAATGAAAGATGTCACAAATTTTATGTTTATTGCACAAGATGTTGAGTTTTTTACGATTAATAATTTTATTCAAAAGGCGCGTCGAGCAACAAAAACCATCGGACTTGGTGGCAATGGTCAGTTTTTTCGGTTATCAATGATTACCGAACACTTAGGCTATCAGCCTTGGGGAAATGCTTTGTTGGATGACTATGAGTTAACCATTAAATTAATGCTGAAAGAGTTATCGATTGCTTATATTGACGAGGCCTTTATGGCTCAAGAAGCACTGAGAGATGTGAAACGTTTTATTCGTCAACGAAGTCGTTGGGTTCAAGGAAATTTAGATTGCCTAGCGTATTTACCCAGGGTGATTAAATCAAAGTCATTAACGCTAAGGCAGAAGTGTGGAATCTATTATTTTTTAGCGCAACCCTTTATTAATCTCGTAGCGGGGATGCTCGTTTTTGTCTTAACTGGGCTTCAACTGCAACACCTGTATAGGTTAGGCTTTTCGTTATCGCTTGTCATTAGTTTTGTTTTGGCCGTCAGTATTTCGTTAGTTTTCGGCATTTTTTTTACAATCAACTATTATCGCGAGTTGAAAAATTTTCAACTAAAAGTACCTGCAAAACTGGGGCTGATTATTTTTGCCTTTTACTATTTCCTACATGTACTTAATTTTATTCGTTAGTGTGGTGATGGCTTATTATCGGTTTATCAAAGGTAATAGCACGTGGATAAAAACGGAACGCAATTGATTTTTTATTGCACTTTCCAGAGTTGCGTGGTATTATTTTTAATAGTTTAATAGCAACATGGTGATGGTGTTCACCACGAACTATTTATTGGACGAATAAATTAATGACGCCTACCAAACGGGAGAAGTGTACCCTTTGGTAGGCTTTTTCTGTACGCTAGGATTGGCGATAAGAAAATTGTAAAGGAGCATGTAAAGTGAAAAAAGAAACAAAGCAACTACTATCAATCGGCGGTTATATGGCAAAATGGTTGCTCATTACCGCAATTATTGGTTTATTTATGGGGGCGTTATCCGCCTTTTTCTTAAAGAGTCTTACCTATGTAACAGATGTTCGTTTAGCAAATCCTTGGTTACTCTTTATCCTCCCCATTAGCGGTGTCGTTTTTACGTATTTCTATACGCGTTTTGGGAAAAATGCTAGCCGAGGAAATAACTTAGTGATTGAACAAGGCAATGGCGGGGAAGAAGATATTCCCTTGCGCTTAATTCCTTTAACATTGTTTGGCACGATTACTACGCACTTATTTGGTGGTTCTGTTGGTCGTGAAGGGACGGCGGTGCAAATGGGGGGCGCAATCGCGAATGCTGTAGGAAAAGTCTTTAAACTGTCCGCTTTGGAACGACAAGTAATTATTATCAGCGGAATTAGTGCAGGTTTTAGTTCTGTTTTTGGCACACCATTAGCGGGAACCGTTTTCGGATTAGAAGTTTTGGCGATTGGAAAAGTTCGTGCAGAGGCACTTTTCCCAAGTTTTTTTGCAGGCTTATTTGCTAATTTTGTGACTGAAAGTTTTGGTGTAACACATACGCATTATCTGATGGGCAAAATTCCGACTTGGTCGGTTGATCTATTCGTAAAACTATTTTTGGCATCGATTTGTTTTGGCTTGGCAGGTTGGGTTTTTAGTCGTTCCATTGTCTTTTTAAAAAAGACCTACGCAAATTGGTTTGCTAATGTCTACCTTCGTGCGTTTCTTGGGGCGTCCATTGTTGTTCTGTTTGTGCTCATCTTAAACAACCAACGTTATTTAGGCTTGAGTTTACCTTTATTAGAAGATGCATTTGCAGGCAATGCGCAGCCTTTTGATTTTGTTGGGAAATTATTCTTTACGGTGTTATCCTTGGGTGCCGGATTCCAAGGAGGAGAAGTGACGCCATTGTTTGAAATTGGGGCTACGTTAGGTAGTTCTTTGGCCCCTTTGTTACATCTGTCAATTCCTTTTTTAGCAGGTTTAGGATTTATTGGTGTTTTTTCTGGCGCCACGAATACGCCGATTGCTTGTTTCATTATGGGCATTGAACTATTTGGTAGTGAAGCGGCGGTCTATTTTTTCATGGTCTGCTTAATCAGTTTTATGTGTTCAGGAAATAGCGGTATTTATGCTTCGCAACAAAGTTTGTATCGTAAAGGAACAGCAGAATATCCTCTCTTTAACGCATTAAAAAATCGACGTAAATAAGATGTTTTTTTATGAAAATATGCTAAACTAGAGAAGATGAGGTGAAGACATGAAAGACTATCAATATCCATTAGATTTAGATTGGACGACAGAGGAAATGGTGATTGTCACTAATATGTGGACAGCAGTTGAGCAAGCCAATGAAACAGGCTTACCTGTTGACAAATTTTTAACAACTTATCAACAATTTAAAACGGTCGTTAAAAGTATCGGCGAAGAAAAACGCTTAGGTCGTGAATTTGAAAATGCTTCAGGATATTCGTTATATCGTACGCTTCAACAAGCTAAAAAACAGGGAAGCGGTAAATTAAAGCTGGGGGATGATTAGATGACTGAAACGCAAAAATTTGTTCAAACAATTCAAAGTTGGCTTTTTGAAGCAGCCGATGTGATTCGAATGAACTTGGAATCAGAGTTAACCGTTCAACAGAAAAATGGCCGCACCGATTTAGTGACAAATATGGATGAACAAACCCAAGAATTTTTAATGAATAAAATTCAAACAAATTTTCCCGAAGATCAAATTTTAGGGGAAGAAAAAGGCTACAATACTTTAAAAAGTTTTGCTGGTCGCGTGTGGATCATCGATCCGATTGATGGCACAATGAATTTCGTGATGGAAAGAGAAAATTTTTGTATTATGTTAGCTGTTTATGAAGACGGCATTGGTAAATTAGGTTTTATCTATGATGTGATGCGAGAAGAACTTTATTGGGGCGGCAAAGGGCTTGGCGTTTATCGGAATAATCAATTATTAAAAGCGCCTACTATGAAAGCCTTGGCAGATGGATTATGGGGCATGAATGCTTACATGCATGGAAAAAATATTCATCACGCAACGGAAATCGGACAAGCAAGCATGGGCGTGCGTATTAGCGGTTGTGCAGGTTTGGAAATTATTGCTATGTTAAAAGGCAACCATCATGGCTATTTATCTAATCTAAGTCCTTGGGATTATGCAGCAGGCTTAGTACTTTTGGAAGAATTTGGGTTTAAATACTCTGGTATTACAGGAAAACCATTAACTTTTGCGGGTCGTGAATACTTTATTGCAGCAACTCCTGAAACCTATGATGAAGTATTTACCCGATATTTAAATGAATCGGAATAATCAAAGAAGAGCGTTGCTGAAAGGTAAGGCTCTTCCTTTTTTAAAAGAGAAAAATTTGTAAAAAAATGTCCTTGTTTTCAGAAAAAGCCGAATAATTTCTAAAACTTTCATTATTTTTGCAGGCGAAAGCCTTTTTTTAATGAAAAAAGTTTGCTATAATAAGCAGTCGGCTTTTATGGACTTAAGTAACATAAGCGTATATAGATAAGGAGCAATTAAATTGAAATACAGAGATGATATTCGTAACGTGGCAATTATCGCCCACGTTGACCATGGTAAAACAACCTTAGTAGATGAACTTTTAAAACAATCTGACACTTTAGATGGACACACACAATTACAAGAACGTGCAATGGATTCCAATGCACTTGAAAGTGAACGTGGAATTACTATCTTAGCAAAAAATACAGCCGTAGATTATAACGGTACACGTATCAACATTCTAGATACACCAGGACACGCGGACTTCGGTGGTGAAGTAGAACGTATCATGAAAATGGTAGATGGTGTTGTTTTAGTTGTCGATGCGTATGAAGGAACAATGCCTCAAACACGTTTCGTATTGAAAAAAGCATTAGAACAAAAAGTAACACCAATCGTGGTTGTTAACAAAATTGACAAACCTTCTGCTCGTCCTGAACACGTAGTAGATGAAGTTTTAGAGTTATTCATCGAATTAGGCGCAGACGACGATCAATTAGATTTCCCAGTTGTTTATGCTTCTGCTTTAAACGGAACTTCAAGTGAATCAGATGATCCAGCAGATCAAGAGCCAACAATGGCCCCAATTTTTGATAAAATTATTGAACATGTGCCAGCTCCAGTTGACAATTCAGACGAACCACTTCAATTCCAAGTCTCATTACTAGACTACAACGATTACGTTGGACGTATTGGGATTGGCCGTGTGTTCCGTGGCACAATGAAAGTCGGCGACCAAGTTGCGTTGATGAAATTAGATGGCAGCGTGAAAAATTTCCGTGTAACGAAAATTTTAGGTTTCTTTGGCTTACAACGTGTGGAAATTGATGAAGCAAAAGCGGGCGATTTAATTGCCGTTTCCGGAATGGAAGACATTTTCGTTGGGGAAACAGTTGTAGATGTTCACAATCAAGAAGCATTACCAATTCTGCACATTGATGAGCCAACCTTACAAATGACTTTCTTAGTTAACAATTCTCCATTTGCGGGACGTGAAGGAAAATACATCACCGCTCGTAAAATCGAAGAACGTTTAATGGCTGAATTACAAACAGACGTATCTTTACGTGTTGATCCAATTGGCCCAGATTCTTGGACTGTATCAGGCCGCGGCGAATTGCATTTATCAATTTTAATTGAAAACATGCGTCGTGAAGGTTATGAATTACAAGTTTCTCGTCCAGAAGTTATTGAACGTGAAATTGATGGGGTTAAATGTGAACCATTTGAACGTGTTCAAATTGACACACCTGAAGAATACATGGGTAGCGTGATTGAATCCCTAAGTTTACGTAAAGGCGAAATGCAAGATATGATTAATGCCGGTAACGGACAAATGCGTTTAATCTTCTTAGCGCCAGCTCGTGGCTTAATTGGTTATTCAACAGAATTCTTATCAATGACTCGTGGTTATGGTATTATGAACCACACCTTCGATCAATACTTACCAATGATTCAAGGAACAATTGGTGGCCGTCATCAAGGTGCACTAGTTTCAATCGATACTGGTAAGGCAACGACTTACTCAATCATGAGTATTGAAGAACGTGGTACAGTTTTCGTTGAACCAACGACAGAAGTTTACGAAGGAATGATTGTTGGGGAAAACAACCGCGACAACGATTTAACTGTGAACATCACAAAAGCTAAACAAATGACGAACGTTCGTTCGGCAACGAAAGACCAAACATCAGTCATTAAAAAACCGAAAAAATTAACGTTAGAAGAATCATTAGAATTCTTGAATGAAGATGAATACTGTGAAGTAACACCAGAAAGCATCCGTTTAAGAAAACAAATTCTTAACAAAAACGAACGCGAAAAAGCAAGCAAGAAAAAGAAAAAAGCTGAATAATTTTTCGACAAATAAACATTTAAACCAACTATGCTCGTTTTACTACGAAAATAGTTGGTTTTTTTGATGGCAAAAACGAATTAATGCGTATTTTAAGATAAGGTTATTTTTTTATGTGTGGATAACTACTCGTTATCCACAACAAGCAAATGCCGCTATTTTTGAAAGCTTTTGATAGCAAGCTTTCACAATTTTTCATTCTTTTTGATGTTTCACGTTAACTGGTGTTTCACGATTGTGTCTTGTTTTAACACACCTTGTTCCTGTTAGATTAGCGTGTTAAAATGACTTGTAGAACAAAGATTGGAGCGCAATAAATGAGTGCATTACAAGAATTATTAAAAGATACATTTGGCTATGATGATTTTCGGCCAGGACAAGAAACGATTATTCGTCATGTATTGCGACAAGAAAATGTCTTAGGCATTATGCCAACAGGTGGAGGCAAATCGATTTGTTATCAGTTGCCAGCCTTACTTCTGGATAATTTAACATTGGTGATTTCACCATTAATTTCTTTAATGAAAGATCAAGTAGATGCCCTGAATTTAATGGGGATTCCAGCTACATATATCAATAGTACCATTTCCTATCAAGAAATGAATCAACGTATTCAATTAGCGGTTAACAAAGAAGTCAAGCTATTGTATGTTGCGCCAGAGCGATTAGAATCTTATGATTTTCAACAGATGCTGACACATGTACCGATTGATTTATTGGCAGTAGATGAGGCACACTGTATTTCACAATGGGGGCATGATTTTCGTCCAAGCTATTTGCGTTTAGCAGAGATTATCGATCAATTTCAACAGCAACCAACTGTGATTGCACTAACAGCAACAGCAACGCCACAAGTAGCGGAGGATATTGTCAAGCAATTAAGAATTCCATCAGAAAATGAAATCAAAACAGGATTCGCTCGAGAAAATTTATCTTTTCAAGTCGTGAAGGATCAAAATAGAGACGTTTTTCTTTTGGAATATTTAAAGATGAATACTGGGCAATCAGGTATTATCTATGCAAGCACGCGGAAGGAAGTTGAACGAATTTATCATTTATTAGAAAGTAAAAAAATTGCAGCTGGGATGTATCATGGGGGCATGAGTGAACAGTTACGTAGTGAGAATCAAGAAGCATTCTTGTATGATCAAGTGCAAGTGATGGTAGCAACAAATGCCTTTGGTATGGGGATTAATAAGAGTAATGTTCGTTTTGTCATTCACGCACAAGTACCAGGGAATATTGAATCTTATTACCAAGAAGCCGGCCGAGCTGGTCGTGACGGTCTGCCTAGTGATGCTGTATTAATGTTTGCTCCACAAGACTTGCAAATTCAACAATACTTTATTGAACAATCTGAAATGACCATTGATTATAAGCAGAAAGAGTACTTGAAATTACGGGAAATGTCACAATATGCGAATGCACAAATGTGTTTACAAAAATATATTTTACGCTATTTTGGTGAAGAAGGGACGGACTGCGGTCGCTGCTCGAATTGTCTGGATAATCGAGAATTAGTCGATATTACGGTCGATGCCCAAAAAGTTTTGTCTTGTGTAAAACGTATGGGAGAACGTTTCGGTAAGGGCTTAGTTGGTAAAGTCTTGACTGGCTCAAAAGATCAAAAAATTGATCAATGGCATTTTGATCGTTTGCCAACATACGGACTAATGAAAGGTCGCACGCAAAAAGAAGTCACACAACTGATTGATTATTTGACAGCAGAACGTTATTTAATTCCTTCTGATGGGCAATTTCCGTTGTTATCAGTCTCGACAGAAGGTGTTCAGGTGCTTTTAGGGGAACGGAAAGTCTTCCGAAAAGAAGACCAAAAAGTTCGAAAAGTAGCAGTGGATGATGCCTTGTTTGAACGATTACGCGAATTACGTATGGACATGGCTCAAGAGGCAGGCGTGCCGCCATATGTAGTCTTTTCCGATAGTACACTTAAAGAAATGTGTGAAAAATTACCGCAAACAACGATTCAATTATTGCAAATAAAAGGGGTCGGCCAAAATAAATTAGATAAATATGGCACCGCCTTTTTAGAAGTAATTAAAGAATATCAAGAGACAAAAAAATGATATAGTTTGTTATTTTATTTAAAATTAAAAGCAGAAAATAAGGAAAAAGTCTTTTAATGTATTTGTTGTTGTATTGATAAAATAAGCTTGTTATATAAAGAGATTTCTTACTTAATAT
The DNA here is from genome assembly GCF_051712165.1 of Enterococcus sp. DIV1420a. Lineage (NCBI taxonomy): Bacteria > Bacillati > Bacillota > Bacilli > Lactobacillales > Enterococcaceae > Enterococcus > Enterococcus sp. DIV1420a. The sequence continues at coordinate 441,256 of NZ_JBIOOI010000002.1, forward strand.
ATCGCTTGGTTTTAGAAAATTTCTTAAAGGAAATTTTCTGAAATCATCATGTATCTAACTGAGAATTATGTTATAATTATTTAATTAAGATAGGGAGGTTCTGTACAAATGGACGAAGGAATTTCAAAGAAATTTGCCATTCAATTATTAGAAGACGATGCAGAACGCATTAAAATGCTTATTCGTAATCAAAAAAACAGTTTGTGCATTTCTCAATGTAAAGCATTTGAAGAAGTGGTGGATACACAAATGTATGGTTTTTCAAGACAAGTGACCTATGCGACCCGTTTGGGGATTTTAACTAATGATGAAGGACATCGCTTACTAAGTGATTTAGAACGCGAATTGAATCAATTATATACAGATGTTTATGAAGAAACACAAGAAAAAAACGAGATTGGCAAGGAGGGTTAAGCTTTGCCAAACAAAGTAAAGAAACGGCATTTGCTAGACTATAGTATTTTTATTCCATATTTAATTTTAAGTATCGTGGGATTGATTATGGTATATAGTTCCACATCCGCATTACAAGTAATGAAAGGTTTTTCACCTACCTCATTCGTTATTAACCAGGTTGCCTTTTGGGTAGTAGGGTTAGTTGCAATGTTTTTTATTTATAAGATGAAAACATCCGTTTTCCAGAATCGAAGTTTTATCATGTTTGCCATTGCAGTAATTACGGTTATGGTTTTAGCCGTTCGGATTCCTGGTATCGGGAAAGAAATTAACGGCGCACGTGGTTGGATTGAGATTGGTGGATTTTCGATGCAACCAGCTGAGTATTTAAAAATTATGGTTGTCTGGTATCTGTCTTATATTTTAGCACGGCGACAAAAGACAATTAATAGAGGCATGGATCAATTTAAACAAGCTGCCGGGCGCCCGTTGATGCTCGTTTTTGTATTAATTTCTCTAGTTGCAATCCAGCCTGACTTCGGGAATGCGGCCATTCTAACATTAATTACCATCGTGATGGTTTTAGCAAGTGGGATTAATTATATGTATACCTACTTGGTCGGTGGCTTGGGCATTTTAGGTAGTATCACGGCTATTCAGTTATTAATTATGTCTAAAGGAAAAATTTTCCCAGCGCGTTACCAATATATTTATAATCGTTTTGCTGTTTTTAAAAATCCATTTTTAGATGAACGGAACTTAGGCCATCAGTTAGCTAATTCTTATTATGCAATCAGTAATGGCGGCTGGTTTGGCAAAGGTCTAGGGAATAGTGTTCAGAAAAAAGGCTTTTTACCAGAAGCACATACGGACTTTATCTTTGCGATTACTTTAGAAGAGTTAGGCATTATCGGCGGTCTAGCGATTTTAGGATTGTTGATGTTTATGATTGCGCGAATTATTTTAGTCGGTGTACGCTCGAAGAAACCTTTTAATTCACTAATGTGTATTGGAATTGGTACAATGTTATTGATTCAAGTCTTTATTAATGTTGGTGGGATTACTGGGATTATTCCATTAACAGGAATTACTTTCCCGTTCTTGAGTCAAGGTGGGAATAGTTTGCTGATTATTTCGATTGCTGTGGCTTTTGTCCTGAATATCAGTGCAGATGAAACACGTCAGAAATTAGAAAATGAGTACTATTTATCTTTAGAACAGAACCAATAAATTTGAAGGAAATTGATGGTAGGAGTGACGTTATGAAAAAGGTATTAGTTGCCAATCGTGGCGAAATTGCGATTCGAATTTTTAGAGCTTGTACAGAATTAGATATCCGTACAGTAGCGATTTATGCTGCAGAAGATGAGTATTCTGTTCATCGTTTCAAAGCAGATGAAGCGTATTTAGTTGGTAAGGGGAAAAAACCAATTGAAGCCTATTTAGACATTGAAAATATTATCCAAATTGCCAAAAAATCGGGAGCAGATGCCATTCATCCTGGTTATGGCTTTTTATCTGAGAACTTACGCTTCGCCGAACGTTGTGAAGAAGAAGGAATCATTTTTGTCGGACCTAAAACACATCATTTAGATATTTTTGGCGATAAAATTAAAGCGAAAGAAGCAGCTGTAGCTGCGGGGATTGCTTCGATTCCAGGCTCAGATGGGCCAGTAGCAACGGTGGAAGAGGTCGTAGCTTTTGGTGAAACGCATGGCTTTCCTATCATGATTAAAGCTGCTTTAGGTGGCGGCGGTCGCGGGATGCGGGTTGCCCACGATGCCAAGGAAGCACGAGAAGGTTACGAAAGAGCAAAAAGTGAAGCGAAAGCAGCCTTTGGTTCTGACGAGGTTTATGTTGAAAAGTATATTTCTAATCCTAAACATATCGAAGTACAAATTTTAGGCGATCATCATGGGAATGTCTTGCATTTATTTGAACGTGATTGTTCCGTTCAACGGCGCCACCAAAAAGTGGTAGAAGTCGCACCATGTGTATCAATGAATGAAGAACAACGAGCAGCCATTTGTTCGGCTGCTGTGCAGTTAATGGCGCATGTCGGCTACGTGAATGCGGGAACGGTTGAGTTTTTAGTAGAAGGGGATCAGTTTTATTTTATTGAAGTGAATCCTCGTGTTCAGGTAGAACATACTATCACAGAAATGATTACAGATATTGATATTGTGATCTCTCAATTACAAATTGCGCAAGGGCTTGATTTGCATAAAGATATGCATTTGCCAAAACAAAACGAATTGACATTAAAAGGCGCGGCTATTCAATGTCGGATTACGACTGAAGATCCCCTGAACCAGTTTATGCCAGATACAGGGAAAATCGATACGTATCGTTCACCAGGTGGGTTTGGTGTGCGTTTAGATGTAGGAAATGCTTATTCTGGCTACGCTGTGACGCCTTACTTTGATTCTTTATTGGTTAAAGTCTGTACGCATGGTTTCTCTTTTGAACAGGCAATCAGTAAAATGCAACGCTGCTTAAAAGAATTTCGGATTCGTGGCGTGAAAACAAATATTCCGTTTTTACAAAATGTTGTGAGCTATCCAGCGTTTCAATCTGGCGAAGCCAAAACAACCTTTATTGATAATACACCTGAATTATTTGAATTTCCTCGTATGCGCGATCGTGGCAATAAAACGATGAAATACATTGGAGAAGTAACGGTCAATGGGTTCCCTGGCATTGAACGAACGGAGAAAAAATATTTTGAAGCCCCGCGCGTGCCGACAGATATTGAAGTTCCAGAAAAAGTGATCACAGCTAAAAATATTCTAGACGCTCAAGGAGCAACCGCCGTCATCGATTGGGTTAAGAATCAAGAAAGTGTGTTAATGACAGATACCACGTTCCGTGATGCGCACCAAAGTTTATTAGCTACTCGTGTGAGAACACAAGATTTTAAAGCAATTGCTGGTCTAACTGATGCAGCCCTGCCTGAGCTGTTTTCTAGTGAAATGTGGGGTGGCGCTACGTTCGATGTTGCCTATCGCTTCTTAACCGAAGACCCATGGCAACGTTTAAGAAAAATTCGTCAGTTGATGCCAAACACACTTTTACAAATGCTGTTCAGAGGTTCTAATGCGGTAGGCTATCAAAATTACCCTGATAATGTTATTGAAGAATTCATTAAAGAATCTGCTCGCCAAGGAGTCGATGTTTTCCGAATTTTTGATAGCTTAAACTGGATTCCTCAAATGGAAAAAAGTATTCAAGTCGTTCGGGATACCGGAAAAATTGCGGAAGCAGCAATTTGTTATACTGGGGACATCAATGATCCAGCCCGAGCAAAATATAATGTTCAATATTACCTTGATATGGCTAAAGAATTGGAAAATTTAGGGGCACAAATCATTGCGATTAAAGATATGGCTGGCTTATTGAAACCACAAGCTGCTTATCGTTTAATTAGTGAATTAAAGGCAGCCACGGATTTACCAATTCATCTCCATACCCACGATACTAGTGGCAATGGGATCATCACTTATTCAGCAGCTACTAAAGCAGGCGTTGATATTGTTGACGTCGCAATGAGTGCGATGAGTGGCGCAACTAGCCAGCCAAGTATGAACAGTCTATATTATGCTTTAGTCAATGGTGAACGGACGCCAACTATTAACATTGATAATGCACAGAAAATCAATCATTATTGGGAAGATGTGCGCATGTATTATCAACCATTTGAAAATGGGTTAAATGCCCCGCAAACAGAAGTCTATATGCATGAAATGCCTGGTGGTCAATACTCTAATCTACAGCAGCAAGCAAAAGCGGTAGGCTTAGGGCACCGTTGGGATGAAATCAAAAAAATGTATCACACAGTGAATTTGATGTTTGGCGATATTGTAAAAGTGACGCCATCTTCAAAAGTCGTGGGAGACATGGCACTCTTCATGGTTCAAAATAATCTGACAGAACAAGATGTTTATGCGCGTGGTGAAGAACTAAGTTTTCCTGAATCAGTTGTGACTTTTTTCCAAGGTGATTTAGGTCAACCAGTTGGTGGGTTCCCGAAAGAGCTCCAACGAATTATTCTAAAAGGTCGACCAGCCTTCACAGAGCGGCCAGGTGACTTAGCAGCACCTGTTGATTTTGCGAAAGTACAAGAAGAATTAGCCGAAAAAATTGGGTATCAACCTAAATTGGAAGAAGTTTTAAGTTATTTAATGTATCCACAAGTATTTTTAGAGTATCGTCAAAAATACGAAACCTTTGGAGATATAACCTTATTAGATACGCCAACATTCTTTAATGGTATTCGTCAAGGAGAGACATTGGAAGTTCAAATTGAACGAGGAAAAACGTTAATTATTCGTTTAGATGAAATTGGCGAACCTGATATTGACGGAAACCGTGTCTTGTTCTTCAATTTGAATGGGCAACGTCGTGAGGTTTTAGTTAAAGATGCCTCCATTAAGTCTGCTGTTCAAGTAAAACAAAAGGCGGAACCAACTAATAAAGAACAAATCGGCGCAACGATGTCTGGTTCTGTTCTACAAGTATTGGTCAAACGTGGCGATAAAGTAGAAAAAGGTCAGCCGTTGCTGATTACAGAAGCCATGAAAATGGAAACGACTATCGAAGCACGTTTTGCGGGCACGGTTGATCACATTTATGTTGAAGAAGGCGAAGCAATCAGCTCAGGTGATTTGTTATTAGAAGTGAAAGAAAAATAAGATGAGAGGGGAAAAAATGAAGCGATTTTGGGCCTTTACTGCTGTTTTTTTAACAGTTCTACTCATTGGATATTTAGAGCCAGTTTTTTTCCCTGCTGAAAAACCAACCGAAACAGCTCAAAGTGGGCGCTTATCCAGCGCTCACACCGCTGTTCCTCATGAAGAATTGCCAGCTTCTGGCTACGCAGCATACATAGGGAAAGATGTGGAAACCTTTATCCGCCAGTTTGGCAATCCTAAAGAAAAAATTAAAACAGGTCGTACGTATGAATTATGGACGTTCGGTTTGACGATGAATGATTACTTAGAAGTCAACGTTCGAGAAAATAAAGTCATCGCAATTAAGGCCTTTAACAATGACAAAATGATAGAACCGTTTAAAATAGATATGAAGCTTGCTGACTTGTCTGATTTAATGACGATTTATTCGAATTTTGCATTTAATTTTCATCATGAAGCTTACGATGTCGAGCTGATGGAAGAAGATATGAACTATCGACCACTGGTTGCTTTTGATAATGGCAGTTTTGCGGTGTTATTTTTTAATCAGCGGACGGGCGGTTTAATGGCAGTTAATTATGTCAATAAAGAAACGTTGCTCACGGAAATGCCGTATCAATTAAATGAAGGTTCTCCTTTGCCAGTTGATATAACGCAGTCAATGACCTTCGATCCTGTTCAAAGTAACCAAGCGATTTATGTCATGAATCTGGTTAAACAGCAAGAAAATCAAGCTGCTTTTTCAGTTTCTACACAAAGCCAAAAAGATGCCCAAACATTGTATCAAACGCTGGCTAACCATACACCAACAATTTTGTCGGCAAATCGACAAGCAGAATTGTTACAAACGAGAGAGGAACATACAGCCATTCATCCCTTTCATTTGACTAAGGACGAATTTTCTTTATTAGTTAAAACGAGCAAACTTTCGTTGAGAGAACCAGCAGGTATTTTCCAAGAACCTGTTTATGATAGTACCTTTACTATTTTGTCATGGTTTTCGGACCCGCAATATGATAGCTATTTTGCTGAGTCAGAAACGACAGAATTGGGCGTTGCCTTTTCCAATGAAGGTGTGTTAGTCTTATTAGAGAAACGACCAGAAAATAGGCAAATCACGGAGAGTAGTGAAAAGTTATGATTGTAACAGAACATTTATTTGCAATTGAAGATCAAACAGAATGCTTAATTTCAGCACTTTTAGAAAGTGATGCTGTTCAAAACTATAAAGAAACAAAAAAAGCTATGTATGCTTCGGCGGAAGTTGCTCAGTTACAAAAAGCATTTTTAGAAGCTAAGTCAGCCTTTGAACGAGTAGAGGCTTATGGAATTCATGCACCCGATTTTCGGGAGAAACAGCGAGCCCTACGTAAAGCGAAGCGGGCGCTTGATTTAAATGAAATCGTTGCAAATTATCGTTTTGCTGAGACAAACGTTCAAACGTTGCTAGATACAATTGGTTTAAAGATTGCGCAACTAATTTCTGAAGATATTAAAGTAGATGCTGGAAATCCTTTCTTTGAACGAGGAAAGAAACATTCAGGTTGTGGAGGAAGCTGCCATGCAAGCTAAAGAAGAAAAAGAATTTACGCTTCAAGAGCGTCGTTGCCTAATTGTTTGGGTATACACATTAAAACCGTTAAAACAGTTACGCCGATATGGACTGATTCACTATGTTTCACGAAAAATGAAATATGTGGTGATTTACATGAATGAAGAAAATATTGAAAGTAACATGGAAAAAATTAATCAGTTACATTTTGTTCGTAGTGTCGATAAATCGTATCGACCAGATGTCGAAATGAATTTTGCTGAAAAAATTGGTACCAAAGCGGCTTATCAAGAACAAGAAGACGACGGCTATGTAGTAGAGGAATTATCTACAGAGATTCGCTTAGCAGAGAATGTCTAATGCAAAAGAGTGAGAAATGTTATGAGAAATTTCAAACATTTTTCACTCTTTTTGTTATAATGAATTATAAAAGAATGATTGATAAAGGAGTCGAAACAATGCGTGTTATTTCTGGAGAATATGGTGGCCGGCGCCTGAAAGCGTTAGATGGCGACAATACTAGGCCCACAACAGATAAAGTAAAAGAATCTATTTTTAATATGATTGGTCCATATTTCGAAGGTGGAATGGCGCTGGATTTATATTCAGGAAGTGGCGGGTTAGCGATTGAAGCCGTTTCTCGTGGAATGGACAAAAGTATTTGTATTGAAAAGAATTTTGCTGCACTAAAAGTAATTAAAGAAAATATTGCGATTACAAAAGAACCAGAAAAATTTGAAGTTAGAAAAATGGATGCTAATCGTGCCTTAGAACAGTTTTATGAAGAGAAGCTACAATTTGATTTGGTCTTATTGGATCCGCCCTATGCCAAACAAGAAATTGTTTCACAATTAGAAAAGATGTTAGAACGGCAGTTATTAACAAACGAAGCCGTTATCGTTTGTGAAACAGATAAAACTGTCAAATTACCGGAAACGATTGGTACACTAGAAAAAACAAGAGAAACCGTTTACGGAATCACTCAAGTAACGATTTATCGTCAGGAGGCGTAAGATGCGTAAAATTGCTCTATTTCCCGGAAGTTTTGATCCGATGACAAATGGTCATTTAAATTTGATTGAACGCAGTGCGAAGTTATTTGACGAAGTCATCATTGGCGTTTTTATAAATACAAGTAAGCAAACATTATTTACGCCAGAAGAGAAAAAATATTTAATTGAAGAAGCAACTAAAGAAATGCCAAATGTGCGTGTTATCATGCAAGAAACCCAGTTAACTGTGGAAAGTGCAAAATCATTAGGGGCTAATTTTTTGATTCGTGGCATTAGAAACGTCAAAGACTACGAGTACGAGAAAGACATTGCTAAAATGAATCAACATCTGGCGCCAGAAATTGAAACGGTTTTTCTATTAGCAGAAGAACCATATGCACATGTAAGCTCCAGTTTACTAAAAGAAGTTTTACGTTTTGGAGGCGATGTGTCTGACTATCTTCCTCCCAATATTTATCATGCGTTAAAACAAAAGAAGAATGACTGGAGCTAAAATAATGAATAAAAAAACAGAAAAATTTTCGTTTAAATCACTCATTCCAATGGTATTGGCATTGCTGCTAATTGGTTTGTTTATCGTCCCAATTCCTTATTATATTGAAGGACCAGGAACGACAGAAAATTTAAAAGAGTTTGTAACTGTTGATGGAAAAAAAGATACGCAGTCAGGTGCTTTTTATTTAACAACGGTGGGCATTTGTTCGGCCACTATTTTTTCTGCCATAAAAGCAAACTTTTCGGATTTTCAAGAAGTCATGTCAAAAAAAGAATTAATGGGAGATAGTAGTAATAGCGAATATAATCGAATTCAACAATACTATATGGATTCCTCAAAAAACGCCGCAATTGAGCAAGCCTTAAAATTAGCGAAGGTTCCATATGAGATGAAATTTAAAGGCGTCTATGTGTTAGCGATGGAAGACAACTCAAGTTTTAAAGGAAAAATTGAAGTTGGCGATACCGTGACAGGCGTGGATGGTAAATCTTTTAAAAGCAGTGAAGAATTAATGAATTACATTAAAGCACAAAAAGTGAATCAAAAAGTCACTGTTCAATTTATTCAAGATGGCAAAGCAAAAGAAGCGACCGGCAAATTAATTGAATTGCCAACAGATAAAAAAGCGGGGATTGGTATTGGTTTGACCGATCATACAGAAATTGATTCTTCTATCCCAGTATCTATTGAAGCGGGTGATATTGGTGGGTCATCGGCTGGGTTAATGTTTACTTTGCAGACCTATGAACAATTAAGTCATAAAGATTTACGTAAAGGTCATGAAATTGCTGGAACAGGTACGATGAACAGTCAAGGAATCGTTGGTAGAATCGGTGGTATTGACAAAAAAGTTGTAACAGCCAGTGAGAACGGTGCAGAAATTTTCTTTGCACCCGATGATGAAATAACTTCAGAAATGAAAAAAGTTGAGCCGAAAATCAAATCGAATTATCAAGAAGCACAAGAAGCTGCGAAAAAAATTGGGACAAAAATGAAAATTGTCCCAGTAAAAACGGTTCAAGATGCCTTGAACTATCTAGAAAAATTAAAATAAAAGTGTGCCTGGGCCAAAAATTACTAGTGATTTTTGGTCCAGGCGCATTTTTTTGTTAAAAAATGCGTAATTATATTTTGAAGGGAGGACAAACGATGGATTGGTTGAAACAGTTACCCAAAAAGTAGCTATTGCTAGGTAGTGGCGCGTCTATAGTTATTTTGATAACTCTATTAGTGGGCATTTATTTGATGGTTAATAAGGAGCCACGAGTAGACACCACAATGTGGGAGGAGACAAGTCTGACCACTACGGCAGAGGTCGCCACAGATGCCACAAAAGAAAGGGCAGAAACAATGATCTATGTTGATATTAAAGGCGCAGTGAAAGTGCCGGGAATCTATCAACTAAAAAATCAGCAGCGGATTTGGGATGCTTTAGCTTTAGCTGGAGGTGTGAGCGAGGAAGCTGATACTACCCAGGTCAATTACGCTCAAAAAGTAAAAGATCAAATGATTATTTACGTGCCCAAAAAAGGAGAACCAGTGCCACAGTCATTAGAAACGCTGCAGGAATCAGCAACTGCTCAGCAAAATCAGGAGGAAAAAATCAACCTTAATACGGCAACAGAAGCAGAGCTACAAACGATTTCAGGAATCGGTGCGAAAAAAGCACAAGAGATTATTCGTTTTCGTGACGAACAAGGACCGTTTAAAACCGTCGAGGAACTGAAAAATGTTCCAGGTATTGGAGAGAAAACAGTAGAACGTTTAAAAGACATGTTGACAGTGACTGGCTAACTTTTAACAGAAAATTCCTGAGAATTCTTGACTATGGGATGCGGATAACATACTATTTGTAATAAGATTAAATGATTTGGCAAATCGAACACAGGAGTCATTAAAAATAAAGGAGGTTTATTATGGAACGAATTCCATGGGACCAATATTTTATGGGACAAAGCGTCTTATTATCATTAAGAAGTACTTGCACACGGTTAACTGTCGGAGCAACCATTGTTCGCGACAAACGAATTATTGCAGGAGGTTACAATGGTTCAGTCAGTGGCGGAACGCATTGTATTGATGAAGGATGTTATGTTGTTGATAATCATTGCGTTCGAACAATCCACGCAGAAATGAATGCAATTTTACAATGTGCGAAGTTTGGCGTCCCTACAGAAGGGGCAGAAATTTATGTGACACATTTCCCTTGCCTGCAATGTACAAAGATGATTTTACAAGCAGGGATTAAAAAGATTTATTATTTAAAGGATTACCGTAATGATGCGTACGCCCTAAATTTAATTGAACAAGTAGGAGCCACGGTTGAAAAAGTGACTTTAGTACCAAAATATTTTGCCGAATTACAATGGGGAGAAGAATTTGCCACACTTGAGGACAATCCTTCCTCAGCTGAGGAATAATTGGTTCTTCATAGCTCTGCTGACTAGTTGTGGGCTGTGGTGTTTTTTCGCACCTAGTCTATTAGGAGCTCTTCTTTTTTCTATCACTGTTATCCGTATTGTCTGTACAAAAAGTTTTCCTGTTATATTGGGAGGTTTTTTGTGCAGTTTTTTAATAGTAGGGGGCATATTGATTTTCCAGTGGTTAAAGCCAGTCTCTTTGTTGCCTAAAGAAGTCCGCTTGTCAGGACAGCTAACGATATTACCAGATGAAATACAAGTAGATGGTGATCAAGTAAAATTTCCTGCCAATTGGATCGTAAAAGGCAAAAGGCAGAAAGTGATGGCATTTTATCAATTAAAAAGTGTGAAAGAAAAACAGCAATGGCAACAACTAACCACAACCATTCAGGCAACCGCTGTAGGTATTTTAGACTCGCCCCAAGGTCAAACCAACAAAAATGGCTTCAATTATCAACTATTTTTAAAGAATCAAGGAATCGAAGCTATTTTATTCATTGAGGAGATAGGACAACCGCGTCCTTTTTTTTCTTGGCGGTTTAAAGAAATCATTAGCGGCTGGCGGAAATGGGCGATGGTACATATTCAGAAAAATTTTGCTGATACTAGTGCAATGTATATGAATGCGTTGCTCTTAGGTTTTCGTAATGAAGAATTTGCTGAAATAAGCGATAAATTTTCAGCATTAGGCATTTTGCATCTTTTTAGTTTGTCAGGGATGCATGTTTCTTTTTTCCTTCGTTTATTTCGCTTGCTGATGCTAAGAATCGCTCGCCGAACGCAAGAAAGTTATTTTTTGTGGCAATGCGGTTTTTCTCTGATATATGCTGGTTTAACAGGATTCTCAGTTAGTGTCATGCGGGCGCTTTTACAAACAAACCTCAATACGTTCAATCGACGGTTTAATTGGCAGGTTCCGGCCCTCGATTGTTGGAGTTTAACTCTCTTAGTGCACTTGATTGTTCAGCCAACCCTCTTTTTTTCAGTCGGCGGTCAATTTAGTTATTTACTTTCCTTTGTTCTGCTGTTTTTAGAGCAAACATTGGTTGGTTATTCTTCGCCTTTCATTAAAAATTGTTTAGGCTCTTTCCTATTGGCTGTGGCTTCCTTACCTATTTTAGTCCAATCATTTTATGAATGGCCCTTGTTAGGAAGTTTCTTAACATTTCTCTTGTTACCAATTTTTGAACGGTTCTTGTTACCGCTTTTGACGTTGAGCTTTTTTCTAGTGATTATTATGCCAGCACGTTATTTAGCAGCCTTGCTCGAACCACTATTTTTAACAATGAATGGCTTATTTGAGTGGGTGCTAGTTCACTTAAATCCGAAGCTGACCATCGGCTATTTAAATTCTTGGATACAAATTAGTTTGTTATTACTAATCGGATTTTCAATGATTTATTTAGCAGACAAGTCTAAAAAAATTTTTTTCTCAATCGGACTACTAATTGTTTTGATAAATAGTAAATACCTTTCGCCAATTGGCATTGTTGCAATGATCGATGTAGGCCAAGGGGATAGTTTGTTTATCCAAGCGCCTTTTCACAGAAAAAATACACTAATCGATACAGGTGGTCGGTTGTCTTTTGACAAAGAAGCTTGGCGGCAACGGAAAAATAGTCGATCAGGAGCGGAATATTCAGTGATTCCTTTTCTCAAAAGTCAAGGGGTCAAACGTTTAGATGAAGTGATCATCACACACGCACATGAAGACCATTTTGGCGATTTATTAGCCATTGCGCAGAAGGTTCCAATTTCTGTTCTTTATTTTCCTAAAGGAGCAGCTGAAGCCAATTTTTCGTTTCGCCAAGTCTTGAAACAACTCCAAAAAAGCGGGACAGACTGTCGGCCAATTTTAGCGCCCAAGCGAATTAATGGGCCCGTTTCTTTTCAAATTTTATCACCAAATAAGAGCAGTATTGGGGGCAATAATGACTCGATAGTGTTTTCCACACAATTAGGCGGACGGCATTTTTTATTTACTGGTGACTTGGAAGCCGAAGGAGAAGAACAAGTGTTGGCTCGCTATCCCCAGTTGAAAATCGACATCTTGAAAGTCGGTCATCATGGTAGTAAAACGTCGTCTACTAAAAGATTTATCAAACAGCTTAATCCGCGAGAAGCATTGATTTCAGCTGGACTGAATAATCGTTTTAAACATCCTCATCAGGAGACATTAGCGACGCTGGAGGAGCAAAAAATAAATTATTATCGGACCGATCTTCAAGGAATGATTTATTATCAATGGTTACCTTGGCAAGGGCTTTCTAAAGCCAAATTTGTTAAAGAACAAGACTAGTATTTCCAGAAGTAACATGATAGGATAAACAAGAGAAACGAGAAAAGGAGCGAGCCAATGGAGTTACAAAAAGCTTTGAAAGAAGTGCGAGAGCAAAAAATCGCTCCAGTTTATTTATTAATAGGAACAGAACTTTATTTAACTGAATTATTTAAAACAACATTGATGAAAGAATTGTTGACGGAAGAGGATGATCAATTTAACTTTTTCTCATTTGATATGGAGGAAACACCTTTAAGTGCAGCGATTGCTGAAGCGGAAACAATTCCGTTTTTTGGTGATTATCGCCTTGTCTTTGTGGAAAATCCTTACTTTTTAACTGCCGAAAGAAAAACAAACGGTGTGGAACATGATGTCAATCTTTTATTGAATTATTTGGAAAGTCCATCACCAACAACTGTTCTTGTTTTTATGGCCTCTTATGAAAAATTAGATGAACGCAAAAAAATTACCAAAGCATTGAAAAAAAATGCCACAGTAGTTGACGTCAATCCAATGGATGAAAAGGCTATTCGTCAGTACATTTCTCAAACAATTGAGAGCGAAGGGTACACTATTCGCTCCGATGCTTTTGATTTATTACTTCAATTGACAGACTTGAACTTATCAAAAATTATGGGAGAATTACAGAAGCTGTATTTATATGCCCTTGAAACGAAGACAATTACACGAAGTGCGGTTCAAGAATTAGTCCCTAAGTCTTTGGAACATAATGTTTTTGACTTAACCAACGAAGTACTTTCTGGAAACAGTGAAAAAGCTGTTCAATTGTATGAAGATTTACTTTTACAAGGAGAAGAAACCATTAAGTTAAATGCAATCTTATTGAATCAGATTCGCCTTTTTCTACAAACAAAAATTTTGGCTAAGATGGGCTATCAACAAGCGAATATCGCTGATACATTAAAGGTTCATCCTTATCGAGTCAAGTTAGCGTTACAACAAGTCCGACGATTTGAATTGTCTCGATTAGAAAGACTTTATGATGAATTAGTTGAAAATGATTACCGCATGAAAACGGGCCAAATGGATAAAGAATTACTATTCCAATTATTTATTTTAAAATTGACTGCACAAGCAAAATAAGAAAATGCCAGAGGCAATCGTCATACAACGATTGTCTCTGGCACTTTCTTATTATTTAGCTCCTAATAGTTCTTCTTTTCCGTGAACAAGCTGTGTCAACATGGCACAGAAAGGTGTTGCTACGTTGTATTTTTGTCCTTTGCGCCAAACGGCACCATTAATGTAATCAATTTCTGTGAGACGATGATTTTTAATTAAATCTTGATACATAGACGGATAGTGCAAGCCAATGCCATTTGGATCATAAGTTTGAACAATATGTGTATAGACTTCTGCTTGATCTAAATAAATGGCTTCTTTTTCTGCGACTGCTGCAAATTCACTGATTAATGTTTTAACAAGGGATTCACTAACAGGTAGTGCGCCAAATTCGGCAATATTACAATCAAGGATTGTACACAAACCGTTTAGCGTGCCATTGACACAGGCTTTTCGCCAAATAGAGTAGCGAACATTGCTACTATAGCTTGGATTTAAACCAGCTTTTTGGAAGACATCAACGACTTCTAAAGCAAATTCTTTACCAGAAGGATCAATATTTTCTAATTCAATTTCGCCATCACCTAAAAGTTTAACACGTCCCGGTCCTTCTAAACCAGCTGTCCACATGGTAATGCCAACCAAGATGTTTTCTTTTGGTACATATTTTTCTAGTACATCTTCATGACCTAAGCCATTTAATAAACATAGTACATATGTTTTTTCGGTAATCATTGGTTGAATCGCTTTAAACATTGCATCTAATTGTTGTGCTTTGGTTAAAGCGATAATTAAATCTACTTGTTCATTTTGATGGTCAATTTCTTCTGGTGAGAAGATTGGTAGGTTCGCGACAACTTCTTCTCCGTTAAAATCAGTGATTAAACCATTTTTACGAATGGCTTCAATGTGTGCGGGCCATTGATCGATTAAAGTTACATCATTTCCGCCTTGATGCAACATAATTCCTAAACGGCTGCCCATAGCGCCGGCACCAGCAATTGCAATTTTCATGTGTATCCATCTCCTTAAAAGTTCTTTAACCGTTATTATTATACAGCAACTTTCCTAAAAATGAATAAATGGGACTTGCAAATTTGTTATTTTTTAAATGTTTCCTAAAAAGTAAGGATTGCATCAAATGGTAAAGTAAGCTAAAGTAAAGCGTGGAAAAGTTTATAAATGAAAGTAGAGGAATCGTTAATGACGAAAGAAAAATTTTGTCGAGAATCACGAGTGATTCAAACACATCGTGTATTTCCCTTTGATTTAAATCCCTTTGGTGCACTATTTGGTGGGAAATTAATGTCTTTAATTGATGACGCCGCATCCATTTCCGTTTCACGGCATTGTCGGAGAGGGGCAGTTACAGCATCTTTAGATAACTTGAATTTTTTAAAACCTTTAAAAGAAAATCACTCAGTGTGTGTTGAAACGTTTGTTTCTGGCGTGCATCATAAATCGATGGAAGTATTTGTTAAAGTTGTAGGAGAAGATTTAACAACTGGAGAGCGTTATTTAGCGGCGACTTGTTTTACAACTTTTGTAGCCATTCCGTCTCATATGAATCCTGAAAGTGACTTCCAATTAGCGGCAGTCGTCCCAGAAACTGCAGAAGAAAAGTTGATTTGTTCCAATTATGAAACGAGACGACAACAACGTTTAGCTTTGCGAGAAGAGACTAAATTATTTAGTCAACATCTCACAACGGATTTACCGTGGATTGATTCACCTTTATAAAAAAATGTCCGAGTCTTTGTGAAAACAGACTTGGACATTTTTTGATGAAAAAAGAAGCTAACATGAATGCTAACTTCTATCTCACATTATTTAGCTAATTTGCTTAAACGAATTTTATCGCGGTTAGCTTTGTTTTTATGGATTAAACCTTTAGTTGCAGCCATATCAACAGCTTTAACAGCTTCGTTGTATAAAGCATCGACGTTATCAGCTCCAGCAGCTACAGCTTCTTCAAATTTCTTGATTGCTGTACGCATTGCGTTTGTTTGAGATGAATTTTTCGCATTCGCGTTAGCACTTGTACGTACGCGTTTGATTGCAGATTCGATATTTGGCATTTGTTTCACCTCCGATGATTTAGGTTTTACACTGGTCAGCCAATGTAATTCAACAGTAATCATTATACCTAATCCATTGTTCCATTGCAATAAAAGACGACAAGTTTTTTTCCTTAACAGACAATTTCAAGAAAAAAATAAGAAAATTTGCCAGAGCCTTAAGAAAAAAGCATACATTTTTTTTAAAACATGCTATGATAAAATAGATAAATGAAAAATGGTGGTGTCTTTGTGAGTATTGCATTATTGGTAACGATTACTTTGGTAATGGGTGTAATTTTTGTTAACGGTTGGACGGATGCGCCGAACGCAATTGCAACCGCTGTCTCGACTCGGGTGTTAAAACCGAATGTCGCAATTTGGATGGCTGTTGTGATGAACTTTTTAGGTGCATTAGTCATGACCTTTTTTAATGCCCAAGTAGCTGAAACGATTAGCAACATTGTTAGTTTTGACGCAAATGGAAACGCTTCACAGGTGGCTTTGGCTGCTTCGCTTTTTTCAATTGTGGTTTGGGCAGTTGCTGCGTGGTATTTTGGTATTCCCACGAGTGAAAGTCATGCATTGATTGCTGGCTTGACTGGTTCGGCAATGGCATTAGGTGGTTTGGGTGCAGTCAATGGCTCGGAATGGATCAAAGTGCTTGTTGGTCTAGTTGTTTCTACCGTTATGGGCTTTGGTGGCGGTTATTTAATTGCCAAACTTGTTGTGAAAGCTTTCTCGGCTGTGCCTAGAAGAAAAGCCAACAAATTTTTTACAGTTGGACAAGCCTTTGGTGCAGGAGCTAATGCTTTTTTACATGGTGCGCAAGATGGGCAAAAATTTATGGGCGTGTTCATGTTAGTGCTTTTTTATAATAATTTAGTCGAAAAAACAGGTGGCGGTTTTGTGATTCCGTTATGGGTTATGGTTCTGTGTTCCATTACAATGGGCATTGGAACTTCTGTGGGCGGTATGAGAATCATTAAATCAGTCGGGATGGATATGGTAAAACTCGAACGCTATCAAGGCTTCACTGCGGATTTAAGCACGGCTATTTGTTTATTTTTAGCATCGGCTTTTGGGATTCCAGTTTCAACTACTCATACAAAAACGACAGCGATTATGGGAGTAGGTGCTTCTAAGCGAATCTCAAGTGTTGACTGGCGTATCGTGAAAGAAATGCTGATAGCATGGATTTTAACTTTCCCAGGATGTGGGCTGATCGCTTATGTGATGTCAAAATTATTTATTGCAATTTTTTAAGGAGAGAAAAACATGGCACGTAAAAAACAATTTGATTATTTTGGAGAATTAAACCAGTTAGCAACAAATGCTTATGAAGCGGCAAAGGTTTTGCAAGAAATTGTAGACAATTATTCATTAGAAAACTTAGTAAAAAAATCAGAAGCGATTCATCAATTGGAAAAAGAGAATGATGAAATTGTTCGCAAAATTTTAAATGAACTCTATATTTCCTTTATTACGCCAATTGATCGAGAAGATATTGTCGATATTACGGATCACTTAGATAACATTATCGATAGCATTAATAGTTTGTCTTATTTACTTGATCATTTAGTTGTCGAAGAAATGATTGCGCCCGCGCTAGAATTAACTGCTTATATTGTTAAAGCGACAGAAGGCGTTAAATCAGCAACGAAGGAATTTGCAAAATTTAAAAATTCTAAAACGTTAGTTTCATTGATTGATGAAGTGAATACGATTGAATCTCAAGGCGATAAATTATACAGTAGCGCCATGAAAGATTTGATGACTAACGAAAAAGATTTATTAAAAGTTATCAAGTGGAAAGATGTTTATGATCAGCTTGAGCGCACGATTAATGATTGTGAATCAGCTGTTAATATTATTGTCGGAATTGTCATCAAAAATACGTAAAGAAAAGAGGGGGGAGCTGTTGGTTAAAGTAATTATTGATGCTGATGATTTTGGGATGTCAGAAGCGATTAATCATGGCATTATCAAAAGTTATGTCGATGGTTTAACGACGTCGACACTTTTGATGCCCAATTTACCAACAGCAGAACATGCCGTTGCGTTAGCAAAAAATTATCCAGGCTTATTTGTAGGTCAGCATACGAATTTTTTATTAGGGAAACCTTGTGCGGACCCATGTATGATTCCTTCACTGGTAGATGAACAAGGCAATTTTCATCGCTCTTCTTATTATCGTCAACAAAAGCAAGTAACCTTCGTATATGAAGAAGTACGACTTGAAACGATTGCGCAATTGACGCGCTTTAAGGAACTAACTGGACATTATCCTGAACATTTTGATTGCCATTCGATTGGTGATGAAGTGGTTGATCAAGTATTTTTAGAATTAGCAGAAGAGTACGGACTTCATACAACCCTGAAATATAGTGGGGAAAAAGAATATCCACCGCAACAAGGTTATTTCCAGGTGACACATTTGTTAGAGTCTGGGGCGTTATCTTATATTCACGAAGGCGTATCATTGGAGAATTTTTTAGAAGATGACTTTGGTTTATTACGGATGCCGGAATCGGCAATTGCTGAGATGCATTTTGATGTTGGGTATTTGGATCAATTTGTGTTAGATAATTCTTCATATACCACTTTACGCTGCAAAGAATTAGCAACGATTTGTGATCCTCGTGTTCGTCAGTGGTTTAAAGAACAGGGGATTGAGCGAATAACGTTTGGTGATTTAAAAAAATAAAACCGTTGCTTTCAACAGTGAAAGCAACGGTTTTATTTTTATGAGAATAACCAGTAGCCAATTAAAATCGCACCTAAAATTACGCGATACCAACCGAAAACTGTAAAATCGTTTTTCTTCAAGTAATTCAATAAGAATTTAATCGCAATGATGGAAACAACGAAGGCAACAATAGAGCCAGTTAATAAAATAATGATTTCTTCTGACCCAAACGTATTTCCTTTGGCCAAGAATTTAAAGATTTTTAAAAAACTTGCTCCAAACATTACTGGAATTCCTAAGAAAAATGAAAACTCTGTTGCAACGAAACGTGAGGCCCCAATTAAGATTGCCCCTAAAATGGTCGCTCCTGAACGTGAAGTTCCTGGAATTAATGCCAGTACTTGGAAAGCACCAACGATTAAAGCGGCTTTATAAGTGAAGTCTTTTAGATTAGTACACTTCGGTGCAACATTTTTATTTCGTTTTTCAATGATAATAAAAGCAATCCCATAAACAATTAACATAATCGATACTGTTAAAAAGTTATAAAAATGTGCATCTAAATAATCATCAAATTTTAGACCAATAACTGCCGCTGGTAAACAAGCGACTAAGACTTTAGACCAAAGAATCCAAGTATCTTTTTTCTCTTCGCCATTTTTCTTTGGTGAGAAAGGATTCAATTTGTGGAAGTATAAAATAACAACCGCCATAATTGCTCCCAATTGGATAACGACGTTGAACATTTCCATAAAATCTTTACTTAGATCGAGTTTAATAAACTCATCCACTAAAATTAAATGTCCGGTACTACTAATTGGAAGCCACTCGGTAATTCCTTCGATAATACCAAGAATAATTGCTTTCCATAGGTTAGCAAAAAGCATGTCACCATTCCTTTCTGAAATAAATGCAAAATACATCAAGTATAAGTATACCCGCTGACAAAGTAAATGCCAATGCAAATTCTTATTTTAAAATAAATTTTAGAATTATACAAAGGTGCCACTTGTAATTCATGAAACTTTTTTCTATACTAGTGATACTTTAAAAAATGGGGGAAGAGAAATGTTTGGATTTTTGAAGAAAAAGAATGAAGTTGTCGAAAATAATACAATGTATGCCGTTGCCAATGGAACCGTTATCCCAATTAGTGAAGTGAATGATCCTGTTTTTTCACAAAAAATGATGGGAGATGGCTATGCAGTAGTTCCAGAAAATGGTGAAATTTATGCACCTATTGAAGGAGAAGTTTTAAGCGTTTTCCAAACAAAACATGCCATTGGTTTAAAAATGACAAACGGTCTTGAAATTTTATTACACATGGGTATCGATACGGTGGAGTTAAACGGGGCACCGTTCACTATTAAAGTGAAAGAAGGCGACCAAGTGACTGCAGATACGGTGGTCGCAATTGCTGATTTAGAAGCAATTAAAGCAGCTGGTAAAGGAACTGAAATGGTTGTCATTATTACCAACATGGATAAAGTAGCACAATTTTCGTTAGAGAAAACTGGCGTGGTTACAGCTGGTACACCAGTTGGCTCTGCCACAGCCAATTAATGCATTAGACAGATATTTCTATAAAGGAATATCTGTTTTTTTTTTGAACATAAATAAAATTTTATTTTGGAATTAAAAAATATTTAGAAAAATAGTTGAAATTTTATTTCAAACAAGTTATAATGAAAGCGTATTAGAGAGGAGCTAAAAAGATGTATGGTATTTCAGTTTTTCTTGGTGAAGAGATTACAAACGATACAATTATTTATATCAAAAAGATGAAAGCGCTTGGATTTGATGGTATTTTCACTTCTTTACACATTCCAGAAGATGATACTTCTCTTTATCGCCAACGCTTGACTGATTTAGGGGCAATTGCTAAGGCAGAAAAAATGAAAATTATGGTAGATATTTCAGGTGAAGCGTTAAAAAGAGCGGGTTTTTCTTTCGATGAATTAGAGCCTTTAATCGAGTTGGGCGTAACTGGCCTTCGGATGGATTATGGCATTACGATAGAACAAATGGCTCATGCTTCACATAAGATTGATATAGGATTGAATGCTAGTACCATTACACTGGAAGAAGTGGCTGAGTTAAAGGCTCACCAAGCGGACTTTTCTCGCTTAGAAGCTTGGCATAATTATTATCCAAGACCTGAAACCGGCATTGGAACAACATTTTTTAATGAAAAGAACCGCTGGCTTAAAGAATTAGGCTTACAAGTTTTTACTTTTGTGCCAGGAGATGGGCAAACAAGAGGCCCAATTTTTGCTGGTTTACCAACATTAGAAAAACATCGGGGCCAAAATCCTTTCGCCGCTGCCGTTGGTTTGATGGCTGATCCTTATGTCGATGCTGTTTATATTGGTGATCCCACAATTAGTGAGCGAACCATGGCTCAATTTGGTTATTATCACCAAACCAATCAATTTCTTTTAGAAGTAGCACCTAGCGAGAGCCGCTATTTGAAGCGAATACTTGGGACTCATACCAATCGTTTAGATGCTGCAAGAGATGTTTTGCGAAGTGAATTATCAAGAACGAGTGAAATGTTCAGAAAAGATGAAATTGCAACGATTGAGTCAGAGCAGACTGAAGCACGTCCAGTGGGAACCGTAACGATTGATAATGAAAAATATGGTCGCTATATGGGAGAAATTCAAGTCACACTTGTGGACTTGCCGAAAGATGAAAAAGTCAATACGATTACACGAATTATTGAAAAAGATCAAACGATATTGCCGTTAATCAAGGCAGGAAATCAATTTACGCTAGTCACGGAAGGAACGATAGAGAATGAATTTAGAAAACTTAACAACTGAACGTAGAAATGAAAATACAATGGGTTTAGATGAGATGAGTGTCAAAGAAGCTTTACAAAAAATGAATCAAGAAGACCAAAAAGTTGCAATGGCAGTGGGTCAAGAATTAGCAGCCATTGAACCAGTGGTAGAAGCCATCATCAAAAGCTTCAATCAAGGCGGCCGCTTGATCTACATGGGCGCTGGTACGAGTGGTCGGTTAGGTGTCTTAGATGCAGCCGAATGCGTACCAACTTTTGGCGTCGAGCCAGAGATGGTTCAAGGCCTCATCGCTGGTGGTCAAAAAGCAATGACTGTCGCAGTAGAAGGTGCTGAAGATTCAAAAGAACTAGGTCGTCAAGATTTAGTTGATCTAAAATTATCAGCAAATGACATTGTTGTTGGGATTGCAGCCAGTGGTCGGACGCCTTATGTAATTGGCGGTTTAGAATATGCTACAACGGTGGGAGCAGCTACCGCAACTGTGGCATGTAATAAAAATGCCGAAATTAGTAAATATGCGCAAATGCCGATTGAAGTAGATGCAGGACCTGAATTTTTAACAGGTTCGACTCGCTTGAAATCTGGGACAGCTCAAAAATTAATTTTAAATATGTTATCAACTATTTCCATGATTGGTATTGGGAAAGTCTACAATAACTTAATGGTTGATGTAAAACCAACCAATGAAAAATTAGTGGAGCGTTCCAAACGGATTATTATGGAAGCAACGGGTTGTAGTTATGAAGTTGCCGAACTAAAATTTGTAGAAGCAGAAGAAAATGTGAAGTTAGCAATTGTAATGATTTTAACTGATAGTACTAAAGAAGAAGCAACACAAAAATTAATTGACGGGAATCAATTTATCAAGAATACATTAAATTAAGGAATTAGGAGGGTGTTTTAACATGGCAGAAGAAAGAATTAAACGCATTGCTGATGGGATTTATAAAGAAGTTGGTGGTCAAGAAAACGTGGACAAAGTCATTCATTGTATGACTCGTGTTCGTATGGATATCCGCGATTATGACAAAGTAGATATTGAAGGATTGAAAAAAATTGATGGCGTTATGGGCGTCGTAGAAGATGATACGTTACAAGTAGTTGTTGGTCCAGGGACTGTTAACAAGGTTGCACAAGAAATGGTAGATCAAGCAGGTGTCAAATTGGGAGAACCATTTAATCATGGCACCACAACTGATGCTTCAGCAGGCAAATCTGGAAAAGATTTAGTAGAAGAAAAAGCCGCTCAAATGAAAGCACAACAAAAAGCGAAACAAAATAACACTTCACCATTTAAAAAAGTGTTAAAAGCCATTTCTAGTATCTTTGTTCCGATGATTCCTGCCTTTGTTGGGGCTGGTATTATTGGCGGGATTGCAGCTGTTATGTCTAACTTAGTTGTTGCTGGTGATATTTCAGCTTCATGGCAACAATATATTGATGTCTTAAATATCATTAAAAATGGGATTTTTGCTTATTTAGCTCTTTACACTGGGATTAACAGTGCCAGCGTTTTTGGTGCAACGCCAGCGTTGGGTGGTGTTATTGGGGCAGTCACAATGTTAACAGGAATGAATCCGGATGCTCCAATCAGTAATATTTTCACTGGGGGAACATTATCTGCAGGACAAGGCGGAATTATCGGTGTTATTTTTGCCGTATGGTTATTATCATTGTTAGAAAAACAATTGCATAAAATTGTCCCAGAATCAATTGATATTATCGTAACGCCAACCATTTCACTTTTAGTGATTGGCTTAGCAACTATTTTCTTAATCATGCCTGTAGCCGGAGCTATTTCTAATGGCTTAGTTGGTATTATCAATGTTGTCTTAGAAAAAGGTGGCATGGTTGCTGGCTTTACTCTTGGTTTAACCTTCTTGCCAATGGTAATGTTTGGTTTACATCAAATTTTGACGCCAATCCACATTGAAATGATTAATCAAACAGGGATGACTTTGTTATTACCAATTCTGGCCATGGCTGGTGCGGGACAAGTCGGTGCAGCTTTAGCATTATGGATTCGTTGTAAATCAGATAAAAAATTAGTTGAAATGATTAAAGGTGCCTTGCCAGTTGGGATTTTAGGTATTGGTGAACCATTAATCTACGGAGTTACTTTACCATTAGGACGTCCATTCATTACTGCTTGTATCGGCGGTGGTATTGGTGGTGCGGTGATTGGTGCCTTCGGTAATGTTGGTGCGATTGCTATTGGACCAAGTGGGGTGGCTTTAATTCCATTAATTGCCAACAACCAATGGCTTGCATATGTATTAGGTTTATTGGCTGCTTACGCAGGTGGTTTTGTAGCAACGTTATTCTTTGGGATTCCTAAAGATATGCAAACAACTAAATAATAAATAGAAAAAAGGAGAACTTGGCTTCTCCCTTTTTCTTTGTTAAAATTTAATTGCGTAGGAAATGGTGTATCAGGAGGGGTGTTTATGCAACAAAATATTGTCTTATCTATCCAAGATCGTCTACAACAATTACCAAAATCAGAACGAAAAATCGCAGAATATATTTTAAAAAATACAGAAACAGTTATTTCAATGAATGCGCAAGAGCTAGCGAAACAAGCAGGATCAAGTCCAGCGGCAATTATTCGCTTTTGTCATTCTATGGATGTGAATGGCTTCACAGAGTTGAAACTTTTATTATCTGCAAATCTTGGCCAAATGAAGCAGCAAATGTATACTGAAGTTACTAAAGGGGAATCAACAGCTGACATTAAACAAAAGTTACAGGCGCGCTTTGTTCATGTGGTTGAGCGAAGCGGTCAGACATTAGAGGATGTCGCAGTGAATGAATCCGTTGATTTGTTGGAAAAAACAGAAGTAATTTTTGTCTATGGGTTGGGTGCCTCTTCGTTGGTTGCTCAAGATATTTATCAAAAATTTACGCGATTAGGCCGAACGGTATTTACAACATTGGATCATCATTTATTTGCTTCCATGTTAGGCTCAACAGAAAAGCCTAGTGTTTTTATTGTTATTTCTAATTCTGGAACGAATAAAGAAGCAAGTACTTTAGCTGATTTAGCGAAGCAGCAAGGGATTCCTATTGTTAGTATCACACAAGATGAAAAATCAGTGATTGGTGAAAAAAGTGATATCGTCCTCCAAACCTCTAGTGGGGAAGACGTGCCATTGAGAAGTGCGGCTACTGTTTCCTTGGTGGCACAATTGTATGTAGTCGATGTTTTATTTTTTGCTTATGCAGCAAAAAACTATAAGGAAACCTTAGAAAAAATTCAAATTTCAAGAAAAAACGTAGAACGTTTAAAAGAATAAATAAAAAGAGAAGGTTATCTGTCATTTTGACAGATAACCTTCTCTTTTTTTACAACAAACGGCGCTTTTCAGCGATCTTTTTTCCCTTTTCAATATAAGAAATATCATTAATTCCTTGAATGGTAAATGTTCCTTTTTCGTAAGTTAAGGTCGTCACGCTACCATTCTCCAGCGCCATCTGCATAGGCAAACTTGCATCAATTAAGGAAAGTAAAAAGGAAATTGTTAGTCCATGGGAAACCACCATGACTTTGCCGCCACCATTTTTTTCTCGATGATGAGCGATATCTTCGAAACCAGACCAAACACGATCACGGATAACTTCATAAGGCTCCGCCCAGTCAGCCGTATCGGCTTCAATAATAGCATTTGCTAGCTCACGATAGGTAATCTTCGTGGTCATCATGTCCTCATAACTTTTAAAAGCTAAAATGCGTGGCACCACACCCCAAAGTTCACCATCATAGCCACCATCTAAAGAACCAAAACACCACTCACGAATCCGTTTATCGGTTAGGTAAGGAATCTTTTGGTGGTTTTGATGTTCTTGTAAAATAATCTGAGCGGTTTGCATGGCACGACCACTATCACTACTATAGGCTTCCTTAAAGTCTATATCCCTAAGACCTAAGCCTAAATGATAAATGCCTTCTTCTCCTTGTTTGGTTAAGGGGGTATCTGACCAGCCTTGGGTTCGGCCAATCGTATTAAACATCGTTTTTCCGTGACGAATAATATAAAGTGTCGTTGCTTCAGTCATTGCTACTCCTCCTAAGTTTCTTTAAATAGTGAATAAATCTCTAATTAAAAAATGGGTTTGTGGCTTTTTCATGTTGAATGGTTGTGGCATCACCATGGCCTGGATAAACAGGAAATTCTTCTGGTAAAGTGAATAGATAGGTCATAATGCTGTGTAATAATTGTTGCATATCACCAGTGTGTAAATCGGTACGACCAATACTACCTTTAAACAATGCATCCCCAACAACAACAAAATCATCAAAGACAAAGCTGACGCTACCAATTGAATGACCAGGTGTTGGGACTACGGAAAATTTCATGCCGCCAATTTCATAATCGGTTAGTTTAAATTCATGTTCGGCGGGTTGAACAATAATATTTGCTATATCATCATGTCTGCCTAATCCTGAAAGATTCAAAATAGGATTGGAAAGCCACGCTTGTTCTAATGGACTAACATAAACAGGGATTTGATAATGATGGCGCAATTCTTCTACCGCACCAATATGATCATAGTGAGTATGTGTTAATAAAATAGCGGCTGGTTTCTTCCCTAAACGGGTAATTTCTTGAATTAGTTTTGCTCCTTCTGCACCTGGATCAATAATTAATAATGCTTCTTCATTATAAACAAGATAACAGTTTTCTTGAATAACACCTGTTCTAATTTGTTCGATCTGTATCATCTCAGGACCTCCTAAAGTTCTAACGATTCTCTTCAAGTATACCGAAGAATCTTAAGAATAGAAAGTTTTCTTGTTTATCCAAAGAAAAAATAAATCATTCTTAGAACGTTCGGTTTTTGCTTGTTTCAACACGTATTTTTTTAAAAAAAATCACATTTTTATAGTTATTAAGCGAAAGTTTATGTATAATCTTCATGTGATAGTAAGGAGGAGTATTAAATGTTTCATTTTGTAATAAAAGGAACAGGTTTTTCTAGTAAAAATTTGCAAGAGATTAAAGTTTATGAAGAAACACTTTTTTGTATAGATGAGGCCGGAGTAATTCAGGAAATAATTGAACCAGATGCTGAAGCGTATGAAACTGTGCTAGCAGAACAAAAAGAGGCGCAACGTTTTCAAGAATTGCCCCAAGATTCTTATCTTTTACCTGGCTTTGTTGATTTACATGTCCATGCACCTCAGTGGGCACAATCTGGGACCGCCTTGGATATTCCATTGTATGAATGGCTGAATACGTACACGTTTCCTTTGGAGTCCAAATTTGCAGATTTAACATTTGCCCAACAAGTCTATGATGAATTGGTAACCCAATTGTTAGCTAATGGGACAACAACAGCCCTTTATTTTGCAACCATTCATTATGAAGCTAGCCGTCGTTTGGCAGAGATTTGTGCGGAAAAAGGGCAGCGTGGCTTAATTGGTAAAGTTGTAATGGATGATCTTAATGAGAATCCAGAATACTATCGTGATCAAACAACGCAACAAGCATTAGAAGAAACGGAACGGTTTATTCAAGAAATTCAAACATTAGCGCAGCAAACAAAACAAGGCGTGTATCCCGTTGTAACTCCGCGTTTCATTCCAAGTTGTACAGAGGAAGCACTTAAAGGATTAGGAGAATTAGCAGCGAAATATCAAGTACATGTTCAAAGTCATTGTAGTGAGAGTGATTGGGAACATCAATTTGTTCAAGAACGTTTTGGAAAAAATGATACTCAAGCATTGAATGATTTTGGTTTATTGACAGAAAAAGCAGTGATGGCACATGCAGGCTTTTTAGAAGAAGCAGATATGAATTTATTCCATGAAACAGGGACGGCTGTGGCGCACTGCCCAATCTCTAATGCTTATTTTGGTAATGCAGTAACACCGATTGCAAAATTAGTACATCAACATCAAGTAGAAGTTGGTTTAGGTAGTGATCTTTCAGGTGGTTTTTCACCAAGTCTTTTTGACAATTTAAAGCAAGCGGTTATTTCTTCTAGAATGTTAGAAGATGGCGTCGATGCTACAAAAAAACCAGAAGTACGAGGTGTTAAAACAGCACGGATTACAGTAAATGAAGCGTTTTATTTAGCTACTGCTGGTGGTGGTCAAGCGCTAAGTTTGCCAATTGGAAAATTAGAAAAAGGGTATGCTTGGGATGTTCAAATTATTAATACAAGCTTGTCACAAGCACGAATCCCTAAAAATCCAGGGGAATCATTGCTTGATATTTTCCAAAAAATCTTATATTTAGCACGACCAGAAAATATTCGAGAAGTCTGGGTACAAGGTGAAAAAGTACATGATAAAAATTTAATGTCAGCAACTAAAGGAGTATAAAAAATGAGTGAAAAGAAACAAAATAATCTTCATTTAACAGTGGGGCCAGAAGATTCAGTATCTTTTGGGCAGGCCACTATGTTAGGGATTCAGCATGTCTTAGCAATGGACGTGTACGTCGTACCTGTGATCATTGCTTCAATTATTGGGATTAGCACAGCACAAATGTCTTCTTTAATCCAAGCAACATTCATAGCAGCAGGACTTGCCACGATTATTCAATCTCATTTTTGTATGAGATTACCAGTTGCGCAAGGCCCTTCATTTATTCCAATCGGGGCAATTGCAGGAATTTATTTTGCCAATAACCAACAAGGAAATGGCTGGGGCGCAGTTTTAGGTGCTAGTTTAGTGGGGGCAATTGTTGTTATTATATTAGGATTTACTGGTATCTTTAATCGTTTAATCACTAAATTTGTTCCACCAATTGTGGGAGGAACAATTATTTTTGTGGTGGGGCTTTCGTTAATGCCAGTCGCTTTATCGGATAATATTTACCATGCAAAAGGGGAATTAGGACAAAATATTTTATTAGCATTTATAGCAGCGGGGACGTTGATCTTCTTTGCGCTCTTAGGTTCTGCTTTGAAAAAAGGGCGGATTTTCCGCGTTTCTTCTGTCATTTTGGCATTATTATTTGGGAGCATCGCGGCACAATTATTAGGGGTACTTGATTTATCAGCAGTTAGTGAAGCGGCTTGGTTTAGTTTGCCTCAGTTACCATTAGTTAACTTTTCTTTCCAATTTGATTGGTCAGCCATTGCCACGATGTTAGTTATTTATCTGGTTTTAATGGCGGAAACAACAGGCACTTGGTTTGCTGTGAGTCATGTTGTCGCTGAACCTTTGACCGAAGAAAAAATTAATCGCGGCGTAATTGGTGAAGGCTTAGGTTGCTTAGTTTCTTCATTCATTGGCGGCACGCCAGTAACTAGTTACTCTACAAATGCTGGGATTATTTCAATCACTGGAGTTGCTAGTCGCAAGGTTTTTGTGGCTGCAGGTGCGTGGTTTGTCTTATTTGGCTTATCTGGAAAACTTTCCACCTTGATTTCGGCCATTCCGGCACCAGTTATCGGCGGTGTTTTTGTGGTTGTTTGTGGCATCATTTCTGTAAGTGGAATGAAAGTCATGAGTGATGTAACAATTCATGAAAAAGAGATGTATGTAATTGCCGTTCCGATTATTATAACATTAGCGTTGACATTGTTACCAAAAGAGTTTTTGGAAACTCTACCACAATTTTTACAATATTTATTTAGTTCACCCGTGGCAACTGCCTCAATTGTTGCTATTTTATTGCAGGCCATTTTACCAAACGTTCAAGAAGGGTAAAAAGATTAATTTTCGTTAAAACGCCTTTGACAAGTGGCGGTAAATAGTGTAAATTAACAATGGTGTTTGTAAACACGAACGTTAAATTACCGAATGTTCGGTTTTTACGTTATTTTTGTAAATAACTAGGAGGCAGTAAGTATGAAAGTTTTTGATTATGAAGATGTCCAATTAATTCCCAATAAATGTATCGTGAATAGTCGTTCTGAATGTGATACTACAGTAACTTTAGGAAAACATTCGTTTAAAATGCCTGTCGTTCCAGCGAACATGCAAACAATTATTGATGAAACGATTGCGGAAACCCTTGCTGAAAATGGTTATTTTTATATCATGCATCGGTTTGATGAAGAGGCGCGAGTGCCATTTATTAAAAAAATGCAACAAAAGGGCTTAATCACGTCAATTAGTGTGGGTGTGAAAGAAGGGGAATACGCTTTTGTTGAAACGTTAGCCCGAGAAGGTTTAGTTCCTGACTACGTGACAATTGATATCGCCCATGGTCATTCAAATGCGGTGATTAATATGATTCAACACTTGAAAAAATCTTTACCAGAAACGTTCGTTATTGCGGGCAATGTTGGAACGCCAGAAGCCGTTCGCGAATTAGAAAACGCTGGAGCCGATGCCACCAAAGTGGGGATTGGACCAGGAAAAGTATGTATTACTAAAATTAAGACTGGCTTTGGGACAGGTGGCTGGCAGTTAGCGGCTTTACGTTGGTGTGCCAAAGCTGCTCGGAAACCAATTATTGCAGATGGTGGAATTCGGACCCATGGAGACATTGCAAAATCTGTGCGTTTTGGGGCAACTATGGTCATGATTGGTTCATTATTTGCTGGACATGAAGAATCACCAGGTGAAACAAAAGTGGAAGATGGCGTTGTTTACAAAGAATACTTTGGTAGCGCCTCTGAATTCCAAAAAGGCGAAAAGAAAAACGTTGAAGGCAAAAAAATCTGGTTACGCCATAAAGGGAAGTTGGCAGATACTTTAGTCGAAATGCAACAAGATTTACAATCTTCCATTTCATACGCGGGAGGTCGCGATTTAGAAGCGATTCGTAAAGTTGATTATGTGATTGTAAAAAATTCTATTTTTAATGGTGATACCATTTAACATTCAACTATAGACTGAAAAGAAGACAGCACGTAGTGCAGAAATTAAAATGATTTCTGCATTACGTGCTTTTTTTACTTTACCTATCGTAGTAATCGTGTTAAGATAATTACAACGACAGACGTAGTACGATAGTTGAAGTACTTGAGGGAGGAATTTATGTGATTGGTAGTGATGCAATTCGAGGATACAACGATACCTTTATTCTCTCAATCTTACAATCCGGCGCTTCATATGGTTATGCGATTTCTAAACGCATTCGTGAAATTTCTAATGAACAATATTCGATTAAAGAAACGACACTTTATTCTGCTTTTACACGTTTAGAGAAAAATGGCTACATTGAATCATTTCCAGGAGAAGTAACGCATGGCAAAAAGCGGACCTATTATCAAATAACCCATGCAGGAGAGCGTTATTTAGAGGAAAAGTTACTAGAATGGGAAGTAACAAAAGACGTCGTCGAAGCATTTGTAAAGGAGATGGGAAAATGAAAATTATAGAAGAATTTATTGATAGCTTATTTTCAGGCGTTGTTGAAACAACTGAAACAAAACAATTAAAGGCGGACTTATTAGCAAATGCTGAGGATCGTTATGAAGATTTGCTCAGCCAAGGAAAATCGGAAAATGAAGCAATTGGTACAATTATTTCTGAATTTGGTACTATTGATGAATTAATGGAAGAATTGAATTTAGAAAATAAACAAGTGGATGAAACAAACGATTCAATGAACGGTTTGCCAGAAATTTCAGTGGAGGAAGGACTTGACTATTTAGCTGTCCAACGTAAAGGTGCTATTCAAATTGGTCTTGGTGTTGTTGCAATCATGGTGGGTGTTGGCTTGCTGGTTGGTATGCGTGGTGTTCTTTCTAACGGTCTCGGTTTAGTTTGTCTTTTCATAGGTGTGGCAATCGGCGTTCCATTATTTATTGTTGCTGGTAATCGGTTTGTTGCAATGGACAAACAGCTGGGGCAACGATTGATTCCGATTAAGTTAAAAAAAGAAGTTGCACAAAGAGAACAAAGTTTTCAACGATCATTTATTTTTTGTATGGCAGCGGGCGTCGTTTTTTGTATTTTGGGTTTAATCCCAGTTGTTGTCTTTAGTAGTGGCCTTCATCTGATGATGCGCCGTTCCATGCATCAAATGATGGGCGGACAATATTATAATGGAACGATGGGGATTAGTTGGCTCTTCTTTTTAGTATCGGTTGGTGTCTTCTTGTTTATATTTGGTGGAGTAATTAAAGGAAGTTTTAATAAATTGTTGAATGAAACTTATTTTTATTCAGAACATGTTGGTCATCCTGATTTTGCCCCTCAACAAACAAAAACAGAGGAAGGACCTGTGGGAAATCCTGTCGGTGCAATTATTGCATCCGTTTATTGGCCCTTAGTTGTGGCACTCTATCTATTTATTAGTTTTGTTTTAGGGGATTGGCGGTTTAGTTGGTTAATCTTTATGTTCGCAGGAATCTTTTATAACACCATCCAAGCATTTTTACACAAACATTGAGACAAACCTGTTAATAGTAAAACAGAAAAGTGGGACATTCGTCAAAACGGCTGTCTCACTTTTCTTGTATTTTCGATTGACAAAAGCATTAAACTGGATTACTTTTAACTCATCCAATTGTTGAGGTGATTGCTATGTGGCAACTTAAAAAAGAACAAAGTGTTCCCATTTATCGCAGTATTATGGAAATGATTGTTCAAAAGATTCAAACAGGCGAATTATTACCAGGTGAAAAAATCCCTTCGGAACGTAAACTGGCAGAATACTTGTCTGTCAATCGTTCAACCGTTGTTCATGCATTAGACGAACTGGTGGACTTAGGCTGGATTGTTCGAAAAAGAGGGAGCGGAACGATTGTCAACGAAGGAAAATGGGGGGTAATGATGACGCCACGAACGGATTGGCATCGTTATTTAGAACAAAATGTGTTCAAACAAGTTCATCCCTTGGTGGCAGAGATTGAGTTACGAGCTAAACAAAATTTGCCGACTGACTTAGATATGTATACAGGCGAGTTGCCGTTAGATTTAATTCCCAGTTTCGATTTTCCAGCATTAAATTGGAAACAATTTTTAAAAGAGGAAGCACAAGATGAATTAGGTTATTTGCCGTTAAGAAAAGAAATCCAAGCCATTACAGCAACGGAATATCAGCTTCATTTACCAAGTGAAAGTTTATTGCTTACTTCAGGTGCGCAACAAGCACTTTTTTTAGTTTTGCAAGTTTTATTGAGACAAGGAGATAGTGTTGCCGTAGAAGATCCATCTTTCTTCTATGCCTTACCAATTTTCCAAGCTGCTGGTGTGCGCTTATTTGGTGTGCCCATGACAGAGGAAGGGATTGATCTTGAAGCGCTAGAACAAACAATCCGACAACATCGCATCAAAATGGTTATGGTTAATCCTTCCTTTCAAAATCCGACTGGGACAGTGATGCCTTTAAGAAAAAGAGAACAGCTCGTGAAAGTTTGTCAAACGTATCAAGTTCCTATTTTAGAAGATGATGTTTTTGGGCAGCTAAGTTTTATCCCGAAAACAGAAATTCCTCCTTTAAAAAAATTAGATCCAGATAATGTCTTGTATATCGGTTCGTTGTCAAAAATTTTAGGTTCGACCACGAAAATTGGTTGGTTAAGTGCGCCCGCCTCCGTGACGAAACAAATTGCAGAAGCCAGAAAAATGATGGATGTTTCGTTGAGTATTTTTCCGCAGATGCTCGCTAAAATGGCGATTGAAGATCCTTCTTTTTCTGAAAAAATTACGTTATTAAATAAACAAGTGGAACAACGAGCAACAGCTGTATATCAAGTATTTAAATCGTTGTCAGAATGGGAAGTTTCGCCAGTAAAAGGCGGCTTTTATTTATGGGCACATTGGTGTCAAGGGGCACTTAAGCCAGAAGATTGGCAAGTGTTTTTACGAGAAGGTGTTTTGGTAGCACCAAGTGTAGCTTTTAGTGAAAAACGTGGAAGTATTCGCTTGAACTGTTCCCGAATTTCACCAGAAGAAATTCCTCTTTTTTGTGAGCGAATGGTACGGATTACACGACAGCTTTCTGAAAATAGACAAACAAAAATAGAACACTAAGTAAGATTTTTCTTATAAAAATCATTTGCTGAGAGAAAACGCTACAACTTCCCTTTTCTAAACGAATATCCAATGCTATACTTAAAAAGTAAAAACAAAAAAACAAATGAGGTGTTTTCCATGTCTTGGGAACAAGTTTACCAACAATGGTTAAATGAAGAAAATATTCCAGAAAATTTAAAAAATGAATTAAAGGACTTAAATACAGACCCTGAAAAATGTGAAGATGCATTTTACGCACCATTAGAATTTGGGACTGCCGGGATGCGCGGGATTTTAGGCGCCGGTATTAATCGGATGAATATCTTTACAGTTCGTCAAGCGACAGAAGGGCTTGCACGTTTTATGGATACGCAAGATCCTGAAACAAAACGTCGCGGTGTAGCTATTGCCTATGATTCACGTCATATGTCTCCAGAATTTGCAATGGAAGCAGCTAAAACATTAGCTAAACATGATATTCCTTCTTTTGTGTTTGAAAGCTTACGACCAACACCAGAATTATCTTTTGCGGTCCGTTACTTTAAAGCTTTTGCGGGAATCATGATTACGGCTTCTCACAATCCAGCTGCCTATAATGGCTACAAAGTCTATGGTGAAGACGGTGGTCAAATGCCGCCAGCTGATGCAGATGCATTAACTAAATATGTTCGTAGTATCGAAAATCCTTTGAAAATTGATGTCTTATCAGATGAAGAAGTTGCCCACAGCGGTTTAATTAACATTGTTGGTGAAGAAGTCGATAACGCGTATTTGAAAGAAATTAAAACAGTTACGATTAATCAAGAATTAATTAACGAAATGGGTAAAGAATTAAAATTAGTTTACACTCCCTTACATGGAACTGGGAAAATGTTAGGAGAAAAGGCATTAAAACAAGCCGGTTTTGAAAAATTTGTTTTAGTACCTGAGCAAGCCGTTGCTGATCCTGACTTTACTACAGTTAAGTCACCAAACCCTGAAGAACATTCAGCTTTTGAATACGCGATTCGTTTAGGGGAAAAAGAAGGCGCTGATTTATTGATTGCAACAGATCCAGATGCTGATCGTTTAGGTGCTGCTGTGCGGATGCCAAACGGAGACTACCAAGTATTAACAGGAAATCAATTAGGTTCAATTATGATTCATTATATTTTAGAAGCCCATCAACAAGCAGGCACGTTGCCTCAAAATGCTGCGGTTCTAAAATCAATCGTTTCTAGTGAACTTGCTACAGCGATTGCTGAGAAATATAATACGAAGATGTTTAATGTTTTAACAGGTTTCAAATTTATTGCTGAAAAAATTCAACAATACGAAGAAGACCACAGTCAAACGTTTATGTTTGGTTTTGAAGAAAGTTATGGTTACTTAGTGAAACCTTTTGTTCGTGATAAAGATGCAATTCAAGCGTTAGTTTTATTAGCAGAAGTAGCGGCTTTCTATAAAAAACAAGGAAAAACATTATACGATGGCTTACAAGATATCTTTGAAGAATTTGGTTACTTTGAAGAAAAAACTATTTCCGTAACAATGAGCGGAATTGAAGGAAGCGGTAAAATCAAAGCTTTAATGGCAAAATGTCGTGAACAAGCGCCAACTGAGTTTGCCGGGATTCAAGTTGCTCAAACGGAAGATTTTAAAGAATTAACACGCACTTTTGCAGATGGTCAAACAGAACAATTACAAACGCCTCCTTCTGATGTGTTGAAATATCATTTAGAAGATGGCAGTTGGATTGCTATCCGACCATCAGGAACAGAACCAAAAATTAAATTCTATCTAGCAACAAAAGCAACAAGTAGTTCAGAAGCTTCTGAAAAAATTGCTGCGTTTGAAGCAGTCGTTAATGAATTAACAAAATAAAATAAACGAAACAAGCTGTACGGAAAAAAGTACGACTGTTAGTGTTTGTGTCAAAAGCTAATTGACTTTTGGCGCAAACACTTTATTTAACTAAGGAGGGAATGCTATGAAAATTGGCTTTATCGGTGCTGGCAGTATGGGCGGTGCCATGATTAAAGGGTTACTGAAAGCTGAGGCAGTCAAGAAGGAACATTTATATGTGAAAGGCGGCTCAAGTGGAACAGCAGAAGCACTTCAAAAAGAGTGGGGCTTTCAACTTGTCACAGATTATGCACTTTTCCAAGAATGTAAGGTTATTTTTATTGCGACAGGAGCAAAGGTCGTGTTACCTGTCCTTCAGGAATTAGCCCCTCATTTTTCCAACGAAAGTCTATTGATTTCTGTTGCAACAGGTCATACCATAGAAGAAGCACAAATGGCTCTTGGCAATAAAGAAGCCAAAGTTGTTCATGCCATTCCTAATACACCAGTTAGCGTGAATCAAGGCGTGATTGGCGTAGCCTTGGCACCAACAATTGAAGGCCGAACGAAGGACCTGGTAATGGAACTTCTTGCTACTTTAGGGTTAGTCAAAGAAATTCGTGAAGCGCAACTGGAAACTTTTGGTACTGTGGCTGGTTGCAGTCCAGCTTTTGTTGATATCTTTATGGAAGCATTGGGAGATGCAGCAGTCTTAGAAGGGTTACCAAGGGACTTATCTTATGAAATTGTCGCTCAAATGATAAAAGGAACGGCGACCTTAGCCTTAGACACGAAAAAACACCCAGGAGCATTGAAAGATGAAGTGACTTCTCCAGGAGGAAGTACGATTCGCGGTGTCGTAGCTCTAGAAAAAAATGGCTTCCGTTATGCCGTGATGGATGCAGTTCAGCAAGCCAACCACGAATAGATGAAGAAAGTTGGAAAATCGACAAGTTTGTCATTTTTCCAACTTTCTTTGTGCCATATTTTTCGTAGGAAAGAACAATCGCAGTTCTTATTTTAAAAAACTCTGTGTTATAATGAGTGCAAAGTGAGGCGACTATAATGAAACAAATGGAAGAAATCAAACAAGTAAGTCAATTATATAAAGTATTAAGTGATCCAACACGTTTAAGAATTTTGCTACTTTTAAAAGAAGGCGAGCATAACGTAACGGCGATTAGTGAACAATTGGGAATGGAACAGTCCGCCGTTTCTCATCAACTAAAATTATTAAGAGATAGCCGGGTTGTCAAGGCACGTCGCGAAGGAAAAACGATTTTTTATACATTGGATGATCATCATGTAATAGATATTTTAAATCAGACCTTTGAGCATATTGAACATCGATAAAAAGTAGGAAAAAATAGCGTAACTAGAATAGCGCTGTTGATGGAGGTAAAAATGAAGGATACCTTAAAGATCGGGTTACTAGGATTAGGGACTGTAGGCACTGGCGTTTTAACTCTCTTGAAAGAACATCAAGAGAAAATTTCACAAGTGACAGGAATGAATGTAGTCATTGAAAAAGCATTTGTCCGAAATCTTGAAACGAAACAAGCGCAAGCGGAAGAATACGGTCTTTCTTTAACAACTTCAATTGATGATATTTTAGAAGATAAAGAGATTCAAATCGTTGTGGAATTAATGGGAACCATTGAACCAGCCAAAACGTATATCATGAAAGCTTTAGAAAAGGGTAAACATATTGTGACTGCTAATAAAGATTTACTGGCGCAACATGGGAGTGAATTAGTAGCGTTAGCCCAAAAACATCATTGTGATTTATATTATGAAGCAAGTGTTGCTGGCGGGATTCCAATTTTAAGAACAATTGCTAATAGCTTAGCGGCAGACAATATTCAACAAGTTTTAGGGATTGTGAACGGTACGACGAATTATATGCTTACGCAAATGGTTTCTGCTGATAAAAGTTATGAAGAAGCTTTAGCAGAAGCGCAAGCGTTGGGCTTTGCTGAAGCGGATCCGACAAATGATGTCGATGGAATTGACGCAGCCTATAAAATGGTTATTTTAAGTCAATTTGCTTTTGGGATGAATGTTTCATTACCACAAGTTGATATTCGTGGAATTCGCGGATTGTCTTTAGATGATGTCGCCATGGCTAAACAACTGGGGTATGAAATCAAATTGATTGGCTCTGCTGAACAAAATGAGAATAGTATCTCGGTGGAAGTGGCGCCTATGCTAGTCAATCAAAAGCATCCTATTGCATCTGTTCGGAATGAGTACAATGCAGTATTTATAAAAAGTGCAGGCGTGGGGGAATCAATGTATTACGGTCCAGGAGCTGGCGCTAAACCGACAGCAACCAGTGTGGTCAGTGATTTAATTACGATTGCTAAAAACATTCGCTTGGCAACGACTGGCCATATGTTCAATTCGTATCAACATAAAACCCAATTGACGAGTTCCGAAAATGTATTTGGGCAGTACTATTTTTCATTAGATGTTCCAGATACACCAGGACAATTTTTGCAGTTGACGCAATTAATGACTAAAGCAGAAGTCAGCTTTGATCAATTAGTTCAACAGAAATCAGATGGACAGCGAGCAAGAATTGTTGCCATTACACACCAGATATCAAAAGCACAAATGCAACAAGTTGTGATAGCTATTCAAAATACGGAAGCCTTTCAGTTATTGAATGTAATGAAGGTTATAGGAGATGAGTAAACATGTATGAAGGTTTGTTAAAACAGTATCAAGCGTATTTGCCCGTAACAGAAAAAACACCAATGATTTCTTTAGCCGAAGGAAATACGCCACTGATTCCTTTACCTAATTTATCCAAAGAATTAGGTATTCAATTATATGGAAAATACGAAGGCTTAAATCCCACTGGCTCATTCAAAGATCGCGGGATGGTGATGGCTGTAGCAAAAGCGGTAGAAGAAGGTGCCAAAGCGATTGTTTGTGCTTCTACAGGAAATACTAGTGCCGCCGCTGCTGCGTATGCCACAAGAGCAGGCATTAAAGCGTATGTAGTGATTCCAGAAGGGAAAATCGCACTGGGAAAATTGGCGCAAGCTATTATGTATGGGGCAGACATTATTTCGATTCCAGGTAACTTTGATGAAGCATTAAAAGCGGTGCGAGAGATTGCGAAAACTGAGGCAGTTGCGCTAGTTAATTCAGTGAATCCTTATCGCTTAGAAGGGCAAAAAACAGCAGCTTTTGAAGTTTGTGAACAATTAGGTCAAGCGCCCGATGTCTTAGCGATTCCAGTTGGAAATGCCGGCAATATTTCCGCTTACTGGAAAGGCTTTAAAGAATGGCATGAAAAACAAGGAACAACTTTACCAAGAATGCATGGTTTTGAAGCAGAAGGTGCCGCAGCGATCGTGAAAGGCCAAGTGATTGAGCAACCTGAAACCGTGGCAACAGCGATCCGGATTGGGAATCCTGCTAGTTGGCAATTAGCAGAACAGGCACGGGATGAATCCGGTGGTTTCATTGATGCCGTGACAGATCAAGAAATTTTAACGGCTTACCGAAAAATTGCTGCTCAAGATGGGGTTTTCATTGAACCTGGTTCGGCTGCTTCATTAGCTGGAGTTATTCAACATGTTAAAAGCGGTAAAATCAAAGCAGGTGAAACCGTCGTGGCAGTCTTTACTGGTAACGGACTGAAAGATCCTGATACAGCAATGGAGACAGAAGTAGCTATTTCAAAAATGAGTGACGTGGAAGAAATGCGTCTGCACTTACGAAAAGGAGTCGCAACACTATGAAAATAAGAGTACCTGCCACTAGTGCCAACTTAGGACCTGGCTTTGATTCATGTGGCATTGCATTATCCGCTTATTTAACAATCAACGTTTTAGGTGAAAGTGAATTTTGGGAAATTCAACATACTCTGGGAGAAGAGATTCCTACTAATGAAGAGAATTTATTAATTCAAACGGCATTGAAAATTGCACCAGAATTAACACCAAAAGTTATTCGGATGGTTTCTGACATTCCCCTTGCAAGAGGACTAGGCAGTAGCTCAAGTGTGATTGTAGCAGGCATTGAATTAGCTAACCGACTAGCACATTTAAATTTGTCCCCTAAAGAAAAAGTCCGTTTGGCCACAGAGATGGAAGGACATCCGGATAATGTGGCCCCAGCTATTTTAGGAGATTTCGTGGTGGCTAGCCATGTAGAAAACCAAGTCTACCATGTCAAACATCACTTTCCAATGTGTGATGTCATTGCATTTATTCCAGAGGAACCATTATTTACCGAAAAAAGTCGCGCTGTTTTGCCCGAAAAATTGACTTATAAAGAAGCGGTCGCGGCCAGCTCAATTGCCAATGTTATGATTGCCGCAATTTTAAACGGGGATTTACCTTTAGCAGGCAAAATGATGGAACAAGATAAATGGCATGAAACGTATCGTCGTTCATTGGTTCCTCACTTAAAAGAAATTCGTCGTTTAACTCAGCAAAAAGGTGCTTATGGCTCTTTCTTAAGCGGTGCTGGTCCAACTGTGCTAATCTTGTCGCCAGAAGAACGAACCAACGAAATTGTTCAAAGTTTGGAGAAATTATCTACCAAAGCGAGCATCCAAATTTTCAATATTGATCAAGAAGGCGTTCAAGTCTTTTAAAAAAACGAGAAAAAATCACTAGTGATTTTTTCTCGTTTTTTTTAATCCTCGGATGTTTCCGTGGAATAATAACTATGATCTTCTAAGTTCAAAGCATTAAGAATCATTGAGGCAGTTTCTTCAATTGAAAGAGAAGCGACATCAATAACGATACAACCTAATTTTTGATAAAGATCATTAGCAAAAGCCAGTTCTCGCCGAATTTTTTCAATATCTGAATAAGAAGTATTTTCAGGCAATCCATATGCGCGCATTCGTTCTTTACGAATCCCGTTTAAAACATTGGGATCGTTGGTTAAGCCAACAATTTTTTTAGGGTCCATTTCGAATAATTGTTTCGGTAAATGTGCTTCAGGAATTAGTGGCAAATTAGCAACTTTTAAGTTCTTGTTGGCTAAAAAGAGACTTAGCGGTGTTTTAGAAGTTCGGGAAACACCAAGAAGTAACACATCCGCTTCTAAAAAGCCTCGTGGGTCCTTGCCATCGTCATATTTGACAGCAAATTCCATTGCTTCAATTCGTTTAAAATAATTTTCATTCAGATGATGTAAGGCACCTGGTTCCCGCATAGGTGCGACACCTGTTAATCGTTCGATTTCCGCAACAGGTGGTGTCAAAATGTCAAAATGGAACAATTGATGCTCATTGAAAAATTGATTAGCAATCGCCACGAGATGATCATTAATGATAGTATGCAGTACCATGGCCTCTGCTTTTTTGGCATCTTCTAACGCTTGCACCAGTTTATCTTCGTCTTTAACGAATGTTCGTCTA
This sequence comes from Enterococcus sp. DIV1420a, assembly GCF_051712165.1. NCBI lineage: Bacteria > Bacillati > Bacillota > Bacilli > Lactobacillales > Enterococcaceae > Enterococcus > Enterococcus sp. DIV1420a. The sequence goes on from NZ_JBIOOI010000002.1 coordinate 481,823, forward strand.
ATCAAAGTAAAATCAACAGTGGGGTACTGGGCCATTGAAGCAGCCGCCAATTTTGAAGCGGTCTCGCCAGCAGAATCTGAGATGACAAAAATCGTCACACATTTTTTTTCTTCAGAAATAGTCATAGAGGGTAAGTCCTTTCTTGCATTTTTAATAATTTTATTATACCATAAGTCCAGAATCTATTTCGTAATGATTCTGATTTAGGTTGGTGAGGGAGGAAATGGCGATGGCACCAGTAAAAACCAATATTGAACAAGCCTTAGAAACCATGAAAGCCAGTGGATTAAAATATACTAAAAAACGAGAATTACTGATGAGCTATTTGATTAAGCGAAATCGGTATGTTTCTGCACGTGAAGTGTATGAATTTATGAATGAAACCTTTAAAGGAGTCAGTTATGATACGGTTTATCGTAACTTGCATGACTTTGAGCGCTTAGAATTGCTAGAAAAAACAGAATTAAATGGCGAGCAAAAGTTTCGCTTCCGTTGTTGCCAAGAGGTGGAACATCATCATCACTTTATTTGTACGGTTTGTGGCAAAACGGAAGAAATTCACATGTGTCCGATGAATTTTTTTGAAGAACAGTTAAAAGGTTGTTCAATTGAAGGACATCGCTTTGAAATACTTGGTCGTTGTGCCGATTGTTGCGAAAAATAGCGAATAAGACGAAAAATCAAACAAAAATTTCGTATTTTATCAGTAGAGTGGTTGACGGTTATTTATGCTTTAGCTATAATATAACAAGGACAGTATTTTAATTTGTGGGTTTTTCACACAAATAAGAAAAACGGTTACTTTTTAAGCTCGGAGGGAGGGAATAACATGTCAAAAACAGTCGTTCGTAAAAACGAATCTCTTGATGATGCTCTTCGTCGCTTCAAACGTTCCGTTTCAAAAGCGGGTACTTTACAAGAATCACGTAAACGTGAATTCTACGAAAAACCAAGTGTAAAGCGTAAGAAAAAATCTGAAGCAGCTAGAAAACGTAAAAAATTCTAGTTTTGAATGAATTGGAGTTGGTGGTATGTCATTGCTAACCACATTGAATGACGACATTAAAACAGCGATGAAAGCTAAAGACAAAGAAACTTTAGCCGTACTTCGTATGTTAAAGACTGCCATTCAAAATGATCAGATTAAAGCGGGCCGTGAATTGAACGGAGAAGAAGAACTCACTGTATTGTCTCGTGAGATGAAACAGAGAAAAGATTCTTTATCAGAGTTTGAAAAGGCGGGACGCGACGATCTTGTTGAAAAAGTAAAAGTTGAAATAGCAATTGTTGAAAAATATATGCCTCAACAACTAACGGAGGAAGAAATTCGTCAACTAGTTCAAGAGGTAATGACGCAAACTGGCGCCACTTCACCAAAAGATTTTGGTAAAGTGATGGGCGCTATGATGCCGAAAGTCAAAGGCAAAGCCGATGGCAACCAAGTTAACGCAATTGTGAAAGAATTATTACAAGAAAACTAAGAGCGTTATCGAAACTAGGACAGGATACTGTCCTAGTTTTTTTATGCAAAGAGAAAACCGGTAGCTTTTTACGGTTTTCTCTTTTTTGACTTTCAAAGTCAAATCAGGTACGACTTCTTTTTAAACAGATAAGAATGTGGTATCATTGTAAAGGACTATATAATAAAGGAGATGGACGTTTTTTGACAGATAATCAGTCAAAATCTTTGGAATTAATACTTACTGATTCTGATGATGCACACATGCTTTTAGGAACACATGATAAACATATCAAATTTTTAGAAGAGAATACTCACGTAACGATTAATAGTCGTGGCGAAGTTATTCAGTTAATTGGCGAATCATCAGAGGTAGAGTTAGTCGCTTCCGTGTTAAGAGCGCTACAAACATTAATTCAACGAGGCATCAAAGTGCATACGCCAGATGTCGTTTCTGCTTTAAAAATGGCCAAAGCTGGAAATTTAGAGGCGTTTATTGCCATGTATGAAGAAGAAATTATGAAGGACCATCATGGTCGGGCCATCCGAATTAAGAATGTTGGTCAAAAAAAATATATCGATGCAGTTAAAACTCATGACGTCATTTTCGGGGTGGGACCTGCTGGGACAGGAAAAACCTTTTTGGCCGTGGTGATGGCAGTAGCAGCTTTAAAAAAAGGCGAAGTACAAAAAATTATTTTAACTCGTCCAGCGGTGGAAGCTGGCGAAAGCTTGGGCTTTTTACCAGGTGACTTAAAAGAAAAAGTCGATCCTTATTTACGTCCAGTTTACGATGCCTTGTATCAAATTTTTGGTATGGATCATACAAATCGTTTAATGGAACGCGGCGTTATTGAAATTGCCCCGCTTGCTTATATGCGTGGTCGTACATTGGATGATGCTTTTGTCATTCTAGATGAAGCACAAAATACCACGGTTGCCCAAATGAAAATGTTTTTAACTCGTTTAGGGTTTAGTTCAAAAATGATTGTTAATGGAGATACTAGTCAGATTGACTTGCCACGTGGTGTAACAAGTGGTTTAGTTAACGCCGAGCGTACGTTAAAAGACATTGAAAAAATTGCCTTTGTAAATTTTGAAGCCAGTGACGTTGTGCGTCATCCGGTTGTAGCGCAAATTATTCAAGCCTATGAAAAAGAACAACAAAAGCATTCCTAAGCAGTTAGGGAAGGAGTGAAAGTACCTTTTGAAAAAAGTACTTACAAAGTTAGGGGATCGTTTAGGTAAAGCCTATTTACCTATTTTATTAGCCGTTTTTTCTCTTCTTTTATTTATGATTATGTTTGGCAGTGTCCATCAGAAAAGAGTAGAAATTAAAGAAGGTCAACTGGCCGAGAAAACCATTCGTGCAAATAAAAATATCGAGAATACCTACGAAACAGAACAAAGAAAAAAATTGGCAGCAGAAGCTGTCACACCCGAATATATTTATCAAGAAGATACGGCATCTGTCCAACATAATCGTATTGATAAATTATTTAAATTGATTGATTCTGCGAATGAAAAAGTAGACAAAGAGTACAGCAACAAGCAAGCGAAGGCCAAAAAGGAAGAAACGATTCCTGCGCCGACCGTGGAAGAACGAGTGGCTAGCTTAAAATCATTGTTTGAATCTTTACCGCAAGATGAAGTTACGTTTTATCAAAGTTTTCCTAATGTTTTTTATCAAACAATCTTTACATTAACCTCTGAGCAATTGGATAAGGTTCGTTCAGAAAGTTTGATGTTGGTGGATGACGCGATGCAAAATCACGTTCGAGAATCTGATTTGGATAAAATTCGCCAAGAAGCTAACGGTAAAATTCAATACTTAGATATTACGAGTACAATGCAACAAGTCATTCGTTACATTGTTAACCAAGGGATTGTGGTAAACGATATTGCCAATGAAAAACGAACAGAAGAGCTACGCCAAAAAGCGATGAATGCTGTTCAACCCGCAATGATTTATCAAGGCGAAATTATTGTTCGTGAAGGTACTCAAATTGATGCAAAAGCGGTCGAAAAACTTGAGTTACTAGGAATGACTAGTCAAAATACCTCTATTTTTCCGATGGTGGCATTAGCATTAGCTATTTTACTTCAAGTTGAAGTGTTAATTTTCTTTACAAAACAAGTGACTGAGCCTTCGCGACAACGCTCGTTTATTATCTTTTACACGGGTGCTATGCTAATCAGTGTTATTTTAATGAAATTCTTCCAGATTTTCCAAACAGAGCAGTTGATGTATATTCCCTTGTTCTATCCGGCAGCCTTTGCGCCGCTGATTCTAAATCATTTTGTGAATCGTCGTTCAGGGATAATCGCTGCCATTTTCCAAGTCGTTTTTGCGTTATTTATCTTTTATAATTCTATCGGCACAAACTCGTTGACGGTTATTCTGATTATGTACTTATTCTCAGGATTTCTAGCAACAGTTGTTAAACGGAAACGGATGAGTGAGCAAGTTTTCCCAGCTTTAATGTGGGTAGTGGTCTTTCCTGTTTTCATGGCGGTTGTCTTAATGATTTATCAAGGGATGAGTTTAACAGATGGTAAAACGTGGACAGCTTTAATTTGTGCAAGTGCAGGAACGGTACTTTCATTTTTAGCAACAATGGGCTTGCATCCATATATCGAATTATTAGTGACCGATGATAGTATGATTGTCTTGAATGAATTAAGTAATCCGAACCATCCGTTGTTAAAACAACTGTTAGAAGAAGCGCCAGGTACCTATCATCATAGCATGATGGTGGCTAGTTTGAGCGCTAACGCTGTTGCTGAGATTGGCGGGCGGTCGCTATTAACACGAGTTGCTTGTTATTACCATGACATTGGCAAAATTAAACACGCCAATTTCTTTGTGGAAAACTTACCTGCTGGTGCAGAAAATCCACATAACTTTTTATTACCAGAAGATAGTAAACAAATTATTTTTGGCCACGTAATTGATGGCGCCAAAATTTTAGAAGAGTACAATATGCCGCAAATGGTGATTGACATTTGTCGTCAACATCATGGCACAACATTGATGAAATTTTTCTATGTGAAAGCAAAAGAACGCAATCCTGAAATTAAAGAATCCGACTTCCGTTATCCTGGACCACGTCCACAAACACGAGAAGCAGGGATTGTGAGTATTGCTGATACTTGTGAGGCTGCTGTGCGGGCGATGGATCATCCGACCAACGAAAAAATTCAAGCCTTTGTGCATAATGTGATTCAAGACAGAATTTCAGATGGCCAATTAGATGAATGTGGGTTAACGATGAAAGAGATTCGCATCATTGAAAAATCATTAATTAATGGATTATGCAGTACCTTCCATTCACGGATTAAGTATCCAAAAATGAAAGCTGAAGCAGAAGAAATGAAAGATGAACAAGAAAAGAGAGATGACTAATGGATATTACTTTCATTGATGAAACCGAGAAAGTACCAACAGAAGAAATCAAAGAAATCGAAAACTTGCTGCAATTTGCAGCGGGTTTTCTAGAAATTGCCGAAGATACGGAGATGTCGGTGACTTTTACAGATAACGCAGGTATCCAAATGATTAATCGTGACTATCGGGGCAAAGATATGCCTACAGATGTCATCAGTTTTGCTTTAGAGGATGAAGGGGAAGACGAATTGCCAATTATTTTTGATGATGAAGAGTTGGCAGAGCTACCACGGAATCTAGGTGATTTAATTATTTCAACAGAGCGAGCAGCAGAACAAGCAGTTGAATATGGGCACACATTGGAGCGAGAAATGGGCTTTTTGGCAGTACATGGCTTTTTACATTTGAATGGGTACGATCATATGGAACCTGAAGATGAAAAAGAAATGTTTGGTTTACAGAAAGAGATTTTAGATGCGTATGGCCTTAAAAGATGAGCAAACAGGAAAAAATAAACATTTTATTAATTCATTAGAATTTGCCTGGCAAGGAATCAAAACAGTTTTTCGAGAAGAACGTAATATGCGCAAACATGTGGCGTTTGGTGTCACGGCCATTGTGTTTGGTTTCTTGTTTTCCTTAACACTTGCTGAATGGCTGTGGTTGTTATTGGCTGTTTTTCTTGTCTGGTTGGCAGAAATTATCAACACAATTTTTGAAAATGTCGTAGATATGTTTACGGATTTTCACTTTCATCCAATCGGAAAAAAAGTTAAAGACATGGCCGCAGGAGCTGTTTTATTAACAGCCGGTTTCGCAGTGCTAGTAGGACTAATTCTATTTGTACCAAAAATTTTACAAATCATTCAAATGTGGAAATAAGAGGAGAAATACAATGACAACTGAACATAAATCTGGTTTCGTAGCCATTGTCGGCAGACCAAATGTTGGAAAATCAACATTGTTAAATCGAATTGTCGGCCAAAAAATTGCAATTATGAGTGACAAAGCACAAACAACTCGTAATAAGATTCAAGGAATTTATACAATTCCTGAAGCACAAATTGTTTTTATCGATACTCCAGGGATTCACAAACCTAAACACCGCTTAGGCGATTTCATGGTGGAAAGTGCCTATAATGCGATGCGTGAAGTAGATGCTACTTTATTTATGGTAAGTGCTGATCAAAAACGCGGGAAAGGTGACGACTTTATTATTGAACGATTGAAAAATAATAATAGTCCAGTCTACTTGATTATTAATAAAATTGACAAAGTCCATCCAGATGATTTATTGAGTATCATTGAAGACTATTCGAAACAAATGGACTTTAAAGAAATTATTCCCATTTCTGCCACTGAAGGAAATAATTTTGAGCATTTGATGGATGTTCTCGTTGAGCAAATGCCAGAAGGACCACAGTATTTCCCTGATGACCAAATTACGGATCATCCAGAATATTTTATCGTTTCCGAATTAATTCGTGAAAAAGTGTTACTTTTAACAAGAGATGAGATTCCTCATTCTGTCGCTGTCGTTGTGGACTCAATGAAACGGGATGAAAACGATAAAGTCCATGTCCAAGCAACCATTATTGTGGAACGGGACAGTCAAAAAGGTATCATTATTGGCAAAGGCGGAAAAATGCTGAAACAAATTGGTACCAAGGCGCGTCAAGATATTGAATATTTATTAGATGACAAAGTGTATTTGGAGCTGTGGGTAAAAGTCCAAAAAGACTGGCGTGACAAAAAAATCTATTTACAAGATTTTGGTTATCGCAAAGAAGAATATTAAGAAAGTAGTGTTTGGGAAGCGAGTGTATAAACGAACTTTCCAAACACTACACTAATTTACATAAGAAATGGAAGTGAATTGAATGGCATTAGGGGAGACCAAAGGCATTATTTTATTTACGAAGGATTTTAAAGAGAAGGATAAACTCGTCAAAATTTTTACAGAATCCTATGGAAAATTGATGTTTTTTGTGAAAGGCGCGCATCGAAAAAATAATCCTCTTTTGCCAGCGATTCTGCCATTTACAGAAGCCGTCTACATCGGAAATTTTAGAGAAGAAGGCTTATCTTTTCTCAATAGCAGCAAAGAAGTTCAACCTTTTCGAAACATTCAACAAGACATATTTATTAACGCATATGGAACATATATTTTAAACTTAGTCGATGCAGCAATTGAAGATCAGCACTATGACCCTAATTTATTTCAATTTACCCACATGGCATTATCCGCTTTAAATGAGCAAAAAGATCCGGAAATCATTACAAATATTTTTGAAATTCAATTGTTAGAACGGTTTGGTGTACGACCAGAATGGCATCATTGTGTGGCTTGTGGCGAAACACAAGGGAAATTTGATTATTCCTCAAAATATAGCGGTGTGCTTTGTGAAAAACATTGGCATTTAGATGAACAGCGCTACCATGCAGATCCTAGAGCAATTCATTTTATTCGCTTATTTTCGCAAGTCTCCTATGAAAAAGTCCAAAACATTCAAGTAAAAGAAGAAACTAAGAAGAGTATTCGAGAAACGATTGATATGTTATACGATGAATATGTTGGTTTGCACTTAAAAAGTAAAAAATTTATTGATCAAATGAAAACGTGGGAAAATACGTTAAAAATTCCGCCACGAAAGAAGGAAGAAAAATAAACATAAACAAGCAGACGTTTTTCTAAAAAAAATTTGACAACTTCCCTCAGACACCGTATTATGATAGAGAAGTTAAATACGTACGAAGAAAAAGAGAAGTAAAAAGAACCCTCTGTTAAGCGAATCTGGGAGAGTGGGAGCCAGAAACACGGAACTTTTGAAAGGCACTTTGGAGTACGACAAACGAAGCTGCCGATGAACACATCGGAAGTAGGGTGGAACCGCGATAATTATTCGTCCCTATGTCTATTAATAGGCATGGGGACTTTTTGCATGTTCCTCACTGCGACTGACACAAAGTGTCAGAGCAGATGTGGAACAGCACAAGGTGACCAAAGGGAACGTTGTCTCCTCTATGTTAAAACAAACTGCTTAGCCAAAAACATGGAGTAGATGATGAACAGCACAAGGTGACCAAAGGGAACGTTGTAACCGAATAAAAAAAGCAAACAGTTAACACCAAAAGAAAAAATAGTAACGTTTATTCAAAAAAGCTCAATTGGCGCAAAGGCGACAGAGTAGATGATGAACAGCATAAAAATTATCCCATTCTACAAAATTGTTTCTCTGTAGCCCTTTTTAAATTTACATTCCCGAAGCAAAGCCAATCCCTATGTCTATAAAAAATATTCCAAGGAGGAAAACAATGAAAAACAAGCTAACCGTACAAGAAATGATTTTAACCTTGCAAAAATTTTGGTCATCTAATGGCTGTATGTTAATGCAAGCCTATGATACAGAAAAGGGAGCCGGCACCATGAGTCCTTACACGTTTTTACGTGCCATTGGACCTGAACCATGGAATGCTGCCTACGTAGAACCTTCTCGTCGTCCAGCTGATGGACGCTATGGTGAAAATCCGAACCGTCTATACCAACATCATCAATTCCAAGTTGTAATGAAGCCTTCTCCTGAAAATATCCAAGAACTTTATCTAGAAAGTTTGAAATTATTAGGAATTGATCCATTAGAACATGACATTCGTTTTGTAGAAGATAACTGGGAAAATCCTTCAATGGGCTGTGCTGGTTTAGGTTGGGAAGTTTGGTTAGATGGCATGGAAATCACCCAATTTACGTATTTCCAACAAGTCGGGGGCTTACAATGTCATCCTGTCACTTCTGAAATTACTTATGGGTTAGAACGCTTGGCATCATATATCCAAGAAGTCGAAAGTGTCTATGATTTAGAATGGACACAAGGCGTTAAATATGGTGAAATTTTTGTCCAACCTGAATATGAACATTCAAAATATTCCTTTGAAATTAGTAACCAAGAAATGCTTTTAGAAAACTTTGACAAATTTGAAAAAGAAGCTAAACGCTGTATTGAAGAAAGCTTAGTTCACCCAGCCTATGATTATATTTTAAAATGTAGCCATACATTCAATTTATTAGATGCTCGCGGCGCTGTCTCTGTAACGGAACGTGCAGGATATTTAGCCCGCATTCGGAATATGGCTCGTTCCGTAGCGAAAATTTTTGTGGCTGAACGTGAAAAATTAGGGTTCCCATTATTAAATAAAGATCAAAGTGTATCCAAGGAGGCAGAATAACATGGCAAAAGATTTATTATTAGAAATTGGCTTAGAAGAAATGCCCGCACATGTTGTCACACCAAGCCGTATCCAATTTGAAGAAAAAGTAATCAAATTTTTAGATGAACATCATTTAGACTATGAAACAGTGCAATCCTTTGCCACACCTCGTCGCTTAGCCGTGAAAGTAACTGCGATTCCTGAAAAACAAGCAGATGTTGAAGAAGAAGTAAAAGGTCCAGCGAAAAAGATTGCTTTAGATGCTGAAGGAAATTGGTCAAAAGCTGCACAAGGTTTTGTACGCGGCCAAGGAGTTACAACTGAGGACATTGTTTTCAAAGAACTAAATGGTGTCGAATATGTCTATGTGACGAAGTTTACCAAAGGCCAAAGTGCCAAAGAGGTATTAACAAAATTAAATGACGTGATTACAAGTCTAACTTTCCCGGTAACAATGCACTGGGCAAACTATGATTTCGAATATATTCGTCCAATTCATTGGATTGTGGCACTACTTGATGATGAAGTAATTCCTTTCAAAGTGTTAGATGTGACAACGGGGCAAACTTCTCGTGGCCACCGTTTCTTGGGAGACGATGTGACGTTCCAACATGCTAATGAATATGAAGTAAAATTAAAAGAACAATTTGTAGTGGTTCAACCGAATGAACGGAAACAAATGATTGTTGATCAAGCGAACGCACTCGCTGCAGAAAAAAATTGGCAGTTAGCTTTAGATGAAGAATTATTGGAAGAAGTTACGAATTTAGTGGAATATCCAACTGCATTTGTAGGTAGTTTTGATGAAAAATATTTATCTGTTCCAGATGAAGTATTAGTGACTTCTATGAAAGAACACCAACGTTATTTTGACGTTCGTAACGACCAAGGCTTATTAATGCCGCATTTTATCGCTGTTCGTAATGGGGATAATGTTCACCTTGAAAACGTGATTAAAGGAAATGAAAAAGTGTTAATTGCTCGTTTAGAAGATGCAGAATTCTTTTACAATGAAGATAAAAAATTAACGATTGAAGCATGTGTTGAAAAACTAAAAAATGTGACTTTCCATGAAAAGATTGGCTCAATTTATGAAAAAATGCAACGGGTTGCTTTAATTGCACAAATCATTGGTAGAAAAGTTGGCTTATCTGAGGAGGAATTGGAAGATTTAAAACGTGCCTCTGAAATTTATAAATTTGACTTAGTAACAAATATGGTTGGTGAATTCCCAGAATTACAAGGAATTATGGGAGAAAAATATGCCTTATTACAAGGCGAAAAACCAGCCGTAGCAACGGCGATTCGAGAACATTATTTACCAACTTCCAGTGAAGGTGAATTGCCAGAAACAGCAATCGGGGCTGTTTTGGCCTTAGCCGATAAGCTTGACAGCGTCTTTTCATTCTTCTCAGTTGGTATGATTCCAACAGGTTCTAACGATCCTTATGCACTTCGTCGTCAAACCTATGGCGTTATCCGAATTATTGAAGATAAAGGCTGGACCTTCCCATTAGTCCAATTACAAACAGAAGTTGATGAAGCAGTGAATCAAGATGTTGAGAAATATGGCGTTTTACTAAACGAAGGACAAGCAGAAGTCGTTGAATTTGTGAAAGCTCGCTTACGTCAATTATTAATGACGAAAAATGTTCGCCATGACATTATCGATGCAGTGGTGTCTGCTGAGCAAGCCGATTTATCGAAATTATTTGCTTCAGCGAATATTTTAAAAAGCCGTTTTGAAGATCAAGATTTTAAACCATCAATGGAAGCCTTAACGCGTGTTATTAATTTAGCGAAAAAAGGTCAAGAACTTTTAGGTGATACTGAAGAAGGGATTGATCCAAGTCTGTTTGAAAATAAGGCAGAAAAAGAACTGTATCAAGCAGTTAACGATTTATCTGAAGCTTTTGCGACACGCACGATTGCAGAAAACTATGAAGCACTAGTAAATCTACGTCCGTTAATTGATGCGTACTTCAATGAAACGATGGTTATGGTTGAGGATGAAAAAGTCAAACAAAACCGATTAAAACAATTAATGCAAATTGCTAAAATGGCGTTATCAATTGCTAGCTTAGATTTATTAATTGTAAAATAAAAAGCGCTGTTTTTCGACCGCTAAGGAGGAACCGACAGCATGCTAGAAACAACATTTGAAAAAATTTTAACACAATTATCAAAGCCAGCTGTTCGTGCGCTAACGAATGAAAAAATCAACAGTGTGGATGAACTCTATGCACGAGGCCGAAAAGCGTTACTTTCGTTGCATGGCTTTGGTCCAAAGTCTATTCGAATTATTGAAGAGATGACTGGGAAAGAATTGAAGTAAAAAAAGGATCGCCGTTTAGAGGCGATCCTTTTTTTATTTACGTTTTTGTTTTCCAGCATTACGACCTTTATTGCCGTTTGCTTTTGGTTGGTTCGTTTTTTGCGTTACTTTGTTTGTTTCTTTTGGTGTCACATCCTTGATAGGAGTAACCACTTGTTTTGGTGGGTTATTTTTCAATTCTTCTTGTACTTGTTTTTTAATTCTTGGACGTAAGAGGATATTTGTGATGGCAGATTGAATACATGTGAAAATACCACCAACTACCCAGTAAAGCGCTACGCCTGCAGGTGAGCTAAAGGACATGAAAACAATCATTAATGGTGAAACAATCAGCATTGATTTCATTGTTTTCTTTTGTTCTTCAGGAATACCAATCATTGAAATATAACCTTGAGCTAAATAGGCTAAACCAGCTAATGCCACTAAAATCATATTTGGTTGCCCTAAATTCATTCCTAAGAAGCTTGCCGTGGCAATACCTTTTGTATAACGAGCAGCAAAGAACAGAGAAGAGAAAATAGGCATTTGAATTAATAAAGGCAAACAACCAATTCCGCCAACCATACTCACATTGTTTTCTTTATAAATCTTTTGTAGTTCTGCTTGTGCGGCCATTTGTTCTTCACGCGTACTTGCTTGTTTCATTTTTGCTTGTGCAACATCCACTTGGGGTTTGATTGCTTGCATTTTTTCCGTTTGGATAAAGCTTTTTTTCGATTGATGTAAGCCTAACGGTAAAATAATGATCCGTACAATAATGGTGATAAAAATAATCGCCCAACCATAGTTCCAATTAAAGTTATCGACAAGATAAGTAATTGCATTACTCATCGGTAAAACAAGGAAGTTATAGACAAAACCTTCACCAGTTGGTTGTCCATCTGCTCCTGTTTTCACACAGCCTGATAAAAACATTACTAAAAATAGTAAGCCAGAGCCGTAAAGCCATCGGTTTAATTTACGCATGTAATTCGGTCCTTTTCTAAAAAATTTTTACATGGTTAACTATACTTGAAACAGCGCTCTTTTTCAATCAAAATCGAAAAGAAGCTCTTACAAAAATCAATAAAAAGCAGGAACTACTTGCTGTTCAAGGCTTCTTCCCAAAGAAATCAATCGTTAGAAAGTAAGTTTATTGAATCACTTTAAATTGTTCCGTTTCTTCTAACAAAGGGTCTTCTTGAATATCAACATACGTTACACGTCCCGCTGGACTGGGAGAATCTTTGATTTTTTTGATAAATGTTTCCATTATGTCTTCAGGTGCAATTGCTGTGATTGAAACGGACCCGTCGTCTTCGTTTCTCACTGAACCAGTGACACCTAATTGATCTGCCACCATTTTGGTCATGTAGCGGAAGCCAACACCTTGGACACGCCCTTGTACATTCATTCTTAGTTTTTCCATGAGAGACACTTCCTTTGCTTTTTTCTTTATGATAGCGATTTTTCTTGGTTCTAGCAAGTATCCAAGCAAGCTAGAAGCATGCTATAATACAAAGGCGAGGTGACTTATGAAAGAAATTACATCAACGAAAAATAACCAATTAAAAGAATGGAAAAAATTACACAAAAAGAAGTACCGAGAAGAACTGAACCAATATATAATAGAAGGATTTCATTTAGTTGAAGAAGCTGTGAAGGCCAATGCCGATGTCCAGTGGATTTTGTTTAACCAAAGAGGTCAACAAGAATGGGGAACTTGGTTAGCTGAACAAGAAACAGAAAAATTAATTTTTGTTAGTGATGAGGTTTTAAATAGCTTGTCGGAGCTGCCAACTTCACAAGGAATTTTGGCAATTGTCACCTTGGAAACGCAACAAGAGCAGTCGCTTTCTTTTAAAGGTGGTTGGTTACTTTTAGATAATATCCAAGACCCTGGTAATGTTGGTACGATGATTCGCACAGCTGATGCAGCGGGTTTAGCAGGCGTGATTTTAGGTAAGGGCACAGCAGATATTTACAATACAAAAGTGTTGCGCTCAATGCAGGGAAGCCACTATCATTTACCAGTTCTCCAACGAGAGTTGACTGAAGTGGTTCAGGCATTCAAGAAGCAAGGTCTACCAGTTTTCGGTACAGAACTAAATGAAGCTGCGATTGCTTATTATGAACAAGAGGCAGTGGAAAATTATGCGTTGATTTTAGGCAATGAAGGTAGCGGGGTTTCGCCAGAATTGTTAGCAGAAACCACGAAAAATCTTTATATTCCAATGAAAGGTCAAGCAGAATCATTGAATGTCGCTATCGCAGCGGGCGTGTTAATGTTTTATTTTGAAAATAATCAATAACAGAAACGAGTGTCAAAAAATGCTGACTATCAAAAAGACAACCCAGTTAACAGAAAAAGAATTAGAAACCATTATGGCTATTTGGCTGCAAACGAATCTAGAGGCTCATCCATTTGTCGCACCAACTTATTGGCAAGAAAATAAGGCATTTGTCCGCGCTGCGTTACCAAAAGCAACACTGATCTTAGCGGAAGAAGAGGGTCAGATAATTGGGTTTTTAGGCTTAATGGATAACTATATCGCAGGAATTTTTATAAAAAAAGCGTTTCAAGGGAAGGGCATCGGTCAGAAATTACTGCAAGTAGCAAAAGAAGAACAGGATGTCTTATCTTTGGCTGTTTACAGGGAAAATCAAGCAGCTTACGCCTTTTATCAAAAACAAGGCTTTGTCCAACAAAAGCGAACCATCGATGAAACGGGAAACGAAGAATGTCATCTTGTTTGGCAAGCGCAGTAGGAGCGACATTTCTAGTTTTAAGGCTTGCTATTTTTCTGAAAATATCTTATACTGTTAAAGGTGTGATTTTCACATACGAAATCCACATTCTTTTCCATCTGCGAAGTGGTGCTACTACGGTAGTTCTTCAAGGAGTTGACGAAAAGAAGAGGAAAATAAAAACCAAACTGGAGGAAACACAACATGGCAGTAATTTCTATGAAACAATTACTAGAAGCCGGCGTACACTTTGGTCACCAAACTCGTCGCTGGAACCCAAAAATGAAGAAATATATCTTCACAGAAAGAAACGGTATCTACATCATTGACTTACAAAAAACAGTGAAATTAGTAGATGCAGCTTACGATTACATGAAAAACGTTGCAGAAGAAGGCGGCGTTGCTTTATTCGTAGGAACTAAAAAACAAGCACAAGAAGCAATCAAAGATGAAGCAATCCGCGCTGGTCAATACTATGTAAACCATCGTTGGTTAGGTGGTACGTTAACTAACTGGGATACAATCCAAAAACGTATTGCTCGCTTGAAAAAAATCAATGCAATGGAAGAAGACGGCACTTTCGAAGTTTTACCTAAGAAAGAAGTTGCTGGCTTAAACAAAGAACGTGAACGTTTAGAAAAATTCTTAGGTGGTATCGCTGATATGCCAAGAATTCCAGATGTAATGTACATCGTTGACCCGCGTAAAGAACGCATTGCTGTTCAAGAAGCACACAAATTAAACATTCCTATCGTTGCAATGGTTGATACAAACTGTGATCCTGATGAGATCGATGTTGTAATCCCTTCAAATGATGATGCAATCCGCGCTGTGAAATTAATCACTGCTAAAATGGCTGACGCTTTCATCGAAGGTAACCAAGGGGAAGACCAAGCAACTGAAGAGTTATTCGTTGAAGAAACACCAGAAGCAACTTCAATCGAAGAAATCGTTGATGTTGTTGAAGGAAACAACGAATCAGCTGAATAATAATGATTACGGAGCTGTCTCAAAGGCTAGGCGACAAAAAGCCTGATTCTCCTTTGAGATAGCTTTTTTAAAAAGAATTGATAATATCCGAGGAGGACACAAATAATGGCAGACGTTACAGCTAAAATGGTAAAAGAATTACGCGATATGACTGGCGTTGGAATGATGGACGCTAAAAAAGCATTAGTAAAAGTAGAAGGCGACATGGAAAAAGCCGTAGACTTTTTACGTGAAAATGGTATGGCTAAAGCAGCGAAGAAAAATGACCGCATTGCGGCTGAAGGTTTAGCAAACGTAGCAACTGTGGGTAACGTTGCAGCAATCGTTGAAGTAAACTCAGAAACTGACTTCGTTTCTAAAAACGAAATGTTCCAAGATTTAGTTAAAGACATTGCGACTAAAGTTGCTGAAAACAAACCAGCTACGATGGAAGAAGCAATGGCTATTAAAACTGAAAAAGGCACAATCGAATCTGATTTAATCGAAGCAACAACTGTTATCGGTGAAAAAATCAGCTTCCGTCGTTTTGAAGTTGTCGAAAAAGCTGACAATGCTGCATTTGGCGCTTACTTACACATGGGTGGCCGTATTGCTGTATTAACAGTTATCGATGGCACAACTGACGAAGAAGTAGCGAAAGATGTTGCTATGCACATCGCGGCAATCAACCCTCGCTATGTCAACGAATCTCAAATTCCTCAAGAAGAATTAGAACACGAAAAAGCTGTGTTAACTGAACAAGCATTAAACGAAGGTAAACCAGCAAATATCGTTGAAAAAATGGTTGTTGGTCGTCTACAAAAATTCAAAGCAGAAATCGCTTTGGTTGACCAACCATTTGTTAAAGATCCAGATATGACTGTCGAAAAATTTGTTGCTTCTAAAGGCGGCGAAGTGAAATCATTCGTACGTTTTGAAGTTGGCGAAGGTATCGAAAAACGTGAAGATAACTTTGCGGATGAAGTAATGAGCCAAATGAAAAACTAAGAGCATCAAACGCTCGGTTGAAAAGCCGTGAATCATAAGTATCTAAACAGACAGCGATCCCCAAAGGAAGCTGCATAAATTGATTACTGCTTGATTCAAGGCAGTCTTTCAGCCATTTGGGAACGCATAACTTTGATATGCGCTCCCTTTTTTTAGGCAAAACCAGTGGATCGCACTGCTTGGTCTAAAAAATCATTTTGGTGAAAAGTCATCTAAATGAGGAATTGAATGATTTTTAGAGAATCTTGGAGGGAATTATGATGGTTAAACCTAAGTATCAACGTGTCGTATTAAAGTTAAGTGGAGAAGCGCTAGCCGGAGAAGACGGTTTTGGCATTAAACCACCAGTCATTAAAGAAATCGTCCAAGAAATTAAAGAGGTCCATGAATTAGGTATCGAAATGGCCATCGTGGTTGGCGGCGGAAACATCTGGCGTGGACAAATTGGTGCTCAAATGGGCATGGAACGTGCACAAGCAGATTATATGGGCATGTTAGCTACTGTGATGAATGCCTTAGCATTGCAAGATACATTAGAAAATCTTGGTGTGCCTACACGTGTTCAAACATCAATTGAAATGCGTCAAATTGCAGAACCATACATTCGTCGTCGTGCAGAACGTCATTTAGAAAAAGGCCGCGTTGTTATTTTTGCCGGAGGAACAGGAAATCCTTACTTCTCGACAGATACAACGGCTGCGTTACGAGCTGCAGAAGTAGATGCGGACGTCATCTTAATGGCGAAGAACAATGTTGATGGTGTTTATTCTGCGGATCCACGTGTGGATGAAACAGCGACAAAATTTGAAGAACTAACACATTTAGATGTTATTTCTAAAGGGCTGCAAGTAATGGATTCAACAGCAAGCTCATTAAGTATGGATAACGATATTCCTTTAGTTGTCTTTAACCTAAATGAAGCAGGAAATATCCGTCGTGCCATCCTTGGTGAAAATATCGGAACAACTGTAAGGGGGAAATAAAGAATGTCTAAAGAAGTTTTAGCAACAGCCAAAGAAAAAATGACAAAAGCGGAAGAGAGCTTACGCCGTGAATTAGGTCAAATTCGTGCTGGTCGTGCGAACGCAAGTCTATTAGATCGTATTCAAGTAGAATATTATGGTGCACCAACACCAGTTAACCAATTAGCAAGTATCAATATCCCAGAAGCACGTGTATTAATGATTACACCGTTTGACAAAAATTCTATCGCTGACATTGAAAAAGCTATTCAAATGAGTGATATCGGCATTAGCCCAACCAATGATGGAAATGTCATCCGTTTAGTGATTCCACAATTAACGGAAGAACGTCGGAAAGAATTAGCCAAAGACGTGAAAAAAGAAGCGGAAAACTCAAAAGTTGCTGTCCGTAACGTTCGTCGTGATGCAATGGATGAGTTGAAAAAAGCTCAAAAAAATGGCGACATCACTGAAGATGAATTACGTTCATTTGAAAAAGATGTTCAAAAATTAACAGATGATAGCATCAAAAATATCGATGCGATTACTGCTGAAAAAGAACAAGAACTTTTAGAAGTATAAAACCAATCACTAATAAAAATTATTGAATCCAGAGAAGCAAATGCTCTGGATTTTTTTGTATAGATGAGGAAGGCGTATCTCAACGCTCTCTTTGCGAAAGTCATTCTAAAGTAATTATTTAAGAAAACGCTTTCTTGAATAAATTTTTTTATTCTACCAGAATTTTTTTCTTTGTGTAGGGAGGATCACTTAAAAATATAAAGAAACTTTGAAATATCAGCCTTTTAAAATTTTTCTTCACAAATTGAATCCTAAAATTTGATGATAAGAGTTGTTATTTTTAGCAATTGTAATTTGCGATTCATTCTCAATTAGGCTAAAATGAGTGAGAACGGAAAAACGATTAAAACAAGTTGGAGGGAATTGTACATGTCTGTGTTAGAAATCAAAAATTTACACGTATCAATTGAAGATAAAAAGATTCTAAAAGGAGTCGATTTAACAATTAATACTGGAGAAATCCATGCAATTATGGGACCTAATGGAACTGGTAAATCTACTTTATCAGCAGCAATTATGGGAAATCCCAACTATGAAGTCACAGAAGGAGAAATTCTATTTGACGGCGTCAACGTTTTAGATTTAGAAGTAGACGAACGCGCTCGCCTAGGCTTATTCTTAGCAATGCAATACCCAAGTGAAATTCCAGGGATTACCAATGCTGAATTCATGCGTGCAGCAATCAATGCAAAACGTGACGAAGACAACAAAATGTCAGTCATGCAGTTCTTAAAAAAATTAGATAGCAAAATGGAATTATTAAATATGCCTGAAGAAATGGCTGAGCGTTACTTAAACGAAGGTTTTTCTGGCGGCGAGAAAAAACGAAATGAAATTTTACAATTATTGATGTTAGAGCCAACGTTTGCCATTTTAGATGAAATTGATTCAGGCTTAGATATCGATGCGTTAAAAGTTGTTTCTAAAGGGGTTAATGAAATGCGCGGCGAGAACTTTGGTGCGTTAATTATTACCCATTATCAACGCTTATTGAACTATATCACGCCAGATGTTGTTCATATCATGATGGAAGGCCGCGTTGTGAAAACCGGTGGGGCTGATTTGGCAAAACGTTTAGAAACAGAAGGCTATGCTGGTATCAGCCAAGAATTAGGTATTGATTACAAAGAAGAAGCGTAAGGAGGACAAGATAAATGAAAAAAGTAAATCTAATGGATTATCTTGACGAAGTCACCGCTTTTTCACTAGAACATGAAGAACCAGCTTGGATGACTGAATTGCGAACAACGGCTTTAAGAAACGCTGACGAAAGTGAGTTACCACATATTGATCGTGTGAAATTTCATCGTTGGCCTTTATTAAATGTTCACATGGAAAGTTATGTGCCTTCTGAAGGAAATGTCGCAAGTTTTGATCAAATGAAAGACAATCCTTTAATTGTTCAACAAGGATCTTTTCATGCTTTTGAGCAATTGCCAGCCTCATTAGCGGAACAAGGGGTAATTTTTACAGACATTTTTACTGCTTTACAAGAGCATCCAGAATTAGTTAAAGAATACTATATGACTAAAGCCGTATTACCAGAAGAAGATAAGCTGACAGCAGCTCATGCAGCTTTCATGAATAGTGGCGTTTTCTTATACGTTCCTAAAAACGTAGTGATTGAAGAGCCCATTGAATCTTTGTTTATTCAGGATTCAGATAGCAACCAACCTTTCTTTAAACATGTTTTAATCGTTGCAGATAATCATAGCGAATTCAGTTATTTAGAACGTTTTCAATCAACTGGTCATCACGCAGAGAAAGCTTCTGGAAATATCGTTGTGGAAGTGATTGCGAAAGATGGCGCAAAAGTTAAATACTCAGCTGTGGATCAATTAGGGCAAACTGTAACGACTTATATGAATCGTCGTGGCTATATTATGCGGGATGCCTCTGTTGATTGGGCTCTAGGCGTCATGAATGATGGCGATGTTGTTGCTGATTTTGATTCTGATTTAGTTGGCGAAGGCGCTCATTCAGAAGTTAAAGTTGTTGCAATTAGTGCAGGTAAACAAACACAAGGCATCGACACACGAGTGACAAATAAAGCGCCACATTCAATTGGTCATATTTTACAACATGGAGTTATTCGTGAACGTGGTACTTTAACGTTTAACGGAATTGGCCACATTTTAAAAGGAGCAAAAGGAGCCGACGCACAGCAAGAAAGTCGTGTTTTAATGCTGTCTGATAAAGCTCGTGGTGATGCCAATCCAATTCTTTTAATTGATGAAAATGAAGTGACTGCCGGACACGCAGCCAGCGTTGGTCGAGTAGATCCAGAAGAAATGTATTATTTAATGAGCCGCGGCTTGCGTAAAGAAGAAGCGGAACGTTTGGTGATTCGTGGCTTCCTAGGTTCTGTCATTACAGCAATTCCAGTTAAAGAAGTACAAAATGAATTTGTAGAAGTAATTGAAGGGAAGTTAAACGCATGATGGATGCAGCAACCATTCGTCAATCGTTTCCTATTTTATTTCAAGAAGTTAATGATGAACCGCTAGTTTATTTAGACAATGCTGCAACAACCCAAAAACCAACGGCAGTGTTAGATATTTTACGACATTATTATGAAACCGATAATGCCAATGTTCATCGTGGGGTGCACACGTTAGCCGAACGAGCAACGAAGGACTATGAAGCCTCCCGCGAAAAGGTTCGCCAATTTATCCATGCCAAAGAAACAGCGGAAGTTTTATTTACACGAGGAACAACAACCAGTTTGAATTGGATTGCCAAAAGTTATGGTGACTTGGCAGTTACAGCCGGGGATGAAATCGTCATATCTTACATGGAACATCATTCAAACATTATTCCCTGGCAACAATTAGCCCAACGTACAGGAGCCATTTTGAAGTATATAGACGTCACTGAAGACGGCTTTTTAGACATGGCAAGTGCACGTCAACAAATTACAGAAAAAACGAAAATTGTTTCGATTGCTCATGTTTCAAATGTGTTAGGGGTCATTAATCCAATCGAAGAATTAACACAATTAGCTCATCAAAATGGCGCTGTGATGGTGGTAGACGGCGCGCAAGCAGTTCCTCATATGCCTGTGGACGTTCAAGCCATCGATGCTGATTTTTATGCATTTAGTGGTCACAAAATGTGTGGACCAACTGGAATTGGTGTCCTTTATGGCAAACGTCATTTATTGGAACAAATGGAACCTGTGGAATTTGGTGGCGAAATGATTGACTTTGTTCATCTTCAAGAAAGTACTTGGAAAGAGCTTCCATGGAAATTTGAAGCTGGCACACCTAATATTGCTGGGGCAATTGCCTTAGGTGCCGCCATTGATTATTTAACAGAAATTGGTTTAGAGGCCATTCATCAACATGAAGCAGCCCTTGTTCACTATGTTTTGCCGAAGTTGCAAGCTATCGAGGGCTTGACGATTTATGGTCCACAGAATCCAAAAGACCACACAGGTGTGATTGCTTTTAATATTGACGGTTTACATCCACATGATGTGGCTACGGCGTTAGATATGGAAGGGGTCGCTGTCAGAGCGGGTCACCATTGCGCGCAACCGCTATTAAACTATTTGAGCGTGCCAGCAACCGCACGGGCAAGTTTTTATTTATACAATACCAAAGAAGACGCAGATCGCTTAGTTGAAGCGATTAAAGCGACAAAGGAGTTTTTCCAGCATGGCACTTTCTAAATTAGATAACTTATATCGCCAAGTCATTTTGGACCATTCTAGCCACCCACATCACCACGGAACGCTAGATGCGTCTAGCCAAACAATTGAACTGAATAATCCTACTTGTGGAGATGTGATTGAACTGGATGTGGCCATTGAAGACGGTGTGATTAAAGATATCGCCTTTCAAGGAAGTGGCTGTTCTATCAGTACAGCAAGTGCTAGTATGATGACTGATGCGGTCTTAGGAAAAACAATCGCCGAAGCAACGGCCTTAGCAGAGGATTTCTCTCAACTTGTTCAAGGAAATGTAGTGGCCGAAGATGAAAAATTAGGCGATGCAGCAATGTTAAGCGGCGTAGCTAAATTTCCAGCTCGGATTAAATGTGCAACCCTGGCTTGGAAAGCCTTAGAGCAGGCTGTTGCTAATAACGGCCAAGGCGAAGCCGGTCATTTACATTGTGAAAAATAAAGAAAGGGTGACGACGAATTGAGTACAGTACCTGAATTAGAAGAATATAAATTTGGCTTTCACGACGATGTGGAACCAGTCTTTAGTACCGGAGACGGCCTAACAGAAGACGTCGTTCGCGAAATTTCTCGCGTGAAAGGCGAACCAGAATGGATGCTTGACTTCCGTTTAAAATCGTTAGAACAATTCAATAAAATGCCCATGCAAGAATGGGGTCCAGACCTGTCAGATATTGACTTTAGTAAAATTAAATATTACCAAAAACCGAGTGATAAACCCGCACGCGATTGGGATGATGTACCTGATAAAATCAAAGAAACCTTTGAAAAAATTGGGATTCCCGAAGCTGAGCGTGCTTATCTAGCTGGGGCTTCTGCTCAATATGAATCAGAAGTTGTTTACCACAATATGAAAGAAGAATTTGAAAAATTAGGCATCATTTTTACAGATACCGACTCTGCTTTAAAAGAATATCCTGACTTATTCAAAGAGTATTTTTCAAAACTTGTGCCACCAACAGATAATAAACTGGCCGCTTTAAACTCAGCTGTTTGGTCAGGTGGAACCTTTATTTATGTACCAAAAGGCGTTCGAGTTGATGTACCATTACAAACATATTTCCGAATCAACGCTGAAAATACCGGCCAATTTGAACGGACCTTGATTATTGTCGATGAAGGAGCCAGCGTTCACTATGTTGAAGGATGTACGGCACCCACGTATTCAAGTAACAGCTTGCATGCGGCCATCGTAGAAATTTTCACAAGAAAAGATGCTTATTGTCGTTATACCACTATTCAAAACTGGTCAGATAACGTCTACAACTTAGTAACCAAACGTGCTAAAGCTTACGAAGGTGCCACTGTCGAATGGATTGATGGGAACCTAGGAGCTAAAACAACCATGAAATACCCAAGCGTTTACTTAGATGGCAAAGGTGCCCGTGGCACGATGTTATCGATTGCCTTTGCTGGCGCTAACCAAATCCAAGATACTGGGGCCAAAATGATTCACAATGCGCCGAATACCTCTAGCTCAATTGTTTCAAAATCAATTGCTAAAGACGGCGGCGAAGTTAACTACCGTGGCCAAGTGACTTTTGGAAAAGACAGCGCAGGCTCGATTTCCCACATCGAATGCGACACGATTATCATGGACGAAAAATCAAAATCAGATACGATTCCGTTTAACGAAATCCATAACAGCCAAGTGTCCTTAGAACACGAAGCCAAAGTTTCAAAAATTTCTGAAGAACAATTATATTATCTAATGAGTCGCGGCTTATCTGAAGCCGAAGCGACAGAAATGATTGTTATGGGCTTTGTTGAACCATTTACGAAAGAATTACCGATGGAATATGCGGTTGAGTTGAATCGGTTGATTAGTTATGAGATGGAAGGCTCTGTCGGCTAGTTTTTCACTCTACCAACAAAATAATCAACCAAAATAACAACGGAAATCCAAACAAGAAACATACTAATCATGCTTCTTCAAAGAAGCACAAATAAAAAAGTGATGACTCGAGAAGAAAATCTCTATGGAGTCATCGCTTTTTCTTATATTTTAGTTAAAAAATTATTTTACTAAAGGTTGAAGTAACTTGTTCCAGAAACTAATGAGTGGGCCAGCACCAAATGCACAAATAATTGTACCAATCCCAATTGGACCACCAGCAATAAAGCCAATTAATAGGACCAACAAATCTTGTGCTTTTCGAACAGAAGCGTAAGGTTTGTTGATTTGTTGACAGATGGTTGGCGCAATCGCATCATAGGGGGACTCGCCCTGATCTGTAGCCATGTATAAGGCGCAGCCAAATGTAAAAATCAGGACTCCGACGAATAAAGAAAGTAGTTTGCCAATTGTTGAGCCTCCTAAACTATCGGCGTAAGGTTGAAGCCAAGTAGAAATCTGTTGAATCAAAATCCCTACTAAAAGCATATTTAAAATAGTTCCTAGACCAATGGCTTTTTTGTTTTTTAAATAGACATAGAATAAAATAAACGCATTGACAATAATTTGAAAAATGCCTAATTGCATACCAAACATTGAAGAAAGTCCGATATTCATAGCAGTGAAAGGATCAACTCCTAAACCTGCCACTCTTAAAGTGGATGCGCCAATCCCGATAATAACTAAACCAATTAAAATTAAAAGAACATTTTTGACTAGTTTCATGGTAAGCCTCCTGAATAGATTTTGTGTGTGATAGTACAAAGTCTGCAACAAAAATTCATAGAGAATTTTGTTGCAGACTACTTTTTAACCAGCTCCGTGTTGGAACGAAGGGTATAGAGACATCCCGCCATCTACAAAGAGTGTTGTTCCGGTTACGTATGAGGATTCATCAGAAGCTAACCAAGCGGCCGCAGCAGCTACTTGATTTGGTTTACCAATAATGCCCATAGGAACCATGCTCGTTGTTTGTTTTAACTGTTCGGGATCGGAAAATTTTTCAGCATTAATAGGTGTGTTAATCGCTCCAGGTGCAATACAGTTGGCACGAATACCATATTCCGCATATTCCAAAGCGATTGTTTTCGTGAACATTTCGGTTGCGCCTTTACTTGCCGCATAGTGGGCGAACGTTGGCCAAGGAATTCTTTGGTGTACGGAGGACATATTAATGATTGACCCTTTGATTTTTTGATCTCTAAATATTCGGAGTGCCTCTCTAGAACCCAAAAAGACACCGTTTAAATTGACATCAATGACACGTTGCCATTCTTTTAATGGCATATCAATTGTCGGAAAAGAAGCCTCCACACCGGCGTTATTTACCCAAATGTCAACATGACTAAACTCTTTTAAAGCGGTTTCAGCTAACGCTTTAATATCTTCTTCATTAGAGACATCAGCCTTCACGAATTTTACGCGATCTGCGTGCTTGGCTTGGACATCTTCAAATTCTTTAGGCAGCTCACCGACATAGTCAGCAACAACATTCATGCCCTCTAAGATATAACGCAGAGTAATAAATAATCCTAAACCCGTAGCTGCACCAGTGACAACGGCCACTTTACCATGTAATTCTCCATACATAGATTCATTCCCCCTAAAATTACTATTAATACTTTCATGGTAGCACATGTCAATCAGCGTGTTGATAAAATACGACAAACTGTCGGAAAAGTTTAGGCTCTAAAGTTAGCTACTATTGTTGAAGGTCTTTAAAAAAATACTGGTCGTAGTAATCAATTCCTCTCATTTATAGAGTTTTCTAAAAAAACACAAAATATCTAGGCGAAGTGGTCAAGTCCAATGGTTATTTATGAGTGAATATGCTAAAATAAAACTTGTCTTACATAAGGAAAGATTTGTTCACTAACAGTGGCGACTGTTCTCAGTAAACAGTTGCACTGGTTTATCGGGAAGGGAACAGAGCAAGTTTTACGAGACTTTCCCATGTAATAATAAAAAGCACTGAACGTCAGTGAATGAAGGAAGAAGGACATCTATGAAAACAATTATCACATTCATTATTGTCTTCGGTATTCTTGTCCTCGTACATGAATTTGGCCACTTTTATTTTGCAAAACGAGCGGGTATTTTAGTTCGTGAGTTTGCAATCGGAATGGGACCAAAGATTTTTGCGCATCGTGGAAAAGATGGCACCACTTATACGATTCGCTTATTGCCAATTGGTGGCTATGTGCGAATGGCTGGGATGGGCGAAGACATGACAGAAATCACACCAGGTATGCCTCTATCTGTTGAGTTAAATGCCGTGGGTAATGTGGTTAAAATTAATACAAGTAAAAAAGTACAATTACCTCATAGTATTCCGATGGAAGTCGTTGATTTTGATCTTGAAAAAGAATTATTCATCAAGGGCTATGTCAATGGAAACGAGGAAGAAGAAACCGTTTATAAAGTTGACCATGATGCAACGATTATTGAAAGTGATGGAACCGAGGTGCGGATTGCGCCACTTGACGTTCAATTTCAATCAGCGAAATTATCGCAACGCATTTTGACGAACTTTGCGGGACCCATGAATAACTTTATCTTAGGGTTTATTCTGTTTACGTTAGCGGTCTTTCTACAAGGAGGCGTTACTGATTTAAACACGAATCAAATTGGACAAGTGATTCCTAATGGCCCAGCCGCAGAAGCTGGGTTGAAAGAAAATGATAAAGTCTTATCGATTAATAATCAAAAAATCAAAAAATACGAAGATTTTACAACCATTGTGCAGAAGAACCCCGAAAAGCCGTTAACGTTCGTAGTTGAGCGTAACGGCAAAGAAGAGCAACTAACAGTGACACCAGAAAAACAAAAAGTGGAAAAACAAACGATTGGTAAAGTCGGCGTTTATCCTTATATGAAAACCGATTTACCGTCAAAATTGATGGGCGGTATTCAGGATACTTTGAATAGTACGACACAGATTTTTAAAGCACTCGGCTCACTATTCACAGGCTTTAGTTTAAACAAACTAGGTGGGCCAGTCATGATGTTTAAATTATCGGAAGAAGCATCCAATGCTGGAGTAAGTACAGTTGTATTCTTAATGGCCATGTTGTCAATGAACTTAGGGATTATTAATTTGTTGCCAATCCCAGCTTTAGATGGCGGGAAAATTGTCTTAAACATTATTGAAGGTGTACGTGGAAAACCAATTAGTCCTGAAAAAGAAGGCATCATTACGTTAATTGGCTTTGGGTTTGTCATGGTGTTAATGGTGTTAGTTACTTGGAACGATATTCAACGCTTTTTCTTTTAAGGAGAAAGCTTAAGTAAAAAAGTGTGTAAAGAAATCAAAAATAGTTGATTTTAAAATAGAGGAGAGTTTTAATGAAACAGTCAAAAATGTTAATTCCAACGTTAAGAGAAGTACCAAATGATGCAGAAGTCTTAAGTCATCAAATTCTGTTGCGCGCAGGCTATATTCGTCAAGTCGCTGCAGGGATCTATTCTTATTTACCTTTAGCCAATCGTGTTTTAGAAAAATTAAAAACGATTATGCGAGAAGAATTTGAGAAAATTGATGCAGTTGAAATGTTAATGCCTGCGTTATTACCAGCAGAACTTTGGAAAGAATCAGGCCGTTATGAAACTTATGGACCTAACTTGTATCGCTTAAAAGATCGCAATGACCGTGACTATATCTTAGGCCCAACGCATGAAGAAACCTTCACAGAATTAATTCGTGATGAAATTAATTCTTACAAACGATTACCTTTGAATTTATACCAAATTCAAACAAAATATCGTGATGAAAAACGCCCACGTTCTGGCTTATTAAGAGGCCGTGAATTTATCATGAAAGATGGCTATTCTTTCCATGCCGATGAAGCTAGTTTAGATCAATCATACCGTGATTACGAAAAAGCTTACTCACGCATTTTTGAACGCTGTGGACTAGAATTCCGTGCCATTATTGGGGACGGTGGTGCCATGGGTGGTAAAGATTCTAAAGAATTTATGGCGATTTCTGAAATTGGGGAAGATACTATTTGTTATTCAACAGAAAGTGATTATGCTGCCAATTTAGAAATGGCAACAAGTCTTTATACGCCGAAAAAATCACATGAAACACAATTAGATTTAGAAAAAATTGCAACACCAGAAGTGGGTACAATTGCCGAAGTGGCAAACTTCTTTGAAGTTGAGCCACAACGTATTATTAAATCAGTACTATTTATTGCCGATGAAGAGCCAGTAATGGTCTTGGTTCGTGGCGATCATGATGTCAATGATGTCAAATTGAAAAACTTCTTAGGCGCTGATTTCTTAGATGAAGCAACGGAAGAAGATGCCCGCCGTGTCTTAGGAGCTGGCTTTGGTTCAATTGGTCCAGTCAATGTTTCCGAAGATGTTAAAATTTATGCAGATTTAGCCGTTCAAGATTTAGCCAACGCCATTGTTGGAGCTAACGAAGATGGCTATCATTTGACAAATGTAAATCCAGATCGTGATTTCCAACCAATTAGTTACGAAGATTTACGCTTTGTTCAAGAAGGCGATCCTTCTCCTGATGGCAATGGTGTCTTAGCCTTTACCAAAGGAATCGAAATTGGTCATATCTTCAAATTAGGAACGCGTTACAGTGATGCTATGGGCGCAACAGTTTTAGATGAAAACGGTCGTGAAAAATCAGTGATCATGGGTTGCTATGGCATCGGCGTTAGTCGTTTACTTTCAGCAATCGTTGAACAAAATGCAGACGAGCGCGGTATTAATTGGCCAACAGGAATTGCGCCATTTGATTTACACGTGGTCCAAATGAATGTGAAAGATGAGTATCAAACAAAACTATCACAAGAAGTTGAAGCAATGATGACCGAAGCGGGCTACGAAGTATTAGTTGATGACCGCAACGAGCGCGCAGGCGTAAAATTTGCTGATGCTGATTTAATTGGTTGTCCAATCCGTATCACAGTCGGTAAAAAAGCAGTCGATGGTGTGGTAGAAGTCAAAATCAAACGTACTGGTGAAATGTTGGAAGTACGCAAAGAAGAATTAGAAAGTACACTTTCTATTTTGATGAACACAACATCAGAAGTGGAATAAATAAACAAACTTAATAACAGTATAAAGCTTAAAACGAAATCAAAGTTTCTCTGATTTTGTTTTAAGCTTTTTTAATGTAATAAAAAACTTAAATGTCTCAAGCTATAAACAATATTCGATTTTAAAAATTAATCTATATAAAATTATTCCATTTATTTTTTTTAATAACAAAGGAAATAAATAAGTGATTTAAGCTGATTAAATGATATTTTTGTGTTTTTAAACAAATTTTTCATATATATATAGAATTTAAAATTATATTTACAGTAATTATATGCTAATGGTATTATAAAATGGTGGCTAATTCATTAGATTAAATAGAGGAGGTTATAACCAATAAAAAATAGGTTAGAAAATTAAAGAAAATACTCTTTCAGAATAGAAACGATTGAATGAAGTTAGGTTAGTAAAGGGAATCCAGTAGCATTGGCGCTGTACTAGTGAAAGGGATTTATGGGACGAATCCAGTAGAATGTTAAAACACGATTGTACATAAAAAGAAAGGAGGAAAGCCAGTGAAAAAAGGAAAATGGTGGTTAATTGGTTTAGCTACTATCGTGTTAATTATTTTAGGAATTGGAGGGAAACAATACATGGATAAAAAAGCAATAGAAAAAGATTACCAACAAGGGATCGATTTGATTCAAAAATATGTATCGAACTATTTAGTAGAAAACTATGAAGGCATTGAGAAGATTGAGTGGCAAGGTATTGGTGTAGAGTGGCGGAATGCAAAAGGATATGGGCCTTCGTTGTTGGGGAATTATGTGGATAGTGACGTGAAAGTGTATGTTTCGGAAGATAAATATTTTATGTCAGATTTTCGCTTAAGTGAAAAAGGAGAATACAAGGACGAATTGAAAAAGTATGTTTTATCAAAAACATTAAATCCTGAAAATACAGATGGTACTATTGAGGTAGGGCTAGAGAATGCAGTCTATGGTTTGAGTCAAGAAGAAAAAAAACTTTTTGAAAAATTTAAGAAGTCCGATAAAGGTAGTCCAAATGCAAAAGTAGTTTATAACATAGAAATTCACGAATTAATTTATTAGGAGGTAAAAGATTTTGACAAAGGAAATTACAACAGAAGAATTGGCAAAGGCAATTGATGCCATTAAAAAGACAGTTCAAAAAGAAACTGATACTGTGACTTTAGATATTCAAAGACAAAAAACAGACTATCAAATCATCCACAAAGCCGCCAGCACCCAATCCAGCCAACTAAATGCCATAGCCATCGCCCCTTTAGATGACCAAGGTAAACCTGACTATAACAACGTCGCTATCGTGTACGCTGGTACCAATTCATTTGGTGATGAAGGTAAAAAAGGCTTCGAGACAGCTGGGACGGCTTTTGTAGGTGGACTTTCTGAAGAATATCAGGAAGCAAAAATATCTTAACATAGAAGTTTTAAAAAATTAGTGTACATAAAAAGAAAGGAGGGAAGCTAGTGAAAAAAGGAAGATGGTGGCTAATTGGTTTAGCTACTGCATTACTAATCATAATAGGAATTGGAGGGAAACAATACATGGATAAAAAAGCAATAGAAAAGGATTACCAACAAGGAATCGATTTAATTCAAAAATATGTGTCAAACTATTTGGTGGAAAACTACGAAGGAATTGAGAAGATTGAGTGGCAAGGCGTTGGTGTAGAGTGGCGGAATGCAAAAGGATACGGGACTTCGTTGTTGGGGAATTATGTGAAAAGCGATGTTAAGTTATTTGTTTCTCAAAATAGTTACATTAAATTACATTTTCTCTTGACTGATGAAACAGAATACAACGAAGAATTAAAAAAATATGTTCAAAGTGATGTTCTTAATTCTGAAAACATAGATTCTATGTTAGAAATGGAAATCCGGAATGCTAATAGAAGATTTAATGACAAAGAAAAAATAAAACTTCAGCAAGTTAGGAAAAAAACAGTAAAGCTATCGATACCTAAAATTATTTATAATTTAGATATTTATGAATTGAAGTATTAGGAGGTTAGTGTAATGAGCAATGAAATTACAACAGAAGTGTTAGCTAAAGCAATTGATGACACCAAAGATAGAGTAAAAGAGATTAGAATCGGAGAAGAATTCAAGTTAGAAATTAATCAACGAAAGGAGAGCTTTCAACTTATAAACAAAGCCGCCAGCACCAAATCCAGTCAACTAAATGCCATGGACATCGCCCCTTTAGATGACCAAGGCAAACCTGACTATAACAACGTCGCTATCGTGTACGCTGGTACCAATTCATTTGGCGATGAAGGTAAAAAAGGCTTTGAAACAGCTGGGACAGCTTTTGTAGGTGGACTTTCTGAAGAATATCAGGAAGTGAAGATAGCTTAACATAGAAGTTTTAAAAAATTAGTGTACATAAAAAGAAAGGAGGGGAGTCAGTGAAAAAAAGAAAGTGGTGGCTAATAAGCTTAGCTACTATCATATTAATTATTTTAGGAATTGGAGGGAAACAATACATGGATAAAAAAGCAATAGAAAAAGATTACCAACAAGGAATCGATTTGATTCAAAAATATGTATCGAACTATTTAGTAGAAAACTATGAAGGCATTGAGAAGATTGAGTGGCAAGGCGTTGGCGTGGAATGGCGGAATGCAAAAGGATATGGGCCTTCGTTGTTGGGGAATTATGTGGATAGTGACGTGAGAATTTATGTATCTGAGGATAATTATTTTACGATGTCGTTTACGTTAAATTACAATACTGAGTACGATGATAAACTTGAAAAATATATTCAATTAGATTATCTAAGACCTCAAAAAATAGATTCTATTTTAGTGTTGGAGGTAGAAAATGCAACAAAAGGCTTGAATATAGGAGACAAATTAGAGATATCAGAGTCTAAAAAAATTAAAAAATCTTCTGAAGGAAGTTCAAATGCAAAAGTAATCTCTAATTTAGAGATTCATGAATTAGTTTATTAGGAGGCATGTTTTAGTGAGTGATGAAATGACTACTGAAGTTTTAGCAAAATCAATAGATTCAGCAAAAAAAATCGTTCAAAATAGAGAAAATGGAAATAAAATATCTATTCAAGGGCTAGAGGAAGATTATTACCTTATAAACAAAGCCGCCAGCACCAAATCCAGCCAACTAAATGCCATGGCCATCGCCCCTTTAGATGACCAAGGCAAACCTGACTATAACAACGTCGCTGTCGTGTACGCTGGTACCAATTCCTTTGGTGATGAAGGTAAAAAAGGCTTTGAGACAGCTGGGACAGCTTTTGTAGGTGGACTTTCTGAAGAATATCAGGAAGCTGAAAAATTTTTAAAACAAACGCAGCAAAAAATCGCCTCGCAAAACGGCACAATTACCGATGTTGCAGGCTTTAGTCAATCAGGTGGCTACATGATGAAAATGGCAGGGAAATACGGGCAAGAAATGGGCTTTCGTACCACCAGTTTTGATGATTGGGGCCGCAATCAATTTGAACGTTTAACGACGAGTGAAAAACAGTGGCTACAAGAAAATCCAGAATTTTTGATTCGCTACCAAAATGATTCGTGGGCAGCACTGTCAGGACGTGATAGTAAATATGGCACGATTTCTTCGATTTCAGGGGTTGGTGAACATAATACTTTAGCCAACTATTTTGATGGAGACGACTTGGATTTGGATCGTTTAGCCAAAGATGGCATTTTCGCACCGAATATGACTTTGGAGCAAGTCAAGTTAGCAGCGAAAGTCTGGGCAAAGAAAAATGGCGACTGGGATCCCACCACAAATAATGAAGCCGAAGCGAAAAAACGAGTGCAGGAGTACTTAGAACTCTATGGCGAATTTGCGCAAACGAATGCGAATTTGGAAAAATTAAAATCTGGTACTGATAAAGCTATTCGTTCTTTACATACAAAAATTGCCAGTGCTTCTGGCGGTCAAAAAATCAAGTTACGAGCAGACTTGGCATTACAGGTAGCTAATCAGGCTAGGACAATCGGTGAAGAAGCGGAGAAATTGCTGAAACAAAGCCAGCAAGACACAGAACAAGCGTTAGCAGAAATTTCCAAGGAAATTTTAACAAGTGCCAATGAAATTAGACAATATTTGTCTTATTCTGAGGTCCAAGCAATGATTGCACCCTATGAAAAAAGTCGTTTGTGGGACGAGGCACAGGCCAGTCACAATCGG
This sequence comes from Enterococcus sp. DIV1420a, assembly GCF_051712165.1. Classification (NCBI taxonomy): domain Bacteria; kingdom Bacillati; phylum Bacillota; class Bacilli; order Lactobacillales; family Enterococcaceae; genus Enterococcus; species Enterococcus sp. DIV1420a. The sequence goes on from NZ_JBIOOI010000002.1 coordinate 514,247, forward strand.
AAACAAGTGAAACAATATAATCAAAAACTGATGACATTTAGTGAAAAGTTAACAACTGCGGCTAAAAATATTCAAGAATACGATCGCCAAGCAGGGAATCAGTTATTTGCACAGAAATGAAAGGATGTTGCACATGGATGAACTGGAAAGAGAACTTCAATTGGAATTAGAACGCGTACAAAAGATACAAGAACGCCAAGCCATTCAAGCTGTGATTACAGCAAAACAAACCAGAATCGCAACCATCAAACAAACCTCCACACATACAATCAAGAAACTTTCAGAATTGATGAGCAAACAATCAAAAACTACCTTGCCTTCTTCCTTAAAAGGTACCTTTCAAGGGCAAGTGGCGGACGCAGCGAGCCATTATTTGAAAACGATTCCTGACGCAAATTTAAAAACACCAGCAAAAGGAGGTTAGGAGATGAAACCGGAAGAAAAACGCCGCAGTTACCAGATGATTGAAGACAACTATTATCAAGAAAAGCGCAGAATCAATCAACAACAGCAACATGTTTCCGCTGAAATCCAGCGATTTAGACAACAAACGAACCAACTAGTAGACAAGGTGGCTTATTTTACTAGAAATGATACTTGGGACAAACGAATGTTTCATCATCAAATAGCCGCCAGTTTAGATGAAATGAAACGAACAGAAAATCGGTTTGTTTCAATCCTAGAAGAAACAGAACAAACCATGCGAAAAAATTATCGAAAAGAGATTGAGAAATTGGAAGAAATGGCAAGAATGGATTTGTAAGGGATTGGTAAATACGGATTGACAAGATGTCTTTTTGTTCAATATGTTCAAACAAATAATGGAATTCTTCAGGAGTACATTATTCTTGTTCTCTAATTTTTAGCAAGCCATTGACGGAACAAGATTGTTTTTTTACAAAAAACGAGTATACTTAATAGAGAAGCGAATGCAGAGAAACCGAAAAAAGGCACTTGACAGATTTGTCTGAGGGCCTTTTTTCAATGATAGAAGGAGGTTCATTTTGTGACAGAAAAAGCACGCGATTTATTTGATAAACTGATGACGCAAATTCAGTTAGATGACACAGCGAAAGAACATCCCTTAATTCAAAATGGCCGGATTGACAAGGTCATTGTTCACCAACAAAGTCGCTTATGGGAATTTCATTTAAGTTTTGATGAATTGATGCCAGTGATGCTATATCAAACATTTATGCAACAATTGGAACTAGCTTTTCAACAAATTGCGCAGGTTTCCGTTCAAATAACCACAAATCAGACAACATTTACAGAGGAACAATTAACGGATTATTGGCAGTTGGCCTTGTTAAATAGTCAATGCAATACGCCGTTAGTTCAGAAAGTCTTAAAAACACAGACACCACAATTTGAAGATCGGAAAATTATCTTACCTGTTGATAATGAAGCAGTTATTCCTTATTTGAAGCAACAATATTTACCAATTATTGAGGAACTTTATTTCTCTTATGGGTTTCCTAAATTTCATATTGAACCAAAAATGGATCAACAGCAAGCTGCAGAAGTGCTGAAAAAGTTTGAAGAGCAAAAATTAGAACAAGCCGCAGCCTTTCAACAACAAGCTGCTGAATCGCTTGTTAAACATGAACAAATGAAAAAAGAAAAACAACAACAAGCGCCTGCGTTTGATGGTCCAATTCGTTTAGGGCGGAATATTCCCAATGATGAACCCATTATGCCAATGGGAAACATACTGGAAGAAGAACGTCGGATAACGATTGAAGGCTTTATTTTTGATAAAGAAGTGCGTGAATTGCGTTCTAAACGAAAAATTTTAATTTTGAAAATAACTGATTATACTTCCTCTTTCGTGGTGAAGAAATTTTCGAATGGGGAAAAAGATGAACAAGTTTTTGATGCGATTCAACCGCAAAGTTGGATTCGTGTTCGTGGTAGTGTACAAGAAGATACCTTCATGCGTGATTTAGTCATGAATGCTCAAGATTTGATGGAAGTCGCCCATGCGCCAAGAAAAGACTACGCGCCAGAAGGTGAAAAACGTGTAGAATTACACATGCATAGTAACATGAGTACAATGGATGCGACCAATAAAGTCGGTGACTTGGTGGCGCAAGCAGGGAAATGGGGTCACAAGGCCATCGCAATTACGGATCATGGCGGAGCCCAAGCGTTTCCTGATGCCCATGCTGCAGGTAAAAAAGCAGGCGTTAAAATTTTATACGGCGTGGAAGCCAATATTGTTGATGATGGTGTACCTATTGCTTACAACGAAGAACATATTGAATTAACAGATGCTACCTATGTGGTCTTTGACGTGGAAACAACGGGGCTTTCCGCTGTTTATGATACAATTATTGAATTGGCCGCTGTCAAAATGCACAAAGGAAATGTCATTGAGACTTTTGAGCAGTTTATTGATCCTGGCCATCCATTATCTCAAACGACAATCAATTTAACTGGGATTACAGATGAAATGGTGCGCGGTTCAAAATCCGAAGAAGAAGTTTTACGCATGTTTAAAGAGTTTTCAGAAGGAACTATTTTAGTGGCCCACAACGCTTCTTTTGATATGGGGTTCTTAAATACAAGTTATGGCAAACATGGAATACCTGAAGCGGCTAATCCCGTCATCGATACATTAGAATTATCCAGATTCTTGTATCCACATTTCAAAAGCCATCGTCTAAATACCTTATCGAAAAAATTTGGCGTCAACTTAGAACAACATCACCGCGCCATCTATGACTCGGAATCAACAGGTCATTTGTGCTGGATTTTCTTAAAAGAAGCGAAAGAGAATCATGATATGCATTTCCATGATGATTTGAATCGTCATATTGGCGAAGGAGACTCATACAAACGAGCTCGACCTTTCCATGCAACGATTTTAGCAACAACTCAAGCAGGATTAAAAAATCTTTTTAAATTGATTTCCATGTCCAATGTAGATTATTTTTTCCGAGTACCACGGATTCCTCGTTCGCAATTATCGAAGTTAAGAGAAGGACTTTTAATCGGTTCCGCATGTTCAAACGGCGAAATTTTTGAAGCAATGATGCAAAAAGGTGTCGAAGAAGCAAAAAATCGTGCCAAATTCTACGATTATATTGAAGTTATGCCCAAACCAGTTTACGCGCCATTAATTGAACAAGAATTGGTGAAAAATGAAGCAGATTTGGAAGAAATTATTAGTAATCTGGTGAAAATCGGTGACGAACTTGGTAAGCTGGTTGTCGCCACTGGAAATGTTCATTATTTAAATGAAGAAGATGCCATCTATCGGAAAATTTTAGTCGGGTCTATGGGCGGCGCTAATCCGTTAAATCGCCATAGTTTACCAAAGGTTCATTTCAGAACCACCGATGAAATGTTAACGGAATTTCAATTTTTAGGACAAGACATCGCTAAGCGAATTGTAGTAGAAAATCCCAACAAAGTCGCTGATTTATGTGAAGAAGTTATTCCAGTAAAAGACGATTTGTATACGCCGAAAATTCCTGGGTCTGAACAAGAGATCACTGATTTAAGCTACAATCGTGCGCGCGAATTGTATGGCGATCCTTTACCAGAAATTGTCGAAAAACGGTTAGAAAAGGAACTGAATTCGATTAACGGGAATGGTTTCTCGGTCATTTATTTAATTTCTCAAAAACTGGTGCATAAAAGTAATGAAGATGGCTATTTAGTTGGTTCACGGGGCTCTGTCGGTTCGAGTTTTGTTGCGACAATGACAGGGATTACTGAAGTAAATCCTTTAGCGCCACATTATTATTGTCCTGAGTGTCAATATTCTGAGTTCTATGAAGATGGTTCCTATGGTTCAGGGTTTGATATGCCTGAAAAAGCCTGTCCAAAATGTGGCGCTCGATTGTTTAAAGATGGTCACGATATTCCTTTTGAAACGTTCTTAGGGTTCCATGGCGACAAAGTTCCCGATATCGATTTGAACTTTTCTGGCGATTATCAAGCCGAAGCCCATAACTACACGAAAGTTCTTTTTGGTGAAGAATATGTCTACCGGGCAGGAACCATTGGTACAGTAGCCGACAAAACAGCGTATGGCTTTGTTAAAGGATATGAAAGAGATCATAATTTACATTTGCGTGGTGCTGAAATTGATCGCTTAGCCAAAGGTTCAACAGGGGTTAAACGGACGACTGGGCAGCATCCCGGCGGTATTATTGTAATTCCTGATTACATGGATGTTTATGACTTTACGCCAATTCAATACCCTGCTGATGATCAAGAGGCAGAATGGAAAACGACGCACTTTGATTTCCATTCCATTCACGATAATATTTTAAAACTTGATATTCTAGGACATGATGATCCGACCGTGATTCGGATGTTACAAGATTTATCTGGGATTGAGCCAAAAACCATCCCAACAGACGATCCAGAAGTGATGCGTATTTTTGAAGGACCTGATGTTCTAGGTGTGGATGCAGAGCAAATTTATTCTAAAACAGGAACTTTAGGAATTCCTGAATTTGGGACACGTTTCGTTCGAGGTATGTTAGAACAGACCCATCCATCAACTTTTGCAGAATTACTTCAAATTTCTGGACTGTCTCACGGAACCGATGTGTGGCTAGGGAATGCAGAAGAATTGATTCGTCGTGGCGAAGCCAATCTTGCTGAAGTAATTGGTTGTCGGGATGATATCATGGTTTATTTAATTCATGCTGGTTTGGACAGTGGGATGGCCTTTAAGATTATGGAAACGGTACGTAAAGGACAATGGAATAAGATTCCTGATGAACTACGGGATACGTATTTAAATGCGATGAAAGAAAACAACGTCCCTGACTGGTATATTGATTCTTGTTCTAAAATTAAATATATGTTCCCGAAAGCCCATGCGGCAGCATACGTATTAATGGCGTTGCGGGTCGCTTACTTTAAAGTTTATTTCCCAATCTTATATTACTGTGCGTTTTTCTCCGTTCGGGCGGATGACTTCGACTTAGTGGCAATGTCACAAGGAAAAGAAGCTGTGAAAGCACGAATGAAAGAAATTACGGACAAAGGGATGGACGCCTCCACTAAAGAGAAAAACTTATTAACGGTTTTAGAATTATGTAATGAAATGTTGGAACGGGGCTATAAATTTGGCATGATTGATTTGTACAAATCAGATGCTGAAAATTTTGTGATTGAAGGGGATACCTTGATTGCACCTTTCCGAGCAGTGCCAAGTTTAGGCCTCAACGTAGCGAAAGCCATTGTTGCTGCGCGAGAAGAGCAACCGTTCTTATCGAAAGAAGATTTGGCAACACGAGGCAAAGTTTCTAAAACGTTAATTGAATACATGAATGAAAATGGTGTCTTAAAAGACTTGCCAGATGAAAACCAATTATCATTATTTGATATGTTATAAAAGAAAAATCTCTTAGAAAAAGGCTGGTGAAGCAACTTATTCACCGGCCTTTTTTAGTCATCAAATAAATTAGAAAATCATTGCTAGAAGCGTTTTAATTACTTATTAAAAAGCCATCTTTATTTAATTATGTTGAGCTTGTGCATAAAAAGTAAAATGCTTATGATAAATGAAGAGCTTTATTTTTTTTAATAAGAAAGGAATTGGTTATATGGACAAAAAGCAATTACGATGGTTCACCGTCGGGTTAATTGCCTTTAACATGGTCTGGGGTCTTGGAAATGTTGTGAATAATTATGCACAACAAGGGATTTCAGTGGTCACTTCATGGCTTTTGATTTTAGTTTTATATTTTATTCCCTATGCGTTAATCGTAGGACAGTTAGGTTCAACATTTAAAGACAGTAATGGTGGAGTTAGTTCGTGGGTGCAAAATACCAGTACTAAACGTCTAGCCTATTATGCAGCATGGACTTATTGGGTAGTGCACATTCCTTACTTGGCACAAAAACCACAAGCAATTTTAATTGCCTTAGGTTGGGCAGTTCAAGGGAATGGAAACCTAGTCAATACGATGCCAATCGTAACGGTATCATTTATTTCATTAATAATTTTCTTGGTTTTCTTGTTATTATCAACAAAAGGGTTAACCACCTTAAAAGTCATTGGTGGTTTAGCTGGAACCGCCATGTTTGTGATGTCTATTTTATTCATTTTATTAGCGGTAGGCGCACCATTTATTAATTCAACGGTTGAATTTGCGACGCCAAACATGTCACAAGTCAGCACCTACATTCCTAAATTTGATTTTAGTTATTTTACAACCGTATCAATGTTAGTTTTTGCGGTAGGTGGCGCTGAAAAAATTTCTCCTTACGTAAATGCAACTAAAAATCCAGCCAAAGAGTTCCCTAAAGGAATGATTTTCCTAGCGGCAATGGTTGGTTTATCGGCTGTTTTAGGTTCATTTGCAATGGGAATGTTATTCTCAAGTGACAATATTCCTAAAGATTTAATGGCAAATGGTGCCTACAGTGCCTTCCAAAAATTAGGCGCATATTATGGTGTCGGTAATCTCTTAATGATTGTTTATGCTTTGACGAATACAGTGGGTCAAGTGGCTGCGTTAGCCTTTTCAATTGATGCTCCACTGAAAATTCTTTTAGCTGAAGCAGATCCAGAATTTGTTCCAAGTTGGTTACGTAAACGTACGAAAAAAGGTACGTTAATTAATGGTTACTTATTAACAGGTATTTTAGTAAGTATTATTATCGCTTTACCAATGTTTGGGTTGAAGGACATGAACGAAGTGGTTAAATGGCTAACTAACTTAAATTCTGTAGTTATGCCAATGCGTTACTTGTGGGTCTTCTTTGCCTATATGCTTCTAAACAAAGCATACAAACAATTTAATTCAGAATATAAATTTGTTAAAAATCCTAAAATTGGTTTTGTGTTTGGTCTTTGGTGTTTCCTATTTACAGCCTTTGCTTGTATCCTAGGAATGGTGCCTAAATTTGAGTATGCTTCAGACCCTCAAGGCTGGTTGTTCCAATTAGCTTCTAACATTGTGACACCAATCGTCTTAATTCTATTAGGAATGATTTTACCAGCAATTGCACGTCGCGAGAAAAAAGACACGATTTTGCCAATTGATTCAGCAGAATAATTGGTTACATGTCCAAGGATAAAATAGTCAGTTTAAGTATTTTACGTGAGATAAATGGTCAATAGGACTGTTTATCTCACGTTTTTTTTTCTGTCGATTTTTCTCTAAAATTTCTATTGTCTCTTAAAAATATGAGAAAATCAGAAGAATTTCTCCTGTATACTAAAGGTATCTATCATTAAAAAATGGTTATTAACGGAGAAAAAGGAAGTGAATCTCATGACTAAAACACTTGAAACACAACCAGAAGAGAAAACGGTCTTTCTTTGTAAAGAAACGAATCCAGATTTTTTAGGACGAGAAATTTATGCAGATAATGTTGAAACACCGTATAATTTTTACTTAATTCGCAAGCTTTATTTAGCGAAAGAGTATCAAAATTTAGCAGAAGGGGAACAATTTTTTGAGGCTTTATGCGAAAGTTGGGATGAATCAGAACAGTTTGAAGAGTTAATTGTTAAAAAGATTTATGTCTATGTTGAAACGGAGTTAATGTACTACACTGTTTATTTTGGAAGTTTTGAGCCGACCACTCGTGACTTACGATCCGCACTGAAACAATGGATGTATGAAATACCGACAACTAAAAATAAAAAAACAGTCCGTATGAATGAAACCAATGTGCAAGTAGTGCCGCAAGAAAATCAATTAACGGAATTAGCTGGTGAAATTGCTGTCTTACGTGAAATGTTGACACTTTTAAAAGAAAATTTAGCCTCCTTAAATGAAGCCGTTAATCAAACGAGAAATCCCGTCATTTCTAGACAAATAAAAACGATCCATTTGAAAAGAGCTTCTCCTGTGATAGCCGCAGAACAGGCATCGCTGAAAGTATCAGAGGATACTAATCTGGAACAACCAGACGTCAATCTCTCGCCTGATAATCGGGAAAATCAAGAAGGTGAAACAACTGTAGCAACAAGTGAAGCAGTGCTTCCCGTTAACAAACTAGTGCTTGAAGAACCAGCGAAAGAACCAGTGTTATCTGAACCAGCGCCAATTAAAGAAGCGCTGCCAGAAAAAAAACAAGAAAACCAGCAGAGTACCGCGGCAAAACCTTTATTTACTTTTCCACAAGAAACAGAAAAAAGCTCGCTAAATTCAGTGGATAAGTCTGCCGAAAAAGAAGAGGAGCAGAAGCCAGAAAAAGAAGCTGTCTCTATGGAAAGTGAGAAAGAAAATTCATCAAGTCGGACAATTCCTGCGGACTTTCAACGACAATTGGACGAATTAGAAGAGGAAATTTATCGTCGCTTTATGAGTCGCCAGTTAGAGGATACTGATGGAAATCAAGCAGTACCGAAAATAACGATTGAAAAAAGACAGTTAGAAGCACAAATGTTTGAAGCAAAAGCATTCTCACAATCATTTAAACAAGTTCAAAAGAAAAAGGCAGGAGACGTGCGAATTTGCAATCAGTTAAGTTGTATGAAATTAGAAAAAGGATTAGATAAATTTTTAGACGAAGTTACAGAATATGTTGAAAAGCGGACACTATTTAATAAAAAGGTTCGTTGTCCGCTCCCAGTAATCAGAGAATTGGAAGGCTATGGGCAATTAAACCAGTATATGCAGAAAATCCTTGACTGTTATTAATCGTTTATTTAGGAGAAGGTAAGACAAAACCATTCAGTTTATCAGCTTTTAAGCCTGAAACAAAAATCACTTTGGATTTTTGTTTCAGGCTCTTTCTTATTATTTCTGGAAAAGATTTCAAGAGAATTTTTGAAATACTAGTGAAAATCCTATAAATTGTAGTATAATTTTCAAAGATGAATGAAAGGCGTGAAGTCATTGAAAGACAAACAAGTGTATGCAGTAGTTGACCTTGAAACGACTGGAACAGATCCTACAAGTGATCGGATCATTCAGTTTGGATGCGTTCTCGTTCAAGATGGAAAGATTATTGCGAACTTTGCGACAGATGTGAATCCCAATCAAGTAGTACCAAAACAAATTCAAAGTTTAACGGGGATTAGTAATACGCAAGTTCAAAAAGCGCCTTATTTTGAAGATGTAGCACATACAATTTATCATTATCTGGAAGATACTATTTTTGTGGCGCATAACGTCCACTTTGATTATAATTTTTTAGCTCGTGAACTGGTACGGTGTGGCACGCCGCCACTTACTATTCCAGCCATTGATACAGTGGAATTGGCACAGATTTTTTTACCGACAGAAAAAAGTTTCCGTTTAAGTGATTTGTCGGAAAGCTTAGGTTTGTCTCATGAGAATCCCCATCAAGCAGATAGTGATGCGCAGGTTACAGCCGAACTTTTGTTATTAATTCAAGAAAAAATGAAATCTTTACCATTAGTCACTATGGAAAAAATTGCGGAATTAAGTCAACAGACAGCGCGGGAAACCAGTACTTTTATTCAACAAACGTATGAACAAATGAAAAAACAAGTCACACCATTAAATCCAGCTTATCAAGTGGTCAGTGGCATTGCTTTACGCAAAAAAGAAGTTCCTCTTTTTGAAGAAACGTTCTATCAGACTAGCACGTATCCCAAAACTAAAAAAGCCAAAGAAAAACTGTTTGGCGAACGTTTCGCTTATCGTGCGGAACAGAGTCGGATGATGAATTTAGTCTATGATCATTTTACAGAAGGAACGACAAAAGATTTATTTATTGAAGCGGCGACTGGAACGGGAAAAACATTAGGCTATCTGTTGCCGATGAGCTATTTAGCAACGCCAGAAAAACCAGTCATCATTTCAACAGTTTCGATTGTTTTACAAAATCAATTAGTGGAAAAAGATTTACCATTAGCCAATCAAATCTGCCAAGGGAAATTACGAGGCATTGTTATTAAAAGCCATCGACACTATCTTGATTTACAACGCTTTAAGGCAACGTTGAATCAGCCAACTCCGCAAAAACAATACGCTCTTTATCAAATGGGCGTTCTCGTCTGGTTGCTAGAAACAGAAACGGGCGATTTAGATGAACTACAATTGACGAATTTAAATCATTTATTCTGGAAAGAAGTTACACATCGCGGATTGGATTTTCTTTCAAAAAAAGATGAACTTTATGAAGTTGACTTTTTAAGACATCTGTATAAAAAAGTCGCTCAAAGTAACGTGTTGATTGTTAATCATGCATTTTTGGCGCAAGAGTCGCTAAGAAAACAACCGTTATTACCTGAAAGTCCGTGGCTAATTATTGATGAAGCACATCATTTACCAGACATCGCTAGTCGGATGGCAAGCGAACGAGTAAACAGTGTGATACTAAAAAAACAAGTCACGCATTTTATTGAAAAAGAACAACTTTTTGTTGCTTTACAGCAAATTTTTCAACAGTTTTCTGAAGAGCAGCGGTTTGTAAAAATTTATCAGCAAGGTTTACTGGATTTTGTGGATGAATGGCAAGATTTTCTTTTTGAATTGCATCGTTTATTTAGTAAAACGCAGAAGCGGATAGACCATCAGGAGTTACTTTTAACCAAAGAACGTATTGATTATTTATCTGCTGCGGGAGAAAAACATAGTCAAACGCTCCAGCTTTTACTGCAGGAGCTGTTGACTATTCAAAGTAAGTTACAGCAAACAATTATGAGTCAGTTGGAAACCTTTAGTTTGGCTGATCGCATCGTTTTTGTTCGCTTATTTCAATTTTTTGATGAAATTGAACGTATTCATCACTGTTTTACTATTTATCTTGATGATTGGCGTCCACGTTGGGTAAAAGAATATTTACCACAAAATGAAGACCATGGCTTGATTGAAATTCATGACTTAGAAGCTAGTTTGCTTCCTGAAACAAAGTGGTATCCGCGGTATGAACGAATTATTTATACAAGCGGCACATTGAAGTTTGGCAACAATAAAAAGTATTTACCGCAACGGTTAGGTTTAACAGAGGTGACGTTCAAAACCCTGCCAACGCCATATAACTATGCAGAAAATGCGCGAGTCTATGTACCGGAAGAAGCAGTAGCCATTCAAAATGCCTCTTCCTATGAAATGGGTCAATACATTTCAGATACCATTGAAAAATTGATGGCGCAAGAGGAACGTTCGATGTTGGTTCTTTTTACTTCGCATGAATTATTGTCCACCGTGTATCATCAAGTCCAGCCAAGATTATTGGAAAAAGGACAAGAGGTCCTCGCCCAAGGGATTAGCGGCAGTCGTGAAAAAATTCTTAAACGGTTCTCTAATGGAAAACCAAATGTCTTGCTAGGAGCCGATAGCTTTTGGGAAGGTGTGGACTTACCAGGAACAGCTTTACAGTTATTGATAGTCACGCGTTTACCTTTTGAAAACCCGAAACGACCACTTGTGCAAGCAAAATATGCGTATTTAGAAGCAGAAGGGATACAACCATTTGCTCAAGAAGCGGTACCGAAAGCAGCCTTACGTTTGCGACAAGCACTGGGCCGTTTAATCCGTTCTGAAGAAGACAGAGGGGCATTGCTGATTCTGGATCGTCGTTTAGTCACTGCAAAATATGGCAAACGATTAATCAAAGCGTTTCCCAAGGGACTCTCAGTAAAAGAAGCGCCCATGCCTGAAATTTTAGAAGAATTAAAGGAATTTTTAAACAAATAATTGATTATTTTTAGGTCATATTTGTGAAAGGCCGCTATTTTTCTGCTATAATAAGACCCAGTAAGTTTAGAGAGGATGGAAGGATTTTTGGAGGAATTAGAAGAAAAGAAAGAGAAGAAACGGATTACTATCCTTTTAACCCTATTGGCAATCCTTTTAGCAATTCTTGTAACAATAATTATCTTTTTTGTACGAACCAATCAACCAATGGCTCAAGCCAAAAAAGAAGCAACCGCAATTGCCAAAACTTCTGCTAATTTAGAAACAGTTGATAAATTTTACTGGTTTACACGCAAAAATACGTATTTTACTTTAACCGGCAAAAATGATAAAGGCACAGAGATTGTCGTGATTGTCCCTAAATCGGGAGAAAAAGTCACGGTCTTAAATCAAAAAGATGGTCAAACTGAACAACAAATAACAGACATTGTTGCTAAAGCCCATCCCGATGAATCGGTGATGAAAGCTACGTTAGGGCTTTATGATAAGCGCCCTGCATGGGAAGTGGTCACCGAAAATGATCAAGGAGTACTGACGTATTATCTGATGAGCTTTGATAAAGGCGAAGAGATCAACGTTGTCAAAGATATTTAATTTAGATAGGTTTTGATGAAAGTGGGAGTGAAAGGTGTATGAACGTATCAAATCGAGCACAGCAATTGACTCCTTCTGTTACATTAGCAGCTGCCGCCAAAGCGAAAGCATTAAAAGCAAAAGGTGTAGATGTTTTAAGCTTAACGGTTGGGGAACCAGATTTTGTAACCCCGAAAAATATTCAAAAAGCAGCAATTGCTTCAATTGAGGATGGAAGAGCAAGTTATTACACACCTTCTGGCGGCATTCCTGAATTAAAGCAAGCGATTGTTTCTTATGTGGAACGAGAATATCAACTTCGTTATCAACCCAAGCAAGTTATTGTGACAGATGGTGCCAAATATGCGCTGTATCTATTATTTCAAGCCATTTTGAACGTTGGGGACGAAGTGATTATCCCTGTCCCTTATTGGGTAAGTTATGGTGAACAAGTCAAGTTAGCAGAAGGCAAGCCAGTATTTGTATCAAGCACGCAAGAGCAATCATTTAAAGTGTCAGTTGCACAATTAGAAGCTGTACGAACGGACAAAACAAAAGCAATCATTCTAAATTCACCATCTAACCCAACTGGTGTTATTTATACGGAAGAAGAATTACGCCAAATTGGTGAATGGGCAGTTGCTCATAATATCCTCATTATTGCAGATGATATTTATGGTCGTTTGGTGTACAATGGACATCGGTTCACACCAATTGCAACCATCTCAGAAGCAATTCGTCAACAGACAATCATTATTAATGGTGTTTCCAAAACATATGCAATGACAGGCTGGCGCATTGGTTTTGCAGTCGGGGATGAAAAAATTATTCAAGCAATGACACAACTCGCTTCACAATCCACCAGTAATCCAGTCGCAGTTAGCCAATATGCGGCAATTGAGGCTTTAACAGGTGAACAGTCGACAGTTGAAGACATGCGTCAGGCCTTTGAAAAACGCCTAAATCATATCTATCCAAAAGTAGCAGCTTTGCCAGGCGTTTCGCTAATAAAACCTGAAGGCGCCTTTTATCTATTCCCGAATGTCAAAAAAACGTTAGAAATTTGTGGGTATGATAACGTGACTAACTGGGTGGAAGATTTATTACAAGAAGCGCATGTTGCTCTGGTAACGGGAGAGGGATTTGGTGCACCAGAACATGTGCGGATGAGCTATGCGACAGATTTAATGACGTTAGAAAAAGCGATTGAGCGAATGAACGACTTTATAGAAAAGAAACGAATTCAGCACAACGCCTAAAAGAATAAACTAAGAAATGAACGGAGAGACAAACGTGGAACAAATTCAAATTATTGATTCAAACAAACATGTTGGAGAAACAGTAAAAATTGGTGCTTGGATTGCTAACAAACGCTCAAGCGGAAAAATTGCCTTTTTACAATTACGTGACGGGACAGCCTTTTTCCAAGGTGTCGTGTTCAAACCAAACTTCATTGAAGCCTTTGGTGAAGAAGCTGGTACAGAAAAATTCCAAGAAATTAAACATTTATCACAAGAAACATCAGTCATGGTTACTGGTGTTATCAAAGAAGATAGCCGTTCTAAATTCGGCTATGAAATGGATATCACTGATTTAGAAGTCGTTGGCGCTTCAGAAGATTACCCAATTACGCCGAAAGAACACGGCACAGATTTCTTAATGGATCATCGTCATTTATGGTTACGTTCAAGCAAACAACATGCGATCATGTTAGTTCGTAACGAAATTATTCGTGCTACTTACGAGTTCTTTAACGAACAAGGATTCATTAAAATTGATAGCCCAATTTTAACAGGCTCAGCACCAGAAGGCACAACAGAATTATTTGAAACAGATTACTTCGGACAACCAGCATTCTTATCACAAACAGGACAATTATATGCAGAAGCTGGTGCGATGGCATTTGGAAAAGTCTTTACTTTTGGACCAACCTTCCGCGCGGAAAAATCCAAAACTCGTCGTCACTTAACGGAATTCTGGATGATTGAACCAGAAATGGCATACACAACTCATGAAGAATCACTAGATATTCAAGAAGCCTATGTAAAACATTTAATTAAATCGGTATTGAAAAATCAACAATATCCATTGGATGTTTTAGAACGTGATACAGCGTTACTAGAGAAATATGTTTTGGAACCATTCAAACGTATTACTTACGATGATGCGATTGAGTTATTACAAAAAGAAGAAGCAAACAATGATTATGATCACATTGAATGGGGCGAAGACTTTGGTAGCCCACATGAAACCTTTATTTCAAATTACTATGGCGTTCCAACATTCATTTTAAATTATCCAAAAGCAATTAAAGCCTTCTATATGAAACCACATCCAACACGTGAAGATGTTGTAATTTGTGCCGATTTAATTGCACCAGAAGGTTATGGTGAAATTATCGGTGGTTCAGAGCGTGCAACTGATTATGATTATTTGAAAGAAAAAGTAGCTGAGTTTGGCTTATCAGAAGAAGAGTACAGCTGGTATTTAGATTTACGTAAATACGGTTCTGTGCCACATTCTGGCTTCGGATTAGGTTTAGAACGTGCTGTTACGTTCATTACTGGTAATGAACACATTCGTGAAGCGATTCCATTCCCACGTATGTTAAACCGTATTTATCCATAGAGAACAAATAAAAAAGAGAACTTCTGTAGTGAGACCCGAAAGTTAGACCGAATACCGACTGGAGAAATCTGGTCGGTATTTTTATGCGACGAACCGTTTACGGAATTGAACGGGACTGCACCCTAGTTTTGTCTTTATTCGTTGATGATTATAATAATCAATCCATTCCTCAATTGCTTGTTCTAGTTCTTCGAAACTAGAATAAATAATGCCATGGTAGGTTTCTTGTTTTAGTAAACCAAAGAAATTCTCCATAGGAGAATTATCAAAACAATTGCCTTTTCGAGACATACTTTGAAAGATCTGGTGACTGGTTAATTGCTTTTTGTACTGCTTCATTTGGTACCCCCAACCTTGGTCAGAATGAAAAGTGCGCCGATATGGACAATCTTGCGTTTTATCAATGGCTTCTTTTTGTGCCTCAAGAATTGCTTTGGCATTCGGCTGTTTAGAAATACGGTAAGACAAGATTTCACCATTAAATAAATCAAGAAAAGGATCTAAATAGAGTTTTTTTATTTGAATCTTTCCACTTTGATCACGTTCATAATACTTAAATTCAGAGGTATCTGTTGTTAGCTTTTGATGGGGTACTGAAGTGTAGAAACGACGATGTAGACGGTTTTTTTCGCCATAGCCAACGGTTCCTTTGTAGGAATTATATTTTCTTGATTTACGAATAAATTTTGTCCCTTTTAGGCCAAGTTTACGCATAAGACGACGAATTTTTTTATGGTTTACGTTCAATCCTTGTTCTTTTAAAGCTAATTGAATACGGCGATAGCCATAGTTTCCTTTGTTTTCGTCAAAAATTTTCTTAATCAGGGCTTCTAATTTTTGATTGGGATTTTTTCGCTCAAATCGCTTTTGCCAATACATATACGTCGCTTTAGGAAATTTGGTTGCTTCCAGTAAGATTGTTAATCGGAATTTTTTTCGGAGTTCGTGGATGATTCGGGCATCTCGTTCTTGAGTCGTTCCGGGATATTCATTCCTAAAGCGCGGAGCTTTTTTATGAAGGCTAGTTCCGCTCGCAATAGTTCATTTTCATGTTCTAATTCTTGTTCACGTGTTCGTGTTTTTTTCACCTGAACGGGTTTCTTTTTCTTTGACATAGAAGGTCTTCCTTTCTGTTTTGGTGAAAGCCCTTCTATGCCTGTTTCTAGAAATTTCTGGTGCCAAGCCAAGACTAAGGTATCGTTTGGCAGACCATATTTCAATGCGACAGTCAGATAAGAGTCACCACTCGTTAAATAATAGTGTATGACATCCCGCTTGAATTTGGAAGAGTAATGTTGGTAATTTACTCTTCGATGAAGTGCGTTAAATCCAAATTTCTCGACTGTTTTAACCCATTTACGAACAGTCGAAAGTGAAGCAATATCAAATTGATTCGCTAGTATTCGATAACCTCCTGCGCCATTTTGGTAAGCTTCTACTACTTTTTTCTTGAATGCATAATCGTATTTTGCCAATTTAAATACGCCTCCAAAGTTAGATTTTTTGGTCTAACTTTGGGGGCGCACTACATTCAGCAAAAGCCGAAGTTCTTTTTTTTAATTCTGCCATAATTTTTGCATCTGGTCCAAAATATCAATGACTTCTGTCGTGAAAAATAAGGAGCGATTGGGTTGTGTACCTTTGATTGCTTCAACCATATTGTAGATTTCGTAATTCATGGCTTCAGCTGAGTACCCAGAAACGATGGTCTCAACCGTACCGTCGTTGTAGTGAACAATCGCTTCATCTGCGCGTGGATAATCTGTAATGGTAATATAGGCATCTTCAAAAGCAACAATTCCTTGCTTTGGCATTTTTGCTTGGAATGTTAATGAAATAGTAGCCAACTCATTTTCTTTATTCCGAAGCAATGTCACCGATTGTTCATCAACGCCAGTAGAGAAGGGAACCATGCTAGAAGCTAAAACGTCTGGCTGTGAGCTGAGAAACCAACGAGCAAACGAAACCGCATAAGTACCAATATCTAACAATGCGCCGCCTGCTAAGTCAGGATTAAAAAAGCGATTTTTAGGATCGGGTTCTTTGTAACTTCCAAATGGTGCTTGAATCATTTTTAACTGACCAAATTTGCCAGCATCCATCAAGCGACGTAATTCGTCGTATAGTGGCATGTTAAAAATAGTCATGGCTTCTGCTAAAATAAGGTCATTTTTTTCTGCAACTGCCAAGGCTTGTTTTAATTCTGCCGCGTTCATCGTAATAGCTTTTTCACACAACACATGTTTTCCGGCCTGGAGCGCTTTTAAAATGTGTTCAGCATGTTGTTTGTTTGGCACTGCTATATAAACAACATCGATTGTTTCATCTGCTAGCAATTCTTCATAAGAACCATAGGCTTTAGGGATTGAATAATCAGCGGCAAATTGTTCTGCTTTAGACAATGTCCGTGAAGCAACAGCTGCAAGTTGGCTAGTTTCTTGTTTAAACGTTGAAGCAAATTCGTGGGCAATCCCACCTAATCCTACGATGCCCCATTGATATAATTTTTTTGTCAAAAGAAGTCCTCCTAATCTATGCAATTTCTTCAAATCTTCTTCATTATTTATTATACTGTAAGCAAGAGAAATTAGAAAACAAGGACAATTTTGTAAATATGATAAAATCCAGAGATAAAAAGATGCTTTTTTTAGAGAATTTCAGTAAAATAGAAAATGGAGGCGAATGATTATGCATCAAGTTTATGTAGATATTATTGTTGACGCAATTATTGAACAGTACCAAACAGAAGAAAATTTTTACTCCGCTTATCAAATTCAAGCAGCCGATTGGCAAGCTTGGAAAGAAGGCCAATTTGGTTTGGACAATGAAGTCATGCAAAAAATTAAGAATTTGTTTACGGATTATGAGTGGATGCTGACTCAAAAAATACTCCGCCAAACCATCTTATTTCCGGAAAAACGTAACCTAGCTGTTTCGGAATATAAACGGTTAAAAACAACAATTGCCAAAAAATGGTTACAATCTGATTTGGGCGTTGTAGAATTAATTCCTAACAATAAACAAGAACAAGAAATTGCTGCTGGTTATATTGATTTGAAAGTGACGCTGGCCTATGGTGAATGGGGTTTTGATGATATTATTACATTCCGGTTACCAGCTACGATTCAACGACAATTGGAAGGTTCAAAAGTTGAATTATTAGATTGGGTCAATGAAAATCTGATGGATACTTACGTAGGTGAATAACGAATAGGAAGGATGGTCTTTTGAAATACACAATTGCTGGGATTTTATCTGTGATTATTATGTTTGGTGCGGTAATTTTTGTCTTTTTTGGCAAAAAGCCAGTTGAAGAATCTGTTCACACATCAACTGAAACAACAGTGAAATCATCCACTAAAATTTCTGAAAGTAGTACAGTTTCTTCAACTGCTACCACTGAATCAAGTACTGAAATCACGAGCGTAAGCAGTGATGAAAGTTGATAATTTTCTGTGAAAATGATACAATTATTCGGTTATAGTAACAAATGAAATCAATCACGAAAGTGAAAGATAGTGAAACATTTTATCGGAAAATAAAAGATGAAGTGGGGAATTAATGAAGTGAGCAACTATCAGAAAAAAAGAAAAAAGCAGCTGAATTTGCCAAAGTTATTCTTAGGCGTAGTTGTCGTCGGTTTGGCCTTTGTCTTTTCGTTATCTGTCCTTTCTGATTCAGATAAGGGACAAAGCGAGTCAGTCAATCGCCAAAATGAAAACATCTCAAAAGAAGAATTTGTTGCTGAAATCACACCGTATGCACGTGAATTACAAGAATCTTACGGGGTATTACCAAGTATTATTATGGGGCAAGCAGTTTTAGAATCAAATTTTGGACAAAGTCAATTAGCATCGAAATATAACAATCTTTTTGGGATTAAAGCATATGGGAATCAACCAAAAGTCAATTTAGAAACAAAAGAGTATGTCAATGAGGTCTGGATTACGATTCAGGGTGATTTTCGAGTTTATGACAATTGGGAAGAATCCATGCGAGATCATACCAAGTTATTTGTTGATGGGGTCGATTGGGATCCAAATTTATATGAAAAAGTCTTGTTAGCCAAAAATTATAAAGAGGCTGCACAAGCGCTTCAAGATGCTGGATACGCAACGGATCCTACATACGCTGATAAGATCATTCATGTAATTGAAGAATACAATTTAAATAAATACGACCGTTAAGCATGGAGGAATGATGACAATGAGCGAAAAGTGGATTCCAGAAATTATGACGCCGCTGAAACAAGATATTGTAAAAATGCCAGAGATTATTCGGCAAGCCAGTGGCATTAAAATTTTTGGCCGTAAAATAAAATCAATTATTTTTACGACAGATATTGCGATTATCCGCAATACGGATGCACAGGCAGTGATTGCTGTATATCCTTTTACACCGCATCCAGCGATTACAAAAGGCATTATTGAAGCAGCGGATATTCCTGTCTTTTCAGGAGTCGGCGGCGGTTTAACGCAAGGCATGCGTTCTGCTTATATGAGTTTATTTGCAGAAGCACAAGGCTCAATGGGTGTCGTTTTGAATGGTCCTACACCAATTGAAACAATTAAAATGGTGGATGAAGCAATCGATATTCCTATTATCAGCACAGTAACTTCTATTCATACGCCAATTGATGAAAAACTTGCGGCTGGCGTGGATATGATTAATATCAGTGCAGGAAAAGACACTGCAGCCACCGTACGCTATTTCCGTGGTAAGTATCCAGAATTACCGATTATTGCAACAGGAGGACCAACTGAATCGAGTATCCATGAAACCATTATCGCCGGAGCGAATGCTATTACATATACGCCCCCTAGTAACGGTGAATTATTCAGCAAAAAAATGAAAAAATATCGTGAACAAGAAAAAGCAACCGATGAAGAATAAAAAACGCTTTGGCAGCCGATCCTGCCAAAGCGTTTTTGGCTATTTAATGTTCGCTTTTACGGAACAATGGAAGAATGAACCAATTATTTGAAAATTCTAATGAAAAAAAGTTGTTAAACCATTGAAAGTTAGAGATTTTTGTACTATCCTAGAGAAACATAGAAGCTTGTATAAGGTCAAAATACGGTTGACCGTCTCTACCCAGCACCGTAAATGCTGGTCTATAAGTGAAGAAGAGCGGATAGCCCTTTTTTGCTTTGGCAAAATGGGCTTTTTTCTTTTGTTAGAACACGAATATAAATAGCACTTTGTTTTATTTCGTTCGTTTTTAACGAACCGTCCTTTCCTCAGGATGAGAACAAAGCATCTATCGAAAAATAAGTAAAGGAGTTCATATTGTGAAGGAATTAGTCGAACGTATTAAAAATGATGGCCGTGTATTAGGTGAAGGTGTTTTAAAAGTAGATAGTTTTATTACGCACCAAGTGGATCCAGAATTAATGGAGGCTATGGGTAATCGTTTTGCTGAGGTTTTCGCAGAAGCAGGCATTACCAAAGTAATTACAATTGAAGCATCAGGAATCGCTCCTGCCTTATACGCAGCGCAAAAATTAGGCGTGCCAATGATCTTCGCTCGTAAGGCAAAAAGTTTAACCATGGATGAAGAGCTTTTAACGGCTTCAGTTTATTCATTTACAAAACAAGTGACAAGTCAAATTTCCATTTCAAGAAAATTTTTATCTGATGCTGATAAAGTGTTGATTATTGATGACTTTTTAGCTAACGGACAAGCTGCCAAAGGATTGGTAGAATTATGCCAACAGGCTGGTGCAAAGGTTGAAGGAATTGGTATCGTAATTGAAAAATCATTCCAAGATGGTCGTCAGTTATTAGAAGACATGGGCTTAAATGTAGTCTCTTTAGCACGTATTGCTTCATTAAGTGAAGGAACGGTGACGTTTTTAGAGGAGGATGCATAATCTTGGAAACAAAACAATTGAATACACCACAACAGACGGAAACACCAAATGGGAAAGCCGCCGTTTTAGGATTGCAACATTTATTAGCGATGTATGCTGGAGCAGTTGCCGTACCTTTATTAATCGGAACCGGCTTGAATTTTGATTCGCAACAAATGACGTATTTGATTTCAATCGATATTTTTATGTGCGGCGTTGCGACACTTTTACAATTAACGGTGAATAAGTTTTTTGGGATTGGCTTGCCAGTCGTTTTAGGTTGTGCCATTCAAGCAGTTGCACCTTTAATCATGATTGGTACGAACAAAGGGGTTGGTGCAATTTACGGTTCAATTATTGCTTCGGGCATTTTTGTCGTTCTTATTGCAGGATTTTTCTCAAAAATTAAACGTCTATTTCCGCCTTTAGTCACCGGCACAGTCATTACAGTTATTGGTTTGACCTTAATTCCTGTTGCTGTTGAAAAAATGGGTGGCGGCTTAGCAACGGACAAAAGTTTTGGTGATCCTAAAAACTTGCTCCTCGCATTTGTAACAATTGCCTTAATCATTGTTGTGCAAGTTTGGGGACGTGGCTTTATCAAGTCAATTGCCGTGTTAATCGGCCTAGTCGGCGGCACAATTTTAGCTGCGTTTCTGGGATTAGTGGATTTATCTCCTGTTGGTCAAGCTACGTGGTTTCATTTTCCACAGCCATTTTATTTTGGCAAACCAACGTTTGATCTTTCTTCTATTGTGTTGATGATTATTATTTCAATTGTTAGTATGGTTGAATCAACAGGTGTTTATTTTGCCTTAGGAGATATTACAGGGAAGAAAATTGGCGAAGATGATTTACGTCGTGGGTATCATGCAGAAGGTTTAGCCGTCATTTTAGGGGGGATTTTTAATACGTTTCCTTATACAGGTTTCTCTCAAAATGTCGGGTTAGTTCAATTATCTGGGATCAAAACACGTCGACCAATTTATTTTTCTGCTTTTTTCTTAATTATTTTAGGCTTATTACCAAAAATTGGTGCGATGGCCCAAATTATCCCAGAGCCAGTTTTAGGCGGCGGAATGCTGGTTATGTTTGGAATGGTGGCTGTCCAAGGAATGCGCATGTTGTCAAAAGTTGACTACTCAAATGACAAAAATTTATTAATTATTGCCATCTCAATTGGCTTTGGTTTAGGCTTTAATATTATGCCGACGCTCTTTAATAAAGTACCAGAAACTGTTAGCATGTTTACTGGTAATGGAATTGTCATGAGCAGCATTACCGCAATTATTTTAAATCTTTTATTCAATGGTTTAAAAGAAACCTCAGAAAGTAACGAATAGTTTCAAAAAAGTATGATAGATAAGGTCAGGTGGCTTTTCTTTCATACTTTTTTGACCTCATCATCGTTTAGAAAAATTTAATGTTTTCATCAATCTGAAGAGAAAAAGAGAAAAAAGCTTGGTTACAAAGAGACGAGTAGTAAGTTACCGCTGTTTTATCCTAAAGTATGTTAATAAATTCTGATGAGAAAACCTAAGGGAAACACTGCTGGCACTTGAAGTTGAGCCTTTTTCCTTGTATCATGTAAAAAGAGCACTCTTAAAGGCTAGACTGCGACGAGAAACCGCAGAAGGATTTTAAGGATAAAACTGTGATGGAAAGTTGTGATGAACTTGGATAAACCACTATTACCTGGTCAAGTGATTGGTATCATTGGTGGCGGACATTTAGCAAAAATGATGGCCCTTAGTGCAAGAGAAATGGGGTTTCGAGTGGGTGTGCTAGATCCACAAATTGATTGTCCTGCTGCACAAGTTGCCGATTGGCAATTATTAGGAGCATATAATGATCCTGAAGCGTTAGAGAAATTGGCAAAACGTGCCCAAGTGATTACGTATGAATTTGAACATGCAGATGTTGATGCGTTAACAGCGATTCAACATTTAGCGAATATACCACAAGGAACAGACATTTTAGCGATTACGCAAGATCGCTTAATGGAAAAAAGTTTCTTGGAAGATAATAATATTGTGATTGCACCTTATGCAACGATTGTTAGTCCGACTGATATTCAAGAAGCAATTGATGGCATTGGTTATCCGTGTATCTTGAAGAATACGCGAGGGGAAGGTCGTTATGTACTACATAGTACTTCAGACTTAGCGCCATCCATGAATCTTCTGAGAGAAGGAACCTGTGTCTTGGAAGCTTGGATTCCTTACGAAAAAGAATTATCTGTTCTGATTTCTGGTAATGGTCGTGGCGAATTTGCGACATTTCCAGTTGTGGAAACAATTAAAAAAGAGCGTAAGCTACATGAAACGATTGCGCCAGCCCGAATTGATGACGAAGTCAGTGGCGAGTTGCAACGAATTGCTAAGGTGATTGCTAAAGCAGTTGGTTTAGTCGGCACCCTTTCAATTGAAATGTTTTATACAGAAACAGGCGGGATTTATGTAAATAAAATTTTACCTCGTCCAGAAGATGCTGGGAATTTTTCAATAGATGCTTGTTCTTTTAGCCAATATGATACGCATATTCGTGGTTTATGTAATTGGCCAATGCCAACGATTCAACTGTTGTCAGAAGCGGTTACGGTCAATGTGCTTGGGAATGAAGCCTATGAAACGATGGACATTATTAATGAACATCCAGATTGGCATTTCCACTATTATGGCCATAGTGAAGCAAAAGCGCAACGAGCGATGGGGCATATTACTATATTAACCAAAGAAATCGATGAAACACTGGAAGAAATTAAAGAAACAAAGATTTGGTCGTAATTATTTTTCAAAAATTGAGGAGTAAAGAGGGGATAAGGCACAATGATTGATCGTTATACAAGACCCGAAATGGGCGCAATTTGGACAGATGAGAACCGCTACAAGGCATGGCTAGAAGTTGAAATTTTGGCGGATGAAGCTTGGGCAGAACTTGGCGAGATTCCTAAAGAAGATGTACAAAAAATCCGAGAAAATGCATCATTTGATGTTGCACGTATTTTAGAAATTGAAGCAGAAACACGTCATGATGTTGTCGCTTTTACTCGTGCCGTTTCAGAAACGCTTGGTGAAGAGCGAAAATGGGTACACTATGGGTTAACCAGCACAGATGTTGTGGATACTGCCTATGGTTATCTATTGAAACAGGCGAATGATATTTTACGGAAAGATTTACAAACATTTACGGAGATTGTCGGAGCCAAAGCCAAAGAGTATAAACATACGGTCATGATGGGAAGAACGCATGGCGTTCATGCAGAACCGACTACATTTGGTTTGAAATTAGCGTTGTGGTATTCTGAAATGAAACGCAACATTGAACGTTTTGAACATGCAGCCAAAGGTGTCGAAGCGGGTAAAATCAGTGGAGCCGTAGGTACCTTTGCCAATATTTCACCATTTGTTGAAGAATATGTTTGCGAACATTTGGGGATCCGTGCTCAAGAGATTTCGACACAAGTTTTACCACGTGATTTACATGCAGAATATGTTTCTGCCATGGCATTAATTGCGACAAGTATTGAAAAATTTGCAACAGAAATTCGTGGTCTACAAAAATCAGAAACACGTGAAGTAGAAGAATTTTTTGCAAAAGGACAAAAAGGATCTTCGGCAATGCCGCATAAACGGAATCCAATTGGTTCTGAAAATATGACTGGTTTGGCACGTGTGATTCGTGGTCATGTCATTACTGCCTTTGAAAATGTGAGTTTATGGCATGAACGAGATATTTCTCACTCGTCTGCTGAACGGATTATTATTCCCGATACGACGATTTTGCTAAATTACATGTTGAATCGTTTTGGTAATATTGTCAAAAACTTAACGGTCTTCCCAGAAAATATGAAGCGTAACATGGATGCGACCTATGGACTAATTTATAGCCAACGTGTCTTGTTAAAATTGATTGACCATGGCATGACACGTGAAGAAGCGTATGATCTGGTCCAACCAAAAACAGCTTACGCATGGGATCATCAAACGGCGTTCCGTCCGTTGCTAGATGCGGATGAAAAAATTACATCTGTCTTATCAAAAGAAGAGCTAGATGATGCCTTTGATTACCATTATCATTTAAAAAATGTTGACACGATTTTTGAACGTGTTGGTTTAGGATAACAAGAAAGCGAGAAGAAGGATGATTCTTCTCGCTTTTCTCTTATAATGTTATAAACTGAAGGATTAAAAAACAAACGTATTGTTAAATACGTTTGTTTTTTTCTATACTTTTTTCGATTTATCCTTTATAATGTAACTTAAATGGTTACATTAACTATTTAATGCAAACAAAGGAGGAGAAGTATGGATAAACAACAGCGAGGCATTCAAGTGATTAGAATTTGGCTAGGGGTGACGATGCTAATTCATGGAGTGATGAAAGTAACGTCATTGGAAGATACTTTAGCGTTTTTTGCTAGTATTGGTTTGCCAAGTCTTTTTGTTTATGGTGTAGCAGCAATTGAATTAATTGGTGGATTATTTATGATTATTGGCTTTTTAATTCCTTTGGTATCAGTAGGATTCATAGCAGTTTTAGTCGGAGCTATTTTTTCTTTTGGTTTGGCAAGTGGTTTTAGTGGTTATGAGTACGAATTATTTTTAGCGATAACCAGTTTGGCTATTTTGGTTAGCTATGCCGATAAAAAGTATCTTACGTTAAAACTTTATTTTTAATAAATCAAAGCAATAAAGAGTTGGTCAAACTAGTTGTGATTGCGAAAAAAGCCCTAAAACAGTGATATTTAGTTGTTTTAGGTTTTTTTTATCAAAAAAGGTCAAAAAAGGTCAATTTATTTATTGACCTTTACTGACCAATGGGGTATAATAAATTTATAAGGTTTACGAATACCTTAACTTTTGAAGAAATCCATCAAAAGTCGGATAATAATAATTGTAAAGAATGTTAAAATAAAAAAGACAAAATAATAAACGGGAGGGATCGTTTATGAATATTGAAAAAATGACAACCACGCTTCAAGAGGCGATTGCTGAAGCTCAAAAAGTTGCGGTGACACGGCAACATCAAGAAATTGATATCGCACATTTATGGAAAATTTTTCTTCAACCAAACCATTTTGGACGTAATTTTTACACAGATGCTGGTTTAGATGTTGACGCATTTGAACGAGAAGTAGATAACGCGTTAGATGAATATCCAAGTGTGGCGGGCGGTAATGTGCAATATGGTCAAAATTTAAGTCAAAATTTGTTCCATTTATTGCAAGAAGCTGATTCACTTCGAGAAGAATTCCAAGATGAATTTTTATCAACCGAAATTGTACTTTTAGCTTTAATGAAATTGAAAAATTATCGTTTAACAAAATATTTAATGCAACAAGGCATTACGGAAAAAGAGTTAAGAAAAAATATTGAAGAGATGAGAGGAGGAGATCGTGTGACTTCTCAAAACCAGGAAGAACAATATAAAGCACTAGAAAAATACGGTGTTGACTTAGTACAACAAGTAAAAGCAGGAAAACAAGATCCAATCATTGGTCGTGACGAAGAAATTCGTGACGTTATTCGGATTTTATCAAGAAAAACTAAAAATAATCCAGTCTTAATTGGTGAACCAGGTGTTGGTAAAACAGCGATTGTTGAAGGATTAGCACAACGAATCGTTCGTAAAGATGTTCCCGAAAACTTAAAAGATAAAACCATTTTTTCTTTAGATATGGGTGCCTTAATTGCGGGAGCAAAATTCCGTGGCGAATTTGAAGAACGGTTAAAAGCTGTTTTAAAAGAAGTGAAAAAAAGTGATGGCAAAATCATTTTATTCATTGATGAAATTCATAATATCGTCGGAGCTGGTAAAACTGAAGGCAGTATGGACGCCGGGAATTTATTAAAACCGATGCTAGCACGTGGTGAATTGCATTTAATCGGTGCCACAACGCTTGATGAATATCGCCAATATATGGAAAAAGATAAAGCCTTAGAACGTCGTTTCCAAAAAGTATTAGTCAAAGAACCAACAGTAGAAGATACAATTTCTATTTTGCGTGGCTTAAAAGAACGATTTGAAATTCACCACGGCGTGAATATTCATGACAATGCTTTAGTTGCTGCCGCTACTTTATCCGATCGCTATATTACTGATCGTTTCTTACCAGATAAAGCGATTGACTTAGTCGATGAAGCAAGCGCAACGATTCGAGTGGAAATGAATTCGATGCCAACAGAGCTCGATCAAGTAACACGTCGGTTAATGCAACTAGAAATTGAAGAAGCGGCCTTGAAAAAAGAATCAGATGATGCAAGTAAAAAACGGTTAGCCAACTTGCAAGAAGAATTAGCAGATTTGCGTGAAGAAGCCAACTCAATGAAAATGCAATGGGAAACGGAAAAAGAAGAAGTTAATGCGGTTTCCAACAAACGTGCAGAGATTGATAAAGCAAAACACGAATTAGAAGATGCTGAAAATAATTATGATTTAGAACGAGCTGCTGTTTTGCGTCATGGAACAATTCCACAATTAGAACATGAATTGAAAGAATTGGAAGAAAAGAACGCTAAAGATAACGTCAAAATGGTACAAGAATCGGTTACTGAAAACGAAATTGCGCAAGTGGTCGGTCGTTTAACCGGCATTCCTGTGACAAAATTAGTTGAAGGCGAACGAGAAAAATTAATGAAACTGAATGAAACATTACACAAACGTGTGATTGGTCAAGATGAAGCCGTCGATGCTGTTAGTGATGCGGTGATTCGTTCAAGAGCAGGCTTACAAGATCCAAATCGCCCACTCGGTTCGTTCCTTTTCCTAGGACCAACTGGTGTTGGTAAAACAGAACTTGCTAAAGCTTTAGCTGAAGATTTGTTTGATTCTGAAGATCATATGGTACGGATTGACATGAGTGAATACATGGAAAAACATGCCGTGTCTCGTTTGGTTGGTGCCCCTCCAGGCTATGTTGGTTATGAAGAAGGTGGCCAGTTAACGGAAGCTGTTCGTCGAAACCCTTATACAATTGTCTTATTAGACGAAATTGAAAAAGCGCACCCAGATGTCTTTAATATCTTATTACAAGTTTTAGATGATGGTCGTTTGACAGATTCTAAAGGTCGAGTCGTTGATTTTAAAAATACGGTTTTAATTATGACAAGTAACATCGGCTCTCAGCTTTTATTGGAAGGTGTGACACCTGAAGGAACAATTCCAGAAGAAGTTGAAAATCAAGTCATGAATATTCTAAAAGGACACTTTAAACCAGAGTTCTTAAACAGAATTGATGATACCATTTTATTCACACCATTGAGCTTGGATAATGTGAAAGGAATCATTGGTAAAATGACCGCACAACTTGCTCATCGTTTAGAGCAACAAGAAATTGTGTTGGAAATCACTGATGAAGCTAAAACATGGATTGCTGAAAATGGGTATGAGCCAGCTTATGGAGCTCGTCCGTTAAAACGTTTCATTACTCGTGAAGTCGAAACACCATTAGCAAAAGAAATTGTTTCTGGTCGAGTAATGCCAAAAACAAAAGTCACGATTAGTCTATTAGACAATCAATTAGTTTTTGAAAATGAACCAATAGAAGAAGTATAAAAAAAGAACGAGCGAATTCGCTCGTTCTTTTTTATTATGACAATCGTTGCTTAATTTCTTCCAACAAATCCTCTTCTGAAGAAACAACCCGACCATTCAATTTAATCAAACCAACTGTGTAAAGGTTTAAATAATGGAATTGATTTTCAGCGACTTCGTTCAAAGCATCAAGCTTTTGGTGATTATCAGCACCTTGTTGGCGGCTGTCTGTGTAAAGGGCAACCACCGGGATTCCTTTGGCATAAGCAACACCAATTTCTGAAGCTACGCCCGCATCAATGGTTGGTCCGTCTAATAAAGCAACCAATAAGTCGCTAGCAAGGACGTTTTCTGTATCTGCTAAGGCAATCATTTTGCTATCGGCATAAGCAGATTTGTCGTTAATCGCCGCATTTTCTTGTGGTAAATAAAGATCGATTGTTTTATCCAATTGTCGAATTTGTTCGACTAAATAGGCATTATAACGTAAGTCAGCTTGCGAAAATAAAGGTCCTGCAAAATAAATTTTTGTCATTTGTCTGTCTCCAATCCAAGGGTTTAGAAATAATCACTAAAATAAGCTTCTTGGTCAGGAAAAATCCGTTCCAAAGAATTTAAAGTTTCTTTATCTGTATCAATGCGCTCAATTCGATGTAAGTACGAAGGGCGTCGGTAATTCATGACTAAACAAGTTAGTGTTTGAATATCTAAGTGAACGGCGGTGCCTAGAGGTTCATCCGTAATGGTTACTTGATCATTTTCATCCCAAATTAAGCCAAAAATACCATTATTCCACTCAGCAACAGGATCTTTAACGACAAAATGGAATGGCTTAGCTGTACTTTCAAAAGGAAAGTTTTCTAAAAAGGCTTTGACATCAACAATTCGCGCCATATAATAGGGCTCAATGCTTTCTTTAATTTGGCTGTCTTCTAAAAGAAAGGCTAATGGTTCGTTTTTATAGATATCGCCCTTGACCCAATAAACCATCGAAAAATGCGCAGTAATAAAATTCCACAAGCCATTTCGGGCTTCTTGGTTCAAGTAAAACATTTCCTTAATATGAAATACCTCATCGGCCACCCAATAGAAAAGTACTCCTAAAGGTTCTTGATTGGCACCATAATAGACAGCAGCAGTCCGTTCTTCCTCGTTTTCGAAACGCCAATATTCTTCCCAGTTGAAGGCACTACGAATGAGCGCGCCGTGATTTTGACGAGCGAATCGCGCATAGACATCAAAGACATCTGGGTGATCGACAGCTAACCGTTCAATCATTCCTGGAACAGGAACGGTTTTTGGTAATTGCGTATCCCGAATTTTAAAAGATAACTTGTCGGACATAATTTCCCAACCTTTACGTCGGTAATAAGGGATGTTGTAAGGGAAAAGATAAGAAATCCACTGTTTATCTTGGCGCATTTCTTCTAATGCTGTTTGAATCAAGTCTTTCATTAAGCCGTGGTTGGCATATTCAGGATAGGTACCGACACCAGTAACGCCGCCCATTTTATACAAAGCGCCATGGATATTGACTTCGCATGGATAGATAGCAATTTGTGAAATTAATTGATTTTCGTGAAACCAGCCAAATACTTTTGAAAGTTCTAAAATCGGTTGTTTTGATTTGATAAATGCGCGTTTGTTTTCAAAACCACTTTCTTCAATATCTGCTTCAGTCACTTGAAAAACATAGGAAAGAAGTTCATTAAATTGATCAATGTGTTCTTCCTCAACAGGCTTTAAGGTCAGTTGCTTTCGAAATTCTTGTTCATCCATTTTTCCATCTCCAATAAATTTACTGTTTTTAGTATACCAAATTTTTCGAAACTCTGTTAGCCTTTCGAAACCAAAAGAATAAAAGGGAAGTGCTTTAAATCTTCTTCAAAAATTGGTATAATGAAAAGTGCTGATTATCCTAGACCTTTAAACATGATAATTTGATAAAAAAGGCAACTAAAATATAACAATTGATTGATGAAGCTAGCAGGGAGCTAGCTTTTCTTAAAAGAAATGAGGCAAAAAATGAACAATAAAGAAATGAAAGCAAGACAAGAGAAAATTCGTAATTTCTCGATCATTGCCCACATTGACCATGGGAAGTCAACTTTAGCCGACCGGATTTTGGAAAAAACAAATACAGTTAGCAGTCGAGAAATGCAAGATCAATTACTTGATTCAATGGATTTAGAGAGAGAACGCGGCATTACCATCAAATTAAACGCAATTGAATTAAACTATACAGCCAAAGATGGTGAAACCTATACTTTCCATTTGATTGACACACCAGGGCACGTCGATTTCACCTACGAAGTTTCTCGTAGCTTGGCAGCTTGTGAAGGGGCTGTTCTAGTTGTTGATGCGGCGCAAGGAATTGAAGCGCAAACGCTAGCAAATGTCTATTTGGCATTGGATAATGACTTAGAAATTTTACCTGTTATTAATAAAATTGATTTACCCGCCGCTGATCCAGAGCGTGTTCGGACAGAGATTGAAGACGTAATTGGAATTGATGCATCGGAAGCTGTTTTAGCAAGTGCAAAAGCAGGGATTGGGATTGAAGATATTTTAGAACAAGTGGTGGAGTATGTACCAGCTCCATCAGGCGATATTGAGGCTCCTTTAAAGGCTTTGATTTTTGACTCTATTTACGATAGTTATCGGGGGGTCGTTTTAAACATCCGTGTAATTGACGGTGTCGTTCGTCCTGGGGATAAAATCCAAATGATGAGTAACGGTAAAACGTTTGATGTAACAGAAGTCGGCGTTTTTTCACCGAAACCAATCGCTCGTGATTATTTAATGGTTGGTGATGTGGGCTATATCACCGCTAGCATTAAAACGGTTCAAGATACACGGGTCGGGGATACAGTGACTTTGGCCGACAATCCAGCAGCAGAAGCACTACCAGGCTATCGCAAAATGAATCCAATGGTTTATTGTGGCTTATATCCAATTGATACGTCGCGCTACAATGATTTACGGGAAGCATTAGAAAAATTACAATTAAATGATGCGGCGTTACAATTTGAACCAGAAACATCGCAAGCTTTAGGGTTTGGTTTCCGTTGTGGTTTCTTAGGTTTGCTGCACATGGATGTTGTTCAGGAACGTTTGGAACGAGAATTTAATTTAGAGTTAATTACAACAGCACCGTCCGTAATCTATCACGTTAATAAAACTGACGGAACAACCGTTGTTGTTGACAACCCAGCTGAATTTCCAGAACCAGTAACGATTGAATCTGTGGAAGAACCTTATGTTAAAGCGCAAATCATGGTGCCAAACGATTATGTAGGAGCAGTAATGGAATTATCACAACGTAAACGTGGCGAATTCATTACAATGGATTACTTAGACGATTATCGTGTAAACGTAGTTTATGAAATTCCGTTATCTGAAATCGTGTTTGACTTTTTCGATAAATTGAAATCAAGTACAAAAGGCTATGCATCCTTAGATTACGAAATGGCTGGCTATCGTACCAGCCGTCTAGTAAAAATGGATATTCTATTAAATGCTGAAAAAGTGGATGCTTTAAGCTTTATTGTTCACCGAGATTTCGCATTTGAGCGTGGTAAAGCGATTGTTGAGAAACTGAAAAAACTAATTCCACGTCAACAGTTTGAAGTCCCAGTTCAAGCGGCGATTGGTCAAAAAATTGTGGCTCGTTCAGATATTAAAGCCTTACGCAAAAACGTACTGGCTAAATGCTATGGTGGCGATGTTTCTCGTAAACGTAAATTGTTAGAGAAACAAAAAGAAGGGAAGAAACGGATGAAACAAATTGGATCCGTGGAAGTTCCTCAAGAAGCCTTTATGGCGGTTCTGAAAATGGATGACCAAGACAACGCGAAATAGCTTGTTTCTAACGAAAAACCTTATTAAACAAGCCTTTTCGAGTGGTGTGAAATCTGTGGTTTACCCGTTTAAAAAAATTTAAACTGTCATATGGTTGTCACGGATTGAAAAAAATTGTCAAAAATGGAATATTTTCCTTGAAGGTTTTTAACCGTCAGCGTATGATGAAAGCATCTCATGAGGAGGTGCTTTTTTCATGTCTGAAAATATAAGTGGTGATTTGCTTAAAACTTTAAGGAAAGATCGAAAGTTATCTCAAAAGAAGTTGGCTGATTTAGCAGGCATATCACAAAGCGCTTTAGTAAAGTATGAAAAAGGAACAAGAAAAATCTCAAAGGATATTGATACTGTGTTGAGTGAAATTTTCAATGTAGATACACTTCTGAGTGATCAAACTGAATTAGTAACAACTACAGTAAATCCATTGTTGTCTTTCAAAGAAAAGAACAGTTTAACAAGTAAACAGTTAGCACAAAAGATTGGAATTGATGAACCTTTGATGAGTCGTATATTGAGCGGTAGTCGAAAGCCATCAAAGGATGTACAGCAAAAAATTACTGTATTTCTCTCTAATGATGGTAAAGAAATTTTGATGGATATAAAACAAAGTGATGGTTCATTTAAATTACCCATTGTCGATAAATTAGCGATGGGAAAACGAATCCAAGAGATTCGGAAAAATCGAGGTGAGACATTGGAAAAATTTGGTAAGAACTTTACTCGACCAGCCGGTAAGAATGTTGTGAATAGATGGGAAAAAGGTAAGAATATTCCTGATATCGAAAGATTAATGAATGTTGCCTATCTTGGGAAAGTGACTGTTCCTTATATTTTGTATGGAGAGACTTTTAGCAAGATGTTGAAAAGTGGAAATACAATTAACCAATTTGAAAAGTTGGATCCTTTCCGAATGGGACTAAGATTCAGGAAGATTCGAAGGGATTATCGTTTAGAAAGAGAAGACTTTGGAAAGTTTTTTTCACCGCCTATTACAAAATGGTCGATGAATAGATATGAAAATGGTAAGGATATACCAAATACTAATCGTATTGTTCAATACTCATATATCGGAAATATTCGCTTAGAATTTTTAGTTTATGGTATTTAAGTTAGATGATTTCTAAATATATGTATAAAAAAAGAAGAAGGATAATATTAACTAATAGACTCAAAAAGACTTCAAGTGATGCATTTTAAATCACTATGAAGTCTTTTTCGTCCTCTATAAATTTTTTTATAAGTAAAAAGGTTATCCTATAACAGAATTTAATTATTTAGAATTTATCGGGTGTATTACGAATTATATTATCAATTTCCAAAAGTTTGTATCATTTCATATAAATACGTTATTATAAATAATTCAGCAAAATTTGCTTATTTGCTCTTAAAATATAGGCTGGGATTTGCAGGTTAACGAACAGAGAAATGTTCATTTAGCTTATGCAGTTTTAGAATTATGTAATATGTTGAATTATAGAAAACAGAAAGCAATTGCAATTAGAAAAAGCTAGGAGATTTCGGTCTACTTTTACAAAAAGATCAGTGATTTATTAAAAAGAGCTAGAAACATTTATAGGAATAATGGTATGAAAATAATATTCGGTGAAAATACTGATGATTCAATATGAAAATCAATACGTGAATTAAATAATTCAGTATTAGATACTAAAAATATAGATACACTAAATGATAATTTTTCCATTACTTTTGAAGAACGTAAAAAAGCAAACCCATAAAATAAACCGCTGTTTTAAGTCCGAGTATAGAGGATGTAGCTTAAATGATTGATATTACCTATCACGCGAGGAAAAATGTGGAAAGTAGAGACAACGCGGGTTTAAAAAAGAATATAATTAGCCATTTTCATTTGGTATTTTAGAGGATTCTCTCAAATTACTTTAGTAGATTGCATGAGCCGTTTCTTGTCTAAAGAATCGATTAATCTCACTAAAAAAATATCATAGAATAATGAAGGAAATAGCAAGCATTGGTAGCTAGGTTAAACATAACAGACGCCGAATCGATAAAGAGACAACTATTAAAAAAATGGTCTAATAAATTATTAAGCAAGCAAAAACTATAACGTAAAAAGCAGCGGACCGCACGCTGCAAGTGTTAGAACCCTTGTTTTCCGCCAAGAGATGCCATGTCGATCAAAATTTAGCGGTCTTTTAGGCACATGCAAAGCTTATTAGTAAAATATGAAGAAAAATTTGTAGAAAAAAGAAATTTTAGTGAACTACTCCTAATCTTGTTAATATTTAGTAGGTACGCACTGATAGAATTAGATGAAATAAAGCTTTTAAGAAAAAGCAACTGATAGTCTTTTCATCACTATAAAATGAAAAAGCCAACTCAATAGTGAATGTTTATCGATGAATATTACTCCCCATATTCGATACTAGATAATTTAATAGTCTTGTACTCAGTATCGATTTCAATATGAACTTGATAACAATCAAGTGAGTAAATTGAGACCGAGTTTTCTTTAAGTTCTCCATAGAAAAGTTCGTTTTTATCTGCGGATACAGATTTAATACACACTTCATTTTTACTAGTTAAAACGGAGAAGTTTAAGTTTTTTGATTCAATTGTCCAATTTTGAATAGTTGTTAGTTTCAAGATAGTAACCTCCTAATGAATTTTATAATCATGCAGTATTTAGAAAAATTATAACAATATTAGAAGAAAATTGATATGAATAATTCTGAAAGTTTATTAAACTTTGGAATGGTAAAAGTTATTAACCAAGGAAGCAGGTAAAAAAAGACGCTAAAGTATGAAAGTAGTAGTTATTGAGATAATTGAAATATGCTTTCAGTTTAATGTAGTTTTAAAAAGAAGGACCTATCTCGTTTGAATTATGCCAAATAAAAAAACTACCGCGATATGAAACTGCAATCAATGAACAAAAAATGGGTAAGCAATATTTTTACTAAGTTACTTAGACTTCTCACATAGTTTGTCTAGTGTTAAGTAAACGGATTCAGTGTATCGAGATAGCATCTACGATTTCAACTGAAAAAGATATTAATATAATTGTATGAAAGGCATGTGATCGTTTAGTAGTGAACAAAAGGCTGTTGAAACTTCTAATTAGTTAGATAAATAGTGAAGCTTAAGTAATGTACAATTCTGAGGATATAAAACTGAATAATAGTATAGTGGTACTAGTGGCTGTCTTAGCATCAATAGTAGTTGTTATTTTTTAAAGTAAAACTTGAAATACAGTTTTAGTCTTCAATTATTAATAGTCATTACTCTAGTGGTAACGGAAATATTCTTATTTTACTTAGATCATAAGAGAGTATTTTCCAATATATTATTAATAACAATAAGAACATAGTAAGTAAAAATGAAGAGAGGCTAGGAGATAGGATTATATTAAAGAAATATCGAACCAATGAGACTAGAATGTTTCGTTGGCGAACATACTACCAGATTCAAGTACTACAAGACTTTTCTAATGGGAAAGCAGGTAACTTCTTTTGGGGGACTTGGACTTATCTAAAGAAATAGTAACCTAGCACAAGTTGGTGATTGTTAGCTTTATGATTAAGCCCATGGTATATCATCAGATATGGATTCATAGCAAGGCGAAAATATGTACTTTGCGAAGGTCTTTGGTCATATATAAATCAAAAGAAACACCAGCACAATCAGCGCATACTTTAGACATTTCTAATGGTTGGATCAAGGCATAGTTTCCAGTAGGTAGTGAAGAATTAATGGGTTAGATATTTTACAATGGCTATATTCAACCATATTAAAACTTAATATTAACGAATGAGAGGAACAGCTTCCAATTGGAGGCTGTTTTTTTGCTAAAGGAGGCAGATTAAAATGTGAGAAAAGTCAGAGCACCACCTGATGAAAACATAAAACAAAGAATCAAAAGGAGGTTCACATGAATAAGAGACAAAAGCAATTTAATAAGAGAGTTTGGCTACGCTTACTAGCGGTTATTCAACTCTTGCTAGTGGGACTTATGCCCGTTATAGCACACGCTGACTTGTCTTTTCCTAAAGCAGTGACAATTGAGTGGGATATCAACCAACTCTATACGTTTCGAGGAGCGAATGCCGATGGCACACCCTTTTATGATGTGTCTACGGGCTTGTTTGCGGTGTATGACAATGTACGACAACCAGTTTTTTGTATCGAGCCGGGCGTTGTCATTTACAATCCAGTAACACTAGGCTATGAGGCCAATCCATTACCAGCCATGAATGCGAAAGCTAAATTTACTAGTGTATTATGGAAATACGCGGGTACAGACATGGATACGCAAGTAGTTGCGCAAGCCATTATGTGGGAAGAAGTGAACGGAAAAAGGATCACTTCTATTACTAAGCCGGATGGTAGTTTGATGGCGAATTACGGCTTAATCAAAGAAAAAATTAATACGATCGTGACAAATTATAAAAAGCAACCAAGTTTTAACAATCAAACGGTGAAAGCCAAACTAGGCGAATCAGTTACTTTGACAGATACCAATGATGCGGGACTGTTTCGTTTTGATACATTAGCTAATGTCAAAAATCCGGCTAATGTAGATTGGAAAATTAGTGGGAATACGTTAACCATTACACCGACGAAAGACTCTAATTTAAACGGCACCTTAGGTATTAGTAAATCAATGGATAAAGGGACACCCGTTGCTTATAAAAAAGCGGGCCAACAAACCGTTGTGGCTGGCGCAATTGATGACCCTAACGCTTTTCAAATTAAGCTGGTAGTTATAAAAAAGGGGGACTTAAAAATTGTTAAGCGTGATAAGGAAAGCGGGGCGTTGGTACCGAATACGACCTTTACTCTGTCTTTTAGTGACAAGTCTCCCAATAGAGACGTTATCACGGGGGCTGACGGTACGGTGACGGTGAAAGACGTAGCGCTTCATGATACTGAAGTAACCGTGGTTGAAAAGTCAGTGCCAGCTCCGTATACGATTGATAAAACCCCCTTAAAGGCCAAAATTATTGCGGGTGAAACTGTTGAAGTAACGTCAAACAATTTACGACAAAAAGGCCAAATCAAGCTAGAAAAACAAGGGACAGAATCAGGGACTACTTTATGGAACAGTAACTATACACTCGCTGGAAATGAATTCCAAATCCGGAAGGATAGTGTGACTGGACCAATTGTAAAGACCTTAAAAACCGATGCCCATGGTAAAGCTGAAACGCCGGCGGATAGTCCCAATGCGTTAGAACTAGGAACTTACTTTGTAGTTGAAAGTAAGGCTAGTCCCGGATTTGTCAAAAGCTTTGAACCAGTCAAAGTGGATTTAACCTATGCCGGACAAACAGTTCCCTTAGTAGTGAAACCGGCAGTTGGTAAAAATCAAGAAACGACTGGACGAACTACTCTTATCAAACAAGATGCAGAAACGGGTAATGAACCCCAAGGCCGAGCAACGTTTACTGGAGCGGAATATACGTTGTATCATGATGACGGGACACCGGTTAAATGGAGCGAAGCGTATCACCCTAAACTAGTGACTGGAACCAAAGTGAATGATGAGCATGTGACGGTACGTTTAGATGAAAAAACAGCGGCTATTGTAGTGGATCATTTAGCCCTCAACCATTATCGCTGGCAAGAAACCAAAGCTCCAGTTGGTTATCAGATCGATAAAACGCCTTATGAGGTGGCTTTAACGTATCAGAATCAAGATACCCCAGTTGTTGTAGCTGAAGCTACGTCCAAAGAAAACGTCATTAAATTCAATTTTAGTGGGTTTAAGTATGTTACGTCTAAAAATGGTTCGGCACAAAGCGGTTATAATGGCCTTGGTTTCACCTTAACCCCGCTTGAACCAACCAAAGGAAAACGACAAAAAGTGACTACAGTCACCGATGCCCAAGGGTATGACGGGGCTTTTTCGTTTAACAATATCGTGTATGGGGACTATGAATTAAATGAAGTTCAAGCCCCAGCGGGCTTCAAAACAATTGCGCCATTAGTCGTACATTCGTCGTATGATGAAGGCCTACAAGCTTATCAATTTACCATCACAGAAAAAGGTCAGAATGAACCCATTAAAACCCTGACAGTATCAGAGGATACCATCAATAAGGGGTCTAATATCATTAACCTAAACAAGCTCTTTTTATTTGATGACAGTATTCAGATTCCTGAATTGGAATCGACGTTAACCGATGAAAACGAAGGGAAAATTCTGTATGCCGACGGGGTAGTGAAATTGACAGATCAGCTTTCCTATCGGCACTTAGATAGTTTTATTGGTAAAACCGTTCAAGCGGAAGCCACCTTAACCTTAAATGGGGAACCGGTTCAAATAGATGAAAAAGCTATTACAGCCACCACGACATTTACTCCGAAAAGAGGAAAAGGCACTGTCAATGTGACTTATGAATTTGATGCGTCTAAATTAGATGCCGCTACAGTCAAACAACTGACTTCTTTTGCGCGTCTTTCTGATGATAAGGGACGAGTAATTGTTACCCATGAGGAACCAGACAGTATTGAACAAACCATGAAAGTAAAATATCCGGCTCTTTGGAGTACGGCTACTTATGATAATGGGGAGAAACAAGCCTATGCGGGTGAAAAAGTGACGACCGTGGAAGAAGTGTTTTATCAAAATTTACATGCGGGCCCTTATTACCTGGTCACAAAAGTAATGGATAAAACAGCGAATCAAGTTCTTTTAGAAACAGAATCTAAACAACGAGTGGCTAGTGCGGGTACAGCTGATTCTTGGCGAATCAAACAAGCGTTAAACACAAAAGAAGTGGCTGGTCATGAGTTAGTTTATTTAGAATATGTCTATCAAGACCCTGAACATACACAATTAGTGATTAAACATGATGATATCAATGATGCCAGTCAAACAATTATGGTTGTGGCGAAGGATACACCACTCATTGCGACCCAAACCCATACGGGTAACGGGAAAAGTCAAGTCTTAGAAGCGCAACCAGGAACGCTCGTTTATGATCAACTTTCTCTTACTGGGTTAACTATTGGCGATCATTACCACTATGATTTACAGTTACACCGGATAGAGGGAGAAAAGGATCAAGTCTTGTATAACGATTCCTTTGAATTTCAAGCGGAAAAAACAACGTTGAAAAAAGAAGTGAAGACGACCATTGATACGTCAGAAGATGCCGACGGCGTCTATTATGTATGGACGGAACAATTGAAAGACGATGAAGGCAACTTATTAGCGGATCATTCCAACTTAAAAGACCAAACGGAAATAGTAACGGTAAGTATTCCCACGATTACTACTAAAGCTCGTGACGGGGACGGGAAAACGCAAATCCTAGAAGCCCAAAAAGAGGCCCAAGCAGTAGATAAAATTTTGTTCGAGCGTTTAGTAGTAGCTGAAACTTATCACTATGACTATCAATTACACCGGATGGATGGTGAAAAGGATACGATTGTTCATAAGGCTAGTTTTGATTTTAAAGCCGAACAAACGACGTTAGAAAAAGAAGTCACGGCGCCAATTGATACGTCAAAAGATACTGACGGGGTATACTATGTGTGGACTGGTCGCTTGAAGAATGATAAAAACCATGTCCTAGCGGATCATTCCGACTTAACCAACAAAGAAGAAACGTTAACGGTAAGTATCCCAGTAATTGATACCCAAGCTCGTGACGGGGACGGGAAAACACAAATTATAGAAGCCCAAAAAGAAACGAAAGTAATAGACAAGATCCATTTCGAGCGTTTAGTAGTAGCTGGTGAGTACGATTATGAGTATCAGTTGCACCGAATAGAAGGGAAAAAAGATACCACTGTTCATAAAGCTAACTTTGCGTTTACCGCCAAACAAACGTCGTTAGAAAAAGAGGTTACGGCTACGATTGATACGTCAAAAGACATTGATGGGGTGTATTATGTGTGGACCGGGCAACTAAAGAATGAGAAAAAACATGTTGTTGCCAACCATTCGGATGTAACCAATAAAAAAGAAACCCTAACTGTCAGCGTTCCAACCATTACTACCCAAGCGCACAACGGTGATGGAAAGACGCAACGTATTGAGGCCAAAAAAGAGACCAAAGTTGCGGATAAGATCTTATTGGAACGATTGGTAGTGGGTAGCTCGT
This sequence comes from Enterococcus sp. DIV1420a, assembly GCF_051712165.1. Lineage (NCBI taxonomy): Bacteria > Bacillati > Bacillota > Bacilli > Lactobacillales > Enterococcaceae > Enterococcus > Enterococcus sp. DIV1420a. The sequence continues at coordinate 554,384 of NZ_JBIOOI010000002.1, forward strand.
ATCGCTATGAGTATCAATTGCACCGAATAGAAGGAAAAGAAGACACCGTCGTTCATAAAAATAATTTTGACTTTAAAGCAGGAAAAAACGTGTTAGAAAAAGAAGTTACGGCTATAATAGATACTACCAAAGACACCAATGGTGTGTATTACGTATGGACCGGACAGTTGAAGAATGAGAAAGGCCATGTGATTGCCGATCATTCAGACTTAACCAATAAGAAAGAAACTTTAACCATTGCTGTTCCAATCCCATCCATTCTACCTCAAACGGGAGAATATTTAAGTCGTCCGTGGGTAAGAATGGCAGGGGGTGTTCTTTTAGTTGGCGTGCTCTATTGCTGGAAGCGTGACTGGTTGCTTCGACACTACCGTAGATGGAGATTAAGAAAATAAGTGCTTAATCAGCTTTAAAAGAGGATAGAAAGTGCCAATTGATCACTGCTATCGGTTAATTGGTACTTATTTCAAAGGAGGAATTGGTGATGGTACTGGACTTAACAAAAAATCAACCGACGGAACAGAAAAAACTAGCGTTTGAAAAGACGGAACAATTGGCCGTGTTAGATCGTAATGGGAAAGGTTGGACCGTTGAATTAAATAAAGTGTCCTATGATGGTCGTGAACCGGTCTATGACTTACGCTCTTGGTCACCAGAAGGACGAATGGGAAAAGGTCTGACGTTAAGTAATCGGACCCTAGAGAACTTGTTAATTGCGTTAAAAGCGCATTTAGAAGGGGTTGTCCCACCAAACGAAACAGATGAGACCGAAGAAGACCAGGTCCCAGTTCGATTACCATCAGATTTTTAGGCATGTCGTTTAAGTAGCAGGAAGGGAAGAAAAAACATGACGCAAGCTAAAACGAGTCAGGAATTGTTTCGCCAAATTTATGAGGATTTTTCACTAGTCATTAGAGAGTATTGTTTTTTCGATGATATTAGTCCGAATGAGATTCAGTTTTTCGGCGAATTTGCGGCTGCAGTTCACCGCTTGCCAAGTGAAAATCTCCAGTCTGAAGACGGACAATTAGCCATTCAGTCTTATCTTAATTTTTTAGAAGAGACCATCAGACAAGAACGAATGATTCAACCAGTATTTATAGCTAAGTTTAATGATCAAATCAATGCATTGAGAGAATTTTTAGCACAACAAAAATAATTTTAATAAGAAAGCGAATGAGTTATAGGTGGGACACTAAAATTACTTAGGTGTCCCACCTATTTTATTAGGCTTATGGAAGGAGGATCGAATGCGATGAAGAACAATTTGAAAGTATAGCAGCGGAAATCAGGAATACTTATCAACATAGAAATTACAGACTTCAAGGAAAATTTATTAATCAAGCAATAACTTTTCCTAATTACAAGGAGGCGAGCGAATGAGCCAATCCCAACAAGAAGCCTATCAGATAATCTTCAAAAATACGCCCCAAAAACTCTATCAAGTCGTACGAATGCTTTCTATGATGAAACAATTTGCGAAAGCTAAAGAACACAAAAAAAATCAACAAACGTTGCGTGAGAATGATTGGCAGAAGTTTTCTAACTTACGGGCGGAACTAGGCTTACCAGATGCACCTGAATTAGCCACAAAATTTATGGCACTACCACGTGAACAACGAATAGATCTTATTCGTGACTGTGAGAAGAAAGTACTGATTCAAGCAGGTGAAAAAGAGTATGAGTTCTTAATGGGAACCAATAAAATGCTAGCTGAACCCCAACTATTAAATCGAGACCTCAATCTCGAACAATTAAAAAATATGATGACTGAATATGGCTTACAGTTTCATATCAAGGAGCTTCCGGATCAAATGCGGGAGCTCCATTTTTTTGCGAAAGATGCCAACATTGCCGCTCGAGCGATTAATCGGACGCTGGAGACGATTTTAGAGGATCCTGAGACGGTTACGAAACCAACTTTTGAAGCATTAATCAAGCAGGCCCAAAATAAAACCAAAGAAAAAATACAAGAAAAACAGGAAGAACTTCAAACGAAGCAAGGAGCCCCAAGTATCAAGGAAGGAACGAAAGAAGTCGCTGAAACGGCCCAAGATTCGTTAAAAGAGATTTCTTTATTTGATGACCTAAAGGATGGGATGGAATTATGACGAAGAAACAATCTTTTCTTCCGTATGCAGTTTTGGGCGGTGTGGGGGGCTTAATTGCTAATCGTGCCGCTGAACTAGCGCTTGAGGCCCCGGAAGGGGAACGGTTGATAGCGGCATTACAAGTAGCCCAAGAAACGATGTTGCACCCGTTTCATATCGCGACCGCTTCCACTGCTTTATTAGCTGGTGGAATGGTTATGGGAGCGGCAGGACTGGCATATCTGGTGCGGGATACCCGAGAATATATGCCTGGCAAAGAACATGGCAGTGGTCGTTGGGGAACTACTAAAGAAATGAAAGGCTTTTGTAACCGAAAAAACTTTGCAGACAATATTATTCTTGGAGCCGGGTGCTATAAAAACTTTCACGTAGGGAAGAATCCTAGTTTTAATCGTAATAACAATGTCGTTGTTATTGGTGGTCCAGGCTCTTGGAAAACCACGTCGTATATTATGACCAATATTGCCCAAAAAAACTCAAGTTTTGTCTTAACCGATCCCAAAGGACAAACCGTCCACCGGGTGGGAAAAATGTTGGAAAGCGATGGTTATACCATTAAAGTGCTTGATTTTGACACGCTAACTAATACCGATCACTTTAATCCCTTTGCGTATGTCAAAGAAGAGATCACATTGAAAAAGGTCATCAATGCCCTGATTGAAGCCACCAATGCGGAACACGAGAAAAAAGGCGAGCCCTTTTGGGATCGTTCCGAAGAAATGTTAATTACGGCGTTATTTGCTTATCTCTATTATCGCTATCGTGGTGGAAAAAAAGGTTCCGAAGAAGTCAAAGGAGACGGGGGTATGCCGAACTTGGCTCAAATTGGCATGTTGATTCGCTTGTTAAAACGAGAAAATCCGAATGCTGCGAGTCCGTTGGAATTCATGTTTGAAAAGTTTGCCAAAGAATTTGGTGAAGGAAATTTTGCGTATCTGCAATGGCAAAACTTCCTCCGTAACTTTGAAGGCAAAACGCGGGATAGTGTCTTGGCGATTACCATTACTCGTTTTTCATTATTTGATTTGGCTCAGGTAAAAGAGTTCATTAAAGATGATAACTTGGAAATTGAAAAATGGGTGGATGAAAAAACCGCAGTCTTCTTAAAAATTCCTGATCTAGATGATACCTTTAATTTTTTACCGCTACTCATTTTCCTATTAGCCTTTCGAACGTTGGAATACAAAATTGATAATGAACTAGGCGGAGAAGCCACTGTCCCAATTCAATTCTTAATGGATGAATTTTGTAATATCGGTAAAGTTCCCAATATTAAACAAGCCCTCTCGGTCTTTCGAAGTCGATTAATGAGTATTACGATCATGCTTCAAAATATTAACCAAATCAAGGAAATGTATAAAGATAGCTGGGAATCTTTTTTTGGTAATTGTGATGCATGGGTTTATCTATCGGGTTCCACGGAATCGACTACGCAGAAATATTTTTCTGAAGCGGCAGGAAAAAAGACCATTTATGTTAAGAAGCGCGAGCGTGGCATGGTTCGCAGTGAACCCATGGGACGGGAAGTGATAACCGTTAGTGAAGTGGGAGAATTAGATCGACTGTATGCCTTAGTGAAGATTTCTTCGGTTCCGATGTTTAAAGTCCCAAAATACAATTATATGCACCATCCAAATGCTAAGGAGTTCGGTCATAAAGAAGGTGACCCTAACTGGTATGAGATTAAACGCTATAAAAATAGCTTAGAAAAGTTTGAAGACAATGTACAAACGTCCAAAGAAGCGCCTATAGTCATCAATATTGATTGGGCGGCTTAGCGATAAGAACAGGAAAAAAAGACAAAAATAAACCAATGAATGGAGAATAACAAATGAAGACAAACTTACTATATATTGCCCAACATGCGCTAGTATTAGCGACGAAAACGAATGCCAATGATGCTGGAAATAAGATTGTTAGTGGGATCCAATGGATGATTACTGGCGGCGGCGTATTAATGGCAGTGTGGGGCATTGTCCAACTGGTTCAATCTGGTCGACAAGGAGATTCCACTGGGAAAATGGAGGGCTCTTGGTTAATTGTCGGGGGGTTACTACTCCTGACCTTAGGTGCTGGGACGTTGATTGCGGGCGTCTTTGCGAACCCTCCGGGATTATAAGCATGAAAGAAAGAGGCGAGTAACGATGGATTTAGTCAATACCCTGACGCAGAGTATGGGGGAATATTCCCAAAGTGCATTGAACTGGGTCAATACCATTGTAACGAGTTCCACTAGTGCGGTGGGCTATTACCTGGTGGGGTTGTTATTAATTATTGAAGTTGCCCGCATGTTTGAAAAAGTCAATGCTTCCAATGGCGGCCTGGTCACCTTGAAAATGTTTCAAGGTTTGGCTTTTCGGGCGGCCTTAGGCGGCCTAATGGTGGGCTTATCTAGTTACATTTTACATTTTATTCTAGTCATTGGTTTGGGATTGGCCCATTTGGTGGCCAACCATGCCAATGATTCTTTTAATGTCTTTGTGTTACCCAAAGTGGAAATGTCAACGGATATGATGAGTTTGATTGGCGATTTAATGGGGGCCTTTTTGAACCCAACTGAGGCCTTAAGAAAGGGGATTTTGGTACTTTTACTGATGATTATTGGGGCCTTAATCACCTTGTTAGCCTTTCTTATGACGTGGGTAATCGTGATACTGCGCTTTTTCCAATTGTATGTGATGTTGGCTTTAATGCCGATCCCGATGGCGTCTTTTGTGTCAGAAGAACACAGCCATATTGGAAAAACCTATTTAAAGAAGGTGGCTGCGTATGCCTTTCAGCCGGCTGTAATCATGGTGGTTTTTGGGGTGTATCGTTTCTTATCTCAAATCACCATAAATTTAGCCGGGTTAGGCAATCCGCTAGATACGAATACGGATGTTCAGTTTTATCAAAACTTAATTTTAGCGATCGTCTTTATCATTGTTCTGTGGCAGACCCATAAAAAATCTTCGGAAATGTTTGGAGTGTAAAAGAATGGAAATTAAAGTTTTTAAAGATGTTGCTAAAAAAGAAAATACCTACGGGGGACTGACCCTTAAGCAGTGGGGCTTTATCCTGGGGCTAGTGCTCTATTTAATCGGTGATATTTCAAATATCTTTTTCCAGTTTTTACCCATGTGGCTGTTACGGCTACTTTTATTGCCATTGTTAGGTTTAGTGGCTTGTAATGCCATGTATAAGCCGCATGGCTTCTCCTATCCCACCTGGTTGAAACTTTTTATTAAATTTCAAACGACGATTCAAATTAGAACCTATCAAAAAGAAGCGGAAGGAATGAAAAAATATCGTGCGAAAGATTTCCAAAAAAACCGAAAAATCAAAGAAGCAACTACCTCAAAAGAGACTAAAACAGTCTAAGTTAAAACCACCTAAACAAAAAATACCAGCTGCTAGTACGCAAAATTCGTTGTACTATACGGCACTTTTTGAAGATGGACTGATGCATGTGGTGGATCAGCAGTATTCTAAAACTTACGCCTTAGGAGCGATTAACTATACAACGGCTCATATCGAACAACAAAAGAATATTCTGTCTCAGTATAATAAAGCCATTAATTCGTTATCAGAGAAGGAACAATTTCAGTTAACGTTACTAGTGACGAAGACCCCCAAGGGGGCGTACATGCAAAGAACAGCCTATGCTTTACAAAACGATGCTGGGGACGTATTGAGAAAAGAATTAAATCAGATTCTAGCAGATAACTATGACGCTGGTCGAAATAATTGGCAAGTGGAACGGTTTATTACCTTAGGAACTACTGCTGATAATGTTCAAAGTGCCAATAAACAGCTATTAAATATTAGTGAGGCCTTTGCGGATGAACTAATGGGAATTAAAGCTAGCTTTGAGAGACAAGATGGCATGGAACGATTACGAATCTTAAACAAAATTTTGCGCCCAGGGAAACCATTATATGGGAATTATCAAGATATTGCGCGCAGTCGTCGGACCACAAAAGATTTGATTGCGCCTAATTTATTGGATTTCAAACAACCAGGGAAAATAGATTTTCAACTAGATGAACAGTATGGACAAGTCTTGTACTTACGAGATTTCCCACGCAATCTCTCCGACAAAATGTGTAAAGAGTTAACAGAAGCTGAAACGCAAATGGTGATCACCATTCATGCCCACCCCTATTCCATTGCTAAAACGACCCAAAAATTACGAACGGAAGCGACCAACATTGAAGCTGATGTGATCAAGCAAGAACAAAAAGCCAGTCGGAATGGTTCTTCCCCTGAACGAATTGCTCGAACGATCAAAGAGCTGCACAATGACGTGAACGAACAAATTGAATTTGTAGAAGAAACGGGCGACAAACAGATGGCGTCTACGTTCTTAGTGTACGTGTGGGATGAATCTAAAGAAGCTTTGCGTTATCAAGTGGATAAGGTCAAAGCGGTGGGAGAAAAATTTGGGGCTGTCTTTGAGCCCTTGTATTTAACCCAAGAACAGGCTTTAAATGCTAGTTTACCGTTAGGTAAAAACTACCTGGATTTTGAACGGGTGTTTTTACGGGACTTAATTACGCCGAACATTTCCATTAATAGTCCCTTTACCAGCCAAGATGTGCACCATCAAAATGGTACGTATTATGGCATTAACCAGCTTTCTAAAAATAATATCTTAATCAATCGCATGGGGCGTGAGCTGAAGAATGCCAATGGTGGGTTTTTGGCGGTATCAGGTGGTGGGAAATCTTTTGCGGCAAAAAGTGAGATCATTGCGACCATGTTAAGAAACCCTAAAGCAGAGATTATTATTTTAGACATTGAACGGGAATATATGCCGTTGGCAGATTTTTTAAATGGAGAAGTTGTAACGGTGGCGCCGGGGAGTGATACGTCCATTAATATTCTTGAATTAGCCGATCCAGATGCGATGAAAGTGGGCGACGATCCAGTGGCTATTAAATCAAACTTTTTAATTAGCTTGATTACAAACCAACTAGGCACAATCTCGTCTACCCAACGTTCTATTATTGATGAGGTCACGATTCAAACCTTTAAGGAATATGAGACGCCAACATTGCAGGAATGGTACGACGTGTTAAGTAGAGATACAAGTGGTGCTGCACAGGAATTGTTAGAAGGATTACGTTTGTATGTTAAAGGGTCACTGAATATGTTTGCGAAAGCAACCAACGTGAATGCAAATAGTAATTTAACGATTTATGACATGTATTTACTAAAAAATGAAATGAAGACCTTTGGTTATTTAGCTATTTTGGATCGTGTCTGGAATAAGGTAGTTGAGAATCGGGCCAAAGGAATAGAAACGTATGTGTACATTGACGAATTCCAAGTAATTATTAATCCTAATCAACCAACCATTTTACGAGCACAAGCGGCCGAAATTTACGCCCGTATTCGTAAGTATAGAGGGTGTCCGACTTTTATGACGCAATCAGCGGAAACGATGTTATCGACCTTAGAAGGACGTTCTATTCTGTTTAATTCGGATTTTTTAGTATTGCTTGAACAAAAAGGGGAAGTGTTAGAAGCGTTGGTTGAGCGGTTTAAATTGACTGAAAAACAAGCCATGTATTTAGAAAATACAAAGGTTGGGACAGGATTAATTATTGCGGGTGGACAGGTGATTCCTTTTTCAAATCTGATTCCCCAAAACACCAAATTATTTGAGTTAATGGATACGAGTTATGAAGACTAGGGAAACGACGAAGGAGCGCTTTACAGCGAAACAAGGCCCACGCTTTAAGGTCGAACGTAAGCAGTTAACCATTCGGGCGGGGACGATCGCGAAATTTAAACAAAAAGCTGCCTATGGCTCAGCCCGTTATCCAGGGGCAAGTGCCAATGGGAAGTCTGCTAAAAAACTAACGCCTAATGTTAACCCTTTAAGGGCAGCAGGAAAAGTCTTAGTAACCGGCCACGAGACAACCATGAAACAAGCGTTAGCTTCGGATAAAGAAACGACCGCTGACCAAAAAACTCAACCGACGAAACACCCGTCCGAGGCTAAATTTCAACAAAATAAAAACATCCGATACACACTAGATGAAAAAGCAAGTAATCCTTTAAAGAATAAGAATCAATCATCCCCAAGGCGTTTTAGATTAGCTAGCAATAAGCGCAAGGTTATTGAGCAACAAAACCAGCAGCTCCGGTCAAACAAGCCAATGCTGGTAAGGAATGGTAGCCCACTTGGTAAGAAAAAGAACAAACAAGAGCTTCCAGGAAATTCTTGGGGCTCCTCGCTGAAAACGGCCGGGAAAAAACAGTTAATCAATCAAAGCATTACTATTCTAGGACAAGAGGAAGATACTGAAGGGCTAGAACAATTTCAAAGTGGCGTAAAAAATAGTGAGCACCTGTTTAAAACGACCCAAAAGGTCCATGGCTTTGTGACGAAAAATCAAAAATATGCGCAGTCGGTAACCCATGGAAAATTGGATAGTTGGCGTTTTTCCGGCGGACAAGGGGTAAAAAAAACGCAAAAGTTGACTAACCGAGTGATAAAAAGAAATTTTTGGTCACGACAAAAAGCCATTCAAACGGCTCGCCAAGTCCGACAAGCATTTATACAAGGAATTATCCGAGCAATCGGTACCTTTACCACTAGTAATCCGTTAGGATGGTTGATCGCGGGCTTCGTCTTGATTCTTTTTTTATTTTTGGGAATCCTCTTCATGATGACTAGTCAAAGCAATACCGGATCAGAAGGGGGAACGATGTATGTGGAACATTGGGATGGTAAAGACGCCTATCATTCGTCACTGTTGGCACAACGATATGGAATCAAAGCGGAACAAATTGATAGTTTTATTCAAAGTGAAGGTTTTAGCGTTGATGAACGCGCCACCGGTAAAGAGTTTTTGCGTTTACAAGCAAGTTCAGGGATCGACGTCCGGATGTTAGTGGCTTTTGCCCAAATGGAATCCTCGTTTGGAACTGCCGGTGTGGCGCGTCAATTTCCTAAATCAAATTTATTTGGTTATGGCGCAGTGGATAATGATCCGAATCAGGGGGCGGCCTGGGATAATACCCGGGCCGTAACAGAATTTCGAAATTCACAAATTGATAACTTTGGTAACCGAACCATTGCGATTATGGATGAACGAGCACAGGCCTATCACCAAAACAGCTTAAAACCAGGTCAATTTGTGTATTGGACCGCGTTGAATGCTGGAAAACCGCGCGCAACAGTGGCGGAAAAACTAGACCATTGGATTGATACCCATGGTGGCACACCGAAACCACCCGGGGGCTATGGCCCGATTGGTGGTGGGGGAGCTGGTTTAGCAGTATTAGATAAACTGTTAGGCCAACCGGTTAGTGGTGAGTTTGGTGGTGACCCGGGAGAGTGCTACGCGGTTCCTGCGTATTATGCCCATAGTATTAACCCGGCCATTATTTTACGTAATGGAATTAGTGCCAGTGCGATTGGTGAAGATTATCCATGGGCACAATGGCATTGGCAAGTTGTACGTAATCCAAGTTATCGGGACATGCGCCCGGGTGACATTATTAATTTCCGCAATGGAGCGAATATGGGGGCGTGGTTGACTGATCCTTTATACGGTCATACCGGGGTGATTGGAAAACTCCTTGGCCATAATCAACTGTTAATTTACGATCAAAATCCCGGACCATTAAAAACTTGGACGGTTACGTATATTCCTGGGGATGTAGCGTCAGTGATTCACCCTCCTAAATAAAAGTGAAAGGAAAACTAGAAAATGAAAGATCAAAAAAAGATTCGTTTATGGTTGGGGTTGGGCTTGTTGGTGGTGCTCCTATTGATTAGCAGCCTGATTTTTATTGGGTGGCATTGGTGGGAAAACGCCCCACAACAATCGTTTTCTCCGGCCCCCACATTTAATCAAGGGACACCTGATCAGAGCACAGAACAATCCAATCAAATAGATCAAACAACGAGTACAGTTGAAGAGGCAGAAGGAACAGTTGCCTCCTCAACTCCTCCTGGTTCTAGTAATGAAACAGCCACGACAGAACCAATACCAGCAACACTAGAAACACCAGCAGCAGAATCAGCGAGTGACGAGACCCAGCAATTGAAAAAATTTCTCAGTGTCTATTTTACCTGGGAGTTAAAAGAAAAGTCGGTAGCGGATCGCGCTCAATTATTGCAGGAACTCATGAGTCCCGACTGTTATGACGGACAAGAAATCGCCGCTGACAGTGTGGCATTACAAGAACTCATTCAAACGTATGAAAAAAAGAAAGAGATTAATACGTCTAATGCGATACAGCTGGTAGCTAGTCGCTATCTCGCATCAGAAATTTATCAAGCCACCACCGATCCCACCCTTTATACCGCTAAAGTGAAGATCGAACAAAAAGCACCGTATCAAACGAAAGGATTTATTGGGCAACAAGTGTACCACATCCGCTTTGAGAAAGGGAAAGTGACCCAATTAGAGCGGCTTAATGTAGCCACGAAGGAGGAGATACAGGATGAAAGCAGCAACGCAAAATAAATTAACCAGGTTAAGAAAGAAGCTAGCTGAAACGAAGGAAAAACGAGATAGTTTAGCTAAATTGATGACTGATTTACAGGAACAAATTGCCGAAGAAGAGATCAAGGAATTTCGGGATGTCATGGCCGCGCTGGATCTATCCTTTGACGAAGCTTTGGAACGGATACAAACAAAGATTCAAGAGCCACTGAAGGCGGAAGAACGATTGGTAGCACTAGAGGAAGAAACAAAAGAGCTAATAGAAGAAAAAATAGAAGAACAGACAGAGACTAATGTGATGGATGGGTTAGCAGAGGAGGCGCCTTATGTGGGGATTTAACAGGAAACCAAAGTTTATTTATCAATTTTCAGGTTGTGCTGCATTTGAAGAGAAAGAGATTTGTGATCCCTATGATTTAATTAAACATATCCAGGAGGAAAATTATCGCTTTAAGAATGACTATTATGAAGGTGACCTACTAATTACGAAAATAAGAAACAATAAAAAAGGACACGTTTATTATGCGCAACGGATTCATTTACCACAAGGAGAAGACGTAGACTGGTTAGAAGAATTGACTAACTTTTTTACCAAAAAGCCATTGGCATATGAAGTAGAAGAACTGATGGAACCGAAAGCAACGCAGAAATCGACATCGGAAACAAGTTCAACACGTCCTGATCAGTCACCCTATACCTTGGCTGATTTTGAAGCGGATCTTGGTACTTCCTCAGAAGCAGTCACACAAGAGGAAGTCCCTATTCTTCCTACAGAACAAAGTCAAAAGGTTACTGCAGAGCAAGATCTAGTGACGCTCACTAAAAGTGAGTTTGAGGCGCTCAAACAAGCAATGGCGCGGCAACAAACGCTAGTAGAAGAATTACGCTCAGAAATGGCCCAGTGGCAACAAAATACCAATGAAAACGATCGTGGTCCTAGTCTACCCCCTATTATAGAAGCAGAAAACGAGGGAGAACAACGCAAAGAACCGATAGCTGAACCAATAGTTGATTCACTACAGACGTTCTCTTATGAAGCGTCCAATGATCAAGGGGTGCAGACTGTTTTAAGTTCCACCAAAGAGACCTTTAATCAAGCATTAACAGATTTTATTACGCATGAAACGGAGAAAATTCAAGCGGAGATTCAACAATTGGATCAACGGGATCAAATTGAAAACACGGTTGCACAGCGGATTGACAAGGAACAAAAAGAACAATTAACACAACTTAAGCAGCGTCTCTCAGCAACAAAAGAACAAGAATTGCAGGCTGAACAAAGCCGTCATGAAGAAAGGATACAAGCGATTGAGCAGACGTACCAGACACAACTAGCAGAACAAAGCACTACATTGCAAGATAATTTCAACCAGCAGAAAGAGACCGCGATTAAAGAAGAATACGAAGAACAAACCAAACAATTGGCACGAATTCTGCAAGGAAAAATGGATGAACTCCAGTTACGGCAAAACGCTATGAACGTAGGTTTAGAAGCGAATTTCAAAGCAGCACTAGCCAATTTTAACCGCGAACATCGACAAGTAATTGAAGAGGTAGAAAGAAAAAAGCAATGTGCGCCGATTGATCTAGTGGAACGGCGGAGATTAAAACAAGCGTAAGACTAATTTAAATGGATAGGATTTGTTTTAATAGACTACCACATTAGAAGAGGAATATAAGGAACGAAGAAATATGCATGAAGACTTTGCACAACTAAAAAATAATTATTCAGATTTGTATCTGTTGCAACAATATTCACAAAATATGATAGACTTAATTTATCATGAGGGCATTGAATTATCTAAAATTAATCAGGACATTCGAGTATCGATGGAGGGATCGTCGATGTATGTTGTAGCGTTTAGAAGAGCAAGAGAACGTAAACAGCCAGCAGACTATTTGGCGTTATTTAAGTTGCTTGATTTAGATTTAGAATATGCTAAAAAAAATGACATTGGACAAATTTATGATTTTGAATGTCGGATAAAGAGTGCGATTATCGGTTCAAGTGATCTAATGGGAATGGATAAAAAATTAGATGAATTTATTTGGGATAAGAAAAAAAGAATTGAAAATAATGCATGATACTTTATTAGATGAATTAATCCACCACTGGAATTAAGTTTTATAGATGTTAAGGTAATCAATTATTCCAAGTTTGACTTGTCCCCAATCAAGGATCTTAAGATATTTGTTTAAGGGATACATGAGTAGAACATATAATAAAATAGAAAAAAGCAGATGTTGTTTATTAACAACGTCTGTTTTTTCTTTTTGGGAGGGAGTTTATGAGTAAGTATAACCCGAACCGATTGAAAGACTTAGCGAAACAAAAAAATATTTTAGATGTCGCCCATTCCCTAGGAATGGAACTAAAACGAGAAGGACGAAATTATGCCTGGGTAGAACACCCCAGTTTTAAAATTAATCCGGCCAGAAATTACTTTTCTTGGTTTTCTAAAGGCAATGAGTATTTAGGCTGCGACGTGATTAAAATGGTGGAAGTTGTCCAACAAGTATCCTTTAAAGAAGCACTCCGGTACCTATTAGGGACAGAAGCAGGAACGTTTGATGCTCGTAAGATACCTAAAAAAGAGCCCTTTGTCTATCGGGTACGAGAAGTCAAAACCTTTGATTATGCACGGAAATATTTAAAAACAGAACGAGGTCTATCTGATGAAACAATTGATTTCTTTTGGCAAAAAGGGATAATGGTCCAGGCTATTCACCGCGATTATGAAACGGGGAAAACAGAACCGATGATTGTTTTTAAGCACTTAGACGTAGAGGGGAAGATTGTGGGTGGTGCAAGGCAAGGAATTTGGTTTAACCAACAATTGTATCCGGAGAAAGGCCGCTTAAAAAAGACCTTATATAATAGTTCCAGCGGGGTCATGGTAGATATTGGGGATAAAAAACAATTCAGTAAAGCCACACCAGAACAACCTTTTACGGTATATGCCTTTGAAGCCCCCATTGATATGATGTCTTATTACGAATTACACCAAGAAAAACTAACCAATTGCCGCTTAGTCGCTATGAATGGCTTGAATAAAGGGATTGTTTCCCGGGCAGTAGTGGAAGCGCTCGCTATGACCCGGATGCAGGTAGAAACGATAAGTAAAAAAGTACGGATTGAAGAGTGGCTTCAAACGTATGATGACTTGTTAGGAAAAGCCGGCCAAATCAATGATAAATTAAGGATTGTTTTAGCCGTTGATGATGATGAGGCCAAATTTGACCCTAAACTGGCCCGCGTAGTGACCCCAGGCAAAGATTTTTATCAAAGCTTTGGCTTAAAGAATATTTCCGTGATTCCTCATATGCCAAAATGTCATGCGGGTCAAGTCAAGAATGATTGGAATGACGAATTAAAGTATCAAAAAGAACGATTGAGAGAGCAAACTAAGACGTTACAAGCTAAGATCGCTCAAGTACCAATAAAAACTAGGGAAGTAAGCACAGCAGGATTAGAAATTTAGGAGGAACCCATGGAAAACGAGAAATGCTATAAAGAAATCGTAGAACAACTGGTTTTAACTAATCAACTTCACTATTCAGACATTCCCTATGAATTACGCACACAAAATCTTACCTTATTTTATTATGCTATTCGGGTAGCAAGAGATAATTTACACGATGCCAAGCAATTTGTGGCAATTATGGAACAGTTTTTACTGGATATTGATCGTCTCGAATTAGTAAGTGGTATAAATATTCGATTGCGTCGAAGAGCAACAGATGCTATTCTCGGGGGAGAAACTATGTTTACGGGAGTGAGTGTATTTGATGAGTTCCTTCGGCAAGAAAAAAGAGTTAGAAGTTGGTTGTTTGCAGATTGATGAGGGGAAAGACGTTTATAGTCTAGGATGTCATATGATGGCTCACAAATAATATATAACTAGTGTAGCAGATTAAAAACAAGGACGTTGAGTTCTTGTTTTTTTGTTTTATAGAATAAAAAGAACGAAGCAGTGTAACAGAATAGAAAAGTGTGTAGTACGGCTAATTTAGTCGTACTTTTTTTGTTTTATCACTAAAGGTAGAAATGAGGGAATGATATGCCAGAAAACACATTAAGCTTTGATTTTACTGATTTTTATGATGAAGGCTTTGAAAAAACAACCATGATCGAACAAGCGATCTATATTTTTCGAGATGGTTCTTTATGGAGTGGTTATTCAGAAGGTGGGGATGGCTACGTTAGAGATGTGGACCACGGATCGATTGAAGCCTTTTTAATCGATCATTCAATGGATCGTTATCACCAGGACTTTTGGTCTGTAACGCTAAAAGAAATGGTACAAGTTATTCCTGAAACTAAAATAGTTCTGCTCTTAAAAGAGAATGAATACACTGATAAACACTTAGAAGTGGTTCACCAATTAGAAGAAGCTGGATTCAGTATTGAGATACTAGAAAGTACGCTGGGTCCCAAACAAGTAGAAGAAAAACAAAATGCACATATCGGTAACATACTAGAAACTGAATCCGCTGAAAAGGAAGAAACTCAAACGGTTAGCCCAGAATGGCCAGGTTCAGAAGAATTCATTGTAGATCTCCATGATAAGCCGTTTATGTATGAAGTTACGACACTATTTACTGATTTTACACAAGAAATAGATGAGACATTGGGTGAAGTCCCAAAATCCACAGAACCATTTATTACCAGAGCTGAAATTGAGCGCTTGTTAACCGAGCATATGGACCGAATGGAAGCGATAATGGCACAACATACCGCGGCTTTAATAGAGGTCAAAGAACCAACGAATGAACAGGTTCAGTTAGCTACTCAAAAATTGAAACGAGACATTCAAACGGTTCTACGGGAATGTAAAGAGAAGCTAACCAGCTACTTAACGACCAAAAAAGAACGGGCGGTATTGGCCGTATCAGATACATTGGATGATATTCGGATAGGAGTGAAAAATGAACTCACTTATCGTATTTTAAACATGAATACGGCGTTAAAAAACTTCTCAAAGAAAATTGATCAGATGGTGTCGTTCGAAGTGAAAGCAACCCCTGAAATGAACGTTTCTGAGGGCGTAACAGAGTCTGAAGCTATGAATGCAACAAAACCATTAACCCAATTAAAAAACACCGCTATGGAGCAAGTAGGCACGGATCAGCCAATAGAACAACCGACAAAAGAAGTAAATGAAGAAGTGAATGAACAGGTAGAAAGTGAGACTGGAGATCACACACCGTCAGGCAAAGAACAATCAGTAGACGACGAATATCAGCAACACCAATTCACTAAGATTAAAGGCTTGAGCCAACAACTGGGCTATGAAGTTAGTGAAAAAAATCGACAGGATATTGCGGCGTTATCACCAGCTGAAATCAAAACGTTGATTCAATCCTTAGAAACAAAAGTAGTGGCTCAAAGTAAAAGTATACCTGATCAAGAAGTGGGATTGGAATTATGATAAAAAATGGAGCAAAAAGATAAAGAGTTTAGGGATTAATCCTTTTATTGAAAGCATAAAAAATAAAAAGGAGAGTCAAATCACATTGTCAAGGAAAACGTTTTCAATTATGCTTTAGTTGTTAAAAATAGAATAAAAAGAGGTGCTAAAAATGAAACGTTTAAGCAAATTATTGCTAATTTCCATGACAATTGGTTTAATTAGTTTAATTGATACTCATAATGCTCATGCAGAAGAAAATATGAGTAGTGAAATGCCAGCTGCTTTATTAGATACTAATGATGCAAATGTCCCTGTAATGTCTTTATCCGAAGCAATTGAGTCTGGAGCTACAGAAGTAATATTATCAGAAATAGATATACCAGAAATTGCCGATGAACTAGATAAAGTCGCAGATAATTCCTATCTTTTATTTAGAGCAAAAGGATATTGGAAATATAAATATACCGCAGAACCTTATGCTTTTTATCAACATACCACAACGAAGAAATGGAAAATGGTACAAGTAACGTCCACAACCAATCATTTAGTAAATACAATGATTGGAGGATGGGCAGGGGCTCCTTCTTGGAATATTTCATACAATCCACCGCGACGTTAGTTAAGAGTTCACAAAGGAGATAGATTATGAAAAAACAAGTATTTAGTTCCCCAATTAGCAGATTATTTCCCAAAAAGATAGTTTCCTATTTACTAAATGAGGTTCAGAATATTCTTGATAAAGATAACGCTAGTAAATTTTTAAGTAACCAAGAACGAAGTATCCTCGTAACGTATAAAAACAAACTATTAGACGATAAAATTTACTATGATAAAGTTAACTTAGAATTTGTAAAAATGATTTATCCTCTTATCATTAATAAAAAAATAAGCCAAGAAACTCAATTTTTATATTCAGAGATACTCAGAATAAACCCTAGATTAATTACTACTCGTCTTGGTAATGAGTTGATATTTAACAAGATAATAAATTAAAAATAATGTTATGCAATTTTATACGAATAAAAGGGAAATCAGTTCTAGCTGATTTCCTTTTTTATTCGAGTAGAATTCCCATGTTATACGTTCTATCACTATTTTTAATTTTTTATAGTATAAAAATTATTTAACAAAAGAATTTTTGATTAATAGTTACTATAAAATTAGCAAGGAGGGACTTAGATAGTGGCAGAAATATTTCCTAAAGATTATGAGGCAAGTCATACTGCACAAAAGTATCAACTAACACAACGGTTAAAAAAAGAGCATGAACTAACCGCATTGAGTATCGCCTTACACGCCCATGATATTCATGCATACTTAAAACAACAAGGGGCAGATAATCCCAATGAACTACTAGTTGACGCCTTTAAATACGCAGTGGCCGCCTTAGGCGTGCCATATCAAGTGATTGATGAAGCGTTTTATACACAAACACCGTTAACCGAAGCGGCGTTATTTGCGGTGTCCTGTGTTCATAATCCAGCGGCACCAAAACCAAAGCAACCAGACTGGCCATTGATTGAGATTACGATTGATTTTGAAACCATGCTTAAAAACTTTTTTAAAGAATTACCCGCTTCCTTTTGGGAATCGTTTCACTATCCAGATGTTTTATTGGTGAACACAGATCCACAAGCGTATGATTTAGCTGCGTTGTTTCAAGCATTACTTGAAAAAGTATGGCTACAAGTCAAAGAAGGGTTAAGCAACGCCCCAGAAAAGCAATTAATGCAGGCCCGAGAAATGTTTTTGTCTTATTTTTACAGTAATGATCGAAAACATTACCGGAAAGAAACACAAGAAATGTTGTTAGATTATTTAGTCGCAGCCTTAAAAGCTAAAACCGAAGAACAGTTTATCATCGATCAAGAACTCCAACAGCTTTTAAATCAAAAGCAAGACCCAGAAAAGGAACAAGGCCTAAAAATTGCGGCCTATATTCATGACCATTGGCAGGATTGGATCCAGAAAGCATTTTATCAACGCTTTTTACGTAGTATCCCTAAAACAAGTAATCTCTCGCTCTTGAATCAATTGCTTTTGTTGTATCAGCGCTCAGAAGTTGTCCCCGTCAAAGAAATCTATAGCTGGACTAATGAACACCGCAATCTAAAAGAACAGGCACAACCACTGTTTTTATTTGGAGCGAATGAGCATACGATCGAGCCAAGAACCGGAGAAATCTTACAGGAAAAAAGACTCGCTTTCATGCAGGAAGAATTATTGCTGGTGCCTTATTTTGAAGTAAGTGATACCGAAGGTCGAACCGCAGAACCATTTGAAGTTAGCCCCCAAGAAATTTTTGTCGCGTTAGAAAAAATGATTGCCAGGCAAGTTGTATTTGCGCCGTTGGAAGAAGCAACGTTTGATGACTATACTATCCGTTTAAGAACCGGGAAAAATGAAAAACAAACACTAACTGATTTTATTGTGCTATTAATAATGATAGAAAAACCGGAGACGGATCCGCTACTGCGATTTGAAAACCAGAGTGTCGCTGATGTGATTTTAATGGTCTTGGGGTTAGAGTTGTTGCCGTTGGATTATACGGTATTAGATAATCTACAGACAGTAAAAAACGGAAAGGTCTATGTCCAACAATTGTTTACACAAGTTGTTCAACGCAGTGAACGCTTTTTAATGCAATTAAAGGAACAACTACAGACCATGCAAAAAATAAAAGCGGGAGACGCAGTACGGCCAACGTTAGAAGAAGAAATTAAAGAAGCCCTGGAAAAACAAAGTAATGCGTTAGCCAACTTAGCTACGGTACAAGAAAATAAAACTAATCAATCCCATGAACGCCCGACCAATCCCACCAACTTAGATGAAGAAATCGAGCAATCAAAAGAAGTAGTAAGCGGAACTGCAGAAGGTGAGAGCGATGATAGAAATAATTAAAAACCGCCCGCTAGCGCACTATTATTTATGGCAAGTGTATCGACAAATAAAAAAACCAGATCAAGAAGAATATCATACTTATGTCTCTAAACAAATAATCGGTCAGGTGAATGCGATTCGCAGAAAATTAGAACAAGTGAATGATGCACGGTTAAGTAGCCACATTGTTTGTTTAGCTTTTTTAGAAGAAACATTGGGTTCCTTGTCAGAATTAGAATTTGAGCAGCTTCTAGAGGAGCTACAAGCTACTATGTATTCTAAGAAGATAAATAGTAACAAAAGTGAACCTGAAAAAAATGAAATGCATTCATTAAAAATGGCTGCGCACCAATTTTTTTATAGTGTTTTTACAAAAACTGAAAAATAAACAGCTAACTTTTTTCCTGGCAGGAGAAATTTTTTGAACAAAAAATTAATTTTGTCGGAAGAGTTTTAAACATTTTTTCGGATGTTCGCATTTCAAAAAAATATTTTTGATTTGTTGGCCGTGAAAAAAATTTGACGAAAATTTTTGATGACGACTAAAAAAATTCAAAAAGTAGTTGGTGCCTTTTTATTTTTTCAAAAAAATTTCCGCGTGTTCGAATTTTTTTCGGTCACTTTTTTCTGGTAATAGAAATTTTTTGCAGGAAAAATAAATTTTGTCAGAAAAATTTTAAACATTTTTCGTCCATTCGACATTCAAAAAATCTTTTTGATTTGATTGTCGCGAAAAAAGTTGATAAAAATTTTTGACGACGACTAAAAAAATTAAAAAATAGATTTGATCACGACTAAAAAAATTCGAAACGGGGGTTTGGGGTGCGCCCCAAATTTCAAAATACAAAAAGAGAGAAATTGAAAATCGCAGATTTTCGATTTCCTCTTTTTTATTTGATTCGCGAGGTGGGACCACCTTGCTATGCTTGCCAGAGGGGACCCACTGCTGTTTAAGCAGTCGTTTTAGAGTCAACTCTGGCGCAAGGTGAAGCCTTGCGCGACAATTTTTATTAAAAATCGGGAGATAAAAGGATGAAAAAGAAAAAATTATTTCGCAGTAAAATTATTAAAATCTATATGACAAATGACGAAAAAAAGAAAATTCTAGAAAAAATGAAAGAAGCAGAATTTCAAAAAATGAGTAATTACATGCGCAATATGGCTCTGCATGGAGAAGTGGTTAAAAATGATTTTGTGACATTAAGAGAAGCACTAGCAGAAACTGGCCAATATGTTTATGAGCTAAATAAAATTGGAAATAACTTAAATCAGATTGCCCATAAATTAAATCAAACAGATCTAGTGGAAAAAGAGGATGTTCAATTTTTGGTTTCTGAATTTACTAAACTCAAAAACAATTATATTAAGAGCCAGGAAGTTTTAATGAAAAGTATTCAAAAAATTATAAGGAGGGATTAAATGCCAACGACTAAAACTTTAACTATTAAACGGGAAAAAAATTTAAAACGAGCCATTAACTATATTCTTGATCCAGCAAAAACGAAAAACCAAACGTTAACCAGTGGGTACAAAATTAATTTAGTGAACAATGCTTTTTATGAAATGACTTTGACTAGAGAACTGGCAGAAAAAATATTTGTACAGCCAAACAAAATTTCAAATAATAAAGTGATTGCTCGACATATTATTCAATCGTTTGATCCGAATGACAATTTAACACCAGAAGAAGTTCATGAAATTGGCCGACAAACTATGCTTGCGTTTTTAGGTAATGATTATGAATTTGTGATCGCTACACATACAGATAAAGAAAATTTGCACAATCATATAATATTTAATACAACTTCTACAGTAGATTTGAAAAAATTTCGTTGGCAAAGAGGAACAGCAGCTGACTTAAGAAATATTTCTGACAAGGTAGCTGACTACCATGGGGTAACGCTTTTAAAATCAGGTAAGAAAAATTCTTATACGAAGTATCAAAAGTACCGAAGAAAATATGCTTATCGGATAGAATTAAAAGAGCGCTTAAATTTTTTGATAAAGCATAGTATCAGCTGGGAAGATTTTGTGAAGAAAGCCAGGTTATTAAATATTGCCATTGATTCAGATCACCAATCAAAAGATTATGGGAAAGTCATTAATTATCAGTTACTAGATATGCCACAACAACGGCCAGCAAGAGATTACACTTTAAATAAGAAACACCGAATCTATAATGAAGAAAATATTTTGGAACGTACTAGTAAGAATGATCCAGAAGCAGTGTACCATATTGGAGAAATTGCCGGAAAGTATGCAGAACATAAAGCTGAAAAAGAATCCTTACCGGATTTAACCTTTCTTATTGAACCGTGGCAGATTCAAAAAGATACTATGACTGGTATCTATGTAGAAGTAGCTTATGGTCGCTATGAAACAGGCGTAATAAAAATTCCAGACTATATGTTAGAAACACGAACTGATGGAAAATATGAGGCACACTTTAAATATAAAGATATATTTTATTTTTGGAATGATGATCGTACACAAAAAAATAAATTTGTAAAAGGATCCTCAGTTGCAAAATATCTTTCGGGTGAAAGTGGGTTAATAGTGAAAAGAAAAAATTCTGCTATTCAAAATGTGCGTGAAATGGTAACGGCTTTAAATATTCTTTCAACGCGACAAGTGAAAAATGATCGAGTGCTTAAAGTATTAGGACAAGATTTTCATGACAATTACGAAGAAGTTCAGGAAGCACGGGCCATATTAAATGAAAAACTATTTAAAGCCAATGAAAAGTTGAAATTTAGTCCCAACAATCCGGAACTACAAGCTAAAGCAGCCGCTTTAAGAGCAGAAAGAAAAGAATTGGAAAAACACGTTAAGGCATTCGAAAAACAATTGAAGACGTATGAAGCAGCAGTAGGCATTTTATCAGAAAAAGGAGTGATGGAACTAGAAGATTTTGAAAAGTAGGTTTAAACGAATGAAAACCTATTCAAGAAAATTGAAACATGAGCTTAAATGTGCTTAAATGAAAGTAAATAAATTTTGAAGGTAGGTAAATGAAATGAATAAACAAGAATTGGCTCAAGCTGTCGCCAAAAAATCAGGAGTAACTAAAAAAGAAGCTACAAGGGTTATCAATGCCTTACTAGATACGATTCAAGAAAGTTTAGCAAAGGGGGAAGCGGTCAACTTAGTTGGCTTTGGGAACTTTATGGTTCGTGAACGCGCCGCACGAAAAGGACGTAATCCGCAAACGGGGAAAGAATTGACCATTCCAGCTACCAAAGCACCAGTTTTTAAAGCAGGAAAACCGTTAAAAGATGCGGTGAATTAACAAAGAAAACAACTATATGAGAAGGTTTTGAAATGGAAAAAGAGGAACAAAACGTTAATTTACTAGAATTAGTAAGATTAGTAAAAGCGGGTAATCAACAAGCAATGACCGAACTACTTGCGATTTATCAGCCAGAAATAGACAAAGAAATCCGGTTAAACGAGTTATCCAAACAAGAACAGGAAGAGCTACAAGAAATTTTAGTTCTAAGTGTATTAGAAGCTGCTAAATATTTCGATGAAACTATGGACTATACAGCAATGACCAGTCAAGAAATTGAAAAATATATGCAGGAAAACGTGAGTGGAAAATAAGAAAAAACACTGTAAAAAGCGTTCGTAGATGATACGAGCGCTTTTTGTGTTGGGAAGGAGGAATTTCGATGAAACCGATAAATACGTCTACAAGAGCAATGAAACCACAGTTTCGAGTGGATCTATTACGAAAACTCTGTCTGGAGCACCCAGAGTTAGTGATGGTTGAATTAGCAGAGCGTTTAGAGATTAAAGTGGAAGAAGTCTACAAAATGATTAAAGAATATGACTTACCTTATTGTTAGAAATTTTAAGTAAGAATATAGTAGAAGAGTCATTAGCTGATGTAAAAAAGAAAGCAAAATAAAGAAAAAATAGTGGCACGAAACCTTATTATATATAGGGTTTCATGCCTTTTTATGTTATACTATAGAGGTAGAAAAGATAAAGCGGTGGCGACTTCTGAAAGGTGGTGGTGCTTATGTATGTAAGTGCTAAAATCTATGAAAGGAGTAAGCCTTTGTCTGCATATGAAACAATTCAGACGATTTTAGGTTTTGGTATGTTTACCATAGCTTTAGTCGGACTAATTGTGAAATTGCTGAAAAACGACAAAAAGGGGTTTGTCAACTAGACTGTGGAAGTTAATTAATTAAGTTTTCTAGTAAATAGCCTCTCACAGTATTTTTAAGCAACTAGTAGAAAACTGTTTGAACGTATAGTTAAATAAACCTGCCCTTACGGAAGGTAAATGGCATACTTTTCAATTCGAGAAGAGAAGGTTTCGTTGACCATTAACTGATTGAGCACCATAGCCCAGTTTTGGATACGACCGCCAGCCCACTTCGTGTGTAACTCTTTCGTACGTAAATAAAGCAACTTAAGGAGCGCATTCTCATTGGAGAACGCTCCTTTTTTGGTGACTTTTCTAAAGCTGGAATGGACACTCTCCACGGCGTTCGTCGTGTACATGATTTTTCGAATGGCACTGCCGTAATCAAACAATTGTTCAACGTGGGAGAAGTTCCTTTTCCATACGTCTACTGCCCCAGAATAGTGAGCCCATCGATTTTGAAAGCTATCGAAAGCGGCATGTGAGGCATTGAGAGAAGACGCCCCATAAAACTTTTTCATATCTCTGCAGACTTCCTTGTAATCTTTACTCGGAATGTATCGCAGCGCATTTCGAACAAGGTGAACAATACAACGTTGAACAATGACGGACGGGAAGATCGCTTTCGCGCCTTCTTCGAGACCAGAAACACCATCCATCGAAATGAAAAAGACATCTTCTACGCCACGTGCTTTCAATTCATCAAATACTTGCATCCAGCGATTTTTAGATTCTGTTTGATGGAGCCATAAACCTAAGATCTCTTTGTTTCCTTTAAGATCATAACCAAGAATTGTATACACCGCATATTCTTTGGCTTCATAGTTTTCGCGTAAGGTGACATACATACAGTCAACGAATAAGAAGGCATAGCATTTAGCTAATGGACGAGCTTGCCATTCTTCTAATTCGGGAAGTACGGCATCTGTGATATCTGAAATCATTTCATGAGAGATGTCAAAGCCATAGATATCTTCAATCGTTGCGGCAATATCTCGCTGGCTCATTCCACGAGCATACATCGAAAGAACTTTGCCTTCGATGTCGGAGACATCTCGCTTTCTCTTAGGAATCAATTCAGGATCAAAAGAGGCATCACGATCTCTAGGGACATGAATATCTACTTCGCCAAAACTTGTTTTAAGTGTTTTATTCCCATAACCATTTCGGCGGTTTTCATGTTCTTTGGGTTCTTTCGAATGAGGGTCATATCCTAAATGGTTGTTTAATTCTCCCTGCAGCATTTTCTCAAATAAGGGTCCAAATACATCTTTTAAGGCATCTTGCATGTCTTCTACAGATTCAGGTTGATAAGCGTTTAAAATGGTTTCAGCTAGCTTTTCAGCATCAGGATTTCTTTTCTTTCTAGCCATAATAAAATCACCTCTTAGCTTCATTTTAGAAAAATAAAAACTGTGAAGCAACCACCTACCTAGGATTAACGGTTACTTACACAGTTAATATTACACTCTCACAAAAAGAAATGACCGCTGTTTTAACTTTCGCCAGTTAAACGGTCATTTCAAAATCTATAAAATTTTGTCACCGTTTTAACGGCTCTACAGTAAGGGAGTTATGTTCAAGCATAGCTCCCTTTTCTTTTCTATTATAGCATGGTTTTAGGTCAAATACTAGGGAACGACTTCCAAATTTTGGTGGTCTTCTTTTTTATTTATGTCTTTTAGTTTTTCCATATGCAATCATTTCAGACTTTAAGTAAAGCTTAAAAATGGTACGTCCATTCTTTTCTTTTGAAAAAAATGGTTGAATAACAGAATTAAGTTTTACGGATTGATCAAAACCAGCTTGAGATTGCTTAGTATACTTCGGTGCTTCGTCTTTCGTAAGTAAGTTTTCTTTCAAATATTCTTTTAATAGTAAGGGATGACTATCCAACAAATAGTTAAATTCTTGCTGATTCACAAAAGTACCTCCTATATAAATTTGTAATTAAACTATACTTTATAAGGTAATATATAGATATAGAAGTTGAAGACAATTTTAATGAATAAGGAAATAATGAACTCAAAAATGTTGGAATAACTAATCTCACTGTTAACTTCCTGAAAAAGAATGGAGTTGAAAATAATGAGTAATAAACCAAATAAATTATTAGGTGGGACACCTAAATCAACTAGGTTTGAATGGTAATACTTTCATGAACAAAAAGATAATTTTGTGGATTGGACGGGTTATACTAAAGTAGACACCAAGTTAAGGGAATTTGAGGGGGAATTACTATGAAACGTAGTGTATTTTAGTTACAAGAAAAGAAGGACAAATGAGAATAAACCTTTATTTCATACGGTCTTTCATTCTTTTTGAGCTTTTTATCAAATTGTGTTGGTGGAGACAAATTTGAGTAAAACTTAGTTCGGTACGCGGCGCATAGTATTCGAGTAAGCTTGAAAACACCGATTACCTAGACGACTTTAGCATGATTGCTATTCTACAATCATGCTAAAGTCGTTTTTCGATTATTTACACCTTTCTAGGATGTTTGATGCCCAATGTACCTAAACAACCGGTTATGAGGGACATTACTTTTACTCCAGTGTATCAAATTCTTCCAAGAGTACATCGAGAATATATTCCTCAACTCGGTTATAATTACTTTTTTTTAAACGACTTAACATTACTTTCCAAGGAATGGCTTGTTTAATTGGAATAGCTACAATATCTTCAAATGAATATTGTTCAGCAATTGGAACAGGAAGGATGGAAATCAATTCATGATTAATTCGCGCAGAGTTAAGTAAAAAATCCCATGAGCCAGATTGAAGGACAATATTTTGGTGGATATTATTTTGTTCAAACTTGGCTTTTACTAAATGATGAATCATAAAGGTCTCATCAAAAATTGCCATTTTTTCATTATGTAAATCCATCCAATCTAGCAAGGTATGGTTTGCTAAACGATGGTTAGTAGACATAAAGACAGCTAATTCTGAAGATTGTATTTGATAGGAATCAATTATTTTTTTTGAAATACCTTCTGGGTGTAGTAAGACAGCAATGTCGACTGTTTCTAATAAAAGATCCTGACGTAATTGATAGGCACCCGATTCCTTGATGGTAAATTGAATATCAGGATTATTTAAAATTAATTTTGGCATAATAGTTGAAAATACAACAGATAAAACTAAAGGGGGGATTCCAATAGTGATGCTCCCTTTTATATTCTGTTCATGGCGATGTAGATTTTCTTGCATATCATTATATTTTTTTATAACTTCTAAGGCATCTTGATAATAGTAATTACCCGTAAGAGTCAATCCAACGAGTTTGCTTTGTTCTCGATTAAATAGTTTTATACCTTGTCTAGATTCAAAATCATTAATCATCATACTTAATGTAGGCTGAGAAATATATAAATTTTCCGCAGTACGACTGAGGTTAAAGTCATTTTCAACAACTGCAATGAAATAACGTAAATGCTTAATATCCAAAATTAACACCCCCAATTAGTTTTCTAAAATAAAGACTAAACATTTACTAAGATAAAGTCAATGGATTCATGGTATAAAAAAAAATTATACATACTAAAGAAATATATATTTTTCATTTCAAGTATAAGTTGTTATTCTATGAACAAGAAGGAAGCGCTTACTTAAAAAGTATGAAGGAGTCTTGTAAAATGAGCAAAGAAGTAGTAATTACTGGTGCATTACGAACCCCTGTTGGATCATTTGACGGAATATTTAAATCAGTTTCAGCTGTTGAATTAGGAAAGACAGTAGTAAAAGGACTAATCAAAGAAAATGGATTCGATCCATCTTTAGTAGATGAAGTTATTTTTGGGAATGTTCTTCATGCCGGTCTAGGCCAAAATGTAGCTAGACAAGTAGCTATACACGCCGGTATTCCTGATACGAAACCATCTTTTACTGTGGATATGGTTTGTGGATCAGGTTTAAAAGCAATTGAATTAGCTGTGCAAAGTATTCTCTGTGAAGATGCAGAAATTATTGTTGCAGGTGGAACAGAAAATATGAGTCAAGCGGGTTATGTTTTAAAAGATTATCGTTGGGGTGGTCGATTAGGTGATGGAGGAATTATTGACACGCTAGTAAATGATGGATTAACAGATGCATTTCATCGTTATCATATGGGCATAACTGCAGAAAATATTTCAAAAAAATATGATATTACTCGTGAACAGCAAGATCAGTTTGCATTAACTAGTCAAAAGCGTGCTTCACAGGCAAGTCAAAGTGGTCGTTTTAAAGAAGAAATTGTCCCCGTTTCAGTGCCACAGAGAAAAGGCGAACCGATTCTTGTTACAGAGGATGAATATATAAAACCAGGGACAACTTTTGAAAAGCTTAAGTCTCTACGACCTGCTTTTCTAAGAGATGGAACAGGAACGGTTACAGCAGGGAATGCCTCTGGGTTAAATGATGGAGCCGCCGCCGTTATCTTGATGACGAGAAGCAAAGCAGAAGAATTAGGGTTACCTATACTAGCAACAATCAAAGGATATGCAAGTGCAGGAGTAGCTCCTGAAATTATGGGGACAGGCCCCATTCCAGCAACAAATAAAGCATTAGAAAAAGCTGGTTGGAAAATTTCTGATTTAGAGCTAGTAGAGGCGAATGAAGCCTTTGCATCACAAGCATTGAGCGTGGTTCAAGAATTAGGATTAGATCCAGAAATCGTCAATGTAAATGGGGGAGCAATTGCCATCGGTCATCCAATTGGTGCGAGTGGCGCAAGAATCTTGGTAACTCTATTACATGAGATGGAAAAACGATCAGTAACTCGAGGACTTGCTACACTTTGTATTGGTGGCGGGCAAGGAACTTCCGTACTGGTAGAAAGATAGGTAGGAAAAATTATGGGAAAAGTGATTGGAATTCAACAAGCCGTTGATTTAGTAAAAGACGGAGACACGGTAATGGTGGGCGGCTTCATGACGAATGGCACGCCTGACTTATTAATAGATGCCCTGGTAAAAAAAGGGATAAAAGATTTAACTCTTATCTGTAATGATGCAGGCTTACCGAGTAAAGGGGTAGGTAAAATGATTGAAACACACCAGTTTTCTAAAATTATTGCCTCTCATATTGGGTTAAATAAAGAGGCTGGACGCCAGATGAACGCGAAAGAAACAATCATTGACTTAGTTCCTCAAGGGACACTCGCTGAACAAATTCGTGCAGGAGCATTTGGATTGGGTGGATTTTTAACACCAACGGGTATTGGAACATTAATTGAGGTAGGTAAGCAGAAAATTGAGGTAGATGGTCAGATGTATTTATTAGAAAAACCATTTAAAGCAGATGTTGCACTTATTTTAGCGGATGTAGCAGATGAGCTGGGTAATTTGACCTATCGAGGATCAGAAAATAATTTCAATCAATTGATGGCTGCTAATGCACAAACAACTATTGTTGAAGCACGAAAAATTGTACCAATAGGAGAAATTGATCCGATTGCCGTCCAAACACCGAATATATTTGTAGATTATCTTGTTGATGGAGGGAGTGGGAAAAATGAAGGAACTAACTAAAGATGAAATTCAGGAGCGAATTGCTAGACGTGTTGCGTTAGAGCTACCCAATGATTCATTAGTAAATTTAGGGATTGGCTTACCTACAAAAGTGGTAAATTACCTGCCTGAAGGGATATCGATTACACTGCAATCAGAAAATGGATTTATTGGTCTGGATAAGGCGGGAGAAATCCCTGATCCCACGATTGTAAATGCAGGAGGTCAGGTAGTGGGAATCGCTCCGGGAGGTGCATTTTTTGACAGTGCTACCTCATTTGGAATTATTCGTGGAGGGCACGTAGATGTCACTGTTTTGGGGGCTCTTCAAGTAGATGAAAAGGGCAATATAGCTAATTATCTGATTCCTGGGAAAATGGTTCCTGGAATGGGAGGTGCCATGGATTTACTTGTCGGTGCTAAGAAGGTAATTGTTGCGATGGAACATACAAATAAAGGTAAGTGGAAGATTTTAAAAGAATGCTCTCTGCCGCTGACTGCTACACAGGTTGTAGATAAAATTGTTACAGAAATGGGTGTGTTTGATGTAACACCTGAAGGAATTGTTGTAGAGGAAATCCATCCAGATTACACATTTGAAGAAGTTCAGGAAGCGACAGAAGTACAATTAGTAAAAAAATAAAAAGTGAAAAGAGGAAAATATTATGACTAAACAAGTTGTATTTGTAACAGGTGCAGCAAGTGGAATTGGAAAACAAATTGGAGAAACTTTTTTAAAAGAAGGAAAGAGCGTTGTCTTTTCAGATATTAAGCAAGAAAAATTGAACGAAGTCGTTAAAGAATACACAGCAGAAGGTTATGCAGCAGATAGCATGGTATGTGATGTAACAAGTGAAGAAGCGATTAATCAAGCAATTGATTCAACAGTTGAAAAACATGGGCGCTTAGACATTTTAGTAAATAATGCAGGCTTGCAACACGTGGCGATGATTGAAGACTTTCCAACAGAAAAATATGAATTTATGTTGAAAATCATGCTGGTTGCACCATTTATTGCTATCAAACGCGCATTTCCAATAATGAAAAAACAAGGATTCGGTCGTATTATCAATATGGCTTCTATCAATGGTGTGATCGGATTTGCGGGTAAATCAGCATACAATTCTGCAAAACACGGACTGATTGGCTTAACAAAAGTTGCTGCGTTAGAAGCAGCGGATACAGGTGTGACAGTGAACGCCATTTGTCCAGGTTATGTTGACACACCATTAGTTCGTGGACAGTTTGATGATTTGTCAAAAACAAGAAATATTCCGTTAGAAAAAGTTTTAGAGGAAGTTCTTTATCCACTTGTTCCTCAAAAACGTTTAATTGATGTGCAGGAGATTGCTGATTATGTCTCATTCTTAGCAAGTGAACAAGCCAAAGGAATTACTGGACAACCAGTTTTGTTAGATGGTGGATATACAGCACAATAACTTACTTGTAAGAATAAATGGAGAAATGAGACGAGGCCTAAGCTCTTGTCTCTTCTTCTAAATAAAGGAGTCTATTTATGGAAATTATCGCCCCAATTGGTGTGTTACTAGGTGTAGCTGCTATCATTTATTTTTCAATAAGAGAAATTAATATTATTGTTGCCGCACCAATGGCAACGATTTTAGTAGTGTTATTGAATAATATGTCTATTGTCGATTCCTTATTGGGAAAAGAGGCAAACAATTACATGGGTGCACTATCTACCTATATTATGAATTACTTTGCTATTTTTCTACTAGGATCTATTTTAGCCAAACTAATGGAAACAAGTGGTGCAACTGTCTCTATAGCAGAATTTATTTTAAACAAAGTAGGATATGATAATCCTTATCGTGTATTGGTAGCCATATTTTTGATTAGTGCAATTTTGACATATGGCGGGATTAGTCTATTTGTAGTAATGTTTGCAGTTCTCCCATTAGCTCGATCATTATTTAAAAAAATGGATTTATCTTGGAATTTGATTCAGGTTCCATTATGGTTAGGAATTGCAACTTTTACAATGACTATCTTACCTGGAACGCCAGCAATTCAAAACGTCATTCCCATTCAATACTTAAACACATCATTAACAGCAGCGCTGATACCAAGTATTTTAGGTAGTATCGGCTGTATTGTATTTGGCTTAATTTACATGAAGTATTGTTTAAAAAAGAGCTTGGCAAAAGGTGAAACCTACGCAACTTACACAAATGGACATGAGGAAGACGTAGTCAGCAAGAAAACGCCTTCGTTTATTGCTAGTGTTGCTCCTCTGGCATTGCTGATTGTTGTAGCGATTGTTGGGAGTATGGTCGGGAATGAGTTTATGAAAAAAAATATTATTTATATCGCTTTACTGACAGGAATTGTTACGGCATTTATCTTGTTTTATGGGTATATAGATAATAAAATCTCTACATTAAGTGTTGGTGCAAGCGGCTCAATAGGACCAATTTTTGCTACTGCATCTGCTGTTGCCTTTGGTGCAGTCGTTATGATTGCTCCAGGATTCGGTATCTTTTCAGACTTGATTTTAAATATTCCGGGGAGCCCGTTGATTAGTTTGACTGTATTAACGTCAGCAATGTCGGCCATTACAGGTTCTTCATCAGGTGCTTTAGGGATTGTGATGCCAAACTTTGCTCAATATTATCTTGATGCGGGACTTAATCCAGAAATGATTCATCGAGTGGCAGCAGTGGCTTCTAATATTTTAACTATTGTTCCTCAAAGTGGTGTTTTGTTGACCTTCTTAAGTTTGACTGGACTTAATCATAAAACTGGATTCAAGCAAACATTTATTACGGTATGTGGAAGTACTTTAGTGGCTGAATCTATTATCATTGTAGTGGGGTCTTTTTTCATATAAAAAGAAGCATTAACAATCCTGTTAATGATAGCTCATTACTTAAATGAATACCACTACTTGTCAATGAACTTGATTGACAAGTTTTTTTATGGTGATTGAGCTTTTTAAGCGATACCTTATTTTTCACTTTCTCTGATGAAGGCAAAGTGGGTAGGATACTATTTTTAATTATTTTTCAAACGATATATAAATAGATTGAAAAGACAAAAATTCTAACTAAACGTTGGTATGAATGCATTTGTTAATCAAAAATCTTTTTTTTGAAGTTTAACCACTAACCTTTACGGAATTATAATTCAAATATATTTAATATAATGTAATTGTCTGGAGAGTGAAATTATCTAAGGACGATCCGCAAGCCGTTACTTACGACAATAAAATCAAAAAGCCGCCCAATTATGATGCGACGCAACTGGTTTTTCCTGGTTATGATGACATAACGGTTAGGGAAGGCGCAGAAAAAGCCTATGTTTCCTTAGCGAATCCTGAGTTTAATAAAGCCAGTTTTACATTTATTATTTCTTATGGAGAAAACAAAGAGGTATTACTGGAAACCGGTTTAGTCAAACCTGGGAAAACGGTGAATGAATTTCCGCTACCCAAGGAGTTACGACCAGGAACCTATCCGCTAAAAATGGCGATCAAAGCGTTTGATTTAACTACCAATAAACAATTGAACGGAGCTAGTACCAGAGTAAATTTAGTGGTGGTAGAAAAAGGAGCGAACTCTAAGGAATAAGTCGGGGAGGCTAAGTAAATGAATAAACAATTAATTGGGATGGGAGGCTTACTCGTAATAGGGCTGATGCTTATTTATACACAAAAAACATTCGCGGCAGAACCAGTTGAAACCGGTCAGGTGATTGTGACCTATCAAGTAGAAGAACCAGCTAGTAAGTCGCCTGCAATTGAAGGTAAAAAAGAGCCAACAATTACTCCCCCTATAAAAAAAGTTGAAGAAAAACCAGTCAGTGAATCACCTACAAAAATAGTAAGCTCCCAAGGAGCTGAACCAATTAAACGTTTGGCAGCGCCTATTTCTTCTAAAGATGGTTCCCATAAAGAAACGTTTATAAAATCATTTCCACAACTTAATGAGCGAATAAGGGTAATGGTACGTCTGATAGGAGGGGCAATTCTTCTTTTCTTGGGAATTGTGACGGCCATAAAAAAGAAGAAAGAGCCGAAATGGTAGGTAGATAAAAACGAAAAGCCAATAAACCAGATAGCTTATGCTTGTCTGGTTTATTGGCTTTATGTCAAATGATGTGGAAGAGTAAAAGTATTTAAGGAACGTATCATTATTTTATAAAATTAGAATGGCAAATAGTAAAACGAAAATTAAACTCTTCTTTTTTGTTTTCAAATTTTAGTCATTACCAGTAAATTATCTATTATAAACGGTACTCCTATGACCTATTAAAAATATTTGTATTACAATTTCAGAATCATAAATATTGGTCAATATTCGATAGTTTCCAATTCTATAACGCCATTCACCACTTCTGTTTCCTGTCAACCCTTTTCCATGTTGACGAGGATCATCAGTTCCTTCTAAATTTTTTTTAATCCATGCGACTATAATTCTAGCCTGATTTCTATCCATTTTTTTTAATTGCTTCTGGGCTTGTGGCATATACGTAACTTTATATTTCATTCAATAAATTCTCCATTTCCTCTTGAGAAATACCAGTTTCTTTCTTCTCTTTGGAAATTTCCATTGCGTTGCGTAAGGTTTTTAAGTCGATTTCATCTTCAATTTTATCTAGTACTGCATTCCGATAAAGTTCAGTTAATGAAGAATTATGAGCTTTTGCATACTCTAATACCAATTCCTTTTCGTCATTAGGAATTCTAAATGTTATTGTTGACTGAGACATGTAGCTACCTCCATTTATCTTTTGTATGAACATTGTACTAAAAAAACACATTTATGTCAATACATTGTTAGTACAACTGATGATTTATTTTCCGCTATTCTTAAAATTATCCAACATATAAAGGTTATCAGGTATCCTTGCAGAGATATTCAATAACTGTTTAAACTTCCCTTCATTTTTTAGTGCGCTTAATTATAATATGAAAGTACTTTCTCGTATATAAAACGAAGTGTGTCATAAACAAAAATAAGTTATGTTCAAGTGTAAAAAAACAGGGGTTTGGGGTATGTTCTAAGGTAAAAAAGAGAGCAGGGAAGTTCCCTGCTCTCTTTTTTAGGTGCGCCCTGCATGGGTGAAAACTAGGTGGTGAAAGTCCATTACAGGCTTGGCAGTAGGAACTGTTAGCGAATGGCAAGGTGGCAATCGTGAGGTTGTGGCTGAAGGAAGCCGGACGCAAACTCCTGAACTGACGAACAGAAACTGGATACAAGGCTGGATTAGGTCGGATAAGTCTGCCTAACAAGACAAAGTCCAATACTGCCCAAAACCTATACAGTAAATCCAGCAGTTACATGGGAGGAAAGTTTTCACTCTTACCGGGGGAGGTCTTATGAGGGTATCGTGGGCGTTGAATGAAAACAAACCGATACAACCCTTGTGGAGACATAAGGGTGAATCATAAGAAGTCAGCCGAGGTCATAGTAGTAACGAGACTGACCGTTACGAAGGACTGAACAATAAGAATCTTGACGAATTTAGGAGGTGTGAGAAGATGCGACGACCGCAGAAAACAAGAAAACTTGGCTATCATCAAAGAGCACGTGTGGAACACGAAGGGTATGATGAAGTGCGCAGCACTTCTTGCGATGAACAAAGGACACAGGATGGTGTAGGAAATCTGTTTGAGAAAATACTCAAACGAAATAATCTTAATCAAGCCTATCTTCAAGTAGTCAGAAATAAGGGAGCAGCGGGTGTCGATGGTATGACCATAGACCAGCTCTTACCTTACTTGAAGGAACACCGTGAGGAATTACTGGATGAGCTGCGTCAAGGAAATTACAAACCACAACCAGTATTGCGAGTGGAAATACCAAAGCCAAATGGCGGTGTTAGGAAACTCGGAATTCCCACAGTAATTGATCGTATGCTTCAACAGGCCATCAATCAGGTTCTACAACCACTATTTGAACCGATCTTTTCGGATAATAGTTATGGATTTCGCCCGAATCGCAGTGCGCACTTAGCAGTACAAAAAGCGAAATCCTATTACGAACAAGGCTATAAATATGTAGTAGATATTGATATGAAAGCCTATTTCGATACCGTCAACCACGACAAACTAATGTTTTTCATTGAACGAAAAGTGAAGGATCAACAAGTGTTGCGACTTATCCGCCGATATCTCATGAGTGGTGTAATGGAAAATGGACTGGTCACCACAAGCGAGGAAGGAACGCCCCAAGGGGGCAATCTTTCGCCGTTGTTGAGTAATATTTACCTAAACGAATTTGACCAAGTGTTAGAAAATCTAGGTCATAAATTCGTCCGGTACGCCGATGACTGTGCGCCACGAAAGTGTGCGTGAATAGTTAAGCTATTCAATGCAGCTATGCTGTATAGATGATGGCAGATGGCCTGCCGAAACCGCCATACAGGTGGAAGTTTCAAACCACCTTAAGGTGCTGTAGTCAAAAGCTATGGTATTGAGCGTTAAGGAAAAGGCAACCAAGAGTTGTCAGGTACGTGTTATGGAGATGAGTGACCATACGAACCACCTACAGAAGTGTCGAAAGCGTAGAAATTCCGTCAAAACTAGGTATAGTCGTTGATCTAGGATGAGCTTGGAGGAAGCCTGTTTACTGATCAAGCGGCGGGCGGCATAAAGGTGGCATGAACATAACATAGGCGTCTATATGGAACGTGGGAACCCACGGGCTGATGTTAAGGGAGTATTTCAAGCGGAAGCCCCGCAAGAAAAGAGTACCGATGCAGTCATGGGGGCAGATTGGGTTGTAGTAGTGAAGAAACTCTTGTAATGAGAGGGGAGCGAAGAACCCGAGTTATCCAGTTTCAAGGATAAGTCAACTTTAAGGAGGAGGAACTTATGCAAGGAACAAAGTCATACAATATTTCAAAACAAGTAGTTTACCAAGCATTTCTAAAGGTAAAAGCCAATAAAGGAACATTTGGAGTAGATGAAGAATCAATTGAGGCTTACGAATGTAAGTTAAAAGATAATCTATATAAACTGTGGAATCGGCTATCATCGGGTAGTTATTTCCCGAAACCATTAAAAGCAGTGTCCATTCCTAAAAAGAACGGGGGACTGAGAGTACTTGGAATTCCAACAGTTGAAGATAGGATTGCACAGATGGTAGCGAAGATGTATTTCGAACCTGCAGTAGAACGATTATTTTACGAAGATTCCTATGGCTATCGACCGAATAAGTCGGCGATTCAGGCAATAGAGAAAACAAGAGTTAGATGCTGGAAAAGAGATTGGGTACTGGAATTTGATATTAAAGGACTTTTTGACAATATCAGACATGATTACCTAATTGAAATGGTAAGAAGGCACACTCAAGAGAAGTGGATTATCTTATACGTGGAAAGATGGTTAAAAACATCTTTTCAAATGGAAGATGGTTCAACTGTTTCGAGAGAAGCCGGAACACCGCAAGGTGGCGTAATCAGTCCAGTTCTAGCGAACTTGTTTCTTCACTATACCTTTGACGACTTCATGGAAAAAGAATTTCCTAACATACAGTGGGCTAGATACGCAGACGATGGTATCACCCATTGCGTATCCTTAAAGCAAGCGAAATATCTGAAGAAAAGATTGGAAGAAAGGTTTAAAATCTTTGGATTAGAATTACATCCAGATAAGACAAAGATTGTTTACTGCAAAGATAGTGATCGGAGAGGAAACTATCCGATTACTACCTTTGACTTCTTAGGTTTTACGTTTAGACCTAGAGGTGCCAAGAATAAATATGGAAAGTACTTCACAAATTTTCTTCCTGCTGTATCAGATAAAGCGAAAAAGGCGATTCGCAAAGAAATAAGGAATTGGCGATTACAGTTAAAGGCGGACAAAAAGCTAGAAGATTTAGCGAACATGTTCAATAGTAAAATTCAAGGATGGATGAACTATTACATGAAATTTTACAAATCTGAAATGTACAGTCTACTGCGCTACGTCAACCAATGTCTAGTGAAGTGGGTTCGTCGTAAATATAAAAAGCGACAAGCACGAAGAAAAGCGTGTAGTGAGACCCGAAAGTTAGACCGAATACCGACTGGAGAAATCTGGTCGGTATTTTTATGCGACGAACCGTTTACGGAATTGAACGGGACTGCACCCTAGTTTTGTCTTTATTCGTTGATGATTATAATAATCAATCCATTCCTCAATTGCTTGTTCTAGTTCTTCGAAACTAGAATAAATAATGCCATGGTAGGTTTCTTGTTTTAGTAAACCAAAGAAATTCTCCATAGGAGAATTATCAAAACAATTGCCTTTTCGAGACATACTTTGAAAGATCTGGTGACTGGTTAATTGCTTTTTGTACTGCTTCATTTGGTACCCCCAACCTTGGTCAGAATGAAAAGTGCGCCGATATGGACAATCTTGCGTTTTATCAATGGCTTCTTTTTGTGCCTCAAGAATTGCTTTGGCATTCGGCTGTTTAGAAATACGGTAAGACAAGATTTCACCATTAAATAAATCAAGAAAAGGATCTAAATAGAGTTTTTTTATTTGAATCTTTCCACTTTGATCACGTTCATAATACTTAAATTCAGAGGTATCTGTTGTTAGCTTTTGATGGGGTACTGAAGTGTAGAAACGACGATGTAGACGGTTTTTTTCGCCATAGCCAACGGTTCCTTTGTAGGAATTATATTTTCTTGATTTACGAATAAATTTTGTCCCTTTTAGGCCAAGTTTACGCATAAGACGACGAATTTTTTTCTGGTTTACGTTCAATCCTTGTTCTTTTAAAGCTAATTGAATACGGCGATAGCCATAGTTTCCTTTGTTTTCGTCAAAAATTTTCTTAATCAGGGCTTCTAATTTTTGATTGGGATTTTTTCGCTCAAATCGCTTTTGCCAATACATATACGTCGCTTTAGGAAATTTGGTTGCTTCCAGTAAGATTGTTAATCGGAATTTTTTTCGGAGTTCGTGGATGATTCGGGCATCTCGTTCTTGAGTCGTTCCGGGATATTCATTCCTAAAGCGCGGAGCTTTTTTATGAAGGCTAGTTCCGCTCGCAATAGTTCATTTTCATGTTCTAATTCTTGTTCACGTGTTCGTGTTTTTTTCACCTGAACGGGTTTCTTTTTCTTTGACATAGAAGGTCTTCCTTTCTGTTTTGGTGAAAGCCCTTCTATGCCTGTTTCTAGAAATTTCTGGTGCCAAGCCAAGACTAAGGTATCGTTTGGCAGACCATATTTCAATGCGACAGTCAGATAAGAGTCACCACTCGTTAAATAATAGTGTATGACATCCCGCTTGAATTTGGAAGAGTAATGTTGGTAATTTACTCTTCGATGAAGTGCGTTAAATCCAAATTTCTCGACTGTTTTAACCCATTTACGAACAGTCGAAAGTGAAGCAATATCAAATTGATTCGCTAGTATTCGATAACCTCCTGCGCCATTTTGGTAAGCTTCTACTACTTTTTTCTTGAATGCATAATCGTATTTTGCCAATTTAAATACGCCTCCAAAGTTAGATTTTTTGGTCTAACTTTGGGGGCGCACTACAGCGGAACATTGGTTGGGGGAAATTGCCAAGCGGGAAAGAAGGTTATTCGCGCATTGGAAAATTGGAATATTACCATCGGCTGGATAATGGAAGCCGGATGAGCTGAGAGGTTCACGTCCGGTTCTGAGAGGGCCTAAGTGGGAGGTTCCCTTGGGCTACTTACTGTAACATCTATGTCAGAAGCAAACGAGCTGGACAACGAGTAATGACTAAATCCATTGAATTCCTTGAAGAACAATTAAAGCTGATCGCGAATCGTGAGAAAAGTGCAGTAGGAAGCCCCTTGAAACGGAAGTTTCTTGGATTTTGTATTCTACCGACAAGAAACGGTGTCAAAATCCGTCCCCACGTGAAAGCAAAACAAAACGTGGAAAAGAAACTCAAGAAAATCACTAAAAGAAACCGAGCAAGAAGCATCCAAGTGCTCCTAAGAGAGATCAACCGATTAATGACAGGGTGGTTGAATTATTATGGAATCGGTGAAATGAAAGTGTTCATGAGGGAACTAAACGGCTGGTTGAAGCGAAGAATCAGACAGTACATCTGGAAGCAATGGAAGAAACCAAAAACCAGAAGGAAAAATCTGATACGATTGGGGATCAATCACAGAAAAGCGTATGAATGGTCGAATACAAGAAAAGGCTATTGGGCAATCGCCAAGAGCTATATTTTACATCGATCATTAACAGACAAAGAACTGGCACGACAAGGATATGTGGACATATCCTTGCAGTACCAGTTCCTACACTCAACTTATTGAACCGCCGTATACGGGTCCGTACGTACGGTGGTGTGAGAGGGGCAGAAAGTTAATCGACTTTCTCCTCTACTCTATGTAGTGGGTAACTACCCAGCGAGTGGATAGTCACTTGCTACGCTTGTCAGAGATAAATTAATGGGGAACTATTGCATATAACCTTTGGTATGAATTAACTATCTTTTTTATCTTTCCGTTCTTTAAATAAAAGGATTAATTCCTGAATACTAACAATTATTGAGACAAGAATAACCACACCGAAGAATCTTATTAAAAAAAGCCAATTGAATAAAAGGCCCTATAACATAAGTAAAACAACAAATAAGCATAAATATTTTTCTAGTTTTCTATTTTACGGCGTCTAAACCATTCTTTGTCTGTCATATATAAATGCTCCAATCACTGCAATATTTTAATTAAGGAACATTATTCTAGAAATAGGCAAGTAGTAATAGATGCTATTGAAATAATCAAAGAAAATATGCAAGTTATGATAGAGATGACTCTTAATACTAATATTAACGAAATCTATTATGCAGCCTTAGGAGGAGAAATCGATAAGTTAACCACTGAAGAATTTATGGACCTTTTAGAATTACGAGAGATTGAACTCTTAAATACAGTTAAAAATAAAAAAGATGTTTTTTTGCATATGTGTAAAGAAAGAGTTGAACTAAGTAGGTATAAGAATTACCCAGCTAATGTGGTTAACTGGGCACTTCATGAAAATGATTTATCGTTTGAACAAGCAAAAGAATTTTTTACAAACAAAGTATTTTTAGGAGGTTTTGATGATCGTTCGGGTGTACTAGTAGAAGGAACTAATAAAGATATTAAACAGGAACTAAGTAGGATCATTAAAAAATCGATGATTTACGAAAACGAGTGGATAAGCACAATGAAGTAGTTGAACGGACGTTCAAACTAGAAGGCCGAATGCGTGAAGCAGAACATGACATTCGAGATATGAAGAAAGAGGAGGGCAAAGGATGAAAAAGAAACTTTTGACAGTGGTGTTAATGGTCATTTGCTTATTGCCGCAAAGTGTATGGGCGTTACCTAAAGATGATTTTATTGATATTTCTAGTTGGAACGGAAACATTCAGGTAGAAAGTTATCGAAATTTAATCAATACCTATGGCGTTAAAGGAAATGTAGTCAAGCTAACCGAAGGATTGGGCTATCGGAACCCGGCCGCTCGAAATCAGATTGAAAATGCCAAAGCAGCAGGACTACAAGTTTCGGCGTATCATTATGCACAGTATAACAGTGAGTGGCAAGCGCGCTTAGAAGCGCAATTTTTTGCCCAAACGGCACGGGATTTAGGCTTTCAAAGTGATGATATATTGATTAATGATTTAGAAGAGCATCATATCCCTAACAAAACGGCGACTTCCCTAGCATTTTTTTGATGAGATAAGGAAACAGGGCTTTACTAACGTCATGTTATACGTTAGTGGTTCCTGGTTAGATAATCAAGTATCAGTAGCAGCTTTCGGTAAAGAAAACTTTTGGGTAGCTGCTTATCCTTATGAGCCAGCAGGGAAACAATGGTATACCGAATACGGTGTTTGGCAATGGTCGAGTGATCGAAGCTTTGCGAATGTGTATTCTGGGATGGGCCGATTTGATATTAGCCAGGATTATACGGGGCGGTTCATTAAAAAAGCCACCGGAACAATCGCAGCATCGAAGCCACCGCAACCAACACCGCCCATTCCGCAAACAAAGGGTTCAGTGTACGTGGTATTAGCCGGGGATACTCTTTCTGGGATTGGCAGCAAAACGGGGGTAGCCTGGCCAACATTAGCCCAAAGAAACGGTCTGTCTGCGCCGTATACCATTTATCCTGGGCAACAATTAACCACGGCACTAAGCAACGCACAACCACCACAAGATGCCGATCATGAACCCCATATAGTAAAAGCTGGGGAAACGTTAAGTGGGATTGCGGCGCGATACGGGACGAGTTACCAAACGTTGGCGCAATGGAATAGATTAAGTAATCCCAATCTGATTTATCCAAGGCAAAACCTAACTTAGTGAAAGGAGTGAACTAAAAATGAAAGTTGATTACAAAAAACAGCGTATGGGTTATTGCTATTTTTACTTTTAAGTCTCACGGGGAACGGTTATTTTGCGTTTATTGATCGTGATGGCCAAGAAGCATGAATTGAAGTTAGAAGAGGTTCAAAAAGAGAATAAGGCGCTTAAAACAACGTTATCAGAAGTGAAAGAGAAACAAGGTGAAGCGGAAAAACAAGCAGATCAGGCCGAACAAGTCGCTGATCAGATGGAACAAAAAGTAGCCGAACAAACGAAGGAAAACGAACTGTTAGAACGACAAATGTCCAAGGAATAGGGGGAAAGCTTTACAAATTTTACTTATGGATTTAGGATAGAAACATCAGAAAGATTAAGCCCTTTCGATGAACTCCTTTCTCGCAAAGGATATCGTTCTCTTCGGAGGACTTTTTTTTGTCCAGGCAACAGAGAAAAACTTTGCAAATTTTACTGAGAGGTTTAAAATAAAAATATCAGGAAAATCAACCCCTTTCTATTAGTTTCTTTTCTAGAAGGAAGCCGTTCTTTTCGGGGAACGGTTTTTTTGTCCCCCGAAATAGAGAAAAACTTTACAAATTTTATCAATGCGATTAAGATAAAAGTACCCAAAAAAAGCTTTTCTAAGCAAACCTTTTTCACAGACAGCCGTTCTCTTCGGAGGACGGTTTTTTTGTCCACGGAATAGGAGAAAACTTTACAGATTTGTTGGGGAACATTAGACTATTCATAAGCTAATAGTATTTTTTCATGATTACCCCTTTTCATAAAGGGTGATTGCCCTCTTCGGAGGGCTTTTTTTTGTGTTGACATATTTACACCTAGTGGTAAATTAATAGTATCGAAGGTAGCACCTCGATAAACCGTTAAGACTGGATGAGTTTTAGCCATAATTCTCAACCAGTCTTTTTTCGTACCCTTAGCTTAGTTGGTTAGAGTAGGCGGCTCATAACCGTCCGGTCGTAAGTTTGAGTCCTACAGACATAAACATCTAAATATTACAAAACGTTTCCTATAGTTTTTTTATAAAAAATCACGTATAAGTGAACTACTCACCACTTAGCTAAACCTGACGGTTTTTAACGCTTGAAGTGGAAGCTTCTTGGGAATAGAGCATATTTGATAGCTTATTTCTTTACTAACAGCGGTGTCTCTTATTTACCAAGCTATCCCCGTAGTTCCTAACTACGCAAGTCGATAATGCCGGGACAGCGTATGAAGTAACACAAGCCCAACAAGCAGCGGAAGCCCAAGCGGCGGCGGATGCCCAAGCTTTAGCGGATGCGAACGAATTAGTAGGTGCAAGGGATGCTGCAAAAGCTATGATAATGGGCTCTGAATTTTCTTGGATGAGTGATAGCGAAAAAGAGGCTTTTAATATAGAAGTAGATAACGCAGCTACACTGAAAGAATTAATTCAAGTTATAAATGGGCCAACTAGAATTCTTATTAATAGAATATTAGATGTTCCTGAAGAACCACGCTCTATAATCAGGGCCAAATTAGATGAAGTAAGCACGGTAGCTGAAGCAGTTAAAGTATTTCCAGATTTTATGAAATACTTAAATGATGGTGAAATTGATGTAACTTAATTCGCTCAAATGCAGTTATTATCAAACGAATCATCGACTGAAATAAATGAAATAGGATAATGAATCCAGCGAAAAGAGTCGATTCTCACAGCAAATATGGGAATCGACTCTTTTTTTATTTTAATCAAACATAGTAGGTAATATATGAGTAAGAAAGTGTTGGTAAAAACGGTTGTTAATTTGCTGGTTTTGTCAATTCCTTTTACAGGGTTTCTTGTAAGTTTTACCCATCATGAATTATTTGTAACTGTAGCTTTAGCAGATGAAATTTCTAAAAAATTCATTAATGTTAAAGGTGATATATACCGCATGCGGTTTGGATTTCAGTATGTTGTTTTTTAAGCTAAGAATGAAAAAAGAACTCCTTTGTGTATAGTTTGAATCATCATAAACCAAACTAAATCAAAGAAAGCTAGCTATGAATTAGTCAACAATTTTTTCTGAAAATCTTTTCAAAAAATCAAGAATCAGGGTATATCAAATAAACTCCCTCTTTCAGAACTTTATCTGACAATATTATTATACGAGGAGTTCTTTTTTTGTATTATAAACAGTTTTATTGTACGAAATAAAGCGATACCAATCCAAAATATTTCGAAAAAATGATAGAACAACATAATATTTATAGGATCTGAAGAGTTAACCATAAAAGTAATTATTTGATAAAAAAAGAGTGACTATTATATGGATTTAGCTTTATGATCGCTATTTTTCAACATGTCTAGAAAACTTCAGGATCCATCTTGAAACGAGATGTGATATCCAAATGTAGAATAAAATGATAAATTACAGATACAGGGAAGCGCTTCCTAGAAAGGAGAAAAATCATGCATGAAATAAGCAAGCGTCAACATAAATTATTGAGATTGCTTTTAGAGCAAAAAGATTTTTTATCGGTAAATCATTTCTCCAAGATTTTATCTATCTCCGATCGTACATTGTATAAAGACATTGATGAACTGAATAAGGCATTAAAAAAAAAGAAAATTGAAATCTTGAAACGGCAAGGTAAAGGTATTTTTCTAAGTAAGTCTGATTTGTCAAATGATGAAATATTAAAAATTTTTGGTGAAGCTTCAACTCAGATAGACTTCAATCAGCTTCCACTCGAGCGGCAAATCAAAATGGCGGAATATTTATTATTGAGAAACAAAAAGGTGTCTTACCAACTATTATCTGATGAGTTTCTCGTCAGCAGAACCTCGATCTCAAATGACTTAGATCAAGTACAGACTGTTATTGAAGGAAGTTCGGCCACGATTCGTTCTGATAATAATGGAACA
Organism: Enterococcus sp. DIV1420a; assembly: GCF_051712165.1. Taxonomy (NCBI): domain Bacteria; kingdom Bacillati; phylum Bacillota; class Bacilli; order Lactobacillales; family Enterococcaceae; genus Enterococcus; species Enterococcus sp. DIV1420a. The sequence goes on from NZ_JBIOOI010000002.1 coordinate 598,081, forward strand.
AAGGTAAACGGAAATGAGTCTGAGATACAAAAGGCAATTAAACAATATGCTTACTTTATCATTGATAAATCAGACTTAACCAATAGCTATAGAGTTCAATTTCCCAGCTTATTATTCAGTTTTTTACCTAAGGACATCATCAAAAAAGTTTCTGGACTTCTGCAAACAAATGATCACTTTAATATCGATAAATTGTCTGATGATCATTTTCAATCATTAGTATTGTCAATCAGTATATTAGTTCTTCGTTTGCAGGAAGGTTTTCATATTGAATATCAAGATAATTTTTTATTTGAAAATGTGGAGTCGCTTAAAACTTTCTTTTTAGCAAATGAATTAGTAGAATATTTTGAACTGGATAACAGTATCAAGCTAGATTCAAACGATTTTGAATACCTCAATCGACAATTAGTGTCTCATGGCTTCGAACCACGTTTGAGAGATTTAGCAATTCAGAAGGAATACGATGCTGTGGTAAGAAAGATGATTCAGGAGATGAGTGATTCAATTCAGGTTGACTTAACCAGAGATGAAAAACTCTACATGAACATTCTTTATCACTTGGTGTCCATGATATATCGTTCTAAATTGAACGTTCCTGTCAGTAATCCGCTTTTGGAGGAAATAAAGCGAGAGTATTCTGTGTTATACAGTACAACTTGGCTAATATTGGCCGGGATTGAAAAGGAATTAGATATTCGCTTAACCGATGATGAGGTCGCGTTCATGATGATCCATTTTCAAGGGGCAATCGATCGGTTGTCGGCAAATCGTAAGATATTAATTGTTTGTCCTACTGGAATTGGAACATCAGAGCTGATTGCCAATCGTTTAAAAAGGGTATTCTCTCCACAGGATATAGTTGAAGTTGTCTCATTACGAACACTCTATAAAAGAGATTTGAATAAAATTGATTTGGTGATCTCTTCAGTACAATTAGAAAAAATTGATGTTCCTGTAACGTATGTTTCCCCGCTAATGAGTAAACAAGATCTAAAAAAAGTTTCCGCGACTTATCTAGATTTATTTTATGAGGAAGAAGTAAACAATCAACCGTTTGAGCACTTAGGAAAAATAATCGATTCAGATTTGATTTTTTTGAACGAAACAGTTGCTACTAAAGAACAATGCATCAAAAGGATCACTCAAAAGCTTTTGCAAAATGATTTCGTTACGGATTCGTTCGAACAGGAAATTTGGGATAGAGAGAAGCTAGGGGTGACAGATCTTCCAACTGGGGCGGCGATTCCACATCCTTCACCATCAACAGTTAAGGAAAGCAAATTAGTAATTATGACATTGGTAAAACCAATACGTTGGAATTTTCGAATGATCAACACTGTTTTAATGATCTGTGTTGCAGAAAAGGATTTAAAGCATATTAAAGGATTATTATCAGAAATCTATCGGATCGTTGAGACGAAGAAAAATATCGATCGTTTTATCTTTAGCAAAGATGAAGAAGAAATAGTGAAAGTATTAGGAGGTCAAACAATTGATTGATGAAGGTTTAATCGTTTTGGATTCGGCGTTAACAAATAAGAAATCCATCATTCATTATTTATCAGAAAAGGCAAAAGAGCTCGGCTATTTAAAAAATAGCGCAAATTATATTAAAGCTGTAAACAAAAGAGAAAAAGAATTTTCTACAGCGATTGGCTATGACGTAAGTATTCCTCATGGGAAATCAAAAGAAGTAATTAATCCTTTTATCTGTTTTCTTAGAACGAACCAACCAATTCAATGGGATACAAATGGTAATCCAGTTGAATTGGTGTTTATGCTAGGAATACCAGAAGAGAATAAAACGACTTTTCATTTGAAAGTACTCGCTGAAATCAGCAAAAAGCTTTTAGATGAAGGTTTTAGAAATGATTTATTAACTGGGAGCAAAGAGTCAATTTTGGATTCACTATATCAAGTAGAAAAGAAAATAGGAGGAATTTAATATGAAAATCGTTGGAGTATCGGCATGTCCTACAGGAGTAGCTCACACATACATGGCTCAAGAAGCATTGGAAAAAGAAGGAAAAAAGAGAGGACATGAAATCAAAATTGAAACTCAAGGCAGCATCGGGATCGAGAATGAGGTTACTGAGGAAGAAGCTGAAGAAGCAGATGTAGTCATTTTGGCGGTATCTGTCTTTATTGAGAATGAAGAACGTTTTGAAGATAAATTAGTTTTAAATGCTGATGTCAATGATGCTATTTCGTATCCTGCGAAAGTATTGGATGCTGCCGAGAAATTAGTAAATGGGTAAAAATAAAGGAGGATAAAATGAATATCAAAGCTACTTTAAAGGAAGTTCAAAAATCATTTTTAAGTGGGGTTTCTTTCATGATGCCTGCAGTAGTTGCTGGTGGTATCATGTTGGCCATCTCACTTGCTACTGGAGAAAAAAGCGATACAGGAGTTGTTGTTACTAACGAATTAATGCAGAACATTAACCTTTTAGGTAAAGCCGCTTTTGCAATGATGATTCCTATTTTGGGCGGCTATATCGCATATTCAATTGCGGGTAAGCCTGGTTTGGCACCAGGGATGATTCTAGGCTTCCTTGCTAATAATCCTGTTACTGTAAATGATGTGGAAGTAAAGTCAGGATTTTTAGGGGCGATGCTTCTAGGTGTTGCTGCAGGATATTTGGTCAAATGGATGAAAAAATGGAAAGTTAGCAAAACGATTAAAACCATTTTACCGATTCTGATCATACCAACCATTTCGGTTTTTATTCTAGGTTTGATTTACATCTATGTTGTTGCCACACCATTGGCATTTTTGATGAACGGATTAACTAGTATCATGAGCAGTCTAAACGGTAGCAGTGCCATTTTATTGGCAGTATTTATTGGATTGTTCGGAGAAGTCGACATGGGAGGACCAATCACCAAATCAGTTTCGATGTTTACACTTGCACTTATGAATGAAGGTATTTATGAACCGAACGGTATGTTTAGAATCGCCGTGGCTATTCCACCTATCGGGATATTCTTAGCGACATTATTCTTTAAAAAGAAATTTACTGAAGGTGATCGGGATGCGGCGGTTGCTGCTGGAATCATGGGATGTATTGGAATTACTGAAGGAGCCATTCCCTTCGTAGTTAGTGATATGAAACGAATCTTGCCTTCAACAATGATTGGGACAGCGGTAGGATGTGTAATTGGAGCGATTGGGAATGTGAAATGCTATGTTCCTCATGGTGGATTTGTTGTATTACCGGTTGTTGACAATAAACTATGGTTTATTGCTGCAATTATAATTGGCTCATTAGTGACAGCGTTGATACTTGGCTTTTTAAAGCCGGCTTTAGAAGAAACACCAGCAAAAAAGAAAAATAAGAGTCAAGTGGCGGATTTAACAAAGGAGAAAGCCTAATGAAACTAGAAATGAACGATTTCATCGAAAAGAACAAGGTAATTGCAATTTGTCGAGGAACTTATGGAGAAAAGCTCATTAACTTGGTGTCCGCGCTGAACGATGGCGGAGTAAAGCTTGTAGAAGTTACTTTTGATCAAGGAGATTCTGAATGTTTGACTAAGACTCCAAAGGCCATCGCCTCGCTGGTTAAGGAGTTTGGAAATGAAGTTAAAATTGGAGCGGGTACTGTTCTGTCCATTGAACAAGTTGAAGCCGCTCACCAAGCAGGAGCAGAATATATTATCTCGCCTAATACGAACTCAAGTGTTATCAAACGAACAAAAGAATTAGATATGGTCTCGATGCCTGGGGCGCTAACACCAAGCGAGATAATCTCAGCGAATGAAGCGGGTGCAGATTTTGTTAAGGTGTTTCCTATCAGAGCTTTGGGGATAGGATATATTAAGGACCTTCTTGGGCCAATCAATCATATTAAACTAGTCGCAACAGCAGGAGTCACACCTGATAACTTGCAAGACTATCTTGATCTAGGTTTCAACGGTGCTGGGATTAGCGGCTATTTAACGGATAAACGTTTGATTGATACAGGTGATTTTGCGACGATTACCAAACATGCCTTGGAAATGATGAGCATTGTAAGAGAAAATAATGTCTTAAACTAGCCCTATTGACAAAGGGGATTGTGTATTTAAAAAATGAACGCTGAAAGAAAATCGCGGAAAGAGGTTAATAATGAATTTTTTCTTAGATACGGCAAATGTAGATGAAATCAAACGAATCAATGAGTTGGGTTTAGTTGATGGAGTAACGACGAATCCAACAATTATTGCTAAAGAAGGGCGAGATTTTGAAGAGGTCATCAAAGAAATTTGTTCTCTCGTCGATGGGCCTGTAAGTGCGGAAGTAACAGGATCGCAAGCTGAAGAAATGATCGCCGAAGCAGAAGTGCTTGCAAAGTGGGCACGTAATGTTGTCGTCAAGATCCCGATGACAGAACAAGGATTGAAAGCAGTAAACACTCTATCTAAAAAAGGAATCAAAACCAATGTAACGTTAGTCTTTACCGTAGCTCAAGGTTTGATGGCCGCAAAAGCTGGCGCTACTTATATCAGCCCATTTTTAGGTCGTTTAGATGATATTGGAACTGACAGTATGGCTTTAATTAAAAACTTGAGAAAAGTACTAGATAACTATGGATACAAAGCAGAAATTATTTCCGCGAGTGTTCGAGGACTTGAACATGTGGAGAAAGTGGCTGAACTAGGTGCAGATATCGCGACAATTCCTGGTAATCTATTCCCGAAATTATGGAGCCATCCGTTAACTGATAAAGGTATCGAGCAGTTTGAAAAAGACTGGGCGGCATTCTCCAATAGGTAATTACAGATTTCTGTGAGTTATATAGTCATTTTTAAGGTAAGAATAAATAGAAATAACTAAGGAGATGATTATGATGGAAGATCAAAAGAAACCAATCGTCATCATGAATTGGTCTATGAGGCAGAACCACATTAAGGAAGCAAAAGCATTTGCCAAGCAGATCAGTGAACATAAAAACTCTGATATTGATGTTGTCATTTTGCCCTCAATGGGAACCATATATCCAGTTTATGATGCATTAAGGAATTCTACAGTGCAGTTAGGTGCCCAAAACATTGCTCCAGTAGAAGTTGGTGAGTTGAGTGGTGAGTTTTCAATTGAATCACTTATCGATATGAAAGGTACTTTTGTTGAGTTAGGTCATTGGGAACGTAGGAAGTTCTTTAATGAAACAGATAATGTTATTAATAAAAAAGTTAAACTAGCGCTCAAAAATGATGTAAATGCAATTTTGTGTGTTGGCGAGTTTGAAAAAAAAGATGCTGATAATGCCATTGACGGGTTGAAAGACCCAAATTATGAAATGGAGTTAGAACATGAACTTTTCTTACGTATTTTCAATGGATTGTATGGTGTCGACGAAAAAGATCTAGATAAGGTCGTTATTGCTTATACTCCAGCTTGGGCAGTCGGAAAAAGTAAGGCTGCTGGAGCACCTCATATTAAAATGGCGACCTCATTAATTAGAAAAGCAATTGCAAGGATTTTTGGGGAACAAGCAAGCGAGAAAGTTCGTGTAATATACGGCGGCTCTGTCAGCCCTGAGAATAGTATTACAATGATTAAAATAGCAGATCTTGATGGTGTCTTGTTAGGTAGATTTGGAAGTGATTCAAATCGGATGCAACAGACTGTGGATGCTATAAAAAGTTTAATTTAATACACGCAGAAGTCCCCTACCCGCTTTAGGTGGGGGATGAATGTCGTTAGGTATAATGATTGACTGTGACAATTTGGAAAACTACATAAACGATTTATTTTATTATCTTTTGATAATGAAAATTACTAATGGAACAATCTGTGGTAAGTTTTTGGTAAGAACGCTTGAAGGACACAAAAAAATCAAACTCCCTTAGAGAGATAATGTTAAGACTAACATGTTCAATAGCAAATATTATGTTACATAAAAAAATTCTGTATAGTATGTTATAAACTTTTCTCGACATTAATCATAAAAACTCCGTCCGATAAAATAGTCGGATGATATCGTCTCATTAATCTATCGAAGGAGTTTTTATTGCTAAAGCAATTTAGTACATATGTCAAATTATGTCTTTTTGTTTCATATGATTTCCGAACTAAACTGAAAAAATGTTACTCAGGGAGCCAAGTAGTTTATAAAAATATTTTATTCTTGTTACTCTAAAACAGAGGTGAAGATACAGTTAGAAATATATTTTAAGTCATTTGTTAGATTATGGATGGAAATAGGTAAAATAAATTCTTTTTCTTGCTCTAATAAGCATCGCTCACAAATTACAAAGCAGTTTTTATTAATAAACAATTCAGGAACGTCGTTAATAGAGTAGTAGATCTTATAGTTGATAAAAAAATAATTCGTAGATATGATTTTATTAATATTATTTCTAAACAACATATGAGAATATTCATCTTTTGCAACGATGATGATTGAAATCTTCTTACTATGACCTTTTTTTAGAATAGGCATAACTAAGTGACAAAACTGTAGAATAATTGATTCCGATATTGATATATTTTCCGAGAGATTTTTTTTCAACCATGAGTGAATGATTGTAGTTACTATTTTTTTTACTGGATAGTCATTAGGATCAATAAAATAGTACTGATTTAGTAAAAATTCATTCAAATCCATAGCAGTAGTGTAAACTAAATCCACTAATGGTTTTTCAAATTCAAGTTCCCCAAGAAGTTTCATATTAAAAGCTGATTCAAAATTATCTATGAGTTGTACGACAGAAGAATAATTATCGATTAATCGATTACGATAGTATTGATAATCTTCTTCAATTAATCGATAATTGTTTGGATTGTACGGCAAAATTTTATAGATAAAAGAAATAAAAGCTAGATTCTCATCGTTTATCTCAACTTCATGTTTTGAAAAAAGTTTTTTTATTTTGTTGAAAATAACCCCGCTTTTTAAAAATTTAATTGTTTCATAATCTATCGATAATGGTTCTTTTTTGCTAAGGCAAATAAATATAGCGTATTTCAAATAATGCAAACTCTTTTTATTTAGTTGATTTTTCAAAAGATCACTTAGATTGTAGGCAAGTTGTTCAGCTGTTAAAAAGAGTTTATCATTTTTTAAATTGTTGACTCCTATGCCTCTCATCCATAAAGACAAATAAATGTATCTTACTTTTAAGTTGTTCTCAAATGCTATTTTTCCATAGATGTTAGTACCAAGAGCCTGTCTGAAATATTGATCAGCCTTATTTTTTAAATTGAACACCTTTGTAACTGATATGAATTCTTCATCAGCTATAGAGCTATAGTTATTTTTTCCTAAAAGATATCGATAACATACTTTTAAAAAAAGCGATTCTGAGTATAACTTACGGATTAGATCGTAACAACAAATCTGTTGTTTGAATTGAATAGTTATATGAGAACGTGAAATACAATAAAAAACAATATCCGCTTCTAGTTCTAATACGATTTTTTTACAATCCTTTTTGATTGTATTGAAACTGGTATTGATATTAGTAGCAAGTTTTCCGATTTTTATTTGTCTACACTCATATAATATATAAGTAATTTTAACTCTACGTAGTATATCTTTTTCTATGAAATTATCTATCAATTTAACGCCTCCTACTATTGTCTTGACTTTCGCCAATATATTCTGAAATTTATAAGTTCTATTAATTGGCATAGATAATGTATCTATTTCTGTATTACTTTGTATGTGCTACTCGCTATTTTTCATTAAATTGATTTTAGTAAAAATAGGTAAAGAATAATTAAAGAGCGGGTACCTATATTTTGATTTTAAAATACTAAACAGAGTATTAATTATTTAGCCACTTTTTTTACTTTAAAAAGCATTATTTTAATTATTATTTCCACTTTTTTGCTAATGATTCCATTCATTTGAAATAATTCTTTTGTGATAGAAGCAATGAATCAAAAAACGATTACTATTTTAGTGAAATAGTTAGTGTTATGAGTACCACATTATGACGTTCACATACGGAAATATATTGATAATTTCTAAACTAATTGATATGATAATGAAAATCATTCTCAATTAGGAGGAATTAAGAAATGGATAAAGAAAAATTGAATGTGAAAGATTTGATCAATATAGGTATCTTTACAGCATTATATATTGTGTTGTTTTTTACAGCGGGAATGACGGGATATATTCCGTTTATGATGATTTTACTGCCTTGTTTGATTGGTTTAGTGGGTGGTATTCCGTTAATGCTTTTATTGACTAAGGTGCCTAAATTCGGTGTTTTGACAGTGACAGGAGTACTTGTTTCTCTATTAATGTTTATGACTGGGCACCCATGGACCATTTTAGTTATCGGTATTCCTGTTACATTCTTAGCGGACTTAATAGCGAAAATAGGATCTTATAGAAAATGGTCGTTTTTATTGGCCGCATATATTCTTTTCTCAATGTGGTCCTTCGGGGCTATGTTTCCATTGTTCTTCATGAAAGATACGTATCTAAAATCTTTGGAAAGTGGCTATGGTTCAGAATATGCGAATAAGCTGGGAAATTTAATAACTACAACGATGTTACCGATTATTCTTATTTTGGCAATAGTTGGTGCAATTATTGGAGCCTATATTGGTCGTCATGTGTTGAAGAAGCATTTCAAACGTGCAGGCATAGCATAATGGAAATCAAGCATCTTCACCTCTATAAAATTCAAACAACAGCGTTAGACCCACGAACAAAATTACTCATACTTTTATTCATTGCGGTACTAACCATGGCTGGAGATATTACCGGAATAAAAATTTACTTTCGGCTGATACTCGGTCTGATTCCAGCAGTGTTATTAGCTATAGATAGCGATTTGAAAAAAAGTGTCGGTTATACAGGATTATTTCTCGGTGGATGGTTGATAGAATCTTTTTTACTTCTTCGATTTGCTGGGGGAGTGAGTATGGTTCTGCTGATTATTTCGGGATTGATTACTCGTTTTGTACCTTCTTTAGTGATGGGGTATTATTTCATTAAAACGACACAAGTGGCTCACCTGATTACAGCATTACACAAGTGGCATGTTCCAGATGTTTTGACTATTCCTGTTGTCGTAATTTTCCGCTTTATTCCTACGATCAAGGAAGAAACGTCTTCAATCACTAATGCAATGAGAATTCGGAATATTAACGGAAAGATGACCTTGCAGCATCCGATTAAGTACATTGAATATCGCTTGGTTCCATTGATGTCCTCGATTGTTCAGATTGGAAATGATTTAACTGCTGCTGCATTAACTCGTGGGTTAGGCGGTAAGTCACAGAGAACAAGTATTTATGATGTCAAGTTACGAAACCTTGATTTAACAGTTTTGGTAGTAACGATGATGGTTGTTTTGTGCTATATATTCTTATAAAGAGAAGTGGAGCGAGTGCATGATTGAATTAAAAAATGTGAGCTATCAGTATGAAGGAGAAGCATTAAAAAGTTCATTACAGGATATTAATCTAACAATTAATTCGGGAGAAATTGTAGTTTTATGCGGGGCATCAGGCTGTGGTAAAACGACATTGACACGAATTTTAAATGGATTAATTCCTCATTTTTATGAAGGAAAACTATCAGGTTCTGTAACAGTCAATGGTCAAGTACCTCAGAGACTGACAATTCAGGAAATCTCTAAAACTGTTGGTTCTGTTTTTCAAAATCCGCGGGCCCAATTTTTCTGCACCAATACCACTTCTGAATTAGCTTTTGCTTGTGAAAATGCTGGCATATCCAAAGAAACCATCATAAGGCGTATCGAACGTGTAAACAGCCATTTGAATTTCTCCAATTTATTGGATCGTAATATATTTAAACTTTCTGGCGGAGAGAAACAAAAAATTGCTTGTGGCTCGGTTTCGGTTGCAGAAAATGAAATCTACGTGTTGGATGAACCATCATCCAATTTAGATTTGAGAGCGATTTTAGATTTAAAAAAACAACTTCTATTCTGGAAGAATCTGGGGAAAACCGTGGTTATTGCAGAGCATCGGTTACATTATTTAAAAGATATTGTAGATCGAATAATCTATTTAAGAGAAGGAAAAATTGAACAGGAATTTTCCAAACAAGAGATTAGAGAGATTTCCTCCTCCTATTTGCAACGCTTAGGGCTACGCTCTATTTGGTTAGATTCGATTGTCGCTGAAAATGATACAGCTTTATCAAAAAAAATGTTGAAGCTTAAAAATTTTTATTTCACTTATAAAAAAGGAAGTGTAGCAAAATTAACTATTCCTAAATTGCTAATTCCAAAAGGTAGTATTACAGCCATCGTCGGTTTTAATGGTGCAGGAAAGTCAACGTTCGCTCATTGTTTTTGTGGACTAGAAAAACGTTGCAAAGGAGAGTTGATTATTAATGGTAAGTCATTTTCTAATAAGGAACGACTTAAGAATAGTTACATCGTGATGCAAGATGTGAACCATCAATTATTTACTGAGTCAGTCTTGGAGGAAGTTCTATTAAGTCAGCGAAAAGAATCAGAAGAAGAAGCTAAATACCATCTGTCTCAGGTGAATGTCGTAGATTTTGCAGAGCGCCATCCGCTCTCGCTCTCAGGTGGACAGAAACAGCGGGTGGCGATTGCAAGCGCCCTAGCTAGTGAAAGTAATTGGATTTTCTTCGATGAACCAACAAGCGGGTTGGATTATCAACACATGCAGGAGGTAGCGAACTGCCTGCGAGAGCTGGCAGATAAGGGAAAGACGATTTTTGTTATTTCACATGATTTTGAATTAGTTGCTAAGTGCTGTAATTATTATCTGCATATAGAAGAAGGAGAAATTGCTCGGTCAGGTGCATTAACGACCTGTAGTTTGAAGCAGCTTCAGGAAGTATTTATCTAACATAAAGCGTCGAAAGCTTTGATTTTTTCTTTTATAATAATTGAACCATATGAAACTAAAGTATAAATTTTTATAGAAGAAGAGTGGTAATAAAATGATGTTTATCACACAGTATTTTAAAAGATATGGATACAGAGAGTAATAAAAGCTACCATTTTTTAGATATGGATTTTGAAAATATGCTGGCGAATAATTGAGAATACTTCAACAGATAGCAGAGATCAAACAAATTGTTAATGAGCTATTTTCTCTTTCTGAAATTCGTCCAAGGGAATCAAGTTTCGTCAAATTGGTTGTTTTTTCAGCAAACCTATTAGAATGTTAAATCCATTTGGATCCAGAAAGCTCCAATCAAGATACAATTTTTTTGAAAGAATGTTTTAATATCTATATTGTCCTTTTAACAGGTACTGGATAAGTAATCCCAGACTTGCGAGAAGGATTTTTTGTGCGTAGGTACGATCAATCATAAAGATAGGAAAATCATGACTGTCAGTTAGTAATAAATTTAGTAGTAGGGTCTGAGATAATAACGTGATCTTTCTAGTTTCTAATGTGCAATTGAAAAGTAAGCTAAATCCTTATCCATGAATAAAATAATTACTTTTGAAATCATGAAAAAGTTGTTCAACTAACTTGAGATATAACTCCTGTTAGATTTAGGGTAACTTTAGTAACATTAGTTGTTGTAGTAAGGTTTCGGCATATATTGAGTTATAAACTTGTTTAATGTTGCGATTAGTTCCTTTAAAATGTTTTGCTCATATAAGGTGTTCTTATAAAAAGAGCTTTTTATCAAAATGAAAAAGCTTAGTGTTGCAACATATTTTCCTTTATAATAATTAAATAGGATTTAAGAAGTCTCTTGTTTGTCGAGAATATTATTTGAAATACAGATTTTGAAAGCGATTTATTTAAGTATAATTTATTTATAGATTTAATCGGTTAGGACAAAGAATCTTATTTTACGGTTAGAGTGATCATTAATGAAGCAATTAGCATAGTCAAAGTGGAATTACTACTATGTTTTTGAGAATATATTTAATAATAAATTTAACAAATTTCCTAACCTAAAATCATTAGTTAGAATCAAGCTTCATAGATAACCTAAGAAAATTATCAAATCTGCTACAATATCATGTCACTTAAGTGGCAAATACTATACTTCTTAATTTTATAAATAAGAAATTATATAAATCAAGATATTTTTTATGTAGAAGACTTAAATGTAAAAGGAATATTACGTAACTATAAGCTAGCTAAAAGTATTTCTAATGTATCATGGTATAGCTTTTTGATGGAACTACATTACAAAGTTGACTGGTATTGATGTGAAATTATCAAAGTAAATAAGTGGTTTCCTTCCAGCCAAGTCTGTTCAGAATGCGGATACAAGGACGGAAAGCAATCGCTATAGTTATAGTAAGAAGGCAGTGTAAAAGAAAAGAGGGATCAGGTATTGGCTATTGGAACGAATGTAAAATATGAGAATTACTATGTTCTCTTGACAGTAAAATTTCACAGTAAAAAATTGAAACAAAATTATTGTCGAATAATTGTATATAGGAACACGATATCTAGAGAAAAAGCATTAGATATATTATCTACTTCAATGAATGATATTACTATTACTTCATTAAAAGAAGAATATGCATTATGTTTAGTTAATGACTTGAAAGAACCAGATTATTTTAATGAAATAGATAAGTGTTGGATTGATGGAACAATTTTTGTAATGAGTATAGTAGAAAATAACGGAGATTATAGCTATACGTATGTAGTAACAGAAGTTAACGATTGTGAAAGAATTGAGCCTACTTACTTTAGAGCATTTCTAAATTCTGAAAAAGAGTTTTATTGGGAAGAGTTACAAGATTGCTGGGTACTAAGAAACCATTACTATGATTTATAAGTGCGCTACTACTCTATTGTAGTGATGAAGCGGTAAAGTTTTAAGTAACTTTTAGGAATTTATTGAATACTTGGAAGAATTTTGACAAATAAAGCTATTTTTTGTTTATGAAACATAGAGGATTTTATACTGTTGTAAAGCTACTATTGATCTAAATTTTTATATTTACTAGTAGGAAGAATAAATAAAAAGAGTTTGATTTAAGTAATAAATCATGGGGAAGTATTCATGAATCAAGGATATTTGTCAATTTTTGAGAGTTATCATAAGCATCACTAATGCTCATTATATATTAAGGAGAAAAAAATATGAGAGAGATAGACAAGATAAAACAGAATGAAAATATTACTGCAATAAAGAAATTATGTATAGAGCATCCAAAGTTAAATATGAATGAACTAGCACACTGTTTAAGCTTAAGTATTGAACAAGTTTATCAAATTATTAAAGAGTATAATTTACCCTACTATTGGAAATTCACGGAGAACCAAGGCTTAACAAATGAAAGAGAGGGATAATATAAATACAATCGTCCTTCACGTACTTAATTATACGTTAGAAATGCTTGAATGACTACACTTTAGATCGATTGTTACTATTATTTTTATTTGGTCTACTCTTTATAAGGAATTTTAAGCATATAGTATTTAGGTATACTTATTTTAGTGCTAATACACCACTATGAATTATTTTAAATCACATTAGATTTTTAGAATTCATAAGTAAAAAAAAAGGAGTGAAATTTAAGTACAAGCACAAATAAAACGGTAGAGATATTCAAAGGTTATTGTATTTTCTAATAGGAAATAAGTAGTGATTAAAGAAAGGAAATGTGAATTAATATGAAGAAAATGAATTTTTTAGCAGGTACTATAATGCTATTGAGTACTGGTTTATTTGGAACGATTTCAGCACTTGCTGATGCGAATGTACCTGTTACTTATCATAACTATAATCAAATCCCTGATCCAACAAATCCAGATAATCCAGATTGGATTTTACAAGTTCCTGCTAGCATTGAGTTTACCAATGTATACAAAGAAGAAGATGCTTCAATTAAGTTAGTTCCGCGTGGGGCAGCGGCGTTACCTGCTAATGGTGTTAAGGTAGAGGTTCAATCTACTAATGCATACAAATTAAAAAAAGCTGGTGCTACGGATGTAGCTTATAGCTTAGCCTATGACGCTACTTTTACTGGTGCTGTCAAAACAGAAGTTGGGGTGTTAACTACAGCTACGCCGGAAAAAGCGGGACTAGCTAAACTATTAGGTCAAGGTCATAAAGTTGGAGACTATACGGATAATTTGACATATTATGCCACGGCAGTTAATCCATAGTGGCGAGGACTACTATGAAAGAATTTCATTATCAAACTCATCAGGACTATGATAAAGAGTTTGCTAAACAGGAGTATACGTATCAGTACTACAGTAAAAATAAAGTTAGTGAACTAGCATTGAATATTGCACCGATGGCGATTCAAGGGGTAATCGGGAAAAGGTTCGCACATGAAATCGGAAGTCTTTCTTTTGAAAAACAAGCAGCGAAGATACCTGTATATTCCAACACTTACTCAGCACTTTTTTATCAGCTATCTGGTTATCTTGCTTGTGAAGGTGGGGAATACCTTGCTGTCATTAAGTTAAGAAAATGGTTGTGGTTCTTGCCGCTAATTTTATTACTGTTTGTGTCTGTCTGTTTTTGGTTATTTACGAATGACGATTCACTTAACCGCCTTGATCCAAATGCCAAAAAATATGTTCCTAAGATTGAATACAGTAAAAAAAAGGTGCCGAATCAAATTCAACTTCCAGGGTATAATCAGGTCACTATGGTGGCAGATACAAAAGAATTGTATGTGGCTTTATGGAACCCAGAAACGAATCCGTGTTACTTCCAGTTTACGTTGTCACTAGATAAAAAGGTTATTTATCAAAGTGGTCTTGTTTCACCAGGAGATGCTGTCACGACGGTGGAATTAAATCAAACCGTACCAGAGGGGAACTACCCTCTACAAATTAAAATTGATACTTTTGATTTAAAGGATGATACTAAGCAACTAAACGGAGGCTCTATTGAAGCACAGTTAGTAGTAAACACAAGGCAATAAAGAATTGTGCCTAATTTAATAGGCTAAGTAAGACTGATTCAGTCTAGCATTTCAACTGGAGTAAGCAAACGATTTAGTTAAGTGTTGCCAAAGTCATTTGCTTACTCTCTATTTTATAGGATGAAAAATTTATGAATAGACCTTCGGTCTTATTTAGCTAAAGAAAATGCTACTGACAATTAATCAAAGAAAAGAGGAATGAGGTGTGCGAAAGTTATCATTTTTATTCATGATAGTTGTTAGTTTAACTTTTTCAATGCTTTTTTTAAATCAATCAAACGTTCAAGCAGAAGATAGTGTTTTACTAAGCAGCGATTTGACAGAACTACCATTAACTGAAATAAAGAATGGACTAATGTCAGTGACGTTTAATATTTCCGAGGACCCCTCTCAAAGTGATTGGTTAGTAAAGATTGAAGTGCCACGATATATAAAAATCACAGGATTGCCACAAGATGGAATCATTACTGGTAGCTATACAGAATGGGATGCAACGAAGGGGGTTAATTATCAATACCTTCAGATACATCAGGAAACAAAAGGAAGTATCTCTTTACAAATTCCTATATCAATGATCCCATACTATTCTACGGGTCATATAGGTTTGAATCCAGCTGACGAACAGCTTTATCTTACCACTGGCGATGTGACAATTGGTCAGTATAGTGTAACGGTTTTAACTGCCGATAAACAAGTGTACAGTAGCTCTGATAGTATTCCTGCTAAGATTGTTCGAGGAACCTTACCAGAGAGTATTTATGTTACTAATAGTTATTATGCAAATACTAGTTCCTACTTGTGGGCGTACGCGAACCAAACGTGGCTTAATAGTAATTGGCTAAATGCTAGTGGGTATAATTATATTGCTAGAGAGAGTGGCAATATTTATAGCGGCAATCAGCCGGCCCAGTTACAACGTTTGCGAGTCTACGCTCCTCCGCAATTTCATTTTGAACTTGCTAATGATATGCCAGCTAGTTATCGTGGTAATATTATAGCTATGGATGAGAATGAAAAAGGAGCATATTTGGAAATTGCCGCAGATAGCACTAATAAAAATATTGTGGGTTCTAGTTCTATTTTTAATTATCTCAGCTTAGCTGCGAATGCATCTAATACAATCGCACTAAGTTCTACTTATCAAGCAGCGGATCTAGAGTTAACTTATACAGTTTTTGGGGACGAGCGTGTCCTAACTATTCCTTCTGCACTGATAGTGAAAACATATGACACAGATATTGCAAAGGAAAATAGATGGCAGTTAACTAGTCATAGTGATTTATCAACTGTCTTTTATTCGGTCAATGGGAATCTATCGAGTAATAATTATTTTACTGTTAGTAATCCGTTTAATGGTAATATCTTACCGGATAGTCATGGAGAAGGAGCAGAATTAACCATTGATTTTCCAGAAGAGGTCACAGGAACGAATTGGATAGTCGAAAGTTCAGAGGCAGGAAGTACGGCTGATAAAACTCAAGGAAAAATAGAAAAAGCTGTTGCCATCACTGATAAAGGCAATGAATTATCAGTTACCATCGTAAATACGCCTGGATATACTAATCAACAATCTCTTAGGGCAAGTGCACCGGCAGACGGTGAAAAAATCAGCCAATTAAAAATAAGTTTTGAATCTTTCTATGGGAAATCCTACCAATTGAGTTTGTATCAAACGGGTATTAGGGAGGCAAATAGTGATAAGACTGTGGAAATTACTGCTACATTAAAGGATCAAGCTACTACTGTGACGAGTAAAATCCCAATCCAACTAAAAGCTTTAAGAGAACAAGATAACTTAGTTATTAGTCACTACAGTAATTCAGTTTATCCTTTTTGGAATACTAAACTATCAGCTAGAGCCGGAACCATAGGTTCCTCTGATCTAAGTATCTATATCAATAATAACTATTCTTATGCTAGTAATCCATCGTACATGTATTACCAGCCGCTCCATTTACCGGAAAATGTAGCTACGATTACGTATCCCTATGAAGTTCAACCTACCAATTGGACATTTTATCTAACCGACCGGAATACTTTAGGTTCCTATGGCGGCATCCAACCTGCGGTAGGAACTCTTCAAAATGTTATTGTTTATTTCGATGATGGGACAAAACAAGAGTTTGCGGATATAAAAACTAATTCAAGGATTGCACCTATAATTCCCGCAGGGAAAAGAGTCACTGAACTACAGATTCGCATGGATGATTTGTACGGCAAAGAGCTTCGAATCGCTACATCTAACTTAACCATGGGGCCAAGTTTAGCAAATGGCGATCCCTTTGATGGTAGTGAACGGGTAATCACCACGTCTGTTAAAAGTGAGAAAGTAGGAAAGGAACTTAGTCATGATGCGACTGTTGTTTTAACACCAGAACCGCCAAAAGATTATCGTTTTACTCCTAGTAATACCAGTTTAGCAGGCGCTATTTATCCGGATAATACATTTGGATTTAGACCCTATCTACAACGATCTGCTGATACACGAAATGATAAAATTTTAGAAGATACGACGACTACGTTTTCGATGGAGTATCCCGAAGGGATTTTTCCGGATCATTGGTCCCTAGATGCTTCGGTAAAAGATTTAGTCAAAATAGCTTCTATTGAGTGTTTTTTAGACGACGGCACGAGTCAAACTTACCCAGTTACGGGAAATGCGTTTGTTTTACCAGATTTGGGAGAGAAACGTGTAGTGAAATCTGTCTTGAGTTTTTCAACAATTAAAGCTGATTTCTATCTTACTATTTCAGGAAAGACCAAATCTACAAGTAAGAGTTTACCATGGAGAAAAACAGCAAATTTCCCAACAGAGATTGAGAACCTGTCAAAAAAAATGAAAAATCAAATGACACTAACGGGAACTTTTACAGATCCTACTCAAATAAATGATAGTTATATTAATCTCACTAATTTTAACGGTTATCAGTATGGAGATGGAGCTAGTCCTAGTAATTTAAACAAGTACTTTTTAGAACAACCGCAAAATAACGCTGAAACAGTGTTTAACGTCTATTACAATACATCACTATATTCAGTTACTGTAAGTAATAATTTTTCCTATCAACTAAATAACGATAGTGCACAATACTTAGATGGTCGATTTTCTGGTTTAGCTGGAATGAGTGTAGACTACCAAACTTTTAAAGGCGATACGGGTTCTTATACAGTAGGTGAAACAGGCAAAGAAGCAGTATTTCATCAACTAGCTGCAGGGGATCATTTTACTACAGTGACGGTACGTTATCCTGGAGCTCATTATATCAACTTAAACCAAGGACACATCTTTTATCTAGGGGCAAAAGTAACACGTAAACAATTAGATGAGGCTCCCTCTCATCCGACGGATGACAACGTAAAACAAATTACCATTGCAGGGGATGTAAAATCAGAGGCTTATCCGAATTGGAATTTGACTGGTTTTACGGCGACCAATAAACAACTGGTTAATTTTACTTTCAAACGTAGTATGACGGTGACTAAGATGACCACTAGTACCGCCCTTAGTTTAGCAAATGTCTATCAAAGTGAGTCTTTTACTATTACACTAACGCCACAACTTACGAAGGCTGTCAAGAATGTTAATGGTTACAACGCTAATGTTCCTTTTGGAAAACTAACTTATTACGTTGAATGGAAAAATCCAGATTTATTCCTATTCAATGGGTTTACGGGAAGTACTGCAGATAATTGGGATGGAAAAATGATTAAAGGCCCAGACGGGCGTAGTTGGTTACAAATCACACAAAAGAATATTGAGATGGTTAGCAACTCGAATTATGGCACTTCTATTTTCACGCCAGGTAAATATCCATATTTGAAAGATAATATTCAGCTACAAGTGTCAGTGATTCCTGGTGGTCAATTAGGCAACTCTACAGTAACAGGAGAAATATACGCAGATTTAAGTGAGTATCTAGCAGAAAAAGATAATTACTTAAAAAAATATCAAGTAGAGATAAGTGCCCAAAACTTATTAGCAGAAATAGCTGATGGGCCCGCTAAATATTACCAGCTATCTACCGCTGAAACTAGTATTAGTGTATTGCGTAAAAATGTTAGTGGTGTGACTATTCTGCCTGGAAAAGAAGATGTTTATTCAAAGGATAAATTAAATGTTTCCTTTACGAAAGAGAGTGAGAGTTTATTAAACGGATTATTAACGATTAGTTCTACAAATAGTAGTTTAAAAAATTATCGAGTAACATTTTTGATTCCTAAAAAAGGAGAAAAAGTTAACTATACAGATAAAAATAACACCATTCAAACCGTAACTAATGACATTAGTATGATTTTAACGGGTCCATTAATCGTCTTAAATCCAGATATTTCAGCGCAAGTATTGTATCGCATAAGTGGACAAACAGAATTTTTATCTGAAGATAAGATCCTTGATTGGAAAAAAGTCGCAGAAGTGCAAGTAGATATTGCAGAGTTACCCGCACTAAGTTCGAAGAACTTTAAAATTCAATTACAAGCGCAACGTGAATTCGCAGATCAAGCGTATGATATGTATCTAGTCCCAAATTCAGGTTATACCATTCAAGGTATAAAAGATCCTATCATGTCCGTAGGTGGATTAACTACCTATCATTTTGAGCCAGATACGCAAAATCCTGAATGGTTGTTAAAAATTCCAGCAGCTCTTACTTTTACCAATAGTCAAAAACAACTAAGTGATCAGCTTGAACTAGTACCGACTGATTCAAATGTTCCCGCATCAGGAATTCGTCAAGTAACAATTAATTCTGCGAATGGGAATCAATTAGTTCATGCTAGGACACAAGAAAAAGTACCGTATAGTCTTTTCTTTAAGGATTATATTGGCAATGAAGTGAAAATAAATCATGAATCGACTTTCCCGGCACCAATTGGAAAATTTGATAGTCGTCAAACGAATGGAACGGCGATTAGTTTACAAGGTATCTTGAATGAGAAAGGACATAGTACGGGGGATTTTACAGATTCATTGACTTTTTCGATAGCCAATGTTCCATAAAGAATTGATTTAACGATCATAAAAAATAGTTGCTTATATAAATGTACTAGGATATCGTATTATTCCTAGTACATTTTTACTAGTTAATTTCATTAATGCATTGTCTAATGACGTAATATATGGGGGTACTTTTTTTAATAAAAATGAAAACTTAAAACGGAGTTGACTAGATAAACATCTAGATAAATAATTTAAATTAAATAAATAAATTTAAAGGTACGCACTATTTTAAAGAATCCTTTAAAAATAATGAACTAAGGAGGAAAAAATGAAAATTTATAAAAAACTATTTAGCTATGTTCCTGATAAAATGATCTATGGATGGACGGCTATTTTATTTTCGATAATATCTGTATTTATGACTGTTTATGGTTATTTTTACATTTATCGGTTCCTACAAGAATTAATAGTTTTTAGGAATGGAAATATAGCACAAAATTATGCAATCAAAACTTCGATTCTATTAACATTGGGCGCACTATTATACATGTTATCAGGACTGTTTTCACATATTCTTGGTTTTCGTTTGGAAACTAACTTGAGGAAAAGAGGAATTGAAGGTCTAACCAAGGCTAGTTTTAGATTTTTTGATTTAAATTCTTCAGGATATATTCGAAAGACAATCGATGACAATGCAACAAAAACTCATATGTCAGTTGCGCACTTAATTCCAGATAATGCTCAAGCTGTTGCAGCGCCACTTTTATCGATTATCTTAGGGTTTATTATTGATTTTAAAGTGGGGATAATTCTATTAGTAATGTTAATTCTTGGTTTCTATTTACTAAAAAAAATGATGGGCAATAATGAATTCATTAAAATATATCAAGACTCATTAGCTAGTTTGAGTTCTGAAACAGTAGAATATGTTCGCGGGATTCAAGTAATAAAAATTTTTGGAGCAAAAGTTATTTCATTTAAAGGTTTACATCAAGCTATTAATAATTATGCTAAATATGCTTATGAGTATTCTTTAAGTGGTAGGAAGCCTTATGTATTATTTCAATGGGCATTTTTTGGAGTAATTTCTATGGTAATTATACCTCTAGTTTTTTTTATGAATAGTTTTGATAGTACTAGTGTTATTGTTGTGGAAATAATTATGTTACTTTTTTTGAGTGGCGTTATTTTTGTTTCATTTATGCGAGTGATGTTTGTTGCTATGTATATGTTTGAAGCTGGTTATGCAGTTGATACATTAGAGACCCTGTATCAGGATATGAAGAAAGATCAATTAGTGTATGGCTATGAGACTACCTTAGAAAATTATCAAATTGAATTTGAGAAAATTAGTTTTGGTTATCGAGAAAAAAAAATCTTAGAAAACTTCAGCTTAACTTTGGAGGAAGGGAAATCTTATGCTCTAGTGGGAGGATCTGGCAGTGGCAAAAGTACAATAGCTAAATTAATTTCAGGATTCTATAATGTTGACCAAGGGCAAATTAAGATTGGTGGGCATCCATTGACATACTATACTAAGGAAACGATTATCAATACCATAGGATTTGTTTTTCAAGATGCTAAGCTTTTCAATCAAACTATTTATGATAATGTTTCAGTGGCAAATCCTAATGCATCATATGATGACGTTATACGCGCTTTAAAATTAGCAGGATGCGAATCAATTCTAGCGAAATTTCCTGATAGAGAACAAACGAAAATAGGCGCTAAAGGGGTATATTTGTCGGGTGGGGAAAAGCAACGTTTAGCAATTGCTCGTGCAATACTTAAAGATGCAAAAATTGTGATTATGGATGAAGCAAGTGCATCAATCGATCCAGATAATGAATATGAATTACAAAAAGCATTTCAAAATCTAATGCAAACTAAAACAGTAATTATGATTGCGCATCGCTTATCTAGTATTAAGTCTGTAGATGAGATTATTGTATTATCTCAAGGTAAAATTATTGAAAAAGGTAGTCATGAGGAGTTACTGAGAAAGGATCAGCTTTATAAAAAAATTGTTAATCAATACAATGAGGCAAATAACTGGAGGGTTGGAGATGAAGGAGTTTTATAAAGAAAAATTTGTATTAACAAATCAAGGGGCAAGGGATCTAGTTAAAGCAACCTATTCAAGTTTTTTCGTTTATTGTATAAATATGGTCCCCATATTTATACTGATGCTTTTAATAGATGAACTATTTTTGAATCATACAAGGGATAAGTGGATTTATTTAGTATTGTCGTTTATCTCACTAGTAGTGCTATACTTTTTATTGAGTAAAGAGTATGACAATTTATATAGTAGTACTTATAAAGAAAGTGCCAATCTAAGAACGCAAATAGCTGAAGATTTATCTAATTTACCTTTGTCTTATTTTTCAAAGCATAACTTATCGGATTTGTCTCAGACTATTATGGCTGATGTAGAGGGAATTGAACATGCTATGAGTCATGCTATTCCAAAAGCCGGAGGAATGGCATTATTCTTTCCAATTATTTCTGTAATGCTATTGCTTGGCAATTTTAAAATGGGATTAGCTGTTATTATACCTACATTAATTAGTTTTATTTTGATACCTTTATCAAAAAAATCCCAAGTAAAAGCTAATAGTAAGTACTATAAAGTGTTAAGAGAGAATTCAGAGGCCTTTCAAGAAACGATTGAATTGCAGCAAGAAATCAAAAGTTTTAACCTACACCAAAAAGTTCAAAGTAAATTATTCAAGCAAATGGAAGAAAGCGAGAAAATCCATTTAAAAGTAGAGTTGCATACGTTCTATATTTTATCCTTATCCTCTCTGTTTTCATTCATAAGTATCCCCATAGTTATTATAGTGGGTATTAAATTACTGTTGATAGGTGAGATTGATCTTTTGTTTGTAATCGGTTATCTATTAGCTGCTATAAAAATTAAAGATTCACTTGATGCTACAAAAGAAGGAATATTAGAGATTTTCTATTTATCTCCTAAAATTAAAAGGATTAGGGAAATGAAAACAACTCAAGTTCAAAAGGGAAAATTAACTGGATTTGAAAATTTTCATATTGAACTACGAAATGTATCTTTTTCCTATGGTAATGAATCAAAAGTTCTAGAATCTGTTTCTTTTATAGCCAATCAAGGAGAAGTAACTGCTTTGGTAGGAGCTAGCGGGTGTGGAAAGACAAGCATTTTAAGATTGATTTCAAGATTGTATGATTATGATGAAGGTATTATTTTGATTGATGGTCATGATATAAAAAATGTTGCAACTGAATCGCTATTTAGTAACATTTCTATCGTATTTCAAGATGTTACCTTATTCAATACAAGTATTATGGAAAATATTCGGATTGGAAGTAATAATGCTACAGATGAAGAAGTGAAAGAAGCAGCTATTTTGGCGAATTGTTCTGATTTTATTGAAAAACTACCCGATGGATATCAAACACTAATAGGTGAAAATGGCAGTGAACTATCAGGAGGAGAAAGACAAAGACTTTCAATTGCTAGAGCATTTCTAAAGGGTGCACCAATTTTAATTTTGGATGAAATAACAGCAAGTTTGGATGTAGAAAATGAAAAGAAAATTCAAGAAAGTTTGAATCGTTTAATTAAAGATAAAACAGTTTTAATTATATCCCACAGATTGAAATCTATTGAAAATGCAGATAAAATCGTAGTAATGGATCATGGAGAAGTTGTAAATCAAGGAACTCATGAAGAGTTGAGTAGAACATCAGAGGTATATCGAAATCTTATAAATAAAACAAAGCTATCAGAAGATTTCGTTTATTAAAACATAGGTTGATTTTATGGGTCCCCGAAAAGGTAGCTTTTCTACACAAAAAATAAATTACCATAACTATTATCCTAATAATTTGGGTTCAGATTCTTCTTACTAATGATGATCATGATATCAATACATGTATAAATACTGTACCGAAGGTCTACGATAAAGAAAATAGTTTCTGCAAAATCAAAATTAGACAGGATAACTAAGCGTTGAACGATTTAAAAAATAAAGTCTGCGGATGGGTAGATGAATTTAATGATTGATTATCGATATAGAACGTTTCTAGATCTAGTTGAAACCAAAAACTATACAAGAACAGCGGAAAATTTGAACTTCTCTCAACCTGCGATAACTAAACACATTCAATATATTGAGAGTATACTTAACATAAAATTATTTACTTATGAAGGGCGCCAGCTTAATCCTACTTTTAAGGGAAATCTATTATACGAAAAACTAAAAATTTTAGTTAGTGAGTCAGAAGAAATAATTAGTAAACTGCAAGATAATTCTAACTTAAGAATTGGTGTAAGCAAAACCATAGGAGAGTACTTCATTATAAATAAAATTAAAAAATTTAATGAAACTTTCCCTCATTCTGAAATATTTTTAATGGTTGATAATACAGTTAACCTTTTAGATTTACTAAGAAAAAGAAAAATTGATCTGGCTTTAATATCTGGTCCAGTTCCATTTAATGCGTATCAAGTATTTCCATTTATTGAAGATGAAATAATACTAGTTTGTTCGTCAAATCATCCTTTAGCTAATAAGAGGGTATCTACTTCAGATGTTCTATCTAATATACTATTTGTAAGAGAAAAAGGATCTGGGATACTTAAATCAGTTGAAAATAGTCTGAAAAGATTAAACATAGTGTTGAGTAATTTTGAACAAGTAAAAACATTTGGTTCTATTTCGCTAATTAAATCTCTGGTATGTCAAAATGAAGGTATTAGTTTTATGTATGGAATGTCTGTTGCTGATGAACTTAAAAACAAAAAACTAAGTAAAATTCAACTTAATAATTTAAGTATTAAACAGTCCTTTTATGCTGTTAAAAATCAAAATGATGAATTAAATGATACTATAGATTTTTTCTCAGCTTGATCTAAGTAAATGTATATAAGAATTTAATTTTAAGCATGTAGTAAGGGCAAAATAAAAAGGCATTATGCCTTTTTATTTTGCCCTCATTACATATAAGACCTAATTTTAAAATTGGATCGAATAAAATTGAGTTCTAACAACTATTGCTATCACTTTGTGTAGAATAATACAAATCTTAATATGCTGAAATACTGTATTGGTTGTAAAATAGACAATTTATCTATTATTGAATATTGCTCAAAATAACTTTTTCATTAGGGTGACATAATCTATAAATATATATAACTTCAAACAAATCCCATTGATTTAAAGGCATAATTTGTATCTATTCAAGGATAGATTTAAATAACAGACCTATATATTCTGTATAAGAATAACTGCATAACGAATAGTTATTTCCGTTTCATCATGCTTAGGATTATTATGTGTTTACAAAGTGAAAAAATTCACTTTTGTTTTTTCAGAGAAAGGAGAAGTATTATGGAATTGAAATCTAAAGAACTAATTGAGGTAGATAAAAAAAATTTTAATAAATTCCAACCAGTTATAGCATTGCTGATTCTTATTATTCTTTTTGTTTGGGGAAATTACCTACATACACAAAAAGAAGTTTTTAGTATGCATTTATTTAGTGGAGTATTACTAGGAGCAGTTCTTACTAGATCTAGATTTGGATTTGCAGGTGGAATCAAAAGAATTTTTATCAGAGGGGAGGGAAGTTTAACCAAAGCTCTCCTAATAATGCTTGCTGTAACTATGCTACTTTTTTTCGGTGTTCAATGGTTTGCTGCTCAAAATGGAGCAGTACCTGCATTTCGTGCTGTTGAAGGTGATTTAATTATTCCAGGCACTCAGAATGTATATTTTACCAACATAGCCACTATAATTGGAGGTATTCTTTTTGGTATGGGAATGATCCTTGCTGGTGGCTGTGCTTCAGGAACCTTGACAGATTTGGGAGAAGGGGAAGGGCGAGCTATAGTTGTTTTTATCTTCTTTATTTTGGGGTCCGCTCCTGGTGAATGGGTGCGCTACATATTTGATCAGAGTAATCTGGGGAAAATAGGTACTCAAATATATTTGCCGGATTATATTGGTTATTTTGGTGCATTATTACTGTCTATGTCGCTCTTACTAATTTTATATTTTATTACTGTTAAATATGAAAATACTAGAAAGTTAAAAGGGACTTATAAATACCCCTTAGACGACTGGTCTGAGTTTGAGAAGCCATTAATAGATAATCCAAATTCTGAGTCCTCTGTTTTAAGCTTCAAGTTATACCATAAACTTTTCATTGAACGTTTGACATTTGCAAAGGGTGCTCTGTTGTTTTCTATTGTATGTACTCTAATACTGTTAACTACAGGAAAAGCGTGGGGAGTTACAAGTTCTTTTTCTGTCTTAGACGTAGCGTTTTTGAAAAATTTTGGATTCTCATTTTCGTCTCCAGCATTTGCCGAAATAAATGAAAAAGTGAATTCGGGACTGTTACATGATGGAGGGACTATCCGAAATTCAGGAATTGTTTTAGGCTCGTTATTGACCTTTTTAGTTGCTGGAAGATTCAAATTCAAATTCAATTTTAAATGGAAATCGAAAGATTTAGTTTACTTTATTATCGGTGGTTTATTAATGGGATTCGGTGCAAGATTAGCAAAAGGATGCAATGCTGGAGCTATGTATTCTGCTATTTCAACTTTTTCAATTTCTGGGTGGGTATTTGCCTTGTCTATGATAATGGGTGGTCTGTTTGCATTAAATATTTTTGTCGGCAAAATATCGCAAGTACCAAAAACAAAATAATTTTAGGAGGTAGTATTATGAGTAAAAGAGTATTAATAATCGGTGGGGTAGCAGGTGGAGCATCAACTGCTGCTAGAATTAGAAGAATTGACGAATTTGCAGAAATAATTATGTTTGAAAAGGGCCCCTTTGTTTCTTTCTCAAACTGTTCTCTCCCGTTTCATTTAAGTGAAATAGTAAAAGAGTCTAAGGATTTAGTACTAATGAAACCGGAAGATTTTGCTAAACAGTATAATATCGAAGCTAGAGTAAATAGTGAGGTTATTTCAATTCAGGCAGAAGATAAGACTATTACTGTGAAAAACATATTGAATGGTGAAATGAGTCAAGAATCGTATGACGAGCTAGTGTTATCCCCAGGTGCTAATCCTATATTACCAAAAAGCATAAAAGGGATTGAATCTGATAATGTTTTTACTGTTAGAAATGTTCCTGATATTGAAAAGATTAAAAAGTTTGTAGACGAAAATAACATATCAGATATTGCAGTTATTGGTGCGGGCTTTATTGGAATTGAAGTAGCTGAAAATTTGAGACTGCTTGGAAAAAATGTAGTAATTATTGAAGCGGCAAAGCAAGTAATGGCGCCTTTCGATTATGATATGGCACAGATTCTGCATAAAGAGATTATTGATCAAGGAATCAAACTTATACTTAATGACGGTGTAAAGGAAATTAAAGAAGATACAGTAACTTTATCTTCTGGTAAAGAAGTTGATGTAAAGGTAGTTATTATGGCAATAGGTGTTTCTCCAGAAATTAAGTTAGCTGAGGAAGCAGGTATAGAAATTGGTGTAACTGGTGGAATTAAAGTGAATCAACATTATCTTACTTCTAAAAAAAATATTTATGCCGTTGGAGATGCAATAGAAGTGACACATTTTATTACCAGAAAACCAACTAGACTAACTCTAGCTGGTCCTGCCCAAAGACAAGCTAGGGCCGCAGCTGGAAATATATATGGCAAAACATATCGTAATACTGGAGTAATTGGTTCTTCAGTTATTCGTTGTTTTGATTTAAATGCTGCATCTACAGGATTAAATGAGAAGGATTGCCAAAAAGAAGGGATTGCCTATCAAATTGCTTATGTTATTCCCAAAGACAAGGTTGGTTTGATGCCAAACGCTAATCCTTTATTTTTTAAATTAATATTTTCTGATCCATCCGGACAAATATTAGGTGCCCAAGCTATAGGTAAGGGAAACGTAGATAAAAGAATTGATGTAATAGCTGCTATGATAATGAAACATGGCAACGTTGAAGATTTAGCTGAATTGGAATTATCCTATTCACCAATGTTCGGTACTGCTAAAGATGTAGTTAATATGGCTGCATTGGTTGCGTTAAATGTTCTGAATGGTGTATTCAGGCAAGTTCCTGTAACAGAAACTAGATCTTTAGTTGAAAGTGACAGCTTTATTATCGATGCTCGAGAGCCTGAGGAATTTGCTGAAGGCCATGTGAAAAATGCAATCAACATTCCGCTAAGTGAATTTAGAAATAGATTGGATGAAATCCCAACAGATCAACCAGTTTATATATATTGTTTATCTAGTCAACGTAGTTATAACATGGTTAATGCTTTACAATTGCGTGGTTTCAGCAATATCTATAATTTAATGGGCTCTTTTTTAGGTATTTGTATGTATGAATATTTTAATGATAAAACTACAATGAGAGAACCCATAGTCACAGACTATAGATTTGATTTAATCTAAAATTTTGGTAAGGGCATTGATAAATTTATTGACATCAATGCCTTTTGAATACCTAATTATAAGTTTGGGGGAATTGAATGAAAAACAAACTAAGGTTAAGATACACTAGTTTATTGACATGGTTTGTCATTTTATTGATGTGGTTCGTACTAACCGAAACAAAAGTTATAAATTCAACTTTAGTACCGACACCCATAGATGTGTGCAAAACTTTTTTTAGCTTGTTAGAAAATGGTTATAATGGTATATCCTTTTGGCAGCATGCTAGCATTAGTTTGTATCGGTTGATAGTATCTTCTTTTTGTGCATTAACAGTAGCAATCCCTCTTGGTTTAATGAGTGGATATTCAAGGAAAATAAGAAGTGTTGTCGATTCAGTAATTCAATTTTATCGACCATTACCACCTTTAGCATACTATACCTTGATTATTCTATGGTTAGGTATTGATGAATCCTCGAAAATCATGTTGCTATTTTTAGCTGCTTTTGCACCAATCTATCTTTCATGTGTGGCAGGTGTTGAAAAAATTAATCAGGATTTTTTATTAATCGCAAAGTCATTAGGAGCGAATAAAAAAGATATTTTTTTAACGATTGTTCTTCCTGCGTGTTTACCTGAAATATTTACTGGAATAAGAACTGCAGTTGGAATAGCATACACGACATTAGTTTCCGCAGAGATGATAGCAGCTACTTCTGGAATAGGATGGATGGTCATTGATGCATCTAAATATTTGAAGAGTGATGTTATGTTTGTTGGAATTATTATTATGGGATGTACAGGATTGATTTTAGATCTATCTTTAAAAAAATTAGAAGATAAAATTGTCTTTTGGAAAGGTAAAGAATGATGGGAATAAAAAGAAGAAAGATCATTTTTATAATGTTCATATGTATTTTATCAGTGGTAATTTGTGGATGTAATAGCAAAAGAAATAGTAATGATAGTTTTCCAAAAGAAATAAAAATTGGGATAATTAGAGTTCCTAATGATACTCAAGTAGCAATAAAAAAGGATATTTTTAAAAAACATTTTACAGATAAGGGAATTGAAGTGAAATTTATATTTTTTGATTCGGGTGTCGCTGCTAATCAAGCATTTGCCGCAGGAAGTATTGACTTTGCTGAAATGGGTTATACTAACGCGGTTGTTGCCTGTGCAAATAATTTGCCGGTAGAATTAATTTGGATACATGAGGTACTTGGAGAAAATGAAGCATTAGTTGTGAAAAATAACGCTAATATAAAAGAAATAAAAGAATTAGCTGGGAAAAAAATTGCAACCCCTTTTAGTTCAACTTCACATTTTAGTTTATTAAAAGCACTGTCTGAAGCTGGAATTGAAAAAAAAGTAACCCTATTAGATATGGAAACTGCTGAAATTGCTGCTGCGTGGAACAGAGGAGACTTAGATGCTGCTTATACTTGGGAGCCCACTCTTTCTGAGATAAAAAAAACGGGTACTACTATAATTGATAGCAAACAGCTTGCTGAGAGAGGGTATATGACGACTAATATCGAACTAGTAAACACTGAATTTTCAAAAAAGTATACTGAATTAGTTAAAGAATTTATTTTAGTATTAAATGAAGCTGGTGAATTGTATGCGACTAATCCTTCGTCTGCCGCACAGTACGCTGCAGATGGTCTGAGTATTTCAAAAGAAGAAGCATTGAGACAAATGGAGTCTACGCATTGGTTAACTCCAAAAGAACAAACTAGCAAAAAGTATTTTGGGACTGATAAAAATCCAGGAGATTATTACAAAATATTTAAAGAAACAGCTTCGTTTTTAAAGGATCAAGGTGCGATTAAGTCTATACCTACAGATGAAAAAATTGAATCATTTATCAATTCTAGATATATTAATGAAGCAATTTCAAAACAAGAATAAAGAGGTATAATAAAATGTATAATAAAAATAGTTTAATATGTTTAACTGGTATACAAAAAGACTTTAAGAATCAAGGTAGATTAATAAAAGTCTTACATGACATAAACTTGACTATTTGTAAAAACGAATTTATATGTGTGATAGGTCCTTCTGGATGTGGAAAAAGTACATTATTAAAATTGATTGCAGGATATATTATGCCAAGCTTAGGTGAATGTAGAATGCATAGTAAATTAATTACTGAACCTGATATAAGTAGAGGAGTAGTGTTTCAATCCTCTACGTTATTTCCTTGGTTAACAGTCAGAGGTAATATAGAATATGGCTTAAAAATGAAAAGGTTAGATAAGAATATCATATCTAAAAAAAGTAAAACTATAATGAATAAAATCGGACTTTCCAAATTTTCAAATGCGTACCCATTTGAGTTATCTGGTGGAATGAGACAACGTGTTTCATTAGCTAGAACATTAATTAATGATCCGGAATTGGTATTAATGGATGAACCATTTAGTTCCTTAGACGCTACAACACGTGATAAAATGCAAAAGCTTGTAAGATCTTTATGGTATGAATTAAATCAAACGATATTTTTAATTACTCATGATATTGATGAAGCACTAAAGTTAGGAACTAGAATCATAGTTATGTCAGAAGAATACGGAAGAGTTATAATGGACAAGAAAATTAATTATAGTACCAAAATACTGAATAACCAGTTCTATAAAGTAGAGACAGACTATAAATTTTACACTGAAAAACAAAAAATATTTGAGTTAATTTCATAGTGTTAAGAAACGTTAGGTTTAGCTAAGTTGTGAGTAATTCACCAAGGAATTGAGAAAAGCTAATTAAGAAACCTATCTAAATAATTTGAATTAATAAAATAGCATCATGTTAGTAGCTAATCTGAATTGATGACTAAATAGTAAAAGAGAAGTGTGTTTCCCGATAGTGGAAGCACTTTTTTTAATAATTAAATTACATTAAGTGACTAATTTTATTTATAGGCATAAATTTTGTCCATAGGAATAGAATAAACATTGCTGTAGAGAAATTTTATGCTATATTTTAGGTATCCCTTAATAATTAATTAGGTCTGTTTAGTGAAGTTTTTTTGATAAATTACTGCTTAATAGATATTTCATATGTATTTTAATTTTCAAATCAACATATAAAAGGGGGAGGGTCAGTATGGATATTCTAGTATTTTTGTTGATTTCTATATTATTTATTGTGTTTGTTAGCACCGTATTCTATCTATTTGCCTATCTATTATTCAGGGATTTTATGACAAAATCTAGAAAAAAATAACTTACTATGAAAGGAGTTTATTAATGATTGAGGTTAAAGAGCTTAGTGTTTTTTATAATGAGTCTACACCTGCTTTAGAAAATATTAGTTTTACTTTAGAAAAGCCTGCAATCGTGGGAATAATTGGTCCCAATGGTGCGGGCAAATCAACCCTTATTAAGGCTATGTTACACATCATTAATCACAAAGGGAAAACCTTAATTGATAAACATTCAGCGAAACGCTATCTAAAAAAAATTGCTTATGTGGAACAAAAAAGCGATGTAGATTATACATTTCCTATTAAAGTAAAAGAGTGCGTCTCTTTGGGAACTTATTCAAGTGTTGGCGTAATGAGAAAATTAAAATCAAAAGATTGGGAAAGAGTATTCAACGCTTTGGATAAGGTAGGCTTAAGTTCTTTCGCAGAAAGACAAATTAGTGAATTATCAGGTGGTCAATTCCAAAGAGTATTGTTAGCCCGATGTCTAGTACAAGAAGCAGATTATATATTCTTAGATGAGCCATTTGTTGGTATCGATTCTATTAGTGAAAGAATCATTATGGAAATTTTGGATTCACTAAAAGAGGAAGGAAAAATCATTTTGATTGTTCACCATGACTTGAGTAAAGTGAAAAGCTATTTTGATGAAGTTATTATTATCAATAAAAATCTGATTAACTATGGCGAAACAGATGAAACGTTTACTGGGAAAAATTTAATAAAGGCTTACGGTGAAGGTATTTTTGTAGGAGGGATTACAGAGTGATTCAGAATTTTATCAATGGACTATATGATTTTCATTTCCTACAAAATGCATTAATTACGGCGATTATTATTGGGGTAGTTTCTGGCGTAGTGGGATGTTTTATTATTCTAAGAGGAATGTCTTTAATGGGTGATGCAATATCACATGCTGTTTTACCTGGCGTTGCATTATCATTTATCTTAGGAATAAATTTTTTTATTGGAGCAATTGTATTTGGTTTGTTATCTTCAGTATTGATTACTTTTATTAAAGGAAATAGCATAATAAAAAGTGATACTGCTATAGGGATAACTTTTAGTTCTTTTTTAGCTCTAGGAGTAATTCTTATTGGCGTTGCAAATAGTTCTACTGATTTATTTCATATTTTATTCGGAAATATTTTGGCGGTTCAAGATACGGATGTTTGGATAACAATTGGTGTTTCTGCAGTTGTTTTACTATTAGTATTTCTATTTTTTAAAGAGCTGCTTATTACGTCCTTTGATCCAGTAATGGCTAAAGCAATAGGAATGAAAGTTAATTTTTACCATTATTTATTGATGATCCTGCTTACTTTGGTTGCAGTTACAGCAATGCAAAGTGTGGGAACCATATTGATTGTTTCAATGTTGATTACACCTGCAGCAACTGCTTACCTTTACACAAATAGCTTGAAAACGATGGTATTGCTCTCTTCGATAATAGGAGCTATTGTTTCAGTCTTAGGATTATTCATTGGATATAGTTTTAATATCGCTGCGGGTTCCAGTATTGTTTTGACTTCGGCAATATTATTTTTAATTAGTTTTTTTGTTTCACCTAAACAACATGTATTAAGAAAGAGGGTATTTCAAAAATGAAAAAAATGATTTTGAGTCTGTTTACAGTAATTGCAACAGTATTAATTCTAGGAGCTTGTTCTAGTAACGGCGCAAAGAATGAAAAAAATAGTGATAGTGCTAAAAATAAAGAACTAAGTGTTGTAGTCACCAATTCAATTATTGCTGATATTACTAAAAATATAGCAGAAGATAAGATTAAGCTTCATAGTATTGTACCAGTAGGGAAAGATCCGCATGAATATGAGCCTCTACCAGAAGATGTACAAAAAACTTCGAAGGCCGATTTAATTTTTTATAATGGAATTAATTTAGAAACAGGAGGAAACGCTTGGTTTACTAAACTAGTTAAAAATGCTGAAAAAAAAGAGAATGAAGATTATTTTGCAGTTAGCGATGGAATTGATGTCATATATTTAGAGGGTGAAAGCGAAGAAGGAAAAGAAGATCCACATGCTTGGTTAAATTTAGAAAATGGGATTATTTTTGCTAAGAATATCGAAAAACAATTAGCAGCTAAGGACCCTGATAATAAGGATTTCTATAAAGAAAATCTTGATAAGTATGTAAAAAAACTATCCGCTTTAGATACAGAAGCAAAATCTAAATTTGCATCTATCCCAAATGATAAAAAAATGATTGTAACAAGTGAAGGTTGTTTCAAATATTTTTCAAAGGCTTATAATGTTCCATCTGCGTATATATGGGAAATTAATACCGAAGAAGAAGGAACTCCTGACCAAATTAAAAATTTAGTGGAAAAATTAAGAAAGACTAAAGTACCATCATTATTTGTTGAAAGTAGTGTAGATCCTAGACCAATGAAAACTGTATCGAAAGATACTGATATTCCTATCTACACAACTATTTTTACTGATTCTATTGCGGAAAAAGGAAATGAAGGAGATAGTTACTATTCAATGATGAAATGGAATCTAGATAAAATTGCTGAAGGTCTATCTAAATAGTATAAGGAGGGATGGGAATGGTTAAAAATGATTCAACTATTTTCTATCTACTAGCGATTGAGAAGCTAAGTAAAGGTAAAAAAATTCGAAATAAAGATTTAGTTGATTTTTTAAATATTGCTCCTTCCTCTGTTACCGAAAGATTATATAATTTAGAAAATGATCAAGTTATTTATAGAGATAAAAAATACATTTTTATTTCCGATAAAGGGAAGAGGATGATAGAAGATTTTCAAAATAAATATATAAAAGTAGAGTAAATAGTTGAGCTAGTTAGTGTTAAATTGAGGAAATATGATTCTAAATGTTTCCTCAATTTAAAGTATTAACTTTAGTAGTAAATGAAATGGAGGAATTTATATGTTTAAAGAATTGAAAAAAATAACTAAAGTAGGAAAGAAAAGTAGTCTATTTTTCGGAGGTGTCCTATTTGGAAGTGCTGGTTTAAAACTATTATCTAGTAAAGAAGCTAAAAAAAGTTATGCTCATGTTTTGGCAAAAGGATTTAAACTAAAAGACGGGTTGGATTCATCGCTTTCTATGATTAAACAACATACAGATGACGTTTACGCTAATGCTAAAGACATATATGAGGAAGAAAAAAAAGATGAAAATTTAAAAGATCTTGCCGATGCATCCGATGATATAGATACTAATCATGCTGAATTATGAATTAGTTTTTTTAACCAAAAGAAGAACAAGGATTAGGTTACCGTTTAAACTTACCCCAGATATCAAAGAATATTTTAGACACTTAACCGCAACTAATCTGTCTATACAAAAAATCCATTTTTATAATGATAATCAACATATTTCTATCTCTCATCAAGTAGATACTATGAATGATATATGTGATTTCTTATCAAGTATCGACATTAGATGTTTAAAAGAGTTATACAAACATCCAATATTATCTAATGAAGAGACACCTTACGATATAATATCGCAAGCACTTTATAAAAAAATTTCAATAAAATTGTTAATACCGCAGCCATTTCAAAATTTTGCTATATTGTGTCGTTCTATACCTTTTTTAACCGCTGCATGTAGATCTATTAAGCATTTTAGTCTGGACATGAGTATGCTAGATGGTTTAGCCATTTTAGTTACTCTTATCACTGATGATTTTAAAACAGCAAGTACCATTACTTTTTTATTAAAATTAGGAACAGATTTAGAAGGATGGTCTAAGAAAAAGTCAATAAAAGATTTAGAAGAAAGTCTAAAAAAATCGGATGAAAAAGTTTGGGTATTAATCGATAACCAATTACGAGAAATAGACATGTCAGAGGTTAAAGAGGGAGATTTAGTAGTTTTCTACGAAGGAAATGAAATTTTATTTGATGGAAAATCATTAAAGGGAATGGATTTATAGATGAAAGATCCATTACTGGAGAAGCGTATCCTATTCCTAAAAGTGTGGGTGAGGAGATATTAGCTAATACTTTATTAGTGTCAGGCGAAATAGTTGTTTCTATAACAAATAGTATTCCAAACTCAGGTATAACTAACATGATAAAACTTATTAATGAATCTGAATTTAGCTCTTCCATAGAAGAACAAAAATTAGTTAGTTCTGCAGATAAATTAGCTAAATTTAATATTCTTGGAATGTTAATGACTTTTGCTATTACAAGATCAATCTCTAAAACATTATCATTTCTAATGGTTGATTTTTCTTGTGCAATAAAATTATCTACACCTGTTGCCTATTTAACTGCAATAAAAGATGCAGTAAACAATCAGGTTGTAATAAAATCAACAAGTATTTTAGATAAGTATAGTGAAATTGATACTTATATTTTTGATAAAACAGGAACGATTACTACTGCAGATCCAAAAATCAAAAAAGTAATTACTTTTAATAACTATACTGAATTTGATGTGATTAAAATCGGAGCTTGTTTAGAGGAACATGTTTACCATCCAATTGCTAACGCATTGGTAGATGAAGCTGAAAAGAAAGGAATCGTACATGAAGAAATGCATGGTGAGTTATACCATATTGCATCAAAGGGAATACGTTCCTCTATTGACGGAATACCTGTTGTAATTGGAAGCAAGAAATTTATCTTGGAAGAATGTGTCAATATTTATGAGAATCAGAATGCCGTTATTTGCGAGCTAGAAGAACAATTCAATTTATTGTATCTCGGCTATGACAAAGAACTAGTTGCAATATTCGCTATTGATACACCACTTAGGTCTGAAGCGAAAGAAACAATAATACTCTTAAAAAACAGGAATAAGAGAACTATTCTTTTGACTGGTGATACCAAACAAAGGACAGAAGTTGTAACTAGCAATATACCTTTTGATGAAGTAGTTTCAGATTTAAAACCAGAGGATAAGTTTAATTATGTACAACGATTAAAGGTCGCCGGGCAAAAAGTTTTAATGGTTGGTGATGGCTTAAATGATTCCGCAGCGATTGCGTTAGCAGATGTTGGAATTTCTATGGGAGGAGCTTCAGATGTAACTAACCATATTAGTGATATTACACTTCTTTCCAATAATCTACATGATTTGATTTATATTGATTTATTAGCATTTAAATTGTTTGGAAAAATAAAAAACAACTTGAGAATGACTTTTTTTGTTAATGGTAGTTTAATATTTTTGGGCCTGTTTAACAGATTATCTCCTACAACACTAGCTACATTTCATAATTTAACGACATTTTTGCTTGTGGGAAATAGCTTTAAGCTGAATCATTCTAAGGAAAAAGGAGTTGGAGTAAGTAACTTAGAAAATATAGGAGAAGGTTAATTTTATGAAACAATTCATAGATGAAAAGTATGTATCAAATTATTTAGAGGATATTATAACAAAAATCCCTGGCTACAATTTAATGTTTGAACTAGTATTTGATAGCGTTCTCCCAACAGTTATACACGGTAGTGCACCTCAAAATATACTATTGGTTGGAGGGGACTTATCGAAATAGGTTATTTAAAAAATCAGTATCCTTCTGTGCCTTTAACAATAATTGAAGCTAGCAGGGAAATGTTGAAAGCATATCAGAATAGATTAGGAAATAGTAAGGCAGAATTAATTAATGCTAGGTTTGAAGTGTATGAATTAGCTCAACGCTATAGTTTCGGTTTTTCGTTTTTAGTTTTTCATTTTGTAAGTAATAAACGACTATTTTTGAAAAAAATGTATGATAGTCTATTAATTAATGGTTTTTTTATAGTAAGTGTATTCTCTGATTATCATTTAGACTGGTGGAAAGAGTTTTCTTTGTCCAAAGGTGCTGACTCTAATCAAATCGATTTAGCTATAAAAAATGAAAATAACTATATGTATAGATTAGAGTCAGAAGAAGTGAGAAATATGATATTAGAAGCAGGATTTAAAAAAGTTGAAATGATTAGTCAAATATTGTGCGTAGATTTATTAATAGCAACGAAATGAAATTCTAATAAAGAATTTACTGTCAATCCCGATTTTTAAATGTAATTTTGAGAGGTGATAATTTGTCAACAAATGCTTTAAATAATAAAGAACAAGAAAATCGATTTATATTGCAAGGGAATTTGTGGAAAGTGGTTATCAGGTTATCTTGGCCTACTATTATAGCAATGGTAATATACGGCTTTAATCCTGTGCTTGATGCTCTTTTTGTGGGGCAATATGCAGGAGAAATAGCTCTAGCCGGAATATCCCTTGCGTATCCTATAACAGCTATTGTAACTGGGTTAGGATCATTGATTGGAGTAGGGGCAGGCTCTATTTTAAGCATTGCCCTTGGAGCCAACGATACAGACAAGCAAAGAAAGATAATGGGGAATGTCAATGTATTGATTATTTTTTTTACAGTTATATATATGATTGCGGGTCTATTGCTTTCCTCCCAAATGATTCAATTT
The DNA here is from genome assembly GCF_051712165.1 of Enterococcus sp. DIV1420a. Taxonomy (NCBI): domain Bacteria; kingdom Bacillati; phylum Bacillota; class Bacilli; order Lactobacillales; family Enterococcaceae; genus Enterococcus; species Enterococcus sp. DIV1420a. The sequence continues at coordinate 635,880 of NZ_JBIOOI010000002.1, forward strand.
ATGGGAGGAAAAGGCGAAGAATTATTATTGGGAGACCAATACTTTAGAATCACTGTAATAGGTACAATATTTTGGGTATACGGTTTAGCAATCAATATGATTATTCGTGCTGAAGGAAGAATGAAGACAGCGGCATGGATGATGGCAGTAGGACTAATAGCAAATGGTATCTTTAGCTATATATTTATAGCTTTGATGAATATGGGAGTTGTTGGAGCTGCTTGGGGAATAAACATGGGTATGTTTATATATTCTTTTGTGAGTTTCATTTATCTTGTAAAAGGGAAAGCAAGCTTTGAAGCAAATGCGTTAAGTCTTACGTGTGATAAAAAAATTATAGGGGATATTAATCGTCTAGGAGCTTCCTCTTTAATTATGTCAGTAATGACATTGGTTCAAGCATTTGTAGTATTTAATGTATTATCTACTTATGGAACAGTTTCAGATATTGCTTTTTATGGAGTAGTATTTAGAATTTTCCAGTTTTTCCTTACGCCTATATTTGGTTTAATGAGAGCTTTACAGCCAGTGATTGGTATTAATTATGGTGCAAAACAATATGAACGTGTTATCAAATCCTATAAACTATTTGGAGTAGTTGCAATGATGCTTACTATACCACTTTGGTTGATTTCATTAATTTTTCCAAATGAGATTCTATCAACCATGCTAGCAGGGCAAAATTTCGGATCAATTCAATTGAACGAATTTAGAGTTTTTATTTTTATCATACCATTCCTATCCTTTATATTTATGGCAATGACTTTTTTTCCTGCAGTTGATAAAGGCAAACCAGCAGCAATAATTGGGATCGCTCGACAATTCATTTTTTATGTACCAGCTATGCTCGTTGTGCCAAGATATTTTGGTATTGAAGGTATCTACTATGCTTCATTTGGTATTGATGTAATTATCGTGTTATGGACAGTACTGCTTGTGAAAAAAGAATTTAAATTTTTAAGGAATAATAAAATTTGTAAATTAAATATAGACAAATTTTAAACTAAAGCAAAAAGGAGAGTTTGTATGAAATACGATAAAACTACAGTTATATTGAATCAATTGGTGGCAGATTTAAGTGTTTTTTCAGTGAGAATCCATCAGGTACATTGGTATATGAGTGGAGCAGGATTTTTGACGATGCATCCTAAAATGGACGAACTTATGGATCAAGTAAATTATCAGTTGGATGAGATTTCAGAACGTTTGATCACTCTTGATGGGAACCCATGTTCAACTTTGGATGAGTTTATTAAAGAGTCAAAATTGTGTGAAAAAAAGGGATCAAGAGACATCAGCATTAAAGAATATCTAGATTATTTATTGCAAGGATATCACTATCTAGTATCATTATATGGAGAAGGTATAACGATTGCTTGTGAAGAAGGTGACAGTTGTACAGAGGATATTTTCATCGGGCATAAAAAAGGTTTAGAAAAACTTGTTTGGATGCTAAATTCTGAATTAAAAAAATAGATCTAGAGTATAAACACCAACTAAGATGTGCGATATTTTAGTTGGTGTTTTTATTAATGACTTTAGTCAGTTTCGTTCGCGAAGCATACGAAAAAAAGCGCGTTTCTACGCGTGGACGAGACAGCTTTAGCGATAAAAACTTCTTTCGATAAACTAATAAGTGGCTACCTACCGCCCATATTATCGAAAGAAGTTTTCTATGTCATCAAATAACGACAAAACTTTATCACACAGTCGATGGAATTGTAAGTACCATATAGTGTTTACACCAAAGTATAGGAGGAAAGTGGTTTATGGAGAATGGAGAAAAGACATTAGAAGAATTTTGCGTATGCTATGTGAAATGAAAGAGGTAGAAATCATAGAAACCCATGTAATGCCAGATCATATTTGAATGTTAGTTAGAGTGCCATCGAAAATAAACATTTTAAGTTTCACGGGATTCTTAAAAGGAGGAAACGCACACATATCCATGAGCAACATGGAAATTTAGTGTATAAATATGGGAATAAGTGTTTTTGGTCAAAAGGCTATTACGTAAGTACAGTAGGGTTGAATCAGAAAACAAATGCAAAATATATAAGAGAACAAGAAGCAGAGGACCGAATTCAAGATAGCATAAGTAAAAGAGAAACCACGGATCCATTCAAAATGAAGAGAAAGAAATAAAGTAGCGAGCGATGAGCGGCTGGCGGTCTTTTAAAAAGCTCCATTTATGGAGTAAGCGAGTAGGGACCTCTTCTAGAGGTGTTAAAAAGCCACCCGTTTTCACGTGTGGATGGGTTACTTTATTTTTTTAAAATTATAAAAGTGTAAGTGATATTAATTACTACGGATGTTTTTTGTGCCATAAAAAGGGTTGATCATTAAGGGACGACAAAGGTGATGTGAACTACTCACCACTTAGCTAAACCTGACGGTTTTTAACGCTTGAAGTGAAAGCTTCTTGGGAATAGAGCATACTTGATATCGTATTTCTTTACTAACAACGGTGTCTCTTATTTACCAAGCTATCCCCGTAGTTCCTACGGTTCTTGATTTTTTATTATCGTCGGTCGACATACTAACCACACAACGTTATGTTAGATTCAGTTTGGTTTTCACTCTAATCATAATCATTGTTACACTCGCATCGTCACGAATGTCTTCAAGTCTTATAGTTTTACTTGTGGCGCTAACTTGATATTTATTACTCAAGCGCCTTCACACTGGAATCGCACCATCATGCTTGGAATTAAGGTCATTATAGCATTTATTATGTCGGTTTTCGAGTTACCAAAGGTAACCCTCATACCGAACGTCATTCATCATCCACCTATAGAGGATGGGCGACTTCTGCCTGATTTACGTTAAAAAGGTTCTTTACAAAAATAAAACCACTACCCCACCACGTACACATATAAATATTCTTAAAGATTTACTCAAGCCAGAAAGAAATAATATTAAAAATATATACAGTGAAACTACTTTAAATTGAAATTATAAATTAAAATAAACAGATTTTTATTGGAAGTGATTTTATTATAATAGAAGTATCCTCTAAGTTCAGAAAAATCTTCTAACATTTCCTCTTTAACAAGAATTAAGTAGATTTTTACTTATATTACTTAGCTTAAGTTACTGTATTTATGGATGAATTATTGCTATTAGTGCAACTAATAAACATGATTAGATAGAAGGTGAATATTAAGTGAAAGACTATACCGAAGAATTTTTTTTAGTAGAAGCTTGGAATTTTTATAAAGAAAACGATTATTGTCCCACAACAAAAGACTTTATTTGGTCGAAATCTGCATGTAGAAAATTGGGCTCTTGGAATGTAATTTTAAAAAGATCTGGTATTTTTGAAAGTGTCCAACAGCGTTTTTTAAAGAAAAAAATAATTGTATCTGAAAAAAGAAAAAAATATTGGCATGAATTAATTTGGTTAACTCATAATCCTGATTGGTATCTTAACAGGAAAACATTGAAAAGAGTTGAATTGTTAAGCAAACAATGCGAAAAATGTGACAAAGAATTAAAATTTTTAAATTCTTTGAAATCTAATGATATAAGTGTTCTTCTGAAGTGTTTGAAAAAAGAGTTTAATTAGTCATCAATTATTTTGGGTCAGCAATCACAAGCTCAAGGTTATACCACGGCTATTATATCAAAGAGGAGGTTGTTATGAATTTTAGAATTGGACATGTTTTAATAAGATTGAATAATTTGGAAGAAGCAATCAATGATTTTCAAAATCTCGGATATATAGTTACTTATGTTAGTAAATCTAAGTATTCAAGGCATGCGATGATTTATTTTTCTGATCAATCTTTTATTGAACTTTTCTGTGCGATAAATAATCCATTGATTAGAAGAATTATGTATAGCGCTACAGCCTTGTTAAAACCTTTAAATGCCAATCTTGTTAATCGATTTAAACTATACTTGGGGGACGGTAATATAGTAGATTGGGCATTGAACAGTGTTCCAAAAGAAGAGTATGTAAGCAATTTGCTTAAGTTAAAAACAAAATTGAGTCTATCTGATTCTAAATCAATGAAAAGAAAAGACTTAAATAATAATCACATTGAATGGCAACTTTCTTTACCAAAAGATGTTCAAGTTCCTTTTTTTATGAGCGAATATGATCCAGAGGTAAGACACTCCTATGAACATAGCAATGGAGTTTTAGGAATTAAAGATATTTATGTAGAAACAACTAATCGTGATTTAATAGATAAGTTTAAAATGCTTTTTCCAAAGGTAGATTCTGATCAAATCTTCAGAATTAATGATGAACAGCACTTATATGTTACGCAAGGATTTAATAATAGAATTACTAAAATCAGTTTATTCGATTCAAACGGTAAAACATTATATTTAGAAAACTCCATTATTTAAATCTCGAAAACTACAGTATTGTTCATAAAGCTATAAATAATAAAAACGAAGGAGATACTATATATGTCAAAGTTAATTACTAATTGGTATGGAGGAAGAACAGGTTTAGGACAAATTGAAAAGGATACAATTAAAGTGCCTATAGCTATTCCTAAGAAATTGGAGGGGAGTGGAGAAGGATTTAATCCGAAAGAATTATTATGTATGGCTACGGGTTCTTGTTTCTTTTTGACGTTGGTGCACTTAATTGAGACCAGAAAAATTACTATTGAGAAATTAATGATGGAATCCGAGATAATTAAAGATCAGGATAGTTTTAAAATTAAACATGCAGTGACACTAGTTCTAAGTAAGCAAAATTCAATAGATGAAGTCAATTTAGTTAATCGGACCATTGATGTTGCGGAATTAACTTGTGGGATTGGTAAACTAGTGAAAGCTGGTGGGGCGACAATTATGATTGAAAAAAACATTTCAATTAGTGATGAAAATTCGAGCAGATGAGTTACTTCAGAGTTACAGTGGGTTTGTAAATAAAAAATACGGGTTTAAGGATAAATATTGGCTCGCTAAAGAATTGAATGACGTCTGATTGTCAATCCCGATTTTCCAATGTAAAACCTGTGGTTTTTATTACAAAGTCGGTCTTATGCTATCTCAATAAAAAAAACAATTATATTAAATGTAAGCCTCAGCGCCATATACATATCGAATATGGTAAAAGCGCTGAAAAGAGTATCTGCTTGTAGAATGTTCATTGCACACCCAGAGATCAAATCTAGGTTATGGGGTGGTGGGCACTTCTGGAATCCAAGCTACTTCGTAGCGACAGTTACAGAGCAAACAGAAGAGCAAATACAAAATTACATTCAAAATCAGAAAAAGAAGTGAGGTGAGAACGATGGGCTACAAAACACGAGCGAAAACAGTTAGCTAAAAAATTTTGAGTCACACCCTGTCATTAGACCAGACGTTCGAAATATACAATCAAGCGTTATCCTATACCTTAGAAGGGATGTTTCAAGAATTTTCTATGGGCTATGAGGAAAATACAAACGCAACTACGACTGTTGTTGAGAAACTTATCCACCATACTGCAAAAAATCCTCAGCTAAAATATGAAGATTTCAACGTGTTGTTCCCTAAGTATCCCTCTTATATTAGACGTGCCACGATGGCTTCTGCTTATGGTAAATGGTCTTCTTGGCGTTCAAATTATCTCAATTGGGAGAAAGAACGAACAGAAGCGATTGATAATAAGAAAAAGTTCACAAAGAAAGTACCGACTTCGCAATTCGAGCACAATGATTTCCCCGTACTCTATAAAGGGAATATGTATAGCCAACTAGCCGACTGATATGAAATCAAAGTTTACAAAAACAATGATTGGGTTTGAGAAAAAGTGAGTGTTCAAAAAAGACGGACTTAGCAAAACGAGGAATTACAGACTGGAAGCAGTGTAATCCAAAATTAGTTAAGCAAGGTCGTAAGTATTTCTTATCGTTTGCTTATGAGAAAGAAGTTAAACTTCATAAACTAAAAGAAGATAAAACGCGGGTTCTAGCGATTGACCTAGGATTAACGAATAGTGCAGTGTGTTGCGTAATAGATAGTGATGGAGCTGTCTTAGAACGTCTGTTTATCAAACAGACTAAAGAAAAAGACCGTCTATTCCATTTAGTTAACCAGCTAAAAAAAGCACAACGTCAAACTAGAAGTGCCACTTGTTCGAGTCATTGGAACGCAATCAAAGGACTACAAAAATAAATGAAGAATGACACAGCATATCAAATCATAGAATTTGCGACTAAATATAAGGTAAACACGATAGTATTCGAGTATTTAGGTCAAATGCGTGTACCCAAAGGAATGTATGGAGCGAAGGAACTTCATTTCAAATTACATTACTGGAGAAAAATAGGAACTCAAAATAAGGTCGAGGAAATGGCTCATTATTTAGGTATGAGAATTTCACGAGTCTTAGTTAGAGAAACTTCTATGTAAGCGTATGATGGTACCGGGAAAGTTACGCGTTCTGACTGTAAAGACCTTTGCGAGTTTTCAGAAGGAAAACAGTATCACGCTGACTTAAACGCTAGTTACAATATCGGCGCACGATTTTTCATTCTTGCAGCTATAAAACCCTTGTCTGAGAAGAGAAGGTTAGCGCTTGGGGCAAGAGTTCCCGAAGTTCTAGTAAGAACAGAACAAACGTTAAGCACATTACACCAGTTAAATGCTTGTGCACCCTAAGTTTGTTCGCTATAGATTTTTATCCTGTGTGGATAGACTCGATATCAGGAAAATCCTACGAGAGCCGATACTTTGTTTGTCCATGAACCGAATTATTAAGTTATCAAAGTTATATCGCTGAGTGGCGACTTCTTCGATATCCCGTGTCTCAGGCAAGAAGAAACTACATTTGGGTAAAAGGGTTTTAAGTCCGTAAGGACTCAGAACCCCGCGACTTAAGTCGTGGGAGGTTCTGAAGTTTAATAAGGTATTCATTTTTGGTATCATGTTGGGGATTGCTTAGAAGAAACGATTAATAGATTACAAGAAAAAGTCTATAAAGTTAAAAGTAATGGCATCTCAAACTATACTATTTTTTTAAAATTCACGTATTACCTTTTTCTAAAAAATACTTAACGGTAAAGATGATATTAAGACAACAAAAGATATCCTTACCTAGAAAAGTATGTGTTTTTGTATTATTAAAATATTCATATGTGTCGGTTTATGAGATTTGAGATGACTAGTCAGCGACAAACTTATCAATTAGGAAAAATCGTATCAAATACAAATCTTAAGTTCAAATAGCTTGAATTACTAAGTATTGGAGATTATTAAATATTATTTATAAAAATTAAGCTGAATTGAGGTTATTATGATGCCAGAAATAAGTGACTTTTCATTAGTGAGTCTTTTACTAATTTTTTGGGCGGGAATAGCTTCATGTCTATCGCCATGTGTACTTCCAATTTTTCCTATATTTATGTCTTATATTACCGGAATTGCAGTTAAAGATTTATCTGAAGAAAAAGATGTAAAAAAAATTACAATTCTATTGACACATGCCACTATATTTTTGCTGGCTGTGTCTTTGATTTTTATTAGTTTAGGTTTAGGGGCTTCATTTCTGGGAGAATGGTTGCGTTCACTAATGATAGGAAGAGGTGGCGCATTATTTAGAAGAGTAATAGGTATTTATGTGATAATAATGGGATTGTTTCTAGGAGGATGGTTAACCGTGCCTTTAATGATGAAAGAATTTCGCTTTCACTATGAAAGAAGAAAAGTGAGCTATTTTAGTACATTTTTTATTGGCTTAGGTTTCGCTGCAGGTTGGACACCTTGCATTGGCCCGATTCTAAGTTCGATCCTTTTATTGGTAACAAGTCATCCAAATCAAGCAGCTCTCTATATTTTAGTATATATAATTGGTTTTATACTACCGTTCCTGTTATTAACTTTATTTATCGGTAAGACAAAATGGTTAAGCCAACACAGTGGCATAATTATGAAGATTAGTGCAGTTTTGATGATAATAATGGGCTTGGTGCTTGTTCTAGGTGTAGAATCGTTTATCACGAATTATATATCTGAACTCCTTTAATTTAGATAATGAACGAAAATATTGGTTAACTTGACCTTAATAGAAGGATGATAGTATTGAAAAAAATAATTATAGTGCTAATTATATGTTTAGGATTATGGGCCACTTTTGATTTTATTCAATCTGGGGAAGAATCTATTCCAGCTGAACAAGAAAAATCTGTCGAACTAGATAAATCACCTGATTTAACAGGATTAAAAGTGGGGGAAAAAGCACCAAACTTGGAATTAACTACCTTAAACGGAGAAGAAATCAAACTTTCACAATTTATAGGCAAACCAATTGTCTTGAATTTTTTTGCTACTTGGTGCCCACCTTGTAATGATGAAATGCCTGAGATAGAAGATTTTTACAAAGAAAAAGAAGCAATTGTTCTAGGTGTTAATTTACTAAAAACAGAAAAGGATGATCTGGTAGTACGAAATTTTATCGAAAAGTATAATTTAACTTTCCCTATTTTACTAGATGAGCAAGGAAAAGCATCAAATAATTATATGATTAAAGCTCTTCCAACCACTTATTTGATCGATTCGGAAGGAAAGATAGCTTTTAGATTTTTTGGGGGATTAAATTTTGATATGTTAAATGCTGAATTTAGCAAAATTAGTTAAAACGTTACGATAATATTTGGTGAGTAAGGCAGCGAATTTCTTTTTTTGATTTCGGTCAACGAAGCCGTTCTTGATCCAATCGCTTGTATAAAAGAAGGAAACCATCTTTTATACATACAACATTTTGAAACGATCTCGTCTGCCGCCACAAAATAAGAAGACACCATCGTCGTACGCATCCAGATTATACTCATGCTATACGATGGCAGCCAGGCCATCGATTCCTTTCCGCAAACAATAAAGATATGAGCGACTTTTTGATAATCAAGTATCATGAGCCATCAGCTCCTTCAAAACCGTCTGCACAAGATATTGACTCGCGCAATTGTAGATGAAGATGTCATGAATTTCCGCTTTGATTTTTATTCCTATTTTAGCAGGAAGTGCGCGTTTTTCTTGCGGCTGACCCTCGAGCTTAATGGCAACGACCTCTTGTTTTTCTTTCATAAAGCAACCACCTCCGATTTGTACTTGTACTGTCAGTATAGTCGGAAGTGGTTTTTGATTGTAGGTACTCAGTGGTTCGGCGCTTACTTTTAAATAGTGATAGTTCGTTGGTTTTACAATTAAAAAGAGTTAAAAGATTTTAATTATGTATAAGATATAGTATTTTTAGGGCCGAATAAACCAATAGTATAGATAAATAAAAATACCATTAATCATCTTTTTATTTATAAATTAAAGTAATTTCATTCATATAACTACAAAAGAAAATTAAGCAATTCGTTATTATATGTTCTGAATTTACGTTAAATAAAAGAATTATATAGAATCATATATGTTATTTAAATATAAAGGCGATAAGTATATATTTACTTTTTTAAAAGTATACAGGCGATCATAAACTATACAAATAAAATACAATGAATCAGAATAAATATTTTGTGAGATAATCTATTTTGCGAGAAAATTAAAAGAATTTATTATTGGAGGACTGAAAAGGTGAATAGAAGAACACAAGCAAAAAAATTAAAAAAAATCAGAAAGGTAAAAAGAATATCTAATTTATTTATGATTTCTCTACTTGCAGCTGGGACGGGTATCCCTGTTACAATGGTTTTAGCTGATGAATTAGGTGGTAATGAAATAGCTTCAAGTTTAACACCAGCTGACGCTGAAACACTAGCTGACGCTGAAACACCAGCTGATACTGAAACACCAGCTGACGCTGAAACACCAGCTGACGCTGAAACACCAGCTGACGCTGAAACACTAGCTGACGCTGAAACACCAGCTGATACTGAAACACCAGCTGATACTGAAACACCAGCTGACGCTGAAACACCAGCTGATACTGAAACACCAGCTGACGCTGAAACACCAGCTGATACTGAAACACCAGCTGATACTGAAACACCAGCTGACGCTGAAACACCAGCTGACGCTGAAACACTAGCTGACGCTGAAACACCAGCTGATACTGAAACACCAGCTGATACTGAAACACCAGCTGATACTGAAACACCAGCTGATACTGAAACACCAGCTGACGCTGAAACACCAGCTGACGCTGAAACACCAGCTGATACTGAAACACCAGCTGATACTGAAACACCAGCTGATGATGCAACACTTTCTGATAATGCTACTAACGTTTCTGTGAAAGCTCTTAGTGGAGTGATTCCAAAAGGAGCTACATTAGTTGTTTCTTCGCTTAATGAAGGAACTGTGTTTGATAAATTAAAAGTAGATTATGCAAAGTTCTCATTGTTTGATATCTCTCTATCAGACAGCAAAAATGTGAAAGTACAGCCTAACGGTACAATCCAAGTGAGTCTTCCAATCCCTATGGGTTATGATGATGCTAAAGTAAAAGTGTATCACATTGATGAAAATGGGATAAAAAGTGTTATGCCAGGTTCTGCAGAAAATGGTTATTACACCTTTGAAACAACACATTTATCTAACTATGCTCTAGTTGAAGAAGATACAGCAGCAAGCGCACCAGCAGAACCAGGTGCAGCAACAGAACCAGGTACACCAGCAGAACCAGGTGCAGCAACAGAACCAGGTACACCAGCAGAACCAGGTGCAGCAACAGAACCAGGTGCAGCAACAGAACCAGGAACACCAGCAGAACCAGGTGCAGCAGCAAAACCAGGCGCAGTAGCAAAACCAGGCGCAGTAGCAAAAACAGGTGCATCAGCAGAAGCAGGAACACCAGCTAAAGCAGGAACACCGGCAGAAGCAGGGACTCCAGCTAAAACAGGCACAACAGAAGCTGTGAAAGGTTCAGAAAAAGTCACTCCTGTAGCAACGAATTCAAATAAAGTTTCTTCTGGAGAAACGGTGGATACCTTGCCGCAGACTGGAGAAGTAAATACTCCTTGGATGCTATTAAGCGGGGTAGCAGCAATTGTTTTAACCGGATTTGCATGGATTTTAAGACGTAAACGTGCTTAATTTCTGTCTAGCTATTTTTATTTAAGATTTTCTCGCACTAAGGAGTTCTTGTAAAAAGAACTCCTTTTTTACTATAGAGTTTAAAAATCTATAAATTTTCATGGTATACATTTGTTAAACTTAAAGGTTAATCAATAAGGATATAAGACTAGTACTAACATAACGGATAATAATTTATCAACATAACTTTTACAAATATTCTATAGATAGATTCTTCGTTCTTTTAAAGAATAACTATTTACAAAGTAATTGTGATTGAAATGAATGTTTAGTGTTTGATCTTATATTTAATGATTTCATCAATCAATATAGAAACTTTGTAGGTATTATATTCCGTTACAATCTAGCTACGAAATTAATTCATAGAAAGAAGAAAAACAAAATTTATTATATCTTTAACAAAGAAAACTAATTTATATAAAAGCAAAGTATAAATTTTTAGAAGAACCAATGATGATTAAATTTATAGATTACTAGGACGTGTCTTAAAACTATTTTGTTATGATAAAAAGTACTGCAATGTAAACAAATAATAAATAAGAATTTGTTAACTTATCATAGCGAGTGAGGTATTTCTAAAATGTTTGAATATAATTAAAAAACGAACTATGCAAGTTATCTCATACTTTTTAGTATGATAATAATTTGCACAGTTTATTTTTTATAGAAACTTTTTAATAAAGAAGCTCATTTTTTCTCTGTCAAAAATTCTTTCCATTCCTTCGATGCACGCTCATTCGTAACAATGTAATCTAATGAATCAAAACTTGAATTTAAATAAACTGTTTTAAAATCAAATTTTGTATTGTCAGCTAATAAGAAATTTTGTTCTGAAGCAAGGAAAGAATTTCCACTAATTTTTGATTCTTGTTCGTTGGTATCCGTTGGTCCAACAGGCATTGAAAGTCCTGAACAGCTAATAAATGCTTTGTTTATCACATATTTCTTAATTAATTCAGTAGTAATATTACCAACTAAGGCATTTGATTTTGAGTGTAATGTACGGCCGAGAATAATCAAATTTATAATGGAACAATTCATTAAAATAGTCCCATTTGTAATGACTGTTACAGATATTTTTGCTTCTTTTACTAATTTTTCTAGACAATTTCCCATAGAAATCACACATCTCACGATAAGTGAGGTGTAAAATCAGCTCTTTAAGCGTATTTCGCATGACGCAGGCTTTTAGATTACCCGGTACAATAATTTGTGAAACCCTGCCTAAATAATCTAGAGCTCGGTGGTGTGTGCAAATCAACGCTAATCGTTACCTCGGCATAGGATAATTGGCTACACGGCAACGTTGATACGAAAACATAGGCTTTATCGACTCGCCGATATCACAATTTTTGGTCTGGCTTACTAAACCCACCCACTCAACTTCACAAAGCTCTCTAGATTTCCGATGAATAAGCATGATTGCTTTGTATTTAACCGTATAATTTTTGTAATGGTGAAGAAATGAACGGTAAGAATAGGTGGCACGAACTTACATTCGTAAAAGTATCTCAAACTCATAGTGGAATAGCGCAAGGTTCACAATAAGCTTCGCTAACTCTCAATGGATTTGCACAAGATCCATCATGCTATAATTTGATCCTTCAATCGTTTTATGCGAGAAAATGAACGATTCCAACAATTGATCATCCAGTTCCTCCGAGAAAGAGGGAAATAATCCTTTGCCTTTTGTCATTTCGATCTCCTCCCTGACTTTCGGACGAACAGTTCCATACTGTTGGTGATAGCACGAACACTCTGGCCAGCTCCAATATTTTAGAATAATGAATTATAAAAAATCTCCTGTATAAGATATCATCATTATACGATAGGGATTGGCTATAAAATTACGGTTGTACTTTACTTGGCAACGGTTGGTAACATTCGTGTTACTAGATAGAATTTTTATTGGAAGATATTAGGATAGGAGATTTTCTGATTATCAAATAATTACTACTACTATCAAGATAACTAAGGGTAACTTTCGCTTAACTCATCGACTATTTAAATAAATTAATCGCGCTTTAAAGATTAACAACATCAATACGATTACTGTGGAAGCAGTTGAAACAGTAAGAAATAGTTTTGTGATTGATATTTTCCAAACTGGTAATATCTTAAATAGATAATACCAGTTATCTATAGAAACAAGAGACCGTTGAATCCAAAATTCACACGAGGTGATTTCCTTAACAACATTTTAAATATTATGTAAATTTGAAATTTAAGGATAGATTTTCCATCAAAAGTTCAAGCATATATAAACACTTTTAATGAAAATCCTTTTTTTGTCTTATTGAAATTGATAATTATAGAATTTTACTCGCATTACCTTTTAGTATAATTTGATATGTATCAATTGATAACATGAAAGGAGTTTTTCCATGAAAAAATCAAGTGTGAAGACTTTACCTAGCTATAATGAGCCTAAATATCGTGCGAAAATGTATAAAAAAGGGAAAAAATGGCTTATTAAAGGGTTGTTATTCTCAAGTTTAATGCTGGGAGGATTAGCTTTATTAGATACAGAATCAGTCTATGCAGATGAATGGGTAGCAAATTCGGTTGAAAGTATTCAAGCAAAATTGGTAGCAAATCAATCGAGTTATACCTTTGAAGAAGGCGACACATTCTACAACATTTCTTTAGCTGTTAATGTTAAATGGCAAAAATTAATGGAGTTGAATGGCTTTGAAGAGGGGAGTCAATACAATGTTCCGGTAGGAACAACGATCAGTTTTGATGGTATAAAGGTGAAAATCATCGATTCACAGGGGAAAGTGGTGAGTGAAGCACAATTAACGCCAGCAGACAAAGTTGATCCAAATCAAACCTTTGGACAACAAGTGACCGATGTGCCCAGTGATGGTAAAAGTTCAAATGCAACTACGCCGAGTACTGTAAGGAATAATGCTAAAGTTTCTGATGGAAATACTAGTAATATACAACTTTTACCATCAAAAGCTGTAGAAAGTCCAGTTATTAGTAAAGAAGAAATAAGTGGTAAAAAAAATGAATTGAAAGACTTAGAAGATAAACGAGAAGTTTTAGCGACAGAAAAAGCAGAACTTGAAAGAGCAAAACAAGAAGTTGAAGAACTGTTAACTGATAGTATTAACCAGTCAAATGAGTGGCGTATTTCTGCTTTAACCAGTCAAAAATCAGCATTAACCCAAAGGGTTAATGGGTTACAAAACGACCTAGAGGAACAACGGGCTAGGTTGCAAGTTATTGATGAAGAATTAACACAAGCACAGAATGTAAAAAATGAGATTGTGAATCAATTATCAACGGCAACAACAGTTTATCAAAATGCTCAACAAAAGATTGAAGAGTTGAAAACTAAACAATCAGCGTTGAAAAGCCAATTAGCTAATTTACCAGAAGATCAAGTGGAGCAGCGGCAAGCACTAGAAAGTCAGTTAGCATCTGTAGAAGCAATGTTAGAAGTAGCTGATAACTCAGGCAGTCAATTAGCGGAATTAAATGAACGATTAAACCAATCAGACAATCGAATTAATCAATTAATAAATGAAAAAGAAACTAAGCAAAATGAAACTGACCAACTCCAAGAGGAGTTGTCACAAGCTCAGGAACAATTAGCTGCTTTTAATTTACCAGATAACGAGAAAGGTAACACTAAGCAAGAAGCACTAGAACAACAACAACAATTAGCCTCATATAGCCAAGAAATAGCTGCGATTGATACTCAACTAAATCAGTTGAATGAAAAAATAGCTACTTTGATTACGGAAATTGATACACTTGAAAAAAATGATTTAAATGAAAAAAATATTTTGGATGATATTCAATCTAAATTTTTAACCGATGCGAAAGTAGTAGCAACAGCTGCTATTCATGCTTTACTACATTTAAGTTTAAATGAAAAGGAAGAATTTATTCTTCAAGTGAAAAATGCGACGACTAATCAGCAAGTTCTCAATGCATATTTAAATGCAGTTAAACAAAATGAAGAAAACTTAGCAAATGGTAAAGACCTAACGGATGCCCAAGCCTTAACAGATGCAAAAACAGTCGCAAAAGAGGCGATTAACGCTCTAACAAATCTAAGTAGCGATGAAAAAAACGGCTTTACTATGCAAGTCGATAATGCAGGAACAACTGCTGAGGTAGAACAAGCCCAACAAACAGCGGCAACCAAAGATGCCGAGAATAAAGCGGCAGCCGATGCCCAAGCCTTAACAGATGCAAAAACAGCCGCGAAAGAGGCGATTAACGCTCTAACAAATCTAAGTGCGGATGAAAAAACGGCCTTTACTACGCAAGTCGATAACGCAGGAACAACTGCTGAGGTAGAACAAGCCCAACAAACAGCGGCAACCAAAGATGCCGAGAATAAAGCGGCAGCCGATGCCCAAGCCTTAACAGATGCAAAAACAGCCGCGAAAGAGGCGATTAACGCTCTAACAAATCTAAGTGCGGATGAAAAAACGGCCTTTACTACGCAAGTCGATAACGCAGGAACAACTGCTGAGGTAGAACAAGCCCAACAAACAGCGGCAACCAAAGATGCCGAGAATAAAGCGGCAGCCGATGCCCAAGCCTTAACAGATGCAAAAACAGCCGCGAAAGAGGCGATTAACGCTCTAACAAATCTAAGTAGCGATGAAAAAAACGGCTTTACTATGCAAGTCGATAATGCAGGAACAACTGCTGAGGTAGAACAAGCCCAACAAACAGCGGCAACCAAAGATGCCGAGAATAAAGCGGCAGCCGATGCCCAAGCCTTAACAGATGCAAAAACAGCCGCGAAAGAGGCGATTAACGCTCTAACAAATCTAAGTGCGGATGAAAAAACGGCCTTTACTACGCAAGTCGATAACGCAGGAACAACTGCTGAGGTAGAACAAGCCCAACAAACAGCGGCAACCAAAGATGCCGAGAATAAAGCGGCAGCCGATGCCCAAGCCTTAACAGATGCAAAAACAGCCGCGAAAGAGGCGATTAACGCTCTAACAAATCTAAGTAGCGATGAAAAAAACGGCTTTACTATGCAAGTCGATAATGCCGGTACAGCGGATGAAGTAACACAAGCTCAACAAGCAGCGGAAGCCCAAGCTTTAATAGTATTGAATAAAGATTACTTAAAAATAACTATAAAAGGTTTAGGTAGTGAAGCTAAAAACGTTAATAGTAAAATAATAACAGCTAGTGAAGAAAATGATTTATTAAATAAAATTGATAATATCAATAATATGGAAGAGTTAAATAATTTTGAACAAGTCGAACTTCCTTTATTAATAAGCAAAGAAATTCGTAAATTAGGTTTGTCTATATATGGTGTTGAATATACAAAAATCGTTGCGGCTTATACTGATTCTGCAACAGCAACATCGGAAGATGCCAGAAATATTCTTAAAAATTTATATGTAGAATCAATAACAGCTTTATTAGCAGCTTCACCACTAAAAACAAATATAGATCTATTAAATTATTTCAATAACACCAACGCACTGCTATGGCTTGTAGATTTCAACTTAGCTAATAAGTATAAGAATTATGGCATAGCCGCTAACTTTAGAGTAGTATTCTCAGATATAATTAACGTACTAACAAAGCCTTAGGTGTCTGTATGTAAAATTATAAGAATCCTGTTCCATATTTATTAATTAACAGTATCACCTTCCTTACCCAGTTATCCGAAATTGGAGGTATATTATTCGTGCTAATGAGAAAAGAAAGTATCAGAAAAAAACTATGAAAAAATTCTCTTACGATTATCACTTTCTTTAATCGCTAGCAAGAAAGATCGGCATCTTTCTTAAACAAATAGAATAAAAGAAACGCCAAACGAACGGTTGTTTGGCGTTTCTTATTCACTAAAATGATTAATTATAAGTATTTAAAATATAACAGAAAGGAATTCAACTCATGAAACAAACACTTTTAGAAATGGAGTGGCAAAATAGAAAAATTGAGTCACTACGTAAATTGTGTCTACAATACCCGCTTTTAAACATGAATGAGTTAGCTGATTGTTCTCATTTGAAGGTAGAAGATGTTTATAAAATGATTAAAGAGTATGACTTGCCTTACAATTGGAAGTTCCAAAAAGAGTGAATGAACTAGCTAAACAGCTACTAGTCATTTACTAACCAGTAAGTTCTTTCCCTACTAACGATACAGACAAAAATAAAAAAGGTTCTCACTACTAAAAATTTTTACCTAACTAGTTTATAAATACTGAACAATATGTATCACTAGAAATAAAGTTTAGCCAAGGCATGAAGTTCCTTTTTTATAAATAATCATAGGCACTGCTACTTATGGGTTGATTTAAAAATCAATTCATATGCAACATACATGAATAGAACAAGGTACCAGTATAGGTTATCCTTTATTTGATTAGCTAATTTTTTATAATAAGAGTTTAGTTACATTGTAACTAAAGTAAATGGTTTGAAGAATGCTGTTATTTACTGGAAAGAGTGACTAAAGAATGCTGTTGTTGGTTTTACTATCTGACTGGTTTAACTAGCAACATAAGTCTATGAGGTGCAGTAATGAAGACGATTACTCTATAGAAATAAAAAACAGATAATAGAACATTTTTTTGCTTGAATGAAGATGCTTAAAGTTAGCGATTGGTAGACAAGGATAGTCTGTCTTTAACTTTTGTCTCTTCGTTAGATTTAAATAGTAAGCGCCGAACCACTGAGTACCTACAATCAAAAACCACTTCCGACTATACTGACAGTACAAGTACAAATCGGAGGTGGTTGCTTTATGAAAGAAAAACAAGAGGTCGTTGCCATTAAGCTCGAGGGTCAGCCGCAAGAAAAACGCGCACTTCCTGCTAAAATAGGAATAAAAATCAAAGCGGAAATTCATGACATCTTCATCTACAATTGCGCGAGTCAATATCTTGTGCAGACGGTCTTGAAGGAGCTGATAGCTCATGATACTTGATTATCAAAAAGTCGCTCATATCTTTATTGTTTGTGGAAAAACAGATCTAAGGAAAGGAATTGATGGCCTGGCTGCCATCGTCCAGCATGAGTATAATCTGGATGTGTACGACGATGCTCTTTTCTTATTTTGTGGCGGCAGACGAGATCGTTTCAAAATGTTGTATTACGAAAAAGATGGTTTCCTTCTTTTATACAAGCGATTGGATCAAGGACAACTTCGTTGGCCGAGATCAAAAAAAGAAATTCGTTACCTTACGCACCAACAGATTCGATGGTTATTGGAAGGATTGGACATTAATCAACCCAAAGCAATTCTAGCCGGAAAGCGAGGTATTTTCTAATTAAATCAAATAGAGGAGAACGGTTGGAAAACGTTGTTTCCACGCCATTTCTCCTTCTTTTTCTATCTATTTTACGATATAATAATAACATGAAATAGTTTTAGAAAGCGTTGTGTTTCTTTGTCAAATCAAACAAATGATAGAAGTGAAAATAACGGAACAATCGCACAATTAGTCGCCATGCTGGAGAAACGAGTGTCAGACAATCAAAAGCAATTAAAAGTAATCGATACACTCACTGCAGAGATTCAACTGCTTAGAGAACAAATTACTTATTTGACGAATAAACTCTATGGATGATCCAAAGAATCTTTGCCAGAACAACTTTCTGGTCAAATGAGTTTGGATCTCTTTGACGTGCCAATCGCCCCGCCACCTCTTGCGGAGGGGATCATCGTTAAGACTCATCAGCGAAAAAAGGCGTGAAGGCCCAAAAGCTCACCGGTCTTCCAACTATTGATGTATTAGAGGACCACCATCAGAAAGTTTCCGTTATTGAAATCGATTCTTACGTGGCACGATTACAACAGCTACTACTACAATTTGAAAAATTACATGATGTGTACAAGGTTTTAGTTAATGAAGGTTACTCTAGAGCTTTTTCAACTTTCCAAAAAATCCTATAAACAAGTGCTAGAAACATATAACAACCGTCGTATGATTACAAACAAAGTGTCACGTAGACCCATCATCAAATGTCTATTTGTGAAAGAATTTTTCCTAAGTGAATTGGATGAAACAACTCAGTACATACTGAAATCAGAAACAAAAATTTTAGAAATTCTTCAATTGGTAGCGACATTTCGCAAAATTTTATCCGATTGCAGTTTGGATGCTCTAGATCAGTGGATAAGTATCGTACGAAGGCTGAATAACAAACACCTCAACACATTTCTAAACGGATTGGAACAAGATAAAGATGACATTCAAAATGCACTAATTTTTCCAGAACTCTCTAATGGTTTAGCCGAAGGAAAGATAAGTAAGTTGAAGAAAATAAAGCGAATGATGTTTGGGTGTTGTCACTTTCAAACATTAAAAATGAAGGTTCTATTATCTGAAAAATGACTATCATCAACAATTCAAGGAAAGATCCAAAATTAAATTGCCCTTGACATAAAGTGTTTAAAAAACTAAAAATATAGTTGGATAGTTTATAATAGAATAAATTTTCTCCTATTGCTCCTGCTTTTTCCATTACTTTCCGTTTCATTTCTACATAGGCTATCATATATTTGTGAGTTGTCTATAAAATGGAGCGACCAAGCCATATCGTAATCGTGGAAATATCCACTCCAGCTTCCAAAAGATTCATTGCTACCGAATGTCTGAAAGAATGAGGAGTAATAGTCTTTTCAGAAAGCATAGGAGAGGCTTTTTTCGCCTCTTTGACAATCTTTTTAATTCGAAATCATACTCCAGAGCGAGTTAGCCTTACACCGTTTTTATTATGGAAGATTGGAGATCCACTCCCTATTCTGTGAATCCTTTCGTAATTCTGAAGTGTTCGTCCATAAAGGTGATAGCCGCCAACCAAAATTCCATCTAATCGTGTCATTGAGTGGAATTTCGATTGGCGGATATCAATAAGTAGTCTTTCATCTAGATTTTTAGAAGGAAAATTTAAGACGACCGTTTTAGTTTAGCAATATAAATAATTGTTACTCATTCTATTTACATAAATAGAAAAGTTCTTTACAATGAAGATAAACGGTTAACGTGTTAGGAGAGGATTATATGTTACCTAAGTATGAGATTATAAAGCGAGATATCATAGAGAAGATTGAATCTGGAGAGTTTAGTACGGGTGAGAAAATTTATTCAGAAGGTGATTTAAAAAGAAAATATGATGTCAGTAATACGACAGTAGTAAAGGCTTTGAACGATCTGGTGAATGAAGGGTATTTGATTCGTCGTCAGGGCGAGGGGACCTTTGTCAGAAAAAATTTGAAGCATAGAAAAGTTCTCTTCTCAGAGAAGTTATCGATGTCCAATAACGAAAAACAAAAGTCTGTTGAGGAAACGATCACTTTAGTTTCTGAAGAATTTACTGATAAAGAGATCGCACAAATATTAGGCGACAAATCAGGCACTAAAGCGTTGATTAAGCTAAGCCAAGTTGCATTAACGAATGATTTTCCGTGGAAGATTCAAAATCGTTATCTCTTTGCAGAAAAACTTGAGGATGATTCTGTTAGACGGCTGATTAAGGGAGCTAGCTTATCCGACGAATTGGGTCTTCAAGGAAATATGGCGAATCTTCCTATGACGATGGAAGTGAGTACGATTTTGTTAACAAATGATTCAGAAGAGTTAGAGCCGCTGCGAATCATAAGAAAAAGTTTTGGCGAAGAAGATAGTTTTTCACTATTCAATATCAAGCGTTTAGCTAGAGGGAACGATGGAGCTCCGATTGAATATACCCAAAGTTTTATTCATTCTGATTTTTATCAGATTGAGATTATTAGTGAATAAGTTTTTACAAATATAAGTACGTTCGTCAAAGAGCGCAAACATAGTCCATTTTATGGAAAATGTTTGCGTTTTTTTTAGAAAGCGGTTTACAAACTTAAATCGGTATTGTATGATGTACTCACACCGGTTAACGCGTTAAGTTGTTTTTTAGAAAGGATGCTTATGAAAAAGAGAACACGAGAGAAATTATTATCTAGTGAGCGATTCTTTGGCCAAGGAATGCTTACGGAAGACTTTATTGATCAAGCAATAGATAAGGCTTTAAAAAAGGTTGAAAAAAATATCCTAAATCTGGGAGATAGATTTCCAACACCAGCAACAAAGGACAATACGTACTTAGCTATGGATAACACGGAATGGACAAACGGTTTTTGGACAGGAATTCTGTGGCTGTGCTATGAAGTTTCTGGGGAAAACCATTTCCGGGAAGTGGCAGAACAAAATGTTGAGAGTTTCATTTACCGAATTGAAAATGAAATTGAAGTTGAGCATCATGATTTAGGGTTCTTGTACAGCTTATCCTGTGTCAGTGCGTATAAGCTAACAGGAGATGAGGCGGCTAAGAATGCTGCAATAAGTGCCGCTGAAAAGTTATTACAGCGCTACCAATCTAAGGGAGAATTTATCCAGGCTTGGGGAGAATTGGGCAACCAAGATAATTATCGTTTGATCGTAGATTGCTTGCTTAATATTCCATTATTATTTTGGGCGTCAACAGTGACTCAAGATGAACGTTATCGTGAAGTAGCCGTTAAACATTATCATACGACAATCGATAATGCGATTAGAGAAGATTCATCTGCTTACCATACGTTTTTCTTCGATGCTAAAACGGGCGATCCTTTATATGGAAAGACCCGCCAAGGATATTCCGATAGTTCAAGCTGGGCGAGGGGACAATCGTGGTTGATTTATGGCTTGGCATTGTTCCGCTCCTACTGTCCAGAGGAAGAGAATACAGAGCTTTTTGAGGCGATTACAAATTATTTCTTGAATCGCTTGCCGAAGGATTTTGTTAGTTATTGGGATCTGATTTTTATGGATGGTTCCGAACAGTCCCGAGATACTTCTGCGACAGCGATTGCTGTTTGTGGTATGAGTCTAATGGACCCGTTTTTACCTGAGACGAACAATCATAAGCTGGTCTACAAGTATGCGCAGCATTCAATGTTAAGAAGCTTATCTGAAAACTATACTGAGTCCAAAACGGATGGGATTACGGCCTTGCTGAATGAGGGTGTCTATTCTTGGCACAGCGGCAAAGGCGTGAATGAAGGCAATATCTGGGGGGATTATTTCTATCTAGAAGCGTTAGTGCGGTTCAAAAAAAATTGGAAAATGTACTGGTAAAAAACAGGAGGAATGAAAATGGAAAAACCCAATGTAAAAATGGTGCGTGTAGATGAACGGCTAATACATGGACAAGGTCAATTATGGATCAAGAGTTTAGGAGTGAACTTAGTTATTTGTGCCAATGATAAAGCAGCAGAGGACAGCTTGCAGCAGACGTTGATGAAAACGGTAGTTCCGAAAGAAACAAATATTCGTTTTTGGACGATTGAGCGTACGGCAAAAGTTATTTGGAAAGCAGCCCCTAGTCAAACGATTTTTGTAGTCGTTGGAAATTTGCATGATGCCTTAGAATTATGCAAACTTGGCTTTCCAATGGAGCAGCTAAATATTGGGAATGTTCATGCCAGCGAAGATAAAGAGAAAATTTCTCAATTTATCTATTTAGGCGAGGAAGATAAGCAAGCTCTCCGTTCATTGCATGAGGACTACGGTGTGACCTTTAATACCAAGACTTCACCACTTTCAAATGATGGTTCACAGTACTTAGATGCATTAATGGCAAAAATAACTAATTAATTAGAAGGAGAAGCAGATGGAGATTTCATTAGTTCAAGGTATATTGATCGGATTAATCACAGCTTTTTGTTATTCGGGACAGCTATTGGGACTTTACACAAACCGTGCACTGGTTATGTCCTTTTTTGTAGGTGTTGTTTTAGGCGATATTCCAACAGCCTTAACATTTGGAGCTTTAGCTGAGTTAGCCTATATGGGATTTGGTGTTGGCGCAGGCGGAACTGTACCGCCAAATCCCGTTGGACCCGGAATCGTTGGTACGATTATGGCTATCACACTGAAGCATCAAGGAGTGACGCCTGAATCCGCATTGGCACTATCATTTCCTTTTGCCGTATTGTTCCAATTGGTAACGACGGCGATCTATACCATATTTTCTGGGAATGTTAAATGGTCGAGGAATGCAATTGAACAAGGCAAATATAAACGCTTTAATCTGATTGCTAATTCAACATATATTGCTTTTTTCGTTGCAGGATTTCTGATCGGGCTATTAGCGGCATTGAGTCGTCCTGGATTGCAGGCATTTGTTGAAGCGCTACCAAGCTGGCTGATCAATGGTTTTTCAGTTGCGGGCGGACTTATTCCAGCGATAGGTTTTGCGATGATCATGTCTGTGATGCTCGAAAAGAGTCTGACGCCTTATGTGTTATTAGGGTATATTTGTGCAGCATATTTGGAACTGCCTACGATGGCTGTTGCAATGGTAGGAACTGTCTTTGCGTTGATTCAATATTATGGAAAAGATAAAACGATTGTTGGGGAAGAGAGCACAAAAGGAAACAGCCAAACCACCTTGATGGAAGAGGAGGATTTTAGTAATGGAATCTAGGACACCTAAACTAACGCAAAAAGACTATATGAAGACAGCTCTGCGGTCGTATTTATTACAGAACGCTTTTAACTATACCTCTTATCAAGGGATTAGTTACTTATACACGATCATGCCGGCGCTAAAGAAAATCTATAAAGATGAACCAGAGAAGCTGAAAGAAACGGCGAGTGCAAACTTAGAGTTTTATAATACCAACCCACAAATGCTGCCCTTCATTACCAGTATGCAGTTAGCGATGTATGACAATGACCAAAGTATCTCGGACACACGCAGCATTAAAATGGCGCTTATGGGGCCGCTATCAGGAATTGGCGACTCAATCGCTCAATTTGGGATTGCTCCTTTATTTTCAACGATCTTTGCCGGTTTAGCAATGGATGGTTTGGGTTTTGCGCCGATGGGCTTTTGGTTTTCAATGTTAATCTCAATGTTGATTATTAAATTATTAATGGGCTATTTGGGCTTTAAACTTGGAACGAGTGTCATTGAAACGTTGAGTGATAAGATCGGTAAAATTTCTTCGGCAGCCAATATTGTCGGAGTAACTGTTATAGCCGCATTAGCTACGTCATTTGTTAAGGCCAATATCGCCATAAAGTATTCGCATCACGTTGAATCCGGTGAAAAACAAGTAATCGCTATTCAGGATATTTTAGATAAGATTATGCCTAAAATGCTTCCAGTAATTTTAACTATCTTAGTGTTCTATTTGATCAAGAAGAGAAATTGGAACACGTATAAACTATTGGTCTTACTATTTGCTATTGGGATAGCAGCGTCTGTCCTAGGAATTTTGGCATAGTAAACGAGGGTAATCAGAAACAAGATTTTCAATTTTGAAAAAATGTTCTTGTCTCCGTATTTGCCACTTTTCGGAGTGAATGAGGAAGCATACTGTAATTTTAATCCTGAGGCGAATAAAAATTTGAAAGCGGGAATACGATGAATCTTCAAGGAATCGAAGACTACCAACTAAAATTTTTTCAGCAAGATTGGCTTTCAGAGTACTTGGAGCAACAGTCACAATTTTTGAAACCACTTTTTGAACGTACTTCTTATTTGCTGAAAGATCAGATTATTTACAATGATGCGATGGATATGGAAGCTTGCTCCATTCCGTATTCTTTAAAAGAGTATGCGTGGAATCGGTATCCTGCTGATGATCCAGAATGGCTCTTTATGTTGAGTCGTCAAAGCTTTCTTGTAGATCTGGCACAAGCATATGCGCTAACTAAAAAAGAATGTTACTTACAGAAATGGCACAGCTTGCTTATTGATTTTATTAACGATGAGGGTGAACCAAATTCGACGAATAGGGATGTCTGGCGTCCGTTAGATGTTGGGATTCGAGTAACAAACTGGATGAAAAGTTTAACGTATATTCCGATCGCTGATTTCAAACAACTAGGAATCGATGATGTGCTGCAAAACGCCTTGCTGATCCATCTGGACTATTTGGAGCGGTCCTATATCGATAAATACAGGCTTAGTAATTGGGGTGTGTTGGCAATTGGCGGAATGGCAGCTATTGATTTATTTCTTCCAGAACTGGTGACCAGTAAACAGAGGGATCTAATATGGTCTCGTTTAGCTGAACAGCTTGACCTACAATTCTATTCAGATGGGATTCATTGGGAGCAGAGCCCGCTGTACCAGCACGAAGTTTTGATGACATTCGTGTATCTACTGCAGATTTCTGAATATCTTGAAGTCCAGTTACCATTGAATCTTCGCACGAAATTAAAAACACCTATTTTATCTACCCATTATTTGGCGGACAACCAAGATATCCTAAATCCTATCAATGATAGTGATCATGTCAACTTTCATTACGTATATGATATCTATCGCAAATTAGGTTTCTTATATGAGCCCTCCATGTCTGCGAATATAGCAAGGCTTTGGACGGGGGATCTTTATGAAGAAAGAATCTGGGAAACAATGAAGCCAAAAGAGCTTTTTCGTGGCGAATCAAGTGGGCTGATGGCGTACAAAACAGAGGATATCTATTTTACACTTTTTAACGGTCTGCATGGGAGCGCACATGGCCATGCTTCTACAGGTGGATTTACACTACAACTACAAGGGGATGACTTGTTTTCTGATAGTGGTCGTTACAGCTATGTCAACAAATCAGAGCGGCTTCAGCTTAAAGAGTGCGCCGCGCACAATACGATGTTTATCGCAGAAAATCCCCATACTTTAGTTTCTGATACGTGGGGCTATGACAAATTACCGACGCCCTTGTTTCAGCAAATAAAAGAACTTTCTGTCGGTTTTTTTGCAGAATGCGGCTGGCTGGATAAGGCGGATCAGAATGCAATGATTTTTGAGCGCAGCTTCATCTATTTAAAGTCGATCAACTCCGTAGTTATTATTGATAGCTTTGCAGGACAGAAAGAGACTGAAATTACGAGTACCTATAATTTGGCACCGTCGATAAATTGTCAAAAAGAAGCGCATCGGTTTGCCTTAACTACGAATAAGCATAAGTACACACTCCTTTTTGCTGGAGGTCAAACACAGCAATCAGTGGTAAAAGGATCAGAGATTTATAACCAGCTGAATGAGCACCCGCGTTTGTCAAACAAGTTTTGTTACAAAACGGGAAAAGAAATTCAAGCTACAGTCATTTCTCCGTTAGAGGATATCCAAATTACGCCAATAAAAGTGAGCCAAGCAGGAGAGAGTGAGCAATTCTGTCAGGCTAAAGGATTTCGGATAATCGCCGGATCGGAAAAATTTGATCTCTTTGTTATGCGGGAAGATATTGTCAAAGGGAATAAATTATTAGTGAGTGAATATGGCCAATTTTTTTATGGCCGGCTTGTTTTGATTGATCAAAAGGAAGCAAAGATTCGGATTAAATAAAGGAGCAAAGAGATGAAATTTTTAATTACTGGGCATAGTGAATTTTCGATTGGGATGCAGAGTGCTTTAGCGATGATTGCCGGAGAACTCGAAGACGTGATCATTATTCCTTTTTTAGCCGAGGAGACGGTAGATGAGTATCGCCAAAAAGCAGCGGCAGAAATTCAAATGTTTGATCAAGCTATTTGTTTCACAGATTTGTTGGGTGGGACCCCATTTAAAACTTGTGTTGAATTCTCTGAGGGAAAAGATCAAGTTTTTGTTGTGAGTGGCACAAACTTAGGAATGCTATTAGAAGGCTTGATGATGCGAAATAGCGTCACCGACCCATTTGAAATTGCTGAAACAGTCGTACAGGCTGGAAAGAGCAACATTGTGCTTTTTGAAAAAAACAATGAAACAGAAGAACTGCCAGAAGAAGGAATCTAAAAAAAGAAATAGCGCGATGTAGTCAATCTGGTGTTGATTTATTTGATTCCATAAAGCTTTATAAGAAAGGCGTAGACGAATGAAAAAAGTTGAAGTATTGAAACGCTTAGAAAATGCGGGAGTTATCGCAGTATTGCGAGCAGATTCTAAAGAGGAAGCTTTGAAAGTTAGTCATGCAGTAGTAGAGGGCGGAATGATGGGATTAGAACTGACTTTTACAGTCCCTCAGGCAGATGAAGTCATTCGGTCATTAGTTGAAACATATCATGACGAGAAAGAAATCGTGATTGGCGCGGGCACGGTTTTAGATGCTGTGACGGCTCGCCTAGCTATAATGGCCGGAGCCGAATATATTGTCAGTCCTAGCTTTGATCGGGAGACAGCTGAAATTTGTAACTTGTATCAAGTTCCTTACTTGCCAGGATGTATGACAATTACTGAGATGCAGACAGCTTTGAAGAGCGGAGTAGATATCGTGAAGTTATTTCCGGGAAGTACCTATGGTCCGAGTATTATCTCTGCATTTCAAGCACCTTTGCCCTACTTGAATATTATGCCTACAGGCGGTGTTAGTCTGGATAATATGACGTCATGGTTTGAGGCAGGTGTGACGGCAGTGGGTGTTGGTGGGAACTTATTAGCTCACGCTAAAACAGGTGAGTTTGGTAAGGTAACGGCTTTGGCTAAACAATATATGGCCAAATTTAGAGAAATAAAGGAAAACTAATTATGGCAAAGATACTAACTTTAGGCGAAATTATGCTGCGACTTTCAACGGATATAGGTGTTCGTCTAAACGAAACACAACAATTGGACTGTCACTATGGCGGCGGCGAGGCAAATGTAGCTATTTCATTAGCCAATTTTGGTCATCAGGTTTCTTTTGCAAGTAAAGTACCTGATAACTCATTCGGTCAAGCGGCAGTGAAACATTTGCGTCGAAACGGTGTGATGAGTGATTTTGTACAACTTGGCGGAGCGCGTTTAGGAACTTATTACATGGAAGCGGGGATCGGTGAACGTGCTGCTAGTGTTACTTATGATAGAGCGGGGTCAAGCTTTGCAGAAGCAGCCGAGTTTCCGTGGTCTTATGAAAAGCTTTTTTCTGGGATTGAGCTATTTCATATTTCAGGCATTACAGCAGCTTTATCAGTGCAATGGTGTCAATGGACGGTTGAATTAGTGAAAGCCGCAAAGAAATTTGGTGTGTTAGTCAGCTTTGATATTAATTATCGCGGGAAACTGTGGAGTCAGGCTGCAGCAGGGAAAGCACTAAAAGAAATCTTGCCTTATGTTGATTATTGTTCAGCTGGAGAATTGGATGCGCGCTATTTATTGGGGATTCCAGAAGATCGGATGAATTCAGGATTTGTTTATTATTATCAACAAATGCAGCAGCAGTTTCCCAATATTAAATGCTTCTATTCAACGAAAAGGATCGTTTATTCGGCTAGCAGCAATCAGTTGGTAGGGACTTTATGGCTGGAGAATACGTATTATGAGTCAGAAGTTCATAAGATAAATCCGATCGTTGATCGAGTTGGCGGCGGTGATGCTTTTGCGGCGGGGATCTTGCATGGATTGATCTCAGATTTTGACGGGCAAAGAACCGTTGAGTTTGCTACGGCTGCATCAGCATTGAAGCATACTGTTCATGGGGATTGTAATCAATTTTCAGAAATAGAGATCGAACAATTTTTGACAGCAGGTTCTGGTCGAATCGTTCGTTAAATATTAAGTAAAAGAGGAAAATAAACATGCAGAATATGGAAACGAGATATACGCACAGTCCAAAGGATATTCGTCATTATTCAACAGATGATTTGAGGGAAGAGTTTTTAGTTGAAAAAGTATTTATACCTGGTGAAGTCAGTTTGACGTATACCCACAATGATCGCATGATCTTTGGCGGCGTAACACCGACGGCTGAGTCGTTGGAGATAATTTTGAACAAAGAATTAGGTGTCGATTATTTCTTGGAACGGCGTGAATTAGGAGTTATTAATATTGGCGGTCCGGGTTTTATTGAAATCGATGGTCAAAAAGAATCGATGAAGAAGCAAGATGGCTATTATATCGGGAAAGAAACTCGACAAGTGATTTTTTCTTCAGAAGATGCAGCTGATCCTGCAAAATTTTACGTTAGTTCTGCTCCGGCGCATCACAAATACCCAAATGTAAAAATCAGTATTGATGAGATTAAGCCAATGGAAACTGGGGAAGCATTGACATTAAATGAACGTAAAATTTATCAATATATTCATCCCAATATTTGTGAAAGCTGTCAGCTGCAAATGGGCTACACGATTTTAGAGCCGGGCAGTGCTTGGAATACCATGCCGTGTCATACGCATGAACGCCGAATGGAAGCGTATGTTTACTTTGATATGGCGGAAGATACAAAAATTTTCCATATGATGGGTGAACCAGCTGAGACAAAGCATCTGGTAATGGGGAATGAACAAGCCGTGATTTCACCGAGTTGGTCGATCCATTCAGGTATAGGAACAAGCAACTATTCATTTATCTGGGCGATGTGTGGAGAGAATATCACTTATACCGACATGGATATGGTTCCAATGGATGAACTAAAATAGAACGAATGAAAGTGGGAGAATAGATGGATTTTAATATGGATATGTTTCGCTTAGATGGGAAAGTCGCATTGATTACGGGTGCAGTTTATGGAATTGGCTTTGAAATCGCCAAATCATTAGCGGCAGCAGGAGCAACGATCGTTTTCAATAATTTAACTCAAGAATCAGTCGATGAAGGATTGGCAAATTACAAAGCAGAAGGCATTGAAGCAAAAGGCTATGTCTGTGACGTAACAGATGAAGAAGCAGTTCAAATAATGGTCAAGCAAATCAAAGAAGAGGTTGGTTCAATCGATATTTTAGTTAATAATGCTGGAATCATCAAACGAATTCCAATGACAGATATGTCAGCGACGGATTTCCGCCAAGTCATCGATGTCGATTTGAATGCGCCGTTTATTATGTCAAAAGCGGTTATTCCTGAGATGATCGAAAAAGGCGGGGGTAAAATTATTAATATTTGCTCAATGATGAGTGAATTAGGTCGTGAGACTGTTAGTGCTTATGCCGCGGCAAAGGGTGGTTTAAAGATGCTGACAAAAAATATTGCTTCTGAATATGGTCAATTCAATATCCAGTGCAACGGTATCGGTCCTGGTTATATTGCGACACCGCAAACTGCGCCGCTGAGAGAACTGCAAGAAAACGGGGAACGTCATCCATTTGATCAATTTATCGTCGGTCGTACACCAGCAGCACGCTGGGGTGATCCGGTCGATCTTGCGGGTCCATCAGTCTTTCTTGCCTCACAGGCCTCTGACTTTGTAAATGGTCATGTTCTGTATGTTGATGGCGGAATTTTAGCTTATATTGGTAGACAACCTTAAGAAAATAAAGAGGAGAGGAATCGGTCAAAGCCGCCTCTCTTTTTATTTATTGCTGGTAAGTTTTTAAAGAAAAAAGTAAAAGGAGCGAGGATAGTATGCAAATAGAATTATCAATAATTAATCAAAAAAATGAAGTAGTTCTGAGCAGCAGCGGGGTGGATGAAGCAGTTTTGGCAACGAAAAAGTATACTTTTCAAGCAGGAGATAAATTCAAAGTTGTAACCGCAGAAAAACAATTAGTTTACGTCCAACTAGACAATGCAATGGGCTCCTCTTTAGTGTATTTATCAAAAGGCGAGTGGGTCTATGAAATTCCCATGACGGAAAAATTGCGAGAGGCCTATCCACCAGCGGCTTTTCTTGACGAGAAGCATTACTTTTTTGTCAGAAAGGCTTTTGCTGAAGAACAGACCAGCTATCGTAACTGGGCGCTCAATCCTCATGATCAAAAAGATGTGGACAATGTTTATCCGCACGCTTATGCAAATGTTGAAACACGAAACGATGCGACTTTTTTTGCTAGAAATGCAATTGATGGAATTTTGGCCAACGGGGATCATGGATCGTACCCCTATCAATCTTGGGGGATCAATCAGCAAAAAGATGCTGAAATCACAATTGATTTTGGCCGAGAAGTTGAACTCGATAAGCTTGGATTGGTATTACGTGCTGATTTTCCCCATGATAGTTATTGGAAACAAGTAACCATAGCCTTTTCCGATGGTTCAGAAGAAATATTCGCTACGAGCGATGCGGTAGCAACACAATACTTCACCTTCTCTCCACGAACAGTAACGACTGCTACATTGAAACAGCTGGTCAAAGCAGAAGATGAGTCACCATTTCCAGCGTTAACTCAAATTGAACTATTTGGATATCAGAAATTGCTGAACTAAAGAGAGAAGATAATTTTCGGGGTATGCGAATTCGCATCTTAAATGATAATATTTTAAAAGCATCTTATTAGTTTTTTACTCTGGTTTCAGTTATTCTAAGTTATCTGGATAGCTGTCTAAATAATTGGTACCATCAATATTTGAAATGACAAGACTTTTATAAACAAAAAGATAAGTTAATTTTGTGAAAGTAGAAATTCGTCTGGTGTTTTATAGCCCAAAATAGAATGTATTTTTTTACGTTGTAGTAATTTTCTGGGTGGTCTACAAGCTGCATGATAGCCTCTGATTTGTTCTTAAAACCGTATTTGTTTAATACTTCTCGTTTAAGTGATTTATAAAATGAGTCCATTGCAGTGTTGTCATAGGACGTGCCTTTTCTTGAATTGCTCAGAAAAAGTGTAAATAACGGCGGTAAAATGTAGGAAAATGGCGGAACAAAAATGCCATTTTTCCTACATTTTTTTATACACTTTTCTTAACTCAGTCCGAATGGAGGTTGATTGAGAAAAGATGTATATGAAGGAGTCCGATTTTATATGATTAATAATCTTAAGCCTAATTTTACGGAGCTTGGACGCCAGTATAACTGCGATCCTAGAACAGTAAAAAGGTATTACGAACGAGGTTTAGAAATACCGATAGAAGAATTTAGAAACAAAAAACCTACACCATCCAAGCTGGATCCATTTAAAGAAATTATTGATGGAAAGCTGGAACTGAATTGCACAGCTATGTCGATCTTTAAGTTTCTACAAAAGAAAGGATTTTCTGGTGGTTATACGATTGTCAGAGAATATTGTCGGACAAAAAAGTATAAAGAAATAAAGAAAGCAACGATTCGGGTGGAAACTTCCCCTGGTACAGCAGCTCAAGTGGATTGGAAAGAAGATATGATTCTTCACGATCAATTTGGAAATGCTCATAAGTTTAGCCTATTTCTTTATGTTCTTCATTATTCTAAATTGAAATTTATTACCTTAACTTGGAATCGGAAACAAGATACATTATTTTCTTGTTTATCAGAAGCATTTGAGTATACCGGAGGTGTTCCTAGAGAAGATAATATGCGGACCGTAGTTGATCGAGCCAGAACGCAATACAGAAAGGTTATATTCAATCCTCGTTTTCATGAATTTAGTAAAGATGCTGGTTTTTAAGCGATTGCTTGTCGGAGTTATCGTCCGCAAACCAAAGGTTCAGTTGAATCCTTAGCTAGATTAGTGTAACGACTAAAACCCTATGATTATGAATTTTATGATTCAGTAGATTTAGTTAGTTTGGTTAATACCTTGTGCCACGAACTGAATTATGAAGAAATTTCTCAATCCACGTTTGCTCGTCCTGTTGATCTTTGGGAAAACGAAGAAAAACATACTCTTCGTTCTGTAAATGACAAACTATTAGGCGCCTATTTTGAAGAAAGCATTATTCGAATCGTATCAAAAGAATCGATGGTCAATTTCAGAAAAGCAAAATATTCTGTACCTACAAAGTATATTGGTTGTGAAGTAGAGAAGGAATTAGAATGACACAGTTATTTAGTTATATTGATCTAAATGTTGAAGGAAAAGCATTCTTTAAGTTTAGTGAAATTGCTGCTCCTCTAGTTTTTCAATTAAAGCGTGACTATTATTCTTTTCATTTTCGTATGACACTACTCCTGACACTGACAATAGTTTAAAAGAAAAATTCGACCCCTATATTCAAGTTCAAAATAATCGTTATGTTTTAGATCTTCAGAACACTATTCAAACCAACTCTACTGAAGTAGAACAGATTAAACAAACTATAGAATATGCTAATGAGCAAATAGAAGCAAACCATGGAATAATAGATCCTAATACGAAGATAGCAGCATATTTAACTTTCAGAGTTGGCGGAGGATATACGTATGCGAACTTTTGGTGGGGGACACGTTATTACTTTAGGAGTAATAATGCGGTATATCAAATGGATCACGATTTAGATAATTATTCAATCATGAGTGGGAGTACTGCTCTTTGGGCTCCACCAGTTGGTGTATTGGGAGCTGCTTATTTTCAAAAAGTGAAAAGTGATTTAGACTATTACAGCAATACTCATTTAAATGATTATATCAATATGGACGTAAACTGGACGGGAATTTATTCAGTATAATAAGTTAAGGACGTGAGTATATGCCTATTTTTATAGCATGTATGGCAATTTTAGGAATCTATTTAAATAAAGAAGTGTGGCCTAAAATCCCTAAGTCTTATTATAAATATTTAGTGTTACTTATGTCTATTGTTCTCATGTTCCTGTTCATTATTTTGAAACTTCCTATGAGTATAAATACTTTTTCAATTTTTCTTTTTAGTTTAATTTCATTCGGAATGTTCACTTTCTTTAAGTCTAGGTAAACAAACTAAAATAAAAAACATTAATAGAATAAGTGCTTTGGGTATACCAAGGTAAAAAAGAGAGTATGGGACTTTTCCTACTCTCTTTTTTGTATAATAGGGTAACTACCCAGTGACCCAGTGAGGTACATGTACCTTGCTACGCTTGCCAGAGATAAATTAATAGAAAACTATTACATATAACCTCTGGTATGAATTAACTATCTTTTTTATCTTTACGTTCTTTCAATAAAAGGATTAATTCCTGAATACTAACAATTATTGAGACAAGAATAACCATACCGAAGAATCTTATTAAAAAAAGCCAATTGAATAAAAGACCATATAACATAAGCAAAACAACAAATAAACATAAATATTTTTCTAATTTTTCTATTTTACGGCGTCTAAACCATTCTTTGTCTGTCATATATAAATGCTCCAATCACTGCAATATTTTAAATAAGTTTATGTTATAATACCATTTAAATTACAGATAGGGGTGAAATAATATGTTTTTAGGTTTTGATTTATTTTATTTAATGAGTCGTTCTGGAATTGTTTCTAATCGCCCATCACAATCTTGGACGTGGTAAATAAACGCGTGATTTTCACACATGGACACATGGTAAGTAGACCAAAATTTTGAGTGAACATACCAGTTTTTTGGAACATGTCCCAAAATGGAAAAAGAGCAGAGAACTTTCCCGCTCTTTTTTGATTATTGGGTAACTACCCAGCGAGTGTATATACACTTGCTATGCTTACTAAAGTTTTGTTGGCAGGTAGTATGGGCTTTTTTTACTGAAGGAGATAGAAAAGTTTTTTAAGACTTTTCTTCACACTCGTTATAAAAATTATGAAGTCATGATTACAGACACCAGTATCGAGGATTAACGGCTTATCTAAACATATAATTAATCCTTTTTTTGCATATAAAAAATAATAAAAAGAGAGCAAAATAGAATTGTTTAGAAAGCGCTATCATTATATGGTTTAGTTGACTCAAATCAACTAAATAGGAGGTTTTTTTATGAAGAAAATATTATTTGTAGGAACAGTTCTTTTAATGGTGGGATCTATTTTTTTGTCTGGTGCTTTTAGTGTAGTAGCTGATGCTGAAGAATCTGTTGTACAGACTGAGACGACAGTTACAGATAGAGATATTCAATTGGGAGTTGCATTAAGAAAAAATTTAACAAATTATGTAAATCCTGAAGGATTTGTACAGGTAAAAATTGTTGATATGAATACCCTTAACAATATACTAGAAACTTATAATTATGAATTAACGAGTGATCAAGTAGTTAACTATATAAATAATTTTAATGCTGCTATCATTGAAGAAAATGGAAATGGCCCATTAACAAATGCTTTGGAACAACTTAGACCTAATAGACTATCTAGATTTAATACTTGCTCAGCCGTAATGGGAGTTGCAGGATTTGCACATTCAACTTTATATGGGGCTGCAGCGGGGGCTTTAGGAGTTGCTTGGCCAATAGGATTAGGTATAGGTGCTGCTGTAGGAGCAGCATATCTGGCTGGTGGAATGTTTTGCTAAAAATTATTTTTAAATGGCAAACTAGACTATTTGTTGCAATAGTTATGCTTTTATGTTTTTGCTATATCGTTTTTAAAACTGAAAGCAAAATTCTTTTAATACTGATGCTTTTATTAAATTCGTTTCTAACAATAACTTATTATGTAAAACCAAGTAAATATTTTAGTAAGTAATAAAATTCAGGGTATAAAAAACAGGGGGTTGGGGCATGCTCCAAGGTAAGAAAGAGTGGGGAACTTTCCTACTCTTTTTTTCGTGTAGTGGGTAACTACCCAGCAAGTTACATGTACCTTGCTACGCTTGCCAGAGTTTTATTGGTAGGTAGTGTAGGTTTTTGTATACTAAGGGGGGAGGCGAACTAACTTATGAATTACACTATGTCAGAACTAGCTGATTTATTCGGCGTCACCAAAGACGTGATTAAATATCACCGGAAACAACTTCCTGCAGCTGTGGTCACAAAAAACGAGCAAGGAATCGTGTTGATCTCGGAAGAAGGAACCGAAAGTTAGGGTAATATGGCCTTTTTATTTTGTCTCATGTTATAATCAGTCTATAAAAGAAACGAGTTGATATAACATGGAATTAGATACAAATAATCATTCAGTATTCCTCCTGTATTATCACCTTGTCTTAGTAACGAAATATCGTAGACAAGTGATTGATGATGAAATATCTGATTATGCCAAAACTACTTTTGAACGAATTGGAGAGTCATATCACATAACTCTAGTTGAGTGGAATCATGATAAAGACTATATTCATATCATGTTCAAAGCTCAACCTAAAACAGAGTTGACAAAATTTATCAATGCCTATAAAAGTGCCAGTTCACGTTTGATAAAACGTGACTTTCCAAGAGTCAAACAATTTCTTTGGAAAGAAACGTTCTGGTCTAAAAGTTTTTGTCTCTTGACAACTGGTGATGCACCAATTGATGTCATTAAGAAATATATTCAAAATCAAGGAAACAATCACAAATAGAAAGTAGGTGCCTTTATGGAGCGACTAAAAGCGTATAAATTTTGCATCTATCCAACAGAAGAGCAAGAAATTTTCTTTGCTAAATCTTTTGGTTGTGTTCGTAAGGTCTACAATCTAATGCTTGATGACCGAATGAAAGCTTACGAAGAAAACAAGAACGATTCTTCTAAAAAAATGTGTTTTCCAACACCTGCAAAATATAAGAAAGATTTTCCGTTCTTGAAAGAAGTCGATAGTCTTGCTCTAGCGAATGCCCAACTTAATTTAGATAAAGTCTATAAAAACTTCTTCCGTGATAAATCCGTTGGATTTCCTCGCTTCAAAAGCAAGAAGAACCCTGTTCAAAGTTATACAACCAACAATCAAAATGGAACTGTAGCTTTGGTGGATAATAAGTTTATTAAAGTTCCTAAGTTGAAGGCACTAGTTAGAATCAAACTTCATAGACAGCCTAAAGGAATCATTAAATCGGCTACAATATCACGCCATTCAAGTGGTAAGTACTATATTTCTTTGTTGTGTAAAGAAGAAGTTGTTGAATTACCCAAAGCCTATTTTGCCATTGGAATCGATTTAGGTATTACTGACTTTGCGATTCTTTCTGATGGTCAAAAAATTGATAATAACAAGTTCACGTCAAAAATGAAAAAGAAACTACAACGTGAACAACGTAAGTTGTCAAGACGAGCTTTGGTAGCTAAAAAGAAAGGTGTAAATCTTTTTGAAGCGAAAAACTATCAAAAGCAGAAACAGAAAGTAGCACGGCTTCACGAAAAAGTAATGAATCAACGGACTGATTTTTTGAATAAGTTGAGTACAGAGATTATCAATAATCACGATATTATCTGTATTGAGGACTTAAACACAAAAGGTATGTTGCGAAATCATAAACTAGCAAAAAGTATTTCTGATGTATCATGGTCTAGTTTTGTGGCTAAATTACAATACAAGGCTGACTGGTACGGACGGAAAATCGTCACAGTCGATAAATGGTTTCCGTCTAGTCAAATTTGTTCAGAATGCGGACACAAGGATGGCAAGAAGTCATTCGAAATTCGAGAATGGACTTGCCCTGTTTGTCATGTTCATCACGATCGAGACATCAACGCTAGTATCAATATCCTGACCGAAGGTCTACGAATACAGTCATTAGCTTAGGTTACAATACATCAAAGAACCGTAGGAACTACGGGGATAGCTTGGTAAATAAGAGACACCGCTGTTAGTAAAGACATACGCTTGCAAGTATGCTCTATTCCCAAGAAGCTTCCACTTCAAGCGTTAAAAACCGTCAGGTTTAGCTAAGTGGTGAGTAGTTCACTTTGTTATTGGACATTATGTAATGAAACTCCTAAAAGTCATAATTATTACTGTAATAATTATGACTTTTAGGTTTGTTTTGGATAGATGATGAGTCACGATGGCTAAAACTTCTATTTATTAACGTAAATTGAGTAGTTTTTAGTTACTCTATTAGAAAATTTTCTTCTGTCGGTTCCCAAGCGTTACTAAAATCATAATTTTTAAATAGCGAGGCTAGTCCCGTTATTTGCTTTAATCGAAGTATTTCGTCTTTATCCATACCTAAGTATTTAGAAATCCAGCTATCAGATCGTCCTAATTCATGTAATTCTTTCACTATATTACTCATTATTTCTACATCATGATTTCCGCGAGCACGATTATGTCTAATTGTGCTTGCCATTCTATTTTCAATTGGCTGATCGATAACTGAAACTGGAAGAAAACCATTTTCTCTCTCATATATATCTGGATGTTCTTTCATAATTAAATATCTATGAAAGCCATCTATAATTATATATTTTTCGTTGCTCTTATCAAAGTAGCAGACTATAGGCATCGTATAACCATCCAGCTTAATACTTTGATACAAAAGTTCCATTTCAGGGCTAGCTACATAGTTAGGATTATAATCGTTAGGATTAATTTTATCTATGGGAACAGCAATAACATTATATACAGGACTTTTATTCATTATTCTTATTCTCCTCTAAAAATTTATACTTTGATTTTATATAATTCAATTTTTCTTGTTGTTGTCTGGTCATACCAAATCCCATAAACCGACACAGATGATCGTTTTTAATAATACAGAAGCACATTCTTTTCCAACTAGGAACATCTTTCGTTGTTTTGATATCATCTGTATCATCAGGTATTTTTTGTAAAAAAATAATACGTGAATTTTTAAAGATCGTATAGTTTGAGACGCCATTTCTTTTGATTTTATAGCCTTTTTCTTGTAATTCATTAATCGTTTCTTCTTCTAAACCACCCCCGACATGATGCCAAAAATGAATGGATTTATTAAACTTCTCAATGTAATTGTTTTTCAGTTTTATCGGTAGTGTTTCTAATAAAAACTGTGTATAAGATTTCCAAGTATGGTTATCAGGGAGCGTCACATTTCTGTAACCCATTGCTTTTGATTTACTATAAATTTGAGTAAAATTAGCACCTTGTACTCTTCCTAAAAGTTTTACCCAGATAGCAGGATCAATCACTCGATATAAATTTAAAGCTTCTTTGGCATAGTCTTGAAAAGGAGAAGCTACGCGCATTTTAGAGAGAGAAAGGCCTGCTTTATAATAAAGATCATAAAGTTTATTATAGTCATAATTGAAGGTATAATTGGCATACCAAACATCTTCTGTGGTCCAATCATAGATGGGGGAGGCGGACCAGACGTCTTTGAACTGTTTTGTTATCCAACATTTATCTTTAAATCGATGTTTCTTGTTTATAAATCCACTATACCGTTGAAGTGATTCGTCTGCTCTAATTCCCAGTAAGCAAATCGTTTTCCCTGGGTCATGAGTTTGATGGTACCATCGTCCAAATTGTTTAGCTAAATCTTCTTGGTGCATCCGATATTTGTATAAATAGAAGGGGTTGTCTTTTAACGTAATAACGTAGTTAAATTTAGGTAATTCTCTAATCCAGATCTCTTCTTTTTGGTCATCCCATGGATACCAGTACATTTCA
The DNA here is from genome assembly GCF_051712165.1 of Enterococcus sp. DIV1420a. Taxonomy (NCBI): domain Bacteria; kingdom Bacillati; phylum Bacillota; class Bacilli; order Lactobacillales; family Enterococcaceae; genus Enterococcus; species Enterococcus sp. DIV1420a. Next base: position 674,858 of record NZ_JBIOOI010000002.1, read on the forward strand.
TAACTACTTAACGCAGTTCGTGTTGCCATTGGAAGACAGATCCAATAGCGTTCTACTCGATTTGTTAATGATTCAAAGGTTCTTTCAACATATTCTGTTGTCATAGTATATTGTGCTTCAAAATCTTGGTGGAAAACACCAATCATTTTTTCCGGATAGTGCTGATCCCGATAATCCAACAGAAGATTTAATAGCAAGCCACTATCTTTCCCGCCGGAAAAAGAAATATAAATATTGTCAAACTCTTCAAAAATAAATTTTAAACGTTTTTGAAGAGCTTCAAAAACGTTGATAGGTAGCTTTTTTTTCATGTTTTTACTGAATTCCTCTCGAAAATAATTATGTATAGAATTTTAATTTTAAAAATCATTTGGTCCTTTACGTAAAGAAGCAATAACTTATACATTTATAACTCTAAGCGATATTAGTGCTAACTAATAATAATAACTATACAAATCATGCACAAGAGAATTAAATACTTTTATTTTAATTCAAAAAAATAAAAAAAGAATATTGTGTTAAGATTCGTCGAAAAAATGGTTATTACTGGTAATCGTTTCATAATAATGCTTATTTGTGAACTAATTATCTTGTAAATAAACAGTTATAAGAGTCATTCGAATACATCTTTGTTTTAGTTTGTGCTATCATATTTTGTAATCTAGGGATAATAAAATAATGTAAAATCATAAAAATTAACTACTTATGTAGTTGGATTTTTTCATATAATTGCTATGTAGCATGTTTCAAATATACGTTCATAAAATAAAAAAATTTTAATGCTTTTTAGAAAGTATTATTAGAATTTTTAAGTAACAGTAAAGGAGTGATTAAAATTTATACCTTTTTGGAAACTCAAACATTAAAAAAATTGAATTTAATCGACTGTATATATCAAACTCAAACAATTAATATTTCAGTTTTTAGCAATATTCTAGATTGTAGTAGTATAACTATTCAAAGGTACATTACAGAAATGTTTGGTGATAATCCTACAAAAAATAAGTCTTTTCTTACTATAGAGCAATATAAGATTTTACGTAAGAAAATTATTGATCATTCTATTTCATTTAAAATTTTCTCTTTTTATTTAACTAACACAATAAGCGATAAGAACAAGAGGAAATCTTTTAAACTTTTTTTGAAAGAATCATTTATAAGTACAAGTTATGCTTTTGTTGTAAGAAAAAAAATAATCGAATTTTTAAAAAAACACGATTTGTATTTGAAAAATTCTTGTATAATGGGTAATCCACAAAAAGTGAGATTTATAATAGTTGTGACTCAGTATTTTTTTGATTGCGAAATAATAAAAATCTCTCCAAACAGTAAATTAATTTCTTGTCGCACTGTAGCTGAAGCGGAAAAAATATTTAATCTAAACTTCTCTAAAGATGATGAGGATATTCTTGTTCTGTTTATCTGCTTTTCACTTGATTATGGTTATAAGTTTCCTATTGATCCGAATTTTATAAAAGAAAAATTTTTAATTTCGAAAGGATTTATCGATAAAGTATTGCAGATTTCCTTAGTTAAAGATAAGACTATTGCTAAAAATGAAAAAATATTTATATTGATGGTTTTTTTAATACAATCAGGTTACTCTCCAGATAGTAAAATTGAAGAAATATGGGGGATGTATATAGACAAATTTACTCAGTCACAAAGCTATAAAATTCTTGATAACCTATTTAAGAAAAGTTTATATGTATCCCTATCTTATGATAAATACTTTAAGGATATTTTATTTAGTTTATTGTGGCGAGGCCGCCGACCTATACATGCTTTACTGCCACAAAAATTTATTTATCTAAATGAAACAGAATTCGAAATATATGAAAAAGTGAAAGACATCATTTCTATATGGAAAAAACAAACTTTAAGTCCAATATATTTAGTTGATAGTGATTTAAAACTATTTAGTAGAAGACTTTATACGATTTTAGAGTTAAAGAACTCACTTGTAAAAGTCGGTTACGTATGCTCTAAACCAATAGAAAGAGATTTAACAACAAAAATTATTCAAAAAAAGTTCGGGAATTCTATAGAATTGTGTGTATACAAAGATGAAGAGGAATATTCTCAAGGGGAACAATCTGATTTGATTTTGTTGGATAGTGGAATCCATTTTACTCAGTTACCAAAAAAAGTGTACTATATATCCAGTCCTCCTTCTGAAACTCAATTAGATCATATTTGGGGAATACTAAAAAGTTTGACTTAGTTTAGATAAAGTTGATCATCTTCTATAAATGAGTGCTGAATAATGATCAGTATAATTATTTTTATTCCAATTATGACAGTGTAAAGAAACTCAGTTAAAAACTAATGATTTATCGTAATAAAGTCGTTTTATACAGATTAAGTTCCTATATTAAATGTCAATAGTTTTTTAAGTTATTGTAGTGATTCATAATAGTGAAGCATATACCGACTAGAAATTCTGGTCGGTATTTTTTATGTTGTTATGAAATAGGGATATTAAAAAACACACAACAGAAACTAGTGGCCCTAACTTATTAAATGAATTTCGTAAGAAAGTAGAAGTGTTATTTCTAGATTAAGCTTGCTTGGTAACCAGAATGTTAAAAGTCGCTCTCTATCTGAAATAAAAGCACTTATAGAATAAGTTATAGTTTTATGCTTGAAAAAGCGCAAAATATAGTCTCTGTTACGTTTAGATATTCACTAGGATACTTTTAATTTCAACTATCACAACGGATGTTTTTATATATTCTTGTGTGTAAAAGAATTAAATTTAACATAAGCACAAAGCACTTATTTTGTCAAACTAACATTAAAACATAATCGCCTTTTTCTGTTTATTTTATTGGTTCAAAAGTTGATATGTAAGTAAACTCCTTTATTTGAATGATTAGTAATGATAAATATAGAATTTATTTTTATTTGTATTTAGTATACTTAAATAAATACGTAGAAACTGCTTTATAGTTGAACTATTTTTAATGATTTGTTTCTCTACTCTGTTATTTAAGCAGTTAGACAAATCTTTATAAAGAATAGGAAGTCGGATTCTATTTAGTAGGATTTAGTAGGATTGAAGGGAGTTAAAATAATTGAAATGATAGGAAAATATATTAAGAGACTGTTTTTTGCTTGTTAGAACGAAGGTCCATTGATTTTATCCGAAAATTCGGAATGTATATTTAGAAGAATTTATTAATGATAGGATCTTTGAAGGAGCTAATTATATTAGAAACTTCTTATATTTGTAAAATATGATGAAACGTGAAGGAGGTACCTTGTGATGAAAAAAGCATACTTTCAAGCTACTCTACGAGCTAGAGAACCTAAATATCGTGCTAAAATGTATAAAAAAGGAAAAAATGGATTGTTAAAGGTATTCTATTTTCTTCTTTAGTTTTAGGTAGTCTGATGTTAACTGATACAGAACCCGTTCATGCTGCTGAATGGACAGCTAATTCTGTTGAGAGTATTCAAGCAAAACTGTCGATGAATCAATCCAGATATACTTTTGAACAAGGCGATACATTCTATAATATTTCCCTAGCGGTAAATGTTAAATGGCAAAAATTGATGGAACTCAATGGGTTTGAAGACGGTAGCCAATACCATGTTCCGGTAGGAACAACAATTAGTTTTGATGGATCACATATTAAAGTGACGAATCAACAGGGAGAAATAGTAAAAGAAGCTCAGCTAACTCCAGCAGATAAAGTAGAACCTAGTGCGACTTTCGCTAACCAAACTTCTGATTTACCCAAAACAGTAGTGAGTTCTACTCCAAGCTTACCGATCTCTAATGGTGCAGATAAGTTAAGCACGAGCAATGATCAACAAGGAACTGATTTAACCCAAGCAAAATTAGACGCGCAAACAGCGATTAAGCAGAATCCTCTCTTTACAGAGGAAGAAAAGTTACAGTTGATACAAAAATTAGCGCAAGCCAATAATCTCTCCAACTTGAATCAGGTGATGCAAGCATCTTTAGCGGATAAAAAACAATCATTGCTAGAAATGCAAGCAGAATTGGCTGCTTTAGTACAAAAACAAGAAGCTCTTGAACAAGAAAAACAAGAGCTAGAATTACGTTTGACGAAGGATGTCAATCAAGCAAATAGTGTTAAAGCGGCTGAATTAAACCAGCAACAAAGTGATCTGATGCAACAAGTTAAACAGTTACAAGAAGAATTAAGCTTACAAGAAAATCACTTGCTCGAAACGAATAATCAGCTTGCGACAGCTCAACAAGAAAAAGAGAATCTTGCCACACAATTAGCCACTGCGGAACAGGCGCGGCAAGTCACTCAACAAAAAGTGACGGATTTAACGACTGAAAAGCAAGCACTAACTGTCCAGTTAGAAAATCTACCCGAAGAACAAGCAGACCAACGGTCCGCATTAACAGATAAATTAATGGCTATCCAAGCAGAACTAGAGGCAACTACAGCCAACGCTACCCAATTAAACGAGTTACAAGAACAAGTTGTTCAAGCAACAAATACTGTCACAGAACTAACCAAGCAACAAGCGGAGCAACAAACGCATATAACGGATCTTCAAGCCCAGCTAGAGCAAGCGCAAAAGCAATTAGATAGTCTTGCTGTACCAACGACAAATCAAACAAATAATGCGCAAACAGCAGCCGAAACTGCTACCCAATTAGCTAATGATGAGAAAAAACTAAACGAATTGACAAATCAGATTAATACGTTAAAGGCCAACATTAACCAATTAACCCAAACTATAGATGCATTAGAGAAACATATTTCAGAAGCGCAAGCAAATTTCCAAGCCCTGAAAGTCACTGTTAATAAGCAAGATGACGCGAATCAATTATTACTTGCGAAAGAAGCGGAAAATAAAGACACCAAACCAGGTGAAGACACTAAGCCAGGTGAAGTGACCAAACCAGCTGAAGATACCAAACCAGCTGAAGACACTAAGCCAGGTGAAGTGATCAAACCAGGTGAAGACACTAAACCAGCTGAAGATACCAAACCAGCTGAAGACACTAAGCCAGGTGAAGTGATCAAACCAGGTGAAGATACCAAACCAGGTGAAGATACCAAACCAGACGGTGAAGTGATCAAACCAGGTGAAGACACTAAGCCAGGTGAAGTGATCAAACCAGGTGAAGACACTAAGCCAGGTGAAGATACCAAACCAGGTGAAGACACTAAGCCAGGTGAAGTGATCAAACCAGGTGAAGATACTAAACCAGGTGAAGATACCAAACCAGACGGTGAAGTGATCAAACCAGGTGAAGACACTAAGCCAGGTGAAGTGATCAAACCAGATGAAGACACTAAGCCAGGTGAAGTGATCAAACCAGGTGAAGATACTAAACCAGGTGAAGATACCAAACCAGACGGTGAAGTGATCAAACCAGGTGAAGTGATCAAACCAGGTGAAGATACCAAACCAGACGGTGAAGTGATCAAACCAGGTGAAGAAAGAGCATTACCTAAAGCTATAAAGCAAGCAGAATATTTTATTGAGTTGTTACCAGGTCTAAGTGACTCAGATAAAGCTAGCTATAAAGAAAAAATAGTAAATGCCACAACGATTACTGATGTGACAAGGCTACAAAATGAAGCGGAATCATTTTCTAATGTTAAAGTTGATGCGAAAGCTACTATTAACTCTTTAAGCGATTTAACTGAGAATGAGAAGAAAACATTCATGGACGATTTAGTAATAGCTAATGATAAAATAAAAGTGGATGAAATTCTAAATAATGCAACGGAAAAAAATACAGCACTACGAATCCCTAGAGAATTAGCAGAAGAGAAAGAAAGAGCTATTAATTTAATTAGTGAGCTGCCGGATTTAAGCGATGTAGAGAAAACAGGATATAAAGAGAAAGTAGCAAAGTCTACAATAAAGAACGATGTAGTACAAATACAAAGTGAAGCAAAGTTATTTTCTGATGTTAGAGGTGAAGCAAAAGCAACTATTAGAGGATTAAATGACTTAACTGAGGATGAGAAGAACGAATTCGTTCTTCAAATAGATACTGCTCCCGATAAGACAGTAGTTAATGAGATTTTAAATAAAGCTACTAATAAAGCATTACTCATAACTAAAGCAGATGCTACAGAAGTAATTAAAACTTTAACGGGGTTAAGTACCGCAGAAAAAGCAGGCTTTATTAGTCAAATTGATAGTAATCAAACGATTGATGGAGTTATAAAAACTAAAAATGATGCAATTGCCCAAGATACCGCTAATCAAGACGAAGTAACGAAAATAACCTTAAAAATGGCTAAGGACAAAGTAAAAGACTTCATTACAAAATTACTTAATTTATCTGTTAAAGGCAAAGATAGTTATGTTAAATTGATTGATGAGGAAGCTACTAATCGAATACCGTTAGTAATGTTATATAAAGAAAAAGCGGTGGTAGAAGACAGCCTCGTTAGTTTGACTAATTTATCTCCAATTGAAAAATCTAATTTCATTGTTAAAATCAGTGAAGCTAACTCACTTGAAGATATTCATACGGTTAAAGACGATATACTAGCACAAGATGAGAAAAATCAGCTTGCCAAGGAACTAGTATTAATAAAAAAATCAGCTTCCAATGTTATTGATTCGTTAAACAACTTAAAAGTTACAGAAAAAGAGCATTTTAAAAACCAAATAGATACGGCTAATTCTGCTGAAGAAGTAGATATAATCAACCAAACAGCAACGAAACAAAACGACTTCAATAAAGAAGCCGCGAGTATGGGTGTTTTAACAGTAGCTAAAGAATCTGCTAAAATATCAATTGAGTTATTAGACGATTTAAATGCAACAGAAAAAGCAACTTTTGAGGAACGAGTTAATCAAGCAAGATCAAATGAAGAAATCCTTCAAATTTTGAATGAAGCTAATGCACAAGATTTAGAGAATAGAGAATTAAAAAACTTACCAAACCTTAAACGTCATATTACTAATGTAATCAATGCTTTAGGCAACTTATCTGACGAAGAAAAGCTTGAGTTTATAACTCAAGTTGGACAAGCGAATTTGCCTTCTGAAGTGAAGAATATTGAAACAGCGGCGAATGATAAGGATAAAGTAAATAAGGCAAAACATGATTTAGAATCCGAAAAAAATGAAGCTGAGCAAGTAGTAAATGTTTTAGCCTCCTTAAGTGACTCAGAAAAACAAGAGTTCATTAATCAAATTAACTCCGCTAAAACATCGGAACGAATTTCAGAAATACAACAGCAAGCTACCGAGCAGAATGGTATTCAAAAAGAGGCAAGGGATTTATTAAATGCAAAAAATGACGCTAAAAATACTATTAATACAACATTAGTAGCTTTAACAGCTGTAGAAAAACAAGATTTTATTAATCAAATTAATCAAATAAAAGTAATAAAGGATATTAAACCTATATTAGATGCAGCTCAGAAACAAAATGAGACCCAAAAAGAAATCAAACAATTGTTAGAGGAAAAAGACTCGGCAACACTTCTTATTGGCTCTCTAACTGAATTAAATGAATTAGAAAAAGAAGCATTTTTGGCAAAAATTCAGGAAGCAAAAATATTGGGTGAGGTTATCCAAATACAAAATGACGTAAAAGATTTATCTGCAGCTAGACCTCTTGCTAGGGAAGCGATTAGTGCGTTATCTGGATTAAACGAAATAGAGAAAGAGAGTATTAAACAAAGTGTAACAAATGCAAAAACAGCCGTAGAGGTAAAGCAATTACAGTCGGATGCTGAAGCGTTCTCGGATGCTAGAATTGCCGCTATAACTGAAATTAATACGTTTGAAGATTTAACCAATGACGAGAAAAAGGATTTCTTAGATCAAGTAAATAAGGCATCTAACAAAGAGGCAGTTATTGCTGTTCAAAGTGTAGCAACGGATAAAAATAACGAGAAACGGATTCCTAGAGAATTAGTAGAAGCTAAAGCAGACTCTGTTGCTTTTATTGATACCCTTAAAGAGTTAAGCAACGCAGAAAAAGATGTCTTTAAAAAGGATCTAGTAAATGGATCTTCGCTAAGTATAATAGATAACATACGAACAAACGCGCAAACACTTTCTGATACCAGAAGTGATGTTAAAACTAAAATTAACATGTTAAGCGATTTAACTGAGGATGAGAAGAAAGAATTCTTAGCGCGAGTAGACAATACTTTTGAGCCATCTAACATTAAGAGTATATTTGCCGAGGCGACTATTAAAAATACTAACACTATAATTGCAAATGCTCTAATAAGAGCAAAAGAAGAAACAAACTCATTTATTAGTACATTATCAGAATTAAGTGAAATAGAAAAAGAGAGTTTCAAAGAAAGAGTAAATGAAGCTAGAACAACACCTGAGGTATTAGCTATACAAACTGAGGCCCAAAAATTTTCGGATTTTAGGGGAATAGTGAAATCTGCGATTAAAGCAGCTGGAGATTTAAGCGAAGACGAGAAGAATAACTTCTTAGCACAAGTAACGTCAGCGGTTGATCCAGCGGCAGTTAAAGTAGTACAAGATGAAGCAGCTAAGCAAAATACTATTAATCAAACAGCACGAGAGCTAAAAGAAGCTAAAGTAGCAGCGATAACAGAAGTTAATGGCTTCTCAGAAATAAGTGAAGCAGAAAAAAATAGCTTTGCATTAGAAGTGAATAACGCTTCGGTAATCTCTGATGTAACTACGGCAAAAGCAAAGGCGAAAGCTTTATCTGATGCAAGAGTAACTGCTAATACTGCGATTAAAGCAGCTGGAGATCTAAGCGAAGACGAGAAGAATACCTTCTTAGCACAAGTAATGTCAGCGATTGATCCGGAAGCAGTTAAAGTAGTACAAGATGCAGCTGCTAAGCAAAATACTATCAATCAAACAGCACGAGAACTAAAAGAAGCTAAAGCAGCAGCGATAACAGAAGTGAATGGCTTCTCAGAAATTAGTGAAGCAGAAAAAAATAGCTTTGCATCAGAAGTGAATAACGCTTCGGTAATCTCTGATGTAACTACGGCAAAAGCAAAGGCGAAAGCTTTATCTGATGCAAGAGTAACTGCTAATACTGCGATTAAAGCAGCTGGAGATCTAAGCGAAGACGAGAAGAATACCTTCTTAGCACAAGTAATGTCAGCGATTGATCCGGAAGCAGTTAAAGTAGTACAAGATGCAGCTGCTAAGCAAAATACTATCAATCAAACAGCACGAGAACTAAAAGAAGCTAAAGCAGCAGCGATAACAGAAGTGAATGGCTTCTCAGAAATTAGTGAAGCAGAAAAAAATAGCTTTGCATCAGAAGTGAATAACGCTTCGGTAATCTCTGATGTAACTACGGCAAAAGCAAAGGCGAAAGCTTTATCTGATGCAAGAGTAACTGCTAATACTGCGATTAAAGCAGCTGGAGATCTAAGCGAAGACGAGAAGAATACCTTCTTAGCACAAGTAATGTCAGCGATTGATCCGGAAGCAGTTAAAGTAGTACAAGATGCAGCTGCTAAGCAAAATACTATCAATCAAACAGCACGAGAACTAAAAGAAGCTAAAGCAGCAGCGATAACAGAAGTGAATGGCTTCTCAGAAATTAGTGAAGCAGAAAAAAATAGCTTTGCATCAGAAGTGAATAACGCTTCGGTAATCTCTGATGTAACTACGGCAAAAGCAAAGGCGAAAGCTTTATCTGATGCAAGAGTAACTGCTAATACTGCGATTAAAGCAGCTGGAGATCTAAGCGAAGACGAGAAGAATACCTTCTTAGCACAAGTAACTTCAGCGATTGATCCAGCAGCAGTTAAAGTAGTACAAGATGTGTCTTATAATACAAACAAAGAACATGAAAATGTGCGATTGCTAGCAGAATCAAAAGTGGCTACTAATACTATAATTGATGATTTACTGGAGCTTAGTGAAACAGAAAAAGCTGACTTTAAAGAAAAGATAGCTAATTCTACACTAAAAAGACAAGTAGAAACGATAGAATCTACAGCGAAAGGTTTATCTGATGCAAGAGCAACAGCTAAAACTACGATTGATAATTTAGAATATCTAGTTCCAGAAGAAATGACTAATTTTAAAGTGAAGGTAACCAAAGCAAAAAATGTGGATGAAGTATCAATAATCCAAAATTCAGCTATCCAACGGAATGTAGATAATAAAAATGAAATAAATGCAATATTGCTAGCTAATTTGAAAGAGAACACCCTATTAGTTATTCAAGATTTAAGTCATATTAGTGAAACAGAGAAAGATAGATTTATAAGAAATATTAATGCAGCTAATAGTAGTGATTTGGTAGAGTTATATCAAGCTCAAGCAATTGCGATTGAACAATTAGCATTTCTTAACTATCTGTCACAAAATGAGAAAGATACTTTTGTTTCATCTATTATTAGCTATAGCACCACAACAGTGGAAAAGGCAAAACAATATTTAGAAGAGGCAAAAACATTAGACCAACAAATTAAGGGAAAAAATGAGCTAACAACAGCACAAAATGAGGCTATTAATGTAATTTCACTGTTAGACTATTTAACTTCTGCTGAAAAAGATGATTTTACTGCGGAAGTTAAGAATGCTAAGACTAAGGTGGAAACAAAGCAGATTTCCGAGGATGCCATAGCACAAGCTGATTTGAATAAAAAAGTAAAAGCTTCACATTCTCTATTTATTGTTAGAACTGCTGCTAAAAGTTTTATCAAAGCTTTAGCAGAGTTAAGTGAGGAGGAACAAACAACCTTTACTAATCAAATCGAAGCTGCTAAGTCCGAGGATGAGGTCAATAAAATCAAGATATATGCCACTGAACAAGACGCAGTTAATAGAGTGAAAAAAACATTGATAGATTCTATTAGCGCAGCGAAAAACACTATTAATCAACTAACAGATTTGGAGGATAAAGAAAGAATTGAATTTCTTCACCAAGTAGATGAGGCACTAACCATTAACGGTATTGTGACCGCACAAAAAGATGCAGAGGCTAAGAATGAGGTCAATAAAACAGCTAGATTGTTAGTAGAAGCTAAAGAAAAAGTAAAAACGGATATTGATACTTATCCAGAACTTACTCAGGAAGAAAGAGATAACTTTTCTACTCAAATAGACGCTGCTGGGGACCAATCAGAAGTTCTTGCAATTAAGAATGCGGTTATAGCACAAAATAAGAGTAATGAAATTGAACGATTGTTAGCAGAGAATAAGTTGGCTGCTAACAAGGTTATTAGTGCTTTTGAATACTTGAGTAATGCTGAAAAATCTGCATGGATAGCACAAATCGATAGTGCGAAAAGCAATGATGAAATAACTAAGCTAACTCAGGGTGCGTCTTCACAAAATAGTACTGCAAAGACAGCAATAGATAACCAAGCTTTTGATATGGCTAAGATAACTGCAACAAAAGTTATTGATGGGTTAGATAAGTTGAATACAGGCCAAAAGTCAATGTTTAAACAAATTATATCTTACTTAGGGAAGGATATTACCATCACTATTGATGGTAATTACATTTCGTTCGGGTCATTCGGAAGAGATATTAACGATATTGTTCTATATCAAGCTAGAGCAGAAGCTACTAATACAATCTATCAATTAACTAGATATGGTTTAGAAGCATTTTCAAAATTATCAAGGAATCCTAGGTATTATAAAGAATGGACCATTGATAAGGACATAAGTACATTAGAAGGGGTGCAACAATATGTAGATAGTATGCTAGAAAAAGAAGAAACTACCCAAGTAGCAGAATTATTACAGTCTATAAAAACGAAAGTGACAACTGATATTAATGCACTTACAGGGTTAAGTAGCGAAGAAAAGACACTCTTTGTTAATCAAGTTAGGGCAGCGGTAGATAAGGAATCCGTAGATAAAATTCAAGAGACTGCAGCTAAGCAATCAGATACGAATATAGAAAACAAAATAGCTAAAGCCTTATTAGATAAGCAAAATCTTACAAAAGCTACGGTGCGTTCACTCACTGCACTTAGTGATGATGAGAAACAATTGTTTATAACAAAAATAGATGAAGCAAAGGCTGTGACAGATATTGACCCAATCTACGCAGATGCAATAGCTTTAGACTCAGCTAATAGGTCAGAAAAAAGTTTTATAGGCACTAAATTAACTGCGCAGACAGAGATAGATACTTTATTGTATTTGACCAAAGAAGAACAAATAGCCTTCCGTAGTCAAATCGAGCAAGCGAAAACAGCTGACGAACTAACACTAGTTCAAGCAGCAGCCGATAAAAAAAATACGGATCATTACAATGAAAAAGTGGCAGCAGATTTAGCAAGCGCAAAAGTAGCAGCCAAAGAATATATTAGTAGCTTGACAAATCTGAGCGATGAAGAAAAAGCAGCATTTACGGATGTAGCTTACAGCTCAGTTAATACAGTTGGAGTAGATAATGCGAAAACACAAGCTAATGCACAAAATAATGCGAATAAAAAGTTGGTGGAAGCTAATATATTAAAATTAGTGCAGGCAAATGCAGAAGCGACTGTCAAAAGTCTAGTTAATCTAACCGAAGCAGTTAAGAATAATTATATTAATTATATTATTAGCGACAGCCCGACTTATTCTAATGTGGATGCAGTTTTAGTAATTCAAGCACGCGCAAACGCGTTGAATACAATCTTAGGGTTAACGGAAATACCTCAATCAACCAAGAATAATGACTTGAATTATTATCTAACAAATCCATCGTATTGGGGCACTCATGGAATTACAGTTGAAGCTGTGGAAGCTTATGAAGCACAATTAGTTAAGCAAAATAATGATCTTATGGTAGCAAAAGAGTTAGCTAAATCCAGAACAACTGCACAGGATGCAATTAATGCATTAACAGGGCTAACTGCTAGTGAGAAAGCTGCATATAATAGTCAAGTAGCTAATGCGGTAACAGAAGAAGCGATAAATCAGATACAAGCAACAGCTATTAAGCAGGATCAAGCCAATAAAGATACAAAAGCAGCGCAGGAATTAAATAATTCGAAAAATGTAGCCAAGGGATACATTGGAATATTATCTGCATTAAGTGAAGTGGAGAAAAAGGAATACAACGCTAAAGTAGATGGATCAACTACTTTGGAAGAAGTAGATAAAATTCAAAAATTAGCAACTGAGCATAATTTACTCAATAAACAAAACAAGTAAAAGTTAAAATATCTAAATTAACAGATGGGGAGGGGATGAAAAAAATTAAACACAAGTTATTTGTTTATAGAACTATGATGTAGATGGCTAATTAAAAGCATCCGCAATTAAGAAATTAAATCGGCTACTTGTCAATAAAGACTGATGAGTTGTGTAAAATCAAATCTGAGACAGAATGAACACTATTCTGTCTCAGATTTTTTGTTGATGACTTCAGTTAGTTTTGCTCGCGCCAGTAAGAGAAACAAGAAAAACGTAAGCGCCGAACCACTGAGTACCTACAATTAATAACCACCACCGATTATACTGATGGTACAAGTAAAAATCGGAGGTGGTTGCTTTATGAAAGAAAGACAAGAAGTCGTTGCCATTAAACTCGAAGATCAATCGCAAGGAAAACACGCACTTCCTGCCAAAATAGGAATAAAAATCAAGGTGGAAAAGCAGGACATTTTCATCTACAATGGCGCGAGTCAATATCTTGTGCAGACGGTCTTGAAGGAGCTGATGGCTCATGATACTTGATTATCAAAAAGTCGCTCATATCTTTATTGTTTGCGGAAAAACCGATCTAAGGAAAGGCATCGATGGCCTGGCTACCATCGTCCAGCATGAGTATAATCTGGATGTGTACGACAATGCTCTTTTCTTATTTTGTGGCGGCAGACGAGATCGTTTCAAAATGTTGTATTACGAAAAAGGTGGTTTTCTGCTTTTGTACAAGCGGTTAGATCAAGGACAGCTTCGCTGGCCGAGATCAAAAAAAGAAATTCGGTGTCTCACGCACCAGCAGATTCGCTGGTTATTGGAAGGCTTGGACATTAATCAACTCAAAGCAATTCTAGCCGGAAAGCGAGGTGTTTTCTAATTAAATCAAATAGAGGAGAACGGTTGGAAAACGTTGTTTCCACGCCATTTCTCCTTCTTTTTCTATCTATTTCATGGTATAATAATAACATGAAATAGATTTAGAAAGCGGTGTGTTTCTTTGTCAAATCAAACAAATGATAGAAATGAAAATAACGAAACAACCGCACAATTAATCGCCATGCTTGAGAAACAAATGACAGCCAATCAAAAGCAATTAAAAGTAATCGATACACTCACTGCATAGGTTCAACTGCTTAGAGAACAAATTACTTATTTGACGAATAAACTCTATGGATGATCCAAAGAATCTTTGCCAGAACAACTTTCTGGTCAAATGAGTTTGGATCTCTTTGACGTGCCAATCGCTCCGCCACCTCTTGCGGAGGAGATCATCGTTAAGACTCATCAGCGAAAAAAAGGTGTGAAGGCCCAAAAGCTCACCGACCTTCCAACGAAAGAAGTCCATCATGAACTGCCAGAGGAAGAGCGCCTGTGTGATCAGTACGGCACCTTGATGGTTGATATGGGAAAGAAAAAGGTTCGTGATGAGATTGCTTTTCATCAAGAACGAATCGAAACGCTCCAACATGTCCAACATAGTTATTGTTGTAAAACTTGCGAACGCTCGGGAGAAACTTCGCTAAAGAAAGCATCCGTCCCAAAGCCCCCTGCTTCAAAACAGCTTGACAGCTTGGCTTTGCCAAGTGTGGTAGCCGAAACGATTCGCTTGAAATTCAAGCAAAAGGTTCCTGCCTATCGGCAGGAAGAGTATTGGCAACAACTGGGCTTGGCTATTTCACGAGACAATATCTCAAACTGGCATATTCGTTTGGGACAAGACTATTTATCTCTTTTAGTGGAACGATTCCGCCAAGAACTAATGAAGAGCGACGTTGCGTTCGCAGATGAAACGAGCTATCGTGTACTGGAAAGCGCTAAGACCAACACCTATTATTGGGTCTTTAGCAATTCTATCAAGCAGGAACATCCAGTGGCGATTTATCATCACAGGGAGAGTCGCAGTAAAGAGATTCCTCAAAAATTCTTGGCCTCATTCCAAGGATATCTTCATTGTGATGGTTATACTGGTTATGATGATTTTCCTAATGTTCTTCCCGTTCGGTGTTGGGCTCATGTCCGGAGAAAGTTTCATGAAGCCATGCCCAAAGTGCAGGGAGAAACAGAACATCCCGCTGCTTTTGTGCTCAGCAGCTTCAAAACTTGCTTCAAAAAGGAGCAAGAGTGGAAAACGCTCTCTCCTGAAGAACGACTGATGAAACGTAAGGAAAAGCTACGTCCGTTGTTGAATCAGCTGTTTTCTTATATCGAGACGATTCCAGCGGTTCCCAAATCAAAATTGGATAAAGCCATCCAATACATGTGCAAACATCGGACCGCCATGGAACGAGTATTTAAAGACGGCCGCTTAGAGCTGACAAATAATCAAAGCGAGCGATTGGTTAAGGAACTGGTGATGTGTCGAAAAAACCAGTTGTTTTCGACCAGTTTGAGCGGTGCTCAAACATCAGGAGATATTTTGAGTGTCATTAAAACAGCTGAACAGAACGGACTTGAAAGTACAAAAAATCTTCAGTATCTATTTGAAGAACTGCCGAATTTGCCTGTTCTGACAGCCGAGCATTTGGACGACTATCTTCCTTGGGCCGCAAAGGTGCAAGAAAAATGTAAATAATCGAAAAACGACCCTAGCCTGATTGTATGATAACAATCGGGCTAAAAGTCGTCTAGGTACTTCGTGTTTCGGCGCTTACAGTACAATGGGTCTGAAATAAAAGACAATTGTAAAATATATAAGAGAGTAAGAATCAGATAATCGTATTCGGAATAGTATAAGTAAACGAGAATACGTCGATCCATTCAAAAATAAGAAAAGATAAAGTAGCGAGTGCTGGACGGATAGCATTTTTTTAGAAAGCTCCATTTATGGAGTACGTGAGTGGGGACCTCTTCTATAGGTGTTAAAAAGTCACCCGCTTTCACAGGTGGATGGGTTACTGAGTGCTGTGATTTTTGTCGAAATATTATTATTTCTGGGATGGCGTGATTTTATCTATTCCTATATTTGTTAATAAAACTTTTTAATATATAGAATTTTCTGAATATTAATTCTTGTTAAGATACGAGTATCTTAAAGAAATATGGAGGTGTTTTATGACTCAATTACTGGCCTTTTCATTACTAATGATTATTTTATATATTAGTGATGTAGTTTCTATGTTAAAACAAAAGCTTGGATTCCATCTGTTTTTGTTTGTGGTGTTCTATTTATTATTGGATACTGGACTTTTTTCCAAAAAAATATTGTTGAGGAAGCAGGTGTTCCAGTAGTTGTTGCCACTCTGTTGATGTATTTATTGATTACGAATATGGGAACGTTACTTTTTGTAAAAGAGTTAATCAATCAATGGAAAAACATTTTCACAGTCCAACATTTGCTACCACAAAATAAGAAAAGGGGAACCTCATAAACATTTAGATTATTCTCATGTTGGATGATACTAGCCAGATTATTGATTCCTTTTCGTAGATATTTCCATAAACAATAAAAATGTAGTTGACTTTTTGATAATCAAGAATTATGAACCCATAAATTCATTCAGATACGGTTGTGAAAGGTATTGACTCACGCCGTTCTTTTTTCACTTTAATTTAGTCTTAGTTAGAAGTGCATGTTTTTTTGAATTGATATTCGAGCTAACTGAAAACGACATCTTTATTTTATCAAGCAATTACATCCAATTGTTACTCTTATTATCGGTATAATTCGGATATGACTTTTAAAGGTTCGATACATGCTTAAAGATAGTAAGACAATGAAAATAGAGATTTTGTATGATTTCCATGAGGAGTTTATGGAAACCTGTGTACTGATTAAACGGATGCTGTGTAAAGGGTGTATACATGACATAGATTTTGAAAAAAGATAGATATTGATTATCATGATAAGGGAGAAATTTAAGCAAACAAGAAAACGTAGTTTAAAGGCATTCTTTTATTTGTTTATTTTAGTGAAAATATATAGAATTTTCTATAATTATTATTCTAGTATAATTAGCCTATTATATGTAGTAATTAGTGCTAATTTGGAGGTTTTTGCTCATGAAAAATAAAATAAAAAATAATAATAGGTTCAAGTATGAAGAAAGAAAGTATCGTGTAAAAATGTATAAAAAAGGCAAATTATGGCTAATAAAAGGAGCACTATTTTCGAGTTTAATGTTAATAGGTAGTTTTTATTCGAAAATTGAGTCAGTTTACGCGGATGAATGGTCTGCGAATTCAATAGAGAGTATTAATGCAAGATTGGGTGCTGCTCAATCAATCTATATATTTGAAGATGGTGATACATTTTATAATATTTCACTGGCAATTAATGTAAAATGGCAAAAATTAATGGAACTAAATGGTTTTAAAATAGGTAGTCAATATACAGTACCCATTGGAACGAATATTCGATTTAATGGATTGAAAGTAACTTTGACTAGTCCTCAGGGAGAAATAATTAATGAAATAGAGCTAACTCCTGCTGATAAAATTTATATGAATCAACCATTTGGTCAACAAGTTTCAGATGATACTTCAAGTAGTAACAAAAAGGATGTAGTAGATAAAAACTATCAATGGGCAGATAATCAAATGGCTGTAATTCAAAAGGAATTGGCTCAGAAAGATAAAATGATGACAGAAAACATGAATATAGATATGGCGACATTAGTAAATAAAAAGAATGATTTAGCTGCAACCAAAAAAGCCTATGAGGCATTGGATGAAAAAAAGACTGAGATAGGACAAGCAAAAAAAGAAGTAGAAGAACATTTGAGAGATATGGAAATTTTAAACGATGAGAAGAAATTGCGGTTATTAAAGGGACAAAAAATAGAACTAACTCAAAAAAAAGACACTTTAACAAATGATTTAAATGAACAAATTAATAGATTAAGCACTATTGAAAGCGAACTTATACAACAACAAAAAGAAGAAGCTAATTTGAATTATCAACTGGTTCTAGCAAGATCAATCTATCAATCTGCACGACAAAAAATAGCCGATCTAACTAATGAAAAAGAAGACATAGAAAACAAACTAAACCCTATTGAAGAGAATGATGAACAACAGCAAGAGTTAAGAACTAGATTGATAACAGTAAAAGGAGCGATAAGTGAAATATCTAATGTTGGGAATCAATTAGCAGAAATACAAGAGAGAGTCATGGAAACAGGAAATTATATCAATCAATTGACAAATGAGAAAGAACTCCGAAATAGTCAAATAGACGGTCTTCAAGTTGAATTGGGACGATTACAAGCTCAAATAGATAGTTTAGATCAATCAACTTTTGAACGAGAAATAGATCGACAAGATCTGATAGAAAATCAAAAACAATTGGAATCATATAACCAATTCTTAAACGAGCTAGATTATCAAATGAGTGAATTAGCTACGAAAATAAAAAATCTAGTTGCAGACATTGAAGAACTAGAGAAAAGTATTTTAAATGGAAAGGCGAGTTTCAATAATATTAAAGCTCAATTTTTAACAGATTCACAAATCGCAGCAAAGACGGCCATACAAGAATTGACTAATTTGAATTCAAATGAAAAGTTAGATTTCTTTAAACAAGTAGACCAAGCAAGTACAAATGAAGAGGTTTTTTATACTTATGTAATGTCAATTTACAGAGAAATTCAAAATATCGACTATAAATTAACTTTAGCTAAGGAAGAAGCCAGCAAGATTATTAATAGTTTAACTAGTTTAAATGAAGATGAAAAAAATAGATTTACCAAGAAAGTCAGTGATTCTGAATCCATTGAAGAGGTTACACAAGTAAAGTCTGCAGCTATTGATGAGGATAATGAAAGCCAAACTTCTCTCAAACTAAATTTATCGCAAAAAACTATTGCAGAAATGCTTTCTACTTGGAATAATTTAAGTTTATCTGAAAGAATGCAATTAATGAACAGATAGTAGCTAACAAAAGTAATAGATGGTAAAAGGAGAAGAGAGAAAATGAACAAAAAAACTTTAGTTATTGGTACCCTTGCAATCGGCATGATTGGTGTTAGTCCATGGTTACTTTCACTTATTAATGAAAACAATAAACTAGATCAACATAAACAAAAACTAGAAGATGGCACTAATGATTTAAATGAAGCATTATTTCTAAGTGAATTTGGTGATAAATATAATGAATGAGCAGCGGGAGAATTAAGTTGTTGATATTAATCGTTAGTATGAAAGATGCTTATAATAGTAACTTAATATACTTTTTATTTCAGTATATATTTAATACTTCCAATAACGATAGCGAAAATAGACATAAATAAAAAATGGTTCTGTTGCAAATCTCGAACATGATGAGAAAACTATAAAATATGCTATTAGAGAAAATATATAATTCTTTCATTTAGAGAATGTGTGTTAGTCCCAGTATTGTTATAGTTTTAGAAGAATTAATTGTATAGATTTTGAGTTACGAACTTATATAGGGGGAAAATTATGACAGATAAAAATAAAATACAACCGTGGTATAGCTTGGCATTTATTTTGGGGGGTTCAATGGTTTGTGTCCCGAGCTTATTGATTGGTAGTACACTAGTTTCAGGAATGGGCTTAAAAAAAGCATTATTAGTGGGCTTGGTAGGTTATGCACTGACGGTAGTTATTATGGTTCTCCAAGGAATACAAAGTGTTGATTTGCATAAGCCCACGGTACAAATAGCAAAGCAAGTTTTTGGCGAGGTGGGCTCTCAACGAATAATTTCTATTATATTAGCAATTGCTTGTTTAGGGTGGTTTGGTATCCAGACCAACGTCGCAGGCTCAGCGTTCGCTAATCTTCTAGGTATTTATGATATTCATATTTCAGTTCCTGTCTCATCAATTATCTGGGGCGTTATTATGCTGGTTTCGGCGATTTATGGGATTCGCCTGATTCGCTTAATCAATTATATTGCGGTTCCTTATTTAGTGCTTGTTTGTTTATATGGTCTGTTTGAAGCACTTTCTTCAGGTCAAGGGAGTACTCTTTTGCAAACCTATCAGCCTGCTGCACATCTTTCTTTTTTTGATGGTCTGGCTGTTACTATTGGCTCATTTGCTTTAGGAGCTGTAATTGCTGGAGACTACTCACAATATTCTGGGAAACGTTCAGATGTGGTGAAGGCTGCCAGTGCGGGGATCATTCCAACTGGAGTTTTAATGATCGCGGTGGGAGCAACTTTAGCGATTGTTAATAAAACGTCGGATATTAGCAGTGTTTTCATGAATATTGGTTCGCCCTTAATAGGAGGGATCGCTCTAATATTAGCTACTTGGAAAACAAATGTGATCAATGCTTTTTCAGGCGGATTAGCTATCATTAATGTGTTTAGTATCTCGAAGGAAAAGGAAAAAATTGTCGTAGCCATTGCCGGAGGGATCGGAACTTTGTTAGCGGTCGTCGGTATTTTGAATTATTTTGTTCCAATCATGTCGATTCTGTCCGCAATGGTGCCAGCAGTGGCAGGGGTGATGATTGCTTCTTATTGGGGTGTTCAAAAAGGCGACCCTGAGAAATGGACACCGGTTTTAGGGATAAACTGGCTTGGTATTATTTCTTGGCTGATTGGTGCAATGGTTGCAGTCATTCCAGTATTGTTAGGCTTTTTCCCTTCTTTGCCGCAATTACCCAATCAGCCGCTGATTGGGATTGTCCTATCCTTTTGCTGCTATTTGGTAGGGGGTAAATATTTTGTTAAAAAAACGAATAAGCAAACATTGCAGATGAAAGAAATGGAGGAGTAGGCATGCGTTATTTGGATGAAGAAGCAATTGAAAATATTGCTGTAGGAGCTGCATTTTTAGGAACAGGGGGTGGAGGTGATCCATATATTGGTAAAATGATGGCATTATCAGCGATTAAGGATCACGGGCCTGTTCAATTGATTTCCCCGGATGAAATTGGCGATGATGATTTTTTTATTCCTTCAGCCATGATGGGAGCGCCGTCTGTTCTATTTGAAAAATTTCCTAAAGGTGATGAATTTCTCCGAGTGTTCAAAAAACTCAGTCGTTACTTAGGTATCGAAAAGATTGCAGGAACATTCCCAATGGAAGCAGGCGGTGTGAATTCCATGATTCCAATCGTTGTGGCAGCTACGCAGGGAGTTCCCATAGTAGATTGTGATGGAATGGGACGAGCGTTTCCTGAACTTCAAATGACGACCTTTAATTTAGGCGGCGTTTCTTCAACTCCGATGGCCATTACAGACGAGAAGGGGAACATCGGTATTTCAGAAACCATCAGCAACAAATGGACCGAACGATTGGCACGAGTTCAAACAGTTGAGATGGGAGCCAGTTCCTTGATCAGTATATATCCTTCTACCGGACGGCAATTAAAGGATCATGGGATTCATGGCATTGTGACGCTGTCAGAAAAAATCGGCGAGGCCATCTACAGCAATGAATCAGAAGAAGCTGTTAAATTAGAAAAATTGTTAACTTTGATTGATGGAGTAGAGCTTTTCCAAGGAAAAATGATGGATGTCATTCGAAAAGTTGAAGGCGGTTTTAATTTTGGCGAAGCCACATTGGAAGGACTGAATCAAGACGCTGGTTCCTCTATGAAGATTTATTTTCAAAATGAAAATTTAATGGCGGAAAAAAACGGCAAAGCAGCTGCGATGACGCCGGACTTGATTTGTGTGGTTGATTTGGAGACCCTGATGCCGGTAACGACGGAAGCATTAAAATATGGAAAAAGAATTCGGGTATTAGCCTTACCTTGTCATGAAAAATGGCAAACAGCAGAGGGAATCGAGACAGTTGGTCCACGCTATTTCGGCTATAATCTAGACTATGTTCCACTAAAAGAGCTAGCTGCAAAGGAAGGAGAGTAAAATGTATAAAATTGGAATTGATGTGGGAGGGACCAATACGGACGCCGTGATCATTGATGAAAAATTGGAACTTGTTCATGGTGTAAAAGTTCCTACCAGTGGTGATATTCAAGCGGGAATTGAGAATGCACTGCACAAAGTTATGAGTGAATCAGAGATCTCGCCAAGTAAAATCAGCTATGCGATGCTTGGGACTACGCAGTGTACCAATGCAATCGTAGAACGGAAAAAATTGTCTAAGGTAGGTGTGATTCGTTTAGGCTATCCTGCTACGGCTTCAGTCAAACCTTATACGGCATGGCCAGAGGATATGATCGCTGTTCTTGGAGAAAAATATGAATTGCTGCAGGGCGGCTATGAATATGATGGGCAAATTTTGTCAGAAATAGAGGAAGATGAAGTAAAAGCTGTTTTAGCAAAATGGAAGAATGAAATTGAGTCGCTAGCGGTGGTTGGAGTGTTTTCCTCACTAAAAAATGATCAAGAATTACTGGTTGAAAAATGGGCTAAGGAGATTTTAGGTGACGCCGTTCCTGTCTCGTGTTCGTCACAAATTGGTTCAGTCGGCCTTTTAGAAAGAGAAAATGCGACGATTTTGAATGCAGCTTTAGACAAAGTAATGAAGCTGACGAGCAGCGGTTTTGAACGTGCATTGAAAAATGAAGGGATAAAAAACGCGGAGGTCTATCTTTGTCAAAATGATGGAACACTTATGTCGATTGCATATGCTAAGCGCTTTCCTATTTTGACGATTGCCTGCGGACCAACAAACAGTATCCGTGGCGCATCTTATTTAGCCAAAGTAAAGAATGCCATTGTCTTAGATGTGGGGGGAACGACCTCAGATTTAGGAGTGCTTGCAGACGGTTTTCCTAGAGAATCGTCTCTGGCTGTGGATGTTGGCGGTATTCGAACGAATTTCCGAATGCCTGATATTGTTTCTATCGGACTGGGAGGGGGAAGTATTGTTCGTCTGGCAGGTGATAAAGTGACAATTGGTCCAGATAGTGTCGGTTATCGCATTACTGAGGAAGCACTCGTATTCGGAGGTAACCAGCTTACCGCCACAGATATAGCGGTAAGACTAGGCTTGGCCGATATCGGAAATAGAAGTCTCGTTGAAGATGTTCCTATTGAATTTGCCAAACGAGCGTATGAAGAAATTAGAAGAATGACTGAAGAGGCCATCGATAAAATGAAAACCAGCTCAGGTGCTGTGGATTTGATTTTAGTAGGGGGCGGAGCAGTCATTATCCCGAAAGATCTGAATGGTGTTGAAAATGTGTATCATAACACTCATGGCGGTGTGGCGAATGCCATCGGAGCCTCGATTGCTCAGATAAGCGGACAATATGAACAAATCTATATTTATTCGCAGCTGTCACGCCAAGAAAGTCTGGAGGATGCGAAACAAAAAGCATCCCATCAGGCAAAATTGGCCGGAGCAATCGAAGAGACGATTGAGCTTGTGGAAGTGGAAGAAACCCCCTTAGCATATCATCCAGAAAATGCGACGCGTCTGCGGGTAAAAGTGGTTGGAAATATGGGATAGAAATTAATTTAATTTCTAGTTTTTCTAGTTAATAAAATAAATGATTATTAAAATTCACAGTAAAAACTTGTTAATGAAACTTATTAACAAGTTTTTTACTGTGAATTTTCTTTCAAACATATCTAGTTAAAAGAACCATTTTTATATTTATTATTCTAATTCGTTTGTCAAATTAAATATATCATAATTAAAAACTGTTGAATGTACTTGAAAATATTGATACTAGTACATTTATCAACTAGTACTCTTCATTTTGTTTTTATATTGTCACCCTTTATGGAATCTCTACTTTGAATTTTTTAATATAATTAGATTATGCTTTAACTGGAATAACTATCTATCAACGGTCGCTAAGTATCTTTTCCAGTATCAAGGCAATTTCATTTTAAATAAGGGGGTGGGAGTTATAGAACAGCAACTTTGTCATATTTAAAGTAGAATCACCAAATAATAAAGGTGGTCCTAAGTTAACCCGAAAATAATTTATAAAAGGATTAATAATTAGGACTGCCAAAACATAAGATAGGAGATATAACATATGAAAAAATTAACAGGATTAGTAGTAACAACAGCATTAGTAGGAGGATTTACATGGGGGGCGGCCGATGCTTTGGCGGCTGATTCTGGAACAACTACAATCGACGTCCAATATACAACCGCGGCCCAAATAAATGACCCTGAAAACCCGGATTCACCCTCATATGCTGTTCAATTACCCTCAGGATTTAACTTTACTAAATTAAATGAACCAGCCAATGGTGCTGCAGAAGGAACAGGTGTTAATGGTGAGTTTAAAATGGTTAACCCGGATGGGTTGACTACTTATAATGGATCAAAAAATGTAAAATTAAGTATGGCGTCTGCTAAAAGCTGGACATTAAAAGATTCAAGTGGGAACTTAGGTTCTACGTATAAACTAAAAGATGGCACAACAGATGCTACAGCAACTGACTATTCATTCACTTTAAACAGTACTACAACTAATAAAATGTTAACGGCTACACTGACTGGTAAAGCTAACGGAAGTGGCAATTACTCAGACGTATTGACCTTCACTTACCAAAATGTGCCTACAATCTAATAGTTCTTTCTGTACAGAGATAAATACGACTCTTTGTATGTCTTTTTCATACGAAGAGTCGTATTTCTTATAAAGTAAGGATAGTGAGGAGTTATGAAAAAAAGAACGATCATTTTTTCACTGATCACAGTGATTTTAATAAATACAGTAGTTGGTCCGGGGTATGTAGGAGCTAGGACCACTGTACATGCGGATGAACTTGTTACTGACAATTTCATTGATTATCCCGTAGCCCCACCACCGATACCTGATGAACTCACCAATCAGCTGGAATCTTTTGAACAAGCGCAATCAGGCGAACCCGTAAGCCCCGCAACGATACCCCTCGCTGATGAGAAACCTAAAGAAAATGATGAAACAGAAAGTAAGTTGCAAGAAACGATAAATCCCGAAGAAGAGGCCGCGGCCGCTGATATTTTAGCAGGTTATGGGCTTGACTTATCAAGTATATTAAATAATACGCAAGACCTCCCGCCGGTAATGAATAGAATAGGGTCGATAGATCCTAGCAAAAACGGAGGCAACGTTATAGTAGATGCCGAAGGCGATCTGGGAACAGTTCATTGGTATCTAAAAGACGGTGTGTTGCACATATCTGGGGGTGTATTACCTAATAATTTAAGAACAAGTGTGACTCCGGCTATTTATTTTGATGCAGTTTACACTAATGAATTAGGTCCTTTTACAGTAGTTGACCTTAATGCGGGAACTCCAGGCTCTTGGACTTATCGTTATCCAAAGATACAACGGGTTATATTTGACGGAAACGTAGTCGCCGGATCTAGTCTAGGATGGCTGTTTATGGGTCTTACTAAATTAACACAAATTGATCATCTGGAAAGACTAGATACCACCAATGTTACGAATATGGATTGGATGTTCGCTTTATTAAGTAGTTTAACCAGTTTAGATGTCTCCAGCTTTAATACCGCTAATGTTACATCTATGAGATCTATGTTTCAGGAAAGTGGTTTAACCAGTTTAGATCTCTCTAATTTTAACACTGCTAATGTTACTGATTTTTATAGAATGTTTTACCGTATGCTTGGCTTAAAGAGTTTAGATCTCTCCAGTTTTAATACCACTAATGGTACTACGTTTTTTTCATTTTTCCAGTATGATAGTCATTTAAAACACATAAAATTAGGTCCGTCATTTTATTTATCTCCTCTAATGATATTAAATGATAATTCCCCTACACTAAGCCAAGGTACATGGTTAGGGAATGGTTGGCGTAAAAACATGGTGGGGTTAAGTTATGGGGACATTAGGGATGTTATACAGCTATCAGATGGCGCGGCAAAAGCCGGTGATTGGTATTATAGCTGTGAACCCACTCTAACTACCAGAGATACCAGTTTATATGTTGGTGAGTCTTGGGATCCAAATGATAACTTTGTGTCCGCTACAGACGAAACGAGGGCTAAAAATCCGCTCCTTTTGACCAGCATAGCGGTCAATAGTACTGTTAATACTGCTGTTCCGGGAACATATCCCGTTATTTATTCTTATTATGGGTTAAGTAGAACAGCTTATGTTACCGTAGTGCCCGATAACACCACCATTAACCTCAAAAGTATGCAAATTAACCTTTATGTTGGTGACACTTGGTCCCCCCAAGACAACTTTATAAGTGCGATAGATAAATATGGGCATGTTGGATCTTATAACCAAGTCGCTATAATTGGTGCCGTTAATTTGAACGCCCCGGGGGTCTATCCGATAACTTACGATTATGGCTCGGTGACTCGCACGATCAATGTGACAGTCGTCCCTGATCAAACCGCTATTAATCTAAAAACCGCTCAAATGACACTTTATACTAGTGATACCTGGCAAGCACAAGAACAGTTTATTGACGCAAAAAATCGGGATGGTAATACGGTACCTTACGACCAAATTAGCGTGAGCGGGACCGTTAATTTAACCACCCCAGGAGTCTATCCGGTAACTTATGCGTATGGGTCGGTGACTCGCACGATTAACGTGACGGTCGTCCCTGATCAAACTGCTGTTAACCTAAAAAGTACTCAGGTTAATCTTTATAGTGATGACACTTGGCAGCCACAAGAACACTTTATCGACGCTCGAGATCGAGATGGGAACGACGTTCCCTACGATCAAGTCAGCGTGAGCGGGACCGTTGATCCCCACACCCTTGGGGTCTATCCGGTAATCTATACGTATGGTTCCGCGAGTCGTACAATCAATGTAAAGGTCTTACAAAACCCTAGTTATGCGTTACAATTACCAGCGAGGTTACGCTTTTCTCAGACCAATGAACCGAAGGTTAGCCAAACCAAAGGGGCGGATACGAATTATAACATTAAGTTGCTTAACACTGCTGATGGTCAAGCTTATGCTGGTAATAGTACGATTCAATTGACTGTTACTTCGCAAAACCATTGGCAATTAAAAGGGACAGATAATTCCTTCGGCGCTAACTACAAACTTAAAGACATGAATGGTCAAGATATTACTACTGTAGCAAATTATTCGTTTAATCTAGATAGGGTACTGAATGAAAAAACTTTAGTAGCCTATCTAACCAATAAAGCGGATAAGTCCGGGACCTATTCTGATGTCGTCACGTTTAACTATCAACGAGTACCCTAATCAATCCGGGTTACTGAATGTAGATGAAAGGAGAACCACATGAACGCAAAGAAACGTCTACTATGGTTAGCCCTCTTGGGACTATTTATTTTGGTACTAATCGGAGGCTGGTTCTTTTTCAAGCCATCTAAACAGACCGCCACTGATCAAGTGGAATTAAAGGACGATCCACAAGCCGTTACTTATGACAATAAAATCAAAAAGCCGCCCAATTATGATGTGACGCAACTGGTTTTTCCTGGTTATGATGACATAACTGTTAGGGAAGGAGCAGAAAAAGCCTATGTTTCCTTAGCAAATCCTGAGTTTAATAAAGCCAGTTTTACATTTATTATTTCTTATGGAGAAAACAACGAGGTATTACTGGAAACCGGTTTAGTCAAACCTGGGAAAACGGTGAATGAATTTCCATTACCTAAAGCTTTGAAACCGGGGCATTATCAGCTGAAGATGAAAATTGAAGCGTTTGATTTAACCACCCAGAAACAATTAAATGGAGCCAGTACCAGCGTGGAATTAGTCGTGATCGAAAAAGGTGCGAGCGCCAAGGAATAGGAGGCTAGGTAAATGAAAAAACAATGTATGGGGGTCGGAATATTACTAACAATGGGAATGTTGTTTTTATTTACGTCCCCAGCATACGCGGTAGAAACGGTTGAAACCGGTCAGGTAATTGTAAGCTATCAAGTAGAAGAGTCCACAGAGGAGCAATTTCCAAAAGCAGTGAAAGAAAAACAATCACTTGAACAATCTACAAAAATGGCGAGCTCCCAAGGAGCTGAATCTAAAAGCTTTGAGCGGTCTATTTCGCCTCGAAAAGCAGTATCCGTAAAAAAATTTCCACAAACCAATGAAATAAGAGCAATTCTGGTAAGCTTTTTAGGAACTTTTTTAATCATTTTGGTGGGGATTCTATACTGGAGAAAAAGTGCAAAACAAAATAATAAAGTAGAAATATAAAAATTAAAACTGATAAAAAGTGTTCACGGAGAATCTAATAACGTAACGTCCAGTTAGATTTTAGAGGTGTTAACCTATTCGTGGATACTTTTTTTATTAAGGACACCAAAAGATAAGAAGTTTTTAGTTGAAAACGAATTATTTATTTGTTATTTTAAAGTTATTTATAACGATATCGTCTTGTCAGAATACTGAATTTAAAGCTATAATATCAAGAAATTCCTTTATTTGATTGGATTATAACGATAAATATAGAATATAATTATATTCACGCTCAGTTATAATATAATTACATTCTACAGAAAGTTAACTGTACTGGTATTAAATGATAGCTTTTGTTCTTATCAGCAGAGAATGATTAAAGATAGTATAATAACAGTAAGGGAGGACCTGATTTGGACATTATTTCAACTGAAAATATATGTAAAAAATTTAAGCAAAAAAAAGTTTTAAATAGTATTAATTTTTCAATAAAAGAAAATGAATGTGTAGCCCTTCTAGGGAAAAATGGTGCCGGTAAAAGTACTTTATTGAATATAATTATGGGTAAATACTTTCCTGATGAGGGAAATATAGCAATTGGATGTATGACAAAAGATATTGGATTTTTACCTCAAAAAACTAATTTTCCTGATGATGTAAAAGTAAATGAACTAATTCACTTTGTATACGGTTATACTGATGAGTCACTTTCTATTGAAGAGATTCATGCTATTTTGAATTTTTCAAAAGAACAAATGAACCAATTTGCTTCTAAATTATCTGGTGGACAACAGCGGTTACTTGATTTTTGTCTGGCTATTATTAACCAACCTAAATTTTTAATCATTGATGAGCCTACGTCAAGTATGGATACTACAACGAGATATCATTTTTGGGAGTGCATTAAAAAATTAAAGCAAAAAGGAGTAACCATAATATTTACAACTCATTATATTGAGGAAGTACATTATTGCTCTGATAGGGTTTTATTACTTGATAGCGGGAGCCTCATTGCAGACGAAACACCGTACCATTTAAAAATGATGAATGCGAAAAAAATAATTTATTTTGATAGTGAATTATTTACACAATTTAAAAAAGAGCTACAAGATATTATTATTGCTAATTCTATTAGTGTGATTAAGGCAGATAAATTGATTGAGTTACATTTTGAATCAGAAAAAACTAATAAGGTTATTAAAGAACTAATGAAAGCAGGTTTTCCTTTTAAAGAGATAGAAATAACCAATACATCTCTATTAGATACCATATTTAATGGAGAATTTATAGAGGGGGTGGCATATGATTAAGCTGATAAAAATAGAATTTATACGAATGAGCCGGAATAAAAAATATCTTTTTATGAGTATTGGCATGCCAGTAGCATTTTATTTATTGTTTACTGCAATGATTAAGATTCCAAATGAAGAGGCACAAAGAGTTTTTGCAAAAGAATATTTAATGTCTATGACTACCTTTAGTTTGACCAGTTTTTCTATATTTACTCTTCCTTTTGAAATTATAGAAGATAAAAAGAATGGCTGGAGAAATATATTATATCGATTTCAAGTGAAAGATAGTTACATTTATCTGGTTAAAATTTTTAAGATGATTGTTTTGTCTGTTATTTCAATTG
Organism: Enterococcus sp. DIV1420a; assembly: GCF_051712165.1. Taxonomy (NCBI): domain Bacteria; kingdom Bacillati; phylum Bacillota; class Bacilli; order Lactobacillales; family Enterococcaceae; genus Enterococcus; species Enterococcus sp. DIV1420a. The sequence goes on from NZ_JBIOOI010000002.1 coordinate 704,554, forward strand.
GTTTAGTATTTCTAGTAGGTTTCTTGTTTAGAGGTGTGCATTTAACCTTTGTTCAATGGTTTTTATCGGGAGTATTCTTACTATTAGGAGCTATAGTATTTCTTAGCTTGGGAACTATCATAACAAATTTTAAAGATGAAAAAACAGCATCTGTGTTTTCAAATTTATTATTTTTGATATTGGCAATTTTGGGAGGATTATGGTTTCCGACAAATCAATTTCCTAGCTGGTTGCAAACAATATCTAAATTAACTCCTACTTATCATTTTAGAGAATTAGCTGTAGGGTATATAAACAATGGAACTGTTCCATTTAAATCGATTAGCATAATGACTGTATACGCCTTTATCTTTATAATAAGTTCATTTATTATTTCTGTGAATAGAAAAGAAGATATAGTTTAAAATGATTCCTATCAAAGTTTACTTAACTCATTCAATACTAATAACCAGAACTTCGATGGTTTAGATTCACCGATCCCAATACCTAGACCTTCAACAGTGATCTCTAAAACAACATAAGCAGTTTTGGCTGTAATGGCGGATTATACTTGTAAGTGCAAAGGTGATAGAAATCCTATCGCTTAAGCATTTACAAGTATTTTTTTATGGGAGGAAACCAGTGAAAGTTTTTAAATGGTCGGTTGAAACAATTATATGTAAAGATGATTTTTCATTAGAAGTTTATGCTTTTCAGATTGAAACAATAAAAAAGTCACTCGACGATGTATTTTTACTAGCCAGGTATAAAACGCAGGCTTATTTAAAAGAAAAACATCAGAAGTATCACCGAATCGGGATTTGTTGGTTTGAATTAGAAAGTGTAGACAACAAAAGTGATTATCAACGCTTTATATTTTTTCACGAAAGCAAAAGACCGAGAAAAGCAATCATGAATATTCTCCAAATCCCCTTCTGGAAATTAAAGGAATATGAAGATTATTACAATGGAAAAACGAAACGATTGACACCAGAAAAATATCGTCAGTTACGAAAATTTCTCACGAATGAGAAAATTCGAATCCGTTATAAAATCCCTGAATGTGAATTCCAAAAATTTTTAGAAGACTTGATCCTTACCTAAGTAACACTCTTTTTAATATACTAGGCGTAAATTTACGTACAGGAGTTTTTTGTTCTCCTTTATCAAAACACTAGACCACTTTGCGATGGGAGGTTAACCAAGCCGTTTTTAGGGACGGAGTAACTCTGGCGGTAATTGATGGGCTTGATTTTACATAGTTTTACTATGTAGAAAAAAGAGATAGATTCTACTTCACTTAAGGGGTATAGTCTATTCTTTAATTACATTTCTACATAGAGTTAGTTTTTCAACATGCAGGTGTTTAAAACGGTTCGATTCCGTTTCATGTTATTGGCTGGTTTTTCATTTTTTATCCAGCGTAAAAAATAAGAGGTGATCCTTTTAACTGTTTCGTGTTCTTACAGTTAAAAAGAAACGAGGATAGTAACTCGCAATATGGGTTCTAATTTGTGCTTCTTGATCGTGCAACAGCTGTTACGCTTGAATTTCCCGGGGCATCTTAATCCATAATTGTAGATGCGTTTGGGTGACATTCAAATCGTTTTTCCACCTCTTTATTTTTCAAGAAAAGTATGTATCAAAATTAAATAGTAAGTTTCACCTTATTGGGTATTTAGACAGAGTGAGTTTCTTGTCTAGTGTTCAATATTTTTTTATAGTCAAAATTCATAGAAAGGAGCAATAAATAAACATGAGCGATTATTTATTATTTCAAGAAGTTCCTAGACGAACTGGAAAAACGAGGCGTGTTTTAGTTCGTAACAAAGCTACTCGGTTTCTCCTGGGAGAGATTACTTTTTGGCCAGCTTGGCGAAAGTATGTGTTTGCACCTGAAAACTTGACCTTGTTTGATGCAGATTGTTTGAATGAAATTAGTTCCAAATTAACACAAATGAATAAGGAAATTCGAGCAGAGTGGCAGGCACGAAGAAAGAAAGTTGAGGAGATAAACGAATGAGTAAAGTAAGAATAGATTCACAAGAAATACATGTATGGTTAGCGTGTGCCGATGGCTGGCATCGACATTTGGGCTTTAAAGCAACTATTGCTGGTTTAAACTGCTCTGTTTGTTTACTACCCAATTCATTGACGGAAGCAATTGTGAGTGGTTTAGAGTCAGGTGTCGAACTGGGATATATATCTATTTCTGATTCGGAAATACTGAAGAACGTCACTAAAGAAGAGGTATTAGACTTAATGACGTTAAAATTAGAAGAGTTTGTTTCCTTAGTTGAATGTTTTGGGATAGATACCATTGAAGAAACTGCGAATCAGAGGCTAAAGGTTACTGAAGCATTATTTGGAGAAAGACCTAAAACTGAGATAGCTAAATGCTTGATATCGATTAAATTAGAAAACGATCAAGGAGGAGAGAAAAAAATGACTTATGACTGCAGGTTCTGTCAACACGGCGAGCCGATAAACGATACAGCCGTACCCGAATCAGGAGGTGAGCTGATGGTTGATCAGTTATTAGAAAATGAAATGCTACTACCTAGCTTTTTAAGAATGTTTATGGATTCTGAAGAAGAGATCGCAGAAACAGAAAGAGCCATCGAATTAGAAATGATGGTTAAACTAGGCAGAAAGTTTGCCCGCTTGTTTCGCCAAAGGCAATTAAAAGATGGCATGATTTTGACATTAAAAGCAAGGGATATGCCTTATATCGTAGCGGGAAAAGTCTTCGTTGCGTCTGATAGTGCAGAAATCGAGCGGTTTGAAGTGTACATCAAAAGCCAATCAAAAGAAAGTAAAATTTTAAAAATATTAATTATACACTTATTGATGTTCAAAAGCAATAAAAAAGAGAGTGAAACAGCATTGACATTTGATGGTTATAACTAAATAATTAGTTTGTAAGAGCGAAATTAACATTAATTGAAATTTAACTACGGTTTTTAAATTGTTCTGTAACATTAGAACAAATAAAAAAATAAAAAAGAAAGATGAGGAATTGAAAATGAAAAACAAAATCATTGCGGGATTGTTTGTATCAGCTATCACATTAGGAGGATTAACTTTTTCTGGAACGAATGCACATGCAGAGACTTGGAAAGCGAACACGCCTGATCAAATTCAAATTACCAAAGACCAAAAAGATTACACTTTAAAAAGTGGGGATACTTTATGGGCAATTGGTCAAAAAATTAATATTAACGTTGACGCTTTGGCAAAAATCAATCATATTGATTTAGCTAAAGGGGAAGAGAAAAACTTGCCTGTCGGTCGTGTCATTAGTTTTGATGGAAACATGGTAACAGTGAAAGACGCGGATGGCTCAGTGGTCGATAAATCAGAAATTAAAAAAGAAGATAAAGTTGATCCTAAGAAACCAGTTGGGGAACCAGTAAGCTTTAAAAAAGTAGAAGATACGAAAGAAGCACCAGCATTAGTAACACCTGAAACTGTAACGCCTGAAGCTGAGGCAACGAATGACTTAGCTCCTGGAGCATTAGAAAATACTGCGACACCAATTAACACAGAAACACCTGGTGATACTGGAAGCAATATCACTGCAACACCTGATCCACAAAGTCAACCGGTGGCACCAGCACCAACTACGACACCGGCAGAAACGCCAGCACCGAAACCAGTTGAAGCAACACCAACTCAACCAGCTTCAAAAGAGTTACCAGCTGAATTGACGGTAGAAAATTTCAATGAAAAAGTATTTGGTGTATCAAAAGAAAATGGTTGGATTCCTACACCATATCCAATTGGTAGTCCTGAATTAATGGATTGGATTTCAGATAATGGATATTTTGGTTATTGGGATGATGGTGATGCTTTTATTCAACCTTATCATTAAGAGTAATAACACAACACATATTAATAAAAACAGCTTTCTATAATCGGGAAGCTGTTTTTTTATGTTTGTAATTAAAAGTTAAAGGGGGTCACATAAAGCAAATGGAAAGAAAACAATCTAAAAGAAAGCTTTGGATATGGCTATTATTAATGGTACAACTGTTAATAGTTGCACTTTTACCTGTTGCCGCCAATGCTGCTATTACGCATTCAAAAGAAGTTACGATTGAGTATGATGTGAATCGACTCTACTCTTTTAGAGGTACTAATCCTGATGGAACACCATTTCGTACTCTTTCAACGGGTTTATTTGCAGTTAGTGGAAAAAATAGAAACATAGTATTTTGTATTGATCCAGGTATTATTATTGTTAATTCAATCACACCTGGATATACCATGGGGCCTTTACCGGCCATGAATAATAAAGCAAAACAAACTAGTGTATTGTGGAAATATGCCGGTACAGACATGGATACTGAGATGGTTGCTCAAGCCATAGTTTGGGAGGAAGTAAATGGAATAAGAATTACATCTATTACGAAACCTAACGGTACTTTAATGACCAATTATGGCGCAATTAAACAAAAAATCAATAATGTTGTAATGGATTACCATAAAAAGCCAAGCTTTAATAATAAAACTATTAAATTGACATTAGGTGAATCAGTTACATTAACAGATACTAATAATTCAGGGTTACTTAGATTTGATACGGAACGATTAAATTCAGCTAACGTTAAATACTCTATTTCGGGGAATAAATTAACTATTACACCAACTAAAAATTCGACTGCTAAAGGTGTATTAAAAATTTATAAATCAAGGGATATGGGGACCCCTGTGGCTTATAGAATGCCACACCAACAAACAGTTATTTCTTCAGCCATTAATGACCCTAATATCTTCCAGATCAACATTGAAGTCACAAAAACAGCGCCAATAGTTGTTGAACATCGAGATAAAGTTACGAATGAGTTATTGAAGACAACGACTGAAACCAAAACCATTGGCAGTAACTATTCTTATAAGCCGATTAATCCATTGAGAATAAAAGATAAAACTTATGTTCCACAAACCACTACTCCCAAGACTGGTACGGTCAAACCTCGGGGGAATAAAGTGGTTTTTTATTATGATCTGGAACGTACGATCACTATTTCTCATGTAGATAAACGGACGAATGCTCTGATTGTACCAAAAACAGTTGAAAAGAAGCGTCGTGGGCAAAAATACACGTATAATCCTAGAAAAGATTTGAAAAAAGGGACGTACTCCTACCGTGTGTTAACCCCAAATCCAGTGACTGGCACAGTGGGTGGGAATAATATCAATGTAACTTTCTATTACGATTTACCTTTAATGGATATTGGGTTTAAACACATTGAAATTCATACGGCGAATGCTAAAAAAGGGTTACCGCTGAAACTGTTGATTGATAAAACGGTGTTATACAGCGACACCAGAAACGAATACGCGCAACAAAAAGTAACGGTTCAAGTAACTGATAAAACCACTAAGCAATTAGTTTATGAACAAAGCTTTACGTTACGTGATCTGCCTAAAGAAATAACCACTACCATTGCGCCTAAATTCTTAACGAAGAATCAACAACATAATTATGTAGTGCGGTTATTAGGTTTGAAAACTGGAGAGATTGTTTCACAAGCAGAAAAAATCGATACTGATGGTTACACGGCTTCGGAAAAACAAATCAATGTTACCCCTAACGACACACCAAACATTGATTATAAAGGGGTTATCATGACTGAAAGAGATTACGGTCAACCGATGGTGAAAAAGATTGAACAATTCACCATGCATAATGTTAAATTAGAGAATCAAAAAACAGGATATGGCTTTAATTATACGGTGCGACCTTTTTATGGTAACCAGTTATCAGTAACGGGTATCAAAGAACCAAGTTTTGACTTGTTTGTAGACCGACAGTTAATGGAAAAAACGTTAAACTATCCCATTGTTGATAATAAAGTTAAATTATCGCTAGAACCAGTTCGACACCAAGTGGATAAAAAAATAATGTTAAGTCAACAAGAATTACCAACGGTTTTTCTTGAAAAAGAATCGGGAAATGTTTTCTCAGAAAAGCAAAAACAGAAGAACGATCCAGCGATTAAAGAACCCTTGGTTCCTGGCGGCCGCAAGGTCTATGTTCCTATGTGGATTGACTTAGGAAACTATGGCGTTATCTTACAATCAAGAGAGCCCATTGGGGTCAATGAAATCCAAGTGAAAGTAACGGATCAATTGCCGGTTAAAGCTTATATGTTTGGTCACGTGAAATCACCATCAATTAAACAAGATGAAATTATCTTATCACCGGCTCGTTCCGATAATCCATTCCCTAACGGTGTACCTAAAGACTTTACCGAATCAGATCTGAAATGGTTCAAGGATGAAAAATAGATCGTCATTAGTCTTTAGGGGACTAAACTAAAAAAAGAGAAAGGAGACGATCGTCGAATGTTTATTTTTACTTATGAAGAAGAATACGACTGGTTTATTGGAGGTGTGTATTTTTCTTTTCTTGCCTATATCTTGTTGCTTATAGCGAAAGTGTGTCATGTAGAGATCACTATAGGTAATGTTCAGCAGTATATTGATTCTTTTTTACTAATCACTTCTTGTTTATTGCTGATACCGTTGATTATATATCTTGTTTGGTGTCTTCTTTGTGACATATTTTGGGGAGCAGGATTAATTAGCACCACTCTGTTATTTTTAACTTCTCTATTTGTTTTAGTGGCTAAATTACCGGCATTTATGACACAATACCAACCTCCATTGCTTTTTGGGGGTTCAATGAGCGTATTAGGCTACTTGTTGGTCGGCGTCATTCTTTTCCGAATCTTCTCTTTCGTCTACCATTCCTTTGTAGAGAAGCCTTATTGGATGGAATATGACAAATTTGCTTTTGTGTTGATTTGCCTAATAAAACCCATTTGTTATTTTGCGCTCTACGTTTATGCCTATCAAGCTTATGCAGAACTAGCACTTTCACCTGCTTGTGTTGCTTGGTCGTATCTATTGTTTTTTATTTGTTTGTGTATTGAAGGGGCACTTTGTCTATTTTATTCCCTTTCTTTTATAAAAACACATGCTTATGATTCAGAGGGGCGTTTACTTGATTAATGTTTTCCAAATATTAATCGGGAACCAAAATTAGAACATTTACAACGAAAGTAGAAAAAACTTTTATATGTACAGATTGTGAAAGTGAAGGAATAAATTGAGGAGGAAAACGATGAGTAAACAGGAATTGTTTAATAAAACACTTGAAGCGAAAAGATCAATGCAATTAGATTTGTTTGAGTGATTGTTTTAACCAAACCCCAAAAAGCACACGAAACCTAGACCACACAAGCGATACAGCGATATTTGACCGTTTGTGATTATGTAGGGTATTCGAAAAGAGGAGGGACAAAATGAAGTTACCAATCAATGAATGTCCAAAATGTGGAGGTACTATATTTTATCGAAAAGATTACATGAGTGGTCAATCTTGGTATTACGCTAGCAACTTAGAGGACGTAGACAATGGGAGTATGTACGATTCCTTGCAAACAACATACGGCAAATGGTGGTATTGTGACGATTGCCATAAACGATTATTCAAAGACGATGAGGAGGAAAACGATGAGTAAACAGGAATTGTTTAATAACGAAGAAAAAACAAATAATTGAAAGGAAAAAAAACAGAATGAAAGATATAGCCACTATATTTGGGATCTTATTGTTTATTTGTTCGGTGGGATTGGTGTTAGTGTTTTACCAACAAAATGCCAATAGCCAAGACAGTGTCTTTCTGGCAGTAAATGAAACGGTTAAAACAGAAGTAGCCACGCATGTATCCAAAGGCGATAGTCGGGTAAATGTGGGTGAGCTTTATTTAGATATACCACAGTTTGAAAAAGAAACGGTCGAAAAACTATCTCAGCCAATTGGTTCAAAAGTAACGGCTGATCAAGTTGTTTTCCGTTACTTAAAAGGAACCAAAGGACAAATTAAAGCGGTTCGAGCGCTTATTAAAGCAGGCAAAAAAGAATATAAAACCACGATTGTCGTGGATACGCACCATGGCTTTTAAGCACCATTGAAAAAAATAGTAAGCGATCCTTTCACAAAATGAGAGGGTCTATTTTTTATGAAGAAAAGAGGGATACAGTGGATTTTTTAAAACCTATGAAGCAAAGTAAACGTTTAGTTAAAAAAGAATGGGTAAAAAGTCGCCGATTGAATTTGAGGAATACGAAGGTTTTAAAGTTGCTAGCGTATAAAGTTCAAGAATATCAACGTGATTTTGTTCATATTTGTGTTATTAATTCTTCCAAAGGTTTTAGAATTCGCTTTTGGGCATATCGTCATAAAGCTTGCCTGTCTCTTGGTAACACTTTCTTAAAGCTAATGAAAATGGATTAAAAATAGCTAATAGAGCAACAAATTTTAAACAAAAAATAAGTTAGATAAACAAGGTGCTTAAACTGAGTACCTTTTTGTTTGAAGAAAAGAGGGATACAGTGGATTTTTTAAAATCAATAAAGCCTAAAAAAATAGCGGATAAACCAAAAAAACAACCCATTAAGCCGCCAAAACAAGCAGAAATCAAACCAGTTCAACCCGAGCCACCAGCACTTGATCCAGTAATAGAAGCAAGAATTATTCAAGCGGTGAACGATGGTATTCGTAGACGATATGCCCGTTTAAAAATTGCTTGTTTAACCAGTGAGAAAGCTAAAAAAGAATTACGTCAGATTATCTTAGAAGAGTTTCAAGCTGAATTAGAAGGACACAATGAACTAGTAGATAAGATTTTACGAGAAAGCGTTGGGTTAGGGGTCATTGAAGAGGTCTTACAAAACCCAACGATTACGGACATTGTTTATAACGGTACGGAATTAGTGATTGAATCGAATGTAAGCAAATGGATACATGATACGCCGGTTCCTTTTGAATACATGGAAAAAATTGTTCATAAGTTAGCGAATGCTAGCGGGAAAGAATTTACTACCAAAGACCCCGTGTTAGATATCCAATTCCATAATTTACGGGTGAATGCCGTTCATAGTAGTTTATCAACGGTTGGTTTAACCGTGGCCTTTCGGATTTCTCGTAGTGCGTTAGTCCTGACCGAAGAAAATTTCCCGGAAATGGCGCCCATAAGGGCGTTAAGCTTATTACAAGCGTGTGTACAAAGTATGTGTAATGTGGTGTTATCTGGTGAAACTGGCGCTGGTAAAACGGAGTGTCAAAAACTATTAATCCAGGCGATTCCTTTTGGGCAACGGATTGCGTTAGTGGAAGACGTCCAAGAATCACACGTAAAAGAGTTATTCCCGGAAAAAGACATTCTAGCATGGCATAGCGGAGAAAAGACTGGCATTAGTGAATTGATCAAAGCAGGACTACGTAACAACCCAAAATGGATCATGGTCACAGAAATGCGGTATGCCCGGGAAGCTTATGAGTGGCTACAGGGAATAATGACGGATCATAAAAGTATCACTACGATTCATGCGGTGTCAGCGAGCGATATTCCTGATCGGATTTTAAGTATGATTTTAGAAGAATTTCCGGTCAATGAAGAGCGTTTTTTGCGCAATATAAAGAAATACATTGATATTGGAGTTCAAGTAAGTGTGCGGGTAGTAAATGGCAAAAAGATTCGTTATATTAACGAAATTATGTATATTACCCCAGAAAAGGACTATCCCTTGTTTTCACAACGTTGTACGAAGGATGGGCGTTTATACCCGACTTTTTGTACTGCATTACCAAGTGAATTAGAAGAACGCTTTGTTGATTACGGGGTGACCTTTGATATCGGGGAGGAGGAAGGGCATGTTTCAAAAGAAAAAACGGTACGCCATTGATGAATTAAACGCCTATAAAATTGCTTATGGGCGGCCGATTGCTAAAGAAGATTATTTCTTGAACATTGTTCTGCCGGCTTGTTTTGGTAGTGTCATGATTTTCTTATTGTTAAACAGTTGGTTACTGATGGTGCTGGTGGGTCTGGGTTATGCTTTTTACGGATACCGTGTGTTGTTTCCTTTAAACATTCGCCGATTCTATATGCACAAGGCCTTTGATCAGCGCAATCGTTTTATTAACAATTTAACTCAATTACTCTCCGATCCTACTATGAGTTGGTTTATTGCTTTACAAAGAGCAACAGAACGTTGTGAGGGCGAATTTAGAGAAGATTTAGACCAGTTGTTAGTTGAACTACAAGAAGCTTCTAGCAATGAAATTAGCCAACATTTTCAACGGTTTGCAGAAAAATATAATAACGATGTGGTATTTAGTTTGTTTATTGAACAAGTGGAGACCGTGGCGTTAGAAGGTCGCACCAATATTGATATGATTCGTGATATTAAAACCTATCATAATCAGTTGCGGGAACAAACCAAGCAATTTATGAAACGTAAAAAAAGAATTGTGGACCAATTGGTCCTCTACGTAATCATGAGTAGTGCTATTTTACTGATCTTTCACTTTTTCCCACTGGGCTATGAGGTCTATCTTAAAAGCTTTGCCCATTCATTGATTGGTTGGATTACCAGCGGGCTTTATATGCTTGTATTAACGCTCCATCTGCATAAATCATGTCACTGTTTTTATGATGACGAAATTATGGAGGTGACGGTATGAGTAAGCTTCTAAGAAAAATAAGCGAACCCATTATTTACCGTATGGGTGAAAAAATGGGGTATTCAGAACAAGAGATCAATACTTTCCAATTAAAGCGGATTGGCCTTAGCCTGCTTTGTTTTTGGTTAGGGATTGGTCTTTTTAAATTGTTGGGTCTTTATGGTTTAGGCGGTTGCTTTTTGTTAGGTATTCTTTTCTGGTTCGACCAACGCAAACGATTGATTAGCCGCTATAAAAACTTCTCATTTGTGCGACAAGTTTCCTTTTCTAAGTTTTGTCGGATGTTGATTCCCTATCTGTTAGTAGAAAACCAAGGAAAGAGCCTATATGCCATCTTTAGTCATTTAGCGAAACGGATTGAAGGGGATAGCTTACAAGAGCCATTGTATCAATTATTAACTGATATGAATGACTACCCTAATGAAATTGAACCCTTTATTCACTTTGCAGAAAATTGTAGCGGCACGGACGAGGCCATAAACTTTATGACCACCTTATTTTATTTTCAACAAAGTTCAGATGATCCTACGATTATTCAAGAATTAGGCCGCTTAGCCAATGATGAATTATTTGCGGGAGTAAAAGAAATTGTTGATATGAAAGTGCGGCGTTTTGGGAAGTATCCGATGTTCGTTGTTTTCTCATTAGGGGTGCCTATGTTTGGTATGATGGGGGCTTTTGTGTGGGAAATTATCAAAGGGAATTTATTAATGAAATGAGGGGGACTCTATGGATAGCTATGTATCATTGTTCTTTAAACTATTAATTGGTGCCATGGCCATATTTTTATTTTTAGGTGCCTGGAGCGTCGGGATTGCCTTATCAGATATTTCTAATTATAAGCAACAAGTCAATTATGCCATTGAACAAAATGGTGGTTTGACGCCTAATGCTTTAACCTATTTAGCTAAGTATGAAGCCAATGAAAGCCATGGGCATTACAAAATCAGTAGTAAACAATTAGGAAAAAAAGTGGGCTTTGGCGAACGCGTGACTTATGAAATTACTTGTACGTTCCCTACTTATCTGCCAGCACCTAAAGAAGTAACCCAAACGGTAACGGGTATGGCAACTTCACAAGTGCGGTAAAAAGAGAGTGAGGCGAACCTAATGGAAGAAGAGACCCAAGGTCTGATGATTTTTATGATCAGTTGTTTTTTTGTCGGAGTTGTAGCTGTGGTCGTTAATCATTATCACCCGGAACTGTTAGAGAAGGTGGCTGATTTTTTAATGAACCGTCCGACAAAATTTTAGAAAGGAGACCGTCGGATGTTTATTCATAGTAGTTATGATGAAACGAGTAACCAAAATCAGCGTTTGGTCGCTTTCTTTTTAGAGCCACCTTAACTGTTTAGCGGCGCTAGGTCGGTTTTAAAAAAGAACAATAAAAAATAAAATTAGGAAGTGAGGAAATTAGCATGGAAAGAGAAACGAGTATTTTAAGTTGGGTTATTTATACCGTATTGATTAGTGCCATTATTTTTACCGTGGCAAAAGTTGTTTTTCCGGAATTAACCAATCAAGTGTTTGATTATCTAAAATCATTAATTCCAGTGGCGTCGAGTGCCGCGTCCAGTGTTATGTCTAGCGTTGTAAGATAACCTTAAATAATAAGATTATACGACCGAGTGACTATTCATAGAAAAATATGTCCTAGTCCATTCTTTTTTAAAACAGGAATGAAACACCTATTTTTTAACAAGAAATAGGTGTTTTTATTATTTTGAAGTAAAAAAGAGGAGATACTGATTAATGATCCCGTTATTTTAAACACTCTTTGTGATCAATTAACAATGATGAAAACTTATTTTAAAAGTAAATAAAAAAAGAATAGAAAGACAAAATATATTAATTTATCATATAAAAAAGTATTTAAAAATATCGTAGTTTCCACCTCTTTTGAAATCGTGATATAATAAAAGAAAAAGGGAAGGAGCTGTCACTCATGATATATACCGTCGAACAAATTAAAGCAATAGTCAAACCAATCGCGAAGAAATATGGCGTTCTTGAAATGTATTTGTTTGGTTCGTATGCTAGAAATGAAGCAGATGAACAGAGTGATTTAGATTTTGCTGTTAGAGGTGATGAGGACGGCTATTTAATAGAACATTACTTTTCTTTTATAGATGAGTTAGAGAGTGTCTTTCAAAAAGAGGTCGATGTTATCTTTATAGAAAATGTTTATGAATCTGCGACAAGATTTGAAAATAGATTTGCACCAAAGTTTGAAAAGGATAAGGTAAAAGTTGCATGAGAGAACAAGTACAAAGTGATTTATTTTATATAGAAATCATGATTGATCGATTTTCTAAAATCGAAGAATATACGGAACGCTTTAAAAAGTTAGGATTAAATTTGCAAGATGAAATGGTAATTGATAATTTATCTTTTCAACTTGAACAAGCAGGAGAACAACTTTCTCAAAATAGAATATCTGAACAAACACGCACACAATTTTCCCATATTAATTGGAAAGACATGAAACGGTTTAGAAATTTCATATCGCACTCGTATGTAAGAAAAAATAATGCCGTGTTAATGAAAATCTTTCAAAAAGATGTGCCAATTTATATCGAACAGCTCTATCAAGTAAGAAATTATCTATTAAGAGAATTAAATAAAAATAATGAGTAAAGCAGATTAGACATTCTAGTCTGTTTTTTTTGTATTCAAAAAGCAAAGGAGGGAAGTCATGAAAGAAGAAGTATTACTTTTCGCTGAGAGATTTGTTGAAGGCATGAAACGTGAGAAAAAAGCCTTCGCTATGTCAGATATAGAAAAGAGCTATAATTTAGAACGTGAAAAAAATGGGAAGCCTGCTGTCAAGTTAACTAATATGGAGCGTTTAACCCTTGTAAGTCGCTTGTTAAGAAAACAACTTTTACAGCGAACGTATAAAAAGACAACTGATCCTAAATGCTGTCAGGTTTTGTTTTTCTAGGAGGATTGAAAATGAATAAATGGGACAAAAAAATGTGTTGGTATATAGTTGTTTTCTTATTTTTCAACACGGTGAATACATTGTTTTTCTATTCTTTAATTTATGTTTTAAGAATTAAGGTGACGCATTTCTCTTGGCTGTTCTTTTTTGGATTATTCTCGTTTTCTGTTTGGTATCTGTTGTTTGTTATTTTTGTTGTATTGATTGCTTTTTGTCCTATTATTCAGGATTCGGCTGACTGAGCGATTGGATTTAGTTGTGTTTAAACTCTAATTTCAACCAAATAAAAATAAAATAATAACATTGTAAAGAAAAGTATAAATTTCCAAATAAAAAGCCTTGTATGGTCCAATTAAAAATAAAATTAGAGAATTCTGGGTGATTGATCTTATCAATAACAGTTAAATCTGCGAATTGTGTGAGAATAGTGCAGAGTAAGGTTAAAACAGCTAGTAACTCTTTAACGGATAAAATAAATAATTTTATTTTCTTTTTCTTTTTAATAGATTTATTTAAAAAAACAGAAATGGCTGTTAATGAAAGTGCAAAACACCAAAATAGTATTTTGTATATTGATTTGGTAGTTAAGTTGTTAAAAAAAGAGAATGAATAAATAACAATCGCAAAAGAAAAAAATGATATTAAGTAGAGAATACAAAAGTTTGCTAGAATGTCGCTATGGTTTTTATAAGCATCAATTATTTTTGTTTTGTTTTTCTTATTAAATATCATCTTAAATATCACCTTAAATATCATCTGGTAATTCACCTTTCTTTTAAATATTGATAGGAGTTGAGTTTTATTGAAATTAATTGGCAGTATTGTGTGTTACGTTTTGCGTGTTCTATTATTTCTTATCCCTCATGCTGTTCTTATATTTTTTGTTTTTTCGGGGTTATTTGATGATATAGCAGAAGCAACTGTTTGGCAAGATCATTTTTTTAGATTCGCGTTCTCTGTACTTGCTCTTTTTTATTTGTTCTTTTATGCGCTTAGTTTGGGTGTAATGTTTCCATATATTAATGGTGATTCTGAAGAGGATTCATAAAAAAGCAAGTAAGTGAGGGAGGTGATGATTTTTTAGTTCGAAAAAATTTTTAACATGTATAAGTATATTTTTAGTTTGCTAAAATAGCAGTCGATCTTTCGAATGTAAAGAGCGGCTTTTTTGATTTGAAAAATACAAAGAAAGGCTAGTGCTGATACTAGTTAGGTACAAAAATAATGAGCACAGTAGATGTACGAGAATTAATTGAAAAGGATCAATTTTTTATTGGAAGTTATCCGAATAATTTTTCAGTGGGTCGCTGGTTCTCTGTCGAAGAGTTGGCCAATTCTTCCTATGGTCGTATTCATAAAGAATATTTAGAACGTTTCAATCCTGGTCAAGCGGCCGAGTTAGAATTAGGAGTATTTGATGTAGATAATGCTTCTGGTCTTTGGCGTGGAGAATATGAGGTGTCGCGTTTGCTTCATTTAATTAAGGAAATTGATGCTACAAAAGATTATGAAATTGGAGTTGATTTCTTTGAATTTGAAGAAGGAGAATTTCGTTGTCTAATACCAAATCCATATGAAGCGGCTAGAATGGTTTATTTTGGCAATATTCGTAGCTGGGATGATGACTATCTTCGTTTCAATGGCTATGGCAATTTAGAAAGTTTATCTGAAGCAGAAGCAAAAGAGTTAAAAAGAGAGGCAATCAAGGATTTGGGTATTTTCCAATAACATGATTGCTTTAATAAAAATTAATTGAAAGAAGGAAATTATTGTGTCAAGTAGAATTCAAGAAATTGCATTAAGTGATAAAAATTTAGGAAGTAAAATTAAAGCTGCTTTTAAATCAGAACGTGATATTAAGGTGGATGGTGCGAAAGTTAGAGGCCGTGTTTTTGCTGCTTCAAGTGAAAAACAACGTGACTTTGAAATTTTTGTTCCTCATTTACGAAACTCACAAATGTTTAATGGTCGTGAAGAAATAAAACTAATTGATCCAGTAGCACGAATCAATGTAAAGCGTAATAACATTGGGAATAGTCGCTCAATTGACATGGTAGTTTATGCAAAACGTTTAGAAGTTGTAGGAGGTAATAAATAATGGGATTAACATTTGAAAATAACACGATTGAAAATTTTGATGTAACAGGAACATTCGGTACGATGAATTTCTTAGAAGTAGTTGCTATTAACGAACGAGATGGTGAAAATAACATTACTGACGAAGTTCGTGAACAAAGAGTAACGGTTTATTCTAGCAAATTAAATGACCAAGTAGAAATTGCAATTGATTCAGACTATGACGTTAGTGGTATCAATTATGATGATGAAATCGAGTTGACTGGACATGTAACGGCTCGTGGGTGGCTTAATGCTTATAAAGGGTATAATGACGATATACAAACAGAACAAGCCTTTAAAGTGCGTGCAGTAGGGATTAAAAAAGTAGGAATTGTCAAACCAACGCCAGCACCTCAAGAAAAAGAAAAACAAGAAAAAAAATAATTTACTGAAAGAAAACGGTATTTGGATAAATCGGTAAACCGATTGTTAGTTATTAAGGGCATTCTAACGAGTGCCCTTTTTATTATTAATTTGTGTCGGCAAAGCTTGCTAATAGACATTAATAATAAAGAATAGGAGTGGTTAAATGAAGCATGGAAAGTGCCCATTTAGAAAAGAAAAAGAGTTATTAAAAAGTCATAGATTGAACCCAATGAATTGGTTAGTCGAAAGGCGGCTGAAGAGTAGTGTTATTTTTCTTCATAAAGAAAGTGGTAATTTGAAAGAAATACATTATTAGAAGAGGTTTATGGTATGCAAGTGAACTACTCACCACTTAGCTAAACCTGACAGTTTTTAACGCTTGAAGTGGTGAGTAGTTCACATATAAAAGAATGGAAGCTTTTGAAAAATAAGTGAAAGGTGGTGTCTTGTAAGTTAATGAGTAGTCTGTCGAAAAAAATGGAGCAGAAACAAGTAAAATATCGATCATTTTTGCAAAGAAGAATTCGTATATATCGTGGTTGGCAAAGTTTCGCTTACTATAATGAATTGTACTTAACGTTGTTTGATGAAACATGTCATAATCTTATTCAATTCTTATTGCTAGAGGAGTCTTATTTTGAAAGTGAACAAACAATTTTGAAATTATTAGATAGTTTTTTGGATCAATTAGTTCGAGTTTATGATCTAAAGTTTTATGAGGGTTTTGAAAAGAAAGTTTATTTTGAAGAGTACCCAGTTTAAATTATAAAAGGGAAAAGTAATGATAAATATTGAGGTGAATTAATGACAAATGACAGTCAATCGCAAGAAAAAGCGTACAGCGAATTTAAAAACAAGTTACAACAAGTTTTTGATGAAAAATTTCAATCAGAACAAAAAAGACGCTATTTTGATGCTTTCTTCACTATCTCGAATGCGTGCCATGAATTTAGAAAAGAATTACTTTTATTAGATGAACCACTCCAACAAGATCAAGTAAAAAATTTAATGGGAAGTAAATTTGACTTAGCAAAACATGAAATTTATACGCAGGCAACTCAATTTTTTAATGAAAAAGGGGTTTAGTGAATGAGTGTCATAACGAATTATATTTAGCATTGATGAAATGAGTAACAGTTTTAGTCAAATTTTGTTGCTTGAGGGTTTTGAAAAAAGTGTGTTTTCGAGAATATTCGGTAGGAATAAGTGTGGTAAATTGCTTGTGATTGTTTGATGGCTTATAATGGCTTTAGAATAGACGTTAGAAGAGGTGAAAAAATGGTAATGACAATGAAAGAGATTAAAGAACGTGTGAAGCCTATAGCAGAAAAACACAATGTCCCAGTCGTTTATGTCTTTGGTTCTTATGCACGTAATGAAGCAAAAGAAACCAGTGATATTGATTTTGCTGTAGATATTACAGGACAATCAGAAGAAGCCTATTGGAATTTGTATGGAGATTTCTTTGAAGAATTAAAAGAAGCTGTAGCGCATGAGATTGATTTAGTGGAGCTAGAAACTCTTGTTGAAACGCAAGATAAACCTGAAAGAAGAGAATTGTTGGCTACCATTTTAAAGGAAGGTGTAAAGGTATTTGAGAGATAATAAAGCTAAGGATTTACGTTTGTTAAGAGGAACGCTGATCTACATTGAAGATATAGAACAGACACTCAATCGTTTTGGAAGGGATTATGAAACCTTCTATCATGATAGAGTGTTTTTTAATGCAATCAGTATGTGTTTAATGCAAATTGGTGAATATACTGTTGGGAATAGTGGCTTTTCAGAAGAATTTAAAGAGAAAAATAGTGGTAAAGTTGATTGGAAAAGACTTAGGAATATGAGGAATATGTTTGCACATTCGTATAGCACAATGAATGAACGTCAGATTTATCGTATGGCTACAGAATATATTCCAGTGTATAAAGAATTTTGTTTACAAGCACTTGCTGAATTAAGGAAAAGGCAGGGGAAATAATGGAAGAATATTTGAGATTTTTTGAGAGTTTGCCAAGATTCCATGTGTTAAAAATTAAACCGTGTTATTTTAATGATGTTATTTCTGGATTAAAAACGTTTGAAATTAGAAAAAACGATAGAAATTTTCAAGTTGGAGATATACTGGTTTTAGCGGAGTATGATGATTTTAAATTTACTAATCGAATGACATTTGTTCGAGTTGTATATTTAACTTCCTTTGAACAAAAAGTAGGCTTTTGTGTCTTGGGTATACAATTACCTAAAAAAATAAGAAAGCTTGATTTTATTATTTTTGATGAAGGTAGCTTATATGTTGAAAAAATTATTTAGATACCGAGGTCGAAGAATTCGTTATTCTTCCAGAAATTTGTTGGCACTCTATCGAGTGTTATTTTTTATGCCAATTTTAGCATGTTTAGGCTATTTTATGGGCTATAAATGGGTTTATCCTTTGTATCTTTCAAATCCGCCTGATTGGAAAGTGTATGTTGTGCCAGCATTAATAATTATGGGTATTTCGATAGGTTCAATCGTACTAATCACATTTCTTGTTAAAGCTTCGATTATCAATTCAGGGTATTTTTCTAAAGTAGAACAACGTCAAGTGCTAGCACGTATGATTCTTGACAATGGGTATTATACGAAGAAACAAGTTAAAACTAGTGACGGCAAAACAAAAGAAAAAATTAAGTTTCCAAAAATTTATTATAAGTCTACAAAAAATAGTATTTTCATTTCATTTGAAACAGCTGGTAATAAATTTCAAGAAAAGTTTGAAAACATCGGCGGTTTTTTAGAAACAGCCTTGCATGCGGATAATTTAAATCAGACCAGCGAGAAAGGATTTGTAATGTATGAATTAGCAACTGATGTGTACAGTAAACGTATTTCTATTAGAGATATGCAAGCAGATAAAGGCAAAGTGCAGTTGATGAAAGGCTTGTATTGGCATTTTGATAAAGACCCGCACATGTTGATTGGAGGAGGAACTGGAGGAGGCAAAACTTTTACCATTCTTTCTTTGATCTATGCTTTATGTCGTGTTGGTGAAATAGAAATTTGCGACCCTAAAAATTCTGATTTAATGGCACTAGGTAAATTGCCGATGTTTGCAGGAAAAGTGCATACAGGAAAAAAAGATATTACTAACTGTTTAAAAAATGCAGTTGAGTTAATGGATGAACGTTTTAAAAAGATGAATAATAGCCCTGGTGTCAAAATGGGTAAAAATTATGCCTACTATGGATTTAAGCCAAAATTTATTATCGTAGATGAATTTGCGGCATTTAAAGCAGAGTTAGCCAATGATTATGCAACGGACGGAGAAGTTGACGAGTATTTAACGCAATTAATCTTAAAAGCTCGTCAAGCAGGGATTTTCTTTATAGTTGCTATGCAAAGGCCAGATGGTGAATTTATCAAAACATCATTAAGAGATCAATTTATGTTTCGTATGTCTGTTGGCCGTTTATCCGAAACTGGTATTTGGATGATTTTTGGTGATGAAAACAAAAATAAAAAATTCAAATACGTTGAAAAAATTGACGGACAAAAAGTCTACGGTCGTGGCTATGTTGCCTTAGGTGGTTCAGTAGCAAGGGAATTTTACAGTCCACAAGTGCCAGCGGATTTTGATTTTATTGAAGAATTTATCAAAATTTCAAAAGAGCTAGGTTATACAGAAGCATCAAAAGAAGTACAAGAAGAAGTATCTCAAAAAATAGCTAAGCATGTAGATAAAGAAGCTCTCGCAGAAATTGATGAAGAATTAGAATTGAAAAAAGCAAAATTGAATAAATTGAGTGAAAAAATCGGTTAAAGCTGTTTTGCTGGATTCTGTTGCCGTATATAATTTATGGATAATCAAGGATCAAAAATTGTTGAAGAAGTAAGTTTTGCCTTGAATGAGGGAGGAAAAGAAAGTGAAATTTAAATCGCAAGGACAAATGTTAAGTTATATAAAAGAAAAGGAACAAGAAATTATTAAAGAAATTGATAGTAGAGCTGAGAAGGAAGGAGTTACAGATGATAATAAATTGTCTGATTATAAGTCGTTAGTGACTTCTATTTTAGATACAGAAGCTTTTTATGATGAAGATAGACCAGTTGAGGAAAAGAAATTTTCAACGTCACAAGAAGTTGATAAGTATTTAGAAACAAGATTTAAGGAGCACATGGATTCTGCTTGGAAAGAAATGTTTGGTAAGTAGGTGTAGAACATGTTTTCGTTTGAGGAAGTGATTTTACAGCTTGAGAATAAAATTGCATTAAAAACATTAAAAAACTGGGCAAATAAAATTGAAAAAGTAACTGATAAACGTTTTGAACGTAGATATGCGAAAAATAGTTCGGGTCATACGTATAGCTATAAAGTGTTTTCTGTTAAAGATGTGGAAGACTTTAAAGAGCTTATAAGTTTAAGAGAAAGTAATGTTCCTTTAGAAGAATCAATGACAAGTGTATTTATGTCCGAGGAAGGAAGAGAATATTATTTTGATAAAAAGTCTTTTTTAAATATGAAAAGAGATATAAAAGAACTAGTTGAATTAAGTCAGTCGATTTTAGCAGAAAACGCTGAATTAAAAGAAAGGATTGTCGTATTGGAAAAACTGTTGGAAAACTGACGGCTGTTTATTGTAAGGATTGTTGCTAGTGATAAGTTGGTGGGGGCGTAGCGAAGCGAGAGCCCCCACCAACTTTTAGCAACATAAAATCCTTTTGGAATGAACAGCCGTAAGGTGGGCGAATGCCCACCTTTTTTAATTCTACCCCCCTTTTATAACATGGGGGTAGAATTAAACATACCGTATAAAAAAGTAGTTTGAATGCTTACTCCCGCAAGGGATTGAGCAATTGAGATTTTGGCAACTTTTTTAGTATATGTTGGCAACTTTTTGGTAGGAAGGTTTTAGTAGATGAGGAGTGTTGATTTAAAGCGACTTAGAAAAGAATTGAGGTTAAGGCAAGTTGATATGTGTAAATTATTATCGGTTGATAAAGGTTTCTACTCAAAATTAGAATCTGGGAAACGTTCGATAACAATAGAAATGGAACAAAAGATTATTGATGTATTGAATTTAGATGGTGGGCATGCTTCGGTAGAAGCAAAAATTGACTTTTTGAGAATTCGATTTAAAACAATGCGTGTTCAAACAGTTATTGAAAAAATTCTTCACATGGATATGAACTGGTTTACTCATGAAAACAGAGGGTTTTATCACTACACCGAAACCTTTTATTATGGCTCGATTCGGATATTTAGAAATCCAGAAGAGAGCAATATGGGGATCATGTTAGATTTATCAGGTGAAGGTTGTCGTCAATTAGAAGAAATCTTTGAGGAAGATAATAACCGATCGTGGACAGAATTTTTTCGTTCGCTTTACGATGATGATATTTTTGGTCAAGGTATTTTGGTAGATACAAAAATCACTCGAATTGATATTGCGCTTGATGAATTGATTGTTGAGGGTGAAGAGAATTTTGAATTGTACGACTTAAAAGAAAAAATGGAACAAGGATTAGTTGACACAACTTTTAAAAATTTTGATTTCAACGGTGGTTTTGCTTATGAAGGTGGAAAAATGGTGAATAAAGGACTATCTCTTTATTTCGGCAGTCGTCAATCGCCGCTATATTTTAACTTTTATCAAAAAGACTACGAGTTAGCACGAAAAGAAAAAATGTCAGTCGAAGATGCTCGTTTAAAACATGAAATTAAGAACCGCTATGAAATTCGTTTGGCCGATGAAAAAGCATTCCTCTTTGTTGAATATTTTCTATCGAGTGGAGAAAGTTTAGATTGGCTAGTGAAGGAAGTTATCAATGCTTCATTAAATGTTTATGAAATGAAAAACGGAATGAAAGTTTTTTGTCAGTCATGGTATAACGTCATTGATAAAATGGACGGGTTAAAACTCTCTGTTCAAGGTGAAAAGCCGTCTATTGAAAAAACACTTCGGTGGTTATCAAATTATTTAGCCCCTTCCTTAAAAATGATTAAACTGGTTGATAATTATATGGGGACAAATGAATTAATGGAACGGATTGATTCAGCAGAACTAAAAGAAAAACATGAAGAAATGATTGAAATGGTCTGTTTGGATGCAAAAGATTTACTTTTAGAGAATGGGAATAATGATGCTTTAAGAGAATACATGAGCCAAACATTTGATTTAGAGGATGCCTACCCGTTTTAAATTTTTTAGTATGGTTGGAAGAGTTAAGGGAAGAATTTATAGAAAGATACCATAAATATTACAGAAAAATGGAAAGGAGTTGTATTTTATGAATCAAAATATTATGCCAATTTTTAGAGAGCATAGCAAATTTTACCAAAAGTATTCAAAAGTACCAGTTCCTGAAATGCTACGATTGCATGGATTCATAGTTGATGAAATCCCAATTGATGAGGAAGATATTGTTTATTTCGAGAAACATAAACAATTTATTTTAGGAAATATTGGGCTAAGCGATATTCCTTTTAATGTGAAAAAAGAGTTTAGCGCAGAATTCTCATTATCAGCTATCACCAGTGTATTTGTAGAAGGACGCTATACACGAACGCCGACAGGTGAAAAAATGTATAGTAGTTATTTCTATTATTTCTACAAGGAAGGTTTCTTATCTTCGGGTTACAAAGTGAATAGACGGACATATGCTGATCGAGTAACTAAATCAATGTTTTTAAAAACCTTTGAAAAACAAATCGTTATGTTTAAAAAAGAAAAGAACGGAGTGAAATGAAATGAACGCCACTAAACGAGTTACTCAATTTATTCAACGGCTAGATGAGATTGAAGCAGAGATTCGAGCACCAACTAGCATGCAACTATCAGCGATTCATGCTTGGTGTCAAAAGGTGTTGTCGTACGAAGAAAAGATAAATATCATGAAACAACACGTGTTTCAAGTGGACTTGGATTACTTCGAAGAACGCATTCGAACTTATGGGAATAGCTATGTAGATCGTTTTAATCGAGAATTAGCTCTGCAACAAGAAGCCGAAGAACGTTTTATTCGTTTTTGCATGTTTATTGATGAAGTGATTCATCAAGTGAAAGCTTATCTAGTAGACTTTGAGAAAAGTTTGGCAGACGTACAGTGTATTAAACAACAATTGCAACAAATGAGTGAAATGCATTGGCTACAAGCCGCGCTCTAATTAAAAAAAATAAACAAGGAGGTTTTCTGTTTGAAAGAATTACTTACGGGCTTTAAACGTAAACTAAAAAAGTCCCCTTCAGCTTTACCAAAACAAAAGAAAAAATGGCCAGTAAAACACCTTACGATTGGATTGTTTAGTTTACTCGGCCTTTTTATTATGATTGGGCTAGTGGGTCTTTTTCAAGGAATTAATGTGACTGGTCAATTATCCGGTCTGAAATCAACGATTCAACTGGTAGACGATAAAGCCACTGAAAAGAGAATTTTTGCCCAAGATAATCCGCAATTGGATGTTTTTTTAGAAAACTTTGTCCAATTGTACTGTACAAAAAGTCCTGATTCTGATGAAATGGCCAAACGCAAACAAGCTTTACAAGCTTATTGGGCAAAAGATATTTCTTTACCAGAAGAGACGGTGAAACAAACCGTGCGATTAAAAAATAGCCGCTTATTAACACTGGAAAAAGACCAAGGCTTAGCGGTGGCGCTGATGAAAGTCACACTACAAGTATCCGGTAAAAAAGAACAAGAAGTGAAAAAAGAAGTTACAGAAAAACGGGCAGGGAAAGAAGAAAAGAAAACCATTGTTGAAAAAGAAACAGTCCCTTTCGAAGCGGAAGATACGTATATTTTACGAATTCCCTATGTACAAGAAGATACTGCGATTCGAATTATGGCTTTACCTTCTATTGCCCCAATGACCATGACTAATGATCAAGTAACAGGTCGCACATTTCAACACCTAACAGAGCTAGAAAATATGTCAGAAGCAGAGACAGAACGCTTAAAAACATTCGTGACGGAATTTTTTACGAAGTATAGCACGAGTTCCGCTGAGGATATGCGCTATATGATGACCAAACCAGAGGGTTTAAAGGGACTGGTGACATTTGTCCGCTTAGGCGAACCTTTTATTGCGAAGAAAGACGGTGACCATTATGTAGTGGGCGGCACGGTCTTTTTTTTATTGCCTAAATTAACGTTGGAACAAGAGGAATCATTTGAATTAAGAATTCATAATACGGATCAGGGCTATGTTGTGGACGAGTATAGCCATTTTCCAGCAAAAACAACCAAGTAAAAAAAGAATAGGAAGTGAAAAACCATGGGTTTAAGTACATTAGTTGATTTTGTGTTAACGCAAGGGAAAAATGCAGTAATTATTGCAGGTATATTTATGCTTGTTAAGCATGGTGTCGGAGGAAAGATTGGAAAAATTGCCATTTCTTTATTGATTATTGGTCTTGCTTGGTATGTTTTAGGCGATCCAAGAAAACCATTAGATGCGTTGGCACAACTTGTTGGCAAAGTATTTGGAGGGAAGTAGAATGGAACGTGAACCGTATCATTACACTCGATTATTTACGGAACCTATAAAAATACGTTACATTGGTAATTATTTTCGATTACCATTTGCTGTCGCTATGATGGACGCCATTACCTTTGCGGTAGTGGCTCTTTTTATCTGGTTGTTCTTTCATCGAATAGTGGAACATTTGAGCGAAACGTCTTCTTTAGCGTATTGGATCTTTTATGGTCTAGCGCCTTTCGGAGGTGTTACTTTAATCAATAAGGTGCGCCCAGAGGGCAAGAAAATTCATTACTACTTATGGGATTCTGTGGTGTATTATTTCCGATGGTATCGCCCTAAGAAGAAGATTTGTCAAGGAAGAGTTGTCGCCAACCGTATTGAACATGCTCAAAACACTTTTGTTCTCTATGATGACAATGATTCTCAACATAACAAAGGTGATGAAATAAATGATCACTAAAAAAACAAGGAGGACTTCATGTGCAAATTGAATTACCCTATAAAAAACACCAAGATAATCTGTTATTGACCCGCACCAATGAGGTGTGGGCTTTTTATAAAGTTTATCCCACCAATGTCTCGCGTCATAATCCCCAAAAACGACAAGAAGTGAATCAAGATACGGCGCGGCTATCCAAAGCTCTTGCACCTTATAAAGATTTTATGTACAGTGGGCTACCTAGGAATCTAGATATGCATAGTAAAGCGAAAGAGTTAAAACCGATGTTTGCGCCTGGTGAAGAGAAGCTGGCAGAACATTACTTAGACAATAGTATTACGCTATTGGAAAAAGACAATGGCTTGATTTATGAGCGGGGCTATTTGGTAGAGGTAAAGATTTCATCCAATCGTGAAACGACTAGTTTGAAATCAGCGTTTAAAGCCGCCTTAAAACAGGTAGCGGTAGGTGTGATGGGATTACTAGGTTTTGAACTTGAGAGTACGCAGTCTTATTTTGATGACGTCCGACAAGCCGAAGAAGATCTGTTTACAACCATGAGATTACATGGCGGACAACGTCTGACCCATGAAGAACTCTTGTATCATACTCGTTCTCCCTTTATTCGTAATCAACCTCATAAAGTACAAGAAGAAGTCTTGTTTTATGATGTTCAAGAAGCCGGTCAGGCGTTAGTAGATAGCAGCGAGTTCCTAAAAGAAAACGGGGAAACAGTCACCGGGGTTTTAAAACTATCTAGTGAAACAGGCACGTCGTATGTCAAGATTTTACCGATTTATGATTTACCTGATCATGGGGCTGGTTTAGATTTACATCGTTTCGCAGAAGAACAAGGGTTTCCAGTGGAATTTCTTTCTAAAATACAGACGTCCGACCCCAAAATGGTGGGGCTAAAGTTGCATTTTAATGAAGGAAAATTAAAAGAACAAGAATCTCACGCGGCTTACCATCAAGAAGAAGTAGGGAAAAAGAACTTGATTCTTCGGTTTTTAAGTAAATATTTACGCGATGAAATGGATGATTAGGAACCGTTGTTTAAACATTTAGATTGCTTGGTTGTATATGGACGTACCGTTGAACAGATCCTTGAACGCGCAAAAGGCCTACAAAAACTCCTACAAGGAAAAGTGGGGGTTTCCCTTGCGACTAAAGACCAAATGCGGTTGTTTTACCAACTATTGCCTGGGGTACCGTTAACTGAAAAAAGTTGGATTTCGTCTAGTAACGCAGAAGCATTAGGTGAATATGCGTTTGCCACGGCGGAGTACATTGGTATGCGTTCCGGTTTTTATATTGGCCGTATTGATACCGTTGGCGAAAGCTTGAAAGGGCAAACCGTACAAGAATTGGTGGAATATTCGTCACGGTATGTGTTTTTAAATCCACTAGCGATTGCGGAAGGAATTGCTGGGGCATTGTATGATACGCCTCATATTGCCATTACTGGTAAAAGTGGGAAAGGAAAAACTTTTTTAGCTGGAATTATTTTCTTGTATTCCAGCCTATTTGATGTGCAGTGTTTGTTTGTGGATCCTAAGGCGGAAAAACGACAAGCGTTTGAAGCCGTGCTAAAGGATCCTTATTATCAACAAACGTATCCTTGGTTCTGTGATTATTTACGGCGAATCCATTATGTGACGTTAGATGCAGAATCAAGCGCCAATTTCGGGGTGTTAGATCCGTTTGTTTTCCAAACACGCGCTGAAGAAATGTTAACAACGATTGATGACATGTTAAAGGAATTACTCCCTAATTTAACTGGACAAGAGGAAGCGAAAGTGTCCAATGCGATTCATGATGCGTTTCAAACCGTCTACCAGCGGAAATTAGCAGGAGAAACCGTTGGTTCCTTACATGTCGTTGAAGAATTAACCCATGCGACAGATGAAGTAGTGAAAGAATATGGGGCGTACTTACACCACCAAATTTTAGCAACCAATATGCGGTTGGCTTTTTCGTATGGTGAAAACCCAGGGTTAGATTTTTCAAAACGTGTCTCGGTTTTAGAAATTAAAGATTTGAAATTACCGGATAAAGATACCCAGGCTTATACGAAAGAAGACCGTCGGTCATTGGCTTTGATGATTGCTTTATCCCGTTTTTGTGTGAAATTTGGTTCTCGTGATCGTCATAAAAATACGTCAATTTATTTCACTGAAGCTTGGACGTTATCCAACTCGCAAAAAGGGGCGGCTTTGATTGAAGAAATGGGACGTGTGGGTCGGAGTTATAAAAATCAAATGATTTTAGATACCCAATTCATTAAAGATGTGTTGAATGAAGATGGGACAGGAAACTTTGGCTTACTGTTTTGTTTTGATGAAGAGACTGACCGTGAAAATATTTTACGGTTATTAGGTCTGGAAGTAAATGAAACGAATCTAAAGGAAATGCAACATATGATTAAAGGTCAGTGTTGGTTCCGTGATTTAGTCGGTGATGTCGCCAAATTAAATGTACATTGTCAATTTGAAGAAATAGCGGCTTGTCTAAAAACAGTGGATAAAACAGCCTTTTCTAAAGCGGAAGAACTATCCCTAGGCACCAGGTAAAGGAGGGAAACTAGGAATGATTGAAGAAAAAGATTTATCTCGCTTATTACCGGTTTTCTTTGAAACCGATGGCTTTTTGGCTAAGTTACTAGGGGATCTGGCACAAAACTGGTTCACTATGACTTGTCTAATTGGGTTTGGTTTAAACACCTTACTTTTTGAAGCCATTAACGGGTTAATGACCTTGATGTATCAAAAGAATGTCTTTTTAGATTACCTAGATGACTTCTTTTTATTTTCTCAAAAGATTTACCAAACGGCGTTTGATTTCTCTAAACCGAATTCATTAGGTTATTTCTTGGTGTTAGTGTTGGTCGGAACAATTGGCTTTAAATTTTTAACGAATAGACGGGAGGAAGCCAAACGATTAGCCTGGCGCTTTCTACTCGTGTTGGTGATTGCGATTGGTTGGTTTGGTGGTCTACAAAATCAAAGTGGTCAAGATGGGCGTTACTATGTTCGAACGATTGAAAATGTAGCGGATAGTGTGGAAAGCTTTTTACTGCAGGCAACCGGTACGTTTGTATCTGGGCGTGACACAGGAACCGTTTCACTAACAGAACTTAACGCGAATCCAACGAAGGCGGCAAGTACGCTTTATTTTCAAAAAGCGGTTGTTGAACCGTACTTATTAATGAATTATGGAACCACTGATGTCGGGAAGTTAGAAAAATTAGGCATTGATCCTCGAGAATTTGTGGACGGTTCTAGCGAAGAATTAGAGGAGAAATTAGACGAAGCTAAAAAACAATTCGAAAAGGAAGAAGGGGATTTAAAAAATACCCGCAGTTATTTAGATATTTCACACGGGCCATTTAAAATAATGGTGAGTATCACCAGTGTTTTTGGGAATTTGGCGATTGGGATTCCGTTATTGACCATGGTCTTTACCCGGTTTATTTTCCAAATTGTCGCCCTCTTTTTACTTTTGTTTTTACCTTTTAATTTAATGATGGCCTTGTTACCAACTAAAAATCAACGGATATTGAATAAAACCTTTGGGAATTTGGTAGCGATGTTGTTTGGTAAAGCTTTTCTTTCGATTGGTTTTGTGGCCTTATTCTTACTCTTTAATTTAATTGATGGTTTGGTGGCGCCGACGTCGTTACCTCTTTATTTGGCGAACGGGGTATTGAAGGCTGTAGCTTTGTTTGTTTTATGGAAAAAACGTACGGCATTCTTTGAAAAAATGGGCTTGGGCTATGTGGCCAATGTGCCTAAAC
Source organism: Enterococcus sp. DIV1420a (assembly GCF_051712165.1). Taxonomy (NCBI): domain Bacteria; kingdom Bacillati; phylum Bacillota; class Bacilli; order Lactobacillales; family Enterococcaceae; genus Enterococcus; species Enterococcus sp. DIV1420a. Next base: position 733,196 of record NZ_JBIOOI010000002.1, read on the forward strand.
AAGGAAAACAAGCGGTGCAACAAACAGCGAAAGAGATGGCTCAAGCGCCGCAAGAACTTAAACGAAAAGGGTTATCATTGGCGAACAAAACATTGTCTGCGGCTACTAAAGTTCCATTGCTTCCACCACAGATGAAAGCTGGGTTACAAGCCGCACAGTTAGCAGTAAAAGCCAAACAAGGGCTGAGTCAAGCGGCTACCGATACGAAAGCAAAAGGAGCGCAACGAGCAACTGCTGGCAATCAGTCAAGTGGAAATGCCACCCCACCTCAAAATACGAATGGTATTCCACCTAAAAGCAATCAAGCCGGGGGACAAGCTCCTATTCCTACGACGGATAGTGTAGCACCCAAGGCACCTGGGGTACGTAACGCAATGCCAGTGTTCTTACCACCGGAAACAGTAAGCCAATCTCGTCTCCCGCACCGCTTAAAAATTCCGTCTAGTGGTCTTGCACCGGTACCTTTTGAGGTAACGCCTGAACGACAAGCACAATTAAAACGTGTGATCCAACGTCAGAAAGCCACTGGTACGCATGGTCACGTGATGTTGTCGCAACAAGTAATGCGTGAAAGAGTGACCCAACAAGCAATGGGAAGCTATGAAGGAAAAGGTGAAACGGATAGAACTAATCCGCCATCGTCAGTGTCCAAGGTAGCCATGAATTCGACCGAACCACTTTTATCGGCAGAAATTCACCAAACAGCGGCACGTCAGGCAACAAAAATAGTAACTAATCAATCGCAAAAACTATATAGTGTGCCACAAGTGGAAACGCTGGCTAGTTCGTCTCCGCAACCAAGAGTGATTGTAAATCCTAAAACAGTAACTAATCAAACGAAGAGTGGTGAATAAAATGAAAAAACTCGGTTGTCTCTTTTTTGTTTTATTGGGTCTGTTTTCACCACTTTTATTATTTTCTGGCGCGAAGAAAGAGACAAGTTTTATGGCTTTTGAACCGGCGACAGAACAAGAACGAGTCGCACAACAAGTGTTTTCCTTTGTGCTAGCCCACGGGGGCACAGAAGAATTCGTTAGTGCCTGGCTAGGAAATGTGGAAGCAGAAAGCGGCTTACGACCAGAGGCGATTCAAAGTAGCCTTTCTTATAAGGAAGCGTGGGCTAAAGATCCCGCTGTTGATGGGTACGCATTTGGTTTGTTTCAATATGACGGGGGACGTCGAGTGAATCTCCTTAACTATGCCCATAAGCAGAAAAAAGATTGGCAAGACGTAACTATTCAATTAGAGTATGCCTGGGACTTTGACGGTTCCGATAGTGAACTATTGAAAAGTTTTAGTAAGAGGAAAGACTTATCCGCCATTACCATTGACCTATTACTAAAGTGGGAACGAGCAGGCACGGGAGGTAATCAAGCGGAACAACAAAAAAGAATTGCGAATGCGCAAGGCTGGTATAATCGCTTAGTTAAAGGTCAAGGGTTAAAAAATACGCACCAAGGTGGGGGAACGATTGTCGCTTTAGAAAAGAAACTCGGACAACCTATTTACAATCAAGAGTGTTATGGCTTAACGGCTTATTATGTGGATCAATTAGGTGGCCCCAAATTGATGGGTTCAGGTCATATGAACGCGTGGCAAATTGGGGAAGACTATGATTGGCATTCATATGGTTGGCAAGTCATTTTTCACCCAACATTTAAAGACCTTCGCCCGGGAGATATTATCAATTATGCCCCTCACCAAGCGCTATCGCCTGGAAGTTTCGGCCATACGGGCGTGATTGCCAGCATAGGCAAAGATGGTCAGTTTACTAGTTATGAACAAAACGCAGAAAAAGGTCGGATTTGTGCCTTATATAGTCGGCAATGGGGGCGTGAATTCAACGAAGTGTCTAGTATTGTTCGAAAAAAATAAATGACAGGAGATAGGTGTATGCGAAAAGGGATAAAAGCGATGAGTTATATAGGATTAGCCACTTTGTGGCTGTTCCTATTTTTAGTTGTCGGACGTCTGATAGGTTATGAGACTAACTGGTCAGATATCAGTCAAAGTATGGCAAGTACGGGGTTAGGATTGTTCGAATTGATGTTAATGGTTCTACCTTTGACTTTGTTTAAATCAGAAGTGAGACAAGAATTCAGAGAAACGATAGACAATTTCTCAAATGAGCTCTATGAAAAAGGGTGGTGTCCTTTAGTAGAAAATAGTTACACTAAGCCATTTTGGTGGTGTCAACTCTACCATTTAGGCGTGTTCCTTCGTTATGTAGGAGGTCTTCTTTTTTTCTTCCTTCTGGTGAAAGGGTGTCTGTATTTCCATGTTCAACTAGGTTTGAATTATGAGCTATTTCTTGCCTTGTGCCAGCTATTTATGGTGTATACAGTGTTTGATTTAGTCGCTAAACTGATTTTAGTTTATTTAAAGGAATTAGGAAATTGGATGGCTATAGGTATGGTCTTCAGAAAAATAATAATCTTATTGATTTTAACAGCGGCTTCTAGTATTTCTATTGCGGCGTTTGACCAAATGGGCAAAGGAGATGGACTGGTAATACCTACATTGTTTTGGTGGTTAGGAGGAATGATTGTTTCATTCTACGGGTTATCACGAGGAATTAATTACTTCTTCAAAAAAAACATTCAACGAGTGATCCTTTACGGGCGGGTAAACAATGCGTCTTTCAGTCAAGAACGCTTAGTCGATATTAAAAGTATTCATTTTGGCCCCTATCAAGAAGTGTTAACGTTAGAAGGTCTGACAATGAATCAATCCCTGGTTATTTTTCGAGGTGCTTCGTTAAAGGCTAATCGAGTGGTGATTGACCGATTTTGTCCAGTTACAACAATCCTACACGTCAAAACCAGATACGGCGGGTGTCCATTCACAATCACCTTACCTAATCTAGTTGAATCTCTAGAAGAAATTAAAACTCCTTTTTCTCCGGTAATAACTGATAAATAAGTAGAATTTCATTCTTCGTAGGTTGGCTATAATAAAAGGAACAAAAAAATACATGGGGATAATGTAAGTGAGGTGCAAAATGAAAATAAGTAAACAAATAGGTGGTTTAGCCTTAGGGTGTTTGGGCATGTTTCTATTAACAGCTTGTCAAGCACCGCAAGAAGAACAAGCCACGAAAGCAGGTTATGAAGTTGAACAAGAGGCTAAAGGGGGTACTTCTTTATCGTTTGATCAAAAAGAGGAACAACAAGAAACAACAAATCAATCTTCCATCACATTAAAAGAAAATGCCACAACGTCTGATTCACACCAGGAAGAGGCAAAAGAGGTTGATGTCCCCTTAGAACTTCTAAACAAATTCGGTAAAGCCTATGCGAACTATCGGGGCTTACAAGACCGAAATAAGCAATTGTTGCCTTTAATGAGTAAACAAGCGGCGGAAGAAAATGGGATTTATGTGGATGATAAAAATAGTGGCAATGCCTTACATTCGAAAGGGGTTGTCAAACATATTTATCAGCCAGTAGAAGAATCTAAAGATGAATACGCCATTTTGTTAGAATGTATCCAAAATAAAGTCAATGTGACCATTCTTTTAAGCGTAACAGTGAAAGAGAATCAAGTGACTAAGATGGCTTATTACACGTTAAAGAAAGAATATTAGTTAAATTGTTGATTAGTTTGTCAGGCTTGCATTTTTCCTCTTTGTTTCATGTAAAATAAGTTTTTCACAACTCCTATAGTTGTTTGGCTAAAAATTAAATAAGAATAGTTATTAATCTTTAATAAGATTAATGAGAGAACTCTAATTATGTATAATAAAAATATCTTAGCGAGCATTATAAATGATTTTCTTTTGTTTTTTTACTAGTCGACTAAACGAAAAGAAGAGCGTTCGCCGCGAAGATATTTTTTAGTTATTTTAATCAAACTTAGGAGGTCATATATGAAAAAGAAAATGTTAGTGAAATTTATTGCTGGTCTATCGATAGTATCAATTGCTCTCACAGGGTTTCCTTTAAATCTTTTAATCGATAATTTAGATGGTAGTCAAGTATTAGCAGCAGAAAATACATTAGAATTATCTGATATTTCTGATGATATTGTTATTCCTGAAGTAGATAATGAACGTTTAAATAAACTTGAGGAAACTATCGAAGAAGGTGATTATGATAATATTCAAGATTTAAATCAGGAAGAACTAACCAATTTTTTAGAAGCTGTTGATGTAGAAGTGGCATTAGCAGATTTGCCTACAGAAGAAGATGCAGAAGCATATAAACAGGGATTGTTAGATTTATTTGATCCAAAATCTGATGTTTATAATAATGTAGAAGGTGCTACTGAACAAATTATTGAAGAAATAGATAGTAACCATTCTAGTGTTTTTGATAAAATTGATGGAGAAGATGCTTTAGCTGCTAGAGCTAGATATAGGATAAGAATATCTACTAAAGTTGTTGCTGCTGGTATTAATCTATTAGTTAGTTTAATTTGTGGAGGCATAGGTAGTGGTGCTGTTAGAGCGGTTATAAGGAAGTTTGGTACTAAAAGAGCTATAGATCTTATTAACAGAAGAATAGTTGGTAAATTAACAGTTTGGGGAATAAAACAATTTGTAGGTATTAATTTTATAACACAATTAGTATCTACAACTATAAGAAACGTACTTGATCCAGGGAGCTATATTGCTAGAAGAATTGATGCGATTGATAGATGTGGAACTACAGGCTATATAGAATATTGAATATTTTTCGAACAGGATAGGTGATTTAATGGAATTATATTTTTGGCTTCTAGTTATTGTTATCTTAGCTATTTTAGGGCTAGGGTTATATTTTAGAGAATGGTTTTACATTTACCCTAAAGAACGAGAAAAACACACTGGTAAAAAAACTACATTTCTAGAATATATTGTACTGATTTTGGTTAGTTTAATTATTTTAGTTATCATGTTTTGGTGGCAGTATATTCATCAAAATTGATGAAGAAAACAAATTTTAGTGTTATTAAAAAAATCAGTAACAATGAGTCTTGCTTGTACAAATGTAGATAATAATATTACTGTTTTATTGGAAGAAAAAGAAATTCCTGATGTTTGAAGTTGTATATACCTGCCTTAAGCTACTCTCTTTTTATAACTATTAATTTTTTTGAAAGTAGAAACAAGAGTAAGCATTGGATGATTGTCACGTTACTATAGTAATTTGTGTTAGTTACTTTATATTCCGAAACGGTTTTAGCTAAATGATCAGACTTAATAAATAAAAAAAACTAGGAAGAATTGGATTGAGTTGTGGTGAAAACAAAGTCAAAAAAGAAATGGATATTCTTATTGATATTTTGGATACTAGTAGATATTGCTATTAATTATTTTTTTAGTGATTATTTTAAAATACATCGTGGTATTTCGTTTGTTGTCTTTCTTCTTAGAGTGTCACTATGTTTTTATATTTTGTGCAAATTGTTTATTGAAGATCTCATTAAAAATAAGCAAGGGGTAAATAAAGATGAAAAATAAAAGAAGGGTCAAGCGATTTTTTATTAGCGGAATAACTCTTGTAACTACGTACTTTTTGATGAAATTTTGTATAGAAACAAGATCAATAGCATGGCTGATTTTAGGATTTTTGTTGTGTGATGGTGTTTTTTATCTGAAAGATGTCGTGATTTGTCTGTTAGACTTGGATTAATTTTGTTTAAGAAACAATAGATAATAATTATGCACAATAAATGTTTTATTTTAAGTTGAAACAAGTTATTTTAAGAATTAAATGATAAAAAAGACTAGAAAAAAAGAACTCCTTTGTGTATAGTTTGAATCACCATAAACCAAACTAAACCACAGAAAGGAGTTCTCTTTTTGAACTATAAACAGTTTAACATAGATGAACGGGCGTGTATAGCGTCTTTTTTAAGGGAAGGTAAAAGTTATTCAGCGATTGCAGAGCTTTTGGGACGCTCTGTTTCTTCAGTTTCTCGTGAGATAAAAAGAAACGCGAATGAACAAGGTGTATATAACCCTTCGTTAGCACAAATCAAAGCCGATACGAGAAAAACACAAAAGAAAAATCGTTCGAAATATTCACTAACGTTGAAACAAAAAATTGAAGCTGATTTATTAAAGGGTTGGTCACCTGAACAAATTGTTGGAACTTATCGAACTCCCGAGGATTCCTTCGTTTGTCATAAAACTATTTATCGTTGGCTTAGAAAAGGTGATTTAGTCAACGGAAATGTGATAGTGTTACGCAGAAAAGGGGAAAAGTATAAGCGCCGGACCGATGTTAATAGAATGAGGGGCGGGAAAAACATTCGTGATCGCCCTAAAGAAGCGCGGGATAGAAAACGTATTGGAGACTTTGAATTAGATACCGTTGTGGGTTGTAAAGGAACCAAGAGTTGCTTGCTTACCATAGTTGATCGAAAAAGTCGCTTTTTATTTGCAAGATTAATTCCTGATAGAACCGCTGCTCGTGTGGCAAACGAAATTTCACGTGTACTATCTGATGAAGTCGTTCATACGCTTACGGCAGATAACGGTAAAGAATTTAGCAATTTTTCTGAGATCGAACAAAACTTGCAGACAGAAGTTTATTTTGCTGATCCTTACGCTTCCTGGCAACGAGGAACAAACGAAAACACGAATGGTTTATTACGTGAGTATGTTCCTAAAGGTGTAGATATTGGTACGTATACACAAGAACAAATTCAAGAATATGTGTATATGCTTAATACTCGACCACGAAAAGTTTTGAATTATCAAACACCAGAACAAGTTTATTATTCTGATGCTTGAGTTACATAATTGAATAGTTTCATAAATTGGGGGTGAAAAAAATTATCAAACAGGCACCCTCTATTTTGTCATGTTTAAAAAGTGTAAAAATCCCTAAGATCTTGTCATTTAACAAGAAAAACTCTGTAACATATTTGTAATAAAAAAGTTTAGCATTTCTATTGACAATCTGCGATATAATTCTAAAGAGAACGCTTACTTTAAAAATATTAATAATGAAAGGAGAAAAATATGAAGAAAATGCCATCATCTTACGCGATTTTATTCAGTATTATCCTATTTATGGTTATTTTAACATGGATTATTCCTGCTGGACAGTATGAAATGGAGCACATCAATAAAATTATTCCAGGAACTTTTCATCATGTTACCCAAAATCAGCAAGGATTTTGGGATATTGTTAAAGCACCTGTTGTTGGAATGCTCGGAGATAACAAAACTTCTGCTGCTATGCCTGTTTCATTGTTTATTTTAGTACTTGGAGGATTTTTAGGAGTAGTTAATTCTACAGGATCTTTAGATGCTGGAATTAGTTCTATAGTAAAAAAATATCATGGAAAAGAAAAAAGGCTCATCGTTGTTCTAATGATACTATTCTCTTTAGGAGGAACAACATTTGGAATGTCTGAAGAGACATTAGCGTTTTATCCCTTACTTTTACCAGTTATGTATAGTATAGGATTGGATAGTTTGGTGGCAGTTGGGGTTATTTTGATTGGTTCGACAGTCGGAGTTCTTGCTTCAACGGTAAATCCTTTTGCTACTGGTGTAGCATCACAAGCAGCTGGCATATCGCCTGGCCAAGGAATTCTATGGAGATTAATTTTATGGGTCGTATTAACAACAATTGCAATTCTATATGTTTACCGTTATGCACAAAAAATTGAAAAAGATCCTAAAAAGTCATTGGTTTATGCATCAAGAAAGAATGACATTGCCAGCTTTAAACTTCAATAGATTAACATTATAAATAATAAACAGAAGAAAGTAATCTTTTTGTTTATTCTAACATTTATTGTTATGATTCTAGGGTTAATACCTTGGCAGACAATTAATAGCAAATTTTCTTTTTTTATGAACTTACGTGATTTCGTTATTAATATTCCATTTTTGGGTAAACTAATTGGTACAGATTTTCCTGCTTTTGGTGAATGGTATTTTACAGAAATTACGATTTTATTTATCTTAATGGCAGTTTTTATTGGTTACATGTATGGGATGAATGAGGGAAATATTGTTAAGCACTTTATAAACGGATCAAAAGATATGCTTCAAGTCGCATTGATAGTAGCTGTTGCTCGGGGAGTTCAGGTAGTCATGAATGACGGTATGATTACAGCGACGATACTAAATTTTGGAGAAACTACGCTAAGTAGTTTACCACCAGTCTTATTTATAATTTTAACTTATGTATTCTATATTCCAATGAGTTTTCTGATTTACTCTACTTCAGGATTAGCATCTGCTAGTATGGGAATAATGAGTAATCTAGGTGACTTTGTCCACGTACCAAAGGATTTAATCATTACAGCTTTTCAAGCAGGTTCTGGAACGATGAATTTAATTAGTCCAGCATCCGCAATCATGTTAGGGGTCTTAAGTATTGCACGTATTGAGTATACAACATGGCTTAAATTCACAGCTAAATTATTAGTAATAATTTTCATTGTTGTTAATGTCGTTTTAACAGTAGCTATTATAACGAGCTAGTTTTTTTATAAATGAAAGGAGAACCTTATGAAAACTAAATTTTTAGAAAAACTAAATTTAAACGAGGAAATAGCTTATAACCTTAACAATTACCTGGCTATGAATCCAGAAATTTCTGGTCAAGAGTTTAAATCAGTAGAAAAAATTGTAGAAATTCTAAAAAACAAAGGTATTTCAATCGAAGAAAAAGTTGCAGGAATTTCAACATCTTTTATTGCTCATGTCGTTAAAGGAAGACCTGGCGATCCTAAAATTGGAATAATTATGGAATATGACGCATTGCCGGAAATTGGTCATGCATGTGGGCATTGTGCAAGTGGGAGTTTAAGCTTGTTGGCTGCCTTGACGCTAAAAGAAATGGGCGAAGAAATATCAGCTTCTATTGATCTAATTGGATCACCAAATGAAGAAGTTATTGGTGATAAAATCACAATGGCACATGCTGGTGTTTTCAACGACTATGCATTTGTAATGATGATTCATATGAATAGTAATCAAACATGGCCAGCTTGTCGCTTTTTAGCTTTAAGTGAAATTTGTGCTACTTTTACTGGTAAAAATGCACATGCAGCTGCGGCGCCTTGGGAAGGTAAAAATGCACTAAATGGAGCATTATTGGCTTGTCATGCTATCGATATGGCTCGCCAGCAAATGAAGGATGGTAGTAGAGTTTCATATATTTTAAAAGAAGGGGGAGTAGCTTCTAACATAATTCCTGACAAAGCAGAATTAGTTATCAATATGCGGCATTCAAGCAAATATGACTTATCAGAAAACTTTAAAAAGATTATTAATTGTTTAAAAGGCGCTTCTATAGCAACTGATACAAATTTGTTTTATGAAAAAACGGGGGAAGATTTTGATGATATGAACTGGAATATTCCAGGAATTGCTGCTATCAATGAAATTATGGAAGAGATTAATTTGCCTCATTCTATGGAACCGATTGGTAACTCGACTGGGAGTTCAGACATAGGGAATGTTAGTTATATTTGCCCCGCTTTTCATCCTATGATTGCCATATCAGACAAAGAGTTTTCTTTGCACACAAAAGAAGTTACCGACATAATGAAATCTCCTAACCAAATTAATCATGTTATTCGAACAGGAGCAGTAATTATTGGTCTATTTATTTTAAAAACGCTAGAAAGCCCCAATCTACTAGATAGTATACAAATAGAATTTCAAAAATCTTTAAAATCTTAGTTAATTAGAGATTATTGTAAAGACTAATTTATAGAAGTTTAGGTAATGTTGAAAGTAAAAATCAATTGAGAATAATAAATATATCTATTGTTAGATAGTTTGCATTGTAGTTGTAAAACTTAAGCTTATTCTTTTTTATACTATTAAAAGACTCCTATATTTGCTTTTTGATAAGAAAATTTACAGATTTATTACAGAGGAATTGGATAGAGAAATTTAGGTATAATTGTATTCATAAGTAATACAGTTATACCTAAATTGTTTTAGGACAACTAGAAAATTAATACTTTCTTACGTTAGGTATTCTTTATAGTTCAGAAGGGAGAATGATTTAATGGACATTAAAATATACACGAATAACAGTAGTACTTCTTCTAGAAAAGCAGTCAAATGGTTTAGTGAACGTATGATTCCATATCTTGAAATTAAGCTAAACCATGTTGGAATCACGAGAGAACAATTAAAAGAGATACTAATTTTAACCGATAATGGATTGGATGATGTATTAAAAAGGACTATAAAGCATAGTGATTTAAATGAAAAAAATTTGTACTCTGTCTTAGATATGATTGTAGAAAATCCAAACATGCTTAGAGTGCCCATAATTATTAGTAGGAATAAGATGTATATAGGATATCAAGAAGAACATATAAGAATGTTTGTTCCTAATAGCCATAGAAGTAATAACTATTTTAGAATGTAGACTCTTTTTTCATATTCTTATTTTGTTGAAATTTTAAATTTTCTTAAATGGCCATTGGTTAATTAAAAACAATAAAAACTAAGGTAGAAAAGGAAAAACGATGAAACGACTAGATATTTTAGGTGAGATGATGGCATGGGTAGAAACAAATAACTGTCATTCTTTTGATGAATTTTTAATGCATGCTGAAAAACAACTATCATGGCAAAGTGTATTGAAAGAAAATTCCTATAAATCAGCTATTTGTTCGTTCATTCTTTTCATAAAGAAGAACCGTAACTTAATGTAACGAAAAGTTTGTTTTATTAAAAGTTAATTTTTAGTAGGTATATTTATTTGTACGATTTTTGGAATTATCTATCTATTTAATTAACTAAAAAAATCTTTCCAAAAAAAGAAAAGGTTTCCATTGCAACTTGTATGAACAAACTACAATGGTGTCTCCATACTATGATTAGGAGAGGGACTAGATACGATTATTCGTACACGTTCTAAATGGGCAAATAAGGTAAGATTAGTTTGTCACAATTCTCTCTCAAATAAAAAATTTAAGCGAGAGGTTTCGAGAAGTTTATTTAGTGTGGAAAAGGTGTTCGCTTTCTTAACAAGAAAAAATATTAGAAAATTTCTTCGTTATTTCTCTTGACTAATCGTAGGAAAGGAGAGTTGGGATATAGTGCCTCGATAATTCAAAAAATAAATTGATAATGAAAGTATTTTTTAAATTACCATTGTGTAAATAACACCACTAACACAATAGGGATAATTATATAGTTTTAACTAAAGAGTTTCGATAATATTTTGTCGATCATTAATTAAATTACTCTTTAAAGTTAGATACAACTCAACTTAAAAGCAAGAGTTGTATCTAGCAAAATATTTTTTAAATTAATTTTTATTTGGATTACCGAGTTTTAGTTGTTCTATATTTAAAAATTTTTGAATTGAAAGTGAGATAGCACCACTAATTACAGGATTCCATTCAATAGGACTGTTAATAACAGGTACGTCTTTTGTAAACTGATTACTTAAATTTCTCTGAATGATGTTTATCATATCTGGAATTTTCTTTGTTAATGGACTATTGAAAATTACTAATTCAGGTGCATCTAACATGATTGTATTATTAACGCCAATGGATAAATAGTAGGCATATTGTTCAATCATTTCAACAACTTTTAATTCCTTATTATTATATAGACTTGAAACTATATCTGAATTTATTTTATTAAGCTTTTTCTCTTTCGAAATTTCGTGATAAATTACTTGTGTAGAACAGTATTTTTCTAAGCAACCGTTATTTCCACAAGTGCATTTTCTGCCATTTGGAAACAAAATAGTATGTCCTAATTGTCCAGCATAACCTTTATTGCCTACATCTAATTTACCATTCTTTACAAGTCCAACACCAATACCACTATGTAGACTAATGGATGCTAAGTTTTCAATATCTGACGAAAAAGTGTATTCACCCAATGCCGATAAACTAGCTTCATTTTGTAAGAATACCGGGAAGTTGTATTCTTGGTTTAACATTTCTACTAGGTTGATTTCAGCAAGATCATTGTAAGAAGTACTGATAATTTTATTATTTAGAACTTGTCCTTGAAGAGCTATTGCCATACCTACTATGCCATGGTGGGTATGAGGATAACTAGAGGTAAGCTGATTGAATACTTTGTGGATTAAGTCTCGTACATTTTTTTTGTTAACATAAGTATCAATAAGTTGAACCCTGTGAATTTCTTTTCCATCTAAAGAAGCTAATGCTCCGTCTATATAGTTATATCCTAAATCAATCGCAATTACTAAACCTGAGGAACTACCGTTAAAGGTCAGCATAATAGGCTTTCTTCCTCGATTTGTAGCTTCCCCGACCCTTTTTTCAATGATGAGTCCATCGTTTATTAATTTGTTTGTAATTGATGAAACAGATGCTTTGTTTAAAGAGGTTATCTTGCTTAATTCTGCTCTAGATATTTCTTTATGTTTTATAATTTGATTAAGAATTTGAGCTTCATTTTGTTCTCTAATAGTGTATTTACTTGAAATCATTTTTCTCTCCTTAGTTAGAATAATTTAGCTACAACTAAAATTTAAGAATTTTGTTTGCTAAAAAAGATCAATTTACAATAAAAAAATATAGCGTTTACAGTTGACATTTTATTGAGCTTGTTTTATAGTCTATTTATTAATTAGTTTAACGTGCTAACGAATAAATTTCAAGTCATTGTTGCTTATTATTTTGTGTTTATTTTTTTTAGTTAATTAGTTTATCGTGAAAACAAATTAATTGATAACATTTTATTGGCACGAAAAAAGAGCATGCATATGAAAGCGTTTGTATTGTTGCAATTACTAGTGTTGTGATCTTACACAAACTAATTAAGAAGAAATTGAAAGCGGGATGGAAGATGTGATTGAAGTTACACCAAAATCTTTTTCGAGAGCCTTTGATGATGAATTATTGATTGTAGAAGCTTGGGGAGAAAATGCTGTTAGAGTCAGATCATTTGCAGATATGAACTTTGAAAATAGACTTAATTCTTTAATTGGTGAGCCTAATGCTTCAGGTACAGTCATAATAAATCAAGACGAAAATAAGACGGAATTAATAAACGGGAAAATTAGAGTTGTGTTAGACCATCGGGATCGATTGACCTTTTATAATGAAAAAAATGAAGTGCTATTAAAAGAGTTTATCAGATTGAGAGCTGTCAAGCATGATGATGGAAGTGAAGATGCAGGTACAGTTGAAATCACTAAAGATTTTAATTCGACGTTGAAGTTAAAGTCTAGAGAATACCGCTCTAATTTACAAAGTGGTTTTCAAGTTACAACTAGATTTGAATCTGAAACAAAAGAGAAGATTTTTGGAATGGGACAATACCAACAATCCTATCTTGATTTGAAGAATACAGTTCTAGAGTTAGCTCAAAGAAACTCACAAGCATCTATACCATTCTATGTATCGAGTTTAGGATATGGTTTTTTATGGAATAATCCGGGTATAGGAGAAGTATCATTTGCTAAAAACATGACTCGATGGAAAATGGCTTCTACTAATTACATTGACTATGTAATAATTGCGGGCGATACCCCAAAAGAGATACTTCGAAGTTATAGTGATTTAACTGGTAAAGTTCCTAAAATGCCTGAAAACTTATTGGGATTATGGCAAAGTAAACTACGCTATCAATCTCCAAATGAAGTAATGGATGTTGTAAAAAAATACTGTGCTTTGGGAATAAAGCTTTCAACTATCGCTATTGACTATTTCCATTGGCCTAAACAAGGTGAATATCGATTTGATGAAGAATATTGGCCTCAACCTGAAAATTTTTTAAGAGCATTAAGAGATGAATATAATGTAGAGCCGATTATTTCCATATGGCCTACTGTACAAACTGATGCAATGAACTTTGATGAATATCTAGAAAATGGCTACTTAGTGAAAGTAAATCGTGGCGTTAGATTAACAATGCAAATTCAAGGGAATACAATTTTTGTTGATATGACTAATGATAAAGCACGAGAATATGTTTGGAGCCTTATTAAAAAGAATTATGTTAACAAAGGTGTTAAATACTTTTGGTTAGATGTAGCTGAGCCTGGGTATTCTGTATATGATTTCGATAATTATCGATATAAAAAGGGAACTGATTTACAAATTGGAAATTTATATCCAATTGACTATCTATCAATGATTTCTGAAGGTTTAGGAAATAATCAATCAGTTGTTACACTTGTAAGAGGCGGATGGGCAGGGGCTCAACGTTATGGAGCCTTGTTATGGTCAGGAGATATTGATTCCAGCTTTGAAGCTTTTCGTAATCAAATAAATACAGGATTAAATGTTGGATTGGCTGGTTTACCTTGGTGGACAACAGATATTGGAGGATTTCATGGAGGAGATCCTAAAGATCCTGAGTTTAGAGAATTGCTAGTTCGCTGGTTCCAATATGCAACATTTTCACCAGTTTTACGAATGCATGGTGATCGCTTACCACATAGTAAACCATTATCTGATCATGGGGGAGGATCAATGGTTACTGGAGCTCCAAATGAAATTTGGTCTTATGGTAAGGAAGTACAACAAATACTAACGAAATATATAAAAATACGAGAAGAATTGAAACCTTATATTAGCAAATTGATGACACAGGCCCATGAGTTTGGCGATCCACTTATGAGAACATTATTTTATGAATATCCACAGGATAAGAATACATGGAATATTGAGGATACCTATTTATTTGGAGACGCGATCCTCGTTGCGCCAATTGAAAATTATAAAGAAACCAGTCGAGAAGTTTATTTACCAAAAGGTGAAAGTTGGACAAACCTATGGACAAGAGAAAACTTTGATGGTGGACAGACAGTGGTAGTAGAAGCAGACATCCAACAAATCCCAATTTTTATCAAAACGAGTGAAAAAAGTAAATTTTCGAAATTATTTGATGTAATTAAGGAGGAAAATTAATGGAAGCAAGTATTCTTCAATTAGTGTTAATTGTACTGTATGGATTTTTTATTAACTTTGAAAAAAACTCAACAATGTTTGGAACTTATCAACCTGTAACAGCAGGTTTTGTTACAGGATTAATCCTAGGTGATATATCAACAGGTTTATTTATTGGCGGTACTTTACAGTTACTATCTTTGGGAATAAGTAATTTTGGAGGAGCTTCAATCCCTGACTATCAAACAGCAAGTATCGTAGCAACTTTTATTACAATAACTACTGGACAAGAACCATCTGTAGGGATTTCTATTGGCATACCAGTAGCTTTGTTGATGGTCCAACTAGATGTTATAAGAAATACCATTGGTATCTGGATGGTTCACAAAGCTGAAGCAGGTGTGAAAAAAGGTGATTATAGTATGATTACCAAAATGCAAATGTTTGGTGTATTTTTAACAGCAGCAACAACAGGTATACCAGTAGCATTGGCAGTAATTTTCGGTCCGTCATTAATTAATACAATTTTATCGTATACTCCAGAGTGGCTAACTAATGGATTAACTGTTGCCGGAGGATTATTACCAGCTGTTGGTATCGGGTTACTACTGCGATATTTACCTGCAAAAGAATATTTCAGTTATCTTGTTATTGGATTTGTAATGGCTGTTTACATGAAAATACCTTTATTAGGAGTAGCTCTTGTAGGTGCAGCTATTGCATTAATAATTTATAAAAAAAATAGTCAAAATTTAGTAAAGAATACTGTAATTAATACTGTAATTAATACAGCAGGAGGTATGGATGACGATGAATAATACTGAAGTAACAAAATTAAGTGTTGATACAAAGACTAAACAAAGTGTTTTGTGGAGATGGTTTTTTACAAGCTCAGTTTCTTCTAATTATGAAAAGATGCAAGCTTTAGCATATTGTTATGCAGTGTTACCATTTTTAAAAACAGCATACAAAAATAAACCAGAAGCATTACAAAAAGCTGTGTTAAATCATTTACAATTTTTTAATACTAATCCTTGGGTGGCACCTTACATTTTAGGCATTAATGTAGCAATGGAAGAGAATGCTGACGAAAATACAGAAGAGGCTGTAACGTCTATTAAGACGGGGCTTATGGGTCCAGTAGCTGGTTTGGGCGATAGTTTATTTGTAGTTATTCCTTGGACTATCTTTGGTGCTATTGCAGCAAATATGGCAATTGATGGTAGTCCTGTAGGAATTTTATTATGGATTGTTGTAAGTGTAGCGCTAAAATTAATTAGTATTCCATTATTCAATGCAGGATATACCTCAGGTACAAAATTAATTGCTACTATAGAAAAAAGTTTGAAATTATTAACTGAGTCAACTTCGATTTTAGGTTTAATGGTCGTAGGAGCATTAATACCTTCAGTTGTTAAAGCGAATATTGCTTTAAACTTTAAACAGGGTAATTTTTCAATGAAAGGTCAAGATATTTTGGATCAAATAATGCCCGGTTTATTGCCTGCATTATTAGTTGGTTTAGTTTTCTGGGCATTAAAGAAGAACGTTAAACCTATTTATTTAATTCTTGGTGTTATGGTATTGTCAATTATTTTAGCTGCTCTAGGTATTTTAAAATAAAATAATTTATGGGAGGCATTTTCAATGGAAATGAAAGGCATTAACAATATTAGAATTGATGATCGCTTAATACATGGTCAAGTAGCTACAATGTGGAGTAATAAATTGGGAGTAACACGTTTAATGGTAGTGAACGACAGTGTTGCTAAAAATGATTTACAAAAGCAGGTTTTAAGAATGGCAGTTCCAGCTGGAATTTCCTCATCTATCATAACTGAAGAAACAGCTATTAGTAATATTAAAAATGGTAAATATGAAGGACAAAATGTTTTAATGATTGTCAAATCACCCGTAGATTTATTACCATTTATTGAAAATGATTTAGAAATAAAAAGAATTAATGTTGGTAATATGTCAAATCGTAATAATACTTCTGTTTTAAGACCAAATATTAGTGTCACGGATGAAGAACGATCTGCTTTTGAGAAACTATTAAGTCTAGATATTGAAATAACAACAGTTATGACACCAGATGATAAAAAGACTTTTTTAAAAGATATATTGTAAGGGAGATCATGATGACCAACGAAGTAATCTTAATGAGCCATGGCTTTATGGCAAAAGAAATTTTGAATTCAGCTAAAATGATCTTAGGAGATCAAATCAATTATCCTGTTGTTTCTATGAAAATTGATGATGGTATTGAAGGAACCTTAAATAAACTAGATAAAATTATTGGGACTTTGAATGATGCAAAAAGAATTGTAATTTTAGCAGATCTGATGGGTGGAACTCCAGCAAATGCGGCTATGATGATGTCAAGCAAAGATTCAAGAATTCAGGTAATAACTGGAGTTAATCTAGGAATGGTTTTAGAATCATTCTTTGCCATAGACGAGGAAAATCTTATAGAACATTTATTGAAAATAGGTACCGAAAGTATTAAAATACCGAAGTTACAAATTACTGAGGAAGAGTAAAAAAAAATTAAAATAACCTCTGGCTAATCAATTTTCAATAGTATATAAATTATAAAACTATTAATAGAATTGAAATAGCTATTTTAAAGATGATAAGGAGACTTTTAACATGGCTTACTTCTCAAATATCGGAAAAATTAAATATGAAGGAACTAACACAAAAAATATGTACGCATTTCGACACTATAACCCAGAAGAAATAATTATGGGAAAGACTATGAAAGAACATTTAAGATTTGCTGTAGCATACTGGCACACTATGACACAAGACGGTTCAGATCCTTTTGGAAACCCAATTAATAAACGAAGCTGGTTAGGAACATCTCCTATGGATGAACAGGATAACGTGAAATAGCTTGTTATCAATAAAAAAGCCTATTAAATAAAGGGTTTCGAGTTGTTTAAAAAACGTGATTTTGCTGTTTAAAAAAATTTAAACTGTTATATGACTGTCACAGCTATAAAAAAATTAACAAAATTGGAATATTTTCTTGAAGATTTTTTTCTATCAGTGTAGGATAAAAGCATCTCATTATGTAGTGACCCCAAAAAGTTAGACTTTTTATAGAGTGGAAAAATCCACTCTATTTTTATGCAGTTTTTTGATTGAATTGTCGAAATTCTACTGGGCTTTTCCAGTTAAGTTTTTCCTTGATTCGGTGATGATTGTAATAATAAATGTAGTTCTCAATTGCTTCTATCAATTCATTTTGACTTTGATAGATTTTTCCATAGTACACTTCTTGTTTTAGGATACTGAAGAAATTCTCCATAGGAGAATTATCTAAACAGGTTCCTTTTCGAGACATACTTTGAAAGATATGGTTGTCCTTTAATGTTTGTATATAGACATTCATTTGATAAGCCCAGCCTTGATCAGAGTGAAAGGTGCGCCGATAGGGACAATCATTTGTTTGAGAAATTGCTTCTTTCAGACCTTCCATAACTGTTTTACCATTTGGTTGAGTAGAAAGGCTATAGCTTAGAATTTCACTATTATACATATCCATAAATGGATCTAAGTATAGTTTTTTCTGACGAAAGATGCCTGCGTTATCTGCTTCAAAGTACTTAAATTCAGTTGTATCAGTTGTAATTTTTTGATGAGGAACAGAGGTTTTAAATCGGCGACGAATTAAATTTTTAGCGATTTTACCAACGATTCCTTTATAGGAATTATATTTTCTGGATTTCTTAGTAAAAGCTTTGACTTGTAACTTTAACTTTTGTATTAATAGCTGGACTTTCTTTTTATTCACTTGAAATCCACGTCGTTTCAATTCTTGGGTTATCCTTCTATAGCCATAATGTTGATGTTTTTTACGAATCGCTTGAATCTCTTCTTCAATGATTTGTGTTGAAGCTGTTCTGTCGAGGCGTTTTTGCCAGTACATGTAAGTAGATTTTGGAAACCTTAGGGTTTCCAAAATATCTTTTAATCGAAAGTGTCTTCGGAGACTGTGAATGATTCGTGCGATTCGTTCATTTTTTGTTCGTCCTCTAAACGCAGTCTCCTCAATTCTTTTAAATAGGCATTCTCAATTTTTAACATTCTATTTTCTTTTTCTAGTTTCTCTACTTGAGATCGTTCACTTGGTATTGGTTGGGGTTCATTTCGTTTCTTTTTAGACATGGTAGGTGGACGTCCTTTCTGTTTAGAGAGTCCCTCTATACCAAACTTCTGATACGTTCTAAGCCAATTCGCAATCAATGATGGATTGTTCATTTTTAGAAGATTAGCTACTTCTTGATAGGACAACTCTGTTGTTAAATATAACTCTATCGCATCTAGCTTAAATTGAACAGAGTAATTCTTATTTTTCCGACTGCGAAGTAGTCCTTCTTCACCAAGTTCTTTATAGGCATTTATCCATTTGCTTATTTGAGAACTATCTTTAAACCCATACTTCTTTGCGAGAAACCTTAGACCTCCTTGACCAGATAAGTAGTCATGAACAAGTTTAAGTTTAAATTCAAAACTGTATTTTGCCATACAAAAAAACCTCCAAAAGTTAGATTTCTAGGTCTAACTTTTGGGGGTCGGCTCATTAAGGAGGTGCTTTTTATTTTTGAAAATAATACTGGGAATATCTTAAAATCTTTAAGAAAAGAACAAAAGTTGACTCAAAAGAAACTATCTGAGTTAACAGGGATTTCTCAAAGTGCTTTAGTCAAGTATGAGAATGGTTCAAGAAGAATTTCAAAAAATGTAGATATTGCGCTAAGCAAGGCTCTGAATGTAGATTCATTGTTAAAAAATGAAGTAGAGAATTTGAGTCATATGATTAACCAAATAATAGAATATAGGGATTTAAAAAATTTATCTAACAAAGATTTAGCAAATAAAATCGGAATTAGTGAAGTTTTATTAAGTTATATTTTAAATGGAAGGAGAAAACTCTCAAAGGAGATGCAAAGAAAAATTGCATTATTTTTGTTAAACGATGGTAATGAAAGTTTGATAGATACTAAGTTAGGTGATGCTTCTTTAAATTTTCCGAGTATTAATAAAAACTTGATGGGAAACAGAATAAAAACTATTCGAAAAAATAGAGGAGAGAGTTTAGAAAAATTTGGTCAAAACTTCACTTGTCCAGCTAGAAAAAATGTGATTAATAGATGGGAACAAGGTGTAAATATTCCTGATGTGGAAAGATTGATGAACGTTGCTTACCTTGGTGGGACAACTGTTCCTGCTCTCTTATATGGAGAAGATTATAGAAATATGTTAGGAGAGGGAAAGAAGATTAGAAAATTTGAAAAATTGGATTCTTCTATGCTGGGGGTTAGATTTCGTAAAATTCGAAGGGACTATCGTTTAGAAAGGATAGATTTCGGTAAACTTTTTTATCCATCTATTACAAAATGGTCAATAGATAAATATGAGAATGGAAAAGATATTCCTAATACAGAACGAATTATTCAGTATGCTTATATTGATGTCGTTGAAGTCATAGGTATGTTTATTTGAGTACAGAGTTAATAAAATAGACAGGAAAAAGCAATCTAAGAAAGAATTCTTAGGTTGCTTTTTTTTGTAAAAAAATACAAGAATGCGAGGGAAAATAATGAAATCAATGCCTCAATGGATTTGATGCTTATTGTAAAAAAGTTTTAAAAAATGAAACAAAAAACATACGAAAACGAAACTCTTTAATGAAAAAAAGAGAAGAAACTTTAAATAGTACTAATGAAAGCAAGTATCCTCAGACTAAGTTTGACAATCTAAGTAGATATATTTTACTAGGAATGGAGATACTAGTTTCAGACCAAAGATTGTCATCAGCAATTGATGAATTATCAGAAGTAAAAAGAAAAATTGTCTTACTTTATTATTTTGCTGGGTTTAACGATTCAGAGATATCGAGAATACTTAACATGAGTACTAGTGGTATTTGGTATCAACGGAAAAAAGCAATTGAACAATTAAAAACGAGGTATGCTCTATGGTAGAAAAAAGAAAAAGTTACTACTCACTAGTTCCAATATCGATTGTTTTATCTGCTGTAGATGGAGATCCGATTTCGATAAAAATTATACTTAAACATTATAATAAGTATATGGTTAGTTTGTGTTTATCAAAGGAATTTGATGAAGCAGGAAGATTAACCACGTATATGGATGAATTTATGTTAAGACAACTAGAAACGAAATTAATAGAAGCAATTTTAAAATTTAAAGTCAAATAAAAAAGTCCCCTTTCCATTTTTCTAACTAAACGAGTTTTTTTACTCTAAATTATAAAGTTCTTTTAGTTAGAAAGAAATTATTCCTTGAAAATATAATAGTTTCTATCAGTATATTAACATTTCAAGGAGCAGATTTAGATGTGCCATAGCATCTTAGTATAATAGATTGAACGACAAAATTTCTAAAATAGTTTTTATAGTCAATAAAAAGCGATGATTTGAATCTGGAATAAAGACACTTCCGTAAGGTTCGTCGTAAACCTGAGGAGTGTTGAAAGTCCTAGGATAAATATTGCTATACCAGTAGTAAGCACTACTTTTTAATAGCGTTTATAAGCTTCATTATTGTTAGATTTATTACTTTACCTAAAATGATAAGAAAAAATCAAGAAGAAGTAGAAACGTTAAAAAAATATTGATTGTTTCTTGTTTACGAATTGGCAATACACAAGCATTTGCTGAACTGGTTCAAGAAAAATGCTAGTGGAGATCTTGTACAAATCGAAACAGAAGAAAAAAGACCAATAGATTATTAGAGTGGACGAAGAGAATGAATAACATACATGCGTGTTCAAAGGAAATTGTAGACAACGAAATTATCTTTGCATAAGTGAAAAAAGCGGCAAGGAGACCCCTCTGACGTTGTTCATATAAAAATCAGAAAGATTTTCTGACCAGTTGTGTTTTGAAATCAACCAACTATCGCAAATCCATTGAAACTATTATCTGCTTTACCTATAATGGCATTGTAAAAAAGAAAGAGGTGATTATCATGCAGGTCGAGATTAAAATTGACAGTTCATGTATCGACCCCAAAGTAATCATACTGACTGCTTCAATGACAGAAGATGTGAGCAATATTGTAAAAAAAATTTCAGAAAATGCCTCACAAATAATTTCGGGTTTTAAAGATGAAAAAATTGAAATATTGGAACAGACAGATTTGATTCGCATTTATGCAAATTCTGGAAAAGTTTATGCGGTTACTAACAAAGGGGAATATATTCTTCGACTTAGGTTATATGAGATAGAAAATCGACTACCTTCCAATCAATTCATTCGTATATCAAATTCGGAAATTATTAACTTAAAAAAAGTCAATAATTTTGACTTGAGTTTTACAGGTACAATTTGCGTTAAATTATCAAATGGAATAACAACATATGTATCCAGACACTATGTTCCAAAACTAAAAAAGGTATTAGGAATATGAGGTGAATTTTATGAAAAAGAACATTATTAAGCGTAGTCTTTTAGGTATTCCGCTTGGGATTACAATGGGCTATTTAATTACGATCTTGATTTCTCTTGGTTGGGCAAATGGACATTACTCGCCTTGTGTACCCGAACTCATATCAATTATGGGGAATGAAATCAATGCTGTCATTTTCCAAACAATTCTTTGTGGGGCACTAGGTGCAGGATTTGCAGCAAGTTCATTAATATGGGAAATGGATAGTTGGAGCATTGTAAAGCAGACAGGAATTTACTTTTCAATTATTTCAGTAATAATGTTACCAATCGCTTATTTTGCATATTGGATGGAACATAGTGTTGTTGGATTTTTAATCTATCTAGGTATTTTCGCTTTAATTTTTGTAATTATATGGGTAATACAGTTTTGCATAGGCAGATATAATGTAAAAAAATGAATAAGAAATTATTTCAAACAAAGGATAATAGAAATGAGTAAGCAACAATGAATACTTTGTCCTGTCTGCGGCAATAAAACCTGAACAATGATACAAGAAAATACTGAAATGAAAGGTTTTCCTCTCTATTGTCCGAGGTGCAAAAAAGAAAGGCTCTTCGACATTTAGTGTTGGTAGAGAGAGACAACTGAAAATTATAGAGCCTTAATTATTAATATTGTTATTTTATTTTTTTGTGTAAAAAAACAAAACGGTTGATAAAAAAGAATTTACATAGTTAAAATCTGTAAAGTGTTATTTTTTTATTGTTCGTTTTAATCTTAAATTTGGCAATTCTTTAATAAAAAAGAAGTTTATGGTAAGATTACATAGAGCCCTTTTAATGATTATATTTAAGAAAGTTCTTTATTTAATTTTTTGATTCGTTTATACTTGAGATGGATGATTTTTATGTTATGAAAAAGCACTTATTTTTTTACTCATGTATAATAAATGATTAGGAGTGAATATATGGAGAAACCGCTTGTTAAAATATTCGCTGTTACTGCGGTAGGATTAGGCGCGGCGGTGATTTGTGGATTTGGCTATTACATAAATAACCAAAAACAGCACGAACAACGCATTGCATATGCTGAATCTGCCATCCTCGATCAAAAAGATACCTTAGCTTCTTTATCACAAGAAGCAGACAATTTATATAGCACAAAAGAGAAAGTTTTTCTGAAACCAGAAGCAACAAAGGACGAGACCTCTAGACTCTCCAGCAGATTATCTTCCGTCAAGTTGTCAGCAGACGACTACGGCATCGACCAATCAGAACTTCCACAAGAAGCTGCTGCTATCCAAACCACAAAAGAAACTGTATCGAACCAATTAAAAGATGCAGAAGCAAAACTAAACGTACAAGAATCTGTGAATCAACTTTTTACTGAAAATATCTCTAATTGGCAACAAGCTGAAGATGATGTAATTATTAGAGAAAATATAACGAAAAAGGATATTGCCAACATACGTGAAAACTTGAACTTTTTCAAAGAAAACGCTTGGAAAACATCGATGATCCAGTATTTAGGATTTGCTGACGCACAAGTCGCACAGGTCAATGAATTAAATCAAGCATTTGATACTTTATTAAAAGACGGTCAAGTAACTGCTGAGGCTACTTATGATCAATATTTGACAGCACTTAATCAAATCGAACAAGTCCGAAACGAAAAAATAAAAGAAAAATACACAGCGATGGCAGAAACAGTCGCTCAACAAATGGGCTACGGTACGGTGAGTTATTGATGAACAAGTACAAGAGTTTCGTTAACGGAGGGGAAAATGGCAAAGCAAACAAGAAAATCAAGAGGGAAAAAAATATTTTTGATTATTTTAGGAATCGTTGTTGTACTGGTTTTAGCAGTTGTTGGGGTGGGAACTAAACTGTATCTAGATCTCTCCCATTCAATCAAGGAAACCTATCAAACAGTGGAAAGAGCAGAGGGTCCTAGAACAACACCAGTTGATTTAGCAAAGCAAGAATCTTTTTCGGTTTTATTGATGGGGATAGATACAGGAGATTTAGGACGTGTAGACCAAGGCCGTTCTGACACGATGATGGTTGCTACAGTAAGTCCAGAAGATAAACAAACAACCATCGTCAGCATTCCTCGAGATACCTATGTCGAGATTGTTGGACATAATACAACAGATAAAATCAACCATGCCTATGCATTCGGCGGAGCAGCCATGGCGATGGATACTGTTCAAAATTACTTAGATATTCCAATCGATCATTATGTATCCATCAACATGAAGGGTTTAAAAGAATTGGTTGATGCTGTGGGCGGTATCGAAGTCAACAATGACATCACTTTTTCACAAGACGGTTATGATTTCACCATCGGAAAAACCACATTAGATGGCGATCAAGCATTAGCATATTCCCGGATGCGTTATGAAGATCCAAATGGGGACTATGGAAGGCAAGAACGTCAACGGAAAATCGTTGAAGGAATAGCGAGAAAAGTCTTGAGTCTAAATGGTGTCAGCAACTACCAATCCGTCTTAAATGCTTTAGAAACAAATATGAGAACTGATATGAGTTTTACTGATATGCGAAAAATCGCTTTCGATTACCGCGATGCATTTGGCACGATCAAACAAGATCAAATGCAGGGAGAAGGATTTATGCAAGACGGCATCTCCTATCAAAGAGTAAGTGATCAAGAGCTTGAACGTGTACAAAAAGAATTAAAAGACCAATTAAATCTAGAGACTAAATAGGAAAGTGGAGAAAAAATGGAAGAGACAATCAGCTTAAAAGAAATTTTTGAAACATTGCGTAAACATTTGGTAACCATCCTTATTTCAATGTTTGCCGGTTTAGCAATCGCAGGAGTTGCAACATTCTTTATCTTAACACCTAAATACAGTTCACAAGCACAGCTGATCGTGACCTTGCCGCAGTCAGATACGACCAATGCAAATGATGTCAATATGAACTTGCAAATGATCAATACGTATAAAGATATGATCGTCAGCGACTTGGTTTTAAATGAAGTCAAAGACCGATTGGAAACGGAAGACAACGTGAAAATGACGGCTGGAGAAATAAAAGAATCTATTTCAGTTAATCAGTCTCAAAATTCACAGATGTTCTCGATCCAGGCAACAGATACGAATGCAGTAACGGCACAAAAAGTCGCCAATATGACAGCACAAGTCTTTCAAGAAAATGCTAAAGATGTGATGAATGTTGATAAGATCTCAATTATTTCAGCAGCTGTTGCGAATACGACACCTGTTTCTCCAAATAACAAATTGAACTTAGTCATTGGTTTGATATTAGGTTTAATGGTCGGTATCGGGATTGCGTTCTTGATGGAATTGCTTGACCGAACAGTGAAGGATAAAAAATTCGTAACTGAAACATTAGGCTTCCAGGTTTTAGGAACAGTTCCTGAAATGTCAGCGAAAGAATTAAATGCTGGTATTCGCAAAAAAGGACCCGCTCCTGTACATCCTGGAACAGTAAATGAAAAAAACGGCCCTTCACGCAGAAACCGCTCAAGAGTCTAGGAGGAAGAAAAATGGCACACAAACAAAAAACACCACAAACACAAGCAGTCAGCTTGATTACATTTACAAACCCTTCTTCACCGGTAGCTGAACAATACCGCATGATCCGAACGAATATCCAATTTGCTTCACCAGGTGGTCAGCAAATCAAAACGATCGTTGTTACTTCTTCTGGACCAGGAGAAGGAAAATCAACAACTGCAGCGAATATGGCTGTTGTATTTGCAAAATCTGGCCAACGCGTTTTATTAGTAGATGCCGATTTGCGGAAACCAGTTTTATATAAAACGTTTAAATTGACCAATATCAGCGGGTTAAGCACGATCCTCAGCACGGCAGGGAATATTGCAGATGAAGTACAGAAAACACCAATTGAGAATCTGTCTGTTTTGCCTAGTGGTCCTAAACCACCAAACCCATCAGAATTGCTGAATTCCCCAAGAATGGATCAGCTTTTAGCAGAAGCAAAAGATCTTTATGATGTCATTATTTTTGACATGCCGCCAGTCGTTGCAGTCACAGATGCCCAAATCATGTCTTCAAAAACAGACGGTACGTTATTAGTTGTACGCGAAAACACGTCACGCAAAGAGTCATTGACAAAAGCAAAAGAACTGTTAGACATGGCTCAAGCAAAAGTCCTCGGCGTTGTGTATAACGGAGCAGAACACAGCAAAGATGCAGGCTATTATTACGGAGATTAACTTATAGGAGACGAGAGAAATGATTGATTTACATTGTCATATTTTACCAGGGATCGATGACGGTGCAGAAACACTAGAAGCAAGTATTGCCATGGCGGAAAAAGCAATTAGCCAGGGCATCACACATATTCTGTGTACGCCCCATCACAACAATGGAAAGTATCGAAATGAAAAGTCGGAAGTGATTTCTCTGGTCTCTTTTGTGCAATCTGAATTTGACAAACGACAGTTGCCAATAACGTTATTGGAAGGACAAGAAATAAGAATCACCGGTGATTTGGTTGAAGACATCCGTCGAGATGAAATCTTATTTACAGACCTAGATGATACCTATTTATTGATTGAATTTCCGACACTGGAAGTGCCGTTATATGCAGAACGGCTTTTTTTTGAATTGCTGCAAATGGGAAAGAGACCCGTCATTGTTCATCCAGAACGCAATGCACACTTCAGAAAAAATCCCAATCATTTAGTGCCCTTCCTCGATATGGGATGCCTTGCTCAATTGACTGCACCCAGTTACATGGGTGTGTTTGGTAAAGATATCCAAAAAACAGCCAAAACAATGGTCAAACATAATCTGGTCCAAATGACTGCGTCAGATGCCCATGGTATATCTAAACGAACCTTTTATCTCAAAGAATGCTATGAGCAGATAGCCAAGGATTTTGGACAGGAAAAAGTAGCGCAGATGAAACAAGTAGCAAAGGATTTAATCAATGGAGATGAGGTTGTTTATCCAGAATATACAGAAGTGAAGAAGAAGTTTGGGTTATTTTAGGGGGAATATAGGGTGTTTGTATTAACAAGGAGAAGAAAGATCATTACCTTGATTTTAGTGGATAGTTTATTATTGATTGCCGCCAATATAGAAGCTGTAGAGTTCATGAAACCATTTGTCGGTATACCAAGAAATCTTGTTTTTGTTTCGGCAGGTTTATCTGTGGGTTTCTACTTGTTTTATGGCAGTTTATTCAAAGTATTTACTAGGATTAACCGCTATACAAATTTAAGAGAGATGATTGTGATTTTCGGCTCGCTAACCGCAAGTGCAGGTTCAAGTATTATTGTTTTATCTTTTTTCAATGAACGTTATAGTCTACGCTTAGTGACATTCATTTATCTTCTCTCATTATTGTTGATCATAGGCAGTCGTTTGGTCTGGCGGATTTATGTCGAAAGAAAAAACAGAAGCTATTCATCCGTTGAATCAGCTAAAAATACAATCATTGTTGGTGCTGGTGAAGGCGGCCGTATTTTATATAACAGTTTTATAGGGTCTAAAACTGCTCAAAGTATTCGTGTAGTGGGGTTTGTCGATGATGATCCTAACAAACAAAATATCTATCTTTCAGGTAAAAAAGTATTAGGGATGCTAAAAGATTTGCCTGAATTAATTCAAAAATATGATGTCGAAATGGTCACTATCGCTATTCCTTCCTTATCACGAGAAAAATTACGTGAACTATTTGAATTAGTTGAATCTTCTCATGTCAAAGTCAGCACGATGCCTTCCATGGAAGAACTTGCTTCGGGAAAAACTAGCGTGTCTAAGTTGAAAAAAATCGATGTAGTCGATTTGTTAGGAAGAGACGAAGTAGAACTGGATATTGAATCGATCCAAGACCAAATCACAGGAAAAGTGATTCTTGTCACAGGTGCGGGCGGTTCGATTGGTTCAGAAATCTGTCGCCAAATCATTCAATTTTGTCCTGCGAAGTTATTGTTGCTAGGTCATGGAGAAAATTCGATTTATCTCATTGATCGTGAATTGCGTATAAATGATAAAAAGAAACGTACAGAAATTGTACCGATTATTGCGGATATACAAGATCGAAAGAAAATCCATGAGATCATGGCGCAGCATCAGCCAGATATCGTCTATCATGCAGCAGCTCACAAGCATGTTCCATTGATGGAATGCAATCCAAAAGAAGCAGTCAAAAACAATATTTTTGGAACAAAAAATGTGGCAGAAGCAGCGAAAGTAGCCAAGGTCAAGAATTTCGTCATGGTATCGACAGATAAAGCTAACAACCCGCCAAATGTCATGGGCTCAACCAAACGAATCGCTGAAATGATCGTGACAGGATTGAATGAAGAATTATGCACGAAGTTTTCAGCAGTGCGTTTCGGGAATGTACTGGGTTCTCGAGGCAGTGTGATCCCAGTCTTTCGTGAACAAATTGCAAAAGGCGGACCAGTGACGATCACTGATTTCCGCATGAGCCGCTATTTCATGACGATTCCTGAAGCAAGCCGATTAGTGATTCAATCAGGAGCGCTAGCAAAAGGTGGCGAAATCTTTGTTTTAGATATGAGTGAACCAGTGAAAATCGTTGATCTGGCAAAAAATATGATTCGTTTGAGCGGCTATAGTGAAGATGAAATCGAAATTGTTGAAACAGGGATTCGCCCAGGTGAAAAATTATATGAAGAATTGTTATTGGATAAAGAAAGAAATGATGAAGTAGTTTACGAAAAAATCTTTGTCGGGAACATCAAAGGGTATTCGATGAAGACCGTAATGGAATTTGTTGATAGCTTGCCGCAAGATGACAAGCAGTTAGCCAAAGATATTGTCGCTTTTGCGAATGCTTCGAATAAGTAGGGGGAGTTACGTGAAAACAATTATTGTAGGCGCAGGTGGATTTGGTAAAGAGATTGCTTTTTTACTGCAAAGTTTCCCTGAATATGAACTGATTGGTTTCGTTGATGATGAATCAAACATACACGGTGATAAAGTAGTAGGCAAACCTGTTTTAGGAAATATAAAATCTCTAATGAATATAGACAAGAAAACTGCTGTCTTTATGGGGATTGCTTCTCCCCGTATAAAAGAGAAAATATATCAAACGTTAAAAGGAAACACTAATTTGATTTTCCCAAATTTGATTGCGCCTAGTGCATTAATAGGAATAAATATCCATTTAGGTATTGGGAATATCTTGATGCCGTATACGTCTTATACAGCCGATATTGTTCTAGGAAATTTTAATATGATCAATATCAGTTCTACTATTGGTCATGATGCAAAAATAGGTGATTATAATTCTATTTTTCCTAGTGTAAACCTTTCCGGGAAAGTTACTTTAGGCGATAAAAATCAAATAGGTGTCGGAACTAAAATTATACAAAATATAGCTATTGGTAATGGAAATATTATAGGTGCAGGAAGTGTAGTGATTAGAGATATCGAAAATCATACTAAAAATGTTGGTGTACCTGCTAGAATCATAGAAAGATGGGATTAAATTGGATGAAAAAAGAATATTATTAGCTTCTCCTCATGTGAGTGAAGAAGGTTATGAACAAGCGTATGTAAAAGAAGCGTTTGATACAAATTGGGTGGCTCCTTTAGGCATGAATGTCAATGGTTTTGAAGAGGAATTAGCAGAATATGTTGGAACTGGACATGCTGCGGCACTTTCTTCAGGTACTGCCGCTATACATTTAGCATTAAAAGCAGCAGGGGTCGGTAAAGATGATATAGTGATTTGCCAATCCCTAACTTTCTCTGCCACAGTGAATCCAGTTATTTATCAGAATGCTGTACCAGTATTCGTAGATAGTGATTATGAGACTTGGAATATGAGTCCAAGTCATTTAAGAGAGGCTTTAGAAAAATATCCTCAGGCAAAAGCTGTTTTAGTGGTGCATTTGTATGGTTTATCAGCTAATTTAGATGAAATAACGCAAATATGTGATGAGTATGGTGTGACCTTGATAGAAGATGCTGCCGAATCTTTAGGGACTACGTATAAAGGAAAATTTACTGGTACATTTGGTGAATATGGAATCTTTTCTTTTAATGGAAACAAAATAATCACTACATCAGGTGGAGGAATGTTAGTTTCTGAAAGCAAAGAGAAGATATATAAAGTAAAATTTTGGGCTACTCAATCCCGTGAGAATGCACGTCACTATCAGCATAATGAGATTGGTTACAATTATCGTATGAGCAATATCGTTGCTGGTATTGGTCGTGGACAACTCAAAGTTTTGAAAGATAGAATTGAAAAGAAACGCTATATTTACGATTTTTATAAAAAAGAACTATCAAATCTGTCAAATATCCAATTTATGCCAGAAAATAGTTGGAATGAGCCTAATTATTGGTTGAGTGTAATAACAGTTAATGGGCTTGATTCTACTTTCCTTATTGATGAATTGGACAAAGACAATATAGAGGCGCGTCCAGTATGGAAACCAATGCATCTGCAGCCCGTTTTCAAACAATATGATTATATTGGTGATAATGTTGCAGAGACTTTATTTGAATCAGGTGTTTGTTTGCCTTCAGACACAAAAATGTCAGATGAAGATTTAAATCGCGTAGTAACTACCATTAAAAGAGTGATCAATCATGCGTAAAAAAACGTTTTATCAACTTATTGGAAAAAGAGCACTAGATATTTTATTATCAGGAATTGCTCTTATCATTTTATCTCCGATTATTTTGATTGTCGCAATATTAGTAAAAACTAAGCTTGGTTCTCCTGTTATTTTTAAACAAGAGCGTCCAGGTAAAAATGAAAAAATTTTTTCTATGTATAAATTTCGAACAATGGCTGATGAAAGAGATCAGAACGGAAATTATTTACCAGATGATGTTCGCTTAACAAAGTTCGGTAAAATGCTTAGAGCAACCAGTTTAGATGAACTACCTGAACTATGGAATATTTTAAAAGGGGATATGTCGATCGTTGGACCTCGTCCATTATTAGTGGAATATCTGCCTCTCTATAATGAAAAACAGAAGAAAAGACACAACGTGAGACCTGGTTTAACTGGATTAGCCCAAGTTAACGGAAGAAATGCAATTAGTTGGGAAGAAAAATTTGATTTGGATCTCCAGTATGTGAAGAAAATCAGCTTTTTTGGTGATATAGCGATTATAGTTAAAACTTGCGCAAAAGTAATTATGAAAGAGAATATCGATGCAATCACCAACAGTACACCAGAAAAATTTAAAGGGAGTTAAATGTATTATGTCATTGAACGTTCTATTTCTTACTCTTTTAGATTTCGAAAATTTGGAGGAAAGTAATATTTATACTGATTTGCTCTCTGAATTTGTAAAAAACAAACACAATGTTTCAATCATATCTCCAGTTGAAAGAAAAAAAAATACAAAAACTCATTTAATCGAAATCAATGATAAATGTAAAATTTTAAAATTAAAAATAGGAAATATCCAAAAAACTAATTTGTTAGAAAAAGGTATTTCTACAATACAGATAGAACAACAATTTATAAACGGAATCAAGCATTATTTTTCAGATATAAAGTTTGATTTAGTGGTTTACTCTACCCCTCCGGTGACTTTTGCTAAAGTGGTTGATTTTATAAAGAAAAGAGACAACTGCAAAAGCTATCTTTTGTTGAAAGATATATTTCCACAAAATGCAGTTGATCTGGGCAAAATCTCGAAAAAAAGTTTGATTTATAAATATTTTAGAAAAAAGGAAGTTTCGTTATACGAAGTATCTGACTATATAGGAACAATTTCAGAAAAAAATTCTCAATATATACTCCACCATAATGAATTTGATAGAAGAAAAATTGTGGAAATAAATCCTAATTCTATTAGAATCAAAAACGATAAGGTAGACTGTCAACTCCTCAAAAAGGAAATAGGCAGTGAATATGGTATTCCAGAAGATAAAGTGGTAATGCTGTATGGCGGCAATTTAGGAAAGCCCCAAGGAGTTGATTTTCTTTTAGAAATAATAAAAAGTCTAGAAGAAAGAAAAGATTTTTTCTTATTAATAGTTGGTTCTGGAACAGAATATGAGCGAATAAAAAAATATTTAAGTTCTAATGATATAAAAAATACATTATTAATTAATGGATTACCTAAAAATGAGTATAAAAAAGTGGAATCTATTGCAGATATAGGTTTAGTATTTTTAGACAAAAGATTCACTATCCCAAATATTCCTTCTAGAATACTAGGATATATGGAGTCAAGAAAACCTATTTTAGCAGCGGTAGACAGATCTACAGATTTGAAAGAAATGATAGTGGAGGGGCAGTTTGGATATTGTTCAGAACACGGAGATTTAAGAAAATTTGTAGGTAATATGGAAAAACTGAAAGATAAGAATACCAGAAATATCTTAGGGGAAAATGCATTTATTTATTTGAAAAATAATTTTGATGTAGAAAAAAGCTATACTACAATCATGAAGCATTTTAAATGATGAAAAGGGAGAACAAAGCATGTTCAAAGATAAAATATTATTAATCACTGGCGGAACTGGCTCTTTTGGTAACGCAGTAATGAAACGATTTTTAGATTCTGATATTAAAGAAATCCGCATTTTTTCACGGGATGAGAAAAAACAAGACGACATGCGGAAAAAATACAATAACGATAAATTGAAATTTTACATTGGTGATGTTCGTGATATTAATAGCGTGAAAAATGCGATGTATGGGGTTGATTATGTGTTTCATGCTGCTGCACTTAAACAAGTACCTTCTTGTGAATTTTTCCCTATGGAGGCTGTAAAAACAAATATTGTAGGAACCGACAACGTGCTGACAGCTGCCATCGAAATGGATATTCAAAAAGTGATTTGCTTATCAACAGATAAAGCAGCTTATCCTATCAATGCAATGGGGATTTCTAAAGCGATGATGGAAAAAGTGTTTGTTGCAAAAGCAAAAACTGTTTCGGAAGAACGCACGACGATATGCGGGACTCGTTACGGAAATGTAATGGCTTCTCGCGGATCAGTCATCCCGCTTTTTATTGACCAAATCAAAGCGAATAAACCTTTAACTGTGACAGATCCTGAGATGACACGTTTCTTGATGAGTTTAGAAGAAGCTGTAGAATTAGTTATTTTTGCCTTTCAGAATGCAAAAGCCGGAGATATCATGGTACAAAAATCACCTGCTTCTACAGTTGGGGATTTAGCCCAAGCAGTGAAAGAACTATTTCAGGCAGAAAATGAAATTCATGTAATTGGGACACGTCATGGAGAAAAGCAGTATGAAACGTTATTAACGAAAGAAGAATATTTAGTAGCCCAAGATATGGGTGACTTTTATCGCGTTCCGGCAGACACACGTGATCTTAATTATGATAAATATTTTGTGGAAGGCAGTAAGGAATTAACACAAGAAGGAGAATACAATTCAGACAATACGCAACGCTTATCTATTGAGCAAATCAAGGAAAGACTTCTTGAATTAGATTACGTTAAAAAAGAATTGAAAGAGTGGCAAAACAAATGAATATCTTAGTGACTGGAGCAAACGGCTTTGTTGGGAAAAATCTGATTGCTGAATTAAAAAATGAAGGCTACACAGATATTTTCAGTTTTAACATAGATACACCAAAGGATTTATTAGATGAATATTGCAAAAAAGCAGATTTTGTTTTTCATTTAGCTGGTGTCAATCGACCAAAAAATGAGGCAGAATTTATGGAGGGGAATTTTGGTTTCACTTCAGAATTGCTTTCAAAATTAAAAGAGCATCAAAATACTTGTCCTGTGATGATTTCTTCTTCTATCCAAGCAGCACTCGAAAATTCCTATGGAAAAAGTAAAAAAGCTGGTGAAGAACTCTTGAAATCCTATCAAGAGGAAACCGGAGCACCTGTTTATATTTATCGTTTTGCAAATTTATACGGAAAATGGTCACGACCAAATTACAATACGGTAGTAGCAACATTCTGTTATAAAATCGCAAGAAATGAAGAAGTCACAGTCAATGATCCAAATGCGGCCGTTGAACTTTGTTATATCGATGATGTAGTAAAAGAATTACTTCATTGTCTGAATGGTAAACCTTATATGGAAAATGGCTATTGTGCAGTTCGAGAAACAGATGAAGTGACGATTGGTGAGCTAAAAGAACTGATTACTTCATTTAAAAACAGCCGAACAGATTTGAGTGTGCCAAACCTTGCCAGAAGAGTAGAAAAAAATCTGTACAGCACATATTTGAGTTTTCTGCCAGAAGATGATTTTTCTTATTTTCTAAAAATGAATATAGATAATCGTGGATCGTTTACTGAATTTTTACGAACAAAAGATCGCGGACAAGTATCCATCAATATCTCAAAACCAGGAATCACCAAAGGAAATCACTGGCATAACACAAAAAACGAGAAATTTTTAGTTGTAAGCGGGCAAGGTGTTATCCGTTTTAGAAAAATCGATTCAAGTGAAGTAATTGAGTATTTTGTTTCTGGAGAAAAGTTGGAAGTAGTAGATATTCCAGTGGGATATACGCACAATATTGAAAATCTAGGAACAACAGACATGGTAACTGTGATGTGGGTCAATGAGCCATTTGATCCAGAACATCCAGATACTTATTATGTGGAGGTTTAATCAATGAAAAATTTAAAAGTGATGACAGTGGTAGGCACGCGCCCAGAAATCATTCGTTTATCTGCTGTAATCAATCGTTTAGAAAGTTCAGAAGCTATTGACCATGTATTGGTACATACGGGACAAAACTATGACTATGAGCTAAATGAAGTGTTTTTTGAAGATTTCAAGTTGAAGAAACCAGACTATTTTTTAAATGCAGCAACAGGTACAGCAATCGAGACCGTTGGGAATATCTTAATCAAGATTGATCCTATCTTGGAAGAAGTAAAGCCAGATGCCTTTTTAGTATTAGGTGATACCAATAGTTGTTTATGTGCGATTGCAGCAAAACGTCGTCATATCCCTATTTTTCACATGGAAGCCGGTAACCGTTGTTTTGATCAGCGTGTCCCAGAAGAAACGAATCGTAAAATCGTCGACCACACAGCTGATATCAATTTGACATACAGCGACATTGCACGAGAATATCTTTTGCGCGAAGGATTACCTGCAGATCGTGTCATCAAAACAGGCAGCCCAATGTTTGAAGTATTGAATTCAAGAAAAGAAGACATCCAACAGTCAGATATCTTTGAACGATTAGAGTTAAAAGAAGGGCATTATTTTGTGGTCTCCGCACATCGTGAAGAAAATATCAGTTCAGAAAGCAATTTCTCAAATCTAATAGATAGTTTAAATGCAATTGCTGAAACCTATCAACTACCAATTATCGTGAGCACGCATCCGCGTACGATGAAAATGATCGAATCAAAAGGAATCAAGTTCCACGAGTTGATCCAAACGATGAAACCTATGGGATTTAATGATTACAATAAACTGCAGATCCATGCAAAAGCGGTACTAAGTGATAGCGGGACAATCAGTGAAGAATCCTCTATCTTGAATTTCAAGGCACTAAATATCAGACAAGCGCATGAACGTCCAGAAGCAATGGAAGAAGCCAGTGTGATGATGGTTGGACTAGAAAAAGAGCGGATAATGCAAGGACTAGAAGTATTGGGAACACAAGAAAAAGATACTTTGCGCCATGTGGCAGACTACTCTATGCCAAATGTTTCGGAAAAAGTTTTGCGCATTATCCTATCTTATACCGACTATGTGAATCGGGTGGTGTGGGGTGAGTGAAGAAAAAAATATTAATAGTTGCTGAAGGATATTTTCCTGCACAAAAATATGGTGGGCCACCGGTCAGTATACTAAACTTTTGTGAGCTATTAAAAGATAAATATACTTTCCATATTGTTACGCGTGATCATGACCTTAATGAAAATGAACGGTTGCAGGGCATTAATGAGGGATGGAATATAAGGCCAGAAGCGAAAGTTCTCTATGTAAATAGAGAAAAAAGTTTTTCTAAACTTATGGGTAGTGTAATCAAGGAAATAAAACCTGATTTAATATATATAAATAGTTTTTTTGATTATAAATTAATAGGCTCAGTTTTTTATACCAACTTTACTATACCGTTACTAATTGCGCCTAGGGGACAGTTGCTAGACGGAGCTAGAAGTAATAAAAGTATGAAAAAAAATGTTTATATAAATGTTTTTAAATTAGGAAATATATTCCATAAAAATATTTATTTTCAATCGACAAGCAATGAAGAGGATAACGTTTTAAAAAATCTATTTCCATCAAACGATACAATATTATTTACCAATATCCCTAGTCCAAGCAAAGTGAATAACAAGAAGAATAAACACGAAAAAAAATTAAATTTGGTCTTTTTATCTCGAATCGTTCCCAAAAAAAATTTAGATTATGCAATTGAAATTTTAAATACACTTGAAGAAAATGTATCTTTGGATATTTTTGGTCCTATAGAAGATAAAAATTATTGGGAGATTTGTCAAAAAAAAATAGCAGCTTTGCCTGCTAATATAGAGGTTAATTATAAAGGAAATATAAGTCATGAGGATGTTGATGGAGTATTTAGGAAGTATGATGCTTTCTTATTTCCTACTAAAAGTGAAAATTACGGACACGTTATTTCGGAGTCTTTGTCAAATGGATGCCCAGTTATTCTTAGTGATAAAACCCCGTGGAATGATATAGAAGATGGTCAAGAAGGCTACATTTGTTCTTTGGAAAATATTGAAGGATTTAGAAAAGCAATCAAAGCCTTATATAATATGTCTAATGAAGAATATCAAGTAATGCAAAATAACATCAAAGCGTTTATGAAATCCAGAATTGATTTCTCAATTTTAAGAGATGATATTTCTTTGAAACTCGAAAAGATAATGAATAACGGCAAGAAGTAATTTTATACGTCTGTAGATATAGCTAAAAAATTGATAAGTAAAAAACAGCTGTGATATGTGTTTATCTAATCTATTATTTGTTTGAAAGCAGTATGCAAAGCATCGTCAATATTTCAAGTTTCTTTTTTTGTTTATAGTATGTACTGGACAAGTGAATAATAAATAACGTTATGGAGAGTATACTTAATTATGAATATTTCAGTATTCGGCCTCGGCTACGTCGGTTTAGCGAACGCTTTGCTGCTTAGCCAGCATGAAAATGTTAAAGCATATGATATTGTCGAAGAAAAAATCGATATGCTACAAAATAAGAAGTCACCTCTAGAAGATAAAGAAATCCATGAATTTCTTGAACGAGATGATTTGAATGTAGCATTCACTAAAGATTTTGAAGAGGCAGTTTTATTTGGAGATTACTTGATTGTCGCGACACCAACGGATTACGATGAAAAGAAAAATTACTTTAATACTGCTACAGTTGAAGATGTTATTGAAAAAGCATTAGCTATTCGTCCTGATGCGACATTCATTATAAAATCTACTGTACCAGTGGGGTATACGGCAGACGTAAAAGAAAAATTTAAAACAGAAAATATCATTTTCTCTCCAGAATTTCTGCGTGAAGGAAGAGCTCTATATGATAATCTCCATCCTTCTAGAATCGTAGTAGGGGAATGTTCTGATCGCGGACAAGAAATTGCGGATATGTTTAAGCGAAATGCCTTAGATCAAGAGGTATCAGTTTTATTGACTCATGCTACTGAAGCAGAAGCAATCAAATTGTTTTCAAATACCTATCTTGCGTTACGTGTGGCCTACTTCAATGAGTTGGATACTTACGCTGAATCTCGAGGTTTAAATACAAAACAAATTATTGAAGGAGTAGGTTTAGATCCACGAATTGGTTCGCATTATAATAATCCTTCTTTTGGTTACGGGGGATATTGTTTACCTAAAGACACGAAGCAGCTAAGAGCCAATTATGAGGAAGTTCCAAGCAACATCATAGGCGCTATTGTGGAAGCAAATACAACAAGAAAAGATTTCATTGCAGAACAAATTTTAGCTAAAAAGCCGGAAACAGTCGGTATCTATCGTTTAACAATGAAAGCAAATTCTGATAACTTTCGATATTCCTCTATTCAAGGGATCATGAAAAGAATCAAGGCAAAAGGGATTGAAGTGGTGGTTTATGAGCCAACACTGGATGCCGAAGAGTTCTTTCATTCACGAGTAATCAAAGATTTTGAAGAATTCAAAAAAATGGCAGATGTGATTGTTTCGAACCGTATGGAAAGTCATCTGGCTGATGTTCAAGAAAAAGTTTATACGAGAGATATTTTTAGACGGGATTAAAATATGAAAAATATAGCAAAAAATTTTTTTTACCAGAGTTTATTCCAAGTCGCTAAAATAATTATTCCTATCATTACAATACCAATAGTATCAAATGCTCTTGGACCAGCAGGGCTGGGAATTTATAATTACACGTTTTCGATTGCTCAGTATTTTGTTTTGGTCGCTGGACTGGGTGTGACAATATACGGAAATAGGGAAATAGCTCTAGCTTATAATAGAAATAAACAGGAGCTGTCAAAAGTATTTTGGGAGATTTTTGTTTTTAAAGCCCTCATTACAATCGGTGTTATCGTGGTATATTTCATTGTGGCTTTATTTCTAGACAATAGGATATATTTATTTATCCAATCTTTAACAATATTAACAGTATTTTTTGATGTTTCATGGTTTTTTATGGGGATCGAAGATTTTAAAAAGGTAAGTATGTCAAGTTTGTTTGTCCAATTAATTACTTTCGTTTTGATCATTTTGTTTATTAAAAATGAAGGGGACACAATCAAATATACAATGATACAAGCGACAGGCATCCTTCTTTCCCAAGTGGGGGTGTGGCTGTTTATCCCTAAATATATTCATTTTACAAAGATACACATAAAAAATAGCTTGAATCATTTGAAAGGTTCGTTTGAATATTTTATTCCTCAAATCGCAATCATGCTGTATACTAATTTAAACAAAACACTCTTAGGATTTACTTTGGGAAGTGTGGCTGTGGGTTATTTTATTAATTCACTGCAGTTAAATACAGTATTTATTACCGTCATCACAACCTTAGATTTAGTTCTTTTGCCACACATGACAGGAATTTTTGCTAAACGGAATACTGATAAGATTGTAAGAACGATGGAGAAAACAATTCATTTGCAGTTGTTCTTTTCTATTCCTATTATGTTTGGTATGCTGACTATTTATGACAAACTCGTACCTTGGTTTTTTGGAGAAAAGTTTCTGTATATAAATAATGTTATTCCTTTTTTTACAATACTTATAGTAATTATCCCATTAGGTATTTCTATATCTAGGCAATATTTGATGCCGATTGGACAAATAAAAGAATATAATAAATCAGTGATGATTGGTGCAGGTATTAATATTGTATTTAATCTGATTTTGCTGCCAACTATTGGGTTTTTCGGTGTAGTATTTTCAAATATTTTAGCCGAATGTTTTGTTACTTTTGTAAGAACAAAATCTTTCTTAGAGAGTACAGATTTTAAATTTGAATATCATAAAATTGGAATCTTTTTACTAGGCGGAATGTTGATGTGTACAGTGACACGTTATTTAACAAGTAATTTATCAAGTAGTATTTTAACTAATATTATACAGTTTGCTATTGCATTGCCTATCTATTTAACAATTACTACTCTATTTAAGGCAAATCCATTGCTTGATTTATTAAATAAAAAATAGTTTTTACAAGTATGTTTATAAATTAGAACTTTGTTAAGGAGGTTATTATATTTTATGCTATTTTTTATAACAGTTTTACTGTTGTTAATATTAATGATTCCGTTAGTAAAATGGACAAAAGCAGGTAAAGATTTATTTAATCCAGTAACGATTTCATTTTTTTTTCTAATTATCACGTCTGTGCCTTATCTGTTTTCTATTGCAAATGATGTCTACATCATCCAACCACAAGTATTACGAGAAATTGGCATAGAAAATATTCCTAAAGAAATAATATATTTTGTCGTAATTTTATTGATAGGTGCGTTTTCTTTATATTTTGGTATGAAAGTACCTATGATTAAAAAATTTTCAAACTTACCTGGCCTTCCTAAATCAGAAAACAGAAAAAGATATATTGTGGGAACTTTGCTGTCTTTTTTTGTTGGTATGTTAGGCTATCTAATTTTTTTGAGAGGCGTAGGCGGATTTAGTGTTTTAACATCAAACCTTAATATTAGAACTCAAATGACAGCTGGCAATGGATATCTTTTGTCGCTGACAACAACTTCATTAACGATTTCTGTTGTTTGTTATATATATACGTTCAAATATAAGAAATCATTTATTAAATATTTCTTTTTATTGTTATTAATTTTATTTGTAGGTTTTCTCTTAACATCTTTAGGAGGAAGAAAACAAACGCTTCAATTAGTTACGTTTAGTTTGATCTCTTGGCATTATGGAGTTAAAAGGTTAAAAAAAATACCTAAAAAGATATGGCTGTTAGTTCCTCTTTTAGTAATTTATATTGTTGGAATACCTATTTTAAGAAGTCCTGATGGAATAGAAACACTTCTAAATAATCCTAAATATTTAGCGAGCGAAGTGAAGGATAACATTGGAAAATCTACAAAAGAGATAAGTTACATTGACACCTACTTGTTTATAACTAATCATTTTGATGTTAGTAACATATGGCTAGGCAGCAGTTTTAAAGATTTGTTATCTGCTCCCATCCCTAGTTCTATTATTCCCGAGAAGCCGCCTGTAGATGAAGGGGTCTATATAAGGACACTTGCAGAAGGGAATAGGAATATCAAACCATCAATGCCATTTAAAGAATTGTTTCCATCATCGTGGCCTCCAGAAACAATTGGTACTATGTACATGAACTTTTGGATTCCAGGTGTAATAATAGGGATGTTTCTTTTAGGGAAAATATATAAACTTGCTTATCTCTATATGAAAAAATGCGATTTTAACGCACATTCGGTAATGATTTATTGTTATATTTTATTAAATTTTCATTTAAGTA
This sequence comes from Enterococcus sp. DIV1420a, assembly GCF_051712165.1. Taxonomy (NCBI): domain Bacteria; kingdom Bacillati; phylum Bacillota; class Bacilli; order Lactobacillales; family Enterococcaceae; genus Enterococcus; species Enterococcus sp. DIV1420a. Next base: position 774,342 of record NZ_JBIOOI010000002.1, read on the forward strand.
ATTTAAGGATAACTCAAACTATTACGAGTATCCTTGTTATCTCAGCTTTCTTTTTTATGATTTTAGGATTTAGTATAAAAAAGAACGAAAAAGAAAAGAGGTATATAGTCAATATATAAATTAAACCCTTATGGCTAGTTAATTTTAAAATCAAAAGGGCAGATTATACTTATAGTGCAAAGGTTGATAAAAACCTCTGCACTATATTTTTTTAGTTTGAGGAGAGATGTATGAAAGTCTTTAAGTGGTTCGTAGAAACAATCGTATACAAAGAGGATACTTCGTTAGAAATGTTTGGTTTTGAAGTAGAAACATTGAATGATTCGAAACAAACAGTATTTGAAATTGTAAAGTATCGAACAAACGAGTTGTTAAAACAAAAAGGACAAAAAGCGAAGCGAACAACGATTTGTTGGATAGAGCTAAAAAGTGTTCAACATATGAGTAAATATCAGCGATTTGTTCGATTATACGAAACTAAAAGACCTCGTAAAGCAATTATGAATATCTTGAAAATTCCTTTTTGGAAACTACGACAATTCGAGGAATATTATAACGGAAATACGAAGCCATTGACGAAAAAAGGATATTTAGAATTAAAAACTTTTTTGAGTGATGAAGAAATTCGTAGACACCATAAAATACCTGAATGTGAGTTTCAGCAGTTTTTAAAGGGAATGTAAAAAAAATAATCTTGTGTACTATATAACTGGATATAATAGGCGCATTTCATGCGTACAGGGTTGAGCCAATACTACTGATTTCAATAACCAAACTTTTAGGTAGTATACCCTTTATCAAAGCTCATAACCCACTTGCGATGGCGGGATAACCAAGCTTTTTACAAGATGCAGTGTAACCGTGGCGGTAAGAGGCGGGCTGATAATTGTTTATTTATGAAGAAATGTAGATTATTTGCATGATGGTTCTGTAATAATGGTTCGATTCCATTAAATGTAGTTGGCTATTATGTGTTTGAGATTTAGTCTTTTGGCTATCTACAACCCATTTAATCCTTTCTTATGATTTTGCATGGAAAAGTAAAACTTTTTTTGCTCTTAAACTTTTAAGCTGAAAGGAAGAATTTTTGAACACATGATAGTAAAAAAACTGTCTATAATTAATAGATAGCTTTTTTGAATTAGCTATTGTAATATATAATAGCTGCTAGGGCTACTGTTAGTGTTAATGGATGAACACTATTTAATAGTTGCCCAATTACAACTAAACCAATAATGATTGCTCCGATGGCAAACATTAGTTTAGTTAGTGATTTATTTAGCATCGAAAAACCTCCAATGTTAATTTGTTTTCCTGTTTTATTGGTTGTTTCATTGAAACTCCTCCTTTCTTTATTTTTTCTTTCCTTAAAATAATTATCATATTAAAGAAAATATAGGACAATGAATTTTTATTGAATTTTTTTCGGTTTTTTTTGTGAAAGAGTCTTTAAATAGGCTCTTTTTTTAGTGCGTAATGTTTTTTGGTGGTTCGATTCCACCTCGCACTTTTTTGAAAAATAAAACTAATATGAGTAAGGAAATATAATTTTTTCAAAAAAATTATTTAGAAAAAGGAGAGGAAGAAAATGAAAGTAATTCATAAATATTTTATAGGACAAGATACTGAAATTTGTATGGTATACAGTAAAGGTGGCTATTCTGTAAGTATTTGTATTGATGATCTAAAAAATTATTGTAGTCAACTGTATCGAAATTTTAATAGTAAAGAGGAAGCAGAAAAGTTTTATTTCAGTTTAATTGAATTGAAAGAACAGCTTGGCGAAGGAGAATAAGAGGAAGTATGTTTTTTACAAAAGTTGGTGAATGTATTGTTTGTGATCCAAAAGGAGAATATTTGCAAAGAAATAGAAAGGGAGAAAAAAGAATGTTAGAAAAATGTTTAGAGAAATGTGTGTGTTGTGGTTCAGATAAAATGGTAAAAAATGGAAGATTGTTACAAGGCTTATCTGTTGAGTGCGAATCTTGTGGTTTGATGTTATCTGTTCCGTGTCAAATAAGTGAGGAACAAAATGATATAAGTTCTTATTATAGTGCGTACTATACCATTCCAAAATATGAGGAAGAGATACACTTTTTATTACGTACATCGCAACAATTGCTATTCCTTGGCAATCGTATATGATTCCACAATTTATTATGATGCGTCAATTAGGTTTGACTGACACGTTATGGTCACTTGTTTTATTACAAGCATTTAATGCATTTGGAGTCTTTTTACTGAAACAATATTACAGCAGTATTCCAGATTCACTATGTGAAAGCGCGCGGATTGATGGGTTAAGTGAGTGGGGAATTTATTGGAAAATTATTTTACCATTAACCAAACCAGCTTTAGCCAGTCTCACGATTATTACTTTTGTGAATACATGGAATGACTATATGGGACCTTTCATTTATTTATCTTCTACTGAGAATAAAACGATTCATTTAGGTTTGAAAATGTTCGTCGGTTTATTTGATGCTGAATATGCCTTAATCATGGCCGCATCAGTGGTTTCTATTTTACCAGTAGGGATTGTCTTTTTAGCAATGCAAAAATACTTTGTTGAAGGTATTGCTACATCTGGAATGAAGAATTAGGAGGAAGTTTGAATGTTTACTAAGCAAACCTTTGATAATAATATCTATATGAAAATTTTTCGCTGGCTTTACATTTTATTTATCGGTAATCTAGGGCTTCTCTTAGTGAACATTCCTTTTTTCATAGCGGTGATTAGCTTAGACATTGATCCACGAAACCTCCCACTTTTTGTAGTAACGTTGCTGCCGATGGGGGCAGGGATGATTGCACTTTTAGGCTTAATCGATACTTTTAAAGAAGAAAAGGAGCTGGATCCATTTAAAACTTTTTTCCAAAAGTTTCGTCAGTTTGGGTTAAGAGGTTTTCTTATCAGCTTGCTAGGCTTAGGAAGTAGCATCATCAGTGTGACAGATATATTCTTTTTTGCCAAAACAACGATTGGTAAATGGTTTATTCCATTGATGGTCCTTCTGCTAATTTTTGGGTTAGCTATTATGCTGAATGCTTGGTATTTTCAAGTACGAAACCCGCAAGCTTCTTTTAAAGATGTGTTTCGGATTTCAATTTACTATGGACTGCGGAAATGGTATGTCAGCTGTCTAAATGTTTTTTTACTATTCTCAATGTTTGCAATGATGTTTTTGAAGCCACAGTTTGGGTTTGTTGTAACCCCTGTCCTTTTCCTAGGGATTATTTATTCAAATACTGGGAAATTGCATGAAAAGCAAAAAAAGAATAAATAATTTTTACATAATAAGTAATCTCGATTTTCAGGAAAATGAATGAAGGTGGGATTGCTTATTTTGTTCTTGCCTTGTTTATTAAAGTGGAGGGAGCGAACGAATGAAGAAAAAAATAATTATTTTAAGTAGCTTTTTGATAGGTGCTATTTTTGTGCTCGTTATTTTTACTACCAGTCAGCAAAGTATGATTAATAACGAAGCAATCCAAGTCGAAGAATTAATTGTTTATGGCGATAAAAATATGAATCGTGTAGCGAAGCAATTCTCTGATCAGAATAATTTAACTTCGTTTGGAAAAAATTTCTGGCGCAAAACGTATAACGGAAAATCACCCACTCAGGAACTACTGAAGGTTGCAACGGAGGATTTAGTACAACATAAAATGATTAAACAGCTGGCAACGGAGTTAGAAATAGCCCACTCACAAACATTTGGGCAAGAAAAAAAAGAATGGCAAGACCAAAAGAGCAGTTTAACGCTCTGGCAATTTTTAGATGCAAAAGATCAACAATTACAGGACCAAATAAAAGAAAAATTAATGGAGAAAGAAAAGCCAACGCAAAAAGAATTGCGGCAGGCCTTTGAGCAATTGGATGATAAATATAAAAAGACCGATTACTTTGTTGAAGCAATTGAAATTCCAACTTTTTCAGGTAAGCAAGCAGAATTAGAAAAAATAGCCGAAGCAATCTCTCCGAATCTATCTTATGAGGAAACGTTATTGGAGTGGCAAAATAAATTACCTAATCTTGTTATTGAATCGTATCAATTGAAGAGTGCAGAAATCCAAAAAGAGGATATTTATTCGTTGTCTGTTGGGGAAATTCTTAGTGAAAAAGCTGTTGGTACCGTGGTGAAAGGATACCACGAAAACCAATACTTTTATATTTTTAATAAGGAAGGAGGGCAACTTTTACAGTTTGAAGAAGCACCACAATTTGGCAAAAATGCCTATATCAACACGTGCTACAAAGAGAAATTAGCTACGTATCAACAAGCAACTAAAGTGGACTTGTTGGAGAAAGACAGAGAAAAGTTTTTTCAAAATTATCAAAGTAAATATCCACCCGCATAGCGGGTGGCTTTTTAATAGCCCTAGAAGGGCTCGCTACCTGCTGCTCCCTTTAAGGGAGCTTTTTTTAGAGACCGCCAACCGCTACCTTTCTATTCTTATCTAGCTATTACTTCCTAAATGGATCTTTATACTCTCTTTTGTTTATACTATCCCTTACTCGATCTTCTGCTTCTTGTTCTCGTATATACTTTGCTATCGTTTTTTGGTTCAGTCCTACAGTGCTCACATAATAGCCTTTTGACCAAAAGGATAGATTTCCATAATTGTATTTTAAATTCGCATGACGTTCATGAATGATTACTGCACTTCTTCCTTTTAAGAAACCCATAAAACCTGATACACTCAACTTCGGTGGAATTCTTACCAACATATGGATATGGTCGGGCATTGCATGCGCTTCAATGATTTCGACTTCTTTCATCTCACACAATTTTCTTAGTATTTTCCCTATATCTCGCCTCAATTGACCATAGATTACTTTTCTTCTATATTTTGGTGTAAACACAAGATGATACTTACAATTCCAACGAGTATGTGCTAAACTTTTATCGTCGTTCGACATTCAAAAACTCCTTTCGATTTGATAACGGTTGGTAGCCTTTATCTATTATATCGAAAGGAGTTTTTATCGCTAAAGCTCTGACCTCCACGCGCAGTACGCGTGGTTTTTTTGTCGAAATCTCTTTAGAGATTTCGACTGACTAAAGTCATTAATAAAAACAGTTAAGGAGCAGAAAATGAGAAAAAAAGCGTATTTTAAAAGTGTAACCATTTTCCTTTCTATTTTGCTTGTTTTTTCCCAGCTTCAATTATTTAGTCTTCCTGCTTATAGGGAAACAGTGAGTGATCAACCGTTACTTTTTCGTTCAGTAGGTGTCGCTCAAAATGGGACGACCTACTATGTGGATGGGGAAGGAGGAAATAATGCCAATGATGGGCAGTCTCCAGCCAGTGCTTGGCGTGATTTTGAAAAAGTGAATCAGACGGAGTTTCAGCCAGGCGACCATCTTCTGCTGAATGCGCAAAGTACCTGGAATAACCAATTGTTGCATCCAAAAGGGAATGGGACAGCGGCACAAAAGATTGTCATTGATTTTTATGATACGAATGACAAAGGAGGAACCATTTTTGAAACAACACGGCGTCCGATTATTAACGGTGGTGGCACCTACAGCACAGGGACTTTCAAACGTGCAATCTCAGGGGCCGTGCAGTTAGTGAACCAAGAATATTGGGATATTTCAAACTTAGAAGTGACAAATACACCAGAGCTAGATAATCTCGAAGGCTATAAGAAACCAGGAGATGCTCAAAGAGCGGGGATATTAGTCCTAGGATATGAACAAAATCGAACGTTCAATAGTGTCACGATAAGGAATAACTATGTTCATGATGTTCAAACAGAATATTATTTGAATCTAAGTGGGAATACTGCAACCAAACGATTAAAAGCGGTAGGTGGAATTATTGTTTTAGGAAGTTGGTTTGATGAGAATGGCAATGTAGTAACGGCAGCCAATGATCATCGAACAACGACTGGATTTAATGATATTTTGATTGAAAATAATGTGATTCAACGAGTGGGACTTGAAGGAATTCGAACAAAAGCTGACTCAGATACCTCAAGAGGCAACACTTTCTACAAAACGTTCTCTAATGTTACGATTCGTAATAACTATTTAGAAGATATTGCTGGCGACGGGATTGTCTTGTCAGAAGCCAAAAGTGGCGGTGTCGTCGAAGGAAATGTTGCTGTCCGAATGTGCAATGCCGATTATGGTACACAAAATTACGCGGGCGTTTGGGCAATGTCTGTAGATGACGGACTGTTCCAATATAACGAAGTATACGGAATCAAATATGGATTTAACGATGCTGAAGCTTATGATGTGGACATGCAGTCAAACAATGTTATTTATCAATATAACTATTCACATCATAATACTGGCGGCTTTTTATTGCTTATGTCTGATCAAAAAAATTCGGTTATTCGTTACAATATCTCAGCTAATGACGGCGGTGGTAACCGAGGAACAGGTAAAGACAATCCAGGCGGAGCTGGTGGCTACAATTATAAAGAACAAAGCATTTTCCATTATTGGGTAAAAAATGATGGAGCGGCAATGCCAACTATCCACAATAATACGATTTATGTTGGCGACGGCATTTCAACATCATTATTTGGTGAAGGAAATAGTTCTGACAACAGTGGTACAGTAGCCAATTTTTACAATAATATTTTATACAAAGAAGGTACCGGACAATTAAAATTCTTATCTAATTATCCAACAAATGGGACACAACCAATTGAACGTAAAATGGTCGATAATCCAGAAAAATATTTCAAAAATAATGTTATTTGGCCAAAAGAAATTGCTACAGAAAAAAGTGGTGCAACTGTTGCAAAATTAGTATCAAGTGGAAACATTTTTGAAAAACCACAATTAGAAATCACAGATAACCCTGAAAAAGTGAAAGAGTTGGCAGAGCAAGAATTTACGACAATGAAACCAACAAAAGATAATGTGGTTGAATTTACTTCTAAAGAACGCTTACGTCAGCGAGCACAAATGTTCCAATTAAAAGAAACCTCGCCAGCGATTGGTAAAGGCTTGTCGGAAGTGAACAGTGCGGCCGAAGACTTCTTTGGAAATAGCTTGAAAAATAAAGTTTTAGATATTGGCGCGCAACAAGCGTCCACAATTGAAAAAAGTATTCGTTATCAAAATCAAGTGTTAGAAATTAGTTCGGCAACAGGTGTGTATCCTAATTTGCCAGAGCAAGTTGAACTAACGTACGAAGAAGTCGTTAATGAAGAAGTGGTTGCGACAGGCAAAAAGAATTTAAGTTACAATGGGAAGCAATCCCTCAAGAAAAAATTAATACAGCAGGTACAATTGAAGTTGCAGCAACAGTTATCGGCTTACCGATAGATGCTGTCAAAGTAACAGCCAAGGTCTCTTTTGAGGGCGAACTTGGTGAAGGAAAAGACACCGTTAAATTAAAAACAGCCCAAACTGCCTATGTTCAAAAGAGTGATGGTAACCGAGCATACTCTGCTATAGCAGGCGGTACTGCTGCCATTAGTTCAGGAGACGCCTATAAATATCCTTATGGAGTAAACTATACGGGCAATTACGCATTAAAATTAAAAAATGCTAGTTCTGCGGGGTATAATCGCCGGATTTACGTTGAAATTGATACACAAGAATTGAAGAACTATCAATCACTAAAAAGTGCCAATTTAGAATTAAATGTGATGCGTTATGATGCGTGGAATGGTGCTGGAAATACAAATGATGAACGTTTGAAAAATACGCAGTTCCAAGTAGATGTTTATGGAACAGATACTAATTGGATGAGTAACACCATTACTTGGAACAATGGTCCAAATAATTTAAATGTACCAAATGAAGAATTTATTGCTCGACAATCTTTTACAAATAGTTCAATTATGAATAATCAAAATACAATCTCTATTGATATTAGTAACTATCTACGGAAGCTAATTCAAAGTGGTGAGAAAATTCCAGCCAAGTTAAGTTTCTTATTAGCGATTACAGACAGTCGTTTGCCTGGTTATGATTCTGATAATGCTGGGTTTGATGCTTTTTCAAAAGAAGGCGCACAAAAGGCCTATCAAGACTTTTTAGCAGGCAAATTGACCTTGCCAACTGGTCAACAGCTAACAGAGGATAGTTTAGCTCCTAAAATTGTTTTATCGAATGTTTTCGAAGTCAAACATGAGTCGATTGAGGTCACGACAGAAGCGGGTCAAGCCCCTAATCTACCAGAAAAAACAACTATTTTTTATTCGGATGGTTCACAACGAGAAGTGACTGTCAATTGGTCAGAAGTTCCAGCATCTTCTTATCAAAAAGAAGGAACATTCACTGTTGTAGGACGAGCAGCAGGTGTCTCAATGCCAATTATTGCCAATGTAAAAGTCACCGCTAAACATATTGTTGGATTCAAGGAATTGCCTACGCTGGATCGACTAACAGGCACCTCGCGAGGCGAACTGAATTTGCCAACTGAAGTAATTGCAAAATTAGATGATGGTAGCGAAACGAAATTGAAGGTTATTTCTTGGGATGACGATGTTAGTAATTATTCGCCAAGTAGCCCGCCAGGTACTTACCAGTTCCCTGCTGCAGTAGAAGAAAAAATAGGAATTGCGAATCCTGATGAACGAAAAATCTTCCAAGTCGTGCAAACTCATGCGATTCCTGAAAGAATTCAATTTGCTACAGAAACAGCCACTATAAAATCAGGCGAAAATTATCAAATTCAATCTAAAGTGATTGGTCAAGCGCCGCACACAGAAACGGATGCTTGGAGCTCGCAAGTAACGTATGAGTTGGTTACACCAGATGCTGGCAATACAGTAAGTGTAGATGAAAACGGTCTGATTAGGACAGAAGCAACGACTGCTGCAGGAAATTATCAAATCAAAGTAACAAGCAAAGTTTTACCGATAGTGACTGCACAATTTTCAATTAAAGTTACAAAATAAACGAACTGTTTGAAGAGACTGGAACAAGAATTGCTGTACCTTGCAATCTTTGTAGTCTCTTCGATTATCTAGAATCAATAAATATTCTATTGCCTACTATTCATTCTTTTTAAAACAAGGTAAAATAATAAATGAAAGTAAACGATAAAGGTGTGTAGACAATGAATACTATCTTAACAGGTGATCGTCCAACTGGTAAATTGCACCTAGGACATTACGTAGGTTCCTTAAAAAAACGAGTAGAAATGCAAGCAGACCCTACAAATCAATTATTTGTCATGATTGCAGATTTACAAGCATTGACAGATAATGCAAAAAATCCCGAAAAAGTTTCAGCCAATGTTTTAGAAGTTGCTTTGGACTATTTAGCAGTTGGTTTAGACCCTACGAAAACAACAATTTTTATCCAATCGCAAATTCCACAGTTAGCTGAATTAACAATGTACTATCTAAATTTAGTGACCACGTCACGTGTTCGTCGGAATCCAACGGTCAAAGCAGAAATTGAGCAAAAAAAATTTGGGGAAGGTGTTCCGACAGGATTCTTTATTTATCCCGTTTCACAAGCTGCTGATATTACTGCCTTTCAAGCGAACTTAGTCCCAGTTGGGGAAGACCAAAAACCAATGTTGGAACAAGCGCAAGAAATTGTGCATAGTTTTAATCAGACGTACGGTGAAGTTTTAGTTAGACCGGAAGCTGTGTTACCACCAAAAGGCATGGGACGCTTGCCAGGAATTGATGGCAACGGAAAAATGAGTAAGTCTTTAGGCAATGGTATTTATCTTTCAGATCCAGCTGAAGTGGTACAGAAAAAAGTAATGAGTATGTATACCGATCCAAATCATATTCGTATAGAGGACCCAGGACAAGTTGAAGGAAATATGGTCTTTACTTACTTGGATGTCTTTGGGAAAGAGAAAGAATATATTGAAGAATTAAAAGAGCACTATCGTCATGGCGGTTTAGGAGATGTGAAAATTAAACGTTACTTAATTGATGTCCTAGAAGAAGAACTCGCACCGATTCGTCGACGTCGTGAAGAGCTGGCTAAAAATCCAGAAGCGATTATGGAAATGTTGCATAAAGGAAGTCTTGCTGCTGAAAAAGTGGCAGCACAAACCTTAACAGAAGTCAAAAAAGCGATGGGAATTCAATATTTCTAAGCAATAAAAGAACTGGAACAAGTCAAAAGAAGAATGACTTGTTCCAGTTCTTTTTAAGTGGTTTGAAATTGACTATTATATAAGCTGGCGTAAAGAGTCGGAGCTTGTAATAGTTCCTGATGCGTTCCTTTTTCAATAATATCGCCATTTTTCATCACTAAAATTAAATCAGCATTTTCAATCGTGGATAATCGATGAGCGATAACGAAGCTTGTTCGATTTTCTGTGACAGTTTCCATCGCTTTTTGAATATGGGCTTCTGTTCGTGTGTCCACACTCGAAGTTGCTTCATCGAGAATAACAACGGGCGGATTTGCTAAAATGATTCGGGCGATGGTTAATAACTGTTGTTGCCCTTGTGATAATGCACCATTTTCGCTAGAAATAATTGTGTCATATCCTTGAGGAAGGGTCCGAATAAAATGATCACATTGAGCAATTTTAGCTGCTTCAATTATTTCTTCACGAGAAGCATCTTTTTTCCCATAGGCAATATTATCTGCTACGGTTCCTTCAAATAGCCAAGTGTTTTGTAAAACCATGCCAAATAAATTTCTTAGATTTTGTCGAGAAAGTTTCGTAATATCAATCCCATCAAAAGTAATGGCACCTTGATTTATTTCATAGAAACGCATTAATAAGTTGACTAATGTTGTTTTACCAGCGCCGGTGGGTCCCACAATGGCCACTGTTTTTTTCGGTTGAACAGAAAAATCAACATTTTTCATTAAAATTTTTTCTGGTGTGTAGCCAAATTGAACATTTTTAAATTCAATGGCTCCTTTAGGAGAAGAAATAGTTTCTAAATGAGTTGCTTCTGGCTGTTCATCAGCTTCATCTAAGATAACAAAAATCCGATCAATGGAAGCCATCGCTGCTTGAATTGAGTTAATGACATAAGAAGCGGTAGAAATCGGCTCAGAAATTTGGTTGATATATTGCAAATACGCTTGCAAGAAACCAATCGTAATACCACCAGATAAAACGAGCATTGCGCCTAAGATAGCACTAATAATAAAAGCCAACTGATTAATAAAACGAATAGCTGGATAAATCGCAAAATTTAGAAACTGTGCTTTTTTAAAGGCACGATAATGTTGTTGATTAACAGCATCAATTGTTTTTTCAGCATTTTGCTGTTGATTAAAGGTTTTTGTGACCAAATTTCCTGCTAAATATTCTTCCATCTTATTATTTAATTGACCTAATTCAGCTTGACTTTGATCAGCAAACACCTTGTTTTTATTCGCAATTTTTGTCGTCATGAAAGTACTGCCGCCAATTAGCAGCAACACTAAAATGGTTAATTTTGCATCAATATAGAACAACATGATTCCTGCAAAAAGGATAGTCACGACGGAAGTGAAAAATTGGTTGATGCCTGTTAAAAGAACTTGTGACAATTGGTTTAAGCCAGTTGTTGAACGACTAATGATATCGCCCACTTGGTGATTGTTAAAGAAGGCCATTGGTAAAGTTTTAAACTTTTTTGTCACTTCTTTTCTAATTCTTAAAGTAACCCGTTCGCTTAAAGAAGCCATTGCTCGTTCTTGAATAAAAGAAGTGATACTACTAATGATTGAAAAGAGAATTAAAAGTAAGACGGGACCTAAGAGCGCTTCTTCAACTAAAGGAAGTGTCATGCCTTTGAGACCGACACGCTTGATCGCTTCTAAGAGGTTATCAATCCCGATTGCCATAATATAGGTCATGGCAACAATTAATAAGTTTCCAATTAAACTGCAGATCATTAGACCATAAAAGATTGGATGCTCAGGTTTAATCATTTTCCAGAAACGTTTAAAGCTTTGAAGATTCATTGTTTTTTTCATTGTATGGCTTGAAAAGAAAACTTTCTTTCAAGCAGTCACATCCTTTCTTTAATTACTTGGGTAAGATACCTTGCGATTTAGCAAAGTCTTGGTAATAGCTATTAGTGGTAAGTAAATCAGCGTGGGTACCTTGACCAACAATCCTTCCTTCATCTAGGACGATAATATTGTCAGCGTTCATGATTGTACTTAACCGTTGAGCAACAATGAGTAAAGTTTTGTCCGCCATTTGTGCATGTAAAGCGGCACGTAGAGCGGCATCAGTTTTGTAATCTAATGCGGAAAAGCTATCATCGAAAATATAAACGTCTGCCGGTTTGATTAAGGCTCGTGCAATACACATTCTTTGTTTTTGACCACCAGAATAGTTGGACCCGCCTTGTGCTACGAAACTTTCAATCCCTTGTGGTAAGGAATCGATAAATTCAGAAGATTGTGAAATTTCAAGTGCCGTTCTTATTTCTTCTGTAGTTGCTTTGGCATTTCCCATTAATAAGTTTGATAAGATTGTCCCACTGAAAAGAAAGGCTTTTTGTGGCACATAACTGATGACTTGGCGAATCGTTTGCTGAGATAATGAGCGGATATCTGTGCCAGAATAGCTAATCGTGCCGGCTGTGACATCATTTATTCGTAAAAGTAACTTAACTAAAGTACTTTTACCAGCGCCAGTTGCTCCAACAATCGCCGTTGTTTTTCCTTTAGGAATGACAAAACTAACATTTTCTAAAACAGGATCAGCTGTTTCTGTGTATTGAAACGTGACGTGATCGAAGCGAATCAAGGCTTTCTCAGGATGATAAGCAATGGTTGCTTCAGTATGAGGATCACTAATTTCAATTTTTTCTGACAAAACTTCCTGCAATCGATTCAAGGAAGCAATGGACCGTGGAATGACAACTAATACCATAGCTGCGATCATTAAGTAGGCCAAAGTTAGAAGCGTATATTCAATCACAGCTGTAACGGTGCCAATTTGTAGGGTGCCTACTGCAACTAAATTACCGCCAAACCACAAAATAGAGGCATATACAACGCCCATTAATAAAAAGGCAACGGGAGTAATCCAAGCAAAGATTCGATTCACTTTACTCATGCGTTCAGCATAATTTTTAAATGTTTGATTGGTTCGCTGCTCTTCAAAGTCTTGATTATTGAACGCACGAATCATATTAATTCCAGTAAAGAACTCTCGTAAAGTCGTAGTAATTCGATCCATTTTTGGTTGAATTTTTAAAGATAAAGGGGTACCTTTTTTCATTAAAAAATAAACAACGACTAAGTAAAATACGATGGAAGCCAATGTTACCCAAGCGAGTGAAACTGAATAAGAAAATGTCATCACTAAGGCAAATAAACTAATAATAGGCGCTGGAAAGATTAATTGGCAAAATAGCACAATCATTGTTTGAACATTATCTACATCGTTGGTCATTCTAGTTAGCAAAGAATTTGAACCAAATTTATCAACATTTTTCATCGAGAATTGTTGAAATTTTTTAAAGAACAATCCTCTAACTTGAAAACCAAATTTAGCAGCTACTAAAGCAGACAAATAGCTAGAAATAATTGCGGCAATTGTTCCAATGAATGCCACAAGAAACATTTGTATGCCAATCGTTTTAATTACTTGTTGGTCACCGCTAACGATGCCCACATCAATCAACTTGCCAACTAATTTAGGGACGCCAAGGGTTCCTGCGATTTGCAAACAGATGGTTAAAGTTGTCGCAAGAACAATCCATTTATTTTCTTTAATAAACTCTTTCATTAATTTCATGAAATTTCCTCCTTAAACAATACCGTTTTAGCTGTTACAAAGAGTCATTGTACACGTTCAAGTAACTTGAATGTCAACAGTAGAAATGCTAAACTTTTTGATGGAGGGAACAGTATGGAAAAAAATTACACAATAAAAGATGTTTCTGAGTTGTTAAATATCCCTAAGTCCACGATTCGTTATTGGGACGAGCAAGGGTTGATTAGTACCACACGCAATGAAGAAAACGGATACCGAACCTTTGATTTAGAAGATTTGTTCAAAATATATGATATTGATTTTTATCGAAAAATGGGGATTCCTATCAAAGATATGTTGAATTTATATAAAAAGACACCTACCGATCTCTATGCCACCATGGAAGCAACAGAAGAACAACTGGGGCAAGAAATAAAAAGGCTTCAGCATAAATACAAAGAAATCAAGAAAAGAAAATTACATTTACATGCGTTAATTGATTTAGAAACATTGGTTTTTTCAGATGAACCAATTCCTTTTGATAAAATTGTTGTTGTTGATATTGAGGATCCAGAAGAGATGAAAGTTTACATGGAACACATTTCAACTTTAGGTATTTACGGGGATTTAAGTGAATCCAATGAACTGACGTATGGGATTTGTTTGGCAAATCATGTGAATAAAAAAAGTTTAGATAAAGTGATTTGGCTCAAAGAATCAAGTAGCCAATACAAAGGCTTTATTTTAAAAGTCAATACACAAGATACCCGTTTGAATAATATCGAAGAAGTAAAAAAGCGTTTAGCAAAACAAGGATTTGAAACAGGCATCGTTGTCGGAGAGCATATCTTGACACAACTAGAAGAGGAAAATCAATATATTGAATATTATTATGGTTGGATTGAAATTTTAGGGGAAAAGTAAAATAATTAAAAAAGGAACTAGCAATAGCAAATGTAGCTAAGCTAGTTTCTTTTTTTGGTAAATGTAATGAAAATTACATGAAAAAAGTTTTAGTTTTTAAAACAATTTAGAACGAATGTTATTAAAGGGAAAACAATAAAAAAATTACTCTTAAAGCTAGAACTTACCTATATTTGTATTTTTTTAGGGAAAGTCAATAAATTTGCTTCATATAAAACGTGTTATTTAATTCGCTATTTTTTGTTGAAATATCGGTTTTTTTTCTTTTTTTAGCTAATATAATGTGTTACTTTTTGATTATAAGGAGAAACGGAAAATCGTACGTTAAAAAAAGTTGTTGTAGCTAAATAAAGAAAGAATTGAAGGTTGAAAAGTATTTTATGGAGGTGGATATTGAGAAACAATTAGTAATTGTAAAAGTTGTTTGAAGATGATTTGTTTAAGTAAATGAAAAGAACGAAGGAGAATGTAAATGAATAGAGCAGTTAAAAATTTTGTGAGTTACCTTATGATTACCATGCTGTTTATTTTAAATTTGTTACCAATGATGAACGCGTTTGCTCAAGAAGTAACAAGTGATGCTGAGAATACTGTTGAAAAAGACGGGCTCAAAGTAATAGGGAAAATAGAAGATACATCGTCTCAAGAAGATATTAAAACGGTCACTTACGAAGTAACAAATACGCGAGATGTACCAATCAAAGATCTCATCTTAAAACAAAAAAATACCAATGATAGTCCAATCAAATTTGTTTTAGATACTTTAAGTGAAGAGCGAGGACCTACGTCTTTAGAAGAACAAACAAAGGTTGAAACAAATGAGAAAGATCAAACAACCGACATTAAACTGCTTAACCTTCAACCAAATTCGACAAGAAAGATTACCATAAATGGGCAAATAACTACAAAAGCGTCGAGCAAGTTATTGGTCAGCGTACTAATAGAAGATAATGAAAAAGGAACACTAGTAATTGATTTACCTAGTAAAGGTATGCTAGCAGATAAAGAGTCGGTTTCGAAGGAAAAACAGGAAACTTCAGAAACAAAAGTAGAAAAACAGGCAAACGAAACAGCCTCTTCTACAAATGAAATGACCGCAACTACTAGTAACGAAACAAAGCCTGAAGCAGGAAAGGCGACAGAAAGTATTCAAGAGACAGCACTAACGCAGGCTACCGAAAGTCCTGAGCAACCTCCATTAAAGGCGCAACCTACTGGTCCGTTAGTGCCACCAACACCTGGTCGGGGGTTTAATACGCCGATTTATCAAAGCGTTCATAAAGGAGAACTTTTTTCAACGGGAAATACCAACTTAAAAATTGCGAATGAAAATACGGCGGCTGCGCAAACATTTTTAAACACACGAGGAGCAAGTAGTGGTTATGCAATTAACAATTTTCCTTTAGAATTTGCAGATGTTGACAATGATCCAAATACGTATAACTCTAGTCGGGCTTATATTGATTTAAATGGTGCAAAAGAGATTGCTTGGGCGGGCTTATTTTGGAGTGCATCTAGATATAAAGGCCCTGCTTATGGAACAAATCTTTCTGATGAAGAAATTAGTGCACCAGTTCAATTTACAACACCAAATGGAACCGTACAGCGTGTTTCGCCCCAAAGGTACCATCGTATCGATCAAGATGCAACAAACCCAGGACAACGTTTCGGGTACAATAACACTGGATTTTCTAATTATGCAGATGTAACTTCAATTTTACAAGGGGATAAAAGTGCAACAGGGAGTTATACGTTGGCAGATATTCCTATGACAAGTAGTTTAAATGGTCAATATCAATATTATAACTTTAGTGGTTGGAGTTTGTTTGTTGTTACAAAGGATCAGGCAAGTAAGTCAAGAGCTTTTAGTATTTACTATGGAGCACGTGGTAATGCTGCTGGAACCAATAATGAATTTACTATGAGCAACTTTTTAACAGCAAAACAAGGAAATCTTGATCCAATTGTGACCTGGTTTACTGTTCAAGGAGATAAATACTGGACTGGAGACAACGCACAAATTAAAAATAGCGCAGGAACTTGGGTAAATATTTCGAACACGCTCAATCCAGTTAATAATGCTATGAACGCAACTGTGACAGATAACGATGAACATATGGTAGATAAGTATCCAGGAAAATTTGCGCCGGATCATCCTAATTTTTTAGATATTGATATCGATCGTATGGCAATTCCCGAAGGTGTTTTAAATGCTGGACAAAACCAAATTAATTTTAGAACAACAAGTAGTGGTGACGATTATTCTACGAATGCGATTGGTTTTGCTGTAAACGCAGAAACGCCTGAATTTGAAATTAAGAAAGAAATTGTGGAACCAAAAGAAACTTACAAAGTTGGTGAAACAATCACGTATCGTGTCTCACTAAAAAATACAAAAGCTGATTCAGAAGCGATAAATTCAGTCTCGAAGGATGCACTAGATGGTCGCTTAAATTATTTGCCAGGCTCTTTAAAAATTATTAGTGGACCAAATTCTGGTGAAAAAACGGATGCTTCAGGCGATGATCAAGCTGAATATGATGAAACCAATAAACAAATTATAGTCCGTGTCGGCAATGGTGCAACTGCTACACAAGGAGGTAGCTACAAAGCTGATACAGCTGAAACAATTTACGAATTTAAAGCGCAGATAAATGAACGAGCAAAAGCAAATGAATTAGTGCCTAATAGCGCAACCGTTGAGGCAGTAGATATTTTAACATCTGCAAAAGTCAACGAAACTTCTAATATAGTAGAAGCAAAAATTGCGGACGAACAAGTAACTGGCAAATTAACCGCAACAAAAACCGTTAATAACGCTAAACCAAAACTAGGCGAAACTATCGAGTACACAATTAGCTTCCGCAACACCATCGAAAACAGCGTCCTAAACAAAGTAGTTATCACAGACCAACTACCCAAAGGACTGACGTATGTCAAAGATAGCCTAACAAGTGTCGGTGATGAACCAAAACCAACCAGCTTGAAAGAAGCCAACGGCACAATCACAGCGGAATACCCAAGTATCACCGATACGAAAGAGCGGAGTATTCGCTTCAAAGTGATCGTTAATGAAGAAGCGAAAGCGGGCGAAACAATTCTCAACAAAGCCAAAGTAGATGACACAGTTAATCCGCCCGAAGAACCAGAGGTGCCTGTGGTACCAGAAGCGAAAGAAGGCAAACTAACCGCAACAAAAACCGTTAATAACGCCAAACCAAAACTAGGCGAAACTATCGAATACACCATCAGCTTCCGCAACACCATCGAAAACAGCGTCCTAAACAAAGTAGTTATCACAGACCAACTACCCAAAGGACTGACGTATGTCAAAGATAGCCTAACAAGTGTCGGTGATGAACCAAAACCAACCAGCTTGAAAGAAGCCAACGGCACAATCACAGCGGAATACCCAAGTATCACCGATACGAAAGAGCGGAGTATTCGCTTCAAAGTGATCGTTAATGAAGAAGCGAAAGCGGGCGAAACAATTCTCAACAAAGCCAAAGTAGGTGATGGCATCAATCCACCAGAAGAACCAGAGGTGCCTGTAGTACCAGAAGCGAAAGAAGGCAAACTAACCGCAACAAAAACCGTTAATAACGCCAAACCAAAACTAGGGGAAGAAATCGAGTACACAATCAGTTTCCGCAACACCATCGAAAACGGCGTCCTAAACAAAGTAGTTATCACAGACCAACTACCAAAAGGACTGACGTATGTCAAAGATAGCCTAACAAGTGTCGGTGATGAACCAAAACCAACTAGCTTGAAAGAAATCAACGGCACAATCACAGCGGAATACCCAAGTATCACTGATTCAAAAGAGCGGAGTATTCGCTTCAAAGTGATCGTTAATGAAGAAGCGAAAGCGGGCGAAACAATTCTCAACAGAGCCAAAGTAGGTGATGGCATCAATCCACCAGAAGAACCAGAGGTGCCTGTAGTACCAGAAGCGAAAGAAGGCAAACTAACCGCAACAAAAACCGTTAATAACGCCAAACCCAAACTAGGGGAAGCAATCGAATACACAATCAGTTTCCGCAACACCATCGAAAATGGTGTCCTAAACAAAGTAGTTATCACAGACCAACTACCAAAAGGACTGACGTATGTCAAAGATAGCCTAACAAGTGTCGGTGATGAACCCCAGCCAACCAGCTTGAAAGAAACTAACGGCACAATCACAGCGGAATACCCAAGTATCACCGATATGAAAGAACGGAGTATTCGTTTTAAAGTGATCGTTAATGAAGAAGCCAAGGCAGGCGAAATAATTCTCAACAAAGCCAAAGTAGGTGATGGCATCAATCCACCAGAAGAACCAGAAGTGCCCATTACGCCTGAAGAACCAGCGAAAAATAAAAAGGAAACAAAAAAAGTTGTTACAGACCAGAACAAACCTACAAAAAATAGTAAAAATGAAATTGCCATAAACAAGAAAGAAACGTCTAAATCATCCTATTTACCAAAAACAGGAGAAAAAGTTCAAAAAATATTTGCGTATCTGGGTGTAGTACTGATCTTAATTGTATTAATTCTCTATGTTATAAAGAGAAACAAAGAAAAAGAGGAGTAAACAAAATCGATTGTTTTAGAACGACTAATTAGCTGAAAATTTAAGAGTTGACGACATAAGTCAAAATGACCTATGTCGTCAACTCTTTTTGATTTATAACAAGAAATCCAACATATTGTGTGTGCATAAAGGCAAATAGAAAAATAGTAGTGAAATAGCTAGTAATAATAAAGAACCAGCTTGCATTAAAACTGCAAAAAAATAAACTACAATTAAACGAATTGCTCTAGTGTTTTTACGGATAAAATTCAAAAATAGTCCTCCTCAAAAATAATTAGAGGATAACCTTTGTGAAAGTATCAAGTTCTCAGGTTTTATAAAACAAATACACACTAGCAAAATCGCTTTATGAGTGAGGCTTATCCAATTATTTTTAAGGTTCTTAAACAGTTGTAAAAAAAAATCAGATAAACGTTTTCACAAAGAACAGTCAATTCTGTAAATTTTTACCTTAAAATGACACAAAATCTATAATTTGTTTCTCAAATCCTATAATTTGTTCCTTAAAAAGATATTATGAAAACGCTATTATATTTATGAAAGGAGCGAAACGAATGAAGAAGAAAAACGGGTTTTTTCAAAATGTATGGCGTTATAAGGCCTTAATCCTTATGGCGTTACCAGGATTTATCTGGTTTATATTTTTCTTCTATATACCAGTCTTAGCTAATGTGGTCGCATTTAAAGATTTTCATATTTCACCAGATGGTTTCTTAGCTAGTCTAAGAGAAAGTCCTTGGGTTGGTTTTGAAAACTTTAAATTTTTATTTGCGTCAAAAGATGCTTGGTTAATTACTAGAAACACCATTTTGTACAATGTCGTCTTTTTAGCCTTTAACTTATTCTTCGCGATTGCTTTTGCTATTATTATGAGTGAATTAAGAAATCGTCGCTTGGTTAAAGTTTATCACACGATGTCATTGCTACCATATTTCTTATCTTGGATGGTTATTAACTATTTTGTTTATGCCTTTTTAAGTCCAGATAAAGGGATTTTGAATCAATGGATTACTGGTAATGGCGGCACAATGATTAACTGGTATGCAGATCCACGTTGGTGGCCAGTAATTTTTGTCTTCCTAAATGTTTGGAAGAGCCTAGGCTACAACAGTATTATCTACTATGCTTCTGTGATGGGGATTGATCCGACATACTATGAAGCAGCGATGGTAGATGGTGCCAACAAATGGCAACAAATAAAAAATGTTACGATTCCACAAATTTTACCAATGATGTCTGTTTTATTAATTTTAAACATCGGCGGTATCTTCAGAGCAGACTTTGGTTTGTTCTACATCGTACCAAGAAACTCAGGTGCGCTTTACAACGTGACAAGTGTGTTAGATACCTATATTTACAATGGCTTAACGGCTACTGGTGATGTAGGCATGACGGCAGCTGCAGCGTTATATCAATCTGTCGTTGGGGCATGTTTGTTATTAATTGCGAATTTAGTTGTTCGTCGAATTGAACCAGATTCAGCACTATTTTAGGAGGAAGGATTATGAAAAAGAAAAAAGTCACTAGCGTTAACGTTCGATCCTTCAACCCGACAGCGAATTTGATTTTCAATATTGTCATTGCTATTTTTGCTATTTCCTGTGTGGTTCCGTTTTTCTTTGTTATTATGATTTCATTGACAAGTGAAGGATCATTAGCAGCAAACGGCTACCGGTTTTGGCCAAAAGAATTTTCATTGGAGGCCTATCGTTACATTTTCCAAGGGGCAATGAGTCAACGCATTATTCATGCCTTAGGGGTAACGGTCTTCATTACGGTGACAGGGACGATTGTCAATGCAACAATGACGTCATTATATGCCTATGTCATTTCTCGTTCCAACTTTCCATTTAAAAAATTCTTTACATTGTTTGCGTTAATTACAATGTTATTTTCACCAGGGATGGTTGCGAACTATTTAGTAATGACAAACTTATTGCAATTGAAAGATACAATTTGGGCGTTAATTTTGCCTTTAGCTTTAGGACCATTTAATATTTTAGTGATGCGAACGTTTTTCAAGAAAACCGTGCCTGACAGTATTATTGAATCGGCACGTATTGATGGCGCAAGTGAAATGCGCATTTTTGTCAGCATTGTGTTACCACTAGCCGTTCCAGGGATTGCCACAATTAGTTTGTTTGCGGCTTTGGGTTATTGGAACGATTGGTTCAATGCATTACTTTACATTCAAAAAGATACCTTGGTACCGTTACAGTATTTATTGATGAAAATTCAAAACAACTTAGAGTTCTTATCAAGAAGTACGGATATGGGTGCAGCAGCACAAGAAGGGTTAGGCGTTCTACCAAGTGAATCGGCTCGAATGGCGATTGTTGTCTTATCTACGTTACCAATTGCGTTAACTTACCCATTCTTCCAAAAATATTTCGTGGGTGGTTTAACAATCGGCGGCGTGAAAGAATAAAATTGTACAGGAGGAAATAAGGAATGAAAAAATGGCAAAAAGGATTAGCCGTAGCTGGCGCAGCAGCTTTAGCTGTAGGACTAAGCGCGTGCGGTAAATCTTCAAAAGATGCAGCGTCAAAAGGTGATGATAGTACACCAACGTTATTAATGTATCGTGTTGGGGACAAACCAGATAATTATGACCAATTAATCGATAATGCGAATAAAATTATCGAGAAAAAAATTGGGGCAAAATTAAAAATGGAATTTGTTGGTTGGGGCGATTGGGACCAAAAAATGTCAACAATCGTTGCTTCTGGTGAAAGCTATGATATTTCATTAGCACAAAATTATGCAATGAATGCACAAAAAGGCGCCTATGCTGATTTAACTGATTTAGCACCTAAATATGCAAAAGAAGCCTATGATCAATTGCCAGATAACTATATTAAAGGAAATACGATCAATGGAAAACTGTATGCGTTCCCAATTTTAGGTAACTCTTACGGTCAACAAGTTTTAACTTTTAATAAAGAATATGTCGATAAATACAATTTAGATATTAGTAAAGTTGATGGTAGTTATGAAAGTGCAACCGAAGTTCTAAAAGAATTCCATAAAAAAGAACCAAATATTGCCGCTTTTGCTATCGGCCAAACATTCTTTGCAACAGGTAATTATGACTTCCCTATTGGTAACCAATATCCATTTGCAGTAAAAACAACTGATACTGGCTCACCAAAAATTATTAACCAATATGCCGACAAAGACATGATTAATAACTTAAAAGTCTTACATCAATGGTATAAAGATGGCTTGATTCCAACAGATGCTGCTACAAGTACAACACCATATGACTTAAATACCAATACTTGGTTCATGCGTCAAGAAACACAAGGACCTATGGATTATGGTGATACAATCTTAACACAAGCTGCTGGCAAACCACTTGTTTCTCGCCCACTAACAGAACCATTAAAAACAACATCACAAGCGCAAATGGCTAACTATGTTGTTGCAAATACGTCTAAAAACAAAGAAAAAGCTGTTGAATTGCTAGGCTTATTAAACAGCAATCCAGAATTGTTAAACGGACTTGTTTATGGTGAAGAAGGCAAACAATATGAAAAAGTTGGCGATGATCGCGTGAAATTATTGAAAGATTACACACCAACAACTCATTTGAGTGCTTGGAACACAGGAAACAACTTAATCATTTGGCCAGAAGAATCTGTCACTGAAGAAATGGTTAAAGAACGTGATAAGAGCATCGAAGAAGCAAAAGATTCACCAATTCTTGGTTTCACTTTTGTAAATGATAAAGTGAAAACTGAAATCACTAACGTTGCTACAGTTATGAATCGTTACGCAGCAAGCTTAAATACAGGAACTGTTGATCCAGAAGAAACACTTCCAAAATTAATGGATGACCTAAAAACAGCTGGCTGGGATAAAGTTCAAAAAGAAATGCAAACACAATTAGACGAATATATCCAATCTCAAAAATAATCACAGGAGGCTGAGGCATTAGCTGAGCGCTTTTGGCTCAGCCTTTTACATAATAGAAAGGAAGAGGAAGATGGAAAGTACAGGGATTCAACGGTTGTTTTACCTTTCCTGGACAGTAATCAAACTAAATTTACTGTTTGTTTTATTTAGTTTAGCTGGAGGGATTATTTTTGGTGTTGGTCCAGCACTCCAAATGATGACTGATTTCATTTTGGAAGAGGGCATGAATTATCAAGCAATCACCGTTAAACGAGCATTTGAATCATGGAAAGCACATTTTAAAAGAAGTAACTGTTATTTTTTACTTTTTCTCTTCACTTTAGGATTTGTTTTTTATAATATTTATTTAGCCGTTCAATTTACCGGAATAATGTGGTTAATTATTACATTTATTTTATTTTTTGTTTCCCTAATACTCGTTATTTTTTACATTTATATGCTACTATATGAAGGAAGCTATTTTATCTCAACTATTGATTTAATGAAGCTTTCATTTATCAGTATCTTTTTAAACCTCGGTGTATTTTTTAAAGTCTTATTCGGTGTAATTAGTATCGTTGCTTTAACTTGGAAAATGAAAGGACTGCTACTATTTGCTTCGTTTGCCTTAATTATGATGTGGTGTGCCTATGTCACGCGTAAAAATCGCCAGTTTATTGATGGAAAGTTGGAACAAAATGAAGCGAATCTTCAAAAAACTGTTTAAAAAAAAATATTTATTAAATCGATTAGTACAAAAATACAGTCTACTGTTAACAAGTATTATTTTGTTAACGGTGGCTGCTTTGTGCGTTTATGTTACTTATACAATTAACTTATCAATTGATTCACAAAAAAATAATGCCGTTTCCCAAATTGACAGCTATGTAACGAATAAAAATAATGCAGCGACAAATATGATTAATGAATTAGCTGGCTCTGCAAGTAAAATTGAAAACATGCGAAAATATATGGAACTTTCTCCTCCTGAGTATTTTGACTATACTTACAGTCAATGGTCGGAAGATCGGGTCAGTACCCACTTTGGAAATAATTTAAGTACATTATTTAGCACCTTTCCTGACTTAGAAGAAGTGATTATTCGCTTAGATGAATTTGATCAGGTTTTGTTCGCCAATCGCACAGCTACAAATGGGAAAAAAATGGATATGTCATCAATTAAAAAACATGGCTTTCAACTAATGCGAATTATCTCCGATCCTTATACAGGACAACCGCTGGGAGAATTGTACACTGTGTTTTCAAGTCAAGAGTTGCTAGGCAACCAAGCAGACTTATTGAAAAAATCAGGTATTAATGCGTTTATCTATGATAGTGCTGGGAATCAAATTTTTTCTGAAAAAGCACAATTTACCAAAGAAGAAGAGCGGCAACTAGATAAAAGAATGCACACCGATAGTGACATTCAACAGGTTTTTCATAATCGCTACGATATTACGGAAATAGAAAGCCGTGGCCGGAGTACCATTCTCTTATTAACAAGCCGCCGAGTCTTATTTCAACAATTGTTTATGAATTATGCAGCCATTTTAGGGATTGGGTTACTTTTGATTGTTATTTTATTAGTGGGCTTAAACCGCCTATTTAAACGCTATTCTCAACAAGTCCAATTAATTTTAGAAGCGACACGAGCCATTGGCGATGGCAATTTAAAAGAACGAATTGACACGAATCAAGTTCAGGAAGAATTGAATGATATTGCTTCCGCGATTAATTTTATGGTAGACAGTTTAGATCAATACATTCACGATATTTATACTTTAGAAATTAAGCAACGCGATGCTCACATGAGAGCATTACAGTCACAAATTAATCCTCATTTTCTATATAATACGTTGGAATATATTCGTATGTATGCCTTGAGTCGGCAACAAGAAGAACTAGCTGATGTTGTCTATGCTTTTTCAACGCTACTTAGGAATAATATTAACCAAGAAAAAACCACGACCTTGGCAGAGGAAATCTCATTTTGCGAAAAGTATGTGTATTTGTATCAAATGCGTTATCCCGACCAATTTGCCTATAAGTTCGAAATAGAAGAAACAATTGCTGATGTTGAAATTCCTAAGTTTATCATTCAGCCGCTTGTCGAAAATTATTTTGTGCATGGAATTGACTATCAACGACAAGACAATGCTATCAAGGTCCACGCCTACCGAGAAGGCGAAAAAATTATTGTGGCTGTTGTGGATAATGGAAAAGGAATTACCGCCAATCGGTTAGAGGAAATTCGCGAACGTTTAAATCAAACAGAAATAGAAACGGAACAATCCATTGGGTTAAGAAATGTTCATGAACGTTTACAACGCTTTTTTGGGGAGAGTTATGGTTTAACCATTGAAGGGAAAGAAGGAGAAGGGACGACAATTCGTCTTTCGTTTGTAGCATAAGGGGTGAAAAGATGTATCGAGTGATGTTTGTTGATGATGAATATATGATTTTAGAAGGCTTAAAATGGATTATTCCTTGGCAAGAGTTAGGCTTTGAAATTGTTAAAACAGCGCGTAGTGCGCAAGAAGCATTGGCTTTTTTAGAAACAGAATCTATTGATGTTTTATTAACAGATATTACGATGCCGGAAATGAGTGGGATCGAATTAATTGAGCAAGCAAAGAAAAAAGGACATCAATTTATTAGTTTAATTTTATCAGGTTATCAAGAGTTTGATTACGTCAAAAAAGGCATGGCTTTGCAGGTCCAAGATTATCTTTTGAAACCAGTCAATAAGCAAGAACTATTAGCCAATATCCAGAGAATTAAAACAGAATTGGACCAACAAAAAAAATCCCATGCCCGCGTACGTCTATATCTAGAAAATGGCTTGATGCGTTGGCTTAATGATGAAATCAGCGAAGGGGAATACGAAGAGTTAATGCAGCAATTTGCGACTATAAAACCAGGTGATTTTACCGTTTTATTGGTTGAAGCTGAGATGCCATTTTTAGAAACAATCAAGGAACTATTTATGAAAAAAGGTCAACTGTTATTCATTGAAAGTTGGATGAGTACGTACCACCAATTGTTACTTATCTATAAAGGGGCCAGACAAGAAGCGTTCTTATTTATTCGTGAAATTGAAGCTATTCTAGCTGGTCAAGGTCAGATTTTTGTAGGGGAATCTGTCAATGAATGGGAAACGGTTTATGAAAGTTATGAGAAAGTAAAACAGTTGCAAGCAATTGAAACGTTCTATCAAGAATTTCTGCCAAATAATCAAAAAGAACAAATGAATCGTTCGGCAGAAGATTTTACTTTTCTAGCGTTTAACCAAGCCTTGATGATTGGAGATATGCAGACCATTCAACGGGAATTAGATGCCATTTTCAATCAGCTAAGTCAACAACACGCTACGCCAGAATATGTACGCTATGTAGTCTTCTTACTTTTTTCAGATATTTCCCGTCAGTATCCAACTGTGTTAGAAGAAAACTATGAAAAAATCGTGGAAGAAATTCGAGCCAGCAACAATCTTAATACACTGTATGCGTTAATGCAGCAAGTCTTAGCAGAAGTGAAAAATAAACCTAAAATAAAAAAATATTCAGAAAGTGTTAGCCAAGCTGTAGAAAGAATTGAACAAGGCTATTTAGAAGAATTAAACTTAAAAACGGTGGCGGATGAGCTTCATTTGAATCCTAGTTATTTAGGCCAAATTTTCAAAAAAGAAACCAAGCGGAGTTTTTCTCAATATTTGAATCAAGTGCGTACCAAGCATGCCCAAAAATTATTATTGTACACGGATGATACAATCAACGAAATTTCAGAAAAAGTAGGATTTAACAATACCAACTATTTTTCAAAAATGTTTAAAAAATTAAATGGAATTACGCCAAAAGAATTTCGAGAGCAATACCAATCAAATTACGCAGGTGTCGAAGAATAAAAAGAAAGATGTTCAATTTTTATGAACATCTTTCTTTTTATTATTTTTCCGTACTTAATGAAAACGGTCGTTCTGCTGTGTTTTGTGGATTCGGGACGATCCCTAATTGATAATCTAAAGTCCCGCCATTTAATAGTTCTTGATGAGTAAAATAAGGCGCAGTATGTTTTTCTTGGTTTAACTGAATTTCATGAATAAATTGTTGTTGGACTTTGTTTGGTGATGTCTGAATGGTTAATTGTTTACCATTTGACAGTTTTACTTCCGCCGTCTGGACTAAAGGCATCCCGATTACATATTCACCAGTTCCTGGTGTGACGGGATAAAAGCCTAAGCTATTAAAAATATACCAAGCAGACATGCTACCATTGTCTTCATCACCTGGATAGCCAGTTGGTGAAGCATCAAATGTTTGCATTAGTTGTTTTAAAAGTGGTTGAGCCATCTCTGGTTTGCCGATGTAGCTGAATAGAAACGGATAATGGAAACTTGGTTGATTTGAGATGGCTAATTGACCAAAATCAATTGCCGCCATTTCACTCATTTCATGAATTTCAAAACCATAGCCTTCAACGTTAAAGTTAGGCGCTTGATTGCATAGCTGAATTAATTTTTTTTCGAAAGCTAACTCGCTACCATATAGCTTAATCAAACCTGCAAAATCTTGATAAACCGCAAAACTTGATTGCCAAGCACTTCCTTCGGCGTAATCTTTGCCCCAACGAATATCTAAAAAGTCAGGACGGAAATTGCCTTCAGTATCCTTTGCTTGCATAAAGCCAGTTTCAGGATTAAAAAGTTGTTGATAATTCAAGGCTTGTTGACGATAAAACGTTGCGGTTTCTGAATCATTCAGTGTTTTTGCAACTTGTGAAATGCAGAAATCGCTGTACGCATAATCTAAGGTATGATTGACAGATTCATGATAGGTTGAAGGAACATAGCCATATTTTAGATAATCCAGAGTTCCTTGACGTCCATAATTTTCTCGTTCGCTTTGTTGTGTAGCGCCTTTTTTCATCGCTTCTAGGAACTGAGGCATCAAGTCAGGACGAATCTTTTTCAAGGCGGCATCAGCAATGACAGCGTCAATCAAGGTGCCGGGCATTAAACCACGCTCATCTGGAGATAACCATTTTGGCAAGAAACCTGTTTCGTTGTAACTATTTAAAAAGCCTTCTAGCATCTCTTCGTATTTTTCTTGAGCAATTAGTGAGAACAATGGGTAAACCGTTTTATAAGTATCCCAAAAGCCATTATTGGTATATAGTACACCAGGACGAACCGTTTGTGAGAACGTATCATAATGAATCGGCTGCTGATTTTCGTCCAATTCATAAAAGGTTTGCGGAAATAGGAATGTTCGATACAGTGTATGATAAAACGTTTTAGTATGTTCAGGATTTTCATGCGTTACTTTAAGGCGATCGAAATAATTATGCCAATCTGCGATTCCTTGTTGCAGCATCTCAGTAGAACGCAAAGAGATTTCTCGCGCTAAATTTAACTGCGCTTGTTTTTCAGAAATAAATGAACTACTAAAATGAACAACTTGTTGAGCAATATTTCCAAAAGAAAGAAGGATTTTGCCATCTTCGCCTGAAGAAGGGGCAAACCATTTGGTTAAAGGCTGTTCAAAATGAAGCACGAAATAAAAACTAAAATCTGGATCTTCACAACCAGAATAGTTGATGACTTTTACAGCCACTTGATGGTTATCTAATTGTTTTACTTGATAACGTCCAGGCAGAGTTAGTAGTAAGTGATTATCTTTTTGTTGATAATCAATGGTTAAGATACCACCATACATGCTTGGAATTAATTGAGAAGTTATTTGATAGCGTAATTGAGTTAAGTTAATTTCGACAGGAGAAAAAAGACTTTCTTCTGGACGATAAGAACTTTGGGCATGGAATAAAGAAAGTTCCGACAATGAACCACTGACAGGGGTCATTAATAAATGGCTAAAATCACCCATCCAAGGACTTGGTTGATGCGTTACTCGATAGCCTTGAAATGTTCGATCTTCTGGATGAAACCACCAGCTGCCTTTTTGGTCAGTTGTTTGCGGGGCGTAAAAATTCATCCCAAATGGCACGCCAGTATAGGGTAGACAATTTCCATTTGAAAAACTATGTTGGTTGGCAGTTCCGTGTCGCGTATCAATCGCTTGAATATTCATGAAAGTAGCTCCTTTGTTTTAAATGATATATCATATAGGCTGATTATAGCACAAAAAACAATAAATGAAAGCGTATTTATTTGCTTTTTTATTTATTTTTAACGAATTGGTATATTCAATTTGGAGAGGGAATTGACAAGCATGTTACAATGGATAAGGAATCGATATTGGAGTGATCGTTATTTATTTTTTTAGTACAAAAAGTCAGCAATTTTTTGCGTATGTTTGGGCTATTTTCCCAGTCATCGCCTTTTTTTTGGTTAGTTTTTATACATTGGATTTTTTATTTTCCCCAAGCTATTTAATTATGGTGCCTGTATTTACTATTATGTTTAAAATTAACTATAAAAAAGATTATTCGTTTGTAGCGCTGCTCAAAATGAGTATCAGGCAATTTGTGATCAGTTTTTTAGCATTTATAGCTAGTAGTTCCTTTAGCTGGTCTATTATTTTAAATAGTAGTGTGACATTTTTAATTGTTTATTTATTTTATTCATCTGCGACACCGATGCGGTATCATAGTTATTTGATGATGTTTACGTTTTGTCAGTTAATCCAGGTTAAAGGAAATACATTTTTGATGCAATCTCAAGTTGTGGCCTTTTTAATTGGTCTTTTTTTATTGGCTTTAACACTAAACGCTTGGTGGCAAACAGGATTAAGTCAGTTAACCAGCTTAAAGAGTAGAGGCCATAAAAGCATTCAATTAAATATGAAACAACAAAAATTGGCGGTTATTAATTTCTGGCACGACTTACAACAGACTTTTTTTGGGATTACAAGTTTCAAACAATTTTTAGAAAGTCCTGACGAAAGGGTGCAACGATTTCGTTTAGCTATTCGTATGAGTTTCACCATTACGCTGAGTTTTATTTTAATGTGGAGTGTAGGAGGCATTAAAATAATTTGGATTCCGATGAATGTTTTTCTACTCTTGCATCCAGTGAAAGCAGAAATGAACACGCGTATTAAGACACGTTTTTGGGGGACTCTTTTAGGATGTTTCCTTAGTCTGTTTGTTGTCAATTGGCTTCAATTGCCACTGACACACCTCGTTGTTTCTAGTTTGATTGGCATTTTTGTTTATTCCCTAAAACCAGGAACCGTGTTACAAGTGACAATGGCAACGATTTTTGGGTTATGTTTGGCAACAATTAGTTTACGAGGGATGTACGCCGCAGAGTTGCGGGTCTCTTTTGTATTATTGGCAATTTTTGTTGTTTGCTTAATTGATTTAGGTTTATTTGTTTATCAGCGTATTTTACGTTTTTAAAAAGTGTGGCACAGAGGGTTATTTACCCGTTGTGCCACACTTTTTAATTTTCTAAATTCGTTAATTTTTCCAAGTAATGATTTTCTATTTGCGGAAAATCTATTTTTTCTGGTGCTGCATCAGGGGTTTCAAGTACTTGCTTCAAGCGGTTGAGAACAATTGACCAACCAGCGATATCTTTATGGCGAGGTGTTGTAAAATTTTCTGGGAGAGATTCTGAGAAGACTAACAGGGTCTGATGAGGTGCTTGTTCTTTTAAGTCAAAATAGATGATACCAGTATCCCAAGTCACGCCCAGATATTTTTCCTCTGCATAATCAGTGAAAGGCATCGTTTCTTCAAAATCGGGCAGAATAAACCGCCAAAACCCGTTAACACCTAATTCACCAATCTCTAATTCTGGAAACCATTGTTTTAGCTTGTCTGTCTCAGTTAAGTAGCGCCAAATCGTTTGAGGGCTGGCTGAAATTGCCCGTTCTGTACCAAAATAAATCGTCTGGTTTTCTAAGCGAAAGGTATCTTTCATTTTGTTTCTCTCCTTTATTTATTATTCATGAAGTTCTAAAGGTAGTCCATCTGGATCAAAAAAGAAGGTCATTTTTTCACCCGTAAAATCATCTACTCGTAGCGGTTCTGTTTCAATTCCTTGCTCATTTAAAAAAGCAATCACTTCTTCAATATGTTCAACTTTAAAAGCTAAATGACGTAATCCTAAAGCTTCAGGATAAGAGGGGCGAGCGGGAAATTGATCAGAAATGAAAATTTCCAATTCTTGGCTGCCTAATTTTAAATCTAATTTAATATCGTTTTTTTCGGGACGATGATTTTCGCGAAGAACTTCAAAGCCCAACTTTTCGACATAAAAATTTTTAGTTGCTTGATAATTTGAGGCATTGATTGCCACATGATGAATTTCTTTAAAAAACATTTTTCATACTCCTTTTCGTTTTTTCCCTCTGTAGTATAGCAATAAAGAAGCAGCTAAAAAAGCGTTCTGTTTGACTCTTTAAGAAAAGACAAGGGATTTGTAAAAAAATAAAATTATTTTTTCGAAAGAAAGCGCTTGCCAAAAAAAGAATAATCGAGTATGATGTATATACAACTTAATTGTATATACAAGTTTGAGAGGAGAATGTAAAATGGGTAAGTTTCAAAGCGATGCACAACAGTTGTTGAAAGCAGTAGGAGGCAAAGAAAATATTTCAGCTGTTTCTCATTGTGCAACTCGAATGCGTTTTGTATTAAAAGATCCAAAAAAAGCGGATGTACCTGTGATTGAAGATATTCCTTCTGTAAAAGGAACCTTTACCAATGCTGGACAGTTTCAAGTAATTATTGGGAATGAAGTCCCACAATTTTATAATGATTTTTCTGCAATTTCCGGTTTAGAAGGGGTTTCAAAAGAAGAAGGGAAAGCAGCTGCCAAAAGTAATTTGAGTCCTGTTCAACGAGTTGTTTCTGTTTTAGCTGAGATTTTTACACCATTGATTCCTGCGCTTGTTATCGGGGGATTGATTTTAGGGTTCCGCAATATTTTGGAAGGGGTTCCATTTGGCTTTCTTGATGGTCAAACAATCGTGGAAGTTTCTCAATTTTGGAATGGAGTCAATTCATTCTTATGGTTAATCGGCGAAGCAATTTTCCACTTCTTGCCAGTTGGGATTACGTGGAGTATTACGAAGAAAATGGGAACCACACAAATTTTGGGGATTGTCCTAGGGATTACATTAGTCTCACCACAACTTCTGAATGCTTATTCAGTTGCGACGACTAAAGCAGCAGAAATTCCTTTCTGGGATTTTGGGTTTGCTCAAGTTAACATGATTGGTTATCAAGCGCAAGTTATCCCAGCCATGTTAGCCGGCTTCTTACTTGCCTATCTTGAAATTTTCTTTAGAAAAGTGATTCCTCAAGCAATTTCAATGATTTTTGTCCCATTGTTTGCTTTAGTACCAACAGTATTGGCTGCACATGTCATTTTAGGACCAATCGGTTGGACGATTGGTAGTTGGGTTTCTGATATTGTGAATGCAGGATTAACGTCAACATTTAATTGGTTATTTGGCGCCGTCTTTGGCTTTATGTACGCACCATTAGTTATCACTGGGTTGCATCATATGAGTAATGCGATTGATTTACAGTTGATTGCTGACTTTCAGTCAACCAACTTATGGCCAATGATTGCTTTATCAAATATTGCACAAGGTTCAGCAGTTTTAGCGGTTATCTTTATGCATCGTGGAAACAAAAAAGAAGAACAAGTTTCGATTCCAGCAATGATTTCTTGTTACCTAGGTGTGACTGAACCAGCGATGTTTGGGATCAACTTAAAATATGTTTATCCATTTGTTGCGGGCATGATTGGTTCAGCAATGGCAGGAATGTTTGCCACTTTAATGGGCGTTCGTGCGACAAGTATCGGCGTCGGTGGCTTGCCAGGAATTTTATCTATTGTGCCACAATATTACTTGCCGTTTTTAGGCGCAATGGTGATTGCCATTATCGTACCAATGGGCTTAACTTATATTTTCAGAAAGAAAGGCATTTTTAATAAAGTCGATCCAGTTGATGAAGCAACAGGGATGTTATACAGCGAAGAAGGGTAATCGCTTTTTGAAGTAAAGAAGAATTCGTAGAAAAATGTCTACGAATTCTTCTTCTTTTTATAGAAACTATTGGCTTTTTTCTCTCTTTCAGTTAGACTAAAAAGGTTGAGAAAAGGAGAGCGTAAAAATGGATATTTATTTAAAAAAAGCAATTTTACACATTATTGATCGAGAAACTGGGACGCCGGTTTTTTCTGAAAAGGAACTAGATTTAACCACCGAGTATATTCGAACGTATTTAACTGCAAAAATTTCAAAACTTTCGACTGCACAAACAAAGACTGGAACATTGGCGGAAAATAGTTACTTTGTTGACACGTTACGTGGGATTCCTAGTGATTTTATAAAGAAAAGCCAAGAAGTTACCCAACATTGGTATGATGTTTATTCAGGAAGCGAAGATGCGCCTAGTGCTGATATTTTGTTCATTTTATATGAATTAGATACGGTGTTACATGTCGCAATGATTAAATTAAACTATAAAGAAAGTTACACGCATTACGTCGACTATGAAGAAGAATCCGTTTATAACAAACTGATTATCAATCGAGCAATTTTGTCTTCAAAATCACAAAAACCAGATGAAGGGATTACGGTTGACTTAGATACATTAGCGTTTGAATTACTAGAGAAAAGATATGAATTTTCAGGAGAAAAAATCTGGTATTTCTCTGAAAAAGTGATTGAGACGCAAGCGGCGCCTTCCATGGAAGAAAATATCAAAGAAATTAAAAAAGCAGTCAAACGTATTGGAAAGAAATTTAACGAAGATGAGTTTGAACTAATGGCTTCTGTAAAAGAAGCGGTATATGATAGCATTGAGGAAACGGGAACGATTGACAATGAGCAGATTGCTGAGCAAGTATTTAAAGAAAATGTATCAGCTAAATTAGCTTACCAAGAAGAAGTGAATGAGTCGAAGTTTGTCGACAAAACACCGCCAGTCAGAGAATCTCGCGAAATTTCTGAAAAGAAATTTGGCAAACAGAAGTTAAAAATGGATAACGGTATTGAATTAATTGTTCCGTTAGATGTTTACCGCAATGGCGATTTAATTGAATTTGTTAATAATCCAGATGGCACAGTGTCCATTATGCTAAAAAATATCGAAAAAATTAGTAATCAATTATAAAGAAAAAACCGTTGGTCGCTTGCCAACGGTTTTTTCTTTATTTTAATTTTTCTAAAGCTTTTTCAGGGACTTCTTTTTCTGTCACTTCATTCCAGCTGATCACGCCTTTACGGGGATTAACTTTCAATTTTAGATAGGCTTTCATATGCAAAGGTTGATCACGGGATTCGTTTAATTCCACGGTTTTTTCTTCACCGTTTTTATTAAACGCAGGTTGTTGATAGTAATAAATGGTCATTGCTTCACCAGAATTTGTTTTTTCATCTTTCTTTTCACCAGATGTTGTGATTTGTGTATAATAGG
This sequence comes from Enterococcus sp. DIV1420a, assembly GCF_051712165.1. Lineage (NCBI taxonomy): Bacteria > Bacillati > Bacillota > Bacilli > Lactobacillales > Enterococcaceae > Enterococcus > Enterococcus sp. DIV1420a. Next base: position 808,756 of record NZ_JBIOOI010000002.1, read on the forward strand.
CTTCTCCACCGTAATAGTAATTATAAACGCCCCAGCTACCACCGGCTAAAATGACTATGGGAATTAATATTTTTAGTAATGTTTTCATTTTCCTCACCTCAAGGAATAGTATGCCTTTTTTTTAGGAAATTTGCCATATTTTTTTCCGTTAATTGAGTGACAATTTTGTTAGTTTCGGCACTTTCTTGAAAAATTCATCATTTTTTTAAACAAAAGACAACGTTTGTCGCTCCCTTTTTTTCACTATCATGCTACAATAAAGAAAAAAAGATGGAGGTAGAGGACAATGATGCCCTTTTATTTTGGAATCGATCCAACCTATATATTGGTAATTATCGGAATTGCGATTTCTGGTGCGGCCTCCGCATATGTTAACAGTACCTTTCGTAAATATGATCAAGTACGAAGCAGTAAACATGTTACAGGCACGCAGGCAGCACAATATATTTTACAAAAAGAACAAATTAATGATGTTGGAGTTCAGCAAATTGCTGGTGATTTAACTGACAATTATAATTCTGGAAACAAAATGTTGAGCTTATCCGAAGCCACTGCTCAATCGACATCGGTCGCGGCTATTGGCGTGGCGGCTCATGAATGCGGACATGCGGTACAAGATCATACGAACTATGTGCCTTTACGTCTTCGTGCAGCTATTGTTCCAGTTGCCAACATCGGTTCAACCATTTCCTTTCCACTAATTTTGATTGGTGTTTTATTTAGTTGGAATCAAACATTAATCAACATTGGAATTTTGGCTTTTTCATTAGCCTTGATTTTTCAATTGGTGACTTTACCGGTGGAGTTTAATGCGTCTAGACGTGCATTAAGTATTCTTTCTGAAGGTGGGTTATTAACAGAAGAAGAAGTCCCAATGGCCAGAAAAGTTCTTTTTGCAGCTGCACTTACCTACGTAGCAGCGGCGCTTTCGACCTTTTTACAACTTTTACGTTTGGTTATTTTATTTGGTGGCAATAACCGACGAGACTAAGTGCTAGTAAAGGTCTTTCTATTACGCATAAAAGTAATAATATGTTATGATTAAAGTAGAAAATAACAGAGGAGCTGAAGGAAATGAAAGCATCAACAAAAATTGGTATCGGTTTAAGCATTGCTGCAGTTGCAAGTGTCTCTGTTGCAGTCATCGCTTCTGAAAAAATTATTAAGAAGGTATCTCATGTTTCCAATCGTTATAAAGTTAAAAAGTTTGTAGACGATAAATTTGATGGAAACCAAAAATTATTATCGATTGTCGATGATTTATCCGATGATGAATTAGATTCTGTTTTAAATGTTGTTGATCGTGTGAAAGATGGCGGTTCAAAATTAGCTGAATATGGCGAAAAAGTTAAAGACAATACAGATTCTTTAAAAGAACGTTTTTTCACATTTATTGAAGATGCAATGAAGTAAAAAAGATGGCCTAGGCCATCTTTTTTTTATAAAAATAATTCTTTTGTTTCAACATAATAGCCTCTGCCACCAACTAGAACTTGATCAATTGTCTTTTGGGATGTAGTGTTCAAACGCACTAAGACTTCTGAAGGAGCGTTTAAGGTATAACCTTGGGCAAAGGTGTAATTGGTTTTTTGTAAAATTTGGTGATGGTACAGATAACAAGCTAACGCACCATTTGATGTACCAGTAGCGGCTTCTTCATCGATGTCATAAAGGGGTGCAAAATTCCTACAAATGATATTTTCTTCAGATAAAGCAAAAAGATGCATCCCAATAACTCCATACTTTTGACTAAGTAACTTAATTTTTTCAAAGTTTGGTTGTAAATCCTGTAATAATTGCGCATTTTTAATGGGAACCAAAATATCTTTTAGACCCGTTGACACAATCTGGATAGGAAAAGCAGTTGCCACTGCGTTTAAATCAAAGCAGCCGCTCAATTCTTCTAAAGTGAGCGTATCATAAAAAGTTGGGACAGTTTGTTCCATAAATAGTTGTTCACCGTTCGCCGTGATTGCGAGCAAACCGCTGTTCGTTTCGATTGTATATTCTGTTTGCAATAATTTATTTAAGTGCTTCATTATGGTGAAAGCGCCAATTGTCGCGTGGCCACATAAGTCGACTTCTTCTTTTGGTGTAAAATATTCAAGGCGGAAATCAGCAATCTTTGAGTCTGAAATAAAAGCAGTTTCTGCAAATCCTAGTTCTTTGGCGATGGCCATTTTTTGGGTTCTCGTTAAGGGCTGTGTCATAAAAACAACGCCTGCTTTGTTGCCACCTTCGTGGTTTTTACTAAATGCACTAGCGACATATGCGGTAATTTTCATTGGAACGCCTACTTTCTAATTGGGAATAAAAAACATACGAGTAAAAAATGGACGTACTACTTTCTTAATAACAAATAACAAAAGATTAAATCATCCATTTTTTTTAAAGATAAGCCAGTTTGTTCAAAAAACTTTTCCAACCGATAGTGTAAAGTATTTCGATGCATAAATAAATCTTTTGCAGTGGAGCTGATATTGCCTTGATTTTTCCACAAAGCGCTGATGATTGGCTGAATATCGGTGTCTTTATTTAATAAACGACGATAATACTCAACAAGTACATTTTGGCTCATGGCTTCCTTGGTAAAATAGTGGAGGGCAACATCAGTTAAACTAAAAACAGTCGTCCGACTAGAGGAATTAAGTTCTTCTGAAAAAATACGTTGTTCTTCATGGAAACAACGCCGGAGAATGTCTTCAGAGGAATAAAAATTGCCAACAAATACAGCACTAGTGCAATCAAAGTCTGTATCTAATGTTAAAAAAATCCCTTGAATTTCTTCTTGTTGAAAGGTATTTTTTGACTGTTCTTCAACTAAAATATACATATTATTACTTGGACTGAAACAATCAACTGTATCTGGAAACATCTTTGTTAAATTAAATTGCCATTCAGCTTGTAATTCTTTTGTGACATTCGTTTGAATTTGCAACATACGAAAGGTCCCTTCGGCAGGTAATTTTGCCTGTTGAAATAAGTAACTGAACCAAGGATGGTTACCAGTAATTGTTGGGTTTTCAGAAATCGGGAAAAGCGCTTCCAACAAATGCTGTTCTTTAATACTTAAGAAAGCTTTATTCACAATGAAAAATTGGTCGTCAACAGGAATTGAATAGGTGGCTTCGGAACCAATTGTTTTTGATAAATAGCCTTTGGGATAAAGCTGAGATAAATTTTCAATAATCATAGACACACCTCACTGATTTATTGTACCATGAAGCAAGACAGAAGTTTAGTGGGAAAAAGCCGAAAGGTGGAAATTAATTGGGAAAAAAAGAAACAACGTTAACACAAGAAGAAAAAGAATTTTTTATGCGAGAAGCCATTGCAGAAGCGAAAAAAGCAGAAGGTTTGGCTGAGGTGCCTATTGGAGCTGTGATAGTTCGGCAAGGGGAAATTATTGGCCGCGGGCATAATCTGAGAGAAGCACGGCAAGAAGCAACGGCGCATGCAGAAATGTATGCAATCCAGGAAGCGTGTCGCGGGATAGAAAATTGGCGTCTAGAAGAAACCCAATTATTTGTAACTTTAGAACCTTGTCCAATGTGTAGTGGGGCGATGCTTTTGGCACGAATTCCAGAAGTTTATTATGGTGCAACCGATCCTAAAGCAGGCACTGCTGGGACTTTGATGAATTTATTAGAAGATGAACGCTTCAATCATGTGGCCTATGTCGAAGCAGGCGTTTTAGAAGAAGAGTGTCGCTTATTGCTAGTTCAGTTCTTTAAAAAGTTACGGGCAAAGAAAAAAGAAGAGAAACTTTTAAAAAATCAAAAGAAAGACTAGTCAAAAGAATAAAAATACGTTATACTAGGTTTTGCCGAAAGGCTAGGACAATGGCGGGCTAGTGAATTGTGTCAGATCCGGAAGGAAGCAGCACTAAGCAAGTGCCGCCATGTGTCTGATTGAATAAGGAACGTATCAAGGCTGAGAAGCCTTTTTTATTTTATCTAAAATTAAAAAGACAGGAAAGTTGGTCGCTTTCCTGTCTTTTTTTGTGGATTCAAGATAATACAGCAGCTGCTAAAGCTTGTTGAATAGCAACAATATCTTTATCTTTTCTAAATTGAAGACTTACTGAAGGTAACTCAGCACTTGAAATCCATATCTTTAGTTCTGCATCTAGGTCGAAATGTCCACTAGTTTCAACAGAAAAGCGTGAAATAGATTTGTAGGGAATCGATTTATAATCAACTTTTTTACCTGTAATTCCTTGTTTATCGACTAAAATTAAGCGTTTATCTGTAAAGACAATTAAATCTCTTACTAAAGTGAAGGCCATATCTACTTTTTCGTTAGGGATTAAAACATCCCGTAATTCTTTTTCAGCTGTTTCATTGTTATTTTGTGTTGCATTCCCTAATAAACCATCAAATAATCCCATGTTAATTCTCCAATTCTACTTTTTTGAAAAAAATTCTTTTATTTAAAAGTAAACTTATATCGTGTAAAAGAATCCGCTTTCAATTTGATTATAACGTTAAAGGTCCTTCGAATGCAATTGATTTTTTAGCATAAGAAAGTGAGGCCTAAATCGCTGCAACTTAGGCCTCACTTTCTAAATTTTAAAAGAACCTACTGAATAAAAGCAGTTTCTTCTTATTTCTTGGAGCTAAAAACTTTGGTTTCAACATTTGGTAGGACTATGCCCAATCGCCATTTCTAAAAACTGGAACAATCGTCCCGTCTTCCTTAATGCCGTCAATATTCATTTTGTCAGATCCTACCATAAAGTCCACATGTGTTTGGCTACGATTTAAACCAGCTTCAGCTAATTCTTCTTCGCTCATCTCCGTGCCACCTTGTAAGTTGAAGGCATAGGCCGAACCAAAGGCTAAATGATTAGAGGCATTTTCATCAAACAATGTATTATAAAAAATCAAACCGGATTGTGAAATTGGTGAAGGGTCTGGTACTAAAGCAACTTCTCCTAAGTGTTTGGCACCTTCATCAATAGCTAAGAGATTTTTCAATGCTTCTTCGCCTTGTTCAGCTGAGAAGTCAACAACTTTTCCATCTTTAAATGTAAATTTCATTCCCAAAATGATTGTGCCAGCATAACTTAGTGGTTTTGTACTAGAAACATAACCATCAACGCGGCGACTATCTGGGGCAGTGAAAACTTCTTCTGTTGGCATATTAGCCATAAATTCTTCCCCACGCGCGTTATAACTACCAGCGCCTTCCCATAAATGGTTTTTAGGTAAGCCAATCGTTAAATCTGTCCCAGGAGCTGTGTAGTGTAAAGCAGTAAATTGTTGTTCGTTTAATTCAGCCGCTTTTTCTTGTAATTTTTTATCATGGATATCCCAAGCAATGACTGGGTTTTCTTCATAAATTCGTGTTGTTTTGAAAATTTCATTCCAAAGTGCATCAACTTGTTCTTCACTTGTTGCTAACTCTGGAAAGACTTTAGCTGCCCAGCCTTCACTAGCAGCAGCTACAACAGTCCAACTTACTTTGTTGGCTTGCGTTGCTTTTCGTAGGTTGACCAATGCTTTCCCATTAGCCGCTTGGAAAGCTGCTACACGTTGTGCATCCACGCCAGCTAATGCATCAGGATTAGAAGAAACCACGCTAATTCGGCTTGCGCCTTTGGCAATCCAATCATCGGTTTGATCAATTTTATATTGAGGAACATTTTCAATACGATCAGTTGCAGCATGAGCTAAAAATTCACGTTGAATGGTTTCGTCGCTCCATTGAACAATTACTTCGGCCGCGCCTAAGCGATAAGCTTCTTCCGTAATTAAGCGGGCAAGGGGCGCTTGATCGACACTGATTTGTAAAACAACCGTATGATTGTCCTGAACATTGACACCCGTTTCAGCAATTAAACGTGCATATTTCTTTAGATTTTCATTAAAATTCTCTAAGGTCATTCGTGATTCCTCCTTCAATTTGATGGGTAATGACTGCTCATATCATAACACGGAAGAGCGGGGAACTCAACGAAATAAAGCCTTTATCAACTGTTATTTTAAGTTGGGGTAAAAGTTGTCGTGCTCCCGCTCAGTGAACTTTTGTACAAAGAGTTGTTCTAATTTTGCATAATAGAAAAATCGTGTTACAATAACCATAAGCATTTATTTGGAAGCGTTGTATATGAATGAATAAAGGGGATAGGGAATTATGGCAAGAAAAAAAACCATTACGAAAGAGCAGATTTTAACAGCTGCCTATGAAGTAGTCGCCACTGAAGGATTTTCGAAGTTCACTGCACGTAATATTGCTAATAAAATGAAATGTTCCACCCAACCGATTTATTTGGAATTTAAAAACATGGATGATTTACGCGATGCTTTATTCCAAAAAATTCATAAATACTTAGCGAAAGAAGTATTTCCAGTAAAACATACCGGGAATACAATTGTTGATTTGGCTTTAAACTATATTCATTTTGCGACAAGTGAAAGTAAGTTATACCGTGCGCTTTATTTAGAAGAATATGGTGGCGGCAAAAAAATGCAAGAATTCTCTTATCACTATTTTACTGAAGCGGTAAAAGCTGATCCTGAGTATGCTAATTTAAACGATGTTCAAATTGACTCTTTACACATGGGAACATGGGTGGTCGCAACGGGTGTGGCTGCATTGATGACTTCTGGAATTATCCATCCTTCAGAAGAACAAATCATTCATTTAATGAAAGATAGTATTGAAGCAATTCTTGAACGAGATGAACCAATTGATATTGACCTATAAAAATTAAAAAAAGTGTAACCTCATGCTGATAACTTCTGTGAGGTTACAGCAAAAGACTGTTTCTTAAAAGAACGGTCTTTTTTTGTTAAGTGTATTAATGGTAGATTATTCGCAACCATGCTACAGTAAAGAAGAGAAATAGAAAGGGGCAAAAAACATGAACCGAGTGAAAGATAAGCGTTTATGGCTAAGTATTGTAGGAATTACCGGACTAGGGCTCTTGTCGGGCTTATTTTCAGTAAATGCGAGAGAATATTATCAAGTGTTGAGATTACCAAGTTTTGCTCCGCCAGGCTGGTTATTTGGACCAGTGTGGTTGGTGTTGTATATTTTTATGGGCATTACTTTTTATTTCATCTTAGTTCATCCAAATAAACAACAGAAAAAACGGATGATTACGCTATTTATTTTACAATTTATTGCAAACTTTTTCTGGACGTTTTTCTTTTTTTCTTTACAAAATAATTTATTATCTGTGATTGATATCTCATTGTTATGGCTATTATTAATAGTTCAACAGTGGGACTACTTGCGTTATAAATTAATAACGCGTGGCTGGTTGATGATTCCTTATATTCTTTGGGTTACTTTTGCGGCAGCTTTAAATTACAGTATTTTATTTTTAAATTAGGAATATCAAAACACCAGAGAAAAATGGAAACTAGCCATTTTTCTCTGGTGTTTTTTTATTAATGACTTTAGTCAGTTGAAATCTCTAAAGAGATTTCGACAAAAAAACCACGCGTACTGCGCGTGGAGGCCAGAGCTTTAGCGATAAAAACTCCTTTCGATATAATAGATAAAGGCTACCAACCGTTATCAAATCGAAAGGAGTTTTTGAATGTCGAACGACGATAAAAGTTTAGCACATACTCGTTGGAATTGTAAGTATCATCTTGTGTTTACACCAAAATATAGAAGAAAAGTAATCTATGGTCAATTGAGGCGAGATATAGGGAAAATACTAAGGAAATTGTGTGAGATGAAAGAAATCGAAATCATTGAAGCGCATGCAATGCCCGACCATATCCATATGTTGGTAAGAATTCCGCCGAAGTTGAGTGTATCAGGTTTTATGGGTTTCTTAAAAGGAAGAAGTGCAGTAATCATTCATGAACGTCATGCGAATTTAAAATACAATTATGGAAATCGATCCTTTTGGTCAAAAGGCTATTATGTGAGCACTGTAGGATTGAACCAAAAAACGATAGCTAAGTATATACGAGAACAAGAAGCAGAAGATCGAGTAAGGGATAGTATAAACAAAAGAGAGTATAAAGATCCATTTAGGAAGTAACAACTAGATAAGAATAGAATGGTAGCGGTTGGCAGTCTCTAAAAAAGCTCCCTTAAAGGGAGCAGCAGGTAGCGAGCCCTTCTAGGGCTATTAAATATCCACCCGCTATGCGGGTGGATATTTACTTATTTCAACGTAGTTATTCTGCGGCAGTTGCTAATTTTTTTGCAAATTCTTCTAAACGTTGGATGTCGTCTTCTTCAGCGGCTAAATCAACTTTAACGCTGTCGGCGCCTTTTTTTGCCCCAATTTGAGTAAAGACTGCTTCGAAGTCGTCCACCGATTTACAAAAATCATCATAAAACGTGTCTCCTGAACCACAAACGCCGAAGATTTTTCCTGATAAATCAATCTCTTGTAAGTCTTCATAAAAGTCGACAATTTCATCAGGTAAATCGCCATCGCCATACGTATATGTAGCTACTACACAGATATCGGCCTCTTCAAAATCAGCGGCATCGACTTGCGTACACTCATCAATTTCGACCTCTAATTCTAAATCTTCAAATGCTTCTGCAACAATGTCGGCAATTTCTTCTGTATTCCCAGTCATGCTTGCATACACAATTTTAGCTAACGTCATAAACTTTCTTCCCCCTCATACAATTCTGTCACTTATTATAGCAGATGCGCATTTCTTATAAAAGACTAGCGAGTGCTTTTATTAAGGGACTTTTTGAAAATTGGTGTTTGAACAATCTTTTTTGCAAAAAATGTGATAAAATAATTTGAATGAAACAAGTTTAGGAGAGATAGTATGATTACATTAAAATCACCACGAGAAATTGAAATGATGGATGAATCAGGGGAATTATTAGCGGATGTTCACCGTCATTTACGGACGTTTATTAAACCTGGCATTACAAGCTGGGATATTGAAGTATTTGTGAGAGACTTTATTGAAAGTCATGGTGGCGTGGCGGCTCAAATTGGCTATGAAGGCTACAAATATGCTACTTGTTGTAGTATCAACGACGAAATCTGCCACGGATTTCCTCGTAAAAAAGTATTAAAAGATGGCGACCTAATCAAAGTAGATATGTGTGTCGACTTAAAGGGCGCAATCTCTGATTCATGCTGGTCTTATGTCGTGGGTGAATCAACACCTGAAATTGATCGCTTGATGGAAGTAACCAAAAAAGCGCTATATCTTGGGATTGAACAAGCACAAGTAGGAAATAGAATTGGCGACATTGGTCATGCAATTCAAACGTATGTAGAAGGGGAAGGCTACGGGGTTGTTCGCGACTTTGTAGGTCATGGCATTGGCCCAACTATTCATGAAAGTCCAATGATCCCTCACTATGGTGAAGCAGGTAAAGGACTACGTTTAAAAGAAGGAATGGTTATTACCATTGAGCCAATGGTTAACACAGGAACTTGGCGCATGAAAATGGACCCAAATGGTTGGACTGCTTATACTGAAGATGGCGGTCTAAGTTGTCAATATGAACATTCATTAGCGATTACGAAAGAAGGTCCAAGAATCTTAACGTCACAAGGCGAAGAATTGACTTATTAATAAGGAGAGTGTGTGATGAAGTTTCTCGACAACATCAAAAAGAATCAATCTTTGATGCGTTTTATTGAGACAACGCAAAGTCACATGGTCACAGCCGAAATAGGCAACAGCTCAGTGGTTGTTGCCTATTATTTATTACTCTCGCTGTTTCCATTACTGATTGCGGTAGGTAATGTCTTACCTTATTTAAGAATCGACCCTAATTCTGTGTTGCCTTATATTGCAGAGGCGATTCCGAAAGATGTTTATAAGAACTTAGAACCAGCGATTCGTTCACTATTGACTCAACGTTCAGGCGGGTTGCTTTCTGTTTCCGCTTTAGCAGCATTTTGGAGTGCCAGTCAAAGTATTAATGCACTACAAAATGCGATGAATAAAGCTTTTGGTGTCGAACAAAGGAAAAATTTTATTCTCGTAAGAGTGGTCTCATTTTTAGTTATTTTGTTATTTATGGTAGCGATTGTTGGTGTAGTAGTAATTTTAGGTCTGGGTCAGTACATTATTGAATTACTGCAACCAATTTTCCATTACTCAACATCTGTGATCGATACTTTCCAAGCGTTAAAATGGCCGTTAACGACCGTTGTTTTATTAGTGATTATGTGTTTGATTTATGCGGTCGTTCCTAATCGGAAATTATCGTTACGTTCTATTTTGCCAGGGGCCATTTTTTCGACAGTCGGTTGGATACTATTATCACAAATTTTTGGTTTATACGTAAAATATTTTAGTTCTAGAATCGCAAGTTATCAAATCATCGGGAGTTTTATCATCTTAATGTTATGGCTGAATTTTGCTGCCACGATTATTATTTTAGGAGCAATTGTCAACGCTGTTGTCGATGAATACTTATCTGGAGATAAAGAAAAAAAACAACCAAGTTTTGAACAACGCTTGTTTAGATGGTTTAAAAAGAAAAAATAAATGGATTTCTTTAAAAAAGTCTAAACCGTTGCCAGAACACATGTTTCAGCTTGTAAATGCTTCAGTTTACGGTATAATATACCCTGAACGAGAAGAAAGTGGGTTCGACTATGTCACTATTTATTTATGAAGTTTTGATACGTTTATTTATGACATTTATCTTATCTTTGCTATTAACACCACTTGTTAAGCTTCTAGCGTTTCGGATTGGCGCCTATGATGCACCAGGAGAGCGACGAATCAATACCAAAAATATGCCTACAGCAGGAGGACTTGCAATCTACATTGCTTTTGCTAGTTCATGTTTATTGATTTTTCGTTCGATTATCCCACAAGATTATATTTGGCCGATTATTTTGGCTGGTGGAATGGTTGTTTTGACAGGCCTCATTGATGATATTAAAGAGATTACTCCAATGAAAAAAACAATCGGTATTTTGTTAGCAGCATTAGTTATTTATTTTGTTGCTGGAATTCGGATAGATTTTGTGACGTTGCCAGTTGTTGGAATGATTGATTTGCGCTGGTTTAGTTTACCACTAACTTTATTGTGGATTTTAGCGATTACGAATGCAGTAAATTTAATTGATGGTTTGGATGGTTTAGCATCAGGCGTATCCATTATTGGATTAACCACGATTGGTATTACAGGGTATTTTTTCCTACATGCTAAAACGGTCTATATCCCAATTGTTATTTTTATTTTAGTTGCGAGCATTGCGGGATTTTTCCCATACAATTTTTATCCAGCTAAAATATTTCTAGGAGATACCGGGGCGTTATTCCTCGGGTTTATGATTGCAGTAATGTCGTTACAGGGCTTGAAAAATGCTACGTTTATTACGGTAATTACGCCAATGGTGATTTTAGGTGTGCCAATTACGGATACGGTTTATGCAATTATTCGACGGCTATTGAACAAGAAGCCCATTTCCTCAGCAGATAAAATGCATTTGCATCACCGCTTGTTATCTTTAGGTTTTACCCATAAAGGGGCGGTCATGACTATTTATGCATTAGCGTTAGTTTTTTCCTTTGTCTCTTTATTGTTCAGCTATTCAAGTACAGTAGCATCAATTTTATTAATTGTCTTTTGTTTAATTGGCTTAGAACTATTTATTGAACTAATCGGTCTAGTTGGCGAAGGGCATCAACCGTTGATGTATTTGTTACGGATTTTAGGGAATCGTGAATATCGTCAGGAGCAAATGAAAAAGCGACTTGGCAAGCATTCTAAGAGAAAGTAAAGAAATCTTTAGGTTGCTTTGCGAGAGCGTAAACCTATGATATAATTCCATTAAACTTAAAAAAGTATATGTGTGAAACATATGCTTTTTTTTTAAGACGATGTTTCAGTAGTAAGGAGAAATGAGCATGCAAGAAATGGTAACAATCTCGATTGTCACTTATAATAGTCGTTACATTTTTAATGTACTAGACCAATTAAAAGCCGAACTGGGTACTGATAGTATCTATGATATTCATATCTATGACAATCATTCTGAAACAGCGTATCTTGAAAAATTAACAACATATGAACCATTTATTACTATCTATCGCGCTGAAGAAAATCAAGGGTTTGGTCATGGTCATAATCAAGTGTTATTCAATGCTTCGACAAAGTATGCAATTATTTTTAATCCCGATGTTTTGGTTACTAAAGACGTGCTTGATCGTCTATTAGACCGTATCAAAATAGATAAGAACATTGCGGTCGTTAGCCCTAAAGTGTTAAATGAAGATGGCACGACGCAATATTTAGTTCGTCAAAAATTAGATGTCTTCGATTATATGTTACGTTTTATTCCCTTTCAATTTGTAAAGAAAATTTTTGATAAACGTTTGAGTATTTATGAATGTCGCGATTTGTCGGATACAGAAACAACGGATATTAAAATGGGCTCAGGCTGTTTTATGTTGATTGATCGTGAAAAATTCGTTGAAATTGGTGGGTTCGATGAACGTTTCTTCATGTACTTTGAAGACAACGATTTATGTTTACGTTTTGGCAAAGCAGGCTATCGGATTCTCTATACGCCTTTTGAAACGGTTGTTCACATGTATGAAAAGGGCGCCCATAAAAGTCGGAAATTATTTAAAATCTTTATGCAATCAATGGGAAAATTTTTTAACAAATGGGGCTGGAGGTTCTTTTAATGAGTCAAAGATTAGCGGTAGTCATCGTCTTATATCAAATGAAAATGGTTGATACGCCGAATTATTTGTTATTAAAAGAAGTGGTAGATCACCCCAAATTGCACTTATTTATTTATGACAACAGTCCACTTCCTCAAGAAGATGCATTATTTTTACAACAAAATGTTACTTATCGACATAATCCTGATAATCCAGGCCTAGCGACCGCTTATAATGAAGCGATTGCTTTTAGTCAAGCGAATCAATGTGAATTATTGTTGCTCCTTGACCAAGACACAGAAGTGCCAGCCTCTTATTTTGATACGTTGATCATTATGCCATTAGATCCGACTGTGGCAGTCTATGTTCCAATTGTAGAAGCAAATGGACAACAAATTTCGCCAGTATATAGTGATCAATACGTTGGGCTTAAAGGAGCAAAGCCAACAGCAGGGATAGCCAACCAACCGTTGATGGCTATCAATTCTGGTACAGTTATTACGGCAGAAACGCTACGCTGGTTGGAAGGATTTTCGGAAGAATTTCCTTTGGACTATTTAGACCATTGGTTCTTTTATCAATTGAATCAAGCCAATAAAAAGATTGAAGTCTTACCAATCCACCTAAAACAAGAATTGTCTGTTTTAGATTATCGTACAATGAGTCCTCAACGTTATCGCTCTATTATTGAAGCAGAAACGTTATTTTATCGTCGATATGATCAAGAAAAGTTTTCCCATCATCGACGCCATTTATTTTTACGCAGTAGTAAGCAATTTTTAACTGTCAAAAATCGCCAAATTTGGCGGCAAACATTGGCAGAATTTCTCAAGTTAATGAAAGGATAATCTATGATCTCAGTTTGTATTGCGACATATAATGGAGAAAAATATCTCGCGGAACAATTAGATAGTATTCTTTTACAAGTCAGTGAAGAAGATGAACTAATTATTTCAGATGATGGTTCTACTGATCATACGTTGGAAATTTTGAGAACGTATGCAGCGAATTATCCCCAAATTCAATTGTTACAAGGTCCAGGGCAAGGAGTGATTGCTAATTTTGCATTTGCGCTTACGCATACGAAAGGCGAAGTGATATTTTTAGCAGATCAAGATGACGTTTGGTTGCCAAATAAAGTAACGACAGTGACAGAATATTTTGAAACGCACCCTGACATCCAAGTGGTTATTAGTGACTTGAAAATTGTTGATGTGGATTTACAAGTTACCAATCCCTCTTATTTTAAGTTTCGAAAAGTCAAACCAGGATTTTGGCGAAATGCGATAAAAAGTGGCTATATTGGGGCAGGTATGGCCTTTCGTCAAGAGATGAAAAACGTCATTTTACCCATTCCGCCAGAAGTTCCTATGCATGATATGTGGATTGGCTTATTAGCTGCACGGAAGAAGCAAACGGGTCTCATTAAAGAACCATTAGTGCTTTACCGACGACATGGAGCGAATGTCAGTCCCATTATTACCAAAACAAGTTTCCAACAAAAATTAAATTGGCGTGTGAATTTATTAAAAGCTTTACATCAGCGTTTAAAGGAACAGCGCTAAACTTTTACAGATTTGTAAAATTTACGTAAAAAACATGACAAACCCTATGCTTAATGCGATAATAGGGAAGGATATTTGGTTTTATAGAAACTAAAAATAGAAGTTATTTAAGGAGATTGTTCATGAAAGGAATTATTTTAGCAGGCGGAAGCGGGACACGCTTATATCCGTTAACAAAAGCAACATCAAAACAATTAATGCCAATTTACGACAAACCAATGATTTATTACCCAATGTCAACGTTAATGTTGGCGGGAATTAATGAAATTTTGATTATCTCTACACCAGAAGATACACCACGTTTTGAAAGCTTATTCGGCGATGGCCATGATTTAGGCATTCATATCGAATACGCGGTGCAAGAAAGCCCAGATGGTTTGGCGCAAGCATTTATTATTGGTGAAGAATTTATTGGTGATGATAGTGTCTGCTTAGTTTTAGGGGACAATATTTATTATGGTGGCGGCTTATCAAAAATGTTGCAACGAGCGGCTTCTAAAGAGTCAGGAGCAACAGTCTTTGGCTACCATGTAAATGATCCAGAACGTTTCGGCGTGGTAGAATTTGATGAAGAGATGCGGGCGCTTTCTATTGAAGAAAAACCAGCACAACCGAAGTCAAATTACGCAGTGACAGGTTTGTATTTTTACGACAATGAAGTGGTTGAAATTGCGAAAGGGATCAAACCGTCAGAACGTGGGGAATTAGAAATAACAGACGTTAATAAAGTCTACCTTGAAAAAAATAAACTTTCTGTTGAGGTAATGGGCCGTGGCTTTGCTTGGTTAGATACAGGCACACACGAATCCTTATTAGAAGCGTCAACATTTATTGAAACAATTGAAAAACGTCAAAATTTAAAAGTCGCTTGTTTGGAAGAAATTGCTTATCGAATGGGCTATATTACAAAAGAACAATTGGTAGAATTGGCACAACCATTGAAGAAAAATGGCTACGGCCAATACTTGCTACGTTTAGCAGCAGAATAGGAGCGAAGAAACGTGAAAGTTATTGATACAAAATTACAAGATGTCAAAATTATCGAAATGGATGTTTTCGGTGATCATCGTGGCTTTTTTACAGAAAGTTATTCCAAAGCTAAATTTGCAGAACATGGATTAGACTTTGATTTTGTCCAAGATAATCATTCATTATCAACAGAAGCAGGTGTCTTGCGTGGATTGCATTTTCAAAAAGGCGAAGCTGCGCAAACAAAACTAATTCGCGTTGTAACAGGTGCGGTATTAGATGTGATTGTTGATATTCGTAAAGGGAGTCCAACCTATGGTCAATGGGAAGGATACATTTTATCAGAACATAATCACCGTCAGCTTTTAGTACCAAAAGGTTTTGCCCATGGTTTTGTCACTTTGACACCGAACGTGAACTTTATGTACAAGTGTGACAATTACTACAATGCGGCAGCAGACGGCGGTATTGCTTTTAACGATCCAGCGTTAGCTATTGATTGGCCAATTGCGCCAGAAAAAGCGATTACGTCAGAAAAGGATCAAAAACATCCAACCTTAAAAGAATTTGAAGCGGAAAATCCGTTTATCTATGGCGAAATTTAAGAAAAAAGTAGGAGAGTTTCAATTATGAAAAAAATCATCGTAACAGGTGGAGCTGGTTTTATCGGCTCAAATTTTGTTCATTATGTTGTAAAGAATCATCCAGAAGTTCATGTAACTGTATTAGATAAATTAACGTATGCAGGAAATGAAAGAAATCTTGAAGGTCTACCAAGTGATCGCGTGGAATTAGTCGTAGGAGATATCGCTGATGCTGAATTAGTTAATCGTTTAGTCGCTGAAACAGATGCAGTCGTTCACTATGCTGCTGAATCGCATAACGACAACTCATTAAACGACCCATTCCCATTTGTACAAACCAATCTGATTGGGACGTACACATTGATCGAAGCTTGCCGTAAAAACAATGTTCGTTACCACCATGTATCGACTGATGAAGTTTATGGCGATTTACCTTTAAGAGAAGATTTACCAGGACATGGAGAAGGCGAAGGGGAAAAATTCACTGCCGAAACGCCTTACAATCCTTCAAGTCCTTATTCTTCAACAAAAGCAGGATCTGACTTGTTAGTCAAAGCATGGGTTCGTTCTTTTAACTTACAAGCAACAATTTCAAACTGTTCAAATAACTATGGTCCATATCAACATATTGAAAAATTTATTCCTCGTCAAATTACCAATGTCTTAAGTGGCATTACACCAAAACTTTATGGTGCTGGTAAAAATGTTCGTGACTGGATTCATACAAACGACCATTCTTCGGCTGTTTGGGCAATTTTAACAAAAGGGCAAATTGGCGAAACGTATTTAATTGGAGCCGATGGTGAAGAAGACAATAAAACAGTGATGGAATTAATTTTAGAATTAATGGGACAACCTATTGATGCCTATGAGCATGTCAACGATCGTGCAGGACATGACTTACGTTATGCGATTGATTCAACCAGATTACGCGAAGAATTAGGTTGGGAACCAGAATTCACGAATTTCCGTGAAGGCTTGGCAGAAACAATCAAGTGGTATACAGAAAATGAAGACTGGTGGCGTGCAGATAAAGAAGCTGTTGAAGCAAAATATGCACAAAATGGTCAGTAATTTTTTCTGACATGTGAGATAACAGTCGAAAGGCGATGGCAAAGTACAAAAGCTACTTTGCCCTGCCTTTTTTTCAAGAAGGAGCGAAAAAAATGATTTTAATTACTGGTGGAAATGGCCAATTGGGCACAGAATTACGTCACCTATTAGACGAACAAGGAATTGAGTATGTTTCAACGGATTCAACAGAATTAGATATTACTGATGCGGATAGTACGTTGGCAAAAGTGAAAGAAATTCAACCAAGCGTCATTTATCATTGTGCTGCTTATACAGCTGTTGATAAAGCAGAAGACGAAGGCAAGGAATTAGATGAAAAAGTGAATGTAGATGGCACACGTCATGTTGCAGAAGCTGCTAAAGCAGTGGGGGCGACACTTGTTTACGTAAGTACAGATTATATTTTTGATGGAACTAAAAAAGAAGGCGTCTATGCGATTGATGATCAACCGAATCCTTTAAATGAGTATGGTCGGACGAAGTTATTAGGTGAACAAGCGGTCCAAGAAATCCTGGACGACTATTATATTATTCGAACATCATGGGTATTTGGCCAATACGGTCATAACTTTGTCTTTACCATGCAAAAATTAGCGGAAACAAGAGACCAACTAACGGTAGTGGACGATCAGTTTGGCCGCCCAACTTGGACAAGAACGTTAGCCGAATTTATGGTATTTGTTATTGCAGAAAAAGCGCCATTTGGTGTTTATCATTTGTCTAATGAAAACAGCTGTAGCTGGTATCAGTTTGCTAAAGAAATTTTAAAAGATACTGAAGT
This sequence comes from Enterococcus sp. DIV1420a, assembly GCF_051712165.1. Taxonomy (NCBI): domain Bacteria; kingdom Bacillati; phylum Bacillota; class Bacilli; order Lactobacillales; family Enterococcaceae; genus Enterococcus; species Enterococcus sp. DIV1420a. The sequence continues at coordinate 826,319 of NZ_JBIOOI010000002.1, forward strand.
GGAAGTACTGCCAGTGGATTCAACTCAATTTCCACAAAAGGCGCAAAGACCACAATATTCTGTCATGGATTTAAGTAAAACAGAAGCGTTAGGCTTTAAAATTCCTACTTGGCAAGAAGCCTTAGCACAAATGTTAGAAAATGTTCAACAATAAATTGTTTTGTGTAAGTGAGGGGTTTTGTTAGAGAAAAAGTGGAAAGGTGTTTCTCTTTATGAAGGTACTTTTAATCATTCCTGCTTACAATGAGGAAGAAAACATTTTGCGGACGATTGCTTCCATTGAAACATTTAAACAGGAAGTTACGCATTTTCAACATGAATTGGATTATGTGGTAATTAATGATGGCTCGACAGATGGAACCAAACAAATTTTAGAAGTCAACCAAATTAATGCCATTCATTTAGTGTTGAATTTAGGTATTGGCGGGGCGGTACAGACCGGCTATAAATATGCCTTAGAAAATGAGTATGATGTGGCGGTTCAGTTTGATGGTGATGGTCAACATGATATCAATAGTTTACCTATTTTACTGGAACCATTAGCAGAGGGTAAATGTGATTTTTCGATTGGCTCTCGTTTCATTCCTGGAAACGAAGCGGCTTTTCAAAGTACGAAAATGCGCCGTTTTGGTATTCGTTTGTTATCCTTTTGTATTCGAATGGCTTCTGGTAAAACAATTTATGATGTGACTTCTGGTTATCGAGCGGGAAATCGGAAAGTGATTGCTTTTTTTGCAAAGCGTTATCCGACAAATTATCCTGAGCCAGAATCGATTGTTCACTTAATTAAAAAACGTTTTGTGATTGTTGAAAGACCTGTCAATATGATGGAACGGCTTGGTGGTGTTTCTTCGATTCGTGCATTGGCTTCTGTGAAGTATATGCTAGAAGTCGGCTCAGCAATTCTGATTGCTGCCTTTATGAAGGAGGGAGATTAATGCTACCAACCGTGTTATGGCTAGCTTTATTTTTATTTGCAATTGGCTTTTTCTTATACATTATTCGAGGAATTAATAAAAATATTTTTCTCCTAAAAAATGCTTTGATTTGGTTATTAATCTCAATTGTCTTAATTATTTTTGCTATTTTCCCGCATGTGGCAGAATGGTTAGCAATGGCCTTTGGGTTTGAAACAACATCAAACTTCTTATTATCAGCTGCGGTGATTGTCCTTTTAATTATGGAAATTAAAAATTCTGTGTTGATTTCAAAACACGAAAATCGCATTAAAACATTATTGCAAGAATTATCTATCATGAAATCTGAAGAAAATAAAAAAGATCGCTAATGTGTAGTGACCCTTAAAAGTTGGACCTGAAAGTCTAATATTTAAGGGTCAGCTCAATGAATAGCGATCTTTTTTATTTAAGATTCATAATCACAATGCCGACAATAATAACCACAGCACCAATAAGGGCATTCGTTGTGATTGTCTCTTTTAGAATAAGATTTGAAGCAATTAAAATAGCGATGTTTGTACAGGCAACGCCTAAAGGAACAATGTAAGAAACATCGGAACGACTAATAATTAACATCCATAAAATAAAACTAATTAAATAACAAAATAAACCTAATAAAGATATAAGTGAGATATTCATTGAAAAGATTGTTTGTTGGAGTTGGATGTTCAAACTGCTAGAACCTAGTTTAAATAAGACTAGACCAGCAGAAGACAGAAATACGTAAATAATAAAAAGAACCATAATTTCCCTTCTCTCAAAAATAGTTTCCGTGCAAAAAAATGCAAGACCTCCATTATTGTAGCATAATCTCCTAAAAATTGGACAAGATTTTTTAATATAGCGAAATCAGTTAAATTTTTCTTTATAAAAAGGGGTCTACTATTGAAAAGCTAGGCGTTTATCGATAAAATAGAAATGTTGTTTAAAATGGCATTTTTGTATCCAAAAATTTTAGATAAAAATAGTTTATTACGGAAGGAATAAGTATATGTTTAAAGAAACATTTTCAATTTTCAAGAATATTTTTCAGAACAAAAAATTGTTATTACAATTTTCATTTAATGATTTTAAGGCCAAGTATGCTGGTTCAGCACTAGGAATTGTCTGGGCGTTTTTAACGCCATTAGTAACTGTTTTGACGTATTGGTTTGTCTTTTCTGTAGGCCTTCGTTCTAGAGCTGGCGACAATATGCCATTCATTGTCTATTTAGTAACAGGGATGGTACCTTGGTTCTTCTTTTCAGATTCGTTATTATCAGCCACGAATGTGTTTCGTGAATATAGTTATTTAGTTAAAAAAGTCGTGTTTAATGTACAAATTTTACCAACATCTAAAATTTTATCGAACTTGTACACCCACTTGTTTTTCATTCTAATTGGTTTTGTAATTACTACAGCTAACGGTTATTACCCAAGTCTGTACAGTTTGCAATTAATTTACTACTTAGCTTGTTTATTAGTCTTTTTAACAGCAATTACGTGGATTACTGCTTCAACACAACCATTTTTACCTGATATTATGCAATTTATCAATATCATTATGCAAACAGTTATGTGGACATTGCCAATTTTATGGCAACCAACTGGAATGATTGCGACAATCTTAAAAATCAATCCATTATATTATATTGTTCAAGGATACCGCGAATCTTATTTAGGCGGTGCATGGTTCTGGGAACATTGGCAATATAGCTTATATTTCTGGGGAGTTACTATTGTTTTACTATTAATTGGCTCAACCGTGTTTAGACGCTTAAAACCACATTTTTCAGATGTACTATAAGGAGAGAACGACATGTCAGAATATGCAATCGATATCCAACATATTACCAAAACATACAACATGTATAAAAAGCCGTCCGATCGGTTTAAAGAAGCGCTTAGTCCAACCAAAAAATCCTACCACGATTTGTTTTATGCGTTAGACGACGTCACGATGCAAATTAAAAAAGGCGAGATGATTGGTTTTGTCGGCGAAAATGGCTCTGGAAAATCAACCATGTTAAAAATTATTACAGGAGTACTAACACCAACCTCCGGGTCTATGGTGATTAATGGGAAAATTTCAGCGTTACTTGAATTAGGTTCAGGTTTTAACCCAGAATATTCAGGGTATGAAAATATTTTCTTAAATGGAATGGTCTTGGGTTTTTCCCGAGAAGAGATGGCAGAGCGTGTCCAAGATGTCATTGATTTTGCTGACATCGGCGATCATTTGTATCAACCAGTTAAGACATACTCTAGTGGTATGTTTGTCCGCTTGGCTTTTGCGGTAGCCATTAACGTGGATCCCGATATTTTAATTGTCGATGAAGCGTTGGCTGTCGGGGATTTAGAGTTTCAATTAAAATGTATGGAAAAATTTACGGAAATTAAAAATTCTGGTAAAACAATTTTATTTGTTTCTCACGATGTAAACTCCATCCGTCGTTTTTGTGACAGAACTTTTTGGTTGCAACACGGGAAAGTCGTTGAATATGGAGATACGATGGACGTGACGACCAACTACGAAAACTTTTTGAAAAAGAAATCAATTAAAACGGTTGACCGCGAAGCGACCATGAAAGATGAAACCCCAACACCAGATATTATTGAAGTGGATCATGCGGAACTTTTAAATGCGGATTATGAACCATTAGAAATGGTAACGCAAGATGAAAAAGTGATTGTAAAAATTGAATATACTGTCAAAAATGACCAAATTAAGAAGCCTGTTTGTGGGGTCGCTATTCGAACAGTGGACAACCATTATGTCTGTGGCTTAAATACGTTATTAGATGGCGTGCAAATTCCTTGGAAAAAAGGACGGAATGTTTTTTATTTAGAATATGAAAAAATGTCATTATTAACAGGTGAATATTATTTTGATATTGCTTTCTTTGAGGAACATGCAACAGTCCCATTAGTCTACAAAACAAAATACGTGACGATGTTTATTACCGGTCGTTATGCCGGAGAAGGAATTGTCATCTTAGATCATAAATGGAAGGATACGACAAAAGATGAAGTATGATTTTGAAATGGAAACAGACGAGAGTACCAGTGTTGGGAAAATCGTAGCACAAATCAAAGAAAATAGTGATGTCTTGGAATTTGGTCCAGGTAATGGGCGGATGACTAGCTATTTGATGGAAGAAAAAAAGTGCCGGGTCTCAATTGTTGAATTAGACAAAGAACTTTATGATCATGTCAGTCAATTTTCAACAGATGCCTTTTATGGCAATATTGATGAAAATGATTGGGTCAAATACTTTGCTGGTAAGACGTTTGATTATATCGTTTTTGCGGATGTGTTGGAACATTTAATGAATCCTCAAAGCGCCTTAGCAAAAGTCAAACCGTTTTTAAAACCAGGCGGTCAAATCTTAATCACTTTCCCTAATTTGGCGCATAATTCGGTCTTAATTGATTTATTTAATAATCGTTTAACGTGGAATGAAACTGGGCTGTTGGATGCTACGCATAAATCATTCTATTTACAAGAAGGATTTGAAAAAGTTTTTGCAGAAGTTGGTTTATACATTGCCAAAGAAGATTTTACATTTAATCAAGTTGGCTACAACGAAATTCCTACGACGTATGAAGCGTTACCTGTAGAAGTACAAGCAGCTTTTAAAGCGCGTCCCTTTGGCGAAGTGTATCAGTACTTTTTTGCCTTGACTGCTGAACCAATAGAACAGCCAGAGCGAGTGACACCAGTAAATTCATACAATGAAAAAAACGTTCATATTTTAATTAATTGCGGCGAAGAAAAAGAGACTGAGTTGGATCAACCAGTTGATTTACAAAAACCTGAAACAAAACAGTTCCAACTGAAGATACCAGAAGACGTCCAACTGATAAAATTATTCCCAAGTTTAACGGGGGCAATTGTTAAATTATCCATGACGATAGACGGCGAGACAGTCCCAGTCGCAGCCACGAATGCTTTTCTGGTACAAGAGAATATCTATTATTTCTTAGATACGCAAGTACCTGTAATCGAAGTAACCGATGCACAAATGGCAGGCAAAGACCTGACAGTAGCCATTGATTATTTCTTTGAAGGCAACTATTCAGAACGTGAAAATACCTTTATTCATGCACTGTTAGATGAAAGAAATCAATTTTTAGAAGAAATGAATAAACAGACGGAGACTGCCCCTATGCCTACTGGAAAATATAAACTAATCACGTTAACTAAATTTGACAAAATGATTAATTTAACCATCGATGATATTGCTCGCGATGTAGAAAATAACGTTTCTGTTATCAGAGGGTGGGCGTATGACAAACAAACAAATTATCCGCTAAGATTCAGTATTGCAGAAGCTAGTGAATCAGTCACTTATACGGTGGAAACAGAATACCGTCGTGATGTTATTGATATGTTTGAATTAGAAGGCGATCAAGATTATGGTTTTGTCATTACGATTAAAGATCCAGAAGATTTACCAGCTTACACGCTAAACATTGACACCAAATCAGGCCAGAAGGTTCAATACGTGGTGGAGCGTCCAAACATGGTTCAACCAGGCACGAAATTTGATCGAGCATGGCGTTCGATTCAGACACGTGGTTTGATGGGCTCAGTGAAGTGGTACTTTAAACGACAAGAAAAAGCAGAAGCCCCTGTTGACGTGGAGGCAGTTTTAGCGGAAATTAAAACGTTCCAATTTCAGCCTAAAATTTCTGTCGCTGTGCCTGTTTATAATGTCGAAGAAAAATGGCTTGCAGCGTGCGTTTCTTCTTTACAAAATCAGTACTATGAAAATTGGGAGTTATGTTTAGCAGATGATGCATCGCCAAGCGAACATATTAAGCCTATGCTAGAAAAATATAAAGAACTAGATCAACGAATCAAAGTTATTTATCGCGAAGAAAACGGACATATTTCAGAAGCAACTAACTCAGCTTTGTCGATTGCTACTGGCGATTTTGTTGGTTTCATGGATAACGATGATGAATTAGCGCCACAAGCATTATATGAAGTGGTCAAAGCTTTAAATACAGACCCAACGATTGATTTTCTTTATACTGATGAAGATAAAATTACAGAAAATGGTCGTCGCTTCAACGCGTTTTACAAATCGGACTGGAATCCAGAACTGATTTTAAATCATAATTACATTACACACTTTGTTGTTGTGAAACGTGATTTATTAGAAAAAGTAGGCGGACTGAACTCAGCATATAACGGCGCTCAAGACTATGATTTCGTATTACGAGCAACGGAACAAGCAACGAAAATCAAGCATATTCCTGGTATGATGTATCATTGGCGTGCCATTGAATCATCGACTGCTCTAAACCCTGAAAGCAAAGGTTACGCCTATGTAGCTGGTCAAAAAGCGGTCCAAGCGGCAACGGAACGCCGTGGCTTAAAAGCACAAGTAGAGATTGCCGAATTTTATGGTTCCTATAAAATTAACTATCTTTATGATCATGTGCCGATGGTATCATTGATTATTACGAATGATACAGAGAATATGAGTAGTTACTTACGTCAATTATTAGAAAAAACTGCCTATACAAATTATGAAATTCTATTGCCTGCACGCTTCGAGAATCAAATAAATATCCAAAATGACCGTCTTCGTTATGTTTCAACAGAAACTCGTCATGGCATGATTCAAGCTGCTAAGGGAGAATATGTGGCTTTATTAAATGCTGGATTGGTACCAACGAAAAATGATTGGTTAAAAGAGTTAATGAACATTGGTCAACAAGAGACCTCTGGTTTAGTGACTGGCCGCGTAGTTGACGCACGCTATCGCGTGGAAACGGTGGGAGTATCAGTTGATACAGACAAAGGTCGATTACTTTATCCTGAAAAAGGCACCCCTGGTAAAAGCTTAGGTTACTATTACAGAATTGCTTTACCAAGAAATATTCAAGCAGCAACTGAAGACTGCTTACTATTCAATAAACAACTTTACCTAAATTTAGAAGGAATTAACGAAAACTTAGGAAAAGAGTGGATGGGTGTCGATTTATCGTTACAATTTGCTAGCGCTGGTAAACGAAATGTATATGTGTCCTATGCAATTTTGAAAGCAGACGAAAAAATGCAAAACCATGATAAAAAAGGATCTTATAAAGAACTTGCGGAAAAATGGACCGCGGAAGCTTTAGTTGATCCCTACCGAAATCCGAAACATCTATAAGGAGAATGCACATGAATGAAGACATTAAGGTGATCTTTGATAGTATCTATCGCGACAAAACAACAAATAATTTAACCATTACAGGTTGGGCGTTGGATACAATCACTAAAGAAAGCCCAACTTTCACAATTAATAATGAAAACCAAGTGTCCGCTTATAACATTCAGCGCGTTTTACGTGAAGATGTTAATCAAATTTATCAAACAGAGCCTGCGATTGAAGCTGGCTTTGTTGTTACACTTGAAGGAATTAAACAAAAAAAAGTACTCCCTTTTCATTTTCAATCATCAGCACATGTTGTAACGGTGGATTTTCCCTTGAATAAAAAATATCCAGTGATTCCAGGGACAGAAGATAAAGTGACTCGTCTTTGGATAAAAGCCAAAAAAGGATTTAAGTATATGGCTAAAAATGGTATTTCTCATACCATTCAACGAGCGAAAATTGAGAAACTGAGAAATCAAGCTTCGTATCCTAACTGGTTAGCTAGAAATGAAGTACTAGACATAGAAGCGATGACACAAGAAATCGCAACATTTCATTATCAACCTAAAATTTCCATTGCGATGCCAGTGTATAATGTTGAAGAAAAATGGCTTCGGTTGTGCATTGATTCTATTTTGAATCAAGTCTATACTAACTGGGAATTATGTATGGCCGATGACGCCTCAACAGATCCTAATGTCAAAAAGATTTTAACAGAGTACCAACAATTGGATGAGCGAATTCGGGTCGTCTTTCGTGAACAAAATGGTCATATTTCCGAAGCAACCAACTCTGCTTTAGCGATTGCTACCGGAGAATTTGTCGCCTTACTAGACAACGATGATGAATTAGCGATCAATGCTTTTTATGAAGTGGTTAAAGTGCTTAATGAAAACCCAGAACTGGATTTAATTTATAGTGATGAAGATAAGATTGACATGGATGGAAATCGTTCTGATCCAGCCTTTAAACCAGATTGGTCACCTGATTTACTTTTAGGAACCAATTACATTTCGCATTTAGGCGTGTATCGTCGGAGTATTCTAGAAGAAATTGGCGGCTTTCGAAAAGGTTACGAAGGTTCTCAAGACTACGATTTAGTCTTAAGATTTACTGAAAAAACGACAAAAGAACGCATCAAACATATTCCAAAAGTTCTTTACTATTGGCGAATGCTGCCAACCTCAACAGCAGTGGATCAGGGCTCAAAAGGTTATGCTTTTGAAGCGGGGCTAAGAGCCGTGCAAGATGCGCTCGTTCGTCGAGGTATTAATGGTCATGCAACGCATGGGGCGGCGAATGGCTTATACGATGTTTATTATGACATTGAATCCGACAAGTTAGTCTCAATTATTATTCCAACTAAAAATGGCTATAAAGACGTACAACGTTGTGTTTCATCGATTATTGAAAAAACAACCTACCAAAATTACGAGATTATTATGGCAGACAATGGAAGTACAGATCCAAAAATGCACGAATTGTATGCAGAATTTGAACAACAATTACCTGGCCGCTTTTTCGTTGAATCAATCGATATTCCATTCAATTTCTCAACTATTAACAATCGTGCAGCGAAAAAAGCGCACGGAGAGTATTTATTATTTTTAAATAATGATACCGAAGTGATTACAGAGAATTGGTTAACCTTGATGGTTTCATTTGCTCAGCAAGAACGGATTGGCTGTGTAGGTGCGAAATTATTGTATCCAAATAATACGGTCCAACACGCAGGCGTTATTTTAGGATTAGGTGGTGTTGCTGGACATGGTCATTATGGTTATCCCCATGGTGACTTAGGCTATTTTGGGCGGTTAGCTATTAATGTTAATTATTCAGCAGTAACTGCCGCGTGCTTACTTATGAAAAAAGCAGATTTTGATGCAGTTGGTGGTTTTGAAGAAGCGTTTACCGTAGCTTTCAATGATGTTGATTTATGCCTGAAAGTCCAAGCTTTAGGACGTGACAATGTTTGGCTTCATGAAGCAGAGCTTTATCATTTTGAATCTCAAACTCGTGGATATGATGATAAAGGCAAAAAGAAAAAACGTTTTGAACAAGAAAAAGTGATGATGGAAGAAAAATGGGGACCTTTAATTGAAAATGATCCATTTTATAATCCTAATCTGACAAGGGATATTCCAAACTTTTCATTACGAATTGACTAGATGCAATTGCGGATGACGAAATGGAGCGAAAAGATGGAACAACAACTAACTACAAGAAAAGAAAAACAACCATTACGCAACCAAGCTGAGCAGAGCGCTCGCTTGGTTGATCATTTGTTACGCTGGCGCTATCTGCTAGCGGCAGTCATTTTTATTTTACTGGTAGCCTTTAAAGTCCATGGTAGTTCATTAAACATGTGGGATGCGTATGTTTCTGAATATGCAGATGGTCAAAAAAGTTCATTAATTGCTGGTGAACCAAGAGGTGTTCGCTCGGATGAATGGCTCGTTCAAACCCCATTTAGCCTCTCACAAACACAAACAGGTTTGAAAACACATAATGATGTGATTACGTTAAATGGGCAAGACATGGTGGTAGGCTATAATTCACCAGCGTGGAATTTGGCCACGTTAGCGAAACCTTTTACGTGGGGCTATGTACTATTAGGCAAAGAATATGGCTTATCATGGTATTGGAATCTTAAATTAATTGGCTTAATTTTATTCTCTTTTGAAATTGGTTTGATCGTCACACGGCGGAATAAATATTTAGCTTTGTTAGCAAGTGTTTGGATTCCGTTTTCTTCGGCCCTTCAATGGTGGTTTGTCTCGCCAGTTGGAGATTTAGTATTTTTTGGCTTAGGTTTTTTAGTGGGAATTTATAATTATTTCTATTATCATAGTAGTGTTCGACGTCGTGTCATTTGTGCGATAACGGCTGTTATTATGGCCTCAGGATTTGTTTTAGTTATTTATCCTGCGCTACAAGTACCACTTGGTTATTTGATTTTATTATTTTTAATTTTATTCTTTTTAGAATTTCGTAAAAAAATTAAGTTGGATAAGTGGGATGGGGTCCTGATAGGTGGGGCACTCTTGATGACGGCGATTATTGTTGGCGGATCGCTATATGGCTCATTGGATTCCTTAAAAGCAGTAATGGATACCGCTTATCCAGGAAAACGGGTAAGTTTAGGTGGCGATATGCCTAAACGCGATATTTTGTTATTTTTAACAAATTGGAAAATGCCGTTTCAAGATGTTCCATATTCAAATAATTCGGAAATCAGTAGTTTTTATCAATTATTTTTTGTTATTTTGCCGCTCTCACCATTTATTTTTTATAAAAAAATCAAAGAAAACATTTACGGTTTTGTCTTATTCGTGTATTGTTTATTTAACTTAGTTTGGATGAGCGTGCAATTTCCAACCATTTTTGCTAAGTTGACATTGTGGTCTTATGTGCCAGAACAACGGGCGATGTTATCCTTCGGGTTTGCAGCTGTTTTGTTGAGTTTATGGTTCATCGATTATTTATGGAATCGCCAAGCAAAAATTCCAATGATGGCCTGGTTAGGGGCGCTAGGATTAAATGTTGTTCTGTATTTCTTTGTTTTATATACGGGCAATTTACGGTTATACGTTACACGAATGGACATCATTGGTGTCTTAGTTGTCGCTACCGTTTTAATTGTTGCTTTATTTAAACGTTGGCGCACGTTATTTGTCCTTGTCTTATTAGGAATCATTATGGTTTCTGGAGCCTTTGTAAATCCAATTTCTCGTGGCGTTTCTGCTGTCTATGGAAAAAAATTAGCAGTAGAAGTGGAAGAAATTAACAAAAAAGACCCCAACCAATTGTGGGTGGGCGAACGCTTAATGTATGGCTATTTGCCGATGTTAGGTGTGCATACATTTAACGGTGTCGCTTTTACACCTGACTCAGAGGCTTGGAAACCATTAGATCCAAAAGGAAAAGACACATTTATTTATAATCGCTATGCGCACATCAATGTTGAAGTAGGAAATCAGACCCCTGTTTTAGAGTTGATGCAAAAAGATGCGATTATTGCTCGTTTATCTCCAGAAAAATTAAAAGAATATGGGATTAAATATGCGGTCGTTTATAAACCATTAGAACCGTTAGACACACCAACGATTCATTTTGAAAAATTATATGGACCTGATCAGAACGGGGCATATATTTATCGAATAAACGACTAGTGATTCATTCATGGAATGAGGTTTGAATATGGGAAAAGTATTGAATAGAATCGGTCGACTTATTTTATTAGTTACAATGATCGGCTCGTATACGATGTGGGTCGTAGGAATTGATGCGCCAGTCACAAAATATATGTATGCCAATAGTTCAATTTTATTATTAATAGCAGTAATACTTGTACTGCTATTAAATTGTACGAAATTAAAATTTATTGACTGGCTGACCGTAGCGTTGGCGCTAGCCACCTGGCTCTTGTTTCACTTTACGGAATCAATCCGTCATAGCACGATGCAAACAGATACAATGATTCCTTTAATTATTTTGTTGGTCCTTTGTTTTAAAGTTTGTGTCTTTGACCGTATGGATCAAACGCTTTTATTAATTGTCTCTTTAGTTGCTTTGAGTGCGACTTTGTATCGGATGTCCGTGGAGTTGCCACAGTTGATTCCAGCAGACGAAATTTTTAAAGAATCAAATAAACTAGAAAGTATTTGGATTAATACCAATACGATTGGTGCAACATTGATGTTTTCAACAATGATGGCCAGTAGTTTGATCAAAGCATATAGAAATAAGGTTTTTAACCTGCTGCTTTTACCTGTATACATTGGTGGTGTTTTAGGTACATGGGTCAGTCAATCAAAAACCTCTTTTGCCATTTTAGTTGGTTTTATTCTGTTGGATAATCTTTTACCAAAACGTTTCTTGCAACGTTCAAAAGTTTGGCTATTTGGTTTTGTCGGAGTAGCTGCATTGGGACCATTGTTATTTTACTTATGTGCGGAATCGGATACTGTTGATTTATTTACAGGAAGAGAACGAATTTGGCATGAGTTTTTTGCTAAATGGTTATCTGATCCTCAACATATTAAAGTCGGTATGGAGCCTTTTGTGGCCTCATGGAAACCGCTGGGGACACATAATGCTTTTCTATTTACGTTAAGTAATTTTGGTGTCATTGGCTATCTGATTTTATTTGGTTTTTTAGTCAGTATGATTTTATTGATTGGTTTCCGCAAAAAAACATTGGATCGTTTGCAAGTTAGTTTACTTTTAGGCTTCCTTTTAATCTGGATTCATTCATTTATGGAAGATATTTTATTAGCGCCTCATTGGATGCCGATTGTTTATAGTTTCCTTGGGCTAGCCTTCTACTTCCGGCCAGAGAAAAAACGAGGAAGACATGAAAGACCAACGACACCTAAAAGAAGAAAACGAGTGAAACAAACAAGTCCTGTTAGCAATGAAGAGCGCCCGATAGCACCTGTTGACGAAGAGGGCTGGGACCAACCTGAAGAATTAAGTCGTGTCCAAAGACATCGCAGATAATTTTCATCCTATAGAACTTTCTTGTCCGCTGACATTATGGTAATATAGGGGTTGCATGTTATTACAAATAATGTAATTACTGGAAGTGAAGAGAGGAAGTTTTTAATGACATCAAAAAGTGAATGGAGTAATGCAAGACGGATTGTAATTATTTTAGCAGACGTTTTGCTCTATAATTTATCAATCATCTTAGGATTTATAATGAAATTTGGCCGAGCAATACCATCATTTAACTTTGTGGCTTATGAAAAATCTGCAATTTATATTTCAATCTTTTTTATCTTTTTGAATTTGTTGTTAGGTGCGTATATTTTTTATAATCGCAAAATTAGTGACATCATTTTTGTCACGGTGATTGGTCAAATTTTAATGACTTTAACGATTATGATTGTGACATTTGCCGGACGTTGGTTTACGTTCCCGCGTTCTGTTTTAGGATATTCTTTTATAATCGGAATTATTGTTCTAAGTCTTTGGCGAATTCTTGTTTATTATCTTTACTTAAAGGTCAGCAATGAGCGAAAAGTTGTTTTACTAGGTAAAGAAAATCAAGTCATGCGGTCAATTCAAAACTTTATGTCTGATAAAAATAACAAGCATAAAGTAACGAGTGTTGTTGTCAGTAATTACTATGAAAACTTAAAAAAAATTATCGATGAAATCGATATTGTTTATATTTCAAGTAATGTTGATGAGAACGAAAAAGTAAAATTGTATCAATTAATTGTCAAACACAAGAAAAAAATCTTTTTAGATACAAGTTTTGAAAATCTAATTATGTTAAAACCAAACATGATGAACTTTGAAGATGAAAGTATTATCGAAGTCTCAAATTTTGAAATTCAACCAGAAGAGAATTTTATTAAACGTTTATTCGATATTTTAGTCTCTGTTTGCCTATTTGTGATTACCTCCCCCTTAATGCTTATTGCAGCAATTTTAGTCAAAGCAACCTCACCGGGACCAGTGATTTACAAACAAACTCGGATTACATTAGATCAACGTGAGTTCTCGATTTTAAAATTTAGAACGATGTCGGCAACAGCGGAAGCAAAATCAGGTCCAGTCTTATCTACAAGTAACGACAGTCGCGTCACTACAGTTGGTAAATACTTGCGCGCTTTACGTATTGATGAGTTGCCACAACTAATCAATGTTATTCGCGGGGATATGTCCATTGTCGGACCACGTCCTGAACGACCATTCTTTGTTGATCAATTTAATCAGGAAAACCCGAATTACTATTTACGTCACAATGTACGTGCGGGGATTACTGGCTATGCCCAAGTTTATGGGAAGTATGCTTCTGACTACAATAGTAAATTGAACTTTGATTTACTGTACATCAAGAATTATTCATTACTGTTGGATATGAAAATTCTGCTTCAAACCATCAAAATTCTCTTTGATAAAGTATCATCAAGAGGATTGGATGAGTCTGAAGAACGTGAAGAATTGACGATGGATTATTGTAAAGAGAATGCTATTAGAATTTACCGTTAAGAGGAGCAGTAGCTCCTCTTTTTTTGAAAAAAAAGAGAGACTTCTAACAAAGCTTGAAAAATTAGGTATTCTATGTAAAAATATACAAGCGTGGATGAAAAAAGAAATAGGGGTGAAGAAATGGAAAAGGTACCAGTAAGTGTCTTACTTTCCATTTATATAAAAGAGCGTCCTGAATATGTTATTGCATGTTTAGACAGTATTTTTAATCAAACTGTAAAAGTCGATGAAATAGTATTAGTAGAAGATGGTCCTGTAACTGAAGAAATGACAGTCATTGTAGATAAATATAAAGAAACGCATCCAGAAGTGCTTCATGTTTTACCTCTAGAAAAAAATGTTGGTTTAGGTAAAGCGTTGGCAGAAGGGGTTAAAGCTTGTCGTAATGAACTGATTGCACGAATGGATGCAGATGATATTATGAAGACGGATCGGATTGAAAAGCAGTGGCAATTATTTCAAAAAAATCCTAACTTGGTCATTGCTGGTTCTAACATTATCGAATTTGAAGGGAACATAGAAAAAGTTTTGGGTTATCGTAACCTTCCCAGTTCTAATGAGGATATTCGTGAATTTTCCAAAAGAAGAAACCCGTTTAATCATATGACTGTCATGTATAAGAAGTCAGACATTTTAGAGGTCGGTAACTATCTGCCAATGTCAGGATTTGAAGATTATTATTTGTGGGTGCGGTTATTGAAAAAAGGAAAGGAAGCTCAGAACCTTTCTGAACATTTAGTCTATGCTCGAACAGGCAGTGATATGTACGCACGGCGTGGTGGTTGGCAGTATTTTAAGTCAGGACTAAAAGGACGCAAAGCAATCTATCAAGCAGGACTTGGTAGTTTTAAAGATTTTTTTGTGAGTTCCAGTGCACATGTTGTCGTAAGTTTGATGCCGAATAATTTACGAGGTAAATTTTATGAGAAGTTTTTAAGGAAAGATAATGATTAAGATTGAGGTAAAATTATGCAAGAGATGACCCAGACAGATTTAAAAGAAATACAAGCTGTAACATTAACTATGTCCAAATATTTTGTTCAATTTTGTCAAGAAAATAATTTATTATGTTATTTCTGTGGCGGTGGTTGTATTGGTGCTGTACGCAGTCAAGGATTTATTCCGTGGGATGATGATTTGGATTTTTTTATGCCACGACCAGACTATGAAAAATTAAAAAAGCTATGGCCGCAGAAAGCAGACATAAATAGATATCCATTATTAGTTGCTTCTAAAACATATAATGATCATAATTCATTTATAACTATTAGGGATACTGCCACTACTTTTATTAAACCCTATCAAGAGGATTTAGATATCCCTCATGGTTTACCAATTGATATTTTTCCGTTAGATGGTGCGCCAGAAGGGAAATTGCGAAGAAAAATTCAAAAGTTTTGGGCACTGATTTATGCGTTATTTTGTTCGCAAGTTGTTCCAGAAAAACATGGTGGTCTGATGGCTACAGGAAGCAAGGTTTTATTAGGGATTTTTTCTTCAAGCAAAATTCGCTATCATATTTGGCGCTTCGCTGAAAAAAGAATGACCAAGTATTCCTTTGGTTCAACTCCTTATGTCACTGAATTATGTGTCGGACCACGCTACATGGGCAATATTTATCATTTAGAAGATTTTAAATCTGCTATTTTTGTTCCATTTGAAGATACAAAAATGCCAATACCAGTGGGATACAATCGCTATTTGACACAAGTTTTTGGAGATTATATGCAATTGCCACCAGAGGAAGATCGTCAACCTCATCATGAAGCGCTAATTGTTGATACTAAAAAATCGTACACAGAATATATTTAAAAACTTCAATTATTTATACTAATGCTGAACGTTATCTATAAATAGCGTTCAGCATTTTGTTGTAAAAAAATAAATAACACAATCAATGTAATAAAAAGATAAAGTTTAGAAATAAAATAGTAAAAAAAAGTTAGCAAGATTTTCTTGACGTAAGCTAAAATTTATTAGAAAATTATTTGAAACTAGTGCTCATTCTAATCAGTTTTGAGAAATTTCAATTTGAAAAGTAAAAAATTGTTGGTTTCAAGTAAAATTTACATACTATAATTAAATGAGGATTAATTGTAAAGAATACGTAAAAAGAAGGGTTAAATAAATAATGAAGAGAATAAATAAAATATCTGTTATTACAATGCTAATGCTGACAACATTGGTTCCTAGTTCATCAATAGTGTATGCAATCGATGCATCAAGTAGTGAAAGTGCAGAAGAAGTAATTTCTGCGGATACAGCAGAAACACTAAACTCTACGTCATCTAGTGAGGAAACTTCGACAGAAAGTTCTTCTAGCACCTTATCATCAGTTCCTTCGGAAACAAAAAATAGTTTGGACACGAGTGGTGCTACAGACACTAGGCAATCAACAGATGCTGAAGAAACTTCGGAAACGACTAGTTCTTCAGAAGCTAATAAGAAAGATGAAGACGAAATCGTAATAACAGAGGATATGAACAAACCTATGGGATCAGGAATGAAAGGAACGAGAAGAAAAAGATCCGCATATGCCTACGGTGATCCTATTAGCATAACAGAGGCAAATCGTCCGCCTAAAAACTTTATCGATGTATCTTCTTGGAATGGTAGTTTAAGTGTAGCAAATTATCAAACTATGAAAAGTTATGGAATAGGCGGAGTGGTCGTTAAAATGACCGAAGCGACAACTTATCAAAATCCAGAAAGATTTGCACAAGTTCAAAATGCAAATGCAGTGGGAATAAAAGTATCCGCCTATCACTATAGTCACTTTACAACAAAAGATCAGGCAATAAAAGAAGCAAACTACTTTGCCGATACAGCAATTAATACTGGATTATCAAAAGACACTTTAATGATTAATGATGCAGAAGAAGGTAGCATGAATAATGGACAATTGACAGCTAATTCAATTGCTTTTGCCAATCAATTAAAAGCAAGAGGCTTTACGAATGTATTACATTATTCAATGGCAGCCTGGTTTACAGAAGGAGTTTTATCGCCTACACAACTAGGGACTGAAAATATTTGGATTGCTCAGTATCCTTTTGAACCGACTGCAGATCAGTTATGGCACAAAAATGAAGGTTATGCGGCATGGCAATGGTCTTCTTTATTAACGATTCCAGGTGTTGATATCGGCGTAGGTGTGTTTGATATTAATGCTGATTACACTGGACGATTTACATCTAGTGGTGGAAAACAGTATGATGTAATTTTAGATGAAAAACAATATGATTACACGGCAAGGGTAAAACCAGCAGCTGAATCAGGAAAACACGGCGTGTTTAATGGGATTATGAATACAGCTCCTGGAATCGTTAATATCGGTATGGGAGATAAATATGCGAACCAAAGCGTTCATATCATAGGATATGCCAAAACAAGCCGGACAGAGTTACTCCATTTTACAGTAGGTGGAAAAGATGCAGGCTGGATGGACAAACGAGCATTCACAGCTACACTAGATAAAGCCACATATAGTAAAATGAGTCGTGGAGCCAAAATAGGCGATGTAGCAGTTTCATCGAAGCATGGATTATATACAAAACCAAATAACACAGCAGAAGATGGAGAAAAAATAGGTTTAGGCTCTCTATATGCAAATCAAAATGTGCAGATCATTCAATCCGCTAAACTATCAACAGGTGTTACGGCTTATCAATTTCAAATAAATGGACAAACAATCGGGTGGTTGGACAGCCGTGCCTTCAGCAATGTGTATGATGAGCTGCTAGATGAAAAAAGCTATGATTACATGGCAAAAGTAAAACCAGCAGCTGAATCAGGAAAACATGGTGTGTTTAATGGAATTATGAATACAGCTCCCGGAATCGTTAATATCGGTATGGGAGATAAATATGCGAACCAAAGTGTTCATATCATAGGATATGCCAAAACAAGCCGGACAGAGTTACTCCATTTTACAGTAGGTGGAAAAGATGCAGGCTGGATGGACAAACGAGCATTCACAGCTACGCTAGATAAAGCCACGTATAGTAAAACGAGTCGCAAAGCCAAAATAGGCGATGCAGTAGCTTCATCGAAGCATGGATTATATACAAAACCAAATAATACAGCAGAAGATGGAGAAAAAATAGGTTTAGGCTCTCTATATGCGAATCAAAACGTGCAGATTATTCAATCCGCTAAACTATCAACAGGTGTTACGGCTTATCAATTTCAAATAAATGGACAAACAATTGGCTGGTTGGACAGCCGTGCCTTCAGCAATGTGTATGATGAGCTGCTAGATGAAAAAAGCTATGATTACATGGCAAAAGTAAAACCAGCAGCTGAATCAGGAAAACATGGCGTGTTTAATGGAATTATGAATACAGCTCCTGGGATCGTTAATATCGGTATGGGAGATAAATATGCGAACCAAAGTGTTCATATAATAGGATATGCCAAAACAAGCCGGACAGAGTTACTCCATTTTACAGTAGGTGGAAAAGATGCAGGCTGGATGGACAAACGAGCATTTACAGCTACATTAGATAAAGCCACGTATAGTAAAATGAGTCGCAAAGCCAAAATAGGCGATGCAGTAGCTTCATCGAAGCATGGATTATATACAAAACCAAATAATACAGCAGAAGATGGAGAAAAAATAGGTTTAGGCTCTCTATATGCGAATCAAAACGTGCAGATTATTCAATCCGCTAAACTATCAACAGGTGTTACGGCTTATCAATTTCAAATAAATGGACAAACAATTGGCTGGTTGGACAGCCGTGCCTTCAGCAATGTGTATGATGAGCTGCTAGATGAAAAAAGCTATGATTACATGGCAAAAGTAAAACCAGCAGCTGAATCAGGAAAACATGGCGTGTTTAATGGAATTATGAA
This sequence comes from Enterococcus sp. DIV1420a, assembly GCF_051712165.1. Taxonomy (NCBI): domain Bacteria; kingdom Bacillati; phylum Bacillota; class Bacilli; order Lactobacillales; family Enterococcaceae; genus Enterococcus; species Enterococcus sp. DIV1420a. The sequence goes on from NZ_JBIOOI010000002.1 coordinate 845,274, forward strand.
TACAGCTCCTGGGATCGTTAATATCGGTATGGGAGATAAATATGCGAACCAAAGTGTTCATATAATAGGATATGCCAAAACAAGCCGGACAGAGTTACTCCATTTTACAGTAGGTGGAAAAGATGCAGGCTGGATGGACAAACGAGCATTTACAGCTACATTAGATAAAGCCACGTATAGTAAAATGAGTCGCAAAGCCAAAATAGGCGATGTAGCAGTTTCATCGAAGCATGGATTATATACAAAACCAAATAATACAGCAGAAGATGGAGAGAAAATAGGTTTAGGCTCTCTATATGCGAATCAAAACGTGCAGATTATTCAATCCGCTAAACTATCAACAGGTGTTACGGCTTATCAATTTCAAATAAATGGACAAACAATTGGCTGGTTGGACAGCCGTGCCTTCAGCAATGTGTATGATGAGCTGCTAGATGAAAAAAGCTATGATTACATGGCAAAAGTAAAACCAGCAGCTGAATCAGGAAAACATGGCGTGTTTAATGGAATTATGAATACAGCTCCTGGGATCGTTAATATCGGTATGGGAGATAAATATGCGAACCAAAGTGTTCATATCATAGGATATGCCAAAACAAGCCGGACAGAGTTACTCCATTTTACAGTAGGTGGAAAAGATGCAGGCTGGATGGACAAACGAGCATTTACAGCTACATTAGATAAAGCCACGTATAGTAAAATGAGTCGCAAAGCCAAAATAGGCGATGTAGCAGTTTCATCGAAGCATGGATTATATACAAAACCAAATAATACAGCAGAAGATGGAGAGAAAATAGGCTTAGGCTCTCTATATGCAAATCAAAATGTGCAGATCATTCAATCCGCTAAACTATCAACAGGTGTTACGGCTTATCAATTTCAAATAAATGGACAAACAATCGGTTGGTTGGATAGCCGCGCCTTTAAAATATAGAATAAGTTTATAAAGGTAACGAACAAACAATCTATCGAGGTTCTTTGTCAAATAGTATTGGTAAATAAAAATAGTGAAACATCGTAAAAGTCAGAGGAGAAAACCCTCTGGCTTCTTCATTTTTTATTAAGTGATTCTTATTATGAAATTATTTTTTTATCAAACATATGGTTATGGTCTATTTAACGTATTTGAATAAAAAATAGTATTTTCTGAAATACTTGTATCCGTGACAAATGGCATTTAAGCCTATTTTTACTCACTTCTAAATACGGCTTGAGTTCTACTATTTGAATTCTACAGAGTTTTGAGATGTTTTTTGTAAATCAAAAAGTATAGAGTTTTTATCGTTTGTCCGTAATTTTTGTATTAAAATAACGAACAAAAATATTTACAGTTCGATTAAGGTCTACGATAAATTATTGAAACTTACTGTTAGTTATGAGAAAATGTAAAAGATTGAATGCAGTTTTGGCTGTGTTGATGAATATATAAGTTAAACAAAATTGAAATAAAACTAGTGGTTGACTAGTTAGAGAAAGGATTTTGTATCAAATGATTACAGCTTTAATTATTGCCGGTGGGGTCGGTAAACGAATGGGGCAGGAGATTCCTAAACAATTTATTATGGTAGAGGAAAAACCGATAATTATCTACACATTGGAATCTTTTCAAAAGCATCCACTCATTGATCGAATCTTAGTTGTGTGTAAAAAAGGTTGGGAACAAACACTAGATGCCTATGCAAAAGAGTACCATATTGACAAATTACAATGGATTATTCCAGGAGGAAATTCTGGTCAAGAATCAATTAATAATGGGGTTAATTTCTTAAAAGAACATTCAAACCCAGAAGATACTATTGTTATCCATGACGGAATTCGTCCATTAGTTGATGAATTAGTTTTATCTGATGTAATTGTTAAGTGTCAAGAATACGGCAATGCAGTGACTTCGTTGCCATATAATGAACAAATTTTTGTAAAAGAAACTGAGGAAACAACTCGACAATATATTAATCGTGAAACATTACGTCGCGTGTCAACACCACAAGCCTATAAATTTGAAAAATTAACTTGGGCTTACGAAAAAGCATTCCGTGAGAATATTGGTATTTCTGAATCGTCATACACGAATACTATGATGGTGGATTTAGGCGAAACATTGTATTTTGCTTTAGGCTCAGATAAAAACATTAAGTTAACTACACAAGATGACTTACAGTTATTTAAAGGCTTCTTGAAAATGAAAGAAGAGTAGTGGAGGGATACCATGTTATTTACAGACGATAATTATTTATCAGACGTTGAACGAGTTTTAGAGAAGACACCAGATTGGACGAAAGTAACTAATAAATCTGTTTTTATAACTGGTGCTTCAGGCATGATTGGGACCTTTTTAATTGATGTGCTTATGTACCAAAATAAAACGAGAAATGCGAATATTTCGATCTGGGCGATGGGACGAACATTGTCGCGTTTAGAAGAGCGATTTACTAGTTATCTAGAAGATCCGTTATTCCATATAGTTATCGGAGATGTCATAGAAGAAATTCAGGTAGCAGAAGCTTGTGACTATGTGTTGCATTGTGCTAGTAATACACATCCTAAATCATATGCCAGTGATCCAATTGGAACGATTATGACCAATATTGCTGGTACGCAGCATATTTTAGATTATGCGGTCAAAGCGAATAGTGAAAAAGTGTTATTTTTATCAACTGTTGAAATCTATGGAGAAAATCGTGGAGATCTTGATAAATTTACGGAAGACTATTGCGGCTATATTGACTGTAACACGCTACGGGCCGGTTATCCAGAAGGAAAACGAGCAAGTGAATCATTATGTCAAGCCTATATTCAGAAATATGGTATTGATGTTGTTATTCCAAGAATTAGTCGTACTTTCGGGCCTACGATGTTACTTTCGGATAGTAAAGCTTCTTCTCAATTTATTATGAATGCAGTCAATAAAGAAAACATTGTGTTAAAAAGTGCAGGGACCCAACTATATTCTTATGCATATGTTGCAGATATTGTATCTGCTCTTCTGTTTTTATTAGTTAAAGGGCAAAAAGGGGAAGCTTACAATGTTTCAAACGAACATTGCGATATTACGTTACGTACTTTTGCGGAAACATTAGCCAATGTGGCTGGAACAAAAGTGATTCATGGAGAAGCCACCGCCCAAGAAAAACAAGGATTTTCTAAAGCAACAAAAGCACTACTAGACAATCAAAAAATCTACGCATTAGGTTGGCGTCCATTGTACGACAGTATGGAAGAACCATTAAAACATACAATTAAAATTTTAGAAAGTAGCGGAAATTGATATGCCCAAAATTAGTATTATTGTTCCTGTATACAATGTAGAAAAATATTTAGAAAAATGTGTACGCTCTATTTTAGCTCAAACATTTACTGACTTTGAATTGATTCTTGTAGACGATGGCTCTCCAGACAGTTCTGGAGCAATGTGTGATCAGTTTGCTAAACAAGATGAACGGGTAAAAGTTATCCATAAAGAAAATGGAGGACTGAGCGATGCTCGTAATGCTGGAATTGAAATAGCGACAGGTGAGTATTTAGGTTTCGTAGACAGTGATGATTACATTGCAGATGATATGTATGAATTATTATATACAAATATCGTAAAAGAAGATGCCGATTTATCAATATGTGGTATTTATGATGTCTATGAGGGGAAAGAGCCTGTAGAAAAACAACAGCAATATATAGTACTAGATAAAGTAGCAGCAATGAAAATGATTTTAGAAGCTAAAGTTGTATCTGTTCATGCCGTGAATAAGTTATATAAAAAAGAAATTTTTGAAGATATCCGATACCCTGTAGGCATGATTACAGAAGACGGTGCAGTTATTTTATCTATTCTAGAGCATACAGAGAAAATTGTTATTGATACGCAACAAAAATATTATTATTTTCACCGTGCCAATAGTATTTCAACCAATCTTTTTTCTAAGAAAGATTTAGATACAATCAATGTTTGGAAAGAAAATGAAAAATATATCTTAGACCGGTATCCTGAATTATCTAATGTTGTTCATACACGTGTATGTTGGGCAAATTTTATTGTTTTAGATAAAATGGTTACTAGTCAGTTAACGGAAGAAGAAAAAATAATTCAAAAAGAGGTTATTTCTTTTTTGAGGAAGAATTTTCTGTTCATTATGAAAAATAAATATTTTACTAAGGCTAGAAAGATAGCCATGTGTGCTCTACAATTTAGTAAGTGTGCGTATTCTTGTTTCCCTAAATTACAAGAAGCAAATAATAAAAAGAATAGTTAAAATTTAAAAAGTTGTTAGGAGAATATTATGAAAAAAAAGCTTAAACTGGATATATATACAATTACTCAAACCATCTGTATAATTGTATCGATTATTCTTTTTTTCTATGGTAAAGCTAAGATGTTGTACAATTGGCAACTATTTGGTGTAATGTTTTTTTGGACAGGCAATTTGGTTTATTCATTTAAAAATTTCGGACAAAAATCAGTTTTTTTCTTTTTTAATATTACTATTTTTGTCTTCTTATTAAGTCGTCCATTTATTAGTTTCTTTCGTAATAGAATTTGGTGGCATTGGGGGTATTCAGGATCAAATTTTGCGATGAATGTTCTGTATCTAACTTTAATTGGCATCTTAATAGGTGCGATGTTATTTCAAAGGTTTGGACTTAAAGATTTTGATTCTAAGCTGGAAAAACAAAAGTATCCTACTTATCGAATATATTTAATGAAATTTAGTTTAGTCTTTTATTTCATAACATTGATTGTAAGTGTTTATGGTGATATGGAAAAACTAATATTTGTACGTAGTACGTCATATGAAGAGTTCTATGCATCTTTTTCTTCGAACTTGCCAACATATGTGCAAGTATTAGGTTTAATGATGCCTTATGTTGTGTGCATTTATTTAGCTTGTATGCCCAAAAAAGGCATTAGTTACGTGGTATTAGGAAGTTATGTGATAAGCTCTTTTCCAACTTTTTTAATGGGACAGCGAGGCCCGTTAATTTTAAAAATTATCTTTGCGTTACTTTATTTTATTATTAGAGACTATTTACAAGATTCTCAAAAATGGATAAGTAAATTTGAAAAAATTGTAATTATTCTAGCGACACCTTTAATGATTGTATTGATGGGGGCATTTAACTATATTAGAGCAAATTCTTCAATTGAAACAAACGGATTTTTTTCATTAATTGTTGATTTTTTCTTCAAACAAGGAACCTCTTTTGATACAATTATATTTGGGCATGATTTTTTGGACAAACTACCATTTATTGATGTAAAAAATTATACATTTGGAAGTTTTATTGATTCTTTTAAGTATGGATTTATTGGTCAAAAGCTATTCAATGGTATCGGATTGCCTAGCACTAATAGTCCGGAAAAAGGCATGATTAGTAATAGTTTGGCACATAATTTGGCATATGTTTATCGTAAAGATGAGTATTTAGCTGGAAATGGAAATGGTTCTTCTTATCTGTTAGAAATATTTGCAGATTACGGATATATAGGGGTTTTTATAGCTAGTATTTTATTAGGAATTATTTTGATTTTTCTTGTAGTAAGTTTTAAAAGAAACAATTTACTTTTATCTACGATTGCATTGATTTGTATTTCTAATATTTTGTTTATTCCACGTAGTGATGCTACTAGCTGGTTACAATTTATTATGAAACCAACATTTATTGCACCAATGATTATATGTTTTGGCAGTTCATTTTTACTTGCTAAGTTGGAGAGGTTAAGGAAGGTAAGTCGTAAATGAAAAAAATAATTGGGACAATTCTAACAGTTATTACAGTAAGTATTTTATTGAGTGGATGTAGTAAAGCAAAATATCCAATTATTCATTTCACTCAAAAGGAATTTGTAGCAGATGGCAACGGTGTTGTAGAAATCAAAGGACAATTTTTGAATGGTGAACCAGGTACTTTAGAAGCTAACATAAACAGGAAAGCAGGCAAAGTTAAAGTCGATAAAGATCAGAATTTTCATATTCGATACCAAATGGATTCCATTAAAGATACAGATTTTTATTTAGGAATTAAGGATGAAAAGAATCGTATTGCTGTGGGGACAACTAAAATTGATTCTTCTGAAGTAGAAGCTGTCCGAGACGATTTTGAAGTTATAAGAACAAGTGATATCATTAGTTATTTTAATAAATATGATATAAAATTTTTAGACTATAATGAGAACAACGTTGCAGAGCTATCTGGTTTAACTAGTTCTGTAGTTTTTAATGTAGGAACAAGAATGGATGGGACTTCAATAAAAGAAGGAGTTTATTTATTTGAAGACCCAGAGTCTTGGAATAAGGCTAATTTATCGATTTTAGATTGGTGGAATAAAAAAGTATCCAATTCATTAAATAAAAATTATAATGATTTAGATAAAGATTCATCTGTAAATTTTTTATACGGACCTAATTTTATCGATTCAGCGGAAGAAAAAATGATTAAACAAATTGATTTTTTTGATAATAATCGTTTTTTATGGACGTATAGAGATAAAGAAAAATTTTTAATATTAGTTTCGGATCCAGAATTAACAAGTATTGAACGCGGCAAGAGTATGCTTGCCATTCAAAGCTTATTAATAGATAAAACTTTTAGTTTAGACAAGGATGAAGAAGATTCAGAAAGAGGATAATTTAGCAAAAATCTATTGAATTTTGTACACATTATTATCATGTTTAAAATCTAAGAAATTATTTAAAATAAAAAGACACTCCTGTAACACAAACGAATATAGGGGTGTTTTTTTTGCTCTTTGTTAATAAGGGTTGATGAGTTGTAAAAATGAGCCTGGGACAAAAATCCAAAGTGATTTTTGTCCCAGGCTTAAAAATTGATAAAGAGCGGGAGCAGAAGCAACTCTTTCGGAAATAAGCCGAAATTCTCCAAAAATTAAAGAACAATTTTCGAAAATTCCTTCTTATTTCTCGCAGTTAAACACTTCTGTCCCGACCTCTTGATACGATTCTACAATATTTATTTACTAACATTTAACAAAAAGCTTTTTTTCATCATATAATAAATAAAACGTATTAATGCCTTTTTTTGAGCTTAGTGATAAGGCTGTTAAAAATACTTATTACAAATTTAAATTCAGCTGTGCGATAAAATAAAATAACGAAGACTATTGCTCCAATAACAATTCCAGCTAAAGATCTCAATATAATACTTAAAAGAGTTGTAGCAGATATCAAACTAAATAATGGATAAGTAGCTAGAATACCTAATCCTAAGGCTATGCAATACTTTAAAGTGACAAACAAATACTTGCCAAATCTATCATGAATACCATATTTTAAGACTACATAAGGTTCATACCAAGAAACTGAGGTTAGAGAAGATAAGATAGTGGCTAAAATAACTCCAGCGATACCCATATCGAAAATTAATAAGAAAATTAAAGAAAATACGATGTTTAAAATGGACTCCACAACAGATTTCCATCTTTGAATCCAAGCTAAACCATATGCAGCTATGAATACTTGCGCAGAATTTCTAAAAACGCCAATAACAAAGTTTAAGATGATTAAAGTGAAAATGAAATTATCTAGTTGGTAAGAAGAGCCTACCCACCAAGATATGAATGGTTGTATAGATAAGAACATAACAATCGTTGCAAAATAAATCAGAATAAAATTTATAAAATAGTGTCTAAAAAATATTTCACGACCATTTTCTCTGTCATCTGAGACGGCTACGCTTCCAATGCTGGCTGTTATAGAATTAGTAAACTGGTTGAAAATACCTTTAATACTATTTACAATTAACACATAGTTGGAGTAACGCCCTACTGCAGCTAAATTAACAAATATGGAAATTAAGATATTATCTGTACTCAAAACAACGACAGAACCAATTTTATTAGAAAGATTTCCAATGGTATTTTGTTTTAAAATCTTAATAGTTTCTCTATCCAATTTTTTTATTTCTTGATATTGAAATACGTGTTTGTATCTTTTTTTTACTCGCAGAGAAATATCAATGTTTGAAATTACTGTACAAATAATTTGAATAAGTAAATAAAGTGCGTAATTGCCCGTTGTGTATAATACGAACACCTGAATAACTGTAGCGACAACTAAATAAGCAAACGTGTTAATCACATTGAGGTATCCAAGCTGATCTGCATTAAGCAATGAGCGGTTATAAGTAAAGAAATAGCTGAAAACGGAGTTGGCTAAAAATAATAAATATAAAAGCTGAATATTCGGGATACCTACATCTTTACCGACTATCACAGGTAAAAAAGGAATGAGTAAACAACCTATGATACCTATTGCTATACCGATTATATTGTATATTTTTTTATATAGATGCATTAAAGCTTTAATTGTTGCAGTATCCTCTTGTTGCAATGGTTTGTATAATGAGAAAATGATTGAGGTTCCAACACCTAATTCGGCTAATGACAACATACTAAGTATATTTGTAAATAAGCCGTTTAGTCCTAAGTATTCAATTCCTAAAAAGCGAATGAATATCGTTCTAGAAATAAACTGAATTCCTATGGTCAAAATAAATATTATTGTTGAGATGCTAGAATTAATAATAGAATATTCTAAACGTGATTTTTTTTGCATAATGTTCTGTTCTCCTTATTAAAATGGTTCTACTAAGATAAATAAAAACTTTATTCAGTTGCAATCATAACTTAATGAAGAAAGAATATCAATTCTCTAAGAGATTTTTTCGTAATATATTAATAATTGTTATTCGTTAAGGAACGATGTTTTATGGTTAAAAATATGATAAAATACAATAAATTAATCATTTTAGAAAGTAGGGACAAAAGTGGAATCATTCCTAATCACAGGCGGTGCCGGCTTTATCGGCTCAACCTTAGCAAATTATTATAGTAAAGACAATCAAGTTGTGGTCATTGATGATTTATCAATGGGCCAAACTGAAAATTTAAACACATCTGAAAATATCACGTTCATTGAAGGTAGCGTGATTGATCAACAATTAATGGAAAAAGTACTGCAAGAGTATCAGTTCGATTACATTTTTCACTTAGCAGCGATTGCTAGTGTAGCAGATTCGGTAGCACGTCCAGTGGAAACACACCAAGTGAATTTTGAGAGTGTGTTACAATTACTGGAATTAATTCGGAAATACCAGAAAGATTTAAAACGTTTGGTGTTTGCTTCTTCTGCAGCGGTTTATGGTGATGAGCCAACTTTACCAAAACAGGAAGAATCAGTAATTCGTCCATTAACGCCTTATGCAGTGGATAAATTTGCTTCTGAAAAATATGTTTTAAACTATTGTCATTTATATGATGTTCCAACAAGCGCTGTTCGCTTCTTTAACGTTTATGGGCCAAACCAAAATCCTAATTCGCCTTATTCTGGCGTTATTTCGATTGTGATGGACTCTTACAAACGCTTATTAGCCAATCAAGAAGTGACATTCAATATCTTTGGCGATGGAAAACAATCCCGTGATTTTGTCTTTGTTGAGGACGTGGTTCAAGCGTTGAATCTTGTCGCTCATTCTGACCAATCACTTGGGGAAGTGTATAATGTCGGAACAGGGAAAGCAACCGATTTAAATGAGTTAATTTCTTCTTTAAATGATATTATGAAAGTCACTTTGCCAGTTGAATACAAAGAAGCACGAGCTGGGGACATCAAAGATTCCTTAGCGGATATATCTAAATTACGTGCCATTGGTTATAAACCGAAATATAGTATTCAATCTGGTTTGGATAAATATGTTAATTATGAACTAAAAGATTAAGAGAATAAAAAGACGGATTTGAGACTAAATTGTTTATAAGACTTAGAGAGTGGGACATCATCAGTCGCTTTGATTGATGTCTTGCTCTTTCTTTTCTTTTTCCCATATTTGAACCCACCTCACTCCAATGGTACAATAAACAAGATTGGAGTGAGAGCATGACAGATATTATTGCACATCGAGGAAGTAAGGGCACCCATCCTGAAAATACGTGTATTGCTTTCAGAGAGGCTGTTCGTGTTGGTGCTGAAGGAATTGAATTAGACGTTCACCTATCTAAAGATGGTTATTTAATCGTTATGCATGATGAAACGGTGGATCGTACGACAGATGGTCATGGTGAAATCCAACAGTTAACATTAAACGAATTAAAACAACTAGACGCTGGAAGCTGGTTTCAGAAAAATCCTTCTGTTCAATGTGTTCCAACATTGGAAGATGTTTTAAATTGTCTTGTAGAAGAACAATTCAATGGTTTTTTGAATATTGAACTTAAAACGGATATTATCCATTATGAAGGAATTGAGAAAAAAGTCGTCCAACAAATGAATCAAAAAAACTGGCCGTTTCGTTATTTATATTCCAGTTTTTATTTTCCAAGTTTAGTTAAATTAAAAAAAGCTGATCCTAAGACAGAAATTGCCTTTATTTATGAATCTGCAGAGGATTTAAGTCAAGCAGGACCGGCATTCGCGCTTGTCGATAGTTTACATCCAAAAATGTCTTGGATGTTGGCTCATGAAAAAGAACTTATCACAATTGGCAAACCGCTGCGGCCGTGGACTGTTAATCGGATGGAAGAAATGGAAAATTGTTTTCAGCTAAAATTGGCGGGTGTTCATACGGATTTTCCTGAAGAAGCAAAATTTGCTCGTCAAAATTGGCAAGAAGAAGGAGAAACATAATTGGAGAAAGTATTAGTTATTGTAGGACCCACTGCGGTGGGGAAAACAGCATTAAGTATTGCTTTAGCAAAAAAATTTAATGGTGAAATTATTAGCGGTGACTCCATGCAAGTTTATCGCTCGTTAGACATTGGCACCGCTAAAGTCACAGAAACAGAAAAAGAAGAGATTCCTCACCATTTAATTGATTGCCGTGAAGTCAGCGAAACATATTCTGCTGCTGATTTTCAGAAAGAGGGTCGTCAAAAAATCAAAGAAATTACTGAAAAAGGGAAACTACCAATTATCGTTGGAGGAACAGGTTTGTATATTCAATCACTCCTTTATGATTTTCAACTAGGAAGTCGTGAGATAGATGACTCGCCTGAAATTAGAGAAACGTACAATTTATTTGCGGAAGAAAAAGGGAATCAAGCTTTATGGCAGTTATTACAACAAAAGGATCCTCTAGCGGCTAACAGCATTCATTTTAATAATCGCAAAAAAGTGATTCGTGCGTTAGAGGTCTTTGATAAAACAGGTTATAGTATTTTGACCCCGAAGGAAAAACCAGCTCGTCTCTATGATTATTATTTATTAGGTTTGGAAACAGATCGCGCTTTATTGTATGAGCGTATTAATCAGCGGGTGGATCAAATGATGACAAAAGGACTGTTGGAAGAAGCAAAACAGATGTTTCAGCAACCACATGCACAAGCAGCTCAAGGCATTGGCTATAAAGAATTTTTTCCGTATTTTTCCGGTGAACAATCATTAGAGATGGCGGTTGAAACAGTCAAACAGCAATCGCGGCGATATGCCAAACGTCAATTGACTTGGTTTAGAAATCGAATGGCTGCGCATTGGTGGGATTTGGTTCAGCAGCCAACAGATTTGCCCAAGTTGGAAAAAGAAGTAGCGGAATGGCTACAACAGAAGGAGAGTGAGTAGGTGATGACCACTCATGAAAAAGTGATTCTAGTAGGAGTTGAAACGGAAAAAAATTATCAGACATTTTCTGCATCAATGGAGGAACTGGCGAATTTAACGGAAACCGCTAATGGAGAAGTGGTGTTTGTTTTAACACAAAAACGACCACAAGTCGATCGACAAACCGTAATCGGTAAGGGGAAATTGGAAGAATTAATTCAATTAACAGATGCCTATGAAGCGGATCTTGTGATTTTTAATCATGAGCTCACACCGCGCCAAAATCAACTGTTATCTGAAGCGTTAGCTGTGCGAGTAATTGATCGTGTACAATTAATTTTGGATATCTTTGCTTTGCGTGCGCGCTCCAAAGAAGGAAAGTTACAAGTTGAATTAGCACAATTGGATTATTTATTGCCTCGCTTGGCTGGTCAAGGAAAACAGTTGTCCCGACTTGGAGGAGGTATTGGGACGCGTGGGCCTGGTGAAACGAAATTAGAGTCGGACCGCCGACACATTCGGAATAAAATCTTAGGCATCCGTCGTGAGTTAAAAGAAGTCACTGCTCATCGTGAACGAAGCCGCCAGAAAAGACAAAATTCAGAACTATTTCAAATTGGCTTGATTGGTTATACCAATGCTGGCAAATCAACAATTCTCAACATATTGACAACAGCAGGAACTTATTCAGAGGATCAATTGTTTGCAACGTTAGATCCTTTAACCAAAAAATGGCAATTGCCTCAAGGCATGGAAGTTACTCTGACCGATACGGTTGGCTTCATTCAAGATTTACCAACACAACTGATTGAAGCCTTTCAGTCGACATTGGAAGAAAGTCGGACGATGGATTTACTGCTCCATGTGGTGGATGCAAGTGCGCCAGATCGGTTACAACATGAACGCACGGTTCAAACATTGATGAAAGAACTAGAGTTGGAAAATATTCCGTGCTTGACGGTTTATAATAAAAGAGATCAAGTGGACAGCAAAGAATTTGTGCCAACATTATTTCCCAATGTATTGATCTCAACTAAAATTCCTGAAGATAAAGAACGACTGGTTCAAGCTATCCGTGCCCAAATGATGGAATTACTCGAGCCTTATCAATTAGAAATTAGTCCAACTGACGGACAACTATTAAGTGAACTTCGCCGGATGACACTAATGATTTCAGAAGAATATGCTGAAAATGAAAATCGGTATATCGTGAAAGGCTTTGCGAAAAAAGAGTCTAAATGGTTGGTTGAATCCGAAAAAGAATAAAAAATGGTAAGTTGATTAGAAATGATTTGTAAAAACAAATCATTTCTATTTTTTTGATTAGTAGGAGAAAATCAGCCGTGAAAAGATGGAAAAGTCCATATTTATCAGGTTTTTTGTTTTATGTTAGAAAATCTAACATAAGTTCTTGACAATTTGTCATTCTATTGTTATTCTAAGAAATAACTAAGAGAGGAGGATGGAGATGAGAGAAAAAGAGTTACGCCGTTCCATGTCAGTTTTTCCAATTGGTACAGTTATGAAACTAACGGATTTGACCGCTCGACAAATTCGCTACTATGAAGAACAGGGATTGATTCATCCAGAACGTAGTGAGGGCAACCGACGCATGTATTCTTTAAATGATATTGATGTTTTGTTAGAAATTAAAGATTATTTATCTGATGGATTGAACATGGCAGGGATTAAGCGTGTGTATGAAATGAAATTAGAGGAACAAAAAAACACCGCCGAGGCAACTCGTCCGTTAACCGATGCAGATGTTCGTCAGATTTTATACGACGAAATCCTTTCGCAAGGAGGACTTACTCAGCAAAATCCGTTCCAATCGAATGTACCAAGGCTTTAACGTTTCAGCAGCCAATAAAAATGAAGGATGGGGATCAGACCGATGACAAGAAAAGCCAAAACGGCAGAAGAGATTAAACATATTGCAGAAGAAGAAAACGTACGTTTTTTACGACTAATGTTTACCGACATTATGGGAACAATTAAAAATGTTGAAGTTCCTGTGAGTCAGCTAGATAAAGTATTAGATAATAAAATGATGTTTGATGGGTCATCCATTGAAGGATTCGTTCGTATCGAAGAAAGTGACATGTATTTATACCCTGATCTATCTACATGGATGATTTTTCCGTGGGAAAGCGACCATGGAAAAGTTGCGCGCTTAATTTGTGATATTTACAATCCTGATGGTACCCCTTTTGCCGGAGATCCCCGCGGTAATTTAAAACGTGCCTTAGCAGATATGAAAGAATTAGGCTTTACTTCTTTTAACTTAGGACCAGAACCAGAATTTTTCCTATTTAAATTAGATGAGAATGGTGAAATTACCACTGACTTGAATGATAAAGGTGGCTATTTTGATTTTGCGCCAACCGATTTAGGTGAAAATTGTCGCCGTGATATTGTTTTAGAGTTAGAAAGTTTAGGCTTTGAAGTGGAAGCTTCGCATCATGAAGTAGCACCTGGTCAACATGAAATTGACTTTAAATATGCGGATGTAGTTGATGCTTGTGACAATATTCAAACGTTCAAATTAGTTGTGAAAACTATTGCGCGCAAACATGGCTTGCATGCAACATTTATGCCAAAACCTTTGTTTGGAATTAATGGTTCTGGTATGCACTGCAATATGTCATTATTTAATGAAGAAGGTAATGTTTTTTTTGACGAGTCAGGAGAGATGGGCTTAAGCCAAACTGCGTATCATTTCTTAGGTGGTTTATTAAAACATGCCCGTGCCTATACTGCGGTATGTAACCCAACAGTGAACTCTTATAAACGCTTGGTACCAGGTTATGAAGCACCTGTTTATGTAGCTTGGAGCGGCAGAAATCGTTCACCACTCATTCGAGTTCCTGAATCTCGTGGTTTATCGACTCGTTTAGAATTACGTTCTGTCGATCCTTCAGCGAATCCGTATTTAACAATGGCAGTCTTATTACAAGCAGGTTTGGATGGTATCCGTAATGAACTTACGCCACCGCCAGCGGTTGATCGTAACATTTATGTGATGAATGAGGAAGAACGTCAACATGCACAAATTGAAGATTTGCCATCAACCTTACACAATGCCATCAAAGAATTACGTAAAGATCAAGTAATGATTGATGCATTAGGTCGCCACATTTTTGCCAATTTTGTAGAAGCAAAACGAATGGAATGGGCAGCCTTCCGTCAAACCGTTTCTGAATGGGAAAGAGAACAATATTTGGAGTTGTACTAAAAGCCGTTACTTTTAATAATCTTAATGTTTAGAAAGAGGAAGATAAGTCGAAACGCTTATTTTCCTCTTTCGTTCTTTAGTTTGTGAATGAATAGATAATTTCTATTTCACAAAATAAAGTAATTTTAATTCAGTGAAATAGTTTTTTTATAGGGGAAAAAGGGGGTTTTTCTCAATTTCTCTTTTATTTTTAAGCAAAAAAATTGACAAAATCTTTCATAATTTGTGAAATTCCGCTATAATAAACAAGAATATGCGTGCAACTATTCTATTTTTTAGATATAAAGGATGAGAAAAACATGCGGAAAATGAAAACAATGGATGGGAATGCTGCAGCAGCTTATATTTCCTACGCCTTTACAGAATTAGCAGCCATTTATCCAATAACACCAAGTTCAACGATGGCTGAACTTGTTGATCAGTGGTCGGCCGAAGGTAAGAAAAATATCTTTGGTCAACCTGTGAAAGTAGTCGAAATGCAATCGGAAGCTGGTGCTGCCGGCGTGGTCCATGGCTCTTTAAAAACCGGCGCGCTTACCACGACCTATACGGCTTCACAAGGGTTACTTTTAATGATTCCTAATATGTACAAAATAGCTGGAGAACTATTACCATCTGTTTTTCATGTGGCGAGCCGAGCTTTAACCACAAATGCTTTAAATATTTTTGGTGATCAAGGAGACGTAATGGCCGCGCGCCAAACAGGCTTTGCTATGTTGTCAGAAAGCAGTGTGCAAGAAGTGATGGATTTGGCACCAGTGGCTCACTTGGCTTCGATTGAAGCGAGTGTTCCATTTATGAACTTTTTTGATGGCTTTAGAACAAGTCATGAAATTCAAAAAGTGGCAGTTCTTGACTATGAAGAATTAGCACCCTTAGTAAATCAAGAGAAATTAGCCGAATTCCGTCGTCGGAGCATGAATCCGAATCACCCTTCCGTTAGTGGAATGAACCAAAATCCAGATATTCACTTTCAACAACGAGAAACAATAAATCCTTATTATGAAAAATTACCTGGTATTGTTCAAAAATATATGACAGAAATTAACCGGTTACGGGGAACCAATTATGATTTGGTGACGTATTATGGCGCAGAAGATGCAGAAGAAGTGATCGTTACGATGGGTTCAGTTGCACAAACAATTGAACAGACTGTTGATTATTTACAACAACAAGGAAGAAAAGTTGGCTTTCTTAATGTCCATCTTTATCGGCCATTTCCAGTTGAAACATTTCTTGAAAAAATACCACAATCAGTTAAAGCAATTGCTGTCTTGGATCGGACGAAAGAGCCCGGTGCTGGTGGCGAACCGTTATTATTGGATGTCCAAAGTGCGATGTATGAAGCGGACATTCGCCCAACAATTATTGGTGGGCGCTATGGTTTAGGTTCTAAAGATGTGCTGCCAAATCAAATTGTTGCGGTTTTTGATGAATTAATGAAAGAACGTTCTGCCATGAAGAAGCGTTTTACAATTGGGATTGATGATGATTTAACTTATACTTCATTAGAAGTTGGCAAACCACTTGATTTGACGAATCCGAAAACCTATCAAGCTAAATTTTGGGGCTTTGGTTCTGATGGGACAGTAGGGGCGAACAAGTCAGCAATTAAGATTATCGGTGATCATACAGACAAGTATGCACAAGGCTTTTTCTATTATGATTCAAAAAAATCAGGTGGGTTGACCGTTTCTCATTTACGCTTTGGCGAGACACCCATTCGCTCAACGTACCTCATTGAACATTCTGATTTTGTGGCCTGTCATACAGCCGCTTATTTGCATACCTATGATTTAGTAAAAGGGTTAAAAAAAGGCGGGACTTTCCTCTTAAATACCCTTTGGAATGATGAACAACTAGCACGATTTTTACCAAATCAATTAAAACGGTATCTAGCTGAAAATGAGATTCAGTTTTATACAATCAATGCAGTGAAATTAGCTAGTGAAGTCGGACTAGGCGGGCGAATTAATACCGCAATGGAAACAGCTTTCTTCAAATTAGCGGAAATCATGCCTTTTGAGCAAGTGTTGCCAATTTTAAAAGAAGAAGCACTGAAAAGTTATGGTCATAAGTCCATGAAAGTTGTCGAAAAAAATATTCAAGCAATCGATAAGACCGTTGAATTGTTGCATCAGGTAACTGTTCCAGCAGAGTGGAGAACGCTTGAAGTTCAACCGCGAAAACGTTCAGAAAATGTTAGTGATTTTGTTCATGAAATTGTTGAACCGATTAATCGTCAAGAAGGCAATGCGTTATCTGTTGCGACACTAGCGAAAAATGGGATGACAGATGGGCGGATGCCTTTGGGAACTGCGGCAGTTGAAAAACGTGGAGTTGCATTAGAAGTACCTGAGTGGATTAGCGATCGATGTACTATGTGTAATGAGTGTGCCTTTGTATGTCCTCATGCGGCGATACGACCATTCTTAGCCGATGAAGAAGAAATGACTGAAGCGCCAGAAGGATTCATTGTGCGTGATCTACGTGGTGCCGACGGCTTGAAATATCGTATCCAAGTCTCAGTCAAAGATTGTACTGGCTGTGGACTTTGTGTTGAAGCCTGTCCAGCTAAAGGCAAAGCCTTAGTAATGAAACCTTATGAAGAAGAAAAAGAGCAGGCTATGAATTGGGCGTTTGCTATGACGTTACGTCAAAAGGAAAACCCAGCAAAACCGAATACTGTTTTAGGTTCGCAATTTAATAAACCTTTATTAGAGTTTTCTGGTGCTTGTTCTGGTTGCGGCGAAACGCCTTATGTTAAATTATTGACGCAAATGTTTGGTGACCGAATGCTGATTGCTAATGCAACAGGTTGCTCATCGATTTGGGGTGCTGCAGCGGGTGTGACACCATACACCACTAATGAACAAGGACAAGGTCCAGCTTGGTCAAATTCTCTTTTAGAGGATAATGCCGAGTTTGGTTACGGCATGTTGTTAGCAACGCAAGCGCGTCGCGAACGTTTAGCTAGTAAAATGACCAAAGCTTTTTCTGTAGCCAGTGATTCTTTACGTTTATTGATGGAAGATTGGATAGCACATCTGTCCGAAAGTGAAGGTACGCAACAACGTGCAGCTAAATTACGTGCAGCTTTGCTTGAAGAAAAAACGAATCAACCTTTATTGGAAGCAATTTATGACGATCAAGATCTTTTTGTAAAACCAAGTCAGTGGATGATTGGTGGGGACGGCTGGGCTTACGATATTGGCTACGGCGGGATTGACCACGTGTTAGCCAGTGGCGCGGATGTAAATATGTTAGTTCTAGATAATGAAGTCTATTCCAATACAGGTGGCCAAACTTCCAAAGCAACTCCTGCATCAGCGATTGCGAAATTTGCTGCCAGTGGGAAGTATGCCTCTAAAAAAGATTTAGGGATGATGGCAATGACTTATGAAAATGTCTATGTCGCTCAAATTGCCTCAGGTGCAAACCAAATGCAGACGATTAAAGCTTTTGAAGAAGCAGAAAAATTCCCTGGACCATCGATTATTATTGCTTATACACCATGTATTACACATGGTTTAGCAGGTGGGATGAGTCAAACGTTGAAAGAAGCGAAAGACGCAGTTCATTCAGGTTACTGGTCTTTATATCGCTATAATCCATTATTGCGAGAAAAGGGCAAAGAACCAATGACATTGGATTTTAAAAAACCAGATTTTTCATTAATGAAAGAGTTTATGCGCAAACAAGTTCGCTTTGCGTCCTTAGAATCTAGTCAACCAGATACAGCGGAATTGTTATTTAATAAAACAATTAATGATGCTAAGAGACGGTTCTATAATTATGCTCGTTTAGCTGGTCAAGAAGAAAAAATTCGAGCAAAACTTGAAAAACAAAGTGAACCAGAAATAACTGCGCCAGAGAACGAGAAGCCACGAGTGAAAAAAGAACGCGTAGTTGATCCGGAAGTGGAAGCAAGAAGGGCTGCCCGTCGCGCTGAACTAGCAGCCAAGAGAAAACAACGTGAGCAAGATTAAATAGAAATCAAAAAAACGTGTCTGAGCTTTTTGCTTGGACACGTTTTTTAGTTAGAAATGCGATTTTTTGATGAAAAATTTCAAGTTATTTGAAAAAGTTCCTAAATTTTTTTGATGTTTCCGCTTGCGTTCTGTGATGAAAGAAAATAATGTGGTATACTTGTTAGGAAATCTTGAGAGAGAAGTGAGGGGTATGATGTCGTTTCAATTGAATCAACTATTAGATTTGAATTATTGGCAGCAAGTCATCTCAACGGATTTCTTATCTAAGGATTTTGTTATCAATATCATAGATATCCTAGTCGTATGGTACCTCGTTTACAAATTAATCATGCTTGTTCGTGGAACAAAAGCAGTCCAACTATTAAAAGGTGTCGCTGTTTTTATCATTATCCGCATTCTAAGTGAGATAATTGGTCTACATACATTATCTTGGTTAATGAATCAAGTTATCATGTATGGTGTAATCGCCGCGGTTGTTATTTTTCAACCAGAAGTGCGAAGAGGGCTGGAACATCTAGGGAGAAGTTCGTTTTTCCGCCCGAATAAAGGTGCGCAACAAGAAGATGAGCGTATTATTCAGGCCTTTGACAAAGCCATTCAGTACATGTCAAAACGGAAAATTGGTGCTTTGATAACCATTGAACGCAATACCGGTTTAGATGAATACATTGAGACAGGTATTGATTTGGATGCCGATATTACTGGTGAATTACTGATTAATATTTTCATTCCAAATACACCACTACATGATGGTGCAGTGATTATCAAAAATGAAAAAATTGCTGTTGCTAGTGCGTATTTACCGCTATCAGAAAGCAATTTAATTCCAAAAGAATTTGGAACGCGCCATAGAGCCGCAGTCGGTATCAGTGAAGTCAGTGATGCCATTACGATTGTTGTTTCTGAAGAAACTGGTGACGTTAGTTTGACGTTGAACAATGAATTAATTCCTGGTCTAACGCAAGAAGAGTATTTAACAATTTTGCGTAAGGAGTTAATTTCGGAATCATCGGAAGATAAAAAAAGTGCTTTGCAGCATTTTATCGATGATGTAACAAAGGGGGTTAAACGCAAATGAGAAAAGCCTCCCAAAAAAGCTGGTTTAATGGTTTGCTTTCATTGCTGTTTGCATTGTTGTTATTTTTTAATGCCAATGCAACAGGCAATAATCCCTCCAATTCAGGTTCAAGCCAAACGTATAGTGAAACATTGAATAATATTCCTGTCCAAGTCCAATACGATAAAGACAAATATTATGTCTCTGGATTTGAAGAGAGTGTGAATGTTCATTTACGTAGTGCGAACCGCATTCAATTAAACATGGAATCAAATGCTGACACACGAAATTTCCAAGTGGTCGCAGACTTAACCAAATTGCCATTAGGGACTTCGGAAGTGCCTTTGACAGTGCGGGGACTAAGTTCAGCTGTTACAGCTGAAATTGAACCAAAAACAGTGACTGTAACGATTGAAAAGAGAGTAACAAAAAAATTCGATGTAGAAGCACAACTTTCTGATAACATTGAAAAAGAAGGCTACAAAGTAAAAAATATTTCTGTGGATCCAAAAACCGTAGAAGTAACAACTGGAGAAGAAACAGCGAAAGCAATTGACAAAGTGATTGCGCCAGTCTCAAGTGCCAAACAAACAATTGATACGATTAAACAAACGGTAAATGTTCAAGCGCTAGATGCCAAAGGTCAAGTCCTAAGTATCGAAAATCCAGCACCACAAGTCAAAGTAACAGTAGGCTTAACTGCGCCAACAAAAGATGTACCACTGAATGTTAGTATGACAGGTACGCCACCAGCTGGGATCGCTCATTACAATTATAGTTTATCAACGTACCAAGTTAGGGTCAGTGGTCCGCAATCAATTTTAGATACGCTAGAATCAATTGAGGTACCGGTAGATATTTCTGATATTCGCAAAGAAACAAAACAATCAGTGACTATTCCCGTTAATGGAGAATACGTAGTTACACCAGATGAGGTTGACGTTTCTTTGAGCCCCGTGTACAATCAACAACAGTCATCAAATACAAATGAAACTTCAGAGGAACCTGCAAGTTCAACAACGGTTGGCTCAGGTAGCCAAGCAGTACAACCAAGTACATCCAGTCAAGTAGAATCAAATACTTCTGAAACAACAAGTGAGGGATCAACAGTAGAAAGTACAACTGCTGGTTCAACTGAAAATACAGAGAATCAAGTGACTAAGGAGAATCAAAATGGGTAAATATTTTGGAACAGATGGTGTAAGAGGAATTGCAAATAAGGAGTTAACACCTGAATTAGCCTTTAAATTAGGGCGTTATGGTGGTTATGTGTTGAGTCAACATGAAGATAGTTCAAGAAAACCTCGTGTTCTCGTAGGCCGCGATACACGTATTTCAGGTGAGATGTTGGAACAAGCATTGATTGCTGGATTATTATCAGTCGGAATTGAAGTTTTCCAATTAGGGGTGATTTCAACACCTGGTGTAGCATATCTTACTCGTTTACAAAAAGCATCCGCTGGCGTAATGATTTCAGCTTCACATAATCCTGCGGAAGACAATGGGATTAAGTTTTTTGGGGCAGATGGCTTCAAATTAGTAGACGATCAGGAAGCAGAAATTGAAGCATTGTTAGACGCAGAAGAAGACACCTTACCAAGACCTTCTGCAGAAGGCTTAGGCTCATTAGATGAATTTCCAGAAGGCTTACTAAAATATTCGCAATTTTTAGTTCAAAGTATTCCTGGCGATTTAGCAGATATGACTGTTTGTTTAGATGCTGCCAACGGAGCAACTGCAACAGCAGTCAATCGTGTCTTCGCGGATTTAGAGACAGATTTCTATACAATGGGAACAAGTCCTAATGGATTGAATATCAATGATGGTGTGGGTTCCACTCATCCTGAAGCTTTGGCAGAAATGGTTGTTGAAAAAGGCGCAGATGCTGGTTTGGCTTTCGATGGCGACGGTGATAGAATTATTGCAGTCGATGAATTAGGACGAATTATCGATGGTGATAAAATCATGTATATTTGTGCCAAATATTTAGCTGAGAAAAAACGTTTGAAAAAAGATACAATCGTTACAACGGTGATGAGTAATCTAGGTTTCCATAAAGCTGTAGAAGAAATTGGCTTAAAAGATGTGGTAACGCAAGTGGGTGATCGCTATGTTGTAGAAGAAATGCGTAAAAATGATTACAATTTTGGTGGCGAACAATCTGGTCACATGATCTTTTTAGATTACAACACAACAGGTGATGGCATGCTTTCAGGGATTCAATTGTTGAATGTTATGAAGCAAACGGGCAAAAAATTATCTGAATTAGCGGATGAAGTGACGATTTATCCACAAAAATTAGTCAATATTCGTGTCACAGATAAAAATGGTGCAATGGAAGTTCCGGCAATCAAAGCAGTTGTCGAACAAGCAGAAGCAGAAATGAATGGCGAAGGTCGTATTTTAGTTCGTCCTTCTGGAACAGAACCATTGTTACGTGTGATGGCCGAAGCGCCAACACAAGAAAAAGTTGATTATTACGTTGATAAAATTGTTGAAGTAGTACGTGCAGAAATCGGCGTTGAATAAGAACAAATTAGAAACCAGACACTTAATGCTAGCTTGCGTTAAGTGTCTGGTTTCTTTGTTGGAAATCCAAAAAAGAAAATAGCTAATAAGCTCCGTCTATCATTGACATAGAGTGGTTAAAAGGGTACTATTTTAGAAGTAAGATGCACCGCGTATCTTCTTTTTTTATTTGATAAAATCAAGAAGGGAGCGGCTGTAAATCAATGGAGTTATAGAATGGAGGAGCGAAATGAAAGAAAAAATGTCCGTCAAGACAATTGTAGCAATTGGAATTGGCTCTGCAGTTTTTGTTATTTTAGGTCGATTCGTTGTAATTCCAACTGGGATTCCTAATACGAACTTAGAAACGTCGTATCCATTTCTTGCTTTAATGTCAGTTGTTTTTGGACCAGTAGCTGGAGGGCTAATTGGTTTGATTGGTCACACATTAAAAGATTTTACCACGTATGGTAGCGCTTGGTGGAGCTGGATTATTTGTTCAGGAATTATTGGTATTATTTTTGGCTTTGCTGGTCGTAAAATGGATCTTCAACATGGTGAATTTACAACAAATGACATGGTGCGTTTCAATATTTTCCAAGCCTTTGGTAATATCGTCGTTTGGGGCTTAATCGCGCCTAGTTTGGATATTTTGATTTATAGTGAACCCGCAAGTAAAGTGTTTACACAAGGAGTATTCGCGACTGTTTCAAATATTGTCGCTGTGGGGATTATTGGAACATTGTTGATGAAAGCTTATGCATCAACAAGAACAAAGAAAGGCAGTTTATCAAAAGATTAAGAAACTGTCGAAATAATTTAAATGGTTAAGGGTCTGCCCTAGTAATTACTTTGCTAATGCTCAGACCCTTTCTTTTATGGAGAAACTGAGGTGAGGCCGAATGAAAAAACCAATCATTACTTTTAATAATTTTTCCTTTCAATATCATAGCCAATCTGAACCAACATTAAAGGGGATTCAATTAACCATCTATGAAGGAGAAAAGGTTTTAATCGTTGGGCCTAGTGGTAGTGGCAAATCAACATTGGCGCAATGTATCAACGGGTTAATTCCCAATATTTATGAAGGTGAGATTCAAGGAACAGCTACGGTTGCTGGTAAAAATATCCAAGAAACAAGTCTATTTGATTTGTCTTTTGATGTAGGAACTGTTTTGCAAGATACCGATGGGCAGTTTATCGGCTTAACGGTTGCTGAGGATATTGCTTTTGCTTTAGAAAACGATGCAGTTGAACAAGCAGAAATGAAAAAAGCGGTCCACAAATGGTCCGAGATTGTTGAGCTGAATCAGTTATTGCAACACCGTCCACAAGATTTGTCAGGTGGTCAAAAACAACGTGTATCTATGGCGGGCGTTCTAATTAACCAATCAAAAATTTTACTTTTTGATGAACCTTTGGCTAATCTTGACCCACGAGCGGGACAAGAAACAATGACTTTGATTGACACCATTCAACAAGAAACAAAAGCAACTGTTTTAATAATAGAACATCGCTTAGAGGACGTTCTTTGCGAATCAGTTGATCGAATTATTGTCATGAATGAGGGCGCAATTATTTCTGATACAACGCCAGATGAATTGTTACGTCAAGATACGTTGACCCAACAAGGGATTCGTGAACCTTTGTACGTTACAGCCATGAAATATGCTGGGATTGATTTAACACAAGTTAGTCATTTAGACAAATTAGCCGAAGTATCAGGCGAAACGGTTTTGCCTAAAATGACACAGTGGTCTGTCCAACCTAGTTCAGTTAGTGCAGTCAAAGGAGCTGAACTATTACGTTTGGAACAAGTGTCCTATCAATATGATCGTCACGGTGAAAAAGTGTTAGATGACTTCTCAGTAACTATTCATCATGGAGAAATGATCAGCATTGTAGGAAAAAATGGTGCCGGGAAGTCTACACTTTCTAAAATAATTTGCGGGTTCATCACGCCTCAATCGGGTAAGATTTTATGGGAAGGACAGGATTTTTCCAATTATTCAATCAAAGAACGTGCAGATAAAATTGGTTATGTGATGCAAAACCCCAATCAAATGATTTCTAAAAAAATGATTTTTGAAGAAGTAGCTTTAGGATTAGTTTTACGAGATGTGCCACAAGCAGAAATTGAGGAACGTGTGACGAATATTTTACATATTTGTGGGCTGTATCCCTTCCGGAACTGGCCGATTTCTGCGTTGAGTTTTGGGCAGAAAAAACGGGTAACTATTGCATCAATCTTAGTTTTAGAACCTGAATTATTAATTTTAGATGAACCAACAGCTGGGCAAGATTTTAAACATTATACAGAAATGATGACATTTTTAGAAGAATTGAACCGCTTAGGTGTGACTATTTTAATGATCACTCACGATATGCACTTAATGTTGGAATATACAACACGTGCGTTAGTAGTTTGTGATGGACGTTTACTAGCAGATGCGACTCCAGTTGCTGTTTTAACAGATGAAAAATTAATTCAAGCAGCTTCTTTAAAAGAAACGAGCTTGTTTACCTTTGCTAAAGCGTTAGGCTTGGAAAATCCCTTGCTATTTACGGAAAAATTTGTTGCTTACGATCGTGAGGTGCGTTTTGGATGAGTGAACGACAAATGTTAGGCTATCATCCTGATTCAACCTGGATTCATCGCTTAAACGGCACAAGCAAATTAGTCTTTTTAATCGTTGTCTCTGTGGCTTGTATGACCACGTATGATACTCGTTATCTGTTAGGAATGTCTGTGGTTTCGCTTGTTTTGTTAAAATTATCAAATATTAAATGGCATCAAATATCTTTTGTTATTAAATTTATTGCTATTTTTTCTTTGTTAAATATCTTAACGGTTTACCTTTTTGCACCTGAATATGGGGTTGATTTATATCAATCACGTACCGTGATTTGGGAAGGAATCGGACGGTTTACTTTGACACAAGAAGAATTATTTTATGAATTTAATTTAGTTTTAAAATATTTCTGTACGATTCCGTTGGCATTAATCTTTTTATTAACAACAAATCCTAGTGAATTTGCCTCCAGCTTGAATCGAATTGGTGTGAGTTATCGGATTAGTTATGCAGTAGCGCTGGCTATTCGTTATATTCCCGATATCCAAGAAGATTTTTTTAATATTTCTTTAGCACAACAAGCGCGAGGTTATGAGATGTCTAAAAAGGGACGGTTAGGCCAACGAATCAAAGGCGTAGCACAAATTGTTTTACCCTTAATCCTATCTAGTTTAGATCGAATTGAAACTGTGAGTACCGCTATGGAATTAAGGCGTTTTGGTCAAAAGAAAAATCGAACGTGGTATGCGCAACAACCTTTTCATCTGTGTGATTTTTCGGTAATGTTACTTGCCTTATGCTTATTAGGAATCAGTTTCTGGTTGTTCCATGTGAATGGTGGCCGGTTTTATAATCCATTCCAATAAATAACAAATTGATAAGGTTCTATAAATAGAACGGATATTTTTTTATTATTAAGAATCTAGTACTTTCTCTTACTATGAGTTTACTAGATTCTTTTTTTACAACTTTAAAGAACTAGACCAATTTTCGTTTTTTAGATTTTTGTTGACAAGCACCTACTTTTAATTGTATGATTGTTTATGTTTCTACGGAATATATTTGCAAAGGGGGTATATAGACCAATATTGGATAGCGCCAGACCTGAACGTTCAGGTGACGAGGAGAGAGCTTATCGAAGATTCGGCGGGTGGCTCTAGGGACTGCACTCTACAGATAACAAAGAAAAACTAATTGTGAAGTTAGAACAAAGCGGTTATCACGCAGGTAGAAACATATAATGGGATTTGCTAGTTAAACAGGACCTAGTAAATACAGAATTTCAATTGGAAAGTAGGAATTAGCATTATGTGTGGAATTGTCGGAATGATTGGAAAAGAAAATGTCACGGAAAGTTTGATTCAAGGATTAACAAAATTGGAATATAGAGGTTATGATTCTGCTGGGATTTGTGTGAATGATCAAAGCCAACAGCCCCATGTAGTTAAGGCAGTTGGGGGCATTGCCGATTTAGCAGCAAAATTAACGCCAGAAATCGATGGAACAGTTGGTATTGGTCATACTCGTTGGGCCACTCATGGCGAACCAACTGTCGCCAATGCACATCCCCATGTTTCAAGCGATCAACGCTTTGCATTAGTGCATAATGGTGTCATTGAAAACTTTGAAGAATTAAAAGAACAATTTTTAAGTGGTGCTCACTTAATTGGTGATACAGATACTGAAATCGTCGTTCAATTAATTGCTCATTTTGCTGATAATGGTTTTTCAACAAAAGATGCTTTTAAAGCGGCTTTAGCCGAAATTAAAGGTTCATACGCTTTTGCATTAATGGATAAAATGGATCCCAATACTATCTACGTAGCGAAAAATAAAAGCCCGTTACTTATCGGTCTAGGTGAAGGCTTTAATGTTATTTGTAGTGACGCGATGGCGATGATTAAAGAAACCAATCAATTTGTTGAGATTGTTGATGGTGAAATTGTAACTGTTACAGCGGACAAAGTAGTAATCGAAACGCCAGAAGGACAAGTAATCAACCGAGAACCTTTTGAAGCGCAATTAGATTTAAATGACATTGAAAAAGGAACATATCCGTTTTATATGCTCAAAGAAATTGATGAACAACCTGCAGTGATGCGCAAAATTGTTCAAGCGTATACTCAAGGTGAAAAAGTGACTTTAGATGAGGCGTTACTTGAAAAAATTAATCAATGTGACCGAATTTACATTATTGCTTGTGGGACAAGTTATAATGCAGGTTGGGTCGGAAAATCTTTAATTGAAACGATTGCCAGTATTCCTGTGGAAGTTCATTTATCAAGCGAATTTGGCTACAACATGCCTATTTTATCTGAAAAACCGTTCTTCATTTTCTTAAGTCAAAGTGGTGAAACGGCGGATAGTCGCCAAGTACTTGTACAGGTTAATGAATTAGGGCATCCATCACTGACATTAACAAATGTTGCTGGCTCAACATTATCACGTGAAGCGGACGATACCTTGTTATTACACGCAGGACCAGAAATTGCTGTCGCTTCCACCAAAGCTTATACTGCTCAAATCGCTGTCTTAGCTATTTTAGCAAAAGCAATTGGTGAAGAACGCCAAACATTAGCAGCCGTCTCATTTGATGTGGCTCACGAATTGAGCGTGGTAGCAGCTGTCATGGAAACCTTGATTGATGAAAAACAACAAATGAAAGCCTTAGTGGAAGATTATCTGACGTATACTCGAAATGCCTTCTATATTGGGCGAGGAGTCGACTATTATGTGTCGATGGAAGCGGCCTTGAAGTTGAAAGAAATTTCCTACATTCAAGCAGAAGGCTTTGCGGCAGGTGAATTGAAGCATGGAACGATTGCCTTAATTGAAGAAGGAACACCTGTGATTGGGATTGTGACAGATGCCAAAGTCGCAGCCCATACAAGAGGCAATTTAAAGGAAGTCGAAAGTCGTGGAGCAAGAAATATTGTGATTGCCTTGGAATCCTTGGCAAAACCACAGGACCAACTGATTATTCCAGATGTTCATCCGTTACTTTCTGCCTTAGTTAGCATTGTTCCAGGTCAATTATTAGCGTACTATGCAACCTTACAAAGAGGCTACGATGTTGATAAACCAAGGAACTTAGCCAAAAGTGTAACTGTTGAATAAATCAAGAACCTGAGAGAAAGATGTTCAACGGGTTTTCATGAGTTTTAATATCTGAGACAAAAATCACTTTAGATTTTTGTCTCAGATATTTTTTATAAAAGAAAGATATTCAGTCAAAAATGAAAGATTCCAAAGAAATTCTTTTTTTCCGTTGAAAACTGTTTGCATTTTAGCAAAATTAGATATAATTAATAAGAACCGAAAAATAAGAATTAGCCAGTGAGGTAACTTTGTTTGAAAGAAAGCAAAAAGTAGGTTAAGCTGAAAAGTGCTAATTTATTTAACAAAAAAAGATTGTGAGTTGTTTGATATGGATCAGTTTAGTACATTAACTGAACAAGAATTTACTACCTTTGCAATGACACATCCTGCAGGTAACTTTTTAGAAACACCCGAAATGAAACATTTATTGGAACGACGTGGCTGGCATTGTGAATACGTTGGCGTCAAACGAGAAGGCCAACTAATTGCTGCGTGTATCCTAAGCAAGAAAAAAGTCAAAATTGGTTATGCTTTCGACATTGACGGCGGAATTTTGATGGATTATACAGATAAAAAATGTGTAGAAGCCTTTTTCACAGGCTTAAAAAAATATGTGAAAAAAAATGATGGCCTTTATTTAACCTTTACTCCCAATAAACAAATTTGTTTACGTGATTTTAATGGCGGTGAAGTTGAAAAGGTCAATCAAGAAACATTTGACTATTTCACATCAATTGGTTTTGAACACCAAGGGTTTGATGTGCACAATTTTGATGGCGCGCCACGTTGGTTGTTTATCAAAGATATGGCTGGATTAACAGAAGAAGATCTTTGGAAATCTTATGGAAAAGATGCTAAATATGACATCAAGAAAACATGGGAATATGGAGTAACAACCCGAGAACTTCGTTACGAAGAGCTACCTCTCTTTAAGAAATTAACGGAAGAAACAAGTGCACGGCGTAATTTTGAAGATAAGGATTTAGCTTATTACCAAGCTGTTTATGAAGAGTTTGGTGAACGAGCGAAATTTATGGTGGCGGAACTAAACTTTGCTACTTATTTAGAAAATCTTCATGAGAAATTACGCAAATTACAAGAGACGCTCAACGAAGTCAATGAAGCGTTAATTGCCAATCCTAAAAGCCGTAAAAAAAATAACCAGAAACGTGAATTTGAAGATGAAGTTCGTACCGTGCGCAAACGGATTGACGAAGCTAAAGAAATGAAAACATCAGATGAACCTGAAATTTTAGCAGGCGCCTTATTCATTGTTCATCCACAAGAAGTAGTTTACTTGTTTAGTGGTACGTATGAAAAATATAAACAATACTATGCACCGTATTTAATTCAACATAAAATGTTAACTTACACAGTAGAAAATAACATTCCCAAATATAATTTTTATGGCGTTGACGGTGTCTTTGATGGAAGTGATGGGGTTCTTAAATTCAAACAATCCTTTGGCGGTCATGTCGAAGAATTAATGGGCAATTTTCAATGGAAAGCCAAACCAATGAAATATGCCTTATACCACGCATTAAAAACAATTAAAGAAAAAGTCTAAAATTAAAACCTAATCCTTAAAAGGAATGGACGAAGTGAGGCGTTTAAATGGAAAATCAAGTTGAGGTTATGACGTATGCACAGTTAAAAGAAATTATGCAGGCGTTAGAAGCAAACGAAGCGATTACAGAAGATACAAAAGTCTTTATTGATACAGGCTGGGATAGCGTGCAAGAAGTAGCCCCAGATGCGGTCAGTATTGAAAAAGTTGCTAAATTTACAGTAGCAGATGTTTTAACAAACGAAAGTTTTGCTGGGTATAGTTTAGAAGAAAAGGCGGAGAAGATGAACGCTGAGGGCGACCTAGAAACGGCAATTATTATTCGTAATCTTTACTAAAAAGTCCGTTTGAATAGTTAAAATCGAGGTCGGGACAGAACCGTTTAGCTCCGAGCAACGCGTAGTGTTGGTTCTGTTCCTGCCGGTTATCAGGTTTTGAGCCTGGAGCAAAAATCCAAAGTGATTTTTGTCCCAGGCTCATCTGCTTTAAATAAGAAATAAAGGAGGTTAGATATGAGTACCATTCATGATTTTCCCAAAAACTATGAACGTTTTATTGCGAAAGGAGAAGAAGCACTTGTAGAACATAATCAGATCGTCGCTTTAGAAAATTTTCAACAAGCCTATCAGCTACAACAAACGCCGCCAGTAAACCAAAAAATTGTCCAATTATTGTTGGAAATGGGTGAAGCTGACGAAGCACTAGCATTGGCAGAAGCGTTCCAAGAGACTTATTTTGAGAACCTTGAAACAGCGGCAATTTATATGCAAATTTATAGTCAAAGTCGTCGCTTTATTGAAGGGTATATTTTATTGAAGCAATTACTTCAAACTAAAAAAATAACGCTAGCACAACAAAAAACGTTAGAACAGCAATTAATGCAAGTGGAAGAGGCGTATCAACAATTAGAAACGCAGCAAATTCAAGCAATTAAAAGGAACTTGTTAGTAAGCGATCAATTGCCCGTTTATCAACAATTAGCGAACATTAAAACCAGTTTATATTTGCCTAAACCAGTATTTGTGGAAGTCGCAAAAGATTTAGTTATGAACCAAGCACTTAGTTATTTTGCTCGGGAATGGTTTATTGAAGAATTAGCACTGTTGAAATTTTCAGAACCACTGACTTTTCTTTGGTATGACAATCAGCCTCAGACAGTCTTACTAGAAGGAAAAAATGGACCGTTAAATACGCCGATCTATTCCGAAATTTGTACTGAACTTAGGAATCGTTTAGAAAATGATGATCCAATTATGCTGCAGCATTTGGAAGAAGAAATTCGGTTGCATCTTGCCTATTTGTATCCATTAGTAGAGACGGTTATTTCAGATCCAACTATCTGGGTCTTGGGTTATTTGGCAACCTACTATCCTGAATATATTGAAAAAGAATTGACTGAAGCAAAAGGCCATCAAATCGCTGCTGTTCAAAAAGTTCAACAGGCGATACGAACGGCTTTTACACAAATAATGCTTTAAAAAATGGCACGTCCTAAAAACGAGGACGTGCCATTTTTTCGGTTTCAGAAATTTGCTGAATCTGCTCTAATTGCTTTTCTTGACTGATTATTGCGGATAATAGAAAAAAGCAAGACAGAAATAAGTAAAAAGGATTCCTTGAATCAAGCAAATCACAACGAACAATGGCGTTGCTCCTGGAAAAGAATCAGAAATCCGTGTAATTAAAAATTCAACTAACCATAAAATCATTGAAAATAAAAATAATTTTTTCTGACGAGTTCTCATAGTCCGCAACAACCTTTCTGGTGATTTTCACTTCTCTATCATAACATAGAAAACGAGCTGTTTTTTCTCAAAAATTTTGTTACTTCATAAGAAAAATGGGAAATAAACAAGTTTCAGGAAGTAATAAATGTACCCGAAAAGAATACTTAATCCATCTTAATCAAACCATACAGTCACGTTTATTGCAAAAGAAGTGTTTTTGGATGGAACAAATTATTTCATAAACACAAATATTTCTTTGTTGTTTGTATAAATGTCATAAAAGTGATTACTTACTACTTTTTGATTTTTAGACATATCCGTATCGGTCAGTGGTGCCATCTCTACTCCTAAATTCGATGAAGTATTGAACCAAACGTAATTAGGGAAGTATAGACCGTCATTTGGTGGCACAATTTTTGAAAGAATTGGGTAGTTTCGACTTGTATTAGCATAAACAGTTGAATTTTTGAAAAACGTATTTAAATAAACTTTTTTTCGTTCGTTTGTTACAACATTTTTTAAATCATCTGTTAAAACAGCTGCTTGGCGATTGAATGCTTCTTTTTGATAGTTTAATGTGGAAGAATACACCAAAACAAACGATAAAATATAATAAGATAACAAGCTGGCCACAAGTAACGAAGTTAGATAAATTGCTTTCACTTGTCGATTGTTAAATAAACTTAACATGCTGATTGTAACGAAAACAGCAAATCCGTAAATATAGCGAGGCGCATCACCTGCGATATTTCTTGAATAGACAATAAAAATACCAAAACTTAAGAGAGAAGCAAGTCCTAAATATAAGATACAATAAAGGAAACTTAAGCCCAAGTTGATTTTACTATTTGATAGATGACTAATAAAAAATAAAACAAGCAGTAGGAGCAGTAATAAGAGCCATAAACGATTACTCTGGTTCAATAGCTCTGAAAAATAATGGTAACTATTTTGATAAGCCACACTTGGAATATCGTGCAAACTTGGTAAGGCCTGACTGCCCCCAATGTTGTTTGTTGCGGAAGGTACAAATTTTAACTCGATAAGGTAGCTGACTATAGAAAGTAGATAAGCGATAGCAGCAAGTGCGACTTTTTTACAAAGAGCAATGAAATTTTCTCCAGCAAGTAACTGCTTGAAAGTAAGGAATAAGACGATAACTATATAAATTCCTGACGAGGCTTGGTAAGTATTAAACATAACAAACAGTGAAAAGACAGAAACCAAGAAAAACGTAAAAGAATTACGCTGCCACCAATAAAAAGGAAGAAACGAACAAAAAATACTCAATGCCATATAGGGACTATCAAACCTGAAACTAAGACATTGGAGGAACCAAGGATTGAGGCCAATTAAAGTAGCTACTAAAGAGGAACCCCAGCTAATTTTTTGGTCATTGATGATATAAATTGCCAGTATGCTTGTGAGAGATAAGATAAGACCTGTTAGAATCGGTGTGGTCAAGCCCAGATCTGTCAAATGACGACTTCCTTGAACAAACCATGAGAGAAATTCACTGCCCCAACGTGCGTAAGTCGTACCAAAATCTGTCATTCCAGCGACTTGGCGAGCATTATCATCTAAGTAAGGGAAATTGATAATGCCGATGGATAAAACTGCCACTTGATAAATTAAAATGATCAATAGAAGATAAGCTTTATTTTCAATACACCAATTCTTTAAATCAAATTTTTTTGATTCTATAGGTAATTGTTTCATCATTGTACTCCACTCCAATAATTATTTAACAATTAAAATATACCATAACGAGTGGAATGAAGAAATTGCTTTTGTTATTTTCTCATCTTGACAGAACACTAAGGGTAGGCAAAACAAAAAAATCCCAACTCTTTATTAAAGAGTTGGGATTTTACCAAAAAGCCACCTGCCGGGCTTGAACCGGCGACCCCCACCTTACCATGGTGGTGCTCTACCAACTGAGCTAAGGCGGCACTTTCAAAGGCTAAACTAACTCGAGGATTGCAACGAAGTGAAACCCATAGAGTTCACTTTCAAAGGCTACACTGCGACGAGTAATCGTCAAAGTTCCTTTTGAAAAATCGTACAAATCTCGTGCACAAGAAATAGAATAACGTATAGACGAAAGTTTGTCAATTGCTCTTTCGTAAAAAAAGAAAAATGATTTTTTTCTAAGAAAAACTGTTGACAATCTCTTTTTTCTCTAGTAAAGTGTAAATCAACATCACAGATAACTATTCATTCGTTGAAGAGAAGAGTAAATTTTGATGACCTTCAAAAGAGAGTCCTGATTGGTGAAAAGGGACAAGGTTCAGAAAAGTTGAAGATGGCCTCTGAGAATAAATTGCTGATAAGTAAGCAATTTCGGCTAAGCACCCGTTACCATGTGCACCAAGTTAATAAAGACTTGGATAAGAGATGAGATATAAAGAATCAGTTATATTTCGAAAAAAGGTGGTACCGCGAATCATTCGCCCTTTACTAGCAAAACGCTAGTGAAGGGCTTTTTGCTGTGAATCACTACGACTGGCGCGAAGCGACAGAGTAGATGATGAACAGTACAAGGTGACCGAAGGGCAAGTTGTGTCATTTGCACGAATCACTACGACTGGCGCGAAGCGACAGAGTAGATGCTGTCTGCGGTTACTCGACGCAGTATGGCCTTTGTAAGTGATGAACAGTACAAGCTGTTCGAAGAGAACATTAACTCTAGTCTGTTTAATTTTGAAAACAGATGAAAATCAGTTTAGAATGAATAGAAATAAAAAAGCAGTGATATAGTAAGTACAAGACTTGATTTGTTTAACAGAGAGCCTAGGTAGCTGAGAATAGGTGACAAAGACGTTTTGGAAAATGGCTATTGAGCAAGCGCTCCGAGTGTTAAACACAAGGCGGCGACGGGGGCTCCCGTTATCGAGCTAGGGTATCGAACATATTGTTCCGTACTTGAAAAGGGAATTTGTGTGAGCAAATTCTGAACATGAGGTGGTAACACGCAAAAAAGCGTCCTCAACGATACAACTTGAGTTGTGTCGTTGAGGATGCTTTTTTCTTTTTTATGAAAAAATGCAGGTTGGTAAGAATGAAGGGGGATAAAGAATGATTGAACTAAAAAATATCAGTGTGACATTTCAACAAAAAAAACAAGAAATTCAGGCTGTCCAAGATGTGTCTTTGACAATTGATAAAGGGGATATCTACGGAATCGTTGGTTATTCCGGTGCTGGAAAAAGTACGCTAGTACGGGTAATTAATTTATTGCAACGACCAACAGCGGGCACCGTTATTATTAACAAAGAAAATATTTTAACTTTTTCTAAAAAGGAATTACGACAACAACGAAAAAAGATTGGAATGATTTTTCAACATTTTAATTTGATGAAAGAGCGGACCATATTTAGTAATATCGATTTTTCATTAAAATATTCTGGGCTAAGTAAAACTGAGCGGCGTCAAAAAATCAGCCATTTATTAGAGCTAGTTGGACTAAGTGAAAAACGGGACGCTTACCCCAGTCAACTATCAGGAGGGCAAAAACAGCGGGTTGCGATTGCCCGCGCTTTAGCAAATGATCCTGAAATTTTACTTTGTGATGAAGCGACGAGTGCGTTAGATCCAAAAACAACGGGACAGATTTTAGCCTTGTTAAAAAAGTTAAATCAAGAACTGAACTTGACGATTGTCTTAATCACCCATGAAATGCAAGTGGTTAAAGAAATTTGTAATAAAGTCGCGGTGATGGAAAATGGCTGCGTTGTCGAATCAAACGATATTGTTTCGATTTTTAGTCAACCCCAACAACCTTTAACCAAAGATTTTATCCGGACAGCAACTCATATTGACCAAGCATTAACCACGATTCTTGAACATCCTAAATTAGCTGATTTAGATAAAAATCAAGAATTAATTGAATTTTCTTATGTGGGAGATCAAACGAACGAGCCATTAATTGCACAATTGTATAGCCAATATCAGGTATATACAAATATCCTTTATGGCAATGTCGAAATTGTTCAAAACGTTCCTATTGGCCATTTAATTGTGGTGCTTTCTGGTGATGAGGCCCAGCGTCAACAAGCCCTTACTTATTTAGCGAAACAAGGCGTGCGAACCAATGTTTTGAAAAACTATCAGCAAACGAAGCAAAAGCAGAATTTACAGGTGATTTAAAAAAGGAGTGAACTGAGAATGTATCAATTATTTGAGAAATATTTTCCGAATGTTGTCCAATTAAAACAAGAGTTTCTTCAAAGTACATGGGAAACATTATACATGGTTTTTTGGACAGCCTTGATTGCTGGCGTGTTAGGAGTCTTGTTGGGTGTCGTGCTTGTTAGTACTGGCCCAAGTGGTGTTTTGAAAAATCCACCCCTGTATAGTATCTTAGAAAAAATTATTAATGTTTGCCGTTCTATTCCTTTCATTATTATGCTCGCACTGATTCAACCATTAACACGAATTTTGGCAGGAACGACAATTGGTACAACCGCAGCGTTAGTCCCATTAGTTATTGGCGTAATTCCGTTCTTCGCGCGCCAAATTGAAAATGCGTTATTAGAAGTGGATCCTGGCGTTATTGAAGCGGCAGAAGCCATGGGGACGAGTCCCTTAGGGATTATTTTTCGGGTTTATCTAATTGAAGGGTTACCAAGTATTATTCGTGTTTCAGCGGTGACAATTATTAATTTGATTGGATTAACAGCCATGGCAGGAGCGATTGGAGCCGGTGGTCTGGGCAACTTAGCGATTACTCGAGGATACAATCGGTTTCAAACCGATGTGACATTTATGGCCACGTTAATTATTTTAATTATGGTATTTATCAGTCAAGCCATTAGTAATCAATTAATCAAAAAAACATCACATTAGAAAAAAGGAGAAATGACAAATGAAAAAATTTAGTAAATTAATTGGACTTATTGGGGTATTAGCTTTTACGATTGCAGGTTGTGCATCGGGGACTGCGAAAGATACTAAGACAGAAACCGTTAAACTAGGGGTTGTAGGAACAAAAAATGATGAATGGGAATCGGTCAAAGAGCGTTTGAAAAAGAAAAATATTGATCTACAATTGGTAGAATTTACAGACTATACGCAACCCAATGCAGCATTAGCAGAAAAAGAAATTGATTTAAATGCCTTTCAGCATCAAATCTTTTTAGACAATTACAATAAAGAACATGGGACGAAATTAGTATCAATTGGCAATACAGTCAATGCACCATTGGGAATTTACGCTAATAAATTGAAAGATATCACGAAAATTAAAGACGGCGGAGAAATTGCTATTCCTAATGACCCAACGAATGGTGGGCGGGCGTTAATTTTATTACAAACTGCAGGACTGATAAAAGTTGATCCTGCGAAACAGCAACTACCGACTGTCAGTGATATTACTGAAAATAAACGCCAATTGAAAATAACTGAATTAGATGCTACGCAAACAGCGCGCGCTTTACAAGATGTCGATGCTTCAGTGATTAATAGCGGCATGGCTGTCGATGCTGGGTATACACCAGATAAAGATGCTATTTTCTTAGAACCTGTAAACGAAAAAGCGAAACCTTATGTGAACATTGTCGTGGCCCGAGAAGAAGATCAAGAGAATAAACTTTATCAAAAAGTTGTAGAAGAATATCAACAAGAAGAAACGAAAAAGGTCATTGCAGAAACATCAAAGGGCGCCAATGTTCCAGCCTGGGAAACATTTGGTAAAAAATAAAGGAGGTATTTATAATGAGTACAACAACGATTCAAACAATCCAAGAAGCTATTGCTACGGAAAAGGAATGGATAATCCATTTAAGACGTCATTTTCATCAATACCCTGAAGCAAGTTTAAAAGAATATGAAACGATTAAACGAATTAAAGAAGAACTACTAGCCTTAGCTATTCCTTTTGTAGAAGTAGGGGAAACGGGTGTTTTAGCAACCATAGAAGGAGGTCTTGGCGCTGGCAAAACGATTTTGTTACGTGCAGATATTGATGCGTTGGAATTGCCAGATGCAACAGGCGCTGCCTATGCTTCTAAAAATCCAGGACTCAATCATGCTTGTGGACACGATGGTCATGCGGCAGCATTGCTAGGTGCAGCTAAAGTGCTCAAAAAACATCAGGATACCTTTTCAGGAACGGTTAAACTGGCCTTCCAGCCAGCTGAAGAAATTGGTGCAGGCGCTCGACAATTTGTGGAAGGAAATTATTTAGAAGCAATCGACCAAGTGTTTGGGATTCATTTAGATTCTAGTGTGCCGGTCGGAAAATTAGTCGCTACCAAAGGCGCCACCAACGCCTCTTGTGATATTTTTAAAATTGAAGTCAGTGGTCAAAGTAGTCACGTCGCCCAACCACAGAATGGCCGAGATGCTGTTTTAGCAGCGGCCAGTATCGTTGTGGAATTACAAAAAATTGTAGCTCGCGAGATTGATCCTTTAGATTCTGTCGTAGTAGGAATTGGCGTTTTACAAGCAGGAACACGCTATAATATTGTAGCAAACCATGCAACCATTGAAGGTACTGTTCGAACATTTAGTCAGGAAACGCGCCAATTTGTTTTACAACGAGTCGAAGAAATTGCCCATGAAATTGCCCAGTCTCATCGCACAGAAATTGCTGATTTTTCTGTTTATGCGGCAGCGAATCCATTAATTAATGAAGAACAAGCAACCAACCGTGCACAGCAGGTAGCCAGTGAAATTGTTGGTTTTGAAAATGTTGTGACCGATCATCCTAAAAGTTTAGGGGCGGATGATTTTGCTGATTACTTAGCGGTAATTCCTGGTATCTATGGACGGGTCGGTTCACGAAACCCTGAAAATCCTGCTACCCATTTTGGACACCATCATGAACAATTTGATATTGATGAACGTGCCTTACTTTTAGCAGCAGAGTACCACGTACGCTATGCATTAAACTATTTATCAGAATAATAGGGATAGGGAGCCGACAAAATGATTGTTTGTGGGCTCCTTTCGTTATAAACCAACGTGGCTTGCTTTCTTGTCATTCTATGGTAGAATACAAGCATACGAAAGGTGATTCACATGTTTTTTGTTTTAACTGATAAATTAACAAGAAAAGTAGCTCCCGATAGTTTAAGAACAGATGAAGCACTGTTGTGGAGCCGAGCAATTAATTTCTTCATCGCTTGATAGGACATTTTTTGACTAGAAAAGCTAGTCTTATTTGAGTGTACGTACAAGCGGTTGTCGGGATTTCTGTCAGGATGGACGACGTGCAGACGTGGTTCTTTTTTTGTTGTCCCAAAATAATCAGTTAACAAGAAAGAAGTGACGAAAATGAGTATTTTAACTATTGAACATTTAACGCATCGATTTGGCGAAAAGGTCTTGTATGAAGAGGCTTCATTGCAAGTGAATAAAGGGGATCATTTAGGCTTAACTGGCCAAAATGGTGTCGGCAAATCCACCTTAATTAAAATTTTAACGGGGGAAGTATTGCCAGACGAAGGAACGATTCAGTGGCAAAAAAATTGCAAGATTGGGTACTTGGATCAGCATGTTTCTGTAGAACAATCACTAACGATGGTTGATTTTTTGAAACAAGCCTTTCAAGAACTTTTTGATAAAGAAGCGAAACTGACAAAGCTTTATGAAGAATACAGTCAAACGGCTTCGGAAAAACTTTTAGAACAAGCAGGCAAGTTACAAACAGATTTAGATGAAAGTAATTTTTACCAAATCGACACGATTATTCAGGATTTAGCCAATGGGTTAGGACTACAAGCAATTGGTTTGGATAAAAAGTTAGGGGAGCTAAGCGGTGGTCAACGTTCAAAAGTGATTTTAGCAAAATTATTGTTAGAGGCCCCTGATGTGTTACTTTTAGATGAACCCACCAACTATTTAGATGATACACATATTCAATGGCTTGTTCGCTATCTGAATAATTTTGAAGGAAGCTTTCTATTAGTCTCCCATGATTATCAATTTTTAAATGAAGTGACGAATTGCATCGCAGATATTGAGTTTGGCAAATTAACCAAATATACTGGAAATGTAGAAAAATCTTTTGCACAAAAAGAGCAGAATAAACAAACCTATTTGAAACAGTATCAGGCCCAACAAGAAAAAATTGAAAAAATGGAAGCCTACATCCGTAAATACAAAGCTGGAAATCGAGCAACGATGGCTAAAAGTCGACAAAAACAATTGGACCGGTTGGAACGATTGACTCCGCCAGGTTCCTTGACTAAGCCAGCGATTGAATTTCCTTATCAAGGGTTAGTTGCAACGCAAGCACTAACGACCCAGAAGTTAGTTGTCGGCTATAGGGAACCTTTGTTAGAACCGTTAGATTTAATGGTTCATGTCGGTGAAAAAGTCGCATTGAAAGGCTTCAATGGGATTGGCAAATCAACATTAATTAAAACGTTAACGAAAGTGATTCCTTCATTAGATGGAGAATTTCATTATCCGCTGAATACAAAAATTGCTTATTTTACCCAAGACTTGGCGTGGCCTAATGAGCAGTTAACGCCGCTAGACTATTTATCAGATCGTTTTCCAGATACAACGATTAAAGAGCGAAGAAGTCATTTGGCTAGAGCAGGTTTACCAGATAAGTTAGCAATGCAGTCGCTAGCCCTGTTAAGTGGTGGTGAGCAAACAAAAGTAAAACTAGCGGAACTAATGATGCAAACAAGTAATTTGTTATTTTTAGATGAGCCAACCAATCATATTGATGAAGCGGCCAAAAAAAGTTTACAAGAAGCAATTCACGTTTACCCAGGAACGGTTTTTCTGGTTTCCCATGAAGCAGATTTTTATGAGGAAATTGTGGATCGAGTAATTGATATTGAGGAATTAGTTAAATAAAGAAGAAAGAACCAAGTTGAGGGGGAGTCAACTTGGTTCTTTCTTCTTTATTATTTATTTACTCATTAAGCCATCATGGATTTTTGTTAAATTCCAGTTCATCATGCTGTAGTACGTATCGCCTTCTGTTCCTTCTTTGGCAAGAGAGTCTGTGAAAAGTGTATCGTAAATTGGTCGTTTCACTTCTTTTGAGACCCGTTCCATACTACGTTTATCGACACTGGTTTCAACAAATAACACAGGTGCTTTTGATTTCTTAATGGTATCAATAATCGTGGTCATTTGTTCAGGTGTTCCTTGACTTTCTGTGTTAATTTCCCAAATATAAGCGGCATTTAAATCATAAGCTTTGGAGAAATATTTAAAGGCACCTTCACTTGTAACTAATAATTTTTTATCATCAGGAATATCAGCAAATTTAGCTTTGGCTTCCTCATGTAGTTTGCTAAGTTTTTCGGTATAATTTTTCGCGTTTTCTGTATAGAAATCTTTATTTTTTGGATCTTTTTCTACTAACACGTCACGAATGTTTTCTACATATTTAATGCCATTTTCAATGTCTAACCAAGCATGTGGATCTTCTGTTTGTTCTTGACCGGCACTTGTTAAATATTGTGGCGTAACATTTTTGCTTGTAGAAAAGTAATCTTTATTCTCAACTTTTTTGGCCGTTTTCATTAATTTGTTAAACCAGCCATTTCCGCCTGTTTCTAAGTTCAAGCCGTTAAAGAATAAAATGTCCGCTTCAGAAGCTTTCGCAATGTCTTCTGGTAACGGTTCATATTCGTGAGGGTCTGTCCCAATTGGCACAATACTATGCAGCTCAATTTTGTCTTCCCCAACATTTTTCACTAAATCGGATAAGATCGAGTTCGTTGTCACAATTGCTAATTTTTCTTTCTTTTCAGCGGCTTGATTCCCGCAAGCAGCTAACGTTAACCCTGCTAAAAGTGTTAAAAAAAATAAACTAAATTTTTTCATTCGTTGATTCCTCCATTTCTTTCTCACGGTTTACAAATACTAGGCCTTTCTTTGGTGAGAAAAAGAAAGCCAATAAAAAGAATAAGGCGGCGGTTAAAACAATCGTCGCACCAGAAGCTAAGTTATAAGAATAACTGAAGAATAGGCCAATCACTGAACTTAAAATCCCAAAAGTAGAGGCTAAGCCAATCATTGTCGGTAAGTGATTTGTTAATAGATAAGCTGTTGCCGCTGGTGTAATCAGCATGGCAATGACTAAAATAGTTCCGACGGTTTGCAAAGAAGAAACAGCGACTAATGTTAGTAAAAACATCAATGCATAGTGGAAAAATTGAATATTTAAACCATAAGCCTGAGCCATTGTGGGATCAAAAGAAGTGAGTTGCAACTCTTTATAAAACAATGCCACAAAAATCAAAACAATCACACCGACGACACAAGTAATTAAAATATCGGTATCTGCGACCGCTAATACATTTCCAAACAGAATATGATATAAATCGGTGGAACTTTTTGCAAAAGAGATAAAAATAATCCCTAAAGCAAAAAAAGAACTAAAGACAACACCAATGGCAGTATCATTTTTTAGTGGACTTTTTTGGGTAATAAAGCCGATCGATAATGCAGCTAATAAGCCAAAAATAGAAGCGCCAAAAATATAATTGAAACCAAACATATAAGAAACAGCGACCCCTGGTAAAACAGCATGTGAAATCGCATCACCCATCAAAGACATCCCACGTAAAATAATGAATGAACCAATTACCCCTGAAATGAGTCCGACAATTATAGACGTCAAAAGGGCATTTTGTAAAAATTGATAACGGAATAAACCATCAATAAATGCAGCAATCATTTTGCAACCCCCTGTATTAATAAATCACCTAACAAATCACCGTATGCTTCTTGGAGCGTTTCTGCAGTAAACGTTTGTTCAACAGGACCCGCAGCAATTAGCCGGTTTTTCAAAACGATTAATTCATCAAAATAGTGGGACACTTTGTGCAAATCATGGTGAACAATGATAATCATTTTACCTTGATTTTTTAATGATTTGAGAATATCCATAATCACTTTTTCACTAGACATATCAATGCCGACGAAAGGTTCATCTAAAAAAATCACCTCAGCACCTTGGGCCAAAACACGGGCGATAAACACACGTTGTAATTGGCCACCAGAAAGTTCGCCAATCTGGCGTTGCGCATAGTCTTCTAATTGCACCATTTTTAATGCAGCCATGGCTGCTTGCTTTTCTTTCTTTCCTGGGCGTTTTAATAGTCCCAAGTTTGGATAGGTTCCTAGCAAGACCGTTTCAAAAACGCTAATTGGGAAACTAAGATCCAAGGCGCTACGTTGTTCTACATAGGCAATGGTTGTTTTTTGTTGGTCAATCGCTTGATTATTTAACAAAACATCACGTTCCTTTGTTTTAATCAAGCCTAATAACCCTTTAATAAATGTTGACTTTCCAGCACCATTTGGTCCGATAATTCCAGTAATTTTACCGGAGGGAATAGTAACGTGGATATTATTTAAAGCGGTCCGTCCTTGATATTGAACGGTTAACGCTTGAACAGCTAAGTTAAAGCTTTTACTCATGAAATTCCTCCTTTTTAGGTTTGCCTTAAAATCAGTATAAGGGATAGTTTAAGAAAATGCAAATAATTTTTAGGCGCGCCTAAATACAAGCGCTTTTTTCACAAAGAAAACCGTTTCTTTCAATAAATTAAGGAGGATCCCATGATTTTTATGACAAAAAATGGTAGAATATGAATGAAAACGACTATTATTTTATATTGACGGAGGATATCATGACCGAAAACTATCAAGATGACACCTTACGCATCTTCAGTTTAAATGCAAATCGACCACTTGCTGAAAAAATAGCAGCATCAGTAGGAACAGAATTAGGAAAAAGCACCGTGCGCCAATTTAGTGATGGCGAAATTCAAATTAATATTGAAGAAAGTATTCGTGGCGATCATGTCTACATCATCCAAGCAACGAATGCTCCTGTAAATGATCATTTGATGGAATTGCTTATTTTAATTGATGCATTAAAACGTGCTAGCGCAAAAACAATTAATGTTATTTTGCCTTACTATGGTTATGCTCGCCAAGACCGCACAGCGAAACCAAGAGAGCCCATTACTGCGAAATTAGTTGCTAATATGTTAGTAGAGGCAGGCGCAACACGTTTGTTAACATTAGACTTGCATACTGTTCAAGTCCAAGGATTTTTTGATATCCCAGTAGATAATTTATTTACAATGCCTTTGTTTGCTCATTATTATCGTCAACAAGCATTAGTAGGGGAAGAAATTGTGATTGTTTCGCCTAAAAACAGTGGTGTTCAACGCGCACGTAGTTTATCGGAGTACTTAGATGCGACCTTAGCAATTGTAGACCATGAAGAGATTGATGGGGTGCGTCAAGAAGGTTACGTTATTGGGAATGTCGCTGGGA
Source organism: Enterococcus sp. DIV1420a (assembly GCF_051712165.1). Taxonomy (NCBI): domain Bacteria; kingdom Bacillati; phylum Bacillota; class Bacilli; order Lactobacillales; family Enterococcaceae; genus Enterococcus; species Enterococcus sp. DIV1420a. The sequence goes on from NZ_JBIOOI010000002.1 coordinate 888,839, forward strand.
AAAAATGTATTCTTGTTGATGACATTTTGAATACTGGTCAAACGTTAGCCACAGCGGCGGAAGTTTTAATGAAAAATGGTGCGCAAGAAGTGTATGCTTGCGCCTCGCATGGTTTGTTATCAGAAGGCGCAAAAGCAACCTTAGAAAATGCGCCAATTAAGGAAATTAGTATTACTGACTCTGTTTATACGACAGCAGACCGCCAACCAGCAACCTTGAATATTATTTCTTGCGCTGAGTTAATGGGGGAAGCGTTACTTCGTATCCATGAAAATAAACCAATGAGTCCATTATTCCGTTTAGAACCAAAAGGAGAATAAGTGATTTCTTAAACTAGAAATAGGTCTAACAACTTTAATAGTGTTGGGCCTATTTTTCTTATCTCTTTTATAAATAGAAGAGAAAGTATTCTGATTTTGTGTTTTAAGCTTTTTATGCTAGAATAACGCCAGAACATAAGGAAAGGGACGAGTCATTTGGAACCCATTTATTTAGATCATGCGGCAACAACGCCGCTTCATCCAACGGTCATTCAAGCGATGACTGAAAATATGCAAACGACTTTTGGCAATCCATCAAGTATTCATCAGTTTGGACGAAAGGCACACGGTCTTCTGGAAGAAGTGCGTCAAACGATTGCCGAGAGCTTACAAGCCAAACCCCACGAAATTATTTTTAATAGTGGTGGCACAGAAGGGGATAACACAGCCATCTTGGCAGTTGCTTTTTCTCGTCAAAAGGAAGGAAAACATATTATTACTACGGCAATTGAACATCCTGCTGTGTTACGAACGATGGAATATTTAGAGACGTTAGGTTTTGAAGTGACTTACTTGCCTGTGAATGAAAATGGTCAGATTTCAATGGATCAATTCAAAAAGTCTTTACGCGAAGAAACGATCTTGGTTTCAATGATGTATGGCAATAATGAAATTGGAAATCGATTACCGATTGCTGAAGTTGGTGCAATTCTTAAAAATCATTCGGCGATTTTTCATACAGATGCCGTCCAAGCTTATGGAAGTGAAGTCATTTTACCTCATGAATTAGGGATCGACTTATTAAGCATTTCCGCTCATAAAATCAATGGTCCAAAAGGCGTAGGTTTTTTATTTAAAAGCGATGCAATCCAATTACCACCTCTTTTACATGGTGGGGAACAAGAAGAAAAACGACGTGCGGGCACGGAAAACTTAGCTGGAATTATTGGTATGGGTACTGCCGTTTCATTACTAACTTCTGCAGAAAAGCAAGCAAGAAAAACAGCCTATCAAAGTTTTCAAACGATTATTTTAAAAGCGTTAGGAGAAGCCAATATTGATTTTTCAATTAATGGTGAACCAACGAATCGTTTAGCGCATGTCTTAAATCTTCATTTAAAAGGAATTCCTAGTGATTTGCTCTTAATGCATTTGGACTTAAGAGGTATTGCGATTTCAACTGGCTCGGCTTGTACAGCGGGAACTGTGGATCCTTCACACGTGTTGACAGCGATGTATGGTGAAAATTCCTCAGCTATTAAAGAATCAATCCGGATTAGTTTTGGCTACGGGAACACACCAGAAGAAATTGCGACTTTTTCTGAAGTACTAGTTGCAGTGATTCAACAATTGAAAAAATAATCTGATTGCGGCAGCTACAGGTTTTCGCTATAATGAAGATAACAATGAAAATAACGAGGTGGAACCCATGGCATTTACAACAACGGCTGCTGTTGAAGGCTCAACAGTTTTTTACAAAGTACATCCTAGTGCAAAACGCTATACATTAAAAGATAACGGCTTTACTGAAACAAAATCAGGGAACTTTCAATTGATTCGTTCCTTAGATCCAACGCCTCAGAGAAATGAAGGCTTCAAATTGAAAATTACGATCACTGCTGATCTAAAAGAGTTGAAAATGTCCATTACAACGGCAAATGGTTTAAAACCAATGAATATTTTCAAGAATGAACAACATGAAATGAGTAAAGAAAAATACTTTTTCTTAATGGATGGCTTAATTAGCCGTGGTGTATTAGAGAAAGTAGAATAACTTAGAGAAACCTGAAGAAACAAGTGAAAGTAGCTTGTTCCTTCAGGTTTTCTGTTTATTTGAAAGCAACAGCTTGTTGGCTGTGTCTTTGTTCCAAGTATTTTCTCATTATACGCCCGGCTTGCTTTACTTATTTCAAAAAAATAGTATAATGAAAAGCACTGAAAAGTTACGACCTTCAAATCGTGGATGATTTCAGAATCTAATTGAAATGATGGTGATAAAATGGCAGATAACAGCAAAACGCGTGTCGTGGTAGGCATGAGTGGCGGTGTCGATTCATCTGTCACAGCGTTGCTTTTAAAAGAGCAAGGCTATGATGTAATTGGGATCTTTATGAAAAATTGGGACGATACAGACGAAAATGGTGTCTGTACCGCAACTGAGGATTATAAAGATGTCGCAAAAGTAGCGGATCAAATTGGGATTCCGTATTATTCGGTCAATTTTGAAAAAGAATATTGGGACCGTGTGTTTGAATATTTTTTAGCAGAATATCGGTTAGGACGGACACCAAATCCAGATGTCATGTGTAATAAAGAAATTAAATTTAAAGCATTCCTAGATTATGCTATGCAACTAGGCGCTGACTATGTTGCAACTGGCCACTATGCACAAGTAGAAACGGATGAAAATGGCGTAGTGCATATGTTACGTGGAATTGATAATAATAAAGACCAAACCTATTTTTTAAGCCAATTATCACAAGCCCAATTGGCAAAAACAATGTTTCCATTGGGTGGCATGGAAAAATCAGAAGTTCGTGCAATTGCTGAACGTGCTGGATTAGCCACAGCCAAGAAAAAAGACTCAACGGGCGTTTGTTTTATTGGTGAAAAGAATTTCAAAGAATTTTTGAGTAATTATTTACCAGCTAAAAAAGGCAACATGGTGACAGAAGATGGCGAAATCAAAGGACAACATGATGGTCTGATGTATTATACTATCGGTCAACGCCAAGGCTTAGGAATTGGTGGTGGCGGTAAAACACAAGAACCATGGTTTGTGATTGGGAAAGATTTAACTACCAATACATTATATGTGGGACAAGGATTTCACCATGAAAAACTATATGCAACACATTTAGAAGCTAGTGAGGTTCATTTTACTGTTGATACACCAATGCCAAAAGAGTTTGACTGTACGGCTAAATTCCGTTATCGTCAAGCAGATATCCCAGTGCATGTTTCCTTATCTGAAGATGGCACAAAAGCAACCGTTACGTTTAAGGAACCAGCGCGCGCAGTCACTCCAGGTCAAGCTGTTGTTTTTTATGATGGGATGGAATGCTTAGGGGGCGGCTTAATTGATCGCGCCTACCAAGATGAAAAAGAACTACAATACGTCTAAAAAGTTTCACGAGTTGTGAAACAAAAAGCGTATAGTTAACCAAAAGAAAAGCGGATATGCTGGTCATAAAACCAGTAAATATCCGCTTTTCTTTTTTGTTTTATATGCCTATTTTTTTAAAATAAGAAAAAGAGAAAAATTAAAAATTCAAATTGTGGATAACTTTTCTGTGTATAACTTAGTCATCATTTTTCTCTTTTTTTAATTCGGCGGTGCTTCGACGAACCCATAGAAGGTTAATGAGAACCAGACAAGAAGTGGAAATAAAGACCCCACGATAACCGAAAGCGGCAGATACGCTTGAACCAATCATAGGACCAATCACATTTCCTGTCGCTTGGAAAGATTGATTGTAACTGAAAATACGACCTGCAGCGTCACTTGGGGAATAACGAGTGATCAACGTTTGAACAGCTGGTAGTAAACAGGCATCGGAAATCCCAACTAAGAAACGAAGCATGGCAAGCTGCCAGACATTTTGAACAAAGGCCATTGGTAGGTAAACGAAAATGGCTAAAATTAAGCCAATTGTCAAGATACGTTCACTGCCAATACGATCGCCTAACCGGCCGAAACGAGGGGCGGCTATTAACGTTGCAATCCCTGGAATAGAAGCAATGACTCCGCTAATTAAGGTGACATTTCCGTGACCACCCAACAATTGTTGAATATATAAACTGATGATGGGACTAATTGAATTATTGGAAGCTTGAATGATTAATGTCGTAATAAACATTCCAAGAATCACGTGGGGATGTTCTAGTTTTTTTAAAATTTGTTTCCCAGATGCGGCTTGATTTTTTTCAATTGGCACAAACTCTTCATGGACAAAGACGAGACTCAAAACAAAAACGAGTAATAAAATCGTACCAGTAATGAAAAAGGTTGGCCGATAACCGAAAATAGACGCAGTGACACCGCCCAAAAGAGGACCAAGCAACGTGCCGGTAACAGAACCAGTGGCTAAAGTACCAAGCACTTGACCGCTTTTTTCCTTAGGTGTGCCTGTAGCAACTAACGCAGTCGCATTACTGATATAACCAGAAAAAACACCTTGTAATAAGCGCAAGCCAATCAATTGATAAACACTTGTGACTGCGCCCATTAAACTAATGACGATAGCCATCCCTAATGAAGCACGTAATAACATTAACTTGCGTCCTTTTCGGTCGGCTAAACGGCCCCACCAAGGAGAAACAATGGTCGTGACTAAAAAAGTGGAGGAGAACGTGATTCCGCTCCAAAAATTCAATTGTTGGTGGGTAAAAGTACCTAATGTGTTGATATAAAGAGGCATGAATGGCATCACTAAGCTAAAGCCGATACCAGCCATAAATGTGCCAAACCATAAAACAAGCAGATTTTTTTCCCAAGGTTGTCTTGGACGGAAAATTTTACTTTTAATTAATTCATACATTCTATTTCCTCACTTTCTAGTAAAGAAATTCAAATTTGGCTTTGGCGAGTAGTTGATCATTCAATGCTTGATGCAATTCATTCGCAAAAAAGCCTTCTTTTAAATTTAGTGGATTTTTTGTAGCGTACACATATAACGTATAGGTGTGCACACCAGAGCGAGGGCTTAACCCCAGATAACGTTCGGTTAACTCAGGTAACGTTTCAGTGGCAAGCGCAGGAATCATCTGTTTCCCCAAAGGAGAAGCAAGACTATTTTTTCCTTGAATGGTAGGCTTGAGTGCTGTTCGACTAAAGTCTTCAGGAATCTCATTGGTTACAGGAACATTGGCAGCTAACCAATGAATAAAAGGGAACCCGATTAGAGGAATCGTGTCATAATCAATTAATTCCCAGGATAAATAACGGGCTTCTTTAGGAATGGCCGCTAAAGAAATAGGAAAAGATAAAATAGGACGTTCGTGTAATAAAAATTCTGCACTAGTTCGTTTGCCATAACGATCGGCCAAATGAGAACGGTTGGTAATATGCATGCCAAACAGCCTTCTTTCAAAAATAATGTTTACAAATTATTATTATAAACTATAATTTATAGTTTAAAAAGAGTCAATAGATATGATAAACTAATACTTGTCCAAAATTTAAGAATTGGAGGCGTCAGAAAGATGGCAAAAAAACGGAATTTAACGAAAGCCAAAATCCTTGAAAGTGCCCGCAACCTAGCGGAAGAATTGGGCGTTCAACAATTAACCTTTCAAAATTTAGCCGTTGATTTAGGCATCAAGTATCCTTCACTCTATAATCACTTTAAAAATATTGCTGAAGTAAAAAATGCTCTAGTGGACTTGTTAATTCAAGAATTAAATGATGCATTGCGAAGAGCCTTAGTGGGTAAGAGTGGCGCAGAAGCAATTCGGATATATGCTGAAACGTACCAACAATTTGCTTTTGAAAATTCTGCAGTCTATGAATTACTTATCAGTGTGCCGAAAACGCAAAACCAACAATTAATTGAAGGCATCCATGAAACCAATCAAATTATCTTACAACTTTTAGCTTTTTATCCATTTAATAATGAAGAACGACTGCACAAAAGTCGAGAACTACGTAGCTTAATCCATGGTTATATTACCTTACGTTTTTTAGGTTATTTTCAACGCGAAGAAGCCACGCCGGAAGAAAGTTATCGTCGCATGATTGAAGATTTTATTGCTTCTTTAGAAGTGGCAGGATAAAATAAATTTCAAAAATTTCTCAGTCCGAAACCAAATCCTTGCAACTTTTTCAGAAAGTGACTATGATACCTACAGTAGCAAAAAAAGGAGCGGTTCAATGTATCAAGTAATTACAATGTATGGCGACAATGAACCTTGGTGGTTTTTTGATGATTGGCAAGAGGACATTGTTCAAGAAAAAACCTTCGATAACTTGACCGATGCAGAGACATATTATGTGGAAGTTTGGCAAAAACTTTCTCAGAATTATACATACGTCAACACAAAGCCTAATTATTTAACGGCTTTCTGGAATGATGGGGAAGAACGCTGGTGTGAAGAATGCGATGAAGATTTACAACAATACTTCGGTTTAGCATTACTAGAAAATCATCATGCGGTTACTTTTGAAAATAAAGCTGAGTTTACCACAATATCCAATCATTTTGGCAAAACAAAATTCTGCAAACGGAAAGTTATTTGAAACGCATGAGTTTAAAGAAAAACCTCAGGGAATTTTCTTTAAACTCTTTTTCTATTCTCGGAATTTAGAGAAAATCGAGCTAATATTTGGTATAATACGAAAAGATAGCACTCAAAAAGGAGCGAAACTAGTGGTTGCAAAACAATTAATTATTGCTGAAAAACCTAGCGTAGCAAAAGATTTAAGCCGCGTTTTAGGAGCAAATCAAAAAAATAAGAATTATTATGAAGGACCCAACGTGATTGTCACATGGGCTTTAGGCCATCTCTTAGGACTAAAAATGCCAGAAGATTTAAACAAAGAATGGCAAACGTGGCAAATGGAAACTTTACCGATGATTCCTAAGAATTTAGGGATTAAACCGTTACCGAAAACGGGACATCAATTAAAAGCGATTAAACAATTAGCTAATCGTAAAGATGTTTCTGAAGCCGTGATTGCCACCGATGCTGGTCGTGAAGGTGAATTAGTGGCCCGCTGGATTTTAGAATATGTCCGTTTTAACAAACCAGTCAAACGCTTATGGATTTCATCTCAAACAGACAAAGCCATTAAAGACGGGTTTAAGAAAATTCGCCCAGCGAAAGACTACGATAATTTGTATTACTCTGCCTTGGCGCGCGCAAAAGCTGACTGGTTAGTGGGTCTAAACGTCACAAGGGCCTTGACAGTGAAATATCAAGATAACTTATCCGCAGGTCGTGTTCAAACACCAACTTTAGCAATGGTGCGCCAACAAGAAAAAACGATTGAACAATTTAAGCCTCAAACTTATTTTACTATCTCGTTAACTGTTGAATCAGAAAAAGCAAAGATGACCCAAAAAAATCCATACGCTTTAAAAGAACGGCAGGAAGCAGAACAATTAGTCAAAGAACTCTCAAAACAAAAGGGCTTAGTTACCGATATTCAAGAAAAAGTTAAAACAGAAAATGCGCCGTTACCGTATGATCTAACCGAAATCCAGCGTGAAGCCAATCAGCGATTCCAATTTTCTGCAAAGAAAACGTTGTCTCTTGTACAAAGTTTATACGAAACTCATAAAATTGTTTCCTATCCTCGAACTGACAGCAAATATCTAACGACGGATATGAAAGGAACGATGAAAGAGCGCCTTCAAGCTATTGCTGATTTTTCACCAGAAGTGAAAGGCTACCTTAAAAATGGGGCTGTTGTTAAACAACAAAAAGTTTTCCAAAATGCAAAAGTCACGGATCACCATGGGTTGATTCCAACTGAACAACGTCCTCGTTATGAAAAACTAAGTAATGATGAACAAAAAATCTATCAAATGATTGTTCAACGATTCTTAGGTTTGTTTGCTGAGCCAAACCAAACAAAACAAACAAAAGTTACAGTCGCTTTTGGAAAAGAAACATTTGTCTTTCATCAAAATAAAGTAGTTGTTGCTGGCTGGAAAACAACAGCTGAACAGCCGCTGTCCACTGTCCAATGGCAAAAAGGCATGACCGTTGCGCCAAACTTTACCATTAACAAAGAATTAACGTCGCCGCCAAAACCATTAACCGAAGGAACGTTGTTAGGAAAAATGGAGAAACACAGTTTAGGCACACCGGCAACGCGAGCTGAAATTATTGAAAAACTGATTAAATCAGAATTGATGGAACGAACCAATAGCGGTTTAAGTGTCTCTGCCAAAGGAAAGCAACTATTAGACTTGGTGAATCCATCACTTGTGACACCTGAACTAACGGAAAAATGGGAAAAGTCGCTCGAAGCAATCGCTTCGGGTCAACAAAAGAGTCAACTTTTCTTAAAGGATATTGAAGAGGATACGAAAAAATTAGTCCGTGAAATTAAACAAAGCGAGAAAAAATATCAAGATTTTTCCATTACGCAAAAAAAATGTCCAGATTGTGGCTCAAACTTACGGGAAAAAAATACGAAAGATGGGAAGATTTACGTTTGTACAAACCAAGAATGTTCTTATCGTCGGCGAAAAGATCCTAAAGTATCCAATCACCGTTGCCCACAATGTCATAAAAAAATGGTCATCATAGAAGGAAAAAATGGTCGTTCTTTCAAATGTAAATTCTGTTCGATTACTGAAAAAATTCCCGATAAAAAAGAACGAAAACAAAAAATGACTAAACATGAAGAACGTCGTTTGATGAAAAAATATTCACAACCAGACGAACCAGAAGAAAGTGCTTTAGCACAGGCCTTAAAAGCCGCTATGAACCAAGAGTAGCGATTTGACGAATGTTGGCTATAAATAATCAAGTCATCCTTGTTGGTCTTTAGTAAACTTTCAAATAGAAAGAGAGGGACACGGATGCTCGCAAATTTGAATCAAGCAATGGATTATATTGAAGAACATTTAACGGAAGAAGTATCCTTCGATGAATTGGCGAAAAAGACAGGGATTTCTGTTTACCATTTTAAACGAACTTTTTCGTTTATTTCGGGGATGAGTCTGGCTGAGTATATTAAAAAGAGACGTTTGGCGGAAGCAAATTTAGCATTACTTGCTGGTGAAAAAGTGACAGATGTAGCTTTTAAATATGGTTATCAAAGTATTGAAGGATTCTCAAGAGCTTTTCGCGATTGGTCAGGACAAGCACCTTCTGAAGTAATGAAAACACAAATCCAAAAAACGTTCCCTAAATTCTCTTTCTATATTGATATTAAAGGAGGACAATCAATGGATGTTAAATTGATTGAAAAACCAGCGTTTCAAATAGTCGGAGTTAGTCAGAAGGTTCCCTTGCAGTATCAAGGGGAAAATCAAGCAATCATGGAATTAGCACAGCGCATTACACCACAACAACGAGCGGAAATGCATACATTTGATGATGTATATCCTCATCAAGTAGTAAATACTTCTTTTGACTTTCAAGAGGGACGAACAACAGAAGGTGGAGAAATGACACACATGATTGGCTTTGCCACTTTGCAAGAAAATACCTATGAAGATTTGGAGCAACTAAGCGTACCTGCTCATACATGGGCGGTTTTTCCAAATGAAGGTCCTTTCCCACAAACATTACAAGAAACTTGGGCAAGGATATTCTCTGAATGGTTGCCTTCATCTGGTTACCAAGTTGTTGCAGCACCAGAAATTTCGTTTACGCAATATCAAGGACCAGCAGAAGCTAAGTATAGTGAAATCTGGCTCGCTGTTACAGCTACTAAATAAAGAAAACCCACCATTGAAAAATGGTGGGTTTTTCCGCCAAGAAGGAGAAAGTTTGGTATAATAAACGTGAAGAAAAAAATCAGACCTTCTAAACTGAAATCTAGCTATGGATAAGTGATGCGAATACGGAATCATGGAGAAAAAATAATTCTCCGAGGTTTTAGAGTCATGTTGTTTGGAATTGTACCAAAACATCTTTCAAAAATCATTCGTTCAGCTTCTTGTTTTAGAGTCATGTTGTTTGGAATGGTACCAAAACTTTTCAATCTTTTATGGGAACGCCACAACTGTTTTAGAGTCATGTTGTTTAGAATGGTACCAAAACCCAAGTTGGTACGATTACTCAAAAATTAGAGTTTTATAGCCATATTGTTTAAAAACAAACTATCACCACAAGCAATCCGTAATTTTCATCACAAGATTAGAATTTTATCATCAAAGACGAGCTGCTTCAATTTTCGAAAACTAATCAAGTGATAAGTCAAAATGTTGATAGATTGAGATTAGTTCTTCCTTTTTTTAGGAAGGGCTTTTTTTATTGATAGAAGAAAGGGAAGAAATCTTGGGAGCACCTAAAAAAATTGTGAGAAATGCTTCTGTATTGTTTGGTTTCTGCCTCAGAAAGTTGTATACTTAGATTGGAATTATTCTATATTACATGCATTTTCACACTTTTTGGAAAAGTTCACTTGAATTTTCTTTTAGTTTCGTAGATAAAAGGAGTCATCGCTAATGGAAATGAACAATTCAGGTAAGCTTGTTTCTTTGTGTGGAGGCAAATCAGGGAGGAAATAATATGTTTGATATTGTAACATTGGCGAGAATCCAATTTGCGATGACAACAGTTTTCCACTTTTTCTTCGTACCGTTTTCAATAGGATTAGCACTTGTTGTAGCAATTATGGAAACAATGTACGTTGTGAAAAAAGAGGAACGTTATCGTAAAATGGCTAAGTTTTGGGGAAATATATTCCTATTAAGCTTCGCTGTTGGGGTTGTAACCGGGATTATTCAAGAATTTCAGTTTGGGATGAACTGGTCTGATTATTCTCGATTCGTCGGAGATATTTTTGGGGCACCGTTGGCGGTAGAAGCGCTCTTAGCTTTCTTCTTAGAGTCAACATTCTTAGGTTTATGGATCTTTACTTGGGATAAAATGAATCCGAAAGTTCACGTAACCTTTATCTGGTTAGTCGTATTCGGTTCAATGATGTCTGCTTTCTGGATTTTAGTTGCCAATAGTTTTATGCAACATCCAGTAGGTTATGTCATCAATAATGGCCGTGCTGAAATGGTGGACTTTGTAGCTGTCATCAGCAATCCAAAAGTTTGGTATGAATTTTCACACGTTATCATGGGCGCCTTTACATTGGGCGGCATGGCAGTAGCTGGTATGGCTGCTTTCCAATTGTTGAAAAAACGGGATATTTCATTCCACAAAGCATCTATGCGCATTGGCTTATGGGTTACTTTGTTCGGTTCAATCGGCGTTTTATTAGCTGGCGACTTGCAAATGAAAGCTCTAATTGAAGGACAACCAATGAAATTTGCGGCGATGGAGGGGGCCTATGAAGACTCTGATGATCCTGCTGCTTGGACATTGATTGCTTGGGCAGATGAACGAGAACATAAACAAGTTTTTGGTATCGATATTCCATATATGCTAAGTATTTTATCGTATAACAAATTATCAGGTTCGGTTGATGGAATGGATACAGTCAACAAGCGTTTGGTAGAAAAATATGGGGATGATAAAAATTATTATCCACCAGTTAACACTTTATTCTGGAGCTTCCGTATCATGGCTGGTTTTGGTGCCTTAATGTTATTGGTTGCTGCCTTAGGACTATTCTTTACAAGGAAGAAAAAACCATCTCTGTACGAGAAGAAATGGATGCTGTGGATTGTTGCTTTATGTACATTCGCACCATTCCTTGCCAATACAACAGGTTGGTTAGTCACTGAATTAGGTCGTTATCCGTGGACTGTCTATGGATTATTTACGATTGAACAAAGTGTTTCACCAAATGTATCGGTTGCTTCATTAATTACGTCAAATGTCATTTATTTCTTATTATTTGCTGGTTTAGGTAGTGTCATGGTTTACTTGGTTATTTTAGAATTACGTAAAGGACCAGACTATGAAGCGAAAAAATTAGCGAAAGAAAATGAACCAGCGTTGGATCCATTTGATAAGGGGGTATTTGGCGAATGAGTACACTACAATTATTATGGTTTGTCCTTATCGGCGTCTTGTTCTCAGGTTTCTTCTTCTTAGAAGGATTTGACTTTGGTGTTGGAATGGCCGTTCAAACGTTGGCACACAATGACGACGAAAAAGATCAAGTCGTTGCAACAATTGGACCTGTTTGGGACGGAAACGAAGTTTGGCTATTAACAGCGGGTGGCGCAATGTTTGCCTCTTTCCCATATTGGTATGCTTCATTATTTAGTGGCTACTATTTAATTCTATTTACGATTTTATTTGGCTTAATTATTCGCGGAGTTTCCTTTGAATTCCGCCACAACATGCCGGAAGGTAAACGTCGTCGGATGTGGAACTGGACGCTATCAATTGGTAGTTTCCTTGTACCGTTCTTCTTTGGTATTTTGTTTATTAGCTTAGTCCAAGGGATGCCTTTAGATGCAAACGGCAATATGCATGCGCGATTTACGGATTATTTTAATCTGTTTTCAATTGTTGGTGGAGTAGCCTTAACATTACTTTGCTACTTACACGGTATGAACTATATTGCTTTAAAAACAGAAGGCCCAATTCGCGAACGTGCTCGAAATTATGCAGAAATCTTATACGGCGTTTTATATGTCGGTTTAGTTGTTTTTGCAGTGTTGATGTACTTCAAAACGGACTTTTATGAAAAGAACTTTGCGGTCACTTTAATTTTAACGTTAGCAATTGTGGTCTTAACGGTCATTGCCAATGTTGGGGTGTTTAAACGCAAAGAGATGTTAGCTTTTCTAGCGAGTGGTTTAACATTAGTTGTACTAGTTGCTCTCTTGTTCAGTGGCTTGTTCCCACGTGTTATGATTGGTAGTGAAGGTTTTGATTTGTTGATTAAAGATGCAACAAGCACACCATATACACTAAAAATTATGACGTGGATTTCTTTAAGCATTTTACCATTCGTGTTAGCTTATACTGCTTGGTCCTATTATATTTTCAGAAAACGTATTTCACAGACAGCCGTACCAGAGGGGTATTAAATCTATGATTGATAAAGACATCTTACAGATGCCTAAAATCAAAAAAATTCTTGTCTTGCTTGCAGGTTTTTCTTTCCTGCAAGCAGTCTTTATAATTGGGCAAGCTTTTTTTCTTTCAAAAGCCATTGTCGGCCTTTGGAGTGGCGGGCATCTTAACCAACAACTACAGAGTATTTTACTCTTTTTTATTTTTTATCTTGGTCGACATGTTATTACGTATTTTCGTGAGAGAATGCTCGATACATTTAGTTATGAACGCTCGAAAGAATTACGCGAACAATTATTAACCAAAATTTTCCGTTTGGGGCCAAATGTTGTTCAAAAAAATGGAACTGGAAATATGGTTACCATGGCTTTAGAAGGCATCAGTCAAACCGAAAATTATTTACAATTGATTTTGACGAAAATGATGAATATGATGATTATTCCTTGGATTATTTTGGCCTTTGTTTTTACACAAGATATTCGTTCAGGCGTAACATTGCTGATTGTTTTTCCGATTATTATTATTTTTATGATTGTGTTAGGTTATGCAGCACAAAGTAAAGCGGACAAGCAATATGCGGCGTTTCAAATGCTTTCCAATCATTTTATTGATTCCTTGCGAGGAATTGACACGCTGAAACTGTTTGGGTTGAGCAAAAAATATGCTGGGAGTATTTACCATACAAGTGAACGATTCAGAAAAGCGACCATGAGTACATTGAAAATTGCTATTTTATCAACCTTTGCGTTAGACTTTTTTACGACATTATCGGTAGCTGTTGTAGCAGTTTTCCTTGGATTAAGTTTATTAAACGGCACGATTTTATTATTTCCTGCCTTGGTTACTTTAATTTTAGCACCTGAGTTCTTTTTACCGATTCGTGATTTTTCAAGTGATTATCATGCAACCTTAGATGGAAAAAACTCTTTTCAAGCGATCAAAGCGGTATTAGCATTGCCAGAAGCAGAACAGACCGATGTGCTCACGTTAGATGATTGGCATCAAGAAAGTCAGTTGTCAGTCACAGCGTTAAATTTTTCCTATGAAGATGCAACGCAAGAAGCAATTCAATCGTTGCAATTCTCTGTTGATGGTCGCAAAAAGATTGGAATTATTGGGGCGAGTGGTTCTGGTAAGTCAACGTTAATTAATTTATTAAGTGGCTTTTTATTGCCAACAGAAGAAACGAGTCAATTGGCGATAAATGGCCAAACGATTCCACATTTTTTACAAAAAGACTGGCAAAAACAAATCCTTTATATTCCGCAAGCACCATATATTTTCCAAGATACTTTGGCAAACAATATTCGCTTTTATACACCTGAAGCAACAGATGAGGCGATTCAGCAAGCGATTCAGTTAGTTAGCTTAGACGAGCTGGTTAAAGACCTTCCCGAAGGAATTCATACCTTGATTGGGGAAAGTGGTCGAATGTTAAGTGGGGGACAAGCGCAACGAGTAGCGTTGGCCCGCGCCTTTGTCGATCAAAAACGCCACGTCTTGCTGTTTGATGAGCCGACAGCGCATTTGGATATTGAAACAGAAGTTGAAATGAAAGAGCGCATGTTGCCATTAATGAACAATCATCTTGTCTTCTTTGCGACACATCGTCTGCATTGGATGGAAGAAATGGATTACATTTTAGTGATGGAAAAAGGTCAATTAGTGGAACAAGGAACGCTAGCAGAGTTGATTGAAAAAGATGGCTACTATGTTCAATTAATGAAGCAAATGAGAGGAGGACGCCAATGATGGAAAAACAGCCGACAACGAAAGACGTTTGGAAAAACGATCAATGGGTTCGTCCTTTCTTAAAACGCTATAAAAAAACCTTGTATTTTGCCTTACTTTTAGGCTTCTTGACGTTCTTTAGCGCAGGGGCATTAATGTTTACGTCTGGTTACTTAATCAGTCGTGCGGCTTCCTTACCAGAGAATATTTTATTAATTTATATTCCCATTGTTTTAACAAGAGCATTTGGGATTGGCCGTCCTGTTTTTCGTTATGTGGAGCGTCTAACGAGTCATAACTGGGTGTTAAAAATGACCTCTGATCTGCGCTTGAAACTTTATAATGTGCTAGAAAAAGATGCGATTTTCTTTAAGACAAAATATCGCACTGGGGATATCTTAGGTTTGCTTTCGGAAGATATTAATCATATCCAAAACTTATATTTACGAACGATTTTCCCAACCGTTATTGCTTGGATTTTGTATATCTTTTTAGTGATTGCATTAGGTTTCTTTTCTTGGTGGTTTGCTTTATGCATGTTACTGATGTTAGGAGTGGTTGTTTTTCTATTACCATTTGTTTCAGTTCTAGTGAATGGTGCGCGTCAAGAAAAACATAAATATGCCAAAAATGAGTTATATCAAACACTAACCGACAATATTCTAGGTGTGTCTGATTGGGTATTTAGTCAACGAGGCTCTGAATTCGTTGCTCGTTATGAAATAGATGAAGCAAACGTTCGTGCATTAGATGAAAAAATGAAGCAATTTAACCGTGGCCGAGACTTTTTTTTACAACTTCTGTTTGGGGTGATTGCGATTGCTGTCTTAGCTTGGACTAGTGTGCGGTTTCCAGGTAATCATGGGGGCGCAGCCAATTGGATTGGTGCCTTTGTTTTAACCGTTTTTCCGTTAATTGATGCTTTTGCTCCGCTACCTGCTGCAGCACAGGAAACAACGATTTATAAGGATTCCATTCGTCGTTTTAATGAGCTTCCTGAAGGGGAAGATTACTCAACAGAAGCGCCTGTTCAGCCAAATGGCACCACTTTATCGATAGAACATTTGTCTTTTTCATATGAAAATCAAGAGAAAAAGGTATTAAATGACTTATCGTTAACAATTCCTGAAAAACAAAAATTAGCGATTTTAGGGCGCAGTGGTTCCGGAAAGAGTACGTTGGCTTCGCTCATTCGTGGTGATTTACGGCCTACTTCGGGAGAAATCCTTTTAGGAAACATCCCAACTGAGGCATTTGGTGAGACGATGACTGAATATATTGGGGTTATGCATCAAGCACCGTACCTATTTCGAACAACCATTTTAAATAATATTCGGATTGGTAGAGAAGAAGCAAGCGAAGCAGAAGTTTGGGCGGTTTTAGAAAAAGTTGGCTTAAAAGAAATGGTTACCCAATTACCAGAAGGTTTACAAACAATGGTGGATGAAGCAGGTTTGCGTTTTTCTGGTGGCGAACGACATCGCTTGGCACTAGCGCGGATTCTTTTGCAAGATACACCGATTGTGTTATTAGACGAACCAACTACTGGTTTAGATCCAATTACAGAACAGCAATTGCTGGAAACCTTTTTTGAGGCATTAAAAGATAAAACTGTCATTTGGATTACCCACCATTTGCAAGGCGTAACTTTGATGAATCAAGTGATCTTTATTGAAGATGGCCAATTAGAGATGAGTGGTACACCAGAAGAATTACTTGTAACCAATGCGCATTATCAAAAACTTTACCGAATTGATCGTGGCATTAGTTCTTTCGAGGAATAAAAAAACGACTGGTTGTTGATTAAAGCAAACAATCAGTCGTTTTTCTATTTCAATTAATGGCAATTCTTCCATAAAACGTTTAAAATGAACGATGTAATAAGAGCTCAGTTAAGGAAAGTAAGGTTTCTTTTGCTGTGCCATCAGGCAATTGTTGAATATCAGTGATTGCTTTGTTGGTTACTTTTTTAGCAAAAGCTTGTGCTTCTGTAACGCCATGATAGTCGTTGACTAGCGCCGCAACTTCAGCTGCTTCTTCTAAGGTAATGGCGCGTCCTTTATCCAAATAAGGGCTGAATACGTCAGGTGCTGCTTGGTAAGCGAAGAGAAGGGGTAACGTATAAACACCTTGTGACAAGTCTTCTAAAGCGGGCTTTTTCAAGGTTTCCGTGTCAGCAGTATAATCTAAAATATCGTCATAGACTTGAAAAGCAATGCCAATATGACGGCCAATTCGTTTAGCTAAACGTTGGACTTCTTTTGAACTATGACCGAAATAGGCCCCTTCAAGACAGCTTAGTGAAAAAAGTTCGGCTGTTTTGCCGTTGACACTTCTTAAATAAGCAGGAATCGACATGCGGCGGTCAAATCGATGACTCATTTGATCGAGTTCACCAAGTAATAACCGTTTCATTCCTTGTGCATTGATTTTCATAAATTCAGAGCCATTCATGGCATCTGCAATCAAAGTAAAGAATTCAGTGAATAGTAAATCACCTGTGTAAACAGCCACGTCTTTACCATATTGTGATTGAATAGTCACAGCGCCTCGGCGCAATGGAGAATCGTCAATAATGTCATCGTGAATCAACGTAGCCATATGTAGGATTTCCAAAGATGCAGCTATTTTTAATAATTGTTGTTTCTCTTGTTTTTCTTCATCACCCAGTTGAGCAAAAAGAAAGAAAAAAGCGGGGCGTAATAATTTGCCGCCAGAACGAGCCAAAGTTACTAAGGCTTCTTCAATGTCTTCGTTGCGTGTATGCAACGTTTGTTCAATTAATTCACATGTTTCCGTTAAAGAACGTTCAACGTCAGGAAACGACTTCCAAAATGTGTTCATAAATATACTACGATCCTTTCAGTGGTTCAATACTATTTGATTGTATACGAATTGGCGACAGAAATACAGTAATTAAGTTTTAAAAGTAACAAAGTTTGTAAAAAAGTAGCGGAGGGATAGTTTGAATCGAGAAATATTTTTTGAATTAGTAGAATTAAAAGCAAAAACAGCGAGTGTTTTGCCATTTTTGTTAGGAATTTGTTTTAGTTGGTACCAATATGGGCGGCTCCATGTTGGTTATGTTTTAATTTTTTTCATTGCGATGTTTATTTTTAATATGGCGGTCGATATTTTAGATAATTATAATGATTACCATCATGCTACAGAAGTTCATGATTATAAGGAAAAAACGAATATTATCGGTCGAGAAAATTTATCTTTGCCATTAATACGCAAAATGATTTTTTGGATGATTCTCGTTTCTGCTTTAATGGGGATTGGGTTGTCATTTATTGTCGGCTGGCCGTTATTAATTATGGGTCTTTATTGTTACTTAATTGGTATTTTTTATTCATCAGGACCGAAACCTTTGTCCAGTCTACCATTAGGGGAAGTTTTCTCAGGATTTACAATGGGGTTCATGATTACCCTTATTTGTGTCTACATTAATACGTTTGAAGTTTTCAATTGGTCAGCAGCTAATTTATGGGGAATTTTTTTAGTCGCCTTACCTAACACTTGTTACATTGCTAACTTAATGTTAGCAAATAATATCTGTGACTTAGAGGAAGATGAAAATAACAAGAGATATACATTAGTTCATTATCTTGGCAAAGCAAGTTCTTTGAAATTATTCGTCGGATTAAATACAATAGCAATGTTAGCCATTTTGTTAGCTGTCGGTTTAGGATTAACCCCGCCAACAATGTTACTCATGCTTTTAACTTTACCTTTTGTACGGAAACAAACCCAAGCCTTATTGAAGGAACAAGTGAAGAGTAAAACATTTGTTTGTGCTGTGAAGATCTTAGCTGTGGGAGCAACTGCACAAGTGCTATTTTTTGCCATAGGTTTGTGGTGGCTGTAAATTTTTTATAGAGTGGAAGGGAATCAAAATGAATAAGAAACATGTTGTTATTTTAGGTGCTGGTTACGCAGGCTTAAAAACATTACGCGAATTACAAAAAGGCGCCAAAGACGTCGAAATTACTTTAGTGGATCGTAATAACTATCACTACGAAGCAACGGACTTACATGAAGTTGCTGCTGGAACACAACCAGCTGAAAAAATCACATACAATATTATGGATGTTGTCGATGAAAAAATGACCACCTTTATCCAAGGAACAGTTAAAACAATTGATGCTGCAACACAAACAGTTGCTTTAGAAGATGGTCAAACAATCAATTATGATTACTTAGTTGTTTCTCTTGGGTTTGAATCAGAATCATTTGGTATCCCTGGTGTGCAAGAACATGCTCTACAAATGGTAGATGTGAAAACGGCTTTAAACGTGTATGAACATATCCAAGAACAAATGCGTCAATACAAAGCAACTCAAAACGAAGAATTCTTAAAAATTGTTGTCTGCGGAGCAGGCTTTACAGGGATTGAATTATTAGGTTCTCTTGTTGAAAACAAACCAAAATTTGCTGAAATCGCAGGTGTCTCAGCAGATCAAATCCAAATTTATTGTGTCGAAGCAGTTACTCGCCTATTGCCGATGTTTAACGAAAAACTTGCGAACTATGGTGTGCAATTATTAAAAGATTCAGCTATTCATTTATTATTAGGTAAACCGATTAAAGAAATCAAACCAGGCGCAGTTGTTTATCAAGATAACGAAGCAGGCGACTTGGCAGAACTTTCTGCTAAAACAATTATTTGGACAACGGGTGTTAGTGGAAGCCACGTTGTAGGCGATTCTGGATTTGAAGCTCGTCGTGGTCGTGTCATGGTTCAACCAGATTTAACAGATGCGAACCATAGCAACGTCTATATTATTGGTGACTGCTCAGCAGTTATGGATACAGAAACTAATCGACCTTACCCAACGACAGCACAAATCGCCTTGAAGATGGGCGCTCATGCTGCTAAAAATATTCAAGCGCAATTGAAAGGGGAAGCAACTAAACCTTTCAGCTTTAAATCACAAGGTTCTGTTTGTTCTGTCGGAAATACACGTGCTTTAGGAATTGTTGGTAAAACAGACATTAAAGGATACCCAGCTTCATTCATGAAAAAAATCATCATGAACAAAGCGCTCTTTGAAACAGGTGGTACCAAAGAAATGATGGCTAAAGGTCGTTTCGACTTATACCATTAAGAATCAGCAAAATAAGAAATAATGGAACAGTGGTCAAGAGACCATTGTTCCATTTTTCTTAAATGAAAGTTTTTAAAAAATTTCCATGATTTTTCAAGTAAAATGAGGTGGGCACTTTTGTTCGATTCCATTTTTATGTATAATGAGAAGTGATGGAAAGAGGGAAGTTAAATGGCACAAAAAAGAGCAACAAATAAGAAAAAAAGTACGACAAAGAAAAAGACCAAAAAACAACAGCAACAACAAGAACGTTTAAATTATATGTTTCTTGGCCTGATTTTTATTTTATTCGGTGTCTTTGGACTCTTTCGCTTAGGGTTTTTAGGCACGTTATTAGCGAATTGTTTACGCTTAGTTGTAGGTAATACCTTTCCATTTGCAGCGATTTTACTAATCCTGTATGGCTTATTAGTCATGATTTATGGGAAAGATTTTCCGTTAAAAAGAGGGCGCCCTATTTTTGGGGCTGTTCTGATTTATATTAGTGTTTTGTTATTTTTCCATGCCTTTATGTTTCGAAATGTTAGTGGCAGTCAACCAGATATTTTAGGTAACACTTGGGAATTTTTGCAAAGCGATTTAAAAGCTAACCAAGTGACGCAAAACGTAGGGGGCGGTATGATTGGCGCGCTGCTTTATCAAGGAACGTACTTTTTGGTGGCACAATTTGGCAGCTATTTAATTGCTACATTGCTACTGTTAGCAGGTATTTTCTTGATGAGTATGTGGGATTTTCAGCAAATTGTTGATCATTTCCAAAGTATTCAAGATCGCCTAAGTCATGTTTCGGCAAAATCACAGGCGCGACAAGAAGAAAAAGAGGCGAAGCGAGCAGCGAAGAAAGAAGCTAGGGCTGCAGAACGCCAAGCAAAAATTGAAGCCGCTGCCCAACAAAAATTACAAGAACGGGAACGGATGGAACAAGCGGCAGCCGAGCGCTTAACAAAAACACCAGTTGAAACCCACCAACCAATGGTGGAAGAACCGGCCGCACCAACGCCTGTTCAAATTGATTCGTTTCAACAGCAAAATCAGGCGATGCCTGTACCACCAATTGCAACAACAAAACCGCAACGAGAGCAGGAAGAAGAGGCGGCAGATGAAGCTGGTGTTCTCGAATTTGAAATTTCTGAAGAAGCGGAAGATCGTGATTATCAACTACCCCCAACTGATTTGTTAGATACAATTCAAGCAACGGATCAAAGTGGTGAATATGAAAAAATCGAAAAAAATATTGGCGTCTTAGAACAAACCTTCAAGAGTTTTGGTGTTGATGCTAAAGTAGTCAAAGCTAGTTTAGGACCATCTGTCACAAAATTTGAAGTTCAACCCGCTGTTGGGGTAAAAGTTAGCAAAATTGTTAACTTGACGGATGACATTGCTTTAGCGCTTGCGGCCAAAGATGTTCGTATGGAGGCCCCGATTCCTGGGAAATCACTAATCGGGATTGAAGTTCCTAATAGTGCAATTAGTACAGTATCCTTTAGAGATATTGTTGAGGCACAACCAAGTCATCCAGATAAACTATTAGAAGTACCTTTAGGTCGAGATATTTCAGGGATGGTTCAAACTGCGGATCTATCAAAAATGCCGCATTTATTAATTGCGGGATCGACAGGAAGTGGGAAATCGGTTGCTATCAATGGCATCATCACAGGTATTTTGATGCAAGCGAAACCCCATGAAGTAAAATTAATGATGATTGACCCGAAAATGGTGGAATTGAATGTGTATAACGGGATTCCTCATTTATTAACGCCAGTGGTTACTAATCCGAGAAAAGCGGCACAAGCCCTGCAAAAAGTAGTTCAAGAAATGGAATTTCGTTATGAAAAATTTGCAGCAACAGGCGTCCGAAATATCACTGGTTACAATCAACTAATTCAACAGAAAAATGCGGAAGATGGCGAAAATCGTCCGATTCTGCCATTTATTGTTGTCATTGTTGATGAATTAGCTGATTTAATGATGGTGGCAAGTAATGAAGTAGAAGATGCGATTATCCGCTTAGCCCAAATGGCACGGGCAGCGGGCATTCATATGATTTTAGCGACACAACGGCCAAGTGTGGATGTCATTACAGGAATTATCAAAGCAAATGTCCCTTCTCGAATGGCTTTTGCGGTCTCAAGTGGGACAGACTCGCGTACCATTATTGATACCAACGGGGCGGAGAAACTATTAGGTCGAGGTGATATGCTCTTCTTACCAATGGGAGAAAATAAACCAATTCGTATCCAAGGGGCCTTTATCTCTGATCAAGAAGTCGAACGAGTGGTTGCGTTTGTAACGGACCAACAAGAAGCTGAATATCAAGAAAGCATGATGCCAACAGATGAACCGACCACTTCAGGCGGAGGCGAAGCTCCTCAAGATGAGTTGTTTGAAGAAGCGAAAAACTTGGTGGTTGAAATGCAAACAGCTAGTATTTCATTGCTACAAAGACGCTTTAGAATTGGCTATAATCGTGCGGCTCGCTTAGTGGATGAATTGGAAGCACACGGAGTTATTGGACCATCAGAAGGTAGTAAACCAAGAAAAGTCTTTCTACAAGCGGAATCAGAAGAGGCAGCACCTGAGATGCCAGAATAATAAACAAAAAGAACAAAAATAGATAAATTTATCTATTTTTGTTCTTTTTTTATAATTTCAGCAAAGCATCATGTTATAATCATCATTTTCTGGTAAAATAGAAAGGAATAGTGCGGTTGGGAGGGAGCGTATCATGAGAAGAAAGAGCGTGCTTTATTTAGAAGTAGCAGATCAGATTAAAGAAGATATTTTGAGTGGCAAGTATCCAGTAGGAACGTTTTTACCAACAGAAACAGAATTGGAAGAGATGTTTAACGTTAGTAAAATTACGATTCGGCGAGCAATCGAAATGTTAGCAACAGAAGAATTTGTTGAGAAAAAAAGTGGCCGGGGCACAACTGTGTTAAGCAATCGTCCCTATAATAAACTATCAAAAGCAGGGACATTCACTGAATTTTTGAATGAATCAGGTCAGAAAGTCACTAAAAAAGTTTTACAAGTTGAAAACTTGACGTTGTCAAAAGAGATGCCGGCTTATCAATTTTTAGGAGAAGAAGTGGTTCACCTTTCACGGTTATATCTAATCGATGAACAACCCTATATTTATTTTAATTACTATTTGCCAGCTGCCATGAAAGACGTATCATTGACTGAATACAAAGAAGAATCCTTGTATCGTTTGATGGATCGACATGCCATTGAAATTTATAAATTTGAAGACCGTTTTGAAGTTGCAACTTTGACAGAAGCAGAGCAAAAGATGTTGCAAACAACTGAAACAACGGGCTTAAAAAGAATTCGGCGTTCGTTAAGCCCAACAGGTCGTTGCGTAGAATATTCAGAAGCTATTTATAATACGAAGATTCATCCTTATGTGATTGAATATGAAGCATAACTTTTAAAAGAATAACAGTGCACTTACAGTAATGTAAGTTCATTGTTATTCTTTTCTATTGTCGTTTTTTTTCGTTTTCGATACACTAAATGAGTGAGAAGAATAGGAGTGGAAAATATGTTAGAAGTACAAAATTTGAAAAAAGTTTACGGAAACGAAATTAAATATGAAGCCTTAAAAGGGATTAATTTAACTGTCCAAGATGGTGAATTTATTGGTATTATGGGACCTTCTGGAAGTGGAAAAAGTACACTTTTAAATTTGTTGGCAACAATCGATAGTCCAACAGACGGTGAAATACTTTTAAATGGAAAAAATCCAAACAATTTGAATCAAGAACAAATTGCTAAATTCCGTCGTACAGAATTAGGATTTGTTTTTCAAAGCTTTAATTTAATGCCAACATTAACTGTTGAAGAAAATATTATTTTGCCATTGACGCTTGATGGAGAAAAAGTCTCTGTAATGAAACGACAATTAGCAGAATTAAGTGAGCGTTTAGGTATCAATCATCTGTTGAAAAAACGAATTGCAGAAATTTCTGGTGGACAAGCACAACGGGTCGCCGTTGCTCGGGCAATGATTCATCATCCACAATTATTATTGGCTGATGAACCAACAGGAAACTTAGATACGAAATCATCTAAGGATGTGATGGGCTTGTTACAACAATTAAATGAAGAAGAAGCGGCGACTATTTTAATGGTGACCCATGATCCGCTAGCCGCAAGTTATTGCAAGCGCATCGTCTTTATTAAAGATGGTGAATTAATTGATGAAATTATCCAAAACGGCAACCAAAAAGAGTTCTACGATTTAATCATGATGAAACTGGCTGAGATTGAAGGTGTCGATAATGAATTTTAATCAGTTTGTTATAAGAAACACGATTCGAAATAAGCATTTATACTTGGCTTATTTCCTAAGTACAATGTTTTCTGTGATGATCTTTTTTACGTTCACTGGTTTTGTCTTTCACCCAGCCTTAGCTAATGGTTTAAATCCTAAAGCACAAATGGGAATGACGGCTGCGGCAATTATAATCTATGGTTTTTCTTTCTTATTCGTTTTATACTCGATGGATGTCTTTATCCAATCTCGGAAAAAAGAGTTTGGAACCTTGATGATTCAAGGGATGAGTCCAAAACAGTTAAAGAAAATGATTTTTATTGAAAACTTAGTGATTGGTTTCTTTGCTACAATTTTTGGTAGCATTTTAGGTGTTGGATTTTCACAGTTTATTTTATGGATTAGCAATTTATTAATGCATCTAGGTTTAGGTTTTTATTTGCCAGTGATGCCGTTTATCATTACTGTCATTTCATTTGCGGTCTTGTTCTTAGTAATTTCTTTCTTTATTCAATTCCGCTTGCCAAAAGCGACACTTCAAGAGCTATTAAAAGCAGGAGAAATGGGTAAAGGTGAAATCAAAAGCTCTAAAGTTAAATCTTTCTTAGCCGTGTTACTTTTAATTGTCGGTTACGGAATTGCTTTAGTTGCTAAGGGACAGTTAGTTTTAATGGTGATGTTCCCAGTAATTTTCTTAGTTATTTTAGGGACAAAATTCTTATTTGACCAATTGAGTGTTTCTGTCATTGAACGTTTAAAACGGAAACCAAAAATCTTTTGGAAAAAAACCAATATAGTCGTTTTATCAGATTTAGCATTCCGCATGAAAGATAATGCACGTTCGTTCTTCTTGGTTTCGGTGATATCAACGGTTGCTTTTGCTGCCATTGGAACGTTATACGGCGTGAATGAGATGATTTTTAAAGGAATAAGTTCTGTGCCGTACGAACTGACATTGTCTGATTCGACCAACCCAGAAAATCAAGAAATGAAACAATTTGCGACAAAAACATTCCAAGAAAAAAATATTCAGTTTGATGAAGTGGAGTATCCACAATTTACAACAAATGAAGGTATCCGCTTAATTCAAGCATCAGAATATAATAAGTTAGCAAAAATGATTGACGAACCAACGATTGATGGGAATAGCGTAGTTAATTTAAAACAAGAAAATGTTCCTTCAGATATGTTTGTGGACGTAAAAACAGTTAGTTTAGCTAACAATCAAACTTTAAAAGTCGATAAAATCTCTAAAACCAATGTTTTGCCAACAGCTGGAGGGATTTTAGTTGTTCCTGATACAACACCGTTAGACGGAGTTAAAAGTGAAATAAATACCATTTGGCAGCCCAAAGCAGGAACTGATCGTGAAGAATTGATAAAAGCAGAAAATATTATTGGTGACAAGTATCCCATGTTACTAGGAACAGCTGCAATGTCGGCAGCCATTACGCAATTTTATACGCCAGTTCTATTTGTCGGACTATTTATCGGTATCGTGTTCTTTGTTTCGGCGGGTAGTTTCTTATACTTCCGTTTATACAGTGATATGAATACGGACGTTGAAAAATTCAAGATGATTTACAAACTTGGTTTGACGAAAAAAGAATTGAAGAAAATGATTTACCAACAAGTAGGTATTTTATTCTTTACCCCAATTGTTGTTTCATTTATTCATGGAGCTGTTGCTTTGAAAGCAATGTATGCTGTCTTAGATCAGCCAATGCAATTAGCTGGCTGGGAAGTTTTAGGCGTTTTCTTATTGATTCAGGTCGTTTACTATTTAATTGCCAGAACGTTCTACTTCAAGAAAGTTTATCACTTAGTGAAAGATTAATTATAAAAAATCGTTAAGCATGCACGCTTAACGATTTTTTTTGATGTTCTTCGTGATATTGCATTCAAAGTGAGAATACGTTATAGTTATGAAGCGAATGTAATAGCAGAAATGAGGAAAAGAAATGCAGAAAGAATCCATTTATGGACTGACGAGAGAACAGCTTGTGGACTGGTTTTTAGCCCATGGCGAGAAGAAATTTCGCGCAACACAAGTGTGGGAATGGTTGTATACAAAACGTGTTGCTTCATTTAGTGAAATGTCGAACATTTCTAAATCGTTGATGACTTTATTAGAAGAAAATTTTTCATTAAATCCATTAAAACAAGTCATTGTGCAAGAAGCGCAAGATGGTACCGTGAAATATTTATTTGAATTACCAGATAAAAATATGATTGAAACAGTCTTAATGCGTCAAGAATATGGATTATCTGTTTGTGTGACCACTCAAGTTGGTTGCAATATTGGGTGTACATTTTGTGCTAGTGGGCTATTAAAAAAACAAAGAGATTTAACTGCTGGCGAGATTGTTGCCCAAATTATGTGGGTGCAACATTATTTCGATGAACGTGGGTTGGATGAACGTGTTAGCCATGTCGTTGTGATGGGAATTGGTGAACCATTTGATAATTACGCCAATGTCATGAACTTTTTACGAACGATTAATGATGATAAAGGCTTGGCTATTGGTGCCCGCCATATTACAGTTTCAACAAGTGGTTTAGTGCCAAAAATTCGTGAATTTGCAGACAGTGGACTACAAGTAAACTTAGCAATCTCATTACATGCTCCTAACAACGAAGTCCGTACATCAATTATGCGGATTAATCGTAGTTTTCCAATTGAAAAATTAATGGCAGCAATTGATGAATACATTGAAAAAACCAACCGACGTGTTACATTTGAATATATTATGTTGAGTCAAGTGAACGACCGACCAGAACATGCTCAACAATTAGCAGATTTACTACGGAATAAGAAAAAACTTTCTTATGTTAATCTGATTCCGTATAACCCAGTGAGTGAACACGATCAATATAGCCGAAGCTCTAAAGAAGCGGTATTAAAATTTTATGATGTACTCAAAAAGAATGGCATCAATTGTGTTATTCGTAAAGAGCATGGAACAGATATTGATGCGGCTTGCGGACAATTACGTAGCAAACAAATGAAAAAAGAAAAAGTCAAAAACCAATAACGTAGTTAAAATCGGATCAGAAAGGTTTCTTTTTGATTCGATTTTTCGTTTATTTAATAAAAAATCGTCGGTTTTTCCATTCTTTTTTATAAACAAAAGATGAATGCTCTAAAACTTTTATGACAAATTTTCTTTTTGTGGTTTTCAAACTTGAAATTCTAAAAGAAATAGCTATACTGAAAAGAGATCGTCACAGAATTTTTCATGAAAACAGCTATTATTTTCGTTATCTTTTCAAGAAAGTGAAATTTTGTTACGCTTGTTTAGTTTAAATGAAATGAGGGAGTCTATGGAGAAAAAGCAATTAAAAAGAGAGATAACAACGTTTGGTGCGTTATCCACGGTAATGGGTACGGTGATTGGCGCTGGTGTTTTCTTTAAAGCTGCGAGTGTCGTTGGACACGCACAGTCAGCTAGTTTAGCTATTTTTGCTTGGGTGTTAGGTGGTGCCTTAACCATTTGTGCAGGATTAACCAGCGCCGAACTTGCTACAGCAATCCCTGAAACAGGTGGCGCAGTGAAGTATATTGAATATACATATGGTAAATTAGCTGGTTTTCTTTTAGGGTGGGCACAAAGTATCATTTATTATCCTGCCAACATTTCGGCGTTATCCATTATTTTTAGTACACAACTAATCAATTTGTTTCATTTATCGGCAAATTTATTGATTCCAATTGCCATTCTTGCGGGAACCAGTATCACGATAATTAATTTATTAGGAACAAAAATTGCTTCTTTGGTCCAATCAACGACATTGGTGGTAAAACTGATTCCAATTGCCTTGATTTCTTTAGTGGGGTTATTTACTCCAGGACAAGTAGCTGTTTCGCTTTTTCCCATTGAAACAACAGCGAATACTGGCTTTTTAGTTGCTTTTAGTGGCGCCTTAGTTGCCACCATGTTTGCTTATGATGGCTGGCTAGGTGTGGGTAACGTGGCTGGTGAAATGAAGCGACCAGAAAGAGACTTGCCTAAAGCCATTATTTTTGGTTTGTTATTGATTACTTTAATTTATGCTTTAATTAATTTTGTGTTTCTAAAAACATTACCAATTGAGCAAATCGCTGGGAATTTGAATGCAGCTTCGGATGCTTCTGTGGCTATTTTTGGACCAATTGGCGGCAAAATCGTAACTATTGGGATTTTAATCTCTGTATATGGTGCGTTAAACGGCTACACAATGACAGGGATTCGGATTCCTTATGCCTTAGCCTTAGATAATCTGATGCCTTTTAGTCGTCAGTTTCAAAAGTTGTCTAAACGCTTTGTTGTTCCTTACGTTGCTGGAATTTACCAGTTAGCTGTAGCCATTATCATGATGTTTTTCGGGACCTTCGATTTATTGACGGATATGTTAGTTTTTGTTATGTGGCTGTTTAATCTATTAATTTTCTTAGCCGTTTTTATTTTAAGAAAACGAGAACCTGAATTAAAACGACCGTATAAAGTTCCTGGCTATCCAATTATTCCAATTATCGCAAGTCTAGGTGGTATCTTCATCTTGGTTACAACGAGTATTACACAGCCTATTCTAGCATTGATTGGTATAGGAATTACGCTTTTAGGAATTCCAGTTTATTTAGTTAATAAACAAAAAACGAAGCCAAAAACGTAAACGATCCAATCAGATTATCATAGTTTTTCTCAAAAATTTTGTGATTCAGAGAAATTTTTGAAAACTAAACGCAAGATTTTTTTAGTATAATACTTAAGTGTCTAGGAGTTCCACTATTTTGGGGAAGATAGATGGACAGCACAAACTTCAAAAAAAGAACCTTCATCTTATTGGTGAAGGTTCTTTTTTTTTGCTGAAATCATAAAATAAATGCGTAGTTTATTAGTGAGAGGAGGAAATGAATGACTGAAAATGTAAAGAAATTGGCCCATCAATTAATTGAATGGGGCGTCCTTCATGGGGCGCAAGACGTTTATTTTTTACCCAATGATACCGAAATAGCTATCTCTTTTCGGACAGGGATGCAACGGACACCTTACACACAAGTTTCCGCAGAAATAGGCGAAAAGTTAATTTTCCACTTTAAATTTATAGGCGGCATGGATGTCGGAGAAAGACGAAAAGCACAATTAGGCGCGACAACTTATCTAATTGGCGAGACGAAGCAACGCTTGCGTTTATCATCTGTGGGAGATTTTCAGAATCGAGAGAGCTTGGTAATTCGTTTTTTGCACCGATTTGGTGAACAAGCTGAACATTTTTTCTTTCCCCACCAGCTGAATGAAATTGAAGCATCTTGTCAGAAACGAGGACTTTATTTATTCAGTGGGCCAGTTGGTTCTGGGAAAACAACAACCATGTATCGTGTGGCTAAACAAATAAGTGGCGAACAACAAGTGATAGCGATTGAGGATCCTGTTGAAATTGAGGAAAAGCAGTTTTTACAGTTGCAAACAAATGAAAAAATTCAGTTAACTTATGAAGCCTTAATCAAAGTTTGCTTGCGCCATCATCCTGATATTTTGATTATTGGTGAAATTCGTGATGGCGAGACGGCTCAAGCAGTTATTCGAGCCGCCTTAACGGGTCATACTATTTTTGCGACAATTCACGCCCGTAACTTATTGGGGGTGCAACGGCGTTTGATAGAATTAGGTGGCCCAGAGCATGAATTGGCCGAATGCTTGCAAGGTATCATTTATCAACAGATTTTGACAACCACGATTAATAAGGAACAAGTAGCGGGAATTCTTTATGATTATTTCTTCTTTAAGGAAGCTGTTATAAAGAGTAGTTGGCAAAAGAATCTAAGAAAGGCGTGGACGTATGGATTTATTACAGAAAAAACGTATTTTCAAGCCATCGAATAAACTAACGAAAAAACAACAGCAGCTTTTTCTGAAACTATTAGCGGATTTACTTGCCAATGGTTTTAATATACAAGAAAGTTTTTCCTTCATGAAAAAATCAAACGCATTACCTCAGCACAGTATAACTTTTTTAGTTGAAGGTTTTTCCTCAGGCATTGCCTTACAAGCTTTAGTCGAAGAATTAGGATTTTCAACAATGGTCTCGGCTCAATTATCGTTTGCTACCGCACACGGGGATTTGGTAGGGACACTACAAGCGATTTCCGAACATTTTTTTCAAACGGAAAAATATCGGCAACAGTTCTTTAAAATAATTAGTTATCCGCTGCTCTTGATTGTTTTTTTGATTCTCGTCATTGTTGGTATTCGGCAATTTTTATTGCCCCAATTAATGGAAAATGATGCCAATAGTTATTCTAAAAATATTGGGATTCTTCTGATTGTGTACAGTCCGTACATTCTGGTTACCTTAGTTTTTGTCCTCTCATTTAGTTTCTTTATTTTAAGCCGTTATTTGAAGCATCAGTCTGCTATTCAGCGAGCGTTCATTTATCTGAAATTGCCAATTATCCGTGGCCTTTATCGGGAATACGTCAGTGCTTTTTTTGCACTAGAATGGGGGAAGTTGCTTGCACAAGGATTAGAAATGAAAGAGGTCATCGATTTGATGCGCCATACAACCAATTACCCCTTAATGAAAGAATTAGCTGGAGCAATTAGTGAAGGTCTGCTAGTTGGTGAAACCTTACATAGACAATTAGCTGCTTATCCTTTTTTTACAAAAGCATTGGGTTTAATGATTCAACAAGGAGAAGTAAAAGGAAAATTAGGCAAGGAGTTGATGGTTTATAGTAATGTCTGTTTCCAAGGTTTTTTCAAAAAAATTGAACGAGTCATTACCCTTGTTCAACCATTTATTTTTATCATAATTGCTTGTTTAATTATCGGTGTCTATGGGGCAATGTTGCTGCCTATTTATGGCAATATGGAAGGAGTTTTATAATGAAAAAGAAACAAAAATACGCAGGGTTTACATTATTAGAAATGTTGATTGTCTTATTGATTATTTCCGTATTGATTTTACTTTTTGTTCCTAACTTAGCGAAACATAAAGAAACAGTTGATAAAAAAAGCAATGAAGCAATCGTAAAAATTGTAGAATCACAAATCGAGCTCTACACACTAGAAAAAAATAAGACGCCTTCCTTAAATGAATTAGTCAACGAAGGCTACATTACTAAAGAGCAGTTAGATAAATATACAGCAGAAAAGCAATGAACAAGTCAGCAGGATTCACATTAATGGAAACACTTGCTAGTTTAACGATTGTTTGCTTTATGACTATGCTCCCAACATTCGCTATTCACCGCTGGCAAGAAACATTAAAAATTGAACAGTTTCTTGCTACGGTAGAAAAACAACTTCGTTTTGCGCAACAGCAAGCAATTGTTTTAGAGGAAACACAAGAAGTTTGGTTTTTTGAAGAACAACAAAGCTTTTCATTTCCTGATAAATTGAACCAACCAGCTGGAAGGACTTCGCTAGCTGTACCTGAAAAAATGACAGTGAGTGGCCCAAGCAAGCTCAGTTTTCTTCATTCGTCAGGGAACAATGGCCGTTTAGTGAAATATATTTTTACTTGGACTGAAAAGAAACAGTAACTTATTTTACAATTTCAGATGGGGAGTGGCAAATATACGAAGAAAATTAACTATTTATAGCGGTTTTATTTTATTAGAGAGTCTCGTTAGTTTTAGTATTGTATGTGTGATAGCAGGGATATTCTCCCTGACTATTACACAATTAATTCAGCAAAATTATCAACGGGAGCAAGAATTAACGCGCACTCGTCTAGGATACGAAGCAATTTTATTTTTAGAGCAGACGGGTGATTTACGTTTCAAAGAGCGGATATATCAAGGAGAAACTTACCGATTTTCTTTGATGGAGAACGAGGGAAGAAGGATACTAAAAGTGACAGATTCAAGAGGAGCGATTTTGATTGGTCAATAAAAAATATGCGGGTTTTACAATGTTAGAGTGTTTAGTGGCACTAGTCGTTTTAAGTTGTATGTGTCAATTGTTTCAGTTGATGATTCAACAAAGTTTTATCGGAAATCAATATTTGAAAAACAATGATTCGAAATCCTGGCATATTTTTTTAATTCAATTAGAAAAAGAATGTCAAAAGCTCGTTTTCCAAACAGGCTCTGCTCAAGAGATTTCTTTCCTCGACTCAGAAACAAACAAGACTATTTCAATTCAAATCAAAGAAGATAAAATTATTAAGCGAGTCAATGGTAAAGGCTATCAACCGCTGTTAATTGGTATCAAAAATGGACAGTTTAAAAATGAAGGACAATCGTTTACTTTGGAAGTTACTTTTACTTCTGAAAAAACATTTGATAGTTTTTTTCCGATAAAGGGAGAATTTTAATGAGGCAAAAATATTCAGGAAACTTATTGTTCACGGCCATGGCCTTTGTTTATTTGATGAGTTTTCTCGCCCTTCAGTTACTAGAAGAACGTCAGTTAACACAAAAATTTACGCAAGCTACCCAGGAATACTATGCAGGGAAAAGTATCCTTCATTTATTTCTTGCAGATGTTAAACAAAATAGACGAAAGTTAAAAACAGAAGAAAGGCTCGTATACGCGCAAGTAACCCTCGATTATACATATAAAAATGAACAATTAAGAATAACTGTTTTATTAAACAAATCTGGTCGAAAATACCAATATCAAGAGAGAGTTTCTCATCAAAAAAAAGCGGAAACAATGCTGGAATAGCGTTGTTTTTCTACAAATTATTAGATTTTAGAAGAAAGACAGTAAAGGCATTGATTATTCTTTCTTTTTTCGTTAAAATAAAACAGGTATGGAAGTTGTTACATTTTGAATAGAATAGAGGTGCTAATTTGTTCCCAGAAAAAATTGAAGAGGCTTTCGAGCCAATGGAACAAGCAATCCAGTTATTGCAACAGTCATTGGATACTTCTTTTTTAGATGCGTATATTGAAAATGGTGAAAATATTTTAGATGATTTTCAAGTACGAGTACTTGACGGAGTACCTAATCCAGAGACAGTGAAACAATTAGAAACGCTGTATCATACGATTAAAAAAATTGATTTAGCTCCTGAAGATGTGCGACGCTTGTCCCAATTACTTTTGTTAAAAGGAACGAGAAAAGAGCAGCTTCAAGCAAATCATCAATTGACGCCAGACGGTATTGGCTTTTTGTTTGTTTATTTAGTAGAACAATTAACAAATAAATCAGAGCCATTAAAAATTTTAGATCCTGCTTCAGGAATGGGAAATTTACTGTTAACGGTTCTGCTGAACCTTGAAACAGCTGGTTACAAAGTTTCTGGTTATGGTGTGGATATCGATGAAACACTTTTGGCAGTATCTTCTGTGAACAATGCTTGGTCACAAGCCAATATTCAGTTGTTCCATCAAGACGGATTGCAAGATTTGTTATTGGATCCAGTTGATTTAGCATTAAGTGACTTACCGATTGGCTATTATCCAAATGATGAGCGAGCAAAGGGATTTGCTGCTGCTGCTGAGGAAGGCCATAGTTATGCGCATCATTTATTAATGGAACAAGCCATGAAATACGTGAAGCCAGCAGGGTTTGGCTTATTCTTAATCCCGACCAATATTTTAGAGACTGAGCAAAGTGAATTCTTTAAAAATTGGTTGACAAAAAATGTCTATTTACAAGGAATGATACAGTTACCTGATGAATTGTTTAAGTCAGAACAATCACGTAAAAGTATCTTGCTTGTTCAAAACAAGGGTGCAGATGCTGAGCAAGTGAAGGAAGTTTTGTTAGCAAAACTTGCCTCTTTGAAAGATATCAATAAAGTAACGGAGTTCTTTAAACAATTTGAAGCTTGGAAAGCTTCAAATTTAAAATAAAATAGTAACGAAGAGGAGAAAATTATGTCTAAAACAATTGCAATTAATGCAGGTAGTTCAAGTTTAAAATGGCAATTATACCAAATGCCAAATGAAGAAGTGATCGCTAAAGGAATCGTTGAACGTATTGGCTTAAAAGATTCTATCTTCACAATTAAATATGGTGAAGGACAAAAATATGAAGTAATTGTTGATATTGATAACCATGAAGTGGCAGTAAAAATGTTACTAGACCAATTAATCGACT
Organism: Enterococcus sp. DIV1420a; assembly: GCF_051712165.1. Taxonomy (NCBI): domain Bacteria; kingdom Bacillati; phylum Bacillota; class Bacilli; order Lactobacillales; family Enterococcaceae; genus Enterococcus; species Enterococcus sp. DIV1420a. The sequence continues at coordinate 922,863 of NZ_JBIOOI010000002.1, forward strand.
TAAACATTTTAGGTTCTTATGATGAAATTACTGGTGTTGGTCACCGTGTAGTTGCTGGTGGAGAAGAATTTAAAGATTCTGTTGTTATTACAGACGAAGTATTAGAAAAAATTGAAGCTTTATCTGAATTAGCACCTTTACACAACCCAGCGAATGCAATGGGGATTAAAGCATTTAAACATATCTTACCAGAAATCATTAGCGTGGCAGTCTTTGATACGTCGTTCCACACAACAATGCCAGAACACAACTATTTATATAGTGTACCGCGTGAATACTATGAAAAATTTGCTGCACGTAAATATGGGGCACATGGAACAAGTCATCGTTATGTCTCTCAACGTGCTGCAGAAATGTTAGGTCGTCCAATTGAAGACTTGAAAATTATCACTTGTCACTTAGGAAATGGTGCTTCAATCACTGCAGTTGATGGTGGTAAATCAGTCGATACATCAATGGGCTTCACTCCTCTTGCTGGCGTTACAATGGGGACTCGTTCAGGGGATGTTGATGCGTCACTATTGCCTTATTTAATGACAAAACTTGGCTTGACTGATGTACAAGACATGGTTGATATTTTAAACAAAAAATCTGGTTTATTAGGTTTAACAAATGGTTTATCAAGCGACATGCGCGATATTCAATCAAACTTAGATAAACCTGAAGTTCAAACAGCATACAACATTTTTATCGATCGTATTCGTAAATACATTGGTAGCTATGTTACTGTTATGAATGGCGTTGATGCGATTGTCTTTACTGCTGGAATCGGTGAAAATGCAGTTGGCGTTCGTAAAGATATTATTGATGGCATGACTTGGTTTGGTTGTGAAATCGATGATGACAAAAATAATGTACACGGTGAAGAAGCAGTTATCTCAACTGATGATTCAAAAATCAAGCTTCTATTAGTACCAACTGATGAAGAGTTAATGATTGCCCGTGACGTAGAACGTCTAAAATAATTAAACGAACACACCTTGTGAGACGCTCTCACAAGGTGTGCTTAATAGGTAAATAAGAAAAAACTGAGCCAACTATCAAAAGTGATAGTTGGCTCAGTTTTTTCTTATTTTTTATTTTTCTTCATTTTTTGATAATTTGTTGTCTAAATCCGTCCGTACAACGAGAACATCGCAGCTAGCGTTACGGATAACTGATTCAGAGACAGAGCCAATAAATAAACGCTCAACGGCATTTAATCCAGTTGCTCCTAACATAATTAAATCAATGTTGTATTCTTTTGGTAATTCTTTGGCAATGATATTCTTAGGAGAACCATAGGCTAGAACGCTAGAGACTTTTGTTTGTCCCATATCCACCGCTTGTTGTTGGTAGGTGTCTAAGGTTTCTTTTGCCATTGACATTGCTTCTTCTGCTAGCGCACCATCAAAAGAGGACACTGATTGGAAAGAGCGCGTATCAACAACATGTGCTAATAGTAATTCAGCATCGTTTCGTTTAGCGACGTTGACCGCTTTTTTAAAGGCTAAGTCTGCTTCGTCAGAACCATCGATTGCTATCATAATTTTTTGATATTGTTGTAACATAATAACCGCTCCTTTCAGCGTAAAAAAAATCATTAATTGTTTCTATAATAATTGTAAAACAAACAAAGAAAAAAAGAAACTGAAACCGCTTCTTTTTTTCTGAATATTGGCATTTTTTTTGTAAAAAAAGAACCTGGGACAAAAATCACTTTGGATTTTTGTCCCAGGCTTAAAAATTGATAAACGGCGGAAACAGAAGCAACTCCTTCGGAAATAAGCCGAAATTCTCCAAAAATTAAAGAACAATTTTCGGAAATTCCTTCTTATTTCTCGGAGTTAAACACTTCTGTCCCGACCTCTTTAAATTCATCGTCTTTTATGACATTTTTTTTGCAAAAGTTAAACTAAACAACGTTGAAAGTAATAAAACAAAAAAGATAAAACCAATTGACAATAACGGGCGATTAAAAATAGCCGCTAGAACACCTAGAATGGCGATAATCAAGTAATAACGCCCAAAACGTTCGATAAACTGTTGACTTTCTGTTGCAGTTTCTTTTTTTAAGAGTGGTAAAAAAGCTGCACTTTTCTTCATCAAATAATAACTGGCTACGCCTGTGACAACGGCGAGTAATAGTACGAGTATACGAATCATCTTGTCCTCCAAAAAAAAACAACTTGCCAGAGCAAATTGTTTAGAAATCTTCATAAAAATGGTAAAATCCGTCGATGCCGGTAATCGTCCTAGAGTATTGAACCCGCAAGATAAGCAGGTGGGTTCCTCGATCGCAGTATTGAACTACCAAAAGAAAAGGCATGTTACCAACTTTGATACAAGCAGGATCCCTAGATATCAATAAAAATGTTCGGTCAACACAGTGAAAGGACAACGCGTACATCACAGATTTACCATCTTTATAATAGCATACTCTCTCAAAATCGGCAACGAGATTGTTTCTTTTTTTGAAAGCGTATTATTTTGTTATTTTTTCTGTTTCCATTCTTGGATACGCTTGAGTTGCTGATGTAAGGCTTGTTCATATTTACCAATATCAATCGGTTCGTAATAACGTGCCTCTTTTAATTTGTCAGGTAAGTATTGCTGATTGACCCAACCGTTTTCAAAATTATGTGGGTATTGATAACCAATACCACGGTTTAATTCTTTGGCTCCAGCATAGTGGGCATCACGCAAATGATCAGGAACGTCTCCCACAGAGCCTTGTCGAATATCTGCCAAAGCAGCATCAATCGCTGTGACTGCAGAATTTGATTTTGGCGATAAACATAAATCAATGACGACACTAGCTAGAGGAATCCTAGCTTCTGGAAACCCTAGCTTTTCGGCGGCTTGAACAGCGGTGACTGTCCGAGCGGCGGCCGCAGGATTCCCAAGACCGATATCCTCATAAGCAATGACCATTAAACGACGACAAATAATCGGTAAATCACCTGCTTCAACTAAGCGACCCAAATAATGAAGTGCAGCATCTACATCGCTTCCTCGGATCGACTTTTGGAAAGCGGAAATCACGTCATAATGGGCATCGCCATCTTTATCATGGGTTAAGGCTTTTCGTTGCACGCACTCTTCAATAATCGGTAAGGTGATCTTAATTTCGCCTTGTTCATTTTTGGGTGTTGATTTAACAGCTAATTCTAGTCCATTTAGCGCACTACGTAAGTCACCGTTCGTTGCGCGTGTCAAATGTTGTAATGCTTTTTCTTCTAAGTGGACGGGATAATCGCCTAAGCCACGTGTGCTATCGGTTAAGGCTTCTTGAATCGCTTGCTGAATGTCTGTTTCCGTTAAGGGCTTTACTTCAAAAATTTGCGTGCGACTACGAATCGCAGGGTTAATTGTAATATATGGATTTTCGGTAGTGGCTCCAATCATAATAATTCGTCCGTTTTCTAAATGAGGGAGCAAAAAATCTTGTTTTGTTTTATCTAATCGGTGAATTTCATCAAGCAGTAAAATCACTGTGCCACTCATTTTGGCTTCTTCAGCAACGATTTGTAAATCTTTTTTGGTGTCTGTGGCCGCGTTCAACATGCGAAAGGCATAATTTGTTGAACCAGCGATTGCGCTGGCAATACTGGTTTTTCCAGTGCCAGGCGGCCCATAAAGAATCATCGATGAAAGCATTTTGGCTTCGACCATCCGACGAATAATTTTACCAGGGCCGACTAAATGTTGTTGACCAACTACTTCGTCTAAGTGACGAGGTCGCATTCGATAGGCTAAAGGTTGTTGCATAAAAGGACCTCCTTTTTCATAATCATCTTATTATAACATAAAGAACGTACATTCGCTTTTTGGTGGTTTTTTGGGTTTTAGATGGATATAGCGGAAGGTTTCGTGTATGATAGGGAGTGGTGAAAGAAATGAAAGAAACGATAAATATCTTTAACACAAAAACAACTGAAGAAGTGGCGCAATACTTGTTAGGGATGTATTTAGAGCACGAAACAGCAACAGGCGTTTTAGGTGGGTACATTGTGGATGCAGAAGCTTATTTAGGTCCTGATGATGAGGCGGCCCATAGCTTTGGCTTGAGAAAAACGCCACGCTTACAAGCCATGTATGACAAACCAGGCACGATTTATTTATATACTATGCACACGCATTTAATTTTAAATATGGTGACACAAGAACAAGGCAAACCACAAGGGGTGATGATCCGCGCGATTGAACCTGTTGAAGGTGTCGACAAAATGATTGAAAATCGCCAAGGACGTCAAGGCGTGGAATTGACCAATGGACCAGGTAAATTAGTTGCAGCCTTAGGAATTGATAAGCAATTATATGGGCAGTCGATTTTTTCTAGTTCGTTACGGCTTGTGCCAGAAAAACGAAAATTTCCGAAAAAAATTGAGGCACTACCACGAATTGGAATTCCCAATAAAGGTCGTTGGACAGAATTGCCTTTAAGATACGTCGTGGCTGGCAATCCATATATTTCTAAACAAAAAAGAACAGCAGTAGACCAAATAGATTTTGGCTGGAAGGATGAAGAAAATGAAAAAAGCAACAATGCTCACATACTTAGAGGAACAACTTGAAAAACACTTAGGAGATTACGAAGTAGGCCTTGATTGGGATCGTAAAAACCATACCATCGAAGTCATTGTTCGTTTATATGCAGAAAACAATGAGCAAGTGGCGATTGATGATGTTGATGGTACGCTTTCAGAAGAAGAATTCATTGAATTTGAAGATGGTTTGTTATTTTACAATCCGCAAAAGTCAGTCGTTGATGACGAAGAGTATTTAGTCACAATTCCTTATGAAGGAAAAAAAGGGCTACGCAAAGCAGTTTTAGACGGATTCATTCACTATTTAAAAGTGGTTTTAGATGAAGGGCAAAGTGATTTGTTAGACTTTTTATCAGATGAAACAGCGGAAGTTTTTGAATTGCATTGGGAGCCAGCAGATTTTGAAGCGATGATTAAAAAAGTGGCAGAAACAGAAAAAGAACAATGGATTGCGTATCCAAGTTATTAATTTAGAGGTGAGAACATGAAGTGGACAGAAGTAAAAGTAGAAACGGCTAGCGAAGCAGTTGAAGCAATTTCAAACATTATGATGGAAGCTGGTGCAAGTGGCGTGGCCATTGAAGATGCGTTGGACATTGAAAATTTTGAAAGTGATCTGTATGGGGAAATTTTAGATAAAGAGCAATTCACCCACATTAAAGAAGGGGCGATTGTGATGGCTTATTTTCCTGAAACAACCTTCTTACCAGAAATTTTACCATTTATGAAAGAAAATATTTTACGCTTGCCAGAGTACGGCTTATCCATTGGTAAAAACGAAATGACAATTAGTGAAGTAGCAGAAAGCGACTGGGCAACTGCTTGGAAAAAATATTATCATCCTGTCCGTGTCACACGATTCTTAACGATTGTGCCAAGTTGGGAAGCCTATCACGCACAAGATGAAGCAGAAAAAATTATCACATTGGATCCGGGCATGGCTTTCGGTACAGGCACGCATCCAACGACTCGTTTAACCTTGCAAGCTTTAGAAACTGTTTTACGTGGTGGCGAAACAGTTCTAGATGTAGGAACGGGTTCTGGTGTTTTGAGTATTGCAAGTCGCTATTTAGGGGCTAAAGACGTCTACGCATATGATTTAGATGAAGTAGCAGTTGCAGCGGCAAAAGAAAATATGGATTTAAATCCCATTGCGGCCGATGTTCATGTGTCAGCCAATGATTTACTAAAAGGGATTGACCATTCTGCTGATGTAATCGTCGCAAATATTTTGGCAGATATTATTGTGTTAATGATTGAAGATGCTTGGCGTTTGCTAAAACAAGACGGTACCTTCATTATTTCTGGAATTATTGAAGATAAAAAAGCAATGGTTTTAGAAGCACTAACGAAAGTCGGGTTTGTGGTGGACCAACTCTTTAATCAAGGCGATTGGTATGCGATTATCTTGAAGAAACCAGAGGAAGAGTAAAATGCAACGGTATTTCATGAAAGAAGATTATCAAGAAAAAGATTTGTATAAAGTCGCAGATGAAAACTATCATCATATTGTGCGAGTTATGCGAATGACGCCGAATGATCGTTGTTATTTAGTATTTCAAAATAAAACTGCCATTTTAGCTGAGATTGTGGAAATTGATTCAACATCTGTTTACTTTAAAGAAATTAGTAAAGAAGAAATGGACAAAGAATTGCCAATTGAAGTGACGATTGCGTGTGGGTTACCAAAAGGGGACAAGTTAGAATGGATTGTTCAAAAAGGCACGGAGCTAGGTGGCAATCAGTTTATCGGCTTTCCTGCGAAAACTTCCGTTGTCAAATGGGACCACAAAAAAAGAGCAGCCAAAGAAAAAAGATTACAAAAAATTGCCACAGAAGCGGCGGAACAATCGCATCGGCAGCAGACACCAAGTGTTTTTTTGGTGGAAAAAACACAAGAAATCATTGCGCAATTTGACTCATATGACACAGTCTTGGTTGCGTATGAAGAATCAGCAAAACAAGGAGAAAAAAGTCAATTAGCACAAGTATTATCCACTTGCCAGCCAGGCGCACGTTTGTGTGTGCTCTTTGGACCTGAAGGTGGCTTTGCACCGCAAGAAATTGAACAATTTCTGCAGGCTGGGGCGAAACTTTGCGGGTTGGGTCCGAGAATTTTACGAGCAGAAACAGCACCGTTGTATCTTTTAAGTGCGGTTAGCTACCAAATGGAACTTTTAAATTAAACGAAAGCCCGCCTGTAAAATTCTTGTAGGCATTCTCTTTAAATAAACAGAGAGTAAAAAAGCGACAGTGATTGAAATTTAAGGGAAATTTAGTATAATAGAGTTGTTGAAAGTGCTACTGTTTCAAGTGGTACTTTTCTTTTTTATTAAAATAGATAAAACGTGAACGAAGTGTTCTTTATCCAAAGGTCACCTTCATAGAGGAGTGAATACCATGCCAAAAGAAGAAATACTGACAGGCCCAGCGGTCATCAAAATTGTAAGTACCTATATGGGACCAGAACATGTTGAGTTGGTTCAAAAAGCATTAACTTATGCTGAAAAAGCACACGAAGGTCAAGTCCGACAATCAGGTGAACCTTACATCATCCATCCGATTCAAGTGGCAGGCATTCTGGCTGAATTACATATGGATCCCCATACTGTAGCAACAGGATTTTTACATGATGTTGTCGAAGATACGGACGTAACACTGGACGATTTAAAAGAAGAATTTGGCGAAGACATCGCAATGTTAGTCGATGGCGTGACGAAACTAGGAAAAATTAAATATAAATCTCATGAAGAACAATTAGCCGAAAACCATCGGAAAATGTTATTGGCAATGGCGCAAGATTTACGGGTCATTATGGTGAAACTAGCCGATCGTTTGCACAATATGCGCACATTAAAACATTTACGTGAAGATAAGCAACGACGGATTGCGCAAGAAACTTTAGAAATTTATGCGCCTTTAGCACATCGCTTAGGGATTAGTCGAATTAAATGGGAATTAGAAGATACGGCCTTACGTTATATTAACCCCAACCAATACTATCGAATTGTTAATTTGATGCAAAGTAAACGTGATGAACGTGAAGCTTATGTGGCAGAAGCAGTCGAAGATATTCGTTTAGCTACGGAAGATTTAGAAATTTACGCAGAAATATATGGTCGACCAAAACATATTTATTCAATCTATCGTAAAATGAAGGACCAAAAGAAACAGTTTAATGAAATCTATGACTTATTAGCCATTCGTGTTATTGTCGATTCCATTAAAGATTGCTATGCCGTGTTAGGGGCGATTCATACACGTTGGACACCAATGCCAGGTCGCTTTAAAGATTATATTGCTATGCCAAAAGCGAATATGTATCAATCTATCCATACGACAGTTATTGGACCAAAAGGGAATCCAGTAGAGGTCCAAATTCGGACCCATGAGATGCACCAAATCGCCGAATTTGGGGTGGCGGCTCACTGGGCCTATAAAGAAGGCAAAGCGGAAAAAATTGAAACAGATGAACTGACGAAGCAAGTCGATTGGTTCCATGAAATTATTGAATTACAAGATGAAAGCTATGATGCTTCTGAATTTATGCAAGGTGTGAAAGAAGACATTTTTAGCGACAAAGTCTATGTCTTTACGCCAAGCGGAGATGTAACCGAACTGCCAAAAGGCTCCGGACCACTAGATTTTGCCTACAGCATTCATACTGAAATTGGGAATAAAACAACCGGTGCGAAGGTCAACGGCAAAATGGTACAGTTAGACTATGTCCTAAAAAATGGGGATATTATTGAAGTCCTAACATCACCGAATTCTTTCGGACCTAGTCGCGACTGGTTGAAAATGGTTAAAACAAGTAAAGCTAAAAATAAAATCAAACGTTTCTTTAAAGAACAAGACCGTGAAGATAATATTATTAAAGGGCATGATGCTGTCATTAAATACATGACAGAAATCGGCTTTACACCAAAAGAATTTTTAACGAAGAATAAAATGGCGGAAGTGTTAGATAAATTTAAATTTCAAACGGAAGATGATTTATTTGCGGCAGTAGGTTATGGCGAAGTAAGTGCGCAAGTAGTGTGCAATCGTTTAACAGAAAAAGAACGCCGCGAACAAGAGTTGGAACGCCAACGTCAAGAAGCAGAAGAGTTGTTAAATCAGCCAGCTAAAAAAGAATCAGAAAAAATGAAAGTTCGTCATGAAGGCGGCATCGTGATTCAAGGGGTGGACAACCTATTGATTCGTTTAAGCCGCTGTTGTAATCCAGTGCCTGGTGATGAAATCGTTGGTTACATTACCAAAGGACGTGGCGTTTCAATTCATCGTGCGGACTGTCCTAACGTACAACATCAAGAAGAACTAGCACAACGTCTAATTGAAGTTGAGTGGGAAGATACCGAGCACAGTCGCAAAGAATACGCTGCCGATTTGGAGATTTACGGCTATGATCGTAGTGGCTTACTAAGTGATGTTTTACAAGTCATTAGTTCGATGACAAAAAATTTAGTCGGCGTTGAAGCTCGTCCATCCAAAGATAAGATGGCCCAGATTCATGTTACTGTGAAAATTCAAAACCTTTCTCATTTAAAAACCATCGTTGACAAAATTAAAAGTGTACCAGATGTTTATAGTGTTCGTCGAACCAATGGGTAAGTGTTAAAAGTGAGGCAAAAAAGATGAAAGTAGTTATTCAAAGAGTCAGTCAAGCACAAGTTGCGATAGAAGAGCAGATAGTGGGACAAATCAAACAAGGCTTCATGGTGCTGGTGGGCATTCATCAAGAAGACACGCCAGAAGATGTGGCTTATGTTGTTGGCAAAATCAGTAAATTACGTGTTTTTGAAGATGACGAAGGAAAAATGAATCGCAGTATTCAAGAGATTGAAGGATCAATTTTGAGTATCTCTCAATTTACCCTCTATGCAAAAACTAAAAAAGGCAATCGTCCCAGTTTTATTGAAGCGGCTCGTCCAGATGTGGCGATTCCTTTGTATGAATTATTTAATCAACAATTAGAAGCAGAAGGAATAGCGGTAGCCACAGGAGAATTTGGCGCGGATATGCAAGTGTCGTTGACCAATGATGGTCCAGTGACCATTGTGATTGATACACGAGAAAAATAATTGATTTTCCTGTCGGAACCCCTTGACTTTCTAAGAGAACTTTAGTAGTTTATAGATAATATTAAAAATCTACGAAGGAACGAGTAAGTTTCATCTGTCTGCGAAGAGAGAGTTGCCGTGGCTGAGAGCAACTTCAACAGTGAAAGTGAAAGACATTCTGGAGATGGACGGAAGAAAAGCCGTCCCGTTACGAGCGTTAATCGTTGAGGAAAGAGTAAAATCTTTCAAAACTAGGTGGTACCGTGTAAAAGAGACTTTTACGCCCTTGTATGTTCAACATACAAGGGCTTTTTTCATTTTTAGAAAAAAGAAAATGGCGCACACATTTTTGTGGAATGATAGAAGGAGAGAAAGACAATGAGTTATCAAAAACCAAAAGGAACAAACGATATTTTGCCAGGAACTTCTGAAAAATGGCAATTTGTGGAAGAAACAGCTCGTTTGATTTTTAAAGATTATCAATACCAAGAAATCAGAACCCCGATTTTTGAACATTATGAAGTAATATCTCGCAGTGTTGGCGATACCACAGATATTGTTTCAAAAGAAATGTATGATTTTTATGATAAAGGAGACCGTCACGTGACGCTACGTCCTGAGGGGACAGCGCCAATTGTTCGGGCCTTCGTTGAAAATAAATTATATGGTCCGGAATATACGAAACCATATAAAACCTATTACATGGGGCCGATGTTCCGCTATGAACGCCCACAAGCTGGTCGTTTGCGTCAATTCCATCAAATTGGTGTGGAAGCATTTGGTAGTGAAAACCCAGCATTGGATGTTGAAATCATGGCTATGGCTTTGGACTTCTTCAAACAATTAGGCATCCAACAAATCAAATTAGTTATTAATTCCTTGGGGGATAAAGAAACACGTGCTACGTACCGTCAAGCATTAATCGATTATTTAGAGCCCCATATGGCAGAATTAAGCGAGGATTCACAACGTCGCTTACACGAAAATCCATTGCGGGTGTTAGACAGCAAAGATAAAAAAGACAAGGTGATTGTCGCAGAAGCGCCCTCCATTTTAGATTATTTAAATGAACCATCTAAAGCACATTTTGAAGCAGTAACTGATATGTTAGATTTACTAGAAATTCCTTATGAAATTGATAGTAATATGGTTCGCGGCCTGGATTATTACACACACACAATTTTTGAAATTATGAGTGAAGCGCCTAAAATGGGTGCGCAATCAACTATTTGTGCAGGAGGCCGATACAATGGTTTAGTTGAAGAATTAGGCGGCCCAGACACACCAGGTTTTGGTTTTGGTATGGGCATTGAGCGAGTGTTGTTAACAATGGAAGCTGAAGAAGTTGTGATTCCAGCGTTATCTGAATTAGACGCATATGTGGTTGGCATTGGTTCAGAAACCAACGTCGCAGCTTTGCAACTTGTTCAAAGCATTCGTAACTTTGGTTTCTCAGCTGATCGTGATTACATGAATCGCAAACCAAAAGCGCAATTTAAAACGGCCGATAAATTACAAGCAAAATTAGTTTTAACAATCGGTGAAAATGAATTGAATGAAGGCATTGTCAACGTAAAATCAATGGCAACACGCGAAGAAAAAGCCTTCCCGTTAAGTGCTATTCATGATTCATTTGATGAAGTGTATGACGAAATGATGACAAAAATGATTGAAGAATAAAAAGGAGAGATTGAGAAATGGCAAAACGCACAACCTATTGCGGCAATGTATCTGCCGAATTTATTGAAAAAGAAGTTGTATTAAAAGGATGGGTTCAAAAACGTCGTGACTTAGGAGGCGTTATCTTTATTGATTTACGTGACCGTGAAGGAATCGTCCAAGTGGTCTTTAACCCAGAAAAGTCAAAAGAAGCATGGGAAATTGCTGATAAATGTCGTAGTGAATACGTCATCGAAGTTAAAGGTCAAGTCGTTTATCGTGATAAAGAAGCGATTAATCCCAAAATGAAAACTGGCGAGTTTGAAGTGATGGCGACTGACATTACGATTTTAAATACTGCGAAAACAACGCCATTTACCATTGAAGATGACAATAACGTTAATGACGAATTGCGCATGAAATATCGTTATTTAGATTTGCGTCGTCCATCAATGACAAACAACATTAAATTACGTCACCAAGTAACGAAAACAATCCGTCACTATTTAGATAATCATGACTTTTTAGACATTGAAACTCCTTATTTAGGCAAATCAACACCAGAAGGCGCTCGCGATTATTTGGTTCCTTCTCGTGTCCATGCCGGTCATTTTTATGCTTTACCACAATCACCACAACTCTTTAAACAATTATTAATGGGGGCAGGCTTCGATCGCTATTACCAAATCGTTCGTTGTTTCCGTGATGAAGATTTACGAGGCGACCGTCAGCCAGAATTTACACAAATCGATATCGAAACGACCTTTTTAACACCAGAAGAAATTCAAACATATACAGAAAATATGTTGGCTGAAGTGATGAAAGAGACAAAAGGAATTGAGATTTCTGTTCCGTTTCCACGAATGAGCTATGACGAAGCAATGGCACGCTATGGTAGCGATAAACCCGACACTCGTTTTGCTATGGAATTAATTGATGTTGCAGATGTAGTGAAAGACGTAGACTTCAAAGTTTTCCAAGCAGCGTTGGAAAATGGTGGACATGTGAAGGCTTTGAATGCAAAAGGCGCCGCAGATAAGTATTCTCGTAAGGATATGGATAACTTAGGTAAGTATGTGAGTCAATTTGGTGCAAAAGGCTTAGCTTGGTTAAAAGTTGAAGAAGATGGCTTAAAAGGACCGATTGCTAAATTCTTAACAGAAGTTAGTGATGAATTAATTGCTGCTACCAATGCAGAAGTCGGTGATATTTTAATGTTTGGTGCCGATAAACCTGAAATCGTAGCCGCTGCTTTAGGTGCGGTACGTACACGTTTAGGTAAAGAATTAGGTTTAATTGATGAATCGAAATTTAATTTCTTATGGATTGTGGATTGGCCGTTGTTTGAATATGATGAAGAAGCTGGCCGCTATGTTTCTGCTCATCATCCATTTACACAACCAAAAGCAGAGGATGTGGCCCGCTTAGCAACAGACCCAGCCTCTGTGTATGCTGAAGCTTACGATGTTGTCTTAAACGGCTACGAATTAGGTGGCGGCTCATTACGGATCCATACACGAGAATTACAAGAAAAAATGTTTGAAACGTTAGGTTTTACAAAAGAAGAAGCACAAGACCAATTTGGTTTCTTGCTAGACGCATTAGATTACGGCTTCCCGCCACATGGAGGGATTGCTTTAGGGCTAGACCGCTTAGCAATGCTATTGGCTGGGGAAGAAAATATTCGTGAAGTGATTGCCTTTCCTAAAAACGGGAAAGCAATTGACCCAATGAACAACGCACCAAGTTTAGTTTCTCCATTACAATTGTTTGAATTAAACATTGATGTAACAGCCATTGACGAATAAGTGTTAAATCCAAAGAAAGAGTGACTTCATTGACGGATGAGGTCACTCTTTCTTTGGGAAGGAAAAAGATAACGAAAGACTTAAAAAGTGGCTGAGCTAAAAATCTGCCAATTGGCTGTTTTTTCTTTTTAGAAAACTTTGTATGATAACTGAGTGTATAAAGGAGCGAAACAAATGACAAAAATAATTTTAACAATTGGCGGTTCCGATCCTTTTTCAGGTGGCGGGATTCAAACAGATTTAAAAACGTTTGAAAATCATCAAGTCTTTGGCTTATCAACTTTAACTTGCCTTGCTACAGCCCCCAAGAATCATTTTCAGATTCATGACCTGGAGACTTCTTTGGTGAAAGAGCAACTCGCTTCCATACCTGCCGGGAGTTTAGACGGCATCAAGATTGGCTTGATTCACAGTGAAGAAAGTATGTTACAAATTGTAACCTTTTTGAAAAAGCACGCAGGTCTGCCGGTGGTGTTGGATCCTGTCTTGGCTTTTAAAGAAACGACTTCAGTTTATGAAAAAAGATACATGCAGTTATTGATTGAAAAACTTTTTCCATTCGCAACGATTATAACGCCTAATTTAAAAGAAGCAGAATTACTCATTGGTAGAAAATTAACAACCGTCGAAGAAGTCCAACAAGCGGCGGAAGAGTTAAACTCTTTAGGAGCGGCAACGGTGGTGATTAAAGGTGGTAATCGTTGGCTTGGCCAAGAAGCACGTGACTTTTTTTATGATGGACAACAACATATTCAATTGGTCAAAGAAAAAGTAATGGCCCACACCATTGATGGCGCTGGTTGTTCCTTTGCCTCTGCAATTGGTGCGAATTTAGTTAAAGGATATCCGTTAATTGAAGCAGTTGATTTAGCAAAAACATACGTTCATGAAGCCATTGTTTCTGGGGTCCAGCTAAATGCAGCTTTTGGAAGTGTGTGGCATGAAGGATTACTAGCAGGAGGTGTGGCGGATAATGACAAGAAAAATTAGTCTATATGCAGTAATTACCGCTTTAACAGTGGCTGTGTCAATGGTCTTTATTATCCCCGTCCCAGCAACAAATGGCTTTGTTACATTGGCGGATGCAGGGATTTACATTGCTAGTTTACTTTTTGGTCCGATTGGTGGCTTGACAGTCGGAGCTTTAAGCGGTGGCTTAATTGATTTATTGTCAGGCTATCCACAATGGTTCGTTTTTTCGTTATTGATTCATGGCGGACAAGGTTGGTTAGCAGGTCACTTCTTTAATAAAAATAAAAAGATGCAAACGCTAGGATTACTTTTAGCCAGTCTCCTCATGATTAGCGGGTATGCTTTAGCGACTAGCTGGCTTTACGGCGTGGGTGCGGGGATTGCCTCTTTACCAGGGAATATCATTCAATCCTTATTTGGGGTGATTGTAGCATTGCCTCTTAGTCAAACATTAAAACGTGTGTTACCAAAAAATGGTCGTTTAGAAGAAAGAAGGATGAACAAATGACTATCGATGAAAAAATGTTAAAAGAACAGTTAGTGACAATTACAGAAGAAGTCATTACAGCAGGAAATTTACAAAAAGAGGACCTATTTGTTTTAGGTTGTACCACCAGCGAGGTAGTAGGTGGCGTCATTGGTAAAAATTCCAGTGCCGAAGTAGGACAATGGATTGTCTCAACCTTAATTGAACAATTAGATAAAAAAGGCATCTCTTTGGCTGTCCAGGGATGCGAACATATTAATCGTGCTTTAGCGATGGAACGTCGTGTGGCTGAAGAAAAAGGATTTGAAATTGTCTCGGTAGTACCACAATTACATGCTGGCGGTTCTTGTTCAGTGGCTGCCTTTGAAAAATTTGATGAACCTGTGGAAGTGGAGCATATTGTTGCTCAAGCAGGGATTGACATTGGCGATACATCTATCGGTATGCATGTAAAACATGTGCAAGTTCCTCTTCGCTTGAGCATTCGAACGTTAGGTGCGGCTCATGTTACAGCATTATATTCTCGTCCTAAATATATTGGTGGACCAAGAGCCCATTATGAAACAACCCAAGAACGAAATCGTTAAGATTTCGTTCTTTTTTCATTTCTATAAACATTTGATGAATCTTCCGTAATTATTATAGGAATCTCTTTTTTTCTCTCGGTAAACCACGTATAATATGAAAAGAAATGTAATTTATTGAAAACCTGAAACGAGGCTATTATTTATGAAAAAAATTTATGACGGACTGCCAGTTCATGACTATACAACAAAATTTTCTGTGTCGATTGTCTATGCTATTCTTGCATCAATTGCCATGAACTTTTTCTATCAACCAGGAAATATTTATTCCAGTGGCTTAACAGGCTTGGCACAAATTTTAACAACCCTCTCAACAAAAATTGTGGGTTTTAATGTGCCTGTCTCCATTACATTGTATCTTTTAAATGTGCCGTTATTCTTTATTGCGTGGAAGAAAATAGGTAAGAAGTTTACAATTTTTACTTTCATTACCGTGACTTTAACTTCATTATTTATGCATATTGTTCCGCAAACGGTGATGACCCAAGATCCAATTATCTGTGCTATTTTTGGTGGGGCGATTTCTGGATCAGGAATTGGTTTTGTCTTAAAAAACGGGGTTTCTTCTGGGGGCTTAGATATTCTAAGCATTACCATTCGGAAAAAAACGGGGCGTTCCGTTGGCTCGATTTCAATTTATTTTAACGCACTAATTGTCTTCGTTGCAGGTTATTTATTTGGCTGGCAGTACATGTTCTACAGTGCGTTATCAATTTTTGTAAGTGGGAAGGTCACAGATGCCGTTTATACTAAGCAAAAGAAAATGCAAGTTATGATTGTCACCAAAAACCCAGATCGAGTCGTGGATGAGATTCAAAAGAAAATGCGCCGCGGTATTACAATTATTCATGAAGCGGAAGGGGCATATCGCCACGACCGCCAAACTGTTTTGCTAACTATTGTGACACGCTTTGAGTTGCCAAGTTTAGAAGCAGCCATGAAAGAAAGTGATCCGAATGCCTTTGTCAGCATCTCAGATAATGTTAAAATTTTAGGACGTTTTTACGAAGAAGATTACAAATAAAAGGATATGAAGCAACGAGAGAATGGCTGTGTCTATTCTTTCGTTGCTTTTTTTGAAAAATAAGTAAAAAAATGCTTTGTGTGAGGACCTGAAATTCCCATTTAAACAAGAAGTTAATTGAAAGACGTTCGTGAATTCCTTTGCTTTTGGTTTAATTAGATCTGATTATTCGGAAATAAGTCGCTATTGTTTCCCACAAACGAATGCTTTGTTTGGATTTGAAAGAAAACGATGAAAAAAGAATCATTTTTATTGAAAAGACCTAAAAAAACTGGTACACTAAGTGTGTAATTGATAAGTACTTTTAATACTGTTATGAATAAATAGTAGGAAAAACGAACATCAATTCTATTTTTTTAAAGTTCATAGGTCGTTTTCAGTCTTACTTGGACATATTTCGACCCACAAAAGGAGCGCATCATGTTAAAAGAATTTAAAATGATTGAAGCAGTTGCTCCAGATATGCTCGATGTATTACAAGAAAGATTCCAAATTCTTCGCAATATTTATTGGATGCAACCTATTGGACGTAGAAGTTTATCAGAAACGATGGGAATTACAGAGCGAGTCTTGCGTACAGAAACAGATGTTTTGAAGCAGCTCAACCTGATTGAACCTTCAAAAAGCGGAATGACATTAACAGAACGCGGTTTGGAAGTCTATCAAGGCTTAGAATTAGTCATGAATCAATTGCTTGGCATGCACCAAATCGAAAAAGAAATGACACAGTACTTTGGCATTCAACGTTGTATCGTTGTTGCAGGAGATAGTGATATCCAAAAGAAAGTTCTTTCGGACTTTGGAGATGTCTTAACCAATACGCTGAATTTACTCTTACCAAATGGTGAGAATACAATTGCGGTTATGGGTGGGACAACAATGGCCATGGTGGCCGAAAATATGGGATCACTAGAAACTGAAAAACGTCATAATTTGTTTGTTCCAGCCAGAGGAGGGATTGGTGAAGCAGTTTCTGTCCAAGCCAATTCAATTAGTGCTGTAATGGCCAACAAAACGGGTGGTAACTACCGGGCGTTATATGTCCCAGAACAATTGAGTCGTGAAACGTATAATAGTTTATTACAAGAACCCTCGATTCAAGAAGTTCTTACGTTAATTAGTCATGCCAACTGTGTGGTGCACAGTATTGGTCGAGCGTTGCACATGGCGGCACGCCGAAAAATGTCTGATGACGAAATGGTTATGCTCAAACAAAAAAATGCCGTGGCAGAATCGTTTGGTTATTTCTTTGATGAAGAAGGAAAAGTGGTCTATAAAATTCCACGAATTGGCCTTCAATTAAAAAACTTACAAGAAATTCCCTATGTCGTCGCAATTGCGGGCGGCAAAACGAAAGCCAAAGCCATTCGCGCATATATGAAAAATGCACCAAAACAAACGTGGCTCATCACAGATGAAGCTGCCGCAAACGAGATTTTAAAAGGGGTAACCCTTTAAAATAAAAAATTTTTGATTTTCATAAGGAGGAAATCTTTAATGACAGTTAAAGTAGGTATTAATGGATTTGGACGTATCGGACGCTTAGCTTTCCGTCGTATCCAAGATGTAGAAGGAATCGAAGTAGTTGCAATCAACGACTTAACAGATGCTAAAATGTTAGCACACTTGTTAAAATATGACACAACTCAAGGCCGTTTCAACGGTACAGTTGAAGTTCACGAAGGTTCATTCAACGTTAACGGCAAAGAAATCAAAGTTTTAGCTAACCGTAACCCTGAAGAATTACCATGGGGCGAATTAGGCGTAGACATCGTTTTAGAATGTACTGGTTTCTTTACTTCTAAAGAAGCTGCTGAAAAACATTTAACTGCTGGTGCAAAACGTGTAGTTATTTCAGCTCCTGGTGGTAACGATGTACCAACAATCGTTTACAACACAAACCATGAAACATTAACTGGAGAAGAAACTGTAATTTCAGGCGCTTCTTGTACTACAAACTGCTTAGCTCCAATGGCTAAAGCTTTACATGACAACTTTGGTGTTGTTGAAGGTTTAATGACAACTATCCACGCTTACACAGGTGACCAAATGACATTAGACGGACCACATCCTAAAGGCGACTTCCGTCGTGC
Organism: Enterococcus sp. DIV1420a; assembly: GCF_051712165.1. Classification (NCBI taxonomy): domain Bacteria; kingdom Bacillati; phylum Bacillota; class Bacilli; order Lactobacillales; family Enterococcaceae; genus Enterococcus; species Enterococcus sp. DIV1420a. The sequence continues at coordinate 941,082 of NZ_JBIOOI010000002.1, forward strand.
GCGCGCTGCTGCTGCAAACATCGTACCTAACTCAACTGGTGCTGCTAAAGCAATCGGCTTAGTAATCCCAGAATTGAACGGTAAATTAGATGGCGCTGCTCAACGTGTTCCTGTAGCAACTGGTTCATTAACTGAATTAGTTACTGTATTAGACAAAGAAGTTACTGTTGATGAAGTGAATGCAGTAATGGAAAAAGCTGCTAACGAATCTTATGGTTATAACACAGACGAAATCGTTTCTTCTGATATCGTAGGTATGACTTACGGTTCATTATTCGATGCAACTCAAACAAAAGTTATGACAGTTGGCGACAAACAATTAGTTAAAACTGTTGCTTGGTATGACAACGAAATGTCATACACTGCTCAATTAGTTCGTACTTTAGAATACTTCGCTAACTTATAAGATTCATTCTTATCATTAGTGAAATTTGAACAATTGTGAAATAATAAGCGGGGAAGCAACGCGCTTCTCCGCTTTCTTTTTTTAAAAAAGAAAAATCCTAAAATTGACAATACAGGAGGTCTACTCATGGCTAAAAAGACAATTAAAGATGTAGATTTAAAAGACAAAAAAGTCCTTGTCCGTGTTGACTTTAACGTTCCGTTAAAAGATGGCGTGATCACAAACGATAATCGTATCGTAGCGGCTTTACCAACAATCAAATACGTGATTGAAAATGGCGGAAAAGCAATTCTTTTCTCTCATTTAGGTCGTGTAAAAACAGAAGAAGACAAAGCTGGCAAATCATTAAAACCAGTGGCTGAACGTTTAAGCGAATTACTAGGTCAACCAGTTACTTTTGTTCCAGAAACACGTGGTAAAGAATTAGAAGACGCTGTTAACAATATGAAAGACGGCGACGTTTTAGTATTTGAAAACACTCGTTTTGAAGATGTTGACGGCAAAAAAGAAAGCGGCAATGACGCTGAATTGGGTAAATACTGGGCTTCTTTAGGCGATGTATTTGTCAATGATGCTTTTGGTACTGCACACCGTGCACATGCCTCAAACGTTGGAATTGCTTCAACTGGTATCCCAACAGTTGCTGGTTTCTTAATGGAAAAAGAAATTAAATTCATCGGCGAAGCTGTTGAAAATCCAAAACGTCCATTCGTAGCAATCTTGGGTGGCGCTAAAGTTTCTGACAAAATCGCTGTCATTGAAAACCTAATTGAAAAAGCCGATAAAATTTTAATCGGTGGCGGTATGGCTTACACATTCATGAAAGCACAAGGCTATAGTGTTGGTTTATCTTTACTTGAAGAAGATAAAGTGGACTTAGCGAAAAGCTTAATGGAAAAAGCTGGCGACAAATTAGTTTTACCGGTTGATACAGTTGTCTCTAAAGAGTTCAGCAATGACGCTCCTTTCCACACGGTTCCTTCAACTGAAATCCCAGATGATGAAGAAGGCTTGGATATTGGTGAAAAAACAATTGAATTATTTGCTAACGAATTACAAGGTGCGAAAACAGTTGTTTGGAATGGACCAATGGGCGTATTTGAAATGAGTAACTTTGCCAAAGGAACAATTGGTGTTTGTGAAGCGATTGCTAATTTAGAAGACGCAACAACAATCATCGGTGGCGGGGACTCTGCTGCTGCAGCAATTCAATTAGGCTACGAAAACAAATTCTCTCACATCTCAACAGGTGGCGGAGCAAGTTTAGAATTATTAGAAGGCAAAACTTTACCAGGTTTAGCTTCTATTAACGATAAATAATCAGTTTAAAAGACAATATTTTTAAAAAAAGAAAAGGATGTGCTTTTCATGCGCAAACCAATTATCGCTGGTAACTGGAAAATGAACAAAACTTTAAGCGAAGCACAAAGCTTTGCAGAAGCAGTAAAAAATGCTGTTCCATCAAACGACGTTGTTGACGCTGTGATTGGATCTCCAGCATTATTCTTAGCTCCTTTAGCTTGGAACCTAAAAGATTCTGAAGTGAAATTAGCTGCACAAAACTGCTACTGGGAAAACGCTGGTGCCTTCACTGGTGAAAACTCACCAGCTGCAATTGCAGATTTAGGTGTAGACTATGTGATTATCGGACACTCTGAACGTCGCGAATATTTCCACGAAACAGATGAAGATATCAATAAAAAAGCCAAAGCAATCTTTGCAAATGGTATGACACCAATCTTCTGTTGTGGTGAAACTTTAGAAACGTATGAAGCTGGTAAAACAGCGGAATGGATCGAAGGTCAAATCACTAACGGCTTAGTTGGTTTATCAAACGAACAAGTTGCTTCAATGGTTATCGCTTACGAACCAATCTGGGCAATCGGAACTGGTAAATCTGCAGATGCTAATATTGCAGATGAAATCTGTGGTGTTGTTCGTTCAACAGTTGAAAAATTATACGGCAAAGAAGTTTCTGAAGCTGTTCGTATTCAATACGGTGGTTCTGTTAAACCAGAAAACATCGCTGAATATATGGCAAAAGAAAACGTTGACGGTGCTTTAGTCGGCGGCGCAAGCTTAGAAGCAGATTCATTCCTAGCTTTATTAGATGCTGTAAAATAAGAAATCACTAACGGTAACGTTTTCTCAATGACTTTTGCAAAAAAATGTTTGCATAGTTTGCGAGAATTAACTACAATCATACATGAGGGAATCCCCTTAGTATAAATACAAACTCAAAGGAGAGACAAAACATGTCAATTATTACTGATATTTACGCACGCGAAGTCTTAGACTCACGCGGTAACCCAACAATCGAAGTAGAAGTTTACACTGAAAGCGGAGCTTTCGGCCGTGGAATGGTTCCTTCAGGAGCTTCAACTGGTGAATACGAAGCAGTTGAATTACGTGATGGCGACAAAGCTCGTTACTTAGGTAAAGGTGTTACTAAAGCTGTAGATAACGTAAACAACATCATTGCTGAAGCAATCATCGGTTACGATGTACGCGATCAAATGGCTATCGATAAAGCAATGATCGATTTAGATGGAACTCCTAACAAAGGTAAATTAGGTGCTAACGCTATTCTTGGTGTGTCTATCGCCGTAGCTCGTGCTGCTGCTGATTACCTAGAAGTGCCTTTATATCACTACTTAGGCGGATTCAATACAAAAGTATTACCAACTCCAATGATGAACATCATCAACGGTGGATCACATGCTGACAACAGTATTGACTTCCAAGAATTCATGATCATGCCTGTAGGTGCGCCTACATTCAAAGAAGCTTTACGTATGGGTGCAGAAGTATTCCACGCATTAGCTTCAATCTTAAAAGGTCGTGGCTTAGCTACTTCAGTAGGTGACGAAGGTGGTTTCGCTCCTAACTTAGGTTCAAACGAAGAAGGTTTCGAAGTAATCATCGAAGCTATCGAAAAAGCTGGCTATGTTCCTGGTAAAGACGTTGTTCTTGCTATGGATGCTGCTTCTTCAGAATTCTACGACAAAGAAAAAGGCGTTTACGTTTTAGCTGACTCAGGCGAAGGCGAAAAAACAACTGAAGAAATGATCGCGTTCTACGAAGAATTAGTTTCTAAATACCCAATCATTTCAATCGAAGACGGCTTAGACGAAAACGACTGGGACGGATTCAAAAAATTAACTGAAGTATTAGGCGACAAAGTTCAATTAGTTGGTGACGATTTATTCGTAACAAACACAACTAAATTAGCTGAAGGTATCGAAAAAGGTATCGCTAACTCAATCCTAATCAAAGTTAACCAAATCGGTACTTTAACTGAAACATTTGAAGCAATCGAAATGGCTAAAGAAGCTGGCTACACTGCAGTTGTATCTCACCGTTCTGGTGAAACAGAAGATTCAACAATCTCTGATATCGCTGTTGCAACAAACGCTGGCCAAATCAAAACTGGTTCATTAAGCCGTACTGACCGTATTGCTAAATACAACCAATTATTACGTATTGAAGATCAATTAGGCGATGTAGCTGAATACAAAGGCTTAAAATCTTTCTACAACTTAAAAAACAAATAATTCATTAAATGAATAACGCTTAAAGGGACAATTGGTTAATGAACCAATTCTCCTTATACTCGGACGTAAAAACACGCCTTTCTGCAAAGAAAGGCGTGTTTTTTTATATTTATAAAAATATTGAAAAAAATAGATTAGAAATAACTTCAACCGTACATCGCTCTATAATCACTTGTTTAAAAATAACAAAACATTAACAAAACAACATTATATAAAAAATTAATAAAACAAAATAATTGTTATTTTATAATTTTAGTATTGACTGGTTTCAGATAACGCTGTACGCTTAAAGAAATAGTATAGAATTTCACAAAAAAATGAAAACACAAATTTAACTTGGAGGATGTTGAGTAGTGAGCAACGGGAAAAAGATTTTTATTAGTCATAGTTCAAAGGATCAAGAATATGTGGATGCGTTTATCCAATTATTGAAAAAGTTTGGGTTTCGAACACAGGATATTTTTTATAGTTCCACTATTGAAACAGGTGTACAGCCAGGAGAATTAATTTTTGACACGATTAAAAGGGAGCTAACCAATCAACCTGTCATGCTGTATTTTTTATCTGATCATTATTATCAGAGTATTCCATGTTTAAACGAAATGGGTGCTTCTTGGATGCTATCAGATAAACACTATCCAATTGCGTTAAATAATTTTTCTATGAAAGATATGAAAGGTGTTATTAGTAGTGAGCGTTTGGCGATTGCGTTTAATGATAAGACAAGTACTAATGAAATAAACTGCTTATTAAAAAAGTTATCTCATGACACAGATGTACAAGCTGAGCCAGATTTTGAACTAAACGTTGAGAAAAATATTCAGCCATTCCAAAATAAACTGACACAACTGATTCGGCAAGCAAGTTATTTAAAACCTGATGAAAAGGGATATTTTGAAACGACTCTTAGCACTCATCGTCCTGTGTATGGCACAGCAAAAGGGGTGTATGACTGTTTCAAATTACCTAGCTTAATTGAGCCTAAAAGCTTAGGGTTAGACACGCTATCAGAGGATGAAAGCCATTGGCTATTCTTTTTTCTTACGTGGGGAACTTTTCAAGAAGGCGAAAAAGTGCGGTTTAAATTGAAAAAGGATAAGGCGTATAACAATCGGGAATTCAGTGATATTGGTAAATGTAAAAATATTTACGTCTCTTATTTAGAGAAGGTAGAGTAATTGGAGGAGGTAATAAATGAAAATGAATTGGCGTCAGTTGGTTGGTACATATCGCATTTCTGATAATGGCAAACAATATCAAAATGACTGGTTAAATAAGCAAGTTGATTTAGCCACAGAACTTCGTAAATCTTTTGATAGTGACTATCGTAGAGTAATTAAAAGTGATGCATTTAGACGCTTACAAGATAAAACACAAGTTTTTCCTTTAGAACGTAATGATTTTGTAAGAACACGTTTAACACATAGCTTAGAAGTGGCAATGCATAGCAGGGATATACTTAGATTAGTTATTTCACAGTTGAACGAACGAAACATTGAGGTTATGGAATTATCAGAATGCTATCGGTTGTTAGAAACAGCTGCATTAATCCATGATATCGGCAATCCCCCTTTTGGACATTTTGGGGAAGAAGCCATTCGTATTTGGTTTGAAAAAAATGGTCCTTTGTATGCTTGTTGGTCTGATTTTTCGGAGCAACAACAAAATGATTTTCTTAACTTTGAAGGAAACGCTCAAACCATCCGACTTTTAACAAAACTGCATCATGATAATGGGACTTCTAAAGCAGGAATGAAACTAACAGCCACGACATTAGATACAGTTATCAAATATACGGCATCTTCAGATCAATTAAATAAGCAACAGCTTTTGTCTAAAAAAGTTGGCTATTTTTACTCGGAAAAACAAGTGTTTAACGCCATTAAATTTGCGACAGGAACACAAAATAAGCGACACCCATTAGTCTTTTTGTTAGAAGCTTCAGATGATATCGCCTATACTTTTTCAGATATCGAAGATGCCTATAATTATGGTTTATACAGCTATCAAGATTTAAAGCAGTTTGTTGATGCGCAAACAGGAACAAAAAAATTTTTAATGTTAGAAAAAGATAAAACAGAAGAAGCTACCTTACAAGAATTTTTGAGAAAGACACAAAGAGCTGTTTGTCAAAGCGTAGCGAAAAATTTTGCTAATCATTATGACTTAATTATGAGAGGTATCTATCATAATGAAATTATCATTGAAGATTGTGATGAAGTGAAATGCTTTCAGGCATTAAAAAACTTTTCTAGAGTCTATGTTTTTCAAACAAAAACAATTTTGGATCAAGAGGTATTGGGCTTCAATATCATCAATCGTTTACTAGATGAATTTGTTCCAGTCGTACTGAAATATGAAAAAGTTTCCATGAATAAGTATGAGGAGCGAATCTTTAATAATATTTCGGAAAGCGCGAAAGCGTTGTATAGAAGAGAAGCAAAGAACGCTACAGAAGCAGAAAAAGACTATTATCGTTTGAAAATGGCGGTGGACTTTGTATGTAATATGACGGATGGATATGCCAAAAAAGTTTATGATACATTATTCACTTAAAATTTGAGAAAAAGCTTCTCAGCGGTTGCCGCCGCTGAAGAAAACTAGTTCATTGCACAGGCTGATCGTTTCAGTAAAAATTTTAAAGATGCTAGTAATTTCACTGAAAATCGGGTACACTAAAATTAGCTAGTGTAACTAGCAAAAAAGGCAACTGGAATAGATAGGTTGTGCTGTCTATGAAGGGCTTTGTTTGTCAGGTGGTGCTGACATGCAAAGTGCCTTTTTTCTTTTTCTCAACATTTTAAGGACAAAAAACGATTGCAACATGTCACAATCGCTAACCTCGGAGAAAAAGGAATTTTTCTCCAATGGCCATTTCGATAACCTGTTGTGTGTTTCGAAACATTCAGAACGGTGGTGCGTTCTTTCAGTGCCTAATTATCCAATTCGTTTCTTGTTCCTCTATTTACAGTATACTGAATGAAAGCCTATTCTGCAATGATAGAATCAGGTTCCTGTGATTAAATAACATAAAAAATGGGCTCCTTATATAAAGAAAAATAACAAAAGAAATTTTGAATATTGACGTTTTTTTTAGGTACGTTATGATAAATGAGAGGTGATTTTATGTTAAAAATGCAAATTGTTGATTATTTACGCAATCAAACAGCTTTTTTTGAACCATCTTTAGTCAGTGAAATTTTCACAGCAAGCAATATTGCAACGACATTTTCTATCAAACGAAATACAGCTAGTCACTATTTAAATCAGTTAAACGAAGAAGGGATTCTAGTTAAGATCAATACACGACCAGTTTACTTTTTTCATAAAGAAGCGTTTCAACAACAAAACTATCTTTTAAAAAGAACTGTTTATCAAAGTTTCCAAGAAATGATCGATGAACAGCCTGTTTTTGATCGCAAAAGTGATTTTTTTCAGTCGGTCATTGGTTATCGAGGTAGTTTAGCCCAGACCATCGAACAATTAAAAATGGCAGCGCTTTATCCTGGCGGTGGATTGCCTGTCTTAATTACAGGTGAAAGTGGTACGGGTAAAAGTTTTTTAGCATCCTTATATTATCAGTTTTGTCTTTCAAAAGAACTACTTGACGATTCAGCACCTTTTGTGACAGTTAATTGTGCGCAATATGCCAACAATCCAGAGCTTTTAACTAGTCAATTATTTGGGCATCTTAAAGGCGCTTTTACGGGAGCAGATTCCGATAAAATTGGGGTCTTTCAAAGTGCAGAAGGGGGCGTTTTATTTTTAGATGAAGTTCATCGTTTGAGTCCTGAAGGGCAGGAAAAATTGTTTACATTTTTAGATCAGGGTATCATTTATCGGATGGGTGAAACCAATCGGCCCATTCCTGTTACGTGTCGGTTGTGCTTTGCCACAACTGAAGAAATTTCTAGCACCTTTTTAACGACATTTTTAAGACGAATTCCTATTCAAATTAAAATCCCAAGTCTTGCTGAACGCACTCAAGCGGAAAGAAAACAATTAATTATGCGAGCATTTTATGAGGAACAGCAAGCTATTCAAAAAGCAGTTACTATCACGCCACAAGTTATCCAACTTTTAGAAAACCACCATTATGTAGGCAATGTAGGTGAATTAAGAAATAATATAAAAATTATTACTGCACGCAGCTTTGCCGTCAATCTTGACAAACATGTTATTCCAATCACTTTGCACGATCTACCGAAAGAATTTCTGGATCAATCGATCAGACTAGCTCCTGATGAAAATGAATTGCCTATTCGTTTAGATGGGCAAACAAATCTGGTTAGTTTGTTAGAGGAAACAGAGCTTGCGCAAAGAAGAATTATCCAGAGTTATGAACGAATCCTTCGTCTTTATGTCTCTCACCATCATCATCTTTCCACTGCCAATAACGACATCTCGAAAGAAATTGAACGCTTATTCGATGATTTATTATTTGAAAAGAAGCGAGAGAAAAATCACGAAATGCTATTGTTTATTACGCAAAATATCCGTCAATTATTGGAAACGATTGAATCGTCTTATCAAATTCGGTTTAATGGCAGTTTAGTCTATGCATTAAGCACCTATCTGTTTCAACGAAGATGTATTGATTGGTTTCCAGAAAAAGAACCTACAACAGTCATTGACGAACTTTTAACAGAAGTTCAAACTAAATTAGCAACTAGTTATGGCTACGCTGAACAACTGTTAACTTTAGTGAAACGTTCATTAGATATTGAGCTATCCCAGATGGATCGAATTATTGTCACCATTTATCTTCACTCTTCGGGTTCAGTAAAGGAAAGTCACTATCCGAAAGCGGTGATTGTTGCCCACGGATATGCCACAGCAAGTAGTATTGCGAATGTTGCAAATCGGCTGTTAAATGTGCCAATTTTTCAATCGTTTGACATGCCGTTAGATGTTACTCCCAAAAAAATTTCCGAACACTTAATTCACTATATGGAACGTCAAGAAACGAGGAATGGTTTAGTAATTCTTTTTGATATGGGTTCATTGAAAGAAATTTATCAGTATTTTCCGGCAGAAGAAGAAGGTCCTTTTTTATTAATGAATAATGTGACAACAAGCTTGGCTCTGTCTATAGGAGAAGCCATTAAAGACGAAGTTTCTTTTGAAGAATTGCCCCAAAAAGCGTTAACGGTTCATCCAAATGAATGGGAAATCATATTACCTGAAAATAAAACGGAACGTGTCATTTTAACAACGTGTAGTACCGGAATTGGTACAGCCGTTAAAATTAGAGATTTACTTGAAAAAAGTTTACCTGCAGAAGCACAATTAAAGATTATTCCTTGTGAATATAATCAATTACGTAATGCAGAATCGATCAAAGAAAGTTTCCCAGAATATGAGATTGTCGGCATCATCGGTACAAACAACCCGTCTTCAAATGACCTCCCGTATATCTCTTTAGAAGAGTTGATTGCAGGAAAAGGAATTACGACCCTTTTAGAATGGACAAAGAGAGAATTAACTAAAGATATGCTGTCCTATGTAAATCATGAGTTGATTCGTAACTTTTCATTAGATCGGGTCATTCAATCAGTGACGATTTTAGATACAGAAAAAATTATTCGACAAGTAGAAGTCTTTTTAATTCAATTAGAAGAGCGGTGGCAACAAACGATTCAAAATGATCGTAAATTGGCGGTATATGTCCATGTCAGTTGTTTAATTGAACGATTAATCCGGAATGAACCTATTGAAAATTATAATGGCGCCGAACAACTAAAGCAGTGTCAAAGAACGGTCTTGCAAGAGTTGAAAGAGGCGTTTAGTGTCATTGAAAAAGTTTATAGTGTCAATATACCTGAATCGGAGCTTTTTTATGTTTATGATGTGTTGTTTGGAAAAACGGAGTTTAACAACGCAGAAAGCGATTTTTAAAATAAAAAGGAGAGAGTGCCACTTTTTTGGCACTCTTTTTGCTATGTAAAGAAGTAAGTGAGGTGAAGAAAATGGAACGTAAAATTATTCTGGCAACACATGGTAATTTCGCTGCAGGGATTCAGACATCATTAGCTTTAATTTGTGGTGAAACAAAGAATGTGGAATGTCTTTGCGCTTATATGGAACAACCTTATGATTTAGCCAAGACGGTCAAAGACATTTTAAAGAACAATCAACAAAATGAATTAATTGTGATTACAGACCTATTTGGCGGAAGCGTGAATAACGAATTCTTTAATTATGTGGGGAAACAAGCAATGCATTTAATTTCAGGATTAAATTTAGCAACGTTAATTGAAATATATACCCAAATAAATACTGTTGATTCATTAGTTGATTTAGTAAAACGTGCCGTTGAAAACGGACAAGAAAGTTTTTGTTATTGTAATGAGTTATCTAGTAAAGAAATTTTAGAAGAAGAATTTTAGGAGGAAATGAAATGATTAAATTGTTAAGAGTCGATCATCGCTTGTTACATGGTCAAGTGGCTTTTTCATGGACCCAAGGCTTAGGCGCCGATTGTATTTTAATCGCAAATGATGACGTACCTAAAAATGATATTCGAAAAACAACCATTAAGCTAGCTAAACCAGCAGGAGTAAAACTGGTCATTAAAACGATTGAAGATGCTATTGCCGCACTAAAAAGTGGTGTTACAGAAAAATACAAACTTTTTATTGTAGTTGAAAGTGTGGAAGATGCTTATCGATTGGCTACTGCTTATCCAGAAATAAAAGAAATTAACTTAGGAGGGATGAAAGTAAGGGAAAATACTCGAAACATTTCTAAAGCAATTAATATCACACCGGATGAAGAAAAAATGGTTAAAGAATTGGTCGCAAATGGTTGTGAAGTTGAAATTCGACAAGTCCCAAATGACAAAAAAGTAGCAGCATTAAATGTCTTGTAGAAAGGAGAAATACAAATGATAGGACAAGCGATTCTTTTAGGTTGCATCGCTTTTATTGCGCAGTCGGAATATGCTTTAGGTACCTCGTTGCTTTCAAGACCAATTGTAACCGGTTTATTTGTCGGAATTGTATTAGGTGATGTTAAAACGGGCGTAATCATGGGCGCGACCTTAGAGTTAGCTTTCATCGGTTCTTTTTCAGTGGGCGCATCAATCCCACCTGATGTAGTGACTGGTGGGATTCTTGGTACAGCGTTTGCTATTACTGCTGGCGCAGGAACAGAAACAGCCTTAGTCTTAGGCTTGCCAATCGCAACGTTAACGTTGATTCTTAAAAATATTTATTTGGGTTTGCTCATCCCAATCATGAGTCAAAAAGCTGATCAGTATGCTGAAGAAGGAGCATATAAAGGGGTGGAGCGCATGCATTTACTTGCAGGCTTTGGCTTATCGTTCATGCTAGCGCTCATTGTAACTATTTCATTTGCCGTGGGTAGCAACACCATTAAAGGCTTACTTGATCTGATCCCTGAATTTATTCAACATGGGTTGTCTGTTGCAACGGGAATTATTCCAGCGCTAGGATTTGCGATGCTTGCACGCTTACTGATTAACAAACAAGTAGCGCCATATTTCTTTTTAGGCTTTGTCTTAATGGCCTACTTTAAGTTACCTGTAACAGGAGTAGCAATTTTGGGTGCCATTACAGCAGTAATTGTTGTGAATATCATGAATTATGCCAAAGGAAAGAATGAAACAATACAAACAACAAGTGGGGAGGTAATTGATGATGACGAAGACTTCTAAAACTAAGACAGAAAACTTAATTACAAAAAAAGAACTTAATCAAGTCTTTTGGCGTTCATTTCAAATGGAATTTTCATGGAATTATGAACGTCAGATGAATATGGCTTATGTCTATGCCATGATCCCTATTTTAAAGAAATTATATCCTCAAAAAGAAGAGATGGCGGCAGCTTTAAAACGGCATCTTGCTTTCTTTAATACTACGCCGCATATCGTGACGTTTATTTTAGGAATTAATGCTGCAATGGAAGAAGAAAATGTTCTGGACGAAAATTTTGAAGTTGGAACAATCGATAGTATTAAAACCTCGTTAATGGGACCTTTAGCTGGTTTAGGTGATTCCTTTTTCTGGGGAACCTTACGCTTGATTGCAACAGGTGTTGGAACTTCGTTAGCTTTACAAGGGAATGTGTTAGGGCCAATTCTATTTTTACTCATTTTTAACGTCCCCCATGTGATTGTTCGTTATTTACTGAATCGTTGGGGCTATAAATTAGGAACTGGTTTTCTCAAAAAGATTCAAGCAAATGGCATGATGGAAAGTCTCACATTAGGCGCTTCAATAATTGGCTTGATGGTGGTAGGTGCTATGACCGCCTCCATGATTGATTTAACTATCCCGATTACAATCAGCGGAAGTGGCAAAAATGCAGTCACAGTTCAAAGTATCTTTGACGATATCATGCCTAAATTATTACCGCTTGCATCTTTTGGTTTTGTTTTTTATTTATTGAAAAAAGAAGTAAAACCTTTAGCGATTTTAGGTGGCATGGCAATTGTCGGAATTCTTGGCTCATTAATTGGTCTATTTTAGGAGGCAAAATATGAAAACGATGCTGGATTATATAAATGAGGAGCAAGCAGCTCTAACTCAGATTCTTAACCAATTTCAATTAACTGATACAGACGTTTCAAAGGTCACGCACTGTCTAATTTTAGCAACTGGCTCGTCACATAACGCTTGTCAGGCGGCTAAAGTTTACCTTGAAGAAGTGGCGCCTATTTATGTAGAAATCCAAGAGCCGTTCAATTTTGCTCATTATGGCAAAGTGGATGATCGGTTTGATCTGGTCGTAGCGGTTTCGCAAAGTGGTAAAAGTGCTTCAACAATTGATGCCATTGCAAAAATTAAAAACCAAACGTCTGTAAAAACAGTGGCCTTGACAAGTGATGTCACCAGCCCGATTACGGAGGTTGTGGATGAAGTCCTGGATTTAAAAATGGGGCTTGAAACAGTTGGTTTTGTCACAAAAGGCTATACGGCAACACTTTTAAATTTATTTCTATTTGGTTTGAAACTGGGCTATCAAAAGCATCAATTAACAAAAGTAGAGGTTGAAGAAGAATTAGCAAAACTTGCCAAAGCAATTCAGGAAATCGATTCGGTGATTTATAAAACCGAACAATTTTGGCAAAAAACGAAAAAAGAATTAACAGAGGGGACACGATTTATCGCAATTGGTTATGGACCTAATATTGGTACGGCAAAAGAGTTTGAGACGAAGTTTACAGAAACAGTTCGCTTACCTTCCCAAGGATTTGAAGTCGAAGCCTATATGCATGGGCCTTATCTTGAAGCGGATACTACACATCTTTTGTTTTTTATTGAAAATCAAAGTCCTATTCAAGCACGTAGTCAAGCCTTGAGAAACTATCTAGCCAGTTATGTTGGCCAATGTTACACAATTACAACGCGTTCAACGAGGGCATCAAATACGTTAGAGTTAGCAAGTGATGTCGAAGAAAAAATTAGTCCTTTATTGTTAGTTATTCCATTTCAATACTTGGCGTATCAAGTAGCTACAAGTAAAGGAATTGATTTATCTCAACGGATTTTTGATGATTTTGATTGTGTCCTAAAAAGTAAAATAGCAAAGAAAGAGGGAAATCAGCCATGTTAAAATTTAATGAAGAACAACAAATCAAAGACATACGAGGTGCCTTAGCCTTGCGTTCAGATGTTGAAAAAGTTGTTGATCAAGTTTGGACGAAAGGATTTGATGCGGTCTATTATTTAGGAATCGGCGGTACTTATGCTTCAGCCATGCAAGCAGTTACTTATGCGAATGGAAAAAGTAATTTACCAATCTATGTTCAACATGCTGCTGAGTATTACACAACAGGCAATAAACGTTTAACAGAAAAATCATTCGTCATCTTGTCTTCCGTTACTGGGACAACACAAGAAGTGGTGCAAGCCGTTCAAGAAATCAAAAAGGTCGGCGCAACGTTATTTGGTTTTATCGATGCAAAAGACAGTCTTTTAGCAGATTTATGTGATTATGTGGTGACTTATCCAGCTCCAGGAACTGAGCAAATCAAGTTCTTTATGGTAGCTGATCGTTTAATGCAAAAAAACAACGAATTTACAGATTACGAAAATTATTACCAAGAATTGGAAGAATATTTGCCTACAGGTTTAGCTGAAGCCGAAAAAAGTGCCGATGCGTTTGGCTTAGCTTTTGCGGAAAAACATCGTCATGATAGCATTCACTATTTTATTGGCGCAGGGAACCAATGGGGAGCGGTCTATTCTTATGCAATGTGCTATTGGGAAGAGCAAAGTTGGCTTCGCTCAAAATCAATTCATGCAGCAGAGTTCTTACATGGAACGCTAGAAATTGTAGATGAAACTACGCCAGTAACGTTGTTTATTGGAGAAGACGAGCAGCGACCGTTGGCAGAACGAGTAGCAAAATTATTGCCGAAAATCTGTGCCAATTATACAATTATTGATTCGAAAGCGTATGAACTTCCAGGAATTAGTGAAAAATATCGTGGCCGAGTTATTTCATTTCTCCTAATGCATGCGGTAACGCAACGCATTGATGCGCATGTAGAAAAATTGAATTGTCACCCATTAGAGATTCGTCGTTATTATCGTCAATTTGATTACTAAGACAAAATAGCCTCTTTTTCCAGCAAGCCTGTGGTAGACTGAAGAGAGAATACTTCAGAAAGTAGGAAAACCAATGACAAAACCGAAAATCTATACAATGACCTTTGCCAGTGTTTACCCGCTATACATCCAAAAAGCAGAACGTAAAAATCGAACGCAAGCGGAGGTTGACGAAATTATTTACTGGTTAACTGGTTATGATGAAAAAGGCTTGCAACAACAATTGGCTCAAAAAGTAACGATGGAAACATTTTTTGAAGAAGCACCCAATTTTAATGAAAATGCCCAATTGATCAAAGGCGTAATTTGTGGCTATCGCGTGGAAGAAATTGAAGATCCTTTAATGCAAAAAATCCGTTACCTAGATAAGTTAATCGACGAGTTGGCCAAGGGAAAAGCGATGGAAAAAATTTTAAGAACATGAAAACAGGGTCTCAATGAGACCCTGTTTTCATGTTCTCTTGTACACGGAATTTAACTATTTCCTGTATTAATGAAAGAGGTAACTCTTGCGTGTAGGGAAATTGAATGGCACCTTTCGAGGTTTTAAAAGGGCGTAATTCTTTGCTGAAACGTTGGATGGCTGATGGCGTAGGATAGAAACCTAAATGTTGCTTGGCCGCCGCAAAATGCACTAAATTGCCATTTAAGTAAAAGGTCGGCATTCCATAAGCGATTTTTTCAGTAGTCTCCTGAGGAACAACCGCTAAAATTGCTTGGTAGATTTCTGTTAACTGTGTTTGATGTTGGGGTTGCTGGCGAATATAGTTTGCAATGATGGTCATATAAAAACACCTCCGTTTGTTTCAGTATACTATGTAAAAAATAAAAGGCGAAGAAGATACAAAAAAACCGTCTAGTATTTTTTCTTTACTAAACGGCTTTTAGCTTAAATAACTACCTAAAGGGTCTTGCATGGAAATGTTTGTCACTCCTTAGTTTAATTGTTTTAAGTGTGCAATTGCTTCTTCAATTGTGTGACCAGTTGCTGTTTTACTTTCATTTTTTGCATCAAAAACAATGAAAATATTTTTGTCTGTGTCTAATTGAATACGGTATTGAATGTTTTTTACTTTGTAAGTCATAGTTATTCTCCTTTCATAAAGTACTCTAAAAAGGCGACGATAACTGATAACGAAATTCCATTGTTACTATACCACTGGAAAATTATTTTTGCAACAAATAACATTTTTTCTTTACCATTCCTTAGACTTCTTTGCTAGCTACTTCTTTACATTCTTTTTCAAGAAGCATAAAATAAATACATTACTAGTTTTTGAATAGGAGATCGATGTGAAAAAGAGAGTTGAGAAATTTAGACGATGGCCTTACCGCTACCTTTTGTATGGAATCGGGTTCATCTTATTAATTATTTTTAGTAATTTATATTTGCAATGGTGTCAGAATAACTTGTCTGTTGATTTAGCCTTCAAGTTTGCTTTTTCGTGGCATACGGAAAAGTTTTTCTTAGGTTGTTTTGTGCTAAGCGTTTTTTTACTTTTTTTATGTAGTTTGGCAGGCTCATTAGGAGTTGGCGCTCTTTTATATAGTGTCATAATAGGTGTTTTAGGATTTGCGGACTATCAAAAGATGTTTTATCGTGTCGAACCTATTTACCCAGACGACTTAAAAATGATCACAGAAGTTAGTTTATTAAAAGAAATGGTTGGTTTATGGCCGTTTGTTTTTGTGGTAGCGTTAGGTTGTGTAGCACTTTTTTTCTTAGGAAAAGCCTTTTATAAAAGTTTCTTTTTATCGAAGAAAAAACAAACGATTCGTGTGTTAAGTCTTGTTCTTTCGATTGGTCTATTTTCATATATTGGTGATTTTAACAATCCGCAAAATTTGTTACGTAAAGCCTATAATAAAACCGCGTTATGGATTCCTTACAGCCAAAAAATGAATTACTACAATACAGGATTTATTGGTGGTTTTCTATATAATTTAAAAGTAGAGGCTATGGACCAACCAAAGGGTTATTCAAAAGAAGCTATTTCAGAAATTACTCAGAAATATCAAAAGTTGGCCGAGGCGAAAACAGTGCCGAGCAATGAGCAACCAAATATTGTGTTTGTCATGAGTGAAAGTTTTTCAAATCCAGATCATCTGAAAGGTTTGTCCATTATTGGTAATCCTTTAGCTGATTATCAGCAAATCGCTGATAAAACTTACAGTGGCCAGATGCTTTCACAAAACTACGGGGGCGGAACTGCGAATATTGAATTTGAAGCCCTAACAAGTTTTTCGATGGAATTAATGAATGCCCAAATGACTACACCTTATACAATGATGATTCCTAAGATGACGGAATTGCCTTCCATTGTTTCATTACTTAAGGAACAAAAGTACCAAACAACGGCTATTCATCCGTACAATACATCTATGTATAAACGAAAAGATGTGTATAAAATTTTAGGTTTTGATCAATTTATCAATGAAAAAACAATGAACTATACGGATAAACTAGAAAATAATCCTTACATTTCAGATCAAGCAGCGTATCAGGAAGTGACGACACTGCTTAAAGAAAAAGAGCAACCGCAATTCATTCATTTAGTTACTATGCAAACACATATGCCCTATGAAAATAAATACACAACGTCCAATTATTTTTCTCAAGGAAACGGCAATCAAGTCGCGCTCAATAATTACTTGCAAGATATTGCCTACAGTAGCGAAGCTTTGAAAAATTTCCTACAAGAAATCGAAAAAATGCCCAAACGCACATTAGTCGTTTTTTGGGGAGATCACTTACCAAGTATTTATGATGAAAACATTCAAGCGTTGAATGAAGGGGCAGCCCTTCACCAGACCGAATTTCTAATGTATGATACGGCGAATCAGTTAACAGAAAAAAATCAGCATCAAGCAACCATTAGTCCAGTTTATTTTGCTCCCTCACTTTTCCAACAAAGCGGCTTACCGCAATCGGGATTTTACGCTATGCTAAATGAGGTACAAGAACAATTGCCTGCTTTTGAAAAGGGGAATTACTATCTCGGTGGGGAATGGAAAAAAACAGTAGAAATGAATAAAAAGCAAGAACAACTATATGAGGAATACCGACTGATTCAATATGATATTGTTTCAGGGAAGCAATATAGTTTAGAAAATCAATTTTTTAGCTAAAAAAAACACACGAAATATTCGTGTGTTTTTTGATTTTTATTTTAAAGTTTTACGATAAACAATGACATAATAGCTGAAAGCTAACAGGCAGGCAAAACTTAAAAAGTAAAGCGGTAAGACCCAAATGGTACCATTGTGAAAGTAACTAATCAAATAGGTAAAGAAACTAACAAACAAGTAATAGACAAAACTAAAAATCCCACTGGCAGTACCAATTACAGATTCATAGCCTTTTAAGGCCATACTTAAGGCATTGGGCAAAGTAATATTAATCCCTAAGAAAAAGAGAAAAATAAACAAAATAAGACCAATGATTGTTTCAAATTGTGTCATTATTAATAAACAGCAAGCCGCAAAGATACTTAGCAGCAAACCAGCAAAGGCAATTTTTTCCGCTGACCAATATCCTAGCAACCAATTGATAAGAACCGCAGCAAGAATACTAGACACAGCTAAAACTAAACCAAGAAAGCCATATTGGACACTGCTAAAGCCAAAGTGATTGATGAAAATAAACGGGGCTTCTGCATAGTAGCTAAATAATAAACCATTAATGCCACCAATCAATAAGCCGTAGCACCAAACTTTCGAGTCGAAGGAAAGGCGTTTCGCCACGGACCAAAAAGGCGCTTTCGTTAAGGTATTTCCTAAGTGAAAGGTTTCTGGTAAACGATAAAAACTATAGAAAAGTAATAGAACAGCCATGACAATTAAGGTGCTAAAGACATGCTGATAGCCAAAATAGGTTTGAACAAGTCCGCCGACTAAGGGTCCGATGGCAGGAGATAGCGATAGGGCAGCGCTTGTTTGAGCAAAAATTTTCCCTCTTTGAAGATCGTTAAAGCTTTCCCGCATCATTGATTGGGTAATGACAGAACCAACGCTTGCACCAAATGCTTGAATTAAACGGAAGAATAACAGCCAAGGAAATGTCGGACTCAAAAAAAGGCCAATATTTCCAATTAAATAGCATAAAATTCCTAATAACATAGCTGGGCGACGTCCAATCGTATCGGATAAAATTCCCCAGAATAAAACGCCAACGGCAAAGGCAACAAAATAAATACTCATGGTTAATTGTGCCACGCTATCGTGAATGTTAAAAGCAGAACTAAGCGCTGGTAAAATGGGTGTGAAAATCGACTCGCTGATTTGTGGAAATCCCACAAGCAAAATAATAATTAGTAATGATGGGACGGTGTTTCGGGTGTTTTTCATGATTTTTCTCCTTAAAAGTTTAATCTAATCAAAAACACCCATTGTCTTTTACAACCGCCAAATTTAAAATAAGTAAAATAATGTCACCAACTTTCCTTGAAATTTTTTATTATACAAAGTCTAAATGAAGAAGCGCTTCTTCTTGACTAAATTCATAAGTGTAGCGACCGGATAAACCGGCAAGCTCACCTGATGCTTGAAATAGTTCACCTGGGCAGTCTAAAAGACCCTGTGTAAACGTCCCTTTTTCGCAAGCAGTAAAGGTGCCTTTTTTTCCTAAATAAGTTCCTTCGAAATGTAGGAAACCGACCACTTGAGCCACAGCTTCAAGCCCATCTGCCATTGAAGAGCCTTGATAAGTCATTAAGTATTCCACAGAAGCTGTCCCAGATAAGGCGCCTGACAATTGATAAGTAGCGCTCGCTTGATTCACTGGGAAATTTTCATTAAGATTGTCAATCGGTTGTTCTTGCCAACTAGATACAGTAAATGATGCTTGCTCCATTGCTGTCCCTTCTTTCTTATTAATAAGAATAGGGTAGCGGGAAGCGCACTATTTGTCAACAATCCACCACTTTAACTCTTCATTTTTTGCACAAAAGAATGTAACGCTAAGCGGTTGATGTGATAAGCAGTTCCTTGTTTTTGAATAAAGCCGCGCTCTCGAAATTGTTTGAAGGTATAAATAAGATGGCGATAACTAACCCCTAAGTATTCGGCAATCTCAGTATGTTTTTCTTTATAAACATCTTCGTGATTAGCGGCAACCAATAGCAATTCCGCTAGCCGATAACTTAGTTCATAGGTCTGATTCGTTGTAAAGTGGTCCACCCGTTGGAGCATTTTTTTCCCTAGATAATGGCTGAGTTGCTGCATAAAAAGTACCTTGTTTTTTAAAACAGTTTCTGCGTAAGCTAAAGGTACAGCCAAACAACAGGTTTCACCTAAGGCGATAACGTCCTTGGTTATCGTTTCCGCTTGAACTAATGTTAAATCGCCAATTAAATCACCTGTCGTTAAAAACTGAACAATGGATTGGCGGCCATTGCGTTCTGTTTTTAAAATTTTCGCTTTTCCTTTGATTAAATAAAAAAGATAATTTAATGGCTCTGCTTGGTGATGAATGAATTCTTGATTTTCAAAATCGATAATAAAACTGTGTTTTAAATCAGTTTCATTAAAAAAAGGCGTATTTTTAGCTAATTCTTGTTTCGGTGATCGTTGGTAGGCTGTTTTAAGCATTTTTTCTCCTTATAATAGGAGATATCTCCTATTTGTTTCTTCTATTGTAGCACATAATAGACGTATCAAGAGTAGAGGAGTTTTTATAATGTGGAAGAAAAAAATTGTACTATCGTTTCTTTTTTATTTAATTAGTGCATTGGGCATCAGTTTGACAATTCAAGCAGGCATCGGGGTTAGCAGTTTTAATGCGTTTAATGTGACCTTTGCAACACTTACTCATTTAAAAGTCGGGACGGTTACCACAGCTATCAATTTCGCTTTTTTAGGCACGTGTTGGTTGTTAGATCAGCAGCGTAAAATTCAGGACTATTTGATTATTTTGGTGGCGTTAATTGGCTTTGGTTTTGTCATTAATTTTTTCTTATATCAATTATTTGGTTCGCTTGTTTTTCAAAATTATTTGGTTAAAATTGTTCTATTTATTTTAGGGACAATCATAGCAGGAATCGGGACAGGACAGGTAGTTGCGCTAGGTGTTTTGCAATTTCCTATTGAAAAATTTTGTACACTTATTTCTGAAAGAACGCGCTATAATTTTCAGTTTTATCGTTATTTAGTTGATATTTTTTGTGTCAGTTTGGCACTAGGATTGTCCATTAGTTATCATTTGCCGATTTTTGTTCGTGAAGGAACCGTGATTAGTCTTTTCTTACTTTCTTGGGTTATTAGTTGGTCGCGAAAGCGGGGGCAACAACGTATTTTACGAATACAAATCAAGAAACTGGAATCCGAATGAAAGGATTTCAGTTTTTTTCAAATGAGCAGAACTTTTATTTGAAAAAAAGAGTGGAAAACGGTATACTAATTAAGTAATTATTCATAACATTGGTTCTCCAATCAATGTTAAATAGTTTTTTCATGAGGGAGTAACTGACAGTATTTATGCTGTGACAACATCACCAACTCCGAAAGCAATTTCTGGTGTTGTCTTAAACGGTGAGACTTATGTATGTTCGACGAAGTAGCATACACAAGTCTATTTTTTTTCATTTATTTTTGATGAAATGTAAAATAGTACTTGAAGGATGCTGCAAAAAATAGAGGAGGAAGAACATGTCAGAAGAAAAGAAAACACAATTGTCTGAAGCGTTTTACGCACAAGACGACACAGTTGTTTTGGAGAAAATGAACACAACAACTGATGGATTAAGTGCACAGGAGGCTCAAAAGCGTTTAGAAACGTACGGGGAAAATGTGCTAGATGAAGGGAAGAAAAAATCACTTGCCGTGAAATTCTTTGAGCAATTCAAAGATTTTATGATTATTGTTTTATTAGCGGCAGCGGTCATTTCAGCCGTCTTTTCCCATGATGTGGTAGACTCGATTATCATCTTAGTGGTTGTTATCTTGAATGCCATCTTTGGGGTCATCCAAGAAGCCAAAGCGGAACAAGCCATTGAAGCATTAAAAGAAATGTCTTCACCAAATGCTAATGTTCGCCGTGATGGACACGTCATTACTGTTAAAAGCGATGAATTAGTGCCAGGTGACATTGTTTTATTAGAAGCAGGGGATGTCGTTCCAGCCGATTTACGTTTATTGGAAGCGAATAGCTTAAAAATTGAAGAAGCAGCGTTAACCGGTGAATCTGTTCCAGTTGAAAAAGAAGTAACCATCTTAGAGGGAACCGATATTGGTATCGGTGACCGAATCAATATGGCTTATTCCAATAGTAATGTGACGTATGGACGTGGTCTTGGCGTTGTGGTTGGCACAGGAATGAATACAGAAGTCGGTAAAATTGCTGGCATGCTAGCAAGCGAACAAGAAACGGAAACGCCTTTAAAACAAAACTTAAACCAATTGGGTAAAATGTTAACAATTGCCATTTTAGTCATTGCAGCGGTGATGTTTGTGGTAGGAATGATGAATGGTCGTTCATGGATTGACATGTTATTAACGTCAATTTCGTTAGCTGTAGCGGCAATTCCAGAAGGATTACCAGCGATTGTCACAATTATTTTGGCTTTAGGTACCCAAAAAATGGCCAAGAAAAATGCGATTGTCCGTAAGTTACCAGCCGTTGAAACATTAGGAAGTACAGACATTATCTGTTCAGATAAAACAGGTACGTTAACCTTAAATCAAATGACCGTTGAAGCGTTGTATACAGATGGTCAAGTTTTATCTGCTTCCACAGAAATCCCTGCTGATAATATGGCTTTAAAAATCATGAACTTTACGAATGATACAAAAATCGCTCAAGATGGTTCATTAATTGGTGACCCAACAGAAACTGCCTTAGTACAATTTGGTTTAGATCATGCGTTTAACGTAACCGAAAAAGTAGCAGCTGAACCTCGTGTGGCAGAGATTCCTTTTGACTCTGATCGTAAATTAATGACTACTGTTCATGAATTAAAAACAGGTGGCTTCCTAGTTTCTGTCAAAGGTGCACCAGATGAATTATTGAAACGTTGTACGGAAATCTTATCAAATGGAGAAACAAGTCCATTAGATGAAACAAAACGTCAAGAAATTTTGAAAACAAACACCTCATTAGCGAAACAAGCCCTACGTGTTTTAGGAATGGCTTATAAATATGTTGAGACGATTCCAGCCGAAATGAGTTCTGAACTTGTGGAAAAAGATTTAACATTTGCTGGTTTAGTCGGTATGATTGACCCAGAAAGAAAAGAAGCTGCAGATGCTGTAAAAGTCGCGAAAGAAGCGGGTATTCGTCCAATTATGATTACGGGTGACCACCGTGATACAGCAGAAGCAATTGCGGCACGTTTAGGCATCATCAAAGAAGGTGACGACGATGCAGTCATTACAGGCGCTGAATTAAATGAATTGTCAGATGAAAAATTCGCACAAGTCGTGGGACACTACTCTGTCTATGCTCGTGTTTCACCAGAACACAAGGTTCGGATTGTTAAAGCGTGGCAACAAGAAGGAAAAGTGGTTGCTATGACTGGTGATGGCGTAAATGATGCCCCAGCCTTAAAAGCTGCTGACATCGGGATTGGTATGGGAATTACCGGAACAGAAGTATCAAAAGGTGCTTCAGATATGGTCCTTGCCGATGATAACTTTTCAACAATTATTGTGGCAGTAGAAGAAGGACGTAAAGTTTTCTCAAATATCCAAAAAACGATTCAATATTTACTTTCAGCTAACTTAGGGGAAGTATTAACCTTGTTTATTGCAACAATGCTCAATTGGGATACCTTGTTACCTGTTCACTTATTGTGGATTAACTTAGTAACGGATACTTTCCCAGCGATTGCGTTAGGTGTGGAACCAGCAGAACGTGATGTGATGAGCCATGAACCTCGTGGTAAAAAATCGAACTTCTTCTCTGGCGGTGTTTTAAGCAGTGTTGTTTACCAAGGGATTACGCAAGGGGCATTGACTTTGATTGTGTACAAAATGTCAATTATGTTCCCAGCACATACCGCAGCTAACACAAACTTATCGGCGCAAGCGTTGTATGATTTACAACACGGCGATGCTTTAACCATGGCCTTCGCTACTTTGGGATTAATTCAATTGTTCCATGCCTTTAATGTGAAGTCGATTTATCAATCAATTTTCAAAGTTGGCTTATTCCGCAACAAATCATTTAACTATGGGATTCTTGTTTCGTTCTTGCTATTAGCTGCAACGATTGTTATTCCAGGATTTAATGATTTATTCAGCGTTACACATTTAGATGCATATCAATGGGCAATTGTAGCAGGTACTTCTTTTGCTATCATCCCAATTGTGGAAATTGTGAAGTTCTTCCAACGTAAAGCAGGTAAAGGTGCTTAATAAATAAGAAAAGAAAATTGGCTGGTACTTAAACCAGTCAATTTTTCTTTATGTAAGGAGTGAAAGGGCTTGAAACGGAAAATTATTTTCGAAACACAACGACTTATTGTCAGAGAATGGCAGTCGGAAGATGAAGTGGAATTGAAAAAATTTTTGCAAGATGAAAATGTGATGTATGCCTATGAACACGCTTTTTCTGATGAAGAGGTTGCAAACTGGCTAAAGTGGAACTTACAGTCCTATCAAGAATACGGCTACGGCTTATGGGCGTTAGAGAAGAAGCGAACAGGCGAAGTCATCGGCGAGTGTGGTCTCACCAATCAATTAGTAAAAGGTAAGAGCTATCCAGAAATTGGTTATCATTTATGTGTGAAAGAATGGCACAAAGGGTATGCGATTGAAGCTGCCGCAGCGGCAAAACAGTACGCATTCGATGTATTAAATTTTCCAGAAGTTATTTCAACGATTCGTGATACGAACTTAGCCTCTATGAATGTCGCTATTCGAAACCAGATGCTTGTTAGGGATCGATACATTAAAACATACCGTGGCAAAACGATGCCTCACTATGTTTTCTCTGTTAAAAATCAAAAGAATGAAGACTGAAAAAGTGCCACTTGTCAGATGGAATAGAAAAAGTGTAAAATGGAGTGAAAGAGAAAAGGGAAAAGAGGGATGGTTATGAGACCAAATTTAGGATTTTACGTTCAAACAATTAATGATATCGTTAAAACAACAGAAGACATTGGCGAAGTCATGAATCCATATTACGAAGAAGTTCGTCAAGCGATCGATAAGAATAAAGTGAATGATTTAACAGCCGAACGAATTGCAGAAATTCAAGCAAAATTTAAAGAAGGTACTGAAAAATATGAATTAATGCTCAAAAAAGTCGGAACATTAAAACCGACGCCACAAGTACTTGGCATTCACAAAAAATTTCAACATGCTTATACAGAATATGTAGCAGGATGCAATGAAATGATTTTAGCAACAGATCCAGAAACAGGTATTGATGCAGATTTATTTAATGCTTCAGAGGAAAAGCAGGATCAAGCAACGGATGAATTAACCTTTGCCATTACGCGGATGAGCAACATTCTTTTGAAAAAATAAAAAACTAATAAAAATAACTAACGAATTTAATATTTTTTTCATGTCTTTTTTATGGACAAAAGAGAAAGTGTATTGTATTATTAATTCATACCAACAACAACCTTTTTATTTTTCATTTTACTCTTATTGAGTAAATACTCCTTTTCCATCGGCAAAACTGCCGGTGGTTTTTTTGTTATTTTTTTTATTTAATAATAAAACAACCTTTGATTTTATTAAAATCAAAGGTTGTTTTAGCTTGTTAATTTTCAACATTTCGCACATAATCATCAAAGTATTGAATTAACTCTTTCTTGATTTGTTGATAATCTGCTTCAGAATAGTTCTTTTCTTCTAGCGTACCATTAAAAAATGGCAAATTTAGTTCTTCTTTTAAACGTTCAATCACTTCTTCTTGCTTCATAAGGACCCCTTCTCAACGAATTGTTCTCTTCTATTATAGAACATTGTAGTCATCCGTCAATTGTTCAAAGGCAATTTTCATTTCCTCTAGACGTTCATTCAATTGATGGGTTTCATCTTCTTCATTGAAAAAATGTTGTTTTAATTCAAAATAAAAATTTTCGAAGGCTTGGAAAAAAGGCTCAGACTTGTTGTTTTCAAGAGCAGGAACACTTGTGTAGAGAACACGAGCGCTATGGTAGTAAGTGAAAACCTCGTTAATATTTAATAAAATACGCGCTTCTTCTGGGCGTGGTCGACTTGTAACTAAGTCATGTAAAGATAAACTTTTTGTATGGGTTTCAGATAAATAAAATAAAAATAGTTCCAATTGCTCTTTTGTTGCAGACATGAAAACTCCTCCTCAAACAGTAGTAACATTTATTATAAATGAAAATGAAAGTGCTTGAAAAGCAATGCGCTCAGCAAAAATAATTATTTTAAGTGAAAACTATAGTTGTTGCTTTAGCATTCTTTTTAATCATGATAAACTGAGAGAAGTATAGTAGGTCCTGACAGAGGAGGAAACAAATGAAAATTGTGATTATTGGTGCATCATTCGCAGGTATTTCCGCAGCAATTGCTTCAAGGAAAAAATATCCCCAAGCAGAAATTTCTTTAATTGATAAACAAGCAACAGTGGGGTATTTATCTGGTGGCTTAAGTGCGTATTTTAATCATACCATCAATGAATTACACGAAGCACGTTACATAACGGAAGAGGAATTACGTCGTCAAAAGATTCAGTTGCTTTTAAATAGAGAAGTTGTGGCAATGGATGTTGAGAACCAATTGATTGCTTGGACACGAAAGGAAGAGCAACAGTGGTATTCTTATGATAAATTGATTTTAGCGACAGGCGCGAGCCAGTTTTCCACGCAAATTCGTGGTAGTCAAACAGAAAAACTACTCAAATATAAATTTTTATCAGGTGCTTTAGCGGCTGTTCCATTACTGGAAAATAGCCAGACAGTAGCCGTCATTGGTGCAGGACCCATTGGAATGGAAGCTATTGATTTTCTTGTGAAAATGAAGAAAACGGTCCATGTCTTTGAAAGCTTGGAAAATCTATTGCCTAAATATTTTGATAAAGAAATGGTTGCAGAAGTTCAAAAATCTTTGGAAAAACAAGCAGTAATTTTCCATTTTGAAGAAACGGTCCTAGGAATTGAAGAAACAGAAAATGGTATTGTTCTTGAAACAAGCGAACAGAAAATTTCTTGTGACAGTGGGATTTTTGCTTTAAACTTACATCCTCAATTAGCCTATTTGGATAAAAAAATTCAACGGAATCTGGATCAGACAATCGCGGTGGATTCTTATTTACAAACTTCAGTGCCGAATGTTTTTGCCATCGGAGATTGCATTTCAGTTATGAATGAACCAGTCGCGGAAACTTTTTATGCTCCGTTAGTGAACAATGCGGTACGAACTGGCTTAGTAGTCGCCAACAATTTAGAAGAAAAAACACACCGATTCATTGGCTCTTTGCGAACAATGGGAACAAAAGTGGGGGACTATTACCTTGCTAGTACAGGTCTAACCGAAACGGAAGGTTTATTTTTTCCGCAAACACTTGCTTCCATAATTGTTAGACAGCCAGCGCCGCCTCTACAACATGGGACAGAAATTTTAGGCAAATTAATCTATGATAAAGTGACGCAACGGGTCCTTGGTGCACAGCTTTGTTCAAAAAACAATTGTTTAGAAAAAATAAATACGTTAGCATTAAGTATCCAAACAGGTCAGACACTGACAGACCTATTACAAAAAGATTATTTTTATCAACCTTCCTTAACCAATATTTATGATATTACAAATTTGATGGGTGCTTCGGCTTATTGGAGAGAGAACGATGAAAGTTGAGACGTTATTGGAAAAGAAAGCGATGCGACAATTATTAACGGTGCAACAAACCATCTTAGCAGGCGGTACCTGCTCAGTCTCTGATTTAACAGCATTTTTAGCGGTCACAAAAGCCTCCTTTGAAAAAGACTTAGAGGATTTACATTATTTTTTGAAACCTTTTGGACAGGACTGTCAGCTTACTTATGATGGCCAGCAGCTATCAATCACCTTATCGGATTTTTTTTCGTTGAATCATTTAATTGAAGCATTTGTAAAAGAGTCTCTTAAATTTCAACTTTTAGATTATTTATATCGTAATAAAGAGTTTTCTATTGTTCAATTAACGACTAAATTTATGATTAGTGAGTCTTCTTTATTTCGAAAAATTAAAGAACTCAATCAATTGTTAGCCGCCTTTGATTTGCAAATAAAAAATGGACAACTACAGGGAGAAGAATTGCAGATTCGTTACTTTTACTTTCAGTTGTATTGGTATATTACTCCCTATGAAATACACCAGAAAAAAACGATGTCGCCGTTAAATAAACGCATAATTGAAGGGATTGAGACTGGCTTAGGTTTTACTTTTAATGAACATAATGCGCTAAAAGTTAGCCTTTGGTTGAGTATTACGAAAAAGCGCCTAGCGGTCACTTCAAAAAAATATCAACAATTGAGAAAGAAAATGATTGATTTTAAAGAAGATCCGTTATTTAAGCAAGTTCGACAATTGTTTTTCCGTTTTTCTAGTCGCTATTCATTAGAATTAGACGAAGGAGAAAGCATGATTCATTTTGTTTTTCTAATCACAATGTCGGTCTTACCAGAATCAGCTTTTGATGAATATTCCTTAATTCGGGGACGTCGTTCCGCTGTTTCTTTAGCTGATACGTTTATCTTGGAAAATGTGGTCTTGTATTATCGGCCCCATAAATTTGAACCTACTCTTGAGAAAACCATGGCTTACTATTTTTCACAAATTCATGGAAAACTGTATTTTTTTAAAGGAGAATTGGAAGTCTTTGATCGGGCCCATATCTGGGAAAAAGAACAGCAATTATCTAGTCGGGAATTAGCTTCTTTTTCAACAACGTTATTAGAAAAAGCTTTAGCTTGTTTTGATGAAACGTATCAACCAGGAGATAGTTTGCATGAACTTTCTCTGGTCAAATATTTAAGCGTGTTGGCATTAATTGAATTTAAAATGATTGGTGAAATAAAAATTGGAATTCATTTAGCAATGGATGCTCTTTATCAAGCGGCGTTAACACAAGTATTAATGCTCAGTCTTAAAAATATGAATGGCACGCTGGTGGAGAGGTATCAGCCTGAACAAACATATGATTTAATTGTGACCAATTATCAGCAAACGAGCTATCAAGGAACACCGGAAGTCTATGTTTTGTCAGAATTAAGTTCGACCTATGATGTGCAACAATTAAAAAGGAAAATACGCACCTTGCGGGAGAAATAAACAAAAGGTTGGTGTGACGGAAATTGTCTGATCCTCGCACCAGCCTTTTTACAACTAAAAGTCGAAAATTAGGCTTTTTTAAACAAAAATGTTTCTTTTTATTGAAAAATTAGAGATAATAAAAGTATTATTGAAAGCGTTGTCTTTGTTGGTTTTAGTAGAAATCCTTTCAATTTTTTTAAAATAAAAAAAGTTTTTGACATGTTTAGTTAGTCTTTTGTTTGTAAGATAGGGACATAAAGAAAACGATTTCAAAAACGTTTAGGAGGAATTATCATGGCAGAAGAAAAATATATTATGGCGATTGATCAAGGAACGACTAGTTCTCGTGCAATTATTTTTGATAAAAAAGGAAACAAAATTGGTAGTTCACAAAAGGAATTTACTCAATATTTTCCTAATGCAGGCTGGGTGGAACATAATGCCAATGAAATTTGGAATTCTGTTCAATCCGTTATTGCAGGTTCTTTAATTGAGTCAGGAGTGAAACCAACGGATATTGCCGGAATTGGGATTACAAACCAACGGGAAACAACCGTTGTTTGGGACAAAGCAACTGGGTTACCCATTTATAACGCAATTGTTTGGCAATCACGCCAAACGACACCTATTGCTGATCAACTAAAAGAAGATGGCTACAGCGAAATGATTCATGAAAAAACTGGGTTAATCATTGATGCTTATTTCTCAGCAACGAAGGTTCGTTGGATCTTAGATCACGTAGAAGGTGCGCAAGAACGTGCAGAAAATGGAGAATTGATGTTTGGAACAATTGACACTTGGCTCGTTTGGAAATTAACGGGAGATACTCATGTCACTGATTATTCAAATGCAAGTCGGACGATGTTGTTTAATATCCATGATTTAGATTGGGATCAAGAAATTTTGGATCTTTTAAATATCCCACGAGTGATGTTACCGAAAGTCGTTTCGAACTCTGAAGTGTATGGACTAACAAAAAATTACCATTTTTACGGAAGTGAAGTTCCTATCGCTGGGATGGCTGGTGACCAACAAGCCGCCTTATTTGGTCAAATGGCCTTTGAACCTGGGATGGTTAAAAATACCTATGGAAC
This sequence comes from Enterococcus sp. DIV1420a, assembly GCF_051712165.1. NCBI lineage: Bacteria > Bacillati > Bacillota > Bacilli > Lactobacillales > Enterococcaceae > Enterococcus > Enterococcus sp. DIV1420a. The sequence continues at coordinate 970,925 of NZ_JBIOOI010000002.1, forward strand.
AGGCTCATTTATTGTCATGAACACTGGCGAAGAACCTCAACTTTCTAAAAATAATCTGCTTACCACTATTGGCTATGGCATTAACGGCAAAGTATATTATGCCTTGGAAGGAAGTATCTTCGTGGCTGGTTCAGCGATTCAATGGTTACGAGATGGCTTAAAAATGTTGCAAACGGCTGCTGAATCTGAAGCAGTAGCCAAAGCGTCAACAGGACACAATGAAGTTTATGTGGTTCCGGCATTCACTGGTTTGGGCGCACCATATTGGGATTCACAAGCGCGTGGGGCTGTCTTTGGATTGACACGTGGTACCACGAGAGAAGATTTTGTCAAAGCGACACTTCAAGCAGTTGCGTATCAAGTTCGTGACATTATTGACACGATGAAAGAAGATACAGGCATAGATATTCCCGTCTTAAAAGTAGACGGTGGAGCAGCAAACAATGATTTCTTGATGCAATTCCAAGCAGATATTTTAAACACTGCTGTTCAAAGAGCCCATAACTTAGAAACAACGGCCTTAGGCGCAGCTTTCTTGGCGGGCTTAGCGGTTGGCTTCTGGAAAGACTTAGAAGAAATCAAAGCATTCCAAGAAGAAGGACAACAATTTGAACCAATTATGGCGGAAGAAGAACGAGAAGATTTATATGAAGGTTGGCAACAAGCAGTAGCAGCTACCCAACAATTCAAACGTAAAAATAAGTAAATGGAAAAGGGGAATTTTCTATGACTTTCTCAATAGAAACACGCCGACAATCAATCGACGCTTTAAAAACACAACACTTAGATGTCTTAATTATTGGTGGTGGCATTACTGGCGCAGGCGTTGCTCTGCAAGCCAGTGCCGCTAAAATGAAGACAGGGTTAATTGAAATGCAGGATTTCGCAGAGGGCACCTCTTCACGATCAACCAAATTAGTTCATGGTGGTATCCGCTATTTGAAAACGTTTGACGTGGAGGTGGTAGCAGATACAGTGAAAGAACGAGCCGTCGTTCAATCCATTGCGCCACACATCCCTAAAGCGGATCCCATGTTACTGCCGATTTATGATGAGCCAAATGCAACATTTAATCTATTTTCTGTCAAAATAGCAATGGATTTATATGATCAGTTAGCTGATGTAACAGGTACCAAGTACGCCAACTATCTGTTAACAAAAGACGAGGTTTTGGCACGTGAGCCACAACTAAAAAGTGAAGGTCTACAAGGTGGCGGTGTTTATTTAGATTACCGAAATAATGATGCTCGTTTAGTTATTGAGAATATTAAACAAGCAGTAGCTGACGGGGCGCATGCTGTGAGTCGGGTTCAAGCGGTGGGCTTTTTATACAATGATGAAGGGAAAATTACTGGCATTCAAGCAAAGGACCTACTAACTGACGAAAAGTTTGAGATTCACGCAGATGTTGTGATTAATACTACTGGTCCTTGGTCAGATAAATTAAGAGGCTTAGACAAAAATGATTCATTTACACCACAAATGCGTCCAACCAAAGGGGTTCATTTAGTTGTCGACAAAAGCCGTTTAAATGTTCCTCAACCAACGTATTTTGATACAGGTAAACAAGATGGCCGCATGGTCTTCGTTGTTCCAAGAGAAGAAAAAACATATTTTGGGACGACGGATACAGATTACCATGGAGACTTTCAACATCCAACAGTAGAACAAAGTGATGTGGATTACCTATTGGAAGTAGTCAATAATCGTTATCCAGAGGTACAATTGACAATTGATGATATTGAAGCCAGCTGGGCTGGCTTACGACCTTTAATTTCTGCTAACGGTGGCTCAGATTATAACGGGGGAAACAATGGCAAACTTTCAGATAAAAGTATTGATGAAGTCATTGATGTCGTTGACAGATACCAAAAAAACCAAACAGATAAACGAGAAATTGAAGAAGTCCTAAACCATCTGGAAGACAGTTTGGTGGAAAATAAAGTCAATCCTTCAGCTGTCTCTCGAGGCAGCTCATTGGAAAGATCAGCGGATGGCTTGCTCACTTTGGCTGGTGGGAAATTAACAGATTATCGTAAAATGGCAGAAGGTGCGATGAAAATGATTCAAACCATCTTAGCAGAAGAATACCAGAAAGAATTCACCTTAATAGATTCTAAAAACTATCCAGTTTCAGGCGGGAAATTGAACCCTGCAACGGTAGACGAAGAATTAGAAGCGTTGGCAAAACATGGCGTGTCTAAAGGGTTAAGTGAAAAGGATGCATTATACTTAGCTCATTTATATGGCTCCAACGTACCAACTGTTTTTGAAATGATTGATGATGCCAAAGTAATTCCTGGTTTAACCTTAACAGAAACTGTCTCTTTAAACTATGCGATGGAAGAAGAAATGGCTTTAACACCCGTCGACTTTTTATTGCGACGGACCAACCACTTATTGTTTATGCGTGATCGTTTGGACCAAGTGAAAGCGGGAGTCATTGAAGAAATGGCACAGCATTATCAGTGGACAGCGGAAGAAAGAGCACGACACATTGAAACATTAGAAAAAGTAATTGAAGAATCAGATTTAAAAAATTTGAAAGTAGGGTGAAGAAAAAATGGGAACTTCGATGATGACACAATTATTCGGTGAATTTTTCGGAACGATGATTTTAGTTTTACTAGGGGATGGCGTCTGTGCCGCAGTTAACTTGAAGAAAAGCAAAGCCTTTGCTTCTGGTTGGGTCGTTATTGCTTTAGGTTGGGGCGCTGCTGTTACATTAGCTGTTTACATGTCTGGGTATATGAGTCCAGCGCATTTAAATCCTGCTGTAACAGTTGCGATGGCAATTACTGGAAACTTTGAATGGGGCATGGTTTTACCTTATATCGTAGCTCAAGTCCTAGGCGGTTTTATTGGTGGTTTAGTTGTCTGGTTAGCTTATTTACCCCATTGGAACATTACAGAAGACAAAGGTGCTATTTTAGGAACCTTCGCCACTGGTCCAGCTGTCCGTAACTATCCAGCCAATGTTTTAACAGAAATTATCGGCACATTTGTCTTGGTTTTTGGCTTACTAGCCTTTTCTCAAAACGACTTAGCGGCTGGCATTAACCCAATGCTTGTTGGGATTTTGGTCTTAGGACTAGGTCTATCATTAGGCGGACCTACAGGTTATGCAATTAACCCTGCACGTGATTTAGGACCTCGTTTAGCGCATCAAATTATTCCTGTGAAAACAAAAGGTGATTCCGATTGGGCTTATTCTTGGGTGCCAATTGTGGGACCTATCTTAGGTGCTTCATTAGCTGCAGTAATTTATTTATTCACTATTTAATAAAATGAAATGTAAATAGTTGTTTTAGACAATAAAAAACGCTTGTGAGAAGTAATCAATTCTTGCAAGTGTTTTTTTGCTACATATTAAACCAAAAAAGATTTCCTTAGACATTTAGACAATTTGTCTAAATGCGGAACAGAACAATTTTCCTATATGATACAATAAAAGTGCACAAGTAAGTGGGGGAGTAACATTTCATACTTATTTGTCAATTTTAAGCTGGACAATGTGTTCAGTAATATATACTAATTTAAAAAGGAGTACATGATTTGAATGGGATAATGGTTTTGTTAGTGGGCGCTGGGTACATCGGTTGGGTTATTTATAGAAATGGTCGTACGTATTTCCGTTATAAAAAAAATCTAAAAAAATATCAAACGACGCACCATCTAACGGACAGTGACCTAGAGATGTACCAAAGAATTATGGACGAATTAAAAAAACAAATTATTTATTTAAACGAACTAACGAATAAGTCACGAAATTTAAAAAAAATTGAACAAGTAGAACTGGGTGTTGCTTCCGCTAAGGGCATCTTTAAACACTTAGTGAAGTATCCTGAAGCAATTACTCATTTTAGTGATTTTTTATATCATAAGGTACCAGAGATTTTACGAGCATCAGAACGGTTTTTAAGCATTAAAGAAGATAAATTGTCAACAGAAGAAATAACACTTGCAACCAATGGTATCTTAAGTACCATACGAGTGTTGTCGGAAAGTATCACAGATGATTACGAAAAATTAGTCTCCGAAGCATCTGAGGAAATTGCCTTATCAAAAAAATTAGTGGAGAGAAAAAATGGCTAAACAAAAGAATTTTTATGATATATATGATGCGCTTTTTCAAAAGCCAAAATGGTCGTTTTTTCCTGTCACAAGAACAGACACAGTAAAGCAACTTCCTAACCCAAATAAAAAAGTGGTAAAACCACAGACGAAAAAAAAGAAAAAACAAAAAAAGAACAAAAAAATTATTTGGATAGGCATTGCTGTAGCAATTGGCTTTATAGTATATATTGATCTTGCGGAGAAAGATGATTATTGGGATTACTCCGCTTCATCAGAAGATGTTTATCCTTTAAAAGAAGCTGGACTTACCACAACTGGACCTGTTGATTTAGAAAAACCACTAAAAGTCACAATAGAAGAAAATAAACTTTTATTTAATCAAGGCTATCAAATAGAAATTATCGGCGATGCCGATATTGAAACCAGTGGCGGAAAGAACTTTTTAATTTTACCTTCTACAGAGGAGTATCCAGATACAAAATATCTAGGCAATATCAGTTTTTATGAAAAAAGAGACTATTATACATCGGCAGGTATGTACCTTTCTGGCAATCTTGTCAACAGTCTTTCTGATTATTTGGATACAAGTAAAGAGTTTATCAAAGCATACCCAATTGATAAAATTGCTGATGTACAAACCGGCTATATTTTAAAACGGAATCAAGGATATACAGACATCTCAAAATATTATCTCTTTAAAGATGGGACAGGATTTGAATTAGAAGTCTCTGTTGACCAATTGGAAAAGGTCAAAGATCCCAAAGACTATTCTTCTTTTGTAAAAACATACGCAAAAGAAGTCGCTTTTATAGAAAAAAGTTTTAAATTTGAGTCTACTGATGAGGAATCTCGATAGAGAAAATAGTTTTCAGCTTCAAGTAGCGCCTAGTAACATCTTTGTTGAAAAAATGTAAGAGCCTGAGACAAAAAACACTTTGGATTTTTGTCTCAGGCTTATAAACTGATCAGCGGTGGAAGCGTAGCACTTTAAGGACTGAAGTACGACGTGTACCCACTTACTAGATTGTCTTTGAAGGTAACGTAGAAAAGAACAGCAATATACAAGCGACCTACAAACTATTTTCTGTCAGACTAAAACTGGCAGAAGTGGTTTGTAGGTCGCTTGTTTTCATTATGGTTGGTGAGACAAGTTAGCGCTTGTGGTGTTTGTTTTAATATTGCAAATCAAAAATGGCGATACTTATTTTACTGAAAATTAGTTCCCAATCTTCTCGGGTTAATTCTTCTTCTAAAATGTAAATTCGGTCAATTTCTTTTGGTAAATCAAATAAGGGATAGTCAGTAATCACAATATCACAACTAGAAAAATCGGTTCGTTCAAAAATAATATCCTCACTAAATGCTTGCTTGATTTTCATCATAATAAAGCTAGCAATGTAAAAATCGCGAGAATATGCAACACCAATTTTAATTTTTTTGCGGGGACTATAGTGCTTATAAATTCGTAACAACAATTCACATGTCCAAATTGGGTTCTCCTGATCCTTAAATCTTAGCTGATAAGGGGAATGCGCTGAAAAATTTTGATAAAAAGCATAAATTTCTTTCTGTAAATCTTTTTGATAAGTACTATTTTTATTGACTAAAAAATCTAGAATTGCGGTATTTGGTTGCTGTGAAATAAATAATTGGTTATAGATAATATTTTTAAATAAAATAAGTAAGAAGTAATGACGATCAAATTCACGCATTTTTGGAATTTGAAAAACTTCGCAAAAATTGGTTAATAAAGAATCAACGTAGAAATATTCTGGGCAAGAAATTTCATTTAGAGCAGCCAGTAAATCTTTGGCTCGTTTTGCTGAATCAAAATTATCAATGGCAATGGGTGCAATGATATCTACAACCCGCTGTTGATCTTCTGAAAAATTTGATTGGGAACAAAAAATAGTTTGTTTTGAGTCTGAGAAAAGCCTTAAATAAGGATGTTCTTCAAATTCTTTTTGGAGATCATCTTCACAAGTATATGGAAAGCGATATTTTGCGATGTGTAAAAGTAAATTTAATTTTAGTAGAGAAGCGTGTTCCAAGCGTTCAAGAATTTCTGGTTTAATATGTTGCGTCAGTATATCTTCAAAATAAGTAGAGGTATAACGTGGTAAGGCTAAGGTATTTAAAAAGATGGTCCAGTAGACATCAAGAAAAGCATATAGGACTTGAAATTCAGAACCTGTAATCACTTTACTCGCCGAGGGGGAAAAATGGACGGAAATTCCATACAAACCAAATAGTTTATTAATGTTATTTAACCGTTTGTAAATGTAAGATGAGCTAAAATTAGTTTCTTGACTCACTTTCCAGACAGAATTGTTTTCTTTTTTGATAATTGCTTGAAAAAGAATGAAGTCAGTAGAATGGACACAGTAATAATTAAATAATAAAAAATAGTGGGAAAGAAAATCATTGGAAGTCGTATGTAATGAAATTTTTCCGTGATGGATCTGAATCTCTAAGGTATTTTCAGGAAGGGTTGCTAAGTCTTCTTGAATTTCACGAAGATAAATTGATAAATTTTTAGTAGAAAGATCGAATTTTCGGGCAACACTAGATAAATCAAGGTTCGTTTGTTTTGCTAAGTATAAAAAGACAGCCAATTTTTTTTGTGTTTTCTTTGAAAGTAAAAATGTTTTTATGGCATCTTGTGTTTTGATGAGACTCACTCCTTAGTAATAACTTCTCTTTTATTATAATAGTTCGCCTAATAAATTGTAATAAAAAAGAACAATTCTCATTGGTTTATGAGAAAATAACAAGATATTCAGCAGGAAAACACCTGTGTCAGTCGACACAGGTGTTACGATGAGCAAAAAGAGCGGGTTCTTTTTTTATCAAATAATTTTCCAAAGTGACGTGATCAACTAAAGAATCAATCACCCCTTCTTTAGAAACTGAAAATCCTGCAGCCTGAATTGCTATTTGAATGGCTGCTTCAGTCGGATAACCTTTCGAAAGATAGGAGGCGAGCGCGCTGATAAAGCTGTCACTGGCACCAGTGCTATCCACAGCTATATTTTCTGTTGCAGGGAAATAGTGGCACACTTGGGGTGTTTTTAATAACACGCCTTTTTTTCCTAAAGTAACAATGACATTTTTTACGCCCATTTCTAAGAAGTACGCCGCTTTCTCTTCTAATGTACCAGTATCTGGTTGAAGTTCCAATAATTCATCTTCATTGGGAATGAAAAAATCAACCTTTTCTAGTATATTCACTGGAATATGATGAATAGCAGCTGGTTTTAAAATAATCGGTACCCCTGAATGTTGGGCAATTTCACAAGCTTTCTCTACAGCAGACAAAGGAATTTCTGTTTGAATGAGACAAAAACTGGCATCCATAAATAGGTGTTTTTGCTGTGCGATTTTTTTAGGTGTAAGCGCTGTGTTTGCACCAGGTAAGATTGAAATCATGGAGTCGCCGCTTGTCTCAACATAAATATAAGCTTGACCAGTCTCAGTATCTTGAATACGTGTGATACCATCTGTCGTAACGTGGTATTTTTCTAATTCTTTATATAAGTAATTCGCATCTGTGTCTGAGCCTAAACAACCAATTAAGGTGGCCTGATGGCCCAGTTTGGTTAAGCCAACAGCTTGATTTAATCCTTTTCCGCCGGGGAATTTAGCATAGCTAGACAAAAAATTTGTTTTGCCGTTATGTGGTAAATTTGTTGAATACAGATAATTATCAACGTTTAAACTACCCACTACAATCATTTTGCTATGTGGATTAACACTAGACATGCCTAATGTATTTTTGTGATCTAGCACCAATTTTTCAGCCTCATTAATCAAGGCTGTTTTTTCTTTGCGTTTGTTAAGCAATAATAAGGATAACTTGCTACCAAACGTCTCTGTATCTAATAAGACGGAAGAAATATGATCAGGTAAAAATGAACGATCAATTTTTCGCTTAATTGCGAGTAAAGAGTAATTATCGGGGGTTCGCAAACCGCTCTGCTTTAAAAGCTGTTCCAAAAAAACAGCCTGGGTATAGTCATCAGTAAGGATACCCGTAATCCCATCTGTGATAAGCTGATTACTGAAATCAGCAGGGATAGTAGTTAAAATATTTTCTTTACTAAAGGGTAAATTGACATCAAATAAGGCTTTTTTATAGCCTGCAATAATTGCTTCTTTATATTTTTGGTTAGTGACGAAATAACTAATTTTTTTATGGTTATTCTGTAATAATTCTCGGGTTAAAACATAACTAGCTTCTTCATAAAGCCTCGCTAGAGAAGGCAATTCGTTAGTTGAGTGATTGACGAAATAGTAAGGAATCGTTAATTCTTCTATAAATTTCGCGTATTGTTTACTGTTTTCATTGATTGGGTCCCAAATAATGCCACTGGCTTGTTTTAAAGTTGGCGAGGTAATATTTTTCAGTTCTTGTTCTAAACTACCGTGACTATTTAAAATCAAGCAGTTATAGCCATTTTCTTGAGCTTTATCAATAAAGCTCGTAACCCAAGCCTCAAAAGTTTCATGGCTATTTAATAATAACACGAAGGTTTTTGTAGTACTATTTGTGACGAGATTTGCTGAGTAAGGTGTGTAGTTGTAATCTCGAACGATTTTTAAGACACGCTCACGGGTTTCTTTACTAATAGTTTGATCTTTATTATTTATAATTTTGGATACAGTTGAAGCGGAAACGCCAGCTAATTTTGCAATATCTTTAATATTCATCATTTTCGTCCTTTCACTGAACTCTTTTTTATAGTAAGCATTCTAAAAGCAGAAAGTCAAGAAAAAGCCTAATTATTTATTATTTAGAAATTCTGCTTGACTTTTAATGAAAGCGCTGTTAATCTCAAATTAAGAAAACGTTTCCGGAAATGTTTTTCCTAAATGTGAATGGAGGAAGAAAAATGGATACAAAGAAAAGACCGATCATTATTGATACGGACCCAGGAATTGATGATGCTGTAGCTTTAGCGATTGCACTGAATCATCCTAACCTAGAAGTTCGCTTAATAACGACGGTTGCAGGGAATGTAGATGTAGAAAAAACAACAAATAATGCCTTGAAACTTGTCGATTTTTTTGGGAAAAAGGTTCCTGTAGCCAAGGGGTGTAATTGTCCGTTACTTATTCAATTGGAAGATTCTGCTGAGATTCATGGGGAGACTGGCATGGATGGCTTTGAGTTTCCGCAACCTATCTCTACGTGTTTAGATATTCATGCAGTGGAAGCTATGCGAAAAGAAATTCTGTCTAGTGATGTTCCTTTGACCATTGTTCCAATTGCTGCATTAACGAATATTGCTTTGTTACTGACCCTCTATCCAGAAGTCAAAGAAAATATTGCAGAAATCGTCATGATGGGTGGCTCATTAGCAAGGGGAAATACAAATACAAGTGCCGAATTTAATACGTATGTCGATCCACACGCTGCACAAATTGTTTTCCAATCAGGTGTCCCGCTAACAATGGTAGGATTAGATGTTACAAGTCAAGCTGTGTTAACGAATCATGAAGTAACAGCCATCAGAGCGCTTGGTAGAGTTGGGGAAATGTTTTATGGTCTTTTCCGTCATTATAGAGGCGGCAGTTTAACTACAGGTTTGAAAATGCATGATGTCTGTGCGATTGCCTATTTAACTTCACCAGAATTATTTGAGACAACTGAAACGTTCATTGAAGTTGCTTTGGAAGGTCCAGCTGCGGGAGCTACTGTTGCGGATTTAAAAATGAAGTATCATAAAAACACGAATGCCGTTGCCTGTATAGATGTAAATGTTGAAGCTTTTCAAAAATGGGTTGTCGAAAAAATGAAAGCGGTTAATTAACTGAAGGAGGATAAGTATGATTGAAAGTTTATTGGTATTGGTCGTTTTAGTTGTTGTAGCCTATTTGATTGTAAAAAATTATCATCCCGCACTCAGCTTAATTATTGGTGCGCTTGTTCTACTTGCATGTGCATGGATGTTAGGACATCCCATTTATCCTGCAGGAGAAGGAACCGGTTTTGGATTATTTGATATTTTCTTGAAGTTTAAAGATACAATTATTGCACAAGTGAGTTCAGCAGGAATTGTAATTATGATTCTTTTTGGTTATTCAGGCTATATGAATGCAATCGGGGCCAATCAGATGGCTGTCAACTTTTTGGTGAAACCATTAATGAAGATTAAACGTAAATCGTTATTTGTCCCTGTGGTCTTTTTAATTGGAAATTTAATGTCACTAGTAGTTCCTAGTGCATCAAGCTTAGCGATTATTTTAATGTCTATATTATATCCGATGCTAGCCAGCATGGGGATTTCATCATTAACTGCTGCAGGTGTGATTGCAATGACGGCAACTATCATGCCAACACCTTTAGGCGCGGATAACGTAATCGCCGCAAATACCCTTGGTTATGATGTGTTAAATTATGTTGTATGGAATGCCAAAATTTCGCTGCCATCGTTATTAATCATTGCGGTTGCACAGTACTTCTGGCAAAAATACTGCGATAAAAAAGAAGGTGAGGCTGCCTATGTCTCATTAAATGAAGAAGGCTTAAGCAAACAAAAAGAATTTGATGTTCCTAAATTTTATGCAATATTGCCAATATTACCGCTATTATTAATTGTTGGAGTGGGAATCGCAGGAATGTTTATTAAAGGAATAACGATGGATATTTTTGTTCTTACATTTATTTCTTTCTTCATCGCTGTATTGGTTGAGACGCTTCGCTTGAAATCTTTTAAAAAGGTTCAAGATACAGCTGTCGAGATGTTTAAAGGAATGGGGCAAGGGTTTAGTCAAGTTGTGATGCTTGTCGTAGGCGGTTCATTGTTCACGTCTGCGATTCAAACGTTAGGAATTATTGATAGTATTATGGCATCTGTCGAAGCATCAAGTTCAGCAGGAATTGTCACGACCTTAATTTTCAGCGGTGCAACGACCCTTTTTGGAATTTTAAGCGGTGGTGGACTGGCAATGTTTTATGCGGTTATCGAACTAATCCCTGGAATTGCCGAAAAAGCTGGGATTGATGGCATCTTAATTTCCTTGCCAATGCAGATGATCGCGAATTTAACTAGAACGATTTCTCCTGTAGCAGCAGTTGTCATGATTGTCGCATCAACAGTAGGAGTTAGTCCCATCAGAATTTTAAAACGGACGAGTGTACCGACCATCATTGGCATTATTAGTGTGATTGTCTTGTCGATTCTATTGTTACCTTATTAAGAGAATAAACAATGAAAATTAGAGTGGCTGATGAGAAAGAGTTACCGATGATTTTTCAATTTTTAACAGAAGTAAAGGCATACATGGATGTTGTGGGCATTACACAGTGGACAAAGGACTACCCTTCTCAAGAAGATATCCAAGAAGACATTACAAAAAAACGATTGTATTTGCTAGTGCACGAAGAAATGATTTTTTCAATGGCAACGTTCTGTATGGAGCAGAAACAAGACTTTGTTTGGCTAAAGCGCTTTGCAACTTCGCCTAATTATATTGCCAAGGGTTATGGCAGTTTATTGTTCCATGAATTGGAGAAACGGGCAGTCTGGGAAGGAAGACGTAAAATGTATGCTCAAACTAATCATACAAACCATAGAATGATTCGATTTTTCGAAAGTAAAGGGTTCACAAAAATTCATGAATCTTTACAAATGAATCGCTTAGACTTTGGCTCTTTTTATTTATACGTTAAAGAATTGGAGAACCAATCCATCGTTTAAAATAAGAAAACAGGAGTCAGATGCAAAAATTATTTAGCATCTGACTCCTGTTATTTTCCAAGGAAATAGTCAACTTAATTATACAAATAAAACACAAACACATTCGGGAACAGCAACATCTTTTTGAATCATTTCTAATAAGCCTGTTTCTTGGTTCCGACGATAAAGTGTTAAGTTATCAGAGTCTTGATTAGCGACAACGATGAAATCTTCAGAAGGATCTAAATCGAAATCTCTTGGAATATCGCCTTCTGTTGAAATTAATTGAATTCGTTCAATCGCTTCGCCGTTTTCTGAAACAGCATAGACAGCAATCGAGTTATGGCCACGGTTTGAAGCATAAAGGAAACGGCCATCAGAAGAAATACGAATTGCAGCACCACCATTAAACGCATCATAATCAGCAGGTAAAGTAGAAACCTTTTGTAATTCAGTGAAAGAACCATCTGTTTCATCATATGAAAGAACTGAAACAGTGCTATCTAATTCACCAAATAAATAAGCCAATGATTTTGTTGGATGGAACACTAAATGACGTGGACCAGTCCCTGGCTCAGTCACGAATTGAGCGATTTCAGAAAGCTTTCCATCTAAGCTAACATTATACGTATACACACGATCGGTTCCTAGATCACAGACGACTAAGCGTTGATCAGGCGTCAAATCTGTGTAATGAACATGGGCATTGTTTTGGTTTTCATGAGGACCAGTTGGCTCTGTATGAATCACTTTGTCAGCATCTTCCAAAGAACCATCTTCTAAGATACGATACACGTGAACGATACCTTGGTGATAATTTGCTGCATAGACAAGTTGTCGGTTTTCGTCAACAGCTACATAACATGGCGGCGCACCTTCCTCAGTTACTTTATTCAATAAGTTAAAATGGTCCATTTCTGGTTGATAAGCGGCAGTGCCACCTTCACCGTCAACACTAGTGACGCTAAAAAGTTCGCCCTTTTGACTCAGAGCAAGATAGGTAGGACTCGTTTCTTCTAACAAAAGTGTCGCTTCTGTTAAACGACCTTGTGTCGTATCTAATGCAATTTTATAAATGCCTTGGCTGGCTCTTCGAGTATAGGTACCTAGTAAAATTTGTTCTAACATCACAATTCCTCCAATTTGTTTCAACACAATCACTTTTTATGAAAGTGCTTTTATATAATGTAGTATACCATAAGAAGTCTAAGAACAATAAAACTTTCTATCTGAGATGTTCGCATTTTAAAGTGGTTTGTGCTATTATGATGAGAGACTGTGATGACAGTCATTTTTTGATTTTTAGAGGGGTGACGAACATGTACGACAATACGGATAATAACGGGACCGTTCGTTGTTCATTTTGTGGGAAAACACAAGAAGAAGTAAAAAAAATTGTTGCTGGTCCGGGTGTCTATATTTGTAATGAATGTATTGATCTATGTAAAGAGATTATTGATGAAGAATTTTATGATGAAGCAGTCCGAGAATTAACGGATGTGCCAAAACCCCAAGAAATTTTAAATGTTTTAAATGAATATGTTATTGGACAAGAACGTGCAAAACGCACACTTTCTGTTGCTGTTTACAATCACTATAAACGTGTAAATCAATCAGAAACAGCTGCAACTCAAGATGACGTTGAATTGCAAAAAAGTAACATTTGTTTAATTGGACCAACAGGTTCAGGTAAAACTTTCTTGGCTCAAACGTTAGCAAAAACATTAAATGTACCTTTTGCAATCGCTGATGCGACCAGTTTAACAGAAGCAGGTTATGTAGGGGAAGATGTTGAAAATATCCTTTTAAAATTACTACAATCTGCTGACTATAATGTTGAACGTGCGGAAAAGGGCATTATCTATATTGATGAGATTGATAAAATTGCCCGTAAGAGTGAAAATGTTTCGATTACTCGAGATGTTTCAGGTGAGGGTGTTCAACAAGCCTTACTAAAAATTCTTGAAGGAACAGTTGCAAGTGTACCACCACAAGGGGGCCGCAAACATCCACATCAAGAATTTATCCAAATTGACACAACGAATGTTCTCTTCATCGTTGGTGGAGCATTTGATGGAATTGAAACCATTGTTAAAAACCGCTTAGGCGAAAAAACTATTGGTTTTGGTAAAACCAATTCTGCTTTAAATGAAGAAGAAAGCATCATGCAACATATTATTCCAGAAGATTTATTGAAATTTGGTTTAATTCCAGAATTTATTGGACGCTTACCTGTAATGGCTGCGCTTGATAAATTAACGAATGATGACTTGGTTCGAATTTTAACAGAACCGAAGAATGCCTTGGTGAAACAATATCAAAAATTATTGTCTCTTGATGACACTAAATTAGAATTTGAACCAGAAGCATTAAAAGCCATCGCAGCCAAAGCCATTGAACGTAATACTGGCGCACGGGGACTTCGTTCAATCATTGAAGAAATTATGATGGACGTAATGTTTGATGTTCCTTCAGATGAAAGCATTGAAAAAGTTATCATTACTAAAATGGCCGCTGAAGGTACCGGTAAACCAACAATTATTTATAACAAAAAAGATAAAGAAGCTGTATAAGATTGAAGCTGAAAACAGCTCTTTCGGCGGATCTCCGAAAGAGCTGTTTTTGTTAAGCTTTTGAATGAAAGACTGAACAGAAGAACGGAGGAAAACAATGAACGTACATAATGCAGAAATCGTGATTAGTGCGGTATCCCCTAAACAATATCCTGAATCTCAGTTACCGGAGATTGCTTTAGCTGGACGCTCGAACGTTGGGAAATCATCTTTTATTAATACCTTGATTAATCGTAAAAATTTAGCAAGAACTTCAGGTAAACCTGGTAAAACGCAAACGCTAAACTTTTATTTAATTGAGGATGCCTTACACTTTGTGGATGTTCCTGGCTATGGTTATGCCAAAGTTTCTAAAACAGAACGTGCGAAGTGGGGAAAAATGATTGAAACGTATATCACGCAACGTGAGCAATTACGTGCAGTCGTTTCTTTAATTGATTTACGTCATCCGCCGACCCAAGATGATATCCAAATGTATGAATTTTTGAAATACTATGATTTGCCAGTTATTATTGTGGCAACTAAGGCAGACAAAATTCCGCGGGGCAAATGGAACAAACACGAGAGTGTCATCAAAAAAGCCTTGAATTTTGATAAACAAGATGACTTTATTATTTTCTCTTCTGAAACAAAAGAAGGAAAAGAAGCAGCTTGGACAGCAATTGAAAAATTTCTATAGAAAAAACAAGCAAAATTACTCTTTTGCTTGTTTTTTTGCTTCTTCTTTTTTTACTTCTTGTCGTTGTTTTGCCAGTTCTTCAAGAGGTACTTCTTTCTTTAATGGATCAACGGCGAAAGAATCGAAGAGTTTATCTAAGTCATTGGAACGTTCAAATTTTAATCCCATTTACTAAGCCTCCATTCCTTTTTTTATAGTGTAGCACGTTTTTTTTCATTTGGATAGCAACAGAAATGTAAGAATTCGTCATAGTTGGGTCTAGTGTAATTTCTCGTAACTAGGACTTGCCAAACATGAAAAAACAAGCTATTCTTTAGTAAGAATTAGTTAGAAAGAAGGCACTTTATGAAAAATCCGTTAATCGGCGGTGTTCGTTTTTATCAACGATTTATTTCTCCAGGATTGCCTGCACGTTGTCGCTATTACCCAACGTGTTCACAATATATGATTGATGCAATTCATACACATGGAAGTGTCAAAGGAACAACGATGGGGGTAGCACGGATTTTACGATGTCATCCTTTTGTTAAAGGCGGCATTGACTATGTTCCGTTGAAATTTCGCTTGACGAAAAATCCTGATGAGACCTATCATGGACCGTATACGTATCGAAGAAATAAGAAAACAGAAGTAGAAAAGGATGGATAAATATGGCAATTTTAGCATTTGATCTTGGCGGTTCTTCCGTGAAATACGGCGTTTGGACAGGCAAAGAATTAACAAATCAAGGGAGCTTTCCAACACCTGGCTCTTGGGAAGAAATGAAAGCGCATTTATATTCGGTTTATGCAGACAAAAGAAATGAGTCGATTAGTGGTGTTGCTTTTAGTTCACCTGGAGTAGTTGACGAAAAAAGTCAACAGATTTTAGGGATTTCCGCCATTCCATATATTCATCATTTTAACATTTATGAAGAATTAGAAGCGTTGTTTGGCTTACCAGTGACTATCGAAAATGATGCGAATTGTGCTGGTTTAGCTGAGATATATGAAGGCGCGGCGAAAGGGAAAAAAGAAGTGCTTTTTGTCGTTATTGGGACAGGAATTGGCGGAGCGATTTTTCGCAATGGTGAATTGTACAAAGGCGCTCATTTATATGGAGGCGAGTTTGGACTGAACTTTTTAAGTAATGGCCAAACATTCAGTGAAATTGGCACAGCTGTCAAAATGGCTCAGCGCTATTGTGAACGAATTGGAGTCGAAAAACAGGCGGTGACAGGAGAAGAAGTTTTTGAACTGGCACAACGAGGGGATGAGATTGCTCGCGAAGAAGTCAATAATTTTTATGATTATTTAACACAAGGATTATTCGGCTTACAGTTTTCTTATGATCCTGAAATGATTGTACTTGGAGGTGGTGTTTCTGCTAAAGAAGGCTTATTAGCAGAGATTAATCGCCGGATGCTAACGCATTTACAAACCTTTGAATTAAAAGATTTTGTTCCAGAAATCGTGACCTGCCATTATCAAAATGATGCCAACTTGATTGGCGCAGCCGCCAACTTTCAAGCAAAAACGAATTGGGAACTATAAAGAAACAGCCGATTGTTATTCTCTTCAATCGGCTGTTTCTTTATTTATTTGCCTTGTCATCAGTGTTTTCTTCTGCAGCAATCCGCGCTTGAACTTGTTGGCGTAAAGTTTCTAGTTCTTTTTCTTTCTTTTCTAATTCAGCTAAATCTTCAGAAATTTCATGGGCTTCTTCTGCTGGCTTAGGTTGTAAAAAGACGTTTAAACCAATCGCTATAAAGGTCCCAATGAATGTATCCAACACACGTTCCATTGCATATTGAAAGGAATCGCTTTGCGGAATACTTAAAGAAATCATTAAAAGTGTCGCAGTTGCAGAAATGATTCCAGCATTGTTATTAATCCCATCAGAAACAACGATGACGATAATGACTAAAAGTGGTAGCAGCAGTAATTCTACTAAGTGTTGATTAGGAAAATAATCTTGTGCTAATACATAAAGCAAAGCTAAAAAGCCACCCAATGTGTTTCCAATAATGCGCGATTTTCCAAAAGACAAACTGGTATTTAAATCTTGTCTTAATGAAAAAACAGCTGCTAAACAGGCAATCATAGGTGAGCCACGATGGAAAAATTGAAATAAAAGAATACACAGCATGACAGCAATTGCTGTTTTTAACGTTCGCATGCCTAAACGAAATCGACCCACTATCATAAATATTCGCTCCTAAATAACTTTTCTCTTTAATGATAACCGAAATAGAGGTAAAATTACTAGAGAAAAGTGAAGAATTATTATTTTTTAAGGGGAGTATGCATGAAAATTGGTTTACGAACAGTCAAGACAGCCATTAGCGCTGCATTAGCAATGATTATTGCGGAAAAACTGGGATTACTTTATGCCCCTTCGGCAGGGATTATTTCAGTTTTAAGTGTTACTAGCACGAAAAAAACATCTGTCATGACAGGAATTTATCGTTTGTTATCCTTAGCTTTAGCAACTATTTTAGCGTATATTTGTTTTACTTTTTTAGGTTTTACAGCGATTGCTTTTGGTATTTTTTTGTTATTATTTATTCCAGCAGCTGTGTATTTTCAATTATCTGATGGGATTGTTGTGAGTTCCGTTTTGGTAACTCATTATTTAGTCGAAAAAAATCTTTCTTGGGCGATTATTGGAAATGAATTTTTATTAATGAGTATTGGTGTGGGACTAGCGTTATTAGCTAATTCCTATATGCCTGATACAGAAAAACGTTTAAGAGAAGACCAAGAAGTCATTGAAACAATGTTTCGTAAAATTTTAAGGGAAATGGCGCTACATTTAAACAACGCTGCAGGAGAGCGAAATTTGGTCATGCATTGTGCAGATTTAAAAACCTTTATTCGCACAGGCGAGACGTGGGCCAAAAATCATGCCGAGAATCAATTGCTGTCTACCAATACGTACTATTTAGAGTACTTTGCGATGAGAAAAATGCAAAGTAATATTCTAAAAAACATGTTGGAATTATTAGAAGATATTACTGTTGATGCGCAACAAGTTCGCTATATTCAACAATTGTTGGAATATACGGCAGAAACATTTGCAGAGAATAATGATGGACAAGAAATTATGAATCGAATTAAGACCGTTTATGAAACCTATCGCACAAAACCATTACCGCAAACAAGAAGTGAATTTGAAAATCGGGCGCGACTCTTTCAGTTTTTACAATTGTTTCAGTCATTCATTCAAGTCAAAGCGGACTTTGCCAAATTACAACTAGATAAATAAACAAAAAAGAAACCTTTTTAAACGGAGGTTTCTTTTTTTGTTCTCTTAAAAATTCAGGCAAGTTCTTTAGTATTCATTGAGAATGTGTTAAACTAATGAGAAAGAAAAATAAAAGGAATGACCGCAATGGATAATGCTCAAGTGAAGAGAAAACATTTCCGTTTTCCAGCGTATGATGATGAACAGGGCGTAAAATTACCAACAGATAATGAACGTAACTTATTTCAAGATGATCTGATTGGTAAAGCAATGTCTGGTAGCAGAAGAACTACAACATCTGCCGAAGATACTAGACAAAGCACACCATCCGTCCAACAACCAACAACGAATCAATCAACTACAAATAAACAAACACAACAATTAACGGCAGCACAACAAGAGCAATTAGCACGTCATCGTTCTAATTTGCCAGACTACACAAAACATGCTAGTAAAGCAACGAAAAATAAACAAGCAACGAAAAAAAATAATAGCCTTTTTGGGACGCCAAAAGGAAATGGCTGGACACAAACGTATAAAAAAAAAGAAGTCGTAGCGAAACCAAGTAGACCTGCCGCATCACCATTAGTGCAGAAAACGACACCTTCTTATTTTGTTCCTAAATATATCCCGGCTTCTGTGATTCCTGAGGAACAGGAACCTAGTTTTACTGAAGAAGAGTTGCTAAAAGCAATGAAAAAAGATCGGCGTTCATATGTCATTCTTGATGATGAACCAACGGCTTTTCAAGTGAAAGATACGGAAGAAGATCCAACGGTGCGGAAGTTTAATATTCCAACCTCAGAACCTGAGATTCCTTTAACTAGACGACAATATCAACAAATCAAACCAGACTTAGAACGTTTTGGCGAAGATGCGTTGGATTTACGTTCGCGTTCCCGTTTGAATGCCGCAAAGAAAAATGCTAAAAGTCAAACTGCTTATGGGAAAAAATTAGCTAAAGCGAATGCTCAAGTGGAGCCTGAAGCACTTGTGACAGAAGAGAAGAAAAAGGGCATCTTGGATAAACCATTAAGTGGGATGCTAGAAGATTCAAGTTCTGTATTAGAAAACAGTAAATATTTTAGTTAAGAGATGAAACTTGCATGTGGATTTGAAACATGTAAGTTTTTTATTCTGTTTTAATAGTTGATTATTTTTTTGTTTTATACGATAATGAATCTCGTATGATTGAAATTTTTTTAAAAAAGGTATGTTTTATATAGTGACAGAGAAGAGGATTATAATGGGAAATCAAGAGAACAAATTATACCATTTTGTCGGAATTAAAGGTTCTGGCATGAGCTCATTAGCGTTGGTCTTACACCAAAAAGGCTACAACGTTCAAGGATCAGACGTAGAAGAGTATTTCTTTACACAACGGGATCTTGAAAAATCAGGTGTCCCTATTTTACCATTTAATGCAGATAATATTGATAAAGACATGATTGTTATTGCTGGAAATGCTTTTCCAGATACCCATGAGGAAATCGCCCGCGCCATCGAATTAGGCGCAGAAGTAATTCGTTACCACGATTTCATTGCTCGTTTTATCGAACCGTATACAAGCATTGCTGTAACAGGGTCACATGGGAAAACAAGTACGACTGGTTTGCTAGCACATGTATTAAGTGGTATCAATCCAACTAGTTATTTAATAGGGGATGGCACTGGCCACGGCGAACCAGATGCTGATTTCTTTGCATTTGAAGCGTGTGAATATCGCCGTCATTTCTTGGCTTATTCACCAGATTATGCGATTATGACGAATATCGATTTTGATCATCCAGATTACTACAAGAGCATTGAGGACGTTTTTTCAGCGTTCCAAACAATGGCTCATCAAGTCAAAAAAGGAATTTTTGCTTATGGTGATGATAAGTATCTTCGTCAGTTAGAATCAGAAGTGCCAGTTTATTATTATGGCGTCAGTGAAGAGGATGATATCCAAGCCCGAAATATTCAACGAACAACGGAAGGCTCATCTTTTGATGTTTATCACAAGGATGATTTTGTAGGTCATTTTGTCTTACCAGCATTTGGCCATCACAATATCATGAATGCGCTAGGTGTGATTGCTGTGGCTTATTTTGAAAAACTTGATATGCAAAAAGTCGCAGAAGAAATGCTAAGTTTTAAAGGTGTAAAACGTCGTTTTAGCGAGAAAAAAGTCAGTGACATGATTATTGTTGATGATTATGCGCACCATCCAGCTGAAATTAAAGCAACGATTGATGGCGCCCGCCAAAAATATCCTGACAAAGAAATTATTGCTGTCTTCCAGCCACATACATTTACACGAACAATTGCCTTAATGGATGAATTTGCTGAAGCACTGGATTTGGCAGATGAAGTATTCTTATGTAATATTTTTGGCTCTGCACGTGAAACACAAGGCGAGGTACGCATTGAAGATTTAGGCGAAAAAATTCAAAAAGGTGGACAAGTAATTACCGAAGATAATGTGTCGCCTTTACTAGATTTTGAAAATGCAGTGGTGGTCTTTATGGGTGCTGGCGACGTTCAGAAATT
Source organism: Enterococcus sp. DIV1420a (assembly GCF_051712165.1). Lineage (NCBI taxonomy): Bacteria > Bacillati > Bacillota > Bacilli > Lactobacillales > Enterococcaceae > Enterococcus > Enterococcus sp. DIV1420a. The sequence goes on from NZ_JBIOOI010000002.1 coordinate 991,693, forward strand.
TGAACAAGCTTACGAAACATTACTAAGTAACACAACTAGAAACGTTTTATAAGAGAACATAAACAAAATCGGGACAGGGGTATCTGGCTTCAAAAAATAAGAAGCTGCTCCTGTTCCGTTGTTTTTTTTAGAATGCTAGCATGGTAGATAAGTTGGTTTTGTTTAAACATCCTTTAAAGACTACTTTTTAACTTGCCTTTTAAGTACATTTTGGTACAATTATCTTATCAATAACGGAGGTGTACTAATTTGAATATCGGAAAACCGAGAAAATTAGGCAAAACCATCGAAGATATCGAAGAGGGAGATTCGTTGTCCTTGACAGAGTCAATTGAAGACAAGGACTTATTACTTTACTTGGGCTTGACCAATGATGCGAATCCTTTATATATCCAACATGATTATGCCCAAAAAACAGAATATGAAAAACCAATCGTACCATCAATTATGCTGATGGGAATTATCACTAGTGCGATTTCAAAACATTTACCAGGACCAGGTTCACATGTTGTGAATTTCTCTGTGAACTTTGTGGAACCCGTTTTTCATTACGAAACATTGACTTTCCAATTAGAAGTAATCAAAGTCGACAAAATGAAAGATGTGATTACCATTTCAGTTGAGGCTGTTAATGAGCAAGAAAATCGCGTGTTAGATGCAGTGGTGATGGTTCAACCACCCCAAGTGACGATTGATGAACTAACAGAGAAAGAAGGGACTTTAACTTATGAATAATCAAGAGTATATCCAAACTGGCACAGGTTTGAATAAATTTTATGCCAAAATTTACGGATTTTTAGCGTTAGGAATTGGTATTAGCGCAATTATGGCTTATGCAATGACAACTGTTTTTTTACCCGTTCTAGCTACTTTATTCCAATCAAGCTTAGCTTTTTGGATGATTTGGCTTGTTGAAATTGGCTTAGTTTTATATCTAGGCGCAAAAGCACAGAAGAATCCAACCATTGCGATTGCAGGATTTGTTGCGTATGCATTATTAAATGGTGTCACTTTATCCGTGACGTTATTAATGTATACTGGTGGAACAGTGGCCGGCGCATTTTTAAGTGCAGCAGCTACCTTTGGCGCGATGTCATTAGTAGGTGTCTTTACGAAGAAAGACCTATCAGCAGTTGGTCATGCCGCTTATAGTGCCTTAATTGGAATCATCATTGCGATGTTGCTAAATATGTTCCTTTTACACAGTAATGCTGTAGAATTCTTTATTTCCATTTTAATGGTCCTAATTTTCTCAGGGATTACTGCTTATGATAACCAACGTATACGCCAAGTCTATGCGCAAACAGGTGATCAAGCAGGTACTGGGATGGCCGTTTTCTTCGCATTACAATTATACCTTGACTTCATCAACTTATTCTTAGCTTTCTTAAGAATTTTTGGTAAAAACAACTAACATGAACGTAAAAGAGCCAATCTGCTCAGCAGATTGGCTCTTTTTTTAACCCATTCCAATAGCGAAATTCAACAGTTTATCGGAGTATGTTGGGTTTTCTAAATCGGTTTTCATTGTTTCGTTCAGTAGACTGAGCTGATCGGTAATGATGCCATCGACGCCATAAAAAATCATTCGTGTCATAACATCTTCATCATTTGCTGTCCAAGCATAAACCTTTTTCCCATCATGATGAGCGGCATTTACAAAGTTACGATTCATTGTACTGTATTCCATAGTAAAAAAGTCAACTGGCATTTTAGGCGGTCCCACAATGTTGAAAGGAATAACGTAGCCTACATAAAAGCGTGGTTCTTCTTTCTTTAAGGCCATCGCCGTATCATAGGTTAAGGTATGAAGGATATGGCCGTTTTCTAAAATATTTTCACGGTATTGTTTGACAAAGCGCTGTACTAAATCAGGGCTATCTTGAGGCGTGGTTTTGATTTCAATTAATAAACGTTGTTTTAATTGATTGGCTTTGGCTAAATAATCATCGAAAGAAACCATTTTAGCAGTTTGACCATTTTCTGTGACATTCATATTCGTTAATTCTTTAAGTGTTAATTGATTCGGTCGTTTATTAACGCCTGTTAACGCCCGTAAATTAAAATCGTGCATGACAATAAATTGATGGTCTTTGGTTTCTTGAATATCCATTTCAACATAATCAGGTTTTGCCTTATTGGTCTCGATTAAAGAGTCCAAGGTGTTTTGAACGCCATTGTTACCATTAACACCACGATGGGAGATGGTAACCGGTTTTCGGTCAGGTGTATGACTTAGGTAATTCGTATTATAGGTGCCTACACCAATTCCGAAGATGATTGCAATCAAACAAAAAAGAACGACTCTGAAGGTGGTCCATTCTACCCGAACCTCTGATTTCGGGGTGAACCATTCTGGCGTGTCAGGCAAAATCCCTTCATCCTCCATATCATCAACAATAATGTAAAAAATAGCAACACTAGACAACACCAAGTTTAAGAGCATCATAACCTGAAGGAGTGTCATAGCGATGACAGCGCTAGGTAAAGACCACTCAGGTTTAAACGTTTCGACTGCGGTTTGACCTAAAAATATCAAGAAATAGCCAGCCGTAAAAATCCCTAAAACAGTTCCACCAATGATAATAAATTGCCCTAAAATCTGGAAAAAGCGCCGCTTTGTAATTTGCCAACTACGTTTTAAAGACTCACGAAAACCAACATCACGTAAAATCAACTCTGGAAGGGCAAAAGCAAGTCTAATCGCTAAATATAAGATAATCAGTTCTAACAATACGAAACCAATAATAATAATGACGCGATTTGCAAAAATAAAATCTAAGATAAAGGCTGGAATCTTAACTCTTGTTAATAAATAAGAGCGGAAGGTTAACCCACTTAATGGTAAAATCAAAAAGAAATATGCCAGGAAAAACAGAAAGGTAATTCCTCGAACTTTTTTGATCTGAAGCAAGGTGCCGTGCAATAATTGCGTTAGAGTAATTGGTTGCTTTTTCTTAATAAAATAGACACTAAGCAATAAAAAGGTAAATTCAAAAAAGAGCGCTAGTAAAATTAACAGCCCAATTAGTAGAAAAGTCAAAAGGACATAGGGATGTTGCGTAGCAATTGACCCTAAGTTATCGTAGGAAATATAATCAATCCCACCTTCTTTGAGTACCAATTTAGACAAACTTGTCAATAAAGGCAATAGAACGAATAACATAAATCCGTGCATCAAGAGCACATCGCGAAAATACGCCGTTGTCCCTTTAAGAAAATCTAGCGTATTCACAATACTATTTTTAAAATAACTAAACATCAAAAGTCCCCCAGTTTCTACCAAAATTCCATAATAAAAGGACTAAATCAAACTGACACAGGCAGAGTTTTGATTTAGTCCGTTCGCTTTTTTATTTATTTTACATTCCCAGTAAGCTAGTTAAAAATGTACCGCCATAAATTAACGCAAGACTATATAAATAGATAGAAGCAGGTTTTGCTAATAAAATAATCAGAGTAAATTTTTTCACAGACATTTTTGTTAAACCGGCCATTAAACAAAGCGCATCATCTGGTGCAATCGGGAAGAAAATTGCTAAAGCAAACAATCGTTCAAAACGTTTTTCATTGTCTAACCAACCGATATACTTGTTATATGTTTTATCACTGACAAGGCTCATAATGAATGGTTTCCCATAATTACGACCTAATAAGAAAATGATAATAGAGCCAAGTGCAATACCAACGTAATTATAGACGAAGCCCATTGTTGGCCCGAAAATCAAGACCCCTGCAGCACAGCTAACACCACCAGGAATAATCGGAATAACCACTTGAATAATCTGAATTAACATGAAAATAATCGGACCGAGAATGACAGATTGCCCTACTAGTCCTCTTAGTGCATTGATGTCCTTGAAGACACCTAATCGGATAAAATAGATGGTTGCAATTATGGTTGCAACAATGCCCAAAATGGAAATAATATTAACAATTTTTCTAGATAGGGTAACACTCACATTTCTCATCTCCTTTAGTTATACTCATCGTACTTTTAGTATATAACTTTTTATCAATAAAAAACATCGTTTGTTCTTTCTGCAAACGAACAAAGTTGTAAGATACACATCATTTGATAAGTTTATTATACAAAAAAAGAGACAGAAAAGACATCCTACTTAAGACCCATTCTGCACTGATCTTTCGAAAGAGAGTAAAAGAAACGAAAGTGGCGCATTTTTTAGTAATATTATAGAGGGGCAAAGAGTGAAATTAAATTTGCATCCACGTCTTTAATGATTGCGTATCGTTGGCCCCAAGGTGCATTCCAAGGTTCTTTAAAAACAATGTAACCAGCTTGGCTCATTTTTTTTACGGTGCTATCAACTTCTGCGGCCGTTTCACAAAGAAAAGCAAGTTCAATTTTATCGCCTTGTGGGCTAGGCGCAAACCCATAGACACCAGTAATCATTTGTAGTGAATTTAAAGAAATCCTGACGCCATTGTTTTGTAATTCTGTGTAATCGGGCGAAGCTTCTCCCAGCACGTTAAAACCTAGCGTTTGGTAAAAAGAGAGTGCTTGTGTCATATCGTTGACGATAATACCGACCATATCTAACTTCATCCTCATAACCTCCGATCTATGATAAAATAAGTGTAAGGGATTTTTTGGTAAAAACCAAACGATTTATAGCGAAAGTGCTTAAAAAATTAAAATGTAACAGTTTACAACGAAGAATAAGAAGACTATAATTATGTTAACTAGTTTTAGGTGTACCTAAAAGTGAAATGTGTGAACAAGATAGATTGAGGGATGTTGGATGAAAGAAAAGAAAACGGAAAAAATGCTTAATTATGCAAATGGACCTAGTTTAGAAGAGATAAATAATACCGTTGAGGTACCTAAAAATGCTAGCTTTTGGCGAACTTTGTTAGCCTATAGCGGACCTGGCGCTTTAGTGGCTGTTGGTTATATGGATCCAGGAAATTGGATTACGTCAATTGCTGGCGGAGCGGAATATAAGTACACGTTACTTAGTGTGATTTTACTTTCTAGTTTAGTTGCCATGTTACTACAAAGTATGGCTGCGCGCTTAGGAATCGTGACAGGAATGGATTTAGCCCAAGCGACTAGAGAGCATACAAGTAAACGAACGGGCGTTGCCTTGTGGGTGGTGACGGAGTTAGCCATAATGGCAACAGATATCGCTGAGGTAATTGGTGGTGCCGTTGCTTTGCAATTATTATTTGGTTTTCCATTATTAATTGGTGTGTTGATAACAACGTTTGATGTTTTATTACTGTTGCTACTGACAAAGTTAGGCTTTCGCAAAATCGAAGCAATTGTTTCTTGTTTAATTGCAGTTATCTTTTTTGTTTTTGCTTATGAAGTGGCATTAGCAGATCCAAATGTTGGTGAAGTATTACGAGGTTTTATTCCAGACACAAAAATAGCGACAGATAAATCCATGTTATTTTTAGCCTTGGGAATCGTTGGAGCGACAGTCATGCCTCATAACTTATATTTGCATTCTTCCATTGCGCAAGCTCGGAAATTTGATCGTAACGATGATGCTGAGAAAGCCAAAGCAATTCGTTTCACTACTTGGGATTCAAATATTCAATTAACTGTCGCTTTTGTCGTAAATTGTTTGTTGTTAATTTTAGGAGGAGCATTATTTTATGGAACCAACAGTGAATTAGGTAAATTTGTTGATTTATTTGATGCTCTGAAAAATCCAGATATTGTTGGTAATATTGCTAGCCCAGTGTTAAGTATTCTTTTTGCAATTGCTTTACTGGCTTCGGGTCAAAATTCAACGATTACAGGTACGCTGTCAGGACAAATTGTAATGGAAGGCTTTATCCATTTAAAAATGCCGTTGTGGGCACGACGAGTGTTAACTCGTTTGTTAGCAATTGTGCCAGTCATTATCTGTGTCATTATTTATGGCGGTAGCGAAACGGCTGTTGAAGACTTGTTGCTTTATACGCAAGTTTTCCTAAGTATTGCTTTGCCAGTGTCGATTATTCCTTTAACGATGTATACAAGTGATAAAAAATTAATGGGCCAATTTGCGAATCCAGCGTGGGTGAAATTTTTAGCTTGGATTATTGCTATTGCCTTGACGTTATTGAATTTATTTTTAATTTATGGCACATTAACTGGTTTAACGAATTAATAAAAACAAAGGCTGACTGGAAAAGTTGGCCTTTGTTTTTTCATAGAATTTGCGCGTAAGAAATGGTAGAATAGGAAAGATGAAATACAAGGAAGAGAGGCTTTCACGTGACAGATTATTTAAATGTAGGAAAAATTGTGAACACACAAGGAATCAAAGGGGAAGTTCGGGTCATTTCGAAAACGGATTTTCCAGAAGAACGTTATCAAAAAGGGGCAACGTTACTGCTATTTCAAGAGAAAAAAGCACCAATTGAATTGGTCGTGAAGTCCCACCGCAAGCATAAGAATTTTGACATTTTAAGCTTTGAAGGACATCCAAATATCAACGATGTTGAAAAATATCGTGACGGTATTTTAAAAGTTGAAAAAGACAATCTCGCTGAATTGGCAGAGGACGAATTTTATTATCACCAAATCATTGGTGCCACTGTTTATGATGAAACCGGTAGTGAACTGGGAAAAATTAAAGAAATTTTATCTCCTGGTGCGAATGATGTGTGGGTCGTCCAACGACCAAAGAAAAAAGATTTACTTTTACCGTATATTGAAGGCGTTGTTACAAAAGTCGATGTCGAAAATCAACGGATTGATGTGGACATTCCAGAAGGATTGATTGACGATGAGAATTGATGTATTAACTCTTTTTCCTAGAATGTTTGAAGGACCAATGGGGGAATCAATTATTGGGAAAGCTCGGGAAAAGCAGTTATTAGAATTGAATGTCTCTAATTTTCGCGATTTTTCAGATAACAAACACCAAACGGTCGATGATTATCCGTATGGCGGTGGCGCGGGGATGCTTTTAAAAGTACAACCGATCTATGATAACCTAAAGGCAATTGAAGAAGAGACAAACCAGCAACCAAAACGGGTCATCTTATTAGATCCAGCAGGAAAACCGTTTAATCAGAAAATGGCCGAGGAATTTTCACAAGAAGAACATTTAGTTTTTATTTGTGGACATTATGAAGGCTATGATGAGCGAATTCGCACGATGGTTACAGATGAAGTTTCATTGGGGGATTACGTTTTAACAGGGGGCGAATTAGGCGCAATGGTCATGATTGATGCGACAGTCCGTTTATTACCTGATGTCTTAGGTAACAATCTTTCTGCACAAACGGATTCACATTCCACTGGCCTATTAGAGCATCCACAATATACCAGACCTGCTATTTTCAATGATATGGAAGTCCCTGCCGTGCTAACGAATGGTAACCATAAATTAATTGCAGAATGGCAACTAAAAGAATCATTACGACGGACCTTTTTGCGTCGACCTGACATGTTGGAATCAGTAGAAATGACGCCTGAAATGTTGAAGTTATTAGAGGAAATTAAACAAGAAGAGCAAAAATAAGGGAACTTTCAAGAAAATTCTCTTTACAGCTTATTTTGTCTGTGGTAAACTAATTTGGTGAGTGCAATGCGCTCTAACTATTACAATATTCCGCTGTGGCAGAAGTGACCATAAGAATATTTGGGAATAAGGAGAAGGATAAAATGAATCCATTAATTCAAGAATTAACACAAGAACAATTACGTACGGATATTCCTGCGTTCCGCCCTGGTGACACTGTTCGCGTTCATGCGAAAGTAGTCGAAGGTACTCGTGAACGTATCCAGTTATTCGAAGGTGTTGTAATTAAACGCCGTGGTGCTGGAATCAGCGAAACTTACACAGTACGTAAAGTTTCAAATGGTGTTGGTGTGGAACGTACATTCCCATTACACACACCACGTGTTGCTCAAATTGAAGTGGTTCGCTACGGTAAAGTACGTCGTGCAAAACTTTACTACTTACGCGCATTACACGGAAAAGCAGCTCGTATCAAAGAAATCCGTCGTTAATCTTTACTATTCGACAAACGAACACCCTCTTGCTCAGCAAGAGGGTGTTTTTTTGTGTAATTAAGTGGAAAATCAACATTGACTAAGACCAGAAATGCTTCCTTTAGTGTTCCTAGTTGCTCTAATATAAGACACCAAATTGATAACCATTTGCTTGATAAAACTCTATTAATTGTGGCAATGCTTGTTTTGTTAATTCCTTATCTACTGAATCATGCATTAAGACTACTCTAATATTATAATCTGGATAGACCTCAAGTGAATGTTGATGGAAAGCGAGCATTTCTGCGACTGTAGTAGGCTGTCTGTCTAACGGCTCCGCATCTCCAACCATCGCATTCCAGTCAATCCAATGGATGCCAAGTTGTTTGAATAATTCATCAGATTTTTCTGTACCTCCCCATGACATATGACCTCCTGGGTATCGCCAGAGAGTTGTTTGAAATGTTTCGCCCAATATTTTTTTAAGAGAGTTCTCCATGGTTGCTATTTCCGCTTGTATTTCTTCAGTGTTGACAATCCCGTTTGGATATAACGTTGCATAATCATGAGTTGAACTATGAAAGCCTATTGAATGTCCTTCTGCAACTTCGCGTTTCACTATCTTTTGATTTTCGGAAGTTAGGGTATTTCCTACAAGAAAAAAAGTTGCGTGGACGTTATACTTTTTTAATGCATCTAGGACTTGTGGGGTTATTTGATTATTAACGCCATCATCAAAGGTTAAGAATACTAATTTTTCACCTTTGTAAGGTTCTTCTCCAGTTATATATTTTCTGATTTTGTCTGCTGAGTAAGCATATTTTTTTGATGAAATAGTCATGTGTGTTGATTCCTTTTCTAACTTGGTCGGGGAATCTTTTTTTGCAGTTGAATTTTTAGTCGATGTCTGCGTAGTATCATCATTTTTACTTGTTATCTTGGGTTGAGTTAATAGGAACGTTTGAATGAAAACAAGAACAATGAGGATTAACGCACTAAATAATACATACCCGTTTATTTTGAATTTTCTTTTCTTATGTCGCATACTTTCACTCCTCTTTGGTTAATGAAAAAGTTAAAAAATACACCTCCACGTTATACAAAATTGAACGTCCTATTAGTTATAGACGAATTTGAGGACCAAAAAGTTTCAATTTTTTCAATTTAGTTAGTTGTTTATTTAATAAAAAATAAAAGGTTGCTAGAGGATGAAAGGAGTATACTTTATTTATCTAGAAGAGTAATCGGAATGAGAAAGGGCTGTGGAAATGGATCATCAACAGGTGTTGAAAAATGAAATTAAACAATATTTAGTGAGTAAAAACTGTGAGAAGACGTATTATCATTGTATGGAAGTTGGAGAGTATGCCTATCAACTTGGTGAAAAATATTTAACTAGTCCAGAAAAAGTAAGTATTGCAGGATATTTACACGATATCTCTGCGATTTATCCAAATAATCAGAGAATTAGTGTCGCACAAAAATATGGGATTGAATTAAACGAAGCAGAAATGGCCTTTCCAATGATAATTCATCAAAAAATTTCTAAGTCTATTGCGAAAATGGATTTTGGTATTGAAGACAATGAAATTTTATCAGCTATTGAATGCCATACAACACTGAAGAAAAACTATTCGGACATAGATTTAGTTTTGTTTGTCGCTGATAAAATAAAGTGGGATCAAGAAGGGAAGCCACCATACTTAGATGGTTTATTACAAGCTTTAAATTGTTCTTTAGAAAATGCCGCATATTTCTATATCGATTATATTTTGAAACACGATATTAAAGTTGTGCATCCTTGGTTATGGGATGCTTACAATCAACTTAAATTGACAATTAAATAACAAATAAATATAGCCGTTTTTAGTCGAGTTTTGCTGGTGAGAAAAGGGGAAAAGTAGTACAGTATTCTTGTCAGAAAGAAGGGATTCCCAATGAAAAAAATAATCTTGATAGGTCTTTTATTGAGTATTTTATCAGGATGTTCTTCCAACAAAAATGGTGACAGCACTGCAAGCAAGCCGACAGCAACATCAGAAATGAAAGCACCTGCTACCGTTAACAGTAGCCAAGCGAGTCAAATGAGCACGGAGTCAAAATCTAGTACAACTCGAAGTAATTCTTCTGCTTCTACTAAAACTGAAAATCAGTTGTGGTCTGTGCAAAAAAAAGCACAGCTACAACAATTTATGGCTGATTGGGGGCAACGGATGAACCAAACGTATAAAGAATATACACCAGGAAATTCAATCAATTTTAATGGTGTTCAAGCGCCTGATGGTCTAGTAGGAAATGTTACTATGCAGCCAGCGATTGGTCAGCATCCTATTTATTTAGAATGGTCTGAAAATGGACAAGTGAAGGATGGATATGCGTTAGTTGCTGTTTACTCTGATGCAGAAACGCAACCAGAAATGCAAAAGCATTTGTATTTATTCACCATCGTTAACAATCAGCCCTTAGTTTTAGTGACGATGCAAAATCAAGGAAATCCTTATGGCTATCTATATTTTGGAGCAACAGATAATGCAGAGTTGAGGGCTGGCTTTGAAAAAATTGTAGGTGCCCCGTCAATTACTAAAGAACAAATCCCAAATATTTCAGTCAATCCGTGGTCTTCAAAAGAGGAAGCGATTGATTTTTACGAAGGAATGTATAAAAACACGACAAACGAAATTTCAACTCAAATTGACTGGCATAACTATCAGCGGGCAAATTGGCGCGAGGTAGAAACAAAAGGCGACACTTTGACATTGCATTTTGCCAACGTAGGCGGTGCTGGAGGCTCATACACACAATTCACGAAAGTTGGTACGAATACTGTTGTTGTATCATTTGATGGTAATGCCGCTTATCCCGATAACCCTAGTAGCGTTTTACTCGTGCAAAACAGTGATTATAAAGTTTTAAGGACTTTGAATCAGTAATAGGGGAAATACATCGTTTACTTAAACATAGGCAAAGGCGGGTTGCTTACCTTTTTATAAGCAGCCTGCCTTTGCCTATGTGCTATTTTTTTGGATAGAGGTGCTCAGAGTAGGGGATGTTTTTCTGGGAAGTTTTTATGCTAGATCTCTATTTGACTAGGCTCAAATAGATCTGAATCAATCGTTGAAGTGATATCTGTTTATATAAAGATAGGCTAAATCGTCAATTTTTTACAAATCGTCGTTCATGTTAAAATAAATGGAGAAATGTTTTAGTATTCATAGTAAGTATTTTATCGTAGAATAAAAGATATACTAACAATGGAGCGATGAAAATGCTAAAAGAAGAAAGATTAAATGCGATAGTCTCTCTAGTAGATCAAAAAGGGGCAATCAAAGTTACTGAAATTATGGAACGATTAAATGTTTCGGATATGACTGTTCGTAGAGATTTGACAGAATTAGAAGCAGCGGGGCGTTTAAAACGAGTACATGGAGGAGCTAGCAGTTTAAATACATATCGTCCACATGAACTGTCTCATGATGATAAACAAATTATTAATAGTGTTGAAAAAAAAGAAATTGTCCAAAAAGCATTAAGTTTAATTCACGAAGAAGAAACTATCTTCCTAGGACCAGGAACAACTATTGAACTTTTGGCCGAGGCAATGGAATTTAAACATTTAAGAGTAGTAACAAACTGTTTGCCTGTGTTTGAAACGTTAAGTAAAAAAAAGAATGCGTTGACCATTTATTTGGTTGGTGGAGAAATGCGACTTTTAACTAAATCTTTTTTTGGTGAAATCGCTAATAAAGCATTAGAAGAAATGCATTTCCATAAAGCATTTTTTAGTTGCAATGCGTTAAAAGATAATAAAATTATGACAGCCACTATTGAAGAAGGACAAACACAAGCAATTGCATTAGATAACTCAATAGAAAAATATTTGTTAATGGATACTTCTAAAGTAGAGAAACAGGATTTTTATTCTTTTTATCAATTAGAAGAAGTGACAGCGGTAGTTACAAATAAAGATAAATTTGACACATCTAAAGTATTGGAAAAAGTTGTCAGGGTGATTTACTAAAAAGAAGAGGTGCAGATGCACCTCTTCTTTTTAGTTTCCCTTATTGAGCTTTTTGAGCATAAATAATATTTCGCTTCTTCATTTGTTTTGCATACCAAATGAAAATCAGTAGATAGGCGACTAGCGCCAGACATGCGTATAAAATAAATTCGAGTTGACCTTGTGATGCATTGCCGACTAAGTATCCTAAGAATTTTTCCATTGGCCCTTCCATGGTAGTATGTGAAATTAAAGTATTATTATTTAGACCCGCTGGGAAAGCGCCAACTTTTTTTGCGGTTTCGGTAACGAACGGTGCAATTAGGGTACCAGACCATAAGAACAAAGGTAATTCGATTGCTCCAATGATAATCATTCGGATGAGTTTACCTCTTGTAACTACTAGTAGAGCAGGGGTTACACCCATTGCAATAATTCCGCCAAGTGGTAAAAGTTTATTGCCAGGTAGGACAATGGCTTCTAATAGCATAATTGGAGCCAATACGTTAGCTGCTGCCCAGATTTCAGCACGACCAGCTAAGAAAGGCCAATCTAAACCAATATTAAGTGTACGCCCTTTTAATTTATTCGAAGCAAAATCAGTGATACCTTGTGATAAAGGCTCAACTGCAGCGATAAACCAAGTTCCAATTAAAGAGAATAGTTCCAAACAGACTGCAGCCGTAAAGGATAGAGAAAAAATTTGCGTGGGTGTTTGGCCAGCTAAAAGACCCACAAAAATCCCTAAGTAAATCCCGATGGCAAATTTTGATCCCCAAAAGCCAATTTTACTATTCAATTTGGCAGCGTCAAAATCGTATTTGTCTAACCAAGGAAAAAGCTTATCAAAAATTTTATCAAAAACCATAATGATTGGGTTCATCATATAGTTCATATGTGTGGTAGTCATAGGATTGGTATCTGGGGCGTTAAGTAAATCGTTAAACGTTGGTTTCATTAAGTCAGAATTGATAATTTTTAAAACACCTATGAAAATAACTAAGATTGTTGCAATTATTAAGTTTGCGCCACAAAAAATAGCAAATAAACCAACAATCGATAGATGCCAAATGTCGAAAATATCCACATCTAATGTGTTTGTTTTATTTAGAATTAACATAATGACATTGACAATCACCATAATTAAAAGAAAGTAAAGGGTGTAAGGAGATCCCCAAGTGATGGTGGCCAAAGGTGCCCAACCAACATCGGTAATATTTAAAGAAATTCCTGTACGTTCTACGAAAGAGGCCATTGCATCTGAGAAAGCAGTAGTTAAAATTCCTATAATAGCACTGATACCAGTTAAAGCAATTCCTAGTTTAAGACCACCTTCTAATGCGCGAGTGAGTTTTACCTTAAAACAAAGGGCAATCAGTGTTAAAACAATAGTCATTAAAGGAGCAGCACCTAAATCAATTAAAGGTTTAAAAATTGTATTTGCTAGGTCAATAATCGTATTCATTTATTTTCTCCTTCATAAGCTAAGATAACAAAATTTTTATCTTAGTTTTGTTAGTGTTGACAGTGAAGCGTAAGTAATTAGTCTGAAAAGGAAATCATTTGTTTAAAGAGTGAATGATACTTTCCATTTGTTGATAAACAGGTTCAGCCATTGCTGGAATTCGATAAAGAATTGCGCCTGCATCAACTACAGGAATCGTGATTGGGAAACCCAAATCTGTTTTGGCGATTTGGGCGAAAATATCATAGTGGGATAGCATCTCTTGATTGATATCTTTAATCATTACGGCATCGCAAGAAACTTGGTAGCCTCTTTTAGATAATTCTGTTTCTAATGCAGATTTGATTTGATGGCTAGAGTTTACCCCAGCCCCACATGCAGCTAAAATTTTAATCATGTTAAATCTCTCCTTTAAAATTTTTTTGTAAAAAACGATAAACTTCTTCTTTATCTTCACATTGAAAAAAAGCCAATAGTGATGAACGGTCTGTCGTGTTAATAAAATCCATGATAGTCGCTAAAAGACCCGTTTGTTCAATACCGTTTTCATTTAAAATCATGAAAAGAAAGGAAACAGAGAGCGTTTCATCTGGGATAATCATGTTATGAAATGATAAGGATTGTTTCAATTTAATCGGGATAATTCTTGTCGTGCGTACAAAGGTACTTTCGGTATGCGGAATGGCGATATTCGGTAGTGCAGGATCAATCGGTGTTAAACTTAAACCAGTCGGATAGTTGTGTTCTCGTTCCAATAAATTAGTTAGAAAATCAGGTGTAACTAATTTCTTTTTTAACAAGTCTAAATAAACTTCTTCAAAAACTTCTTCTTGTGTTTTTTTGTTTGAAATATAGGTAGTATCTAATGAAAAAATCGATGTTTTAATAACCATAGAACCCCTCGTTTCTTTAATATATTATTATTTATTTACAAGTATAATATAAAACGCTTTCAAAAAGATGTCAACACAATATTAAACAATAATAAACAAAAAAGAAAATAAATGTTGAATAAAGTTCGATATTGTTTTATTATGTTTTCGAGAAGGGGATTTGAGTTTAAAGAAAGGGACAGAATTTTAATAGTAGATACACGAGGTAAGGAGGAAAACAAAATGCGTGTCATACTTGGTTCAGATTTAGATGGAATAAAATTAAAAGCAGAAATGAAACAATACTTATTGCAAGAAAAAGTTGAGGTAATCGATAAAAGTGAAAGTGCTTCGGAAGACTTTATAGAAGCAACGCTTGCTGTTGCTCATGAAGTTTTAAAGGATACTGAAAGTTTAGGAATCGTTTTTGATGGTTATGGGGCAGGTAGTTTTATGACTGCTGCTAAAATTAAAGGAATGATTGTCGCTGAGTTGTCAGATGAGCGTTCTGCATATATGGCGCGAGAACACAACAATGCTCGGATGATCACGGTGGGCGCAAAAATTGTTGGAACGGAACTAGCCAAAAACATAATAAAAGAATTCTTAACAGGTCATTATGCAGGCGGGCGTCATCAAATACGTGTAGATATGTTAAATAAAATGGCTTAACAAATAATAGAAAGGAAGTGTTTTTATGAAAATTGCCATTGGTTGTGATCATATTGTGACGGATACCAAAATAGCAGTTTCTGATTTTTTGAAAGCAAAGGGATATGAAATTTTAGATGTAGGCACGTATGATTTTACTCGAACTCACTATCCTATTTTCGGAAAAAAAGTGGGAGAAGCCGTAATGAGCAATCAGGCTGATTTGGGTATATGTATTTGCGGAACAGGCGTTGGAATTAACAATGCGGTTAACAAAGTGCCGGGTATCCGTTCTGCTTTAGTTCGCGATATGACTACAGCGTTGTATGCGAAAGAGGAATTGAACGCAAATGTTATTGGTTTCGGTGGGAAAATAACAGGAGAATTCTTGATCTGTGATATCGCTGCTGCCTTTATTGAAGCACACTATCATCCAACAGAAGACAACGAACAACTAATTGAAAAAATTAATCAAGTTGAAAAACAACATCCAGAACAACAAGATGCGCACTTTTTCGATGAATTTTTAGATAAATGGCAACGAGGAGTCTATCACGATTAGTACGTAATCAATGAGGGTTATTTGAGAAAGCGGTCTTAAATAATAATCATTGGTATTTGAGTTAAATTCCCCTTCATTAATTTTTATTGCTGTTTTAATGTGGCACTGTAAAGAGCATTATTAAGAAAAAGAAGTAACAAAGGAACAAATTGAAGGCTATACAGGTAACCATAAAAAGTACACGAGAAAAGAACTCGTGTACTTTTTATGGTTTCGCTGCTTGTTTTATTTTAGTAATTATTTTTCTATAAAAATAGTCCCAGAATTATTAAAATAATCCCGATAACTAAACTGCCGATGCCAGAAGCCGTACCATATTTTTTACCTAAATTTATATCAGTAGTATTTTTAGGAATCAAGTTTGAGAAAAAATAAAATTTTTTTACCAAGATTAGATATGCAACAAGTAAAAGTAATAATCCTAAGAGAAGATAACTAAGATTTTCAGCTAATAAATTTAGATGAGCTAATAACAATATCCCCAAAAAGAAGCCTACCAATCCATATTTCATCGTTTTTTCTTTTGCTGACATACAAATATCCCTACTTTACTTTTTAATTTATTAAGAGCATAAAACCATAGATTCGATATAAGTTCATTTTGTTGTATCCAAAAGAGCATGACCTGGAATGACCTATATAATTAGAAAATTGGAGTGATATATAGTTATTTTACCATAGCTTAAATGAGTTGATTAACTCCGAATAATGTACAACTATGTACACCTATTGTGGGTGGAATGTGTGTTGGGACTTTGCTAACCTAATAGTTGAAAAAATGAATCAATAAATTTAGAAAAGGGACTATTCAAAAGCAACTTTTTTGGGAATTGCTATATTATTTATTTTTTTAAGCGTAATCAACTAAATGTTTTTATGGATAAAGAAAGTCATTGTTCCTTGTAATCAAGCTACAACAGCCAAATTCATTAGAACTTTTTTAGTGAATGACTTTAATTTTAGAAAGGTACTGTTGTTAAACATTCATGCTATCAAAGGAGTGTGAGGCGAACGAAGCAAATATTTTCATTTTATAAAAGTTGTATTATGGACTCTTAAAAAGAGGTGATTTAAAAAATTTTGAAGTGGAAATGTTAAGAAAGGAGAGAGGAAATGACTTATTTAGTTCTGGTCAGTCATGGCGATTTTGCTAGAGGATTAAAAAATTCATTAGGAATGTTTGCTGGCGATGATATAGAGACAGTCAGAGTGTTTGGCTTACAACCTGGTGAATCTACCGATAATTTTGGTAAGCGGTTTCTTTGTGAAGTTGAAAAATTACCGCAGGAAACGAGGCTAATCGTTTTGGCTGATATTGTAGGCGGGAGTCCACTTGCTACTATTTGTAAAGTATTAGATAAGCAAAAAATGCTAGAAAATTCTCTGATTGTTGGAGGAGTGAATTTTCCAATGGCTTTAAATGCGCTTCTATTGAAAGAAACTAGTGAATTATCTGATTTGAAAAAAATGATAGTAGCAGATGCTTGTCATGGCATTAGAGAGTTAACTGTAAATGAAGACGATGTAACTGAAAACGATATAACTGAAGAGGATATCTAAAGGAGAAGATGAACATGTCAATTTCTTTTGTTCGAATCGATGATCGAATGATTCATGGCTTAATTACTTTACGTTGGACTAAAGAAATGCCTTGTGATGGCATTATAGCTGTGAATGACAAAGCAGCAAGTAACCCTATTTTAAAGGAAGCATATAAAGCAGCTGCACAAGATAAAAAAACCTTTATTTGGACAATGGCGCATTTTTTTGATGTAAAGGATAAAGTATTAGCGTCTAAGTCAAAATACTTTTTGATTACAAAGAGCCCTTTGGATATGAAAAAAATTTTGGTAGATTGGCATTTTGTTCCAAGTGAAGTAAAAATGATTAATGTTGGACCGGGGAATGATCGCGAAGGGACAATTAAATTAGGGGATAACCAATCCTTTACAGCAGAAGAAGCAGCGGCTTTTGAAGAAATTGAAAAGGCTGGTTACAAAGTGGATTTTGCCTTGTTACCTGATCAACGAATTGGTTCTTGGGCGCATTTTAAAGCTAAATTTGGTTACTGATTCTAGAAGTTTTGAAAAGAGGAGAGTAGTATTATGACAATCAACTGGATACAAGCGGCTATTTTAGGCCTATTTGCTTGTCTGTGTTCAAATTCTTGTATGGCTGGACAAGCGGTGGGAAATTATACGATTGGGCGTCCTTTAGTCGGCGGATTAGTTTGTGGCATTATTTTAGGAGATTTAAAATTAGGAATCGCTTGTGGCGTAGCAATGCAATTAGTTTACATTGCTTTGGTCACACCTGGAGGCACAGTGTCTGCTGATGTGCGGGCAATTTCATATATCGGGATTCCTTTGGCGATGGTGGCGATTTCGACCAAAGGGTTAGATCCACTTGGCGGCTCTGCAGCCGACCTGGCTAAATCGGTCGGCACATTAGTTGGAACGATCGGAACGGTATTATTTTATTCTGTTGCCGCGTTAAATTTAGTTTGGCAATCGTTTGGTTGGAAAGATATAAAAAAAGGCAAGCTTGATCATTTATATGCCATTAATTTTGGTTGGCCGTGGATTTCTCATCTACTTTTTTCCTTTTTGCCAACCGTGATTTTAACCTATTTTGGGGCTACGGCTGTTACAGCAATGAGAGATGCATTACCTATGGATGGTCTTGCAATGAAAACGCTTTTTACTGTAGGTGGCATGCTTCCGTGTGTGGGAATTGCAATTTTGTTACGTCAAATTGTTAATAAGAACATTGATTTTGTACCTTTTTTTGTAGGGTTCACATTAGCTGCTTCATTAAAACTCAATTTAGTCTCAATAACGATTATTGCGCTTCTTTTTGCTGTAATTTTTTATAAAATTGCTTTGATTAAAAACAATACTAAACTGGTTGATTCAACGGGAAGTCTAACGAATGATGACGAAGAGGAGGACATATGAGATGGAAGAGTTGAAAGCAAATAAATTAGACCAAAAAACGTTAAAGCATTCTTTTCATTTATGGTTTTGGGGAGCGTTAACTTGTTTTTCACAACAGCATATGCAAACGTTCGGCTATCTTTCTTCAATGCTTCCTATTATCAAAAAACTTTATCCAAAACATGAAGACCAAGTGAAAGCCATTCAAGCATATACAGCTTTTTTTAACACAAATCCAATGCTTGGAACGGTCATTGTTGGTGTGACTGCTAGTATGGAAGAGGCTAGAGCAAGTAAGAATGAAATTGATGGAGAAACCATTAATGATATGAGGGCAGGATTAATGGGGCCAATTGCAGGGATTGGTGATTCGTTAGTTGATGGTACCTTGATTCCTATCTTGTTAGGAATTTCCTTAGGAATGTCCACGGGCGGTTCGCCAATTGGTGCCATATTTTATATTATTGTTTGGACGTTAATTTCCTATTTTGGCCAACGCTTTTTGTATTTTAGAGGCTATCATTTTGGCGATAAAGCAGTAAGTTTCTTAGTTGGGAAAGAAGGAGCCGCCGTTAGAGTTGCTATCGGAGTTATTGGTAGTATGGTTGTCGGTGGGGTCCTTGCATCTTGGGTAAATGTGACTACTTCTTTTAAATTAATAGGTGCTGACGGAAAAGTTTTCCTTAAACTGCAAGATAAAATTGACAGTATTTATCCAGGATTATTAACGATACTTGTTACCTTGTTTTGTTGGTGGTTAATGTCCAAAAAACATGTTTCCGCTATTTGGACGATGCTTATTTTAGTTGTTATTTCTCTCGTTGGCGTTTTATTAGGTATTTTCAATCCAGGATTAACTTACTGAACAATCACCAAAAAGGACTCTAACTGTTAGAGCAAACTGACTTTTGCAGAAAATCGATGACGAAAAAGCTAATAAATTAAATTATTGTTCTCTAAGACACAGAAAGAATCTTGTGATTAAAATAAAAATATATAAAATAGAAGAAATTTAGAGACTAGCTTCTATTTTATATATTTTTTTGTTTTAGAAATTTAGTTGGTTTATTAGAATTTTAGGAAAAATTTTACGAAAAGTGTCGCAAAAATGGCTCCTAAAAACGGTGCAGTTCCGGGAACAATCAACCCATATTGCCAATCATTATTGGTTTTATTTTTGATTGGTAAAAGTTGATAGGCGATACGAGGACCTAAATCACGTGCTTGATTCATTGCGAATCCTGTAGTACCACCTAGCCCCATGCCGATTGCCCAAACAAGCAAGCCAACAGCAATGGGTAGTTGTGTTTCGTAGGAATGTGCAATCGCTAAAATAGATGTTAAAAAAATGAATGTTGCAAAAGTTTCAACAAAATAGTTTCTTGGTAAATTTCGTTGGTTCGGATTTGTAGAAAAAATATTACGAATAGCGATTGGATCGACACTATCGGCGGATAGCTTGAAATGATCAGCATACATAATATAAACAATGACGGCGCCACAAATGCCGCCTAACATTTCAGCGATGACATAGGGAATGAAGTAAGACCATGGAATCATTCCTAAAATAGCTTGAGCGAGGGCCATTGCTGGATTAATACAGACTCCGCCAAAGACGAACAGAACAACAGAGATTCCAAAAGCCCAAGTAGTGATTGCAAACATGTGACCAGAACCAGCGTATTTTGTTCGTTTTAGGACATCGTCGCAGTGAACACCTACCCCAAATACGATCATTAATGCAGTTCCCATAAATTCTGATAAGATATGATGAAACATAAGATAAAGCTCCTTTAATCAATAGTTTTGTTATTTAATGTTTGGACGAGGCGATAGACTTCCTCGATTGTAAAATTATATTGTTTAGCAATTCGTTCACAATCTTGGTATTCAATAGACTCTTTCAATAGGCCATGATAATGATTTTTTTTAATATGGACCTTACCAAAAGGTGTTTCCAAGATTTTGAAAGAACGGTCCATCACACTACGTTCCATTGTTTGAAAACGCATACCAATTGTAGAAGTATGTTTAAAGAGTAGTTCTGTAAAATATTCTTTTTCCTCTGTTGTTGTTAAAACCGTTAATAGAATGGCACTTCGGTTTTTTTTCATATGAATGGGCGTGAAAAAAACATCTAGAGCACCATGTTCCAATAATAGATCCATTACGTAACCTAACTGTTCAGGAGTTTGATTGTCTATATTTGTTTCAATTTTTAAGACTTGGTCATGGTGTTCTGTCCTCTTTTTTTTACTATGTGTTTCAGTAAAGATTGATCCTCTGAGGGCATTGAACTTGCCTGTTTCCCGTTTGCCAAATCCGTAACCTATTTTTTCAATTAATCGTTGTTCTGGTGCGACAAATAGAGGACTAAGTTCTTTAAAAATAGCTAAGCCAGTCGGTGTGACAAGTTCAGTTTTTATCTCAAAGTCTTGTTGAATGATTAAATTTGTTTCTTTACGTAATTCCATCACCGCAGGAACTGGTATTGGCATGACTCCATGGGCAATTGTGATAGTGCCACTTCCATCTGTAATTGGCGTTGAATAGACTTGTTCAATCTCTAACTGTTCCCATAAGATAAAAAAGCCAACGATGTCAGCAATTGAATCAATTGCTCCGACTTCATGAAAATGAATAGTGTCAATTGTTTGTTGATGAACAGCAGCTTCAGCTTTTGCAATGTCATAGAAAACATTTTTACTATGTTTTTTTACAAAATTGGACAAGTCGCTTTTTTCAATTAATGTATAAATATCTTTTAAATTTCTAGAATGGCTATGATGATGTGCATGTTCTTTCGTTTCATGATGTTCATTTTCGTGGTGAGGAGAGAGACTGTGTTTTATACCGTAATCCTTTTTTCCATGTTGTAGGAGAACATCGAAATCTGTTCCGTAAATACAACTTTTAGCAATTCGTTGGGCTTGAATGGTGAACCCATCGATGGGAAGTTTTTTTAATTCGATTAACAGTTTGTTTAAATCCCCGCCTAAGTCAAGCAACAATCCATTTAACATATCACCACTAAGACCAGAAAATGGTTCTAAAAATAAGCTTTTCATAGTGAAGACTCCTTTATTTGATTAATCATACTTGCATTATAAGCGGCACCAAACCCGTTATCTATGTTGACTACACTAACGCCAGAGGAACAACTATTTAGCATTCCTAAAAGAGCAGTCAGTCCTTGGAAATTGCTGCCGTAGCCTATGCTAGTAGGGACGGCAATCACTGGCACGCTAACTAGTCCGCCTAACACGGACACCAGTGCGCCTTCCATGCCTGCAATCACAATAACCGCCGAAGCCTGTTGAATCTCATCTAGGTGAGCGAACAAACGATGAATGCCAGAAACGCCTACATCATAGATACGTTTTATTTGATTCCCGAAAGTTTCTGCAGTGATTGCTGCTTCTTCAGCAACGGACATGTCTGACGTTCCAGCAGTAACTATCGCAATATAGTTTTTTGTTGTAGTCTCCATTTGGTTGATAACGAAACAACGTGCAAGTTCATAGTAGGTTCCATGAGGAAAGTTCGACTCTAAAGGTTGGGCTTTTTGTTGTGAAACGCGAGTAACTAAGATTGTATTGTTTTCTTTTCTTAAGCTATTGATAATTTTGATGAGTTGCTCAATTGTTTTCCCTTCCCCGTAAACGACTTCTGGATACCCAGTTCTTTCTTTGCGCTGCGTATCAATTTTTGCAAAGTCTAATTCGCAAAAGCCATTTAATTTGTTTGTTGCTTCTTCTAAAGATAATTTTCCCTCTTTAAAAGCTCCTAAAATTTCTTTCGGTTGCATAATACAACGCTCCTTATTCCTGATTTCTCAAGGATCATTATTCTACAATGACAGACAAGCCATCTCGAATCACAGTCACTTTTGCATTTAGACCTTCTCTTTCAAATGCTCGCTCTAATGCTTCATCAAACGTTTTTGCTATTTCCATATGCATCGAAGTGATAAGCTCAGGATCAACAAGATCTGAAACAAAAATTATATGATGATGAACTAAAATTCGCGCTAAAATTTGCGAAGTCCATTGATCTGGCACGGTTTCTAATCGTGGTGTATGGATGGCTGCTTCTAAAAATTCGTTTGGATTTTTAACATTGGCAATATTTTCATAAAAACCTTCACCACCGTGACCATCACGACACCCAGCGACCATAATAATGACACCGCCGTCTTTATTGGTTGCTTCTGCAGCGGTCATCCCTTTAACTGCTTGATAAATGTTTTGATCAAGTGGAAATCCGCCATTCGTTGAAACCGCAATGTCGCAAGGTATTTTTTTGACACGGGCAATTTCTTTTACAAAGTTACAACCAACTTTATGCGCTTCAACCATATCGCCTGCAAAGGAACCAATAATTTTTTTGTCACCATCTAAAACGACATTAACAATAAAAGCTAGATTCGCTTTAGCGGCAGCGTAGACCATGTCATTATGAATCGGATTATCCGTTAAATTTCCTGTCCGTGAGTTGGAGGAATCAATAAATTCTCCAGAATGGTTAGCCATGATGGTTTTATAAGAAGCAATTCCAGGTAAAACAGATTTACGTCCACCAGAAAATCCTGCAAAAAAGTGTGATTCAATAAACCCTTCGGCCAGCAGTAAATCTGCTTCTGCTGCAATGCGATTAATGATACAATCGCCCCCTGAAGGTAGTTGACCGATTTTGACCATTGAGGAATCATCAGTAGACATATGCATAACGATTTCTTCATTCTCTACAATCGCTTTACCATATTTGCTAATCAGTTCTTCTCGTGTAGAAGGGCGATGAAAGCCTGTAGCAACTAAAATTCGGATTCTAGCTGTTTTGTTCACTGAACGAATTCTACGCAAAATAATTGGGGTGATAATATGTGAAGGAACGGGACGTGTGTGATCGGAACTAATGAGGACAATGTCTTTTTTACCCTTAGCTAATTCTTCTAATGGAAGGCTTCCAATAGGATTGTCCAGCGATTTTTCGACTGTTTCTTTCTCAGTATATGGATTTGAAAAATGTTCAGCTTTTGATTCGAGAAGCCCAATAAAATTTTTATCGGGAATTCTTGCAGTAATCATTTTCTTGTCATAAGGTAGGTTAATTTCTACCATAGCAATCATCTCCTAAGTAATATTTTACGAGACTAAGTATAATGAAATTTAGGAATCACACAGTCCTTATTGTGGGTAACATTTGCTAACAAAAGGTTGGTGAGAGTGTTTATAATAGTTAACGAATCAAACAGAAACTTAGTCAAAGGAGTGACAATTATGGAGTCAGATTATCTTACAGCTTTCTTAGATAGAAAGAAGACGCCGATTATCAAAAAAAAACGCCATACTTATCTCGCTTATCATGGATTGGAGGAAGCGTACACCTATGTATTAAAGAAAGGGGTCGTTAAGACGAGTATTATTTTAAAGGATGGACGAGAATTTAATCTGTCGTATATTGTGTCTCCTGACATTATTTCATTGTTACGTGATGAAGTATCAAATTATACATCTGCTCCTTTTAATATCCGCATTGAGTCGGAAGAGGCTAGCTTTTATCGGATACCAAGGACTGTATTTTGGGAATATGTTAGAGAAGATGCTGTTCTTCAAGATTATGTACGGGATTACTACCGAGCAAAATTATCGGAGAGTATTAGTTCCTTACAGAATATGACAATGAATGGTAAGAAAGGGGCTGTTTGTACTTTTATTTACCAATTAATTGATTTGTTTGGTGTACAGACAGAGGAAGGAATATTAATTGATTTTCAAGTAACTAATGAGGATATTGCGGGGTTTTGCGGGATTTCAACGAGAAATAGCGTAAACCGAATTATCCATGATTTAAAAGAGGAAAAAGTCATCGATATCAAAAAACAAAAAATTGTGATTTACGATCAAAGTTATTTAGCTGATTATATTGATCGATAAGATAGGAGTCTGACGAACATGCATATTCCAGAAAATTATTTAAGCCCACAAACTTGCGCAGTGATGGGCGCGATTATGGTACCTGTCTGGTACCGCGCGGTAAAAAAAGTTGACGTTCAAATTAAATTAAAAAAAGATACAGGGACCATGTTAGGGATTTCCTCCTCCTTGTCATTTTTAATAATGATGTTTAATTTGCCAGTACCTGGTGGAACAACTGCGCACGCTGTTGGGGCTGTTCTCATCGCATTATTGATGGGACCTTGGGCCGCGACGCTGTCTGTTTCGGTGGCTTTACTATTACAGGCTTGTTTATTTGGTGATGGTGGTATATTAGCTTTTGGTGCAAACGCCTTTTCTATGGCGTTTGTGATGCCATTCGTGGGATATGGAGTTTATAAGCTAGTTACGCGTGTAAAAAAATTTGAAACAATGGGTCTTTTCTTAGCTGGGTATCTTGGTGTAAATGTGGCGGCATTTTCTACTTCTGTATTATTAGGTATCCAACCCTTACTATTCCATGAAGCGAATGGTACGCCACTTTATAACCCATATGGTCTTTCTATAACTATACCAGCAATGATGAGTGTCCATCTGTTAGTAATAGGAATTGTTGAAGGTCTCTTTACCGTGTGTGTCTATAATTTTGTAAAAAGTGTGTCAAAAGATGCAATTTTTATCGAAGAAAAGAAGAAAAGGACTCCGTTGTTGCGATTAAAGAGACTGTTATTGGTCATGGTAATTTTATGTCCATTAGGTTTGATTGATCATGCCACTGCTTGGGGTGAATGGGATTTATCTGAATTAGTCAAGAATTTAAAACAGAATCATTTGCCTGCAGTACAACCAAAAGGTATGGTGAATGGTTTTTCATTTCATGCACTTTTCAGTGATTACTTTATTCCAGGACTGCCATTAGCACTTGGGTATATTTTAAGTGGCGTAACAGCCATAATCGTTTTTTTACTCATTTTTCGTTTATTTAATGGAAGAAGGCAAAGTTGATGCCTGAATGGATGAAAGAATCTTCCACGTCCTTTGAACCTAATAAAAAAGAAACCTTTATGCTTAAAAATCGAAAAGGAATCCTTTTTTTATTAAATAAATTTCAGGTGAGTGGGAAACGCAATAAGACTATTCTCAGTGATATACACCCAGCAATTCAACTGATCAGTACTTTTTTACTAATTGTTTTAATCAGCACTACACAAAAAGTTCTTGTTTTGTGGCTCTTAGGCATCTACCTAGGCATGTTACTTTTAGTTGAAAAACCAACTATTCTACGAAACATTGTCAAAAAAGCTAGTATCCTCATTTTGATGCCGCTGATTATCTATTTACCGATCTTTTTTTTAGGTCAATTTAGTTTATTATTTATTGTTCATTTGTTTTTTTTAGCCATAGTGATTAGTCAATATATGGAAACAACCAACATGAATCAATTTATAGCAGCATTAAAAATCTTTCATTTTCCGAATATAATACTTTTACAATTAGATATTACGATTAAATATATCTTTTTCTTTGGAAATCTCTTAATCCAACTGCTTGCCGCTGTAGAAGCTAGAGCAGTTGGTGGGAATATCCAGTTGAGTACGGGTAGTAATTTAATCAGTCTTATTTCTTTAAAATCTTTTACGTATGGGAAAAAGTTGAACATGGTGATGGAAGCAAGAGGATATACTGGTCAATATTATCGAGTAAAGCAACCATTAAAAACGAAAGATTTTTTGGTTAGTATTGCCTATCTTTTATTTTTCGGGGGGTTGCTTTATTTAGGGAGGAACTAATATGTATCGAGTAAATCATTTGGTTTATCGCTATCAAACGAAGCCTGTTTTTTCGCCTTGTAATTTGGAAATAGCCAGAGGAGAATATCTGGTTTTGATGGGAGATAACGGCAGTGGCAAATCCACTTTTTTAAATTTGCTCGCAGGTTTTTTAAAACCTTCCGAGGGAACGATTTATTTTATGGAACAATCATTAACGGCCTGGAAAAAAGACCCTATTCATAAAAAGAAGTATTATGCTCATTTGGGTATATTATTTCAAGAGACGGACACACAATTATTTAATGCAACAGTTTATGACGAATTGGCATTTGGCCCTAGACAGCTCCAACTATCCGAGCATGAAACAGCAAAAAGAATTAATGATTGTTTGAATTTATTAAAAATTACCCATTTAAGCAATCAAGTGCCTTATCAATTATCGGGAGGAGAAAAGAAAAAAGTGGCTTTTGCTAGTCTGTTAGTAATGAATCCAGACGTGTATTTATTAGATGAGCCGTTTGCTGGGTTGACAAAAGAATCGGAAAAATTATTTAAAAAGATAATAAAAAATCTGCATCAACTTGGTAAAACAATTATCCTTTCCACCCATGACTATTTGAGTATTTGCGAGGAAGCTGATTCCATTTTATTGTTTGATTCGGTTGTCACAAGGTACTCAAAGGAAGAGATAGAAGCCAATGCTAACTTGTTACAACATTTAAAACGGTATTAAGTGTACAAATATTGACAATAATTGATACTATGAATCGTGATTTTTTCTAATGTGGAGATGTCTATAATTAATTATGTAAAAGAAAATCAATAGGAGATGGTTTAAATGTCTGTCATGAAAACGAAAGAACAAAATTTAGTTCGCGAGTTACAAAAAATGGATAAGTTGGCTGTTGCATATTCAGGTGGAATTGATAGCTCTTACTTGCTAAAAAAAGCTTTGGACACTTTAGGTGCTGAAAATGTACTTGCGGTTGTTGTAAATTCAGAATTATTTTCTGATGATGAGTTTGATAAAGCGGTTGATTTAGCTAATGGGTTGGGAGCAAATGTGTTAGGCCTTGAAATGAGCGAATTAGCGGATGATAGAATTGTTGCAAATAACCCTAATAGCTGGTTCTACAGTAAAAAATTATTATATAAAACTATTCGTTCGGCTATTCAGAAAGAGGGATTTGATGTTCTGGCCGATGGGATGATTATGGATGATAATACTGACTTTCGTCCTGGATTAAGAGCAAGAGATCAAGAAGGGGTCATCAGTCCGCTACAACAAGCTAAATTATATAAAATTGAAATACGTCAACTTGCTAAAGACGCAGGTATTTCCAATTGGAGTAAAGTTGCCTCATGTAGCATTGCTTCAAGAATTCCTTATGGCATTAAGTTAACACGCTCAGCTATTGATCAAGTATTTGCTAGTGAAAAATATTTACGGGAAATAGGTTTTCCAATTGTCCGTGTCAGAGCACATCATGATTTAGCACGGATTGAAATTCCAGAAGACAAACTTTCTCTGTTATTAGAAAACAGAGAAAAAATTGCAGATTATCTTAAAAAACAAGGATTTAATTATGTAACTTTTGACTTAGAAGGATTTAAATCTGGCCGAATGAATGATATCCTCACAGAAACTGAAAAAAAAGTTTTTTGTGAATGTTAGACAGATAAGTTTATAAAATTGAGTCGGTGTAACGGAGTCAGGACAGGGGTATTCCGTTACAAAAACCAAGTTTTCTGCTCGATTAGGTCGGTTGTTTTCATTGATTACTCTGCCAGTAGTTTATTAACTTTTAAGCCTAGGAAAAATTCCCTTTGGATTTTTCCTAGGCTTTTTGTCTATTTAATCATTTGATATTTGCTAAAAAGAAATTAGCTGTAGAATTTTTTAAGATTACCAGTGATTGTTCAATTTGAGGAAAATAAATGGATTGTTTGGACTGGTTGATTAGTCGATTATTTTTGGGATTCGTGAGTGAAAGTATTTGCTGTGAATAGTTAAATAACTCAGTGTTTAGTGTGTCCGGCCTAACTGGCGTTAATTTTTTTAAGTAGTGTTGTGTTTTCATAAGTTCTAAAAGAAGCTCTTCCATAGCAGTTTGCATTTCCAACAGTTGATCATTTAGTTGTTTTTGTTGCATTAAGCTTTCAGCAGAGGCATCGTTACTATAAATAGGAGATTCAAGAACAATTTCTTGAATAGAATAGTTTACTCTACGTTGTACTCGATAAGCTAGTACCCAAGCATCACTTGGTAACGTGGTCTCTTCATTGATTAACGCTAGCAAAATAGAGCTGATCGTTTTTGACCAACTATTGATATTTTTACGTAATACTTGACTATGCCATGTTGGGAAAATAAAAAACATAACAAAAGCAATCAGCGCACCAATAATTACATCAAAAACTCTTGTATAGCCTGCAGAACTACCACCTAATGTGAAAGTTAACCAAGTGGTCACACTTAGCATTAGAAATGCTTGACTTAATTTACGGACGGTTTCATACAATATAACTAGCAAACAAGACAATAGCATTGGCCATAAAGGATTTAGGTTTGTTAAGTTAGCAATTAATTGAGACAAAAAAATGCCTAAACAACCACCTAAAATAGAACCAATAGTTCTTGAAGTGATTTTACCGAGTGTACCATGATAACCTGGCATAACCATTAAACAACCAGAAATAACTACCCAGAATTCGTGATTAGCTAAAGGCAAAGGGTACATGTAATTAAGAATAAGCGAACAAAAATGACACACTAAACCTGTTAAAGCTAAACGAATTGCGAATCTAGCAGAGCTGCCTTTGTAAGAATGAAGGATCTCTTTGGCTTCTGCAAGTCCTTCTTTTGTGGGTAAGAAAGATTTAAATGAGATTTTTTTAAAGGATTGTTCGTTTTGTATCAGAAGGATTGCTGATTTTATTTCGGTGTTTGCTGAAGCAAATTCTTGAAGAGGTAGGGTTAATTGTTCTCCTTTTAAAAAGAGTTGAATTGCTTTTAAAGCAGGAAGATTTTCAGCTGCATTGGTTGAATCTAACGAGCCTGCAATTGCATCTGCTTGTGAAACCAAGGGATAAATCCATGGTGTTTTTTGATGATTGACCCAGGGCATTGTTTCAACAGATTCGCGTACTTTTATTCTGAAATGGACATAGCGTGCGGGTTTTCCTTGTGCTAATAAATATAATTGTTCATATAAATCGGCTACTAATTTTCGTGCTTCATTATTTTGCGGCTTAGAATAAAGACAATAGAACAAACAAAGGATGGACATACCTAAAATTATTGCACCCAGACCTTCAAAAGTTTGACCAATAGACAAATTGCCTTTTAATTGCGCACCAGCTAGTAAAGAAATGGTCCCAAAGAGACATCGAATATACAGACCAATACTAAAGTTTCTCACAATCCCTGAAAAATACAAACCAAGGACGAATAATAAAATAATGAATATACTTGACGACTGTAAAAGTATCCCCAGACTGGCACCAAGAAAAATCATTAAAATACCATCTATGGCACTTCTTTGTGGAGAGCTATGTCGTGGTAAGACACAAATTACAGTGCCCAAAAAGCTACCAACATTTACTAAAACAAAAGCGAAAGGAAAGACTATTGTTAGAACAGCACCAACAGCATTTGCAATAATGATACTAAGAACAAGAGCAAACCAGTTCTGTCTTGTATCAAAAGTTAGTATAGGACGACTATACGCCCAAGACGATTCTAAGAAGACCTCAAAAAATTTTTTGATAGATAATTTCACAAAACATTCCTTCTTTAAAAATTTATTAAAAGCTAAAAAATTATTCCTCTGCTAGTATACACCTCTAAAATTTTTTTTCAAATTTGCTCTTTTTAAGAAAACTCACAATTATAAGCCAACATTAAGTTTAGCCATATATTTTTGTTGAATAAATTCTGTAAGCTCATGCCAACTTTCTTCATTTTCAATGGAATCTAAGTAGAAAATATCTTGATTAGAAGTAGCTTTTTCGAAGGAATCTGTGATGATGATATCCGCATTTGTGAAGTCTTCGGTAATAGAGATTGCGTTTGTATTATATAAGGAGGATAACCGTGTTTTAATAAAATAACTTGCATAAAAATCTTTGATAATTTGTAAATAGATTCTCACTTGTACTTTTTTTTCGGACACAGACAATGTGTAAAGCAGTTGACTGAGTAACTCTAAATGCGTTTCTTGGTGAACTAATTTTGCCACCGTTCCTTTTATTCGATTAAAGTATGCCACATCTGACGGAGTACAAATTTCTGGCTGCGGTAAATAAAGTGTTAAAAAAGTATAATAATTGCCCTCCGTTAAAAAGTACCAAGCATTAAAAATAGAAAGATAGTAAACGTATTGATAATCATGCTGATTTGTCAGTAAGTAGGCTACTTGCTTAAATAATTTTTTTGATAAGACACAATAAGGATGGTTAGATTCTATAAATAATTTTTCTATTTGTTTCGTTTGCTTTTCCGAAAAGATATAAGGGATAAAAATGCGAGATAAAAAATTAAAGTATAAAATTTCAGTTTTTCTTGTTTCGCATTGAATGTCAGCGAAAGAGTGTTCAAGAAAAAATAAAGTCACATGACTGTATTGATTGATCAGAATAAAAAAAGAATGCAGGTTTTTAGAGTGCGGCATCTTTAAGAAGTTTTGTGCACTTGTTCTAGTTTTAAATATCGCATATAAAATATAAAACGCTCTTTTCTTCATTCGGACATTTTTATAGGATCGTTCAAGAAGTTCATCGGGTAGACTTTTTTTTATTTCTTCAAGACTTATTTTAGAGAAAGGCCAAGCCAATTCTTGAAAGGAATCTTGTAGGAAAATGAAAGAAAACACTCGAATCGATAATTCATTGCCAGTTAATTGATAAATACCCTTAATACTAACGATTACTATATCAAAAATTTTAAAAAAGTTATTCAGTTGTTTCGTGATTTTTACCAGATAATGTTCAGAAATATATAAAACTTTAATTAATTCGTTTTTATCAATGGAAGAATGTGTGACCAATTGTACGCAATAATTAAATTGTACATTGTTTTTTAAAAGATTGAGTTTTAACGTGTAGGCGTATTCGACCGCGCTTTTTCGGTACGCTGGATTTACACAAACAATGCCATTATTGTTAGAGACAATAAAATGTTGGATTTGATAAGTATCCTCGAATTCTTGATTTATTTTTATCAGATTTTCCTTGACCGTTCTTTTTGAAATTTTTAAATTGGAAGAAATTTCATTTAATGACGTATGAGCTCGCTTCACTATGTAAAATAAAATTTCTAGCTCATTCGTTAGGTAGGATGGAAACATGTTATGGACCTCCAAAAGTAAAATTTAGGTTCATTGTAGTCTACTTTCTTTAAATTTTTGTATTGATATGTTAACACAAGCGCAATAAGAAGCGGCCATCACAATTAATGTACAGCCTTATACATTAATTGTGTGTGGCAAAGCAATTTCAATGTTGATAAGCTAGCAGTAGTTAGAATAATTATTATTTAGTTTCTAATTCCAAAAAAGGTCAAGGTGAGTAAGCAATGAAAAAAATCAACGAACAATTAAAAATGAAAATGCCAACCTACAAAAGAAAAAAAAGCATTGCTTATTTCTTTTACTCTTGTCTACTATTGGTATCGATTTCTTGTTTTTTGAGCGTGCATTTTCAAGAATGCGAGGCAGCTTCGCTCTATCAAGCGGGAGGGATAGCCATTGATTTGAGAACTGATTTACCTTATGGAATGGAGATAAGCCATGACGGTGGTAGTGGTCCTGATGGATCATTTGGAGGAAAATTACACGTAAAATTATACGGAACAGTGGACACTTCTCATACAGAAGCATTGAAGTTTCTTTCTTTTGGTACTGTAGGAATGCAATATGGACTGATGTTTCATTTGCCAGAAAATATAAGTGCAGATAATTTTAAAGCGGCTTATGACAAGGCTTTTGCGGATAATCCAGAAAATTTTTATTCAATTAGTGGACAAAAAAACACACAAATACCAATTGTTAACACAAAAGGAATGCGGACGTTTAACGGTTCTTCAGAAGATGGTTCACCGGGATGGGGTGATCCTGATCAAGATTATAGCGGAATTGATACTGAGCATCAGGTGATGTTTTGTGAACGGGGGGACACTATTAATTTTTCTTTTACTAAACTTTATGAAATTTGGCGACATGAACCTGACAAATCGGCCATAAAATTTGAACTTCATTTTGATTTAGATGTAGCTACTTTAATGAAGGATGGCGATTCAAAGGATTATTCCCTCAATAAAAATTTAACGAAACATCGCTTACCAGTATCAAATGTTTTGTCGGATGGCACTGAAAGTGATCAATTTTCGTTGTCGGCAGATTTTTTTGGTCGAACTTACGAATCAGATACAACGAATACGGTTAATCATAATTGGATATTGCTTAGTCCGGACATGTGGTTACGTGCGACAAGTTTAGCGGCAGCAGCAAAGCAAGATCCAAATAATTTGAATCATCAAATTATCACTGGAATCACTGGAAAAGTGGCTACTTGGTCTTCTTATATCTCGCCATGGGACAGCGGCGATAAAGACAATCCATTATCCAATTACAATACCCAAGATGCCTCTAAATATCCTGAAATACCTGAAAGCAAAACGATGTTACCAGGGGATTTTTTATCACCAAAGTTTACGATGAACCAAAGACAAGACAATCCGCTTAATTGGACAGATGGGTATGTTGCTCAACGGTTTGCGCGCGTAGTTAATTTTCATACTCACACAGTTGATCCTAAGGCCAATGTGAATGTCTCTTCACAACAGCAAAACGGGTTAACAACTTATTTGTTTAGTGGCAAAGATGGTTGTGGGCTGCCGTTAGTCAATCCGCCAGGAACGGATTCTTCAGAGCCCACAGATAAAACATATATGCGCGTCACAACAGATCCATACCAAGTGCCAAGTTTAGAAAAGGCAGCTTTTGTTAAAGGTCAAACAACATTTCACCCGCAACAAAAGATACCAGTAGAACTAACCGTTAAGGCTCCGACAACTAGAAAAGTTCAGATTGAAGAAAAAATTTCAGGTGCTGTCCAAACTGATTTTCATAAAATTGGGGAGCAAGATTTAAAAAATTTACCAGTCACAGATGATTGCGTTAGTTTTAACTGTTTAGCAGATGCTTTACCAACTTCAGGAGATTACACATTAACATTTAGAATTCTTGATGTTGATGATACATCTAAAAGCTACTCAAATGAGAAAAGTTTAGCTGTGCACATTGATCAAGCGCAAATTAAAGTTAAATCTCAAGATACGATTTATCAATATACTCAATGGCAACCAGAAAGTGAAGTGACTAGCTTACAAACACCAGATGGTAAAAAAGGTGATTTTCGAGACGTAAGTGTCACCATATATAAACTGGACGGAGAGCAAAAGGTCCCAGTAGATGCGGTGGATACAAAAGTGGTTGGTAAATATGAAATTGATTATAACTACCTAGGATTAGAGGCGCAGACTGCACTAGAAGTCATTCCCTCTTCAGCTCATATTGGTGCACATAACGGCAGCTTTTCTGTGGGGACGCCCTTCGATCCAAAACGTCTTTTTGATAGTGCAACAGATAATGATGGACAGTCCATTCCTTATAGTAAGATAACGATTCGCTATACGCCTAAGCAGGTAAACGATGAAGTAGCAGGCATCTATAGAATTACTTATGATATCTCTAAAATAGTAGGTTTTAGTAAAAGTATTACTGTTGATTGGACCTACTATTACTCTAATCGTCTAGACTTTTATCACTTATCTGAACAACTAATGCCTTTTGAGAACGTAAAATTTAATGGCCAAGATCAAACACAGACATTAAAAAGTTGTGAGATGAACATTGAAGATACGGGGGATCCTAATCGGACAACTGGCTGGCAGCTTGAAGTAGCCTATAATTTAAATGATCAGAAAACACAAGCGTGGAAAGACGCAGGGCTTGATCTCACGCTAAATCCAAAGTCAGTCGATTATGTAACAACTGAGCAAAATATTATGGTTAACGATGAGCAACAATTAGTAGCTGATGTAAGTAACCAATCTATCAAAAATAAAAAAGTTTTGACGAAATTACAATTATTGCCCACATTAACTATTTCAAAAGTCACACCTGCTGATAAATATGAAGCTCAGTTAATTTGGAACTTAGAAGCAACACCGTAAGGGAAGAGGGAATAGCTGTGAAATGGTTTATCTATGATTTATTGTTTGTTGCCTTTATTCTCGGTTTGCCAATTCAAGCACAAGCTGAAGACAAGACAACTGACGCACAAGCTGGCACAAAAGTCATGGTAATAGTGAAAGAGAGTGAGGATATTGTTCCACATCCCAATGAGCTTATACCTCAGACTAACGATATGCCAACTTCACGAGGACAACCTAATTTTTTACCAAAAACAAACGAGATTACGTCTCAAGAGACGATTTTAGGAATCGTGGTACTCGGAAGTACATTAATCGTTGGACTTTATAAAGAAAAGAGGAAAAATAATGAATAAAAAAATAATTGGTTTAACTGTCACTTTAGGAACGGGGATTTTTTTAATTGGACAACAAACTGTGAATGCGGCTGATAATACCAATACTACAGCGAATGTGTCGGTTTTGGGTGGCGGATTAACCATTACACCATTAGCACAAATTAACTTTGGGACGGTGACAAAAGACGGCCAAGATCATACGCAACCAGATCAAAGCAAGTCGCAACTTATCATTAATGATAATCGTGGGACAACGAATACAGGTTGGTATCTGACAGCGAATTTAGAAGATAAAGGAAAAGGTGTCACCGGCTTAGACGGAATGACACTTCATTTAGACACTAAAAAACCTGACGGATCTTCTGAAAAAGGTACCTTTACGGGCGTTGATTTAACCACAGATGCTTCAACCATTATTTCGCTAGATAAAAGTGATATCCGTTTATCAGACACTGTCACGACAGCCGATTTAAATGCAACGTTAAATATACCTAAAAGTATTGCTGCAAATACCTACTCTGGGACCATCGTCTGGAATGCCATCGATGGAGCACCCGCCTAAGAATTTAACATAAAACGATGTAAGAAAACGAGGCAGATAAATTGAAAAGAATTTTAAAGATACTTTTTATATTGACTATTCTCTGTTTAGGTGGAGCGATGCGTGCCTGGGCAGATCCGTCTAATACCAATAGTTCAGCAACAATTGACAATGCGAATGCGTATACAGTCACACCCGTTTTCGGAGCAACTCAAAATAACAAAACCAGTAATTTTTTTGATATGACATTAACTCCGAAACAAAAAGATACATTCAAATTAACGATAACCAATACTACGCCGAACCCTCAAAAATTTAAAGTTCAGGTAAATACAGCAACAACAAATAGTAATGGGATAGTTGACTATACAAAAAGTAGCTTTGAAAAAGATCCATCGATGAGTTTGGTACTTAGTGATTTGATTAGTCCCAATAGGAAGGACATTAGTGTTCCTGGTAAACAATCACAAACGATTGATTTTCAAATAACGATGCCAGAAAAGTTATTCTCAGGAATTTTATTAGGTGGAGTGACGATTCGACCTGTAGAGATAGCTGGGGACCAAAGCAAGGGTGGGATTCAAAATGTTTATATGCATACGATTGCTATTCGGGTGAATGAAACAGCAGAGACCATACCTGCAAAATTGGAAAGTGGTTCTGTTAAAATTGGGCAAATTAACCGCCACAATACTGTTTCGATGGAAATTAAAAATCCACAGCGGAAGTTATTGTCAAAAGTCGAAGGAGATTTTTTTGTTAAAGAAAAAGGAACAAACAAAACGATCATTCACGAAAAGAAAAATAATCTGAGTTTTGCACCAAACACAAGGTTTGACCTACCTATTTTACTGAAAGATTCGTTTAAACCTGGAGACTATACCTATACCATTAAGTTGAAAAACCATGAGGGGAGCTGGACGTTCTCAAAAGATTTCACGATAAACAAAAAGCAAGCTGATCAGTATAATAAGCGTTCTGTTGATCATAAAGTCAAAAACCTTCACTGGCTTAAGTACCTCATGGCCTTTTTAATTCTAGTTATTTTAGGTACCGTCTGCTATATCTTGGGAAAAAAGAAGGGGAAAATGAGGTTGTAAAACCTGCCTTTAAAATAGTTGACAATTATGCAGAAAAAATCATGCCAGTATGAATTATCTATGACATAAGGGAAGAATAGCTGTCTAGCAAGGATAAATTGTCAAATTAGCGTTAATTTACGCAAGTCATTGGTGTTCCTTATTTTGGAAAGTAGTATTATACTATTATTGTTCAATGATTCACAATAGAAACAAGGAGGAAAGAACCATGTATAAAGCAATTGTCGCAGCAAAAGGAAAAACAACAAAAATTGTTGAAAAAGAATCGCGTCCATTGAAAGATAATGAAGCGCGGTTGAAAATGGAAGTCTGTGGTGTCTGTCATACGGATTTACACGTTAAGAATGCAGATTTTGGCGATGTTAGCGGTTGTACCTTAGGTCACGAAGGAATTGGTATTGTGACGGAGGTTGGAAAAGACGTTACTAGTTTAAAAATTGGTGATCGTGCATCTGTTGCATGGTTTTATGAAGGCTGCGGGCATTGCGAATATTGTACTTCTGGTCGAGAAACGCTTTGTCGTTCAGTAAAAAATGCTGGATATACAGTTGATGGTGCCATGGCCGAAGAATGCATCGTCACAGACGGTTATGCAGTGAAAGTGCCAGAAAATTTAGCATCAGAGCCAGCTTCCTCTATTACTTGTGCAGGGGTAACAACCTACAAAGCGATAAAAGAATCTGGGATTCGTCCAGGTCAATGGCTAATGATTTCAGGATTAGGTGGGCTAGGTAATCTAGCTTTACAATATGCCAAGCATGTCTTTAATGCAAAAGTAGTAGCTGTTGATGTGAATGATGATCAGTTAGCTTTTGCGAAAGAAATGGGTGCTGATCTTTTAATTAATCCAGTTAAATATCCTGATTTTGCTGCACAACTTCAAAAAGAAATTGGTGGTGTCCATGCAGCAGTAGTCACTGCGGTAGCTAAATCAGCATTTAATGGCGCAGTCGATGCAGTCCGTGCGGGAGGAACGGTTGTCGCCGTTGGATTACCTGTTGAGACAATGGATTTATCTATTCCACGTCTTGTTCTTGATGGCATTCACGTAGTCGGATCGTTAGTTGGAACCCGTCAAGATTTAAGCGAAGCTTTCCAATTCGGTGCAGAAGGAAAAGTTGTTCCTGTTTGTCAAACACGCCAACCAGAAGAAATTAATGCTATTTTTGAAGAAATGGAACAAGGAAAAATTCGCGGGCGCATGGTCATTGATTTTCGCAGTTAATTTAGTTTTTTAGTGATTCGTTGATTTAATCTGAAAACCATGAAAGGATGGATGGAATGTTTGCGAATCTTACTCTCCGTGAGAGACGACTGCTTAAACAAGCACAAGTGGGAGCCACAATTAGCTTTATTCTTTTGTTTGTACCAATTCTGACAATCAGTCTTTTGCATACTAGTGACTTATTAGCAAAATGGCTAGGTATAGTTGGGGTAATTATGGTTTTACCATTGTTGTATTTTGCGTGGCAGATTTTAAAGATAGCCTATAAAGATCAAAAAGATAATCCAACGCCTCCTTTGTGGGTTCCGAAAGTTTATGGGATTGGGCTTTCGATCAATCCCTATCACCGGTTTGGAAAGTTAATTTTTATATTGCTAGCGGTACTGATAGTTGGCATCATCATTAGTTTGCTTTTCACACCAGCAAGTCAAATCAATCACTAAAAAACGAGTAATCAACACCCTCTTGCTGAGCAGGAGGGTGTTGATTATTTTTAAATAGACTAGATTTGAGCAACAGGTATTAGATTTTTGAAAAAAGTCTTTCTTTTTCTGATGTAGATATTTTTGCAATAAAATCATCATTATAAGTGAATTAACAGGTTTATCAAGGGTTAATACTTGTTAATGGTGGCTGCTATAATTAACCGTTGACAAACACAAAAAAACCATCATACGATAATTATGTTATTAAAAAAGTGAAAAATTGGTAGTCAACAAATGAAAACGCATTCATCGGGAAATTGTGATTCTGTACTAAAATTTTTATATAAGATGAAAATAGATTGTTTTCATTTAATAATTTATTGAAAGGATGTGTTTATGAAGGGGTTACTGAAACTGACTTTCTAACAGTCTCAGTAAACTAAGAAAATCGTTATGACTTTTTATGACTTTTCATCTGGATAAAACTTTGTTGGGTTTTGGATTTTGCGAGTAATTGTGTCGGAACTATTCTATGGGGAGCAATTTTAAGGAGGAAAAAATGAACAAAGAGTATCAGGGTAAAAAAATTTACGGTAAAAAGCACTGGTTGACATTTTTATTAGTGAGTTCGTCTGTATTGGCGTTCCATTCGTTTGTTACGATGGATTCTCAAGTGGTTGATGCGCAAGAGCAAACAGCAAAAGAAGACGTAGCTGATTCAGCAACGTCAGTCGGAGCAATTGTGTCGATTGAAAAAGCGGAGAAAAACTTTGTCATTACGTATGCTTCTGGAAAAAAAGCACAAATTAGTATTTTAAACGACCATCTTTTTCGCTATCATCTAGATCCAACTGGTAAATTTGAAGAATATCCAACGCCAAATGATCCAAAGCATGTTGCGAAAATTACGGCTAAAACAATGGCCGACTATGGTACACAAGCCTTTGAGCAAACGAACGTCACAGATTCAGGAAACCAATTTATTCTAGAAAATAATGGTTTAAAAATTATGTTCGAAAAAGAAAGCGCTTTAATGAAGGTTCTAGACAAGAAAAAGAATCAAGTTATTTTAGAAGAAACCGCTCCGCTATCCTTTAAAAATGATAAAGCTACACAAACGTTAAAACAAAGTAGTCAAGAAAATTATTTTGGCGGAGGAACTCAAAATGGTCGATTTACGCATAAAGGAACAGCTATCCAGATTGTCAATACGAACAATTGGGTAGATGGCGGAGTAGCATCGCCTAACCCATTTTATTGGTCAACTGCAGGGTATGGCGTTGTTCGAAATACATGGAAACCTGGCAACTATGATTTTGGAAGTCATGATCCACAAACAACCACAACAACGCACGAAGGAACAGATTTTGATGCTTTTTATTTCTTTAATGATTCCTCAGCAGGTATTTTAAAAGATTACTATGAATTAACCGGGAAACCAGCTTTGATGCCAGAATACGGGTTCTATGAAGCGCATTTAAACGCGTATAATCGGGACTATTGGGTGAAAGTAGCAGAAGGAACCGCGGGAGCAGTTAAATTTGAAGATGGTAATTTTTACAAAGAATACCAACCAGGCGATCTAGGAAACTTAAATGGCACGCTAGAATCTTTAAATGGAGAAAAAGAGAATTATCAATTTTCTGCACGCGCAGTTATTGATCGATATAAGAAAAACGATATGCCGTTAGGGTGGTTCTTGCCAAATGACGGCTACGGTGCTGGCTATGGCCAAACAGATTCATTGGACGGCGATGTACAAAACTTAAAAGAATTTACAGAGTATGCTCAAGCCAATGGTGTTGAAGTGGGGCTGTGGACTCAATCTAATCTCCATCCAGCGGATCCTAAAAATCCTAAAAAAGGAGAACGGGATATTGCGAAAGAAGTTAGTGTCGCTGGTGTTAAAGCTCTCAAAACTGACGTGGCGTGGGTCGGGTATGGGTATTCCTTTGGCTTAAATGGTGTAGAAGATGCCGCGAATGTTTTTGTAAAAGAAACAGACGGCGCAGTTCGTCCGATGATTGTTTCATTAGATGGTTGGGCCGGAACCCAACGGCACGCTGGTATTTGGACAGGCGATCAAACGGGTGGTCAATGGGAATATATTCGCTTCCATATCCCAACATATATCGGGACTTCGTTGTCTGGACAACCAAATGTCGGTTCAGATATGGATGGAATTTTTGGTGAAAAAAATAAAGAGGTCAACATACGTGATTTCCAATGGAAAACTTTTACACCAGTGCAGCTAAATATGGACGGCTGGGGCTCCAATCCAAAAACGCCATTTGCTTTTGATCAAGAAGCCACAGATTTGAACCGAGCGTATCTAAAATTAAAATCAATGATGATGCCTTATAACTACAGTATTGCCAAGGAATCAGTTGATGGACTACCAATGGTACGGGCCATGGCTTTAGAATTTCCTAATGAAGGAACAGCATATACAAAAGATTCTCAATACCAATATATGTGGGGACCCAATTTACTCGTTGCCCCAATTTATAATAGCAATCAAGATGAGGCAGGAAATTCAATCCGTGATGGAATCTACTTACCAGATGAAAAACAAGTCTGGGTTGACTTATTTACAGGCGAAAAATATCAAGGTGGCCGTGTCTTAAATGGAGTAAAAACACCGCTGTGGAAGGTGCCCGTTTTCGTCAAAGATGGCAGTATTATCCCAATGACGAATCCAAACAACAATCCAAAGGAAATCCAACGGGATCAACGATCTTTCTTGATTTATCCAAATGGCGCCACTTCTTTTAATATGTATGAAGATGACGGAATTTCAACTAGTTATGAAGCTGGGCAATCAGCTACGACTAAAATAAATAGTCAAGGCCCTAAATCAAACGAAAAAGGGGATCTGACCGTTACTATCGAACCGACAAAAGGAAGTTATAAAGACTTTGTTGATGAACGAAGCACCACGCTTGATTTGTTAGCTTCAGAAGCGCCCGAAAGCGTAACAGCAATGGTGGGGGGGACAGAAGTAACCTTGAAACAAGCAGCTAATAAAGAAGAATTTTTAGCTGGCACAAATCTATATTATTTTGATAAAGAATTCCAAGTGAATCAGTATCTTTCTGAAGCTTCAGGAGAAAAACTGAACCAATCAGCGTTATCAGTAAAACTAGCGAAACAATCTGTGACCGCCAAAGATGTTCAAATAACTGTCAAAGGTTTCATTAATAAAGGAACGGTTGACGGAGGAAATACAAC
Organism: Enterococcus sp. DIV1420a; assembly: GCF_051712165.1. Lineage (NCBI taxonomy): Bacteria > Bacillati > Bacillota > Bacilli > Lactobacillales > Enterococcaceae > Enterococcus > Enterococcus sp. DIV1420a. The sequence goes on from NZ_JBIOOI010000002.1 coordinate 1,032,919, forward strand.
GGTCGATGACCAGTTAACTATTCCGGCAAATGTCGCAATCAATGAAGAAAAAACAACGCCATCTTCTTTGACTCTTCAATGGGATCAAGTAACTGAGGCAACAAGTTATGAAGTAGAGCGTGACGGGACTGTTTTCGGAAATATTCAAACGAATACAGCAACATTTGATGGATTTTCCTTCCTAAGCGAACATACTTTTCGAGTTCGAGCTGTTGGAAAAAACGGGGTCTCTGAATGGAGTGAACCGATTAAAGGAAAAACACAAGATGATCCCTATAAAGAAACAATTAATCAAGTCAAAGCAACAAGTAATTTACCAGAACAACCAGGCGCAGAATTGAAGAAATTAACAGATAAAGATTTGAGTACAGGTTGGCATACGAACTGGTCAACCGGCATCGCTAATCCAAGTGATGGAAATTTCTTGACTTTAAAATTTGATCTTGGTGCGGAGTATCAAATGGATAAAATTGAATACTTGCCAAGAGACAATGCCGGCAACGGAAATATTTTGCAGCTCCAGTATCGGACGTCGAAAGATGGAGCTAATTGGACAGAGTTTTCAGAACCTATTAACTGGAAGCAAGATGCTTTGACAAAAACCATTGAAACGAAGGACCAAGCGTATCGTTTTGTTGAAATGAAGGTATTAAAATCGGTGGGTAATTTTGGCTCTGGTCGTGAGATGCTCTTTTACAAACAACCAGGAACAGAAGGAATCTTACATGGAGACATTACTAACGATGGAACGATTGATGAAAATGATGCAATGAGTTATCGAAACTATACAGGCTTAGAATCTGTGGACAGTGACTTTAATGGCTATGTTGAAAAAGGTGATTTAAATAAAAATGGGGTAATTGATGCTTATGATATCAGTTATGTTTTACGACAATTAGATGGTGGGATTGAGATACCTGATGTCGAAGAAATTGCGGGCGGTTTATCCCTTGCTGTGGTTAATGAAAATGGCAAGGATACCTATCTTCCTGGCGATACATTAACCTTTACACTTAAAGGTCAAGACTTAAAAAACATTAATGCGTTAAGCACAAAAATGTCCTTTGATTCTAGCAAATTTGAACTTGTCGGTCAGCCTGCAACCACGAATAATACAAAACAAATGGAAAATTATTCTAAATATCGGAAACATTCAAATGATGTGGAGAATCTATATTTAGTTCTTAGTAATCAAGGAAATAAACAATTGTTAAATGGTTCAATGGACTTAGTTACCTTTAAAGTTAAAGTAAAAGAAACAACACGCGTAAAACGTGCGACAACTGTTGAGCAGCCATTACAATTTGATATGAGTCAAGGCTTATTAGTAGGCCAAGGATTCCAACAAGCCACACTTTCAGATTTTTCTGTAACAGTGAAGCCCACAGAGCTAGTAGATAAAGAGTTATTACAAGCGCTAATTACGCTAAATCAAGCACGTGTCGAAAAAGAATATACGCCTGAAACTTGGGCAATCTTTAAACCAATCTTAGATGAGGCAGTAGCTGTTCTAGCCAATGAACAAGCCACACAGACAGACGTTTCTGCTGCCGCGGAAAACCTAGAAAAGGCTGCAAGTCAGTTGGAAAAAATGCCTGATGTAGCGAATAAAGCTGATTTAGAAAAAGCAATTCAAGAGGGGCTAGCGAAGAAACCAAGTGATGGGCAAGAATTCACCGAAGAAACTAAAAAAGTTCTTGAAGAGTCATTAGCAGCAGCTCAAAAAGTATTTGCTCAAGAAAAAGTTACCCAAGAAGAAATAGACCAAGCGACTAAAACATTGCGTGAAGCAATTGCACAATTAAAAGAACAACCCGTCGCCGTTAATAAGGAAACCTTAAAAGAACGAATCGCTCAAGCCCAAGGAAAAAAGCCAGAAGAAGGATACCAATTTACAAAAGAAACAGAAAAACAATTGCAAGAAGCAATTCAAGCGGCTGAAGCAATCGTAGCGAAAGAAACGGCGACAAAAGAAGAAGTCTCAGAGGCTCTAAACGCATTGGAAACTGCAATGGCTCAATTAAAAGAAGTACCCCTTGTAAATAAAGACCAATTACAAGAAGTTGTCAAACGAGCGCAGCAAGTCACTCCAAGTGAAGGGCACCAATTTACTGCCTCCTCGTTACAAGATTTACAAAAAGCGCTTTTAGCAGCTAAAAACACATTGGAAAACCCAGCAGCTAATCAAAAAATGATTGATGAAGCGGTTGCTGAATTAACTAGTGCCATTGATGGGTTACAAGAAGAAGCGTTAGTTACAGATAAAAAAGCCTTAGAGGCAATGATAGCCAAAGCAAAAGCAATCAAACCATCTGCCGGAAAAGAATTTACCAGCGAGTCTAAAGCGCGCTTAACTGAAGCAATTGACCAAGCGGAAGGGATTTTAGCTGATAAAAATGCTCGGCAAGAACAAATTGATACTGCTGAAAAAAATGTAAAAACTGCTTTGGATAGTTTAGAGGAACAAGTCCTTCAAACGGATAAAACAAAGTTGAAAGAACTGCTTCAAAAAGCAGAAACCTTGAAACCTAAAGCAGGAAAACAATTTACAAAAGCATCGCAAGAAGCTTTAGCTGAAGCAATTAAACAAGCAAAAGCACTTGTTGAGGACCCAAATGCGACGCAAGAAGCTGTGGACAAATGTTTAAGTATTTTAGCACAAGCCATTGAAGCAATGGCAGAAGAGCCAATCAGTAGCAACTCTACAGGCAACAATGGAAATCATGGCACGGTTAGCGGGACTGGTGGCGTAACCAGTCCAGGAAAGGGCACAGCAGCAGGTGGAACGACAACGAAAACCACCACTTCTGGTACTTTGCCAAAAGCAAATGAAGTTGTTTCGCCAATCTGGTCAATTAGTGGTTTTCTATTGATAGTAAGTATTGGTTTAGGAAAATTATTCTTCAAAAATAAAAAAGACCAAAATTAGCGTATCATTAACTTACAAGGCGCATTTGTACAAAAACAGTGTGCAAATGCGCGAGTATGTAATAGGAGAGGATTTTTACGAATGAAAAGAAAGAAAATCAAGAATCAACTACTTGTTTTAACAAGTATTCTCGTTCTTCTGAGTTTGGAAGTCGCTCCAGTTGTTACGTTGGCTGCAGAATTACCAAGTAGCTCGCTACAAACAGCTCTGTCCTCGGAAACGACAATTACTTCGGAAGAAAAAGTAATTGAAACAACCGAAACAACTGTTGCTACATCGACAACGTCCACTAGTAGTTCGTCATCTGAATCAAATAGTTCTACCGATACGACTACCGAATCAACGAGTCATTCAACGACAGAAACGACAACCACAAATACTAGTTCTGAAACAAAAAAAGAACCTACAGAGTCAACGGTATCATCAGAAATCACGCAGCCTGTTGAACAATCGCAACCAACACAAGTTCAACCACCACAAGTTCAACCACCACAAGTTCCTGTGACCAAGCAAGAACCCGAAGAACCTATTCAAGTTCCTGAAGCCACCAATAACGTTGTTGAAGAAAATCAGGCTGTATCGTTAAATCCGTCCCTCAAAGTAGATGAAATAGCTTCTTCAAATTTAAAAGGCTACGAACTTCCACTGTTGTCGTCTTTTGGCGAAAAGAAACGGGCAGTTGTGGTGGCTGAAGCATTAAGACACGTTGGGAAAACAAAAAAAGAATTTAATTTGACGGAGCAAGCATTGACCAGTAGTTTCCTTGCCCAAAAAGTTTACCAACAATTATTTAAAATAGACATTGGCAGTACGCCGCAAGAACAAATGACATTTGGTAAAGTTCGTTCTATAGAGGAGGCAGAACCTGGTGATCTGATTTTTTGGCAAACAGCTGAAGGAAAAACGCTTCAAAATGGTGTTTATCTTGGCCAAGGAAAATATTTAATTGCCGCAGCGGAAGCGGATTCTAAAGAGAAACCAGAAGTAATCGCTCAGTTAGAGAATATCTATACTGCCAAACAACAACCAGACTCAAAAGAGGAAAAACGCTTGGTAGTGACTAATCCTTTTAAGGAGTTCATATTAACGGAGTATGGCAAAGAAGTTTTAGCAACATATGGTGCGTCATTTGAAATGCAGAAGTCAGAACAAACCACAGCGTTTATTAAAAAAATTGGTGAGACAGCCAGAGAACTTGGCGAAAAATACGATGTTTTTGCATCAGTGATGATAGCTCAGGCTATTTTAGAAAGTGGCTCTGGCGAAAGTCAACTAGCCAAAGAACCTTATTATAATCTCTTTGGCGTGAAAGGTTCGTTCCAAGGAAATAGTGTTAGCTTTTCAACAAAAGAGGCTGATCAGAGGGGCCAACTTTATACAATTTCCGCTGGGTTTCGCGATTACGGTGGCTATAATGACTCACTGCAAGATTATGTTCAATTACTCCGACAAGGGATTGACGGAAATCAAGATTTTTATAAACCAGCGTGGCGTTCGGAAGCCAAAAACTACCTTCAAGCAACGCGTTTTTTAACAGGTAAATATGCAACAGACAAGCAATACGATAATAAATTAAATTCGTTAATTGCGGTTTATAACTTAACGCAATTTGATTTACCAAAAACAGTGGACGGTTTGATTATCCAATCTAAAAATGAGCTGTCGGAAGCGGAACAGCAACAAATGCATTTTCCAGTCTATGATGGGATCAATTATAATCGAAGTGGTAGCTATCCCGTGGGCCAGTGTACGTGGTATGTCTATAATCGTTTCAAACAGTTAGGCACTTCTGTGGATGAATTTATGGGAAATGGCAGTGACTGGGGAAGAAAAGGACGTGCATTAGGCTATCAAGTTAGTTCATTGCCTAAAGCTGGTCGTGCGATTAGTTTCCAACCAGGAGTTGCTGGCGCAGATAATCAATATGGACATGTTGCTTTTGTTGAAGCGGTCACTTCTGATGGAATCATTATTTCTGAAAGCAATGTCATCAATGATCAAACGATTTCGTATCGTGTCTTACCTAATGCAATTGCTTATAGTAGTGGCGTGACCTACATTGGCGCTTAATCGACTCATTCAACAGGAAGAAGTGTGGATGTTTAAGTAAAAAATTAGCACAATGATCCATGTGTGAACTAACAAATTAAAATAACCAGAATCGACCAATGAATTGATTTTGTCATGTATAAAATGACAAGAACAGTTTGGTGGTTGATTCTTTGTTTTTCATCAACGAAGAGACAATAGTCCTCATGATTCGTTAGCAAAAGATGAATAGTCCAAAGTACTCTTTCTTGATACTTTGTTATTTTATGTTTTTGTTTGCAGGAAACTACTGAAATCGCTATACTAAATTTATGTGAATATACTAACAGACAATCAATTTTTTATCTCTTTTATTGGTGTATAAATTGATTGAACATTATAATCATTTGTCTTTTGTTGTGTAATTTTATATCTTCTTGAGAAAGGGATGAGTGAACAAATGGCTATTTATATATTAGAAGACCAAATTATTCAAGCAAAAGCGTTAGAAGCATTGTTAACAAATATCCTACATTCAAGAAATATTTATAATGAAACAATCCATTTATTTTCACGTTCAGATGAATTATTACAAGTGGCATACCAGGACGCCCAACTAAATATCTTTTTCCTAGATATTCAAATGAACAATCATATCCAGGCAGGATTTGAGGTTGCTAAAGAAATCAGAAAAACAGACAGTGAAAGTCTGATTGTATTTATTTCTACTCACACAGAATTAGTTTTAACTTCCTACAAATATATGGTTTCAGCTCTTCAATTTATTCAAAAGAACGTGGATTTTCTAGATTTCCAAAAAGAAGTTGAAACATGTGTCGACGCATATATTCAACAAAAAGAAAATATAAAGACAAAAAGTGAATATATTATCATTAACTTAAAAGCGTCTTCTATAAAAATGGATATTAATGATATTTATTTCTTTCAAACGGAATACGATCATCGTGTATCAATGGTTGGTAAAAATTTTAAAAGAGAATTTTATGGAACGTTATCAAAAATTGAACAACTGCATCCAGATTTGATTAGAGTCCATCAATCAATCATCATCAATAAAAAATATGCGTCAAAATTAAATTATAAAACGCATCTTTTAACTATGAGAGACGGAACGGAAGTACCAGTCTCAAGAAGATATTATACTCAGGTCAAGGCACTATTTCTTACTTAGGGAGGGATAATGACTAATTAAGGAATTATCTATCTATTAGTCGCTATATTCGTTATAATTTAGTGCAATACTTGAAGAGGAGGGCGATATGCTAATCGATTGGATTCTAAAAAATATTATGGATATGGATCAGGAAGATCAATCAGGAAAAACACAATGGACAAAGTATTATCTAACCGTTTATTTTTCTGGCTTATTCAATTTTCTGATGATTCTGATTTTATCAGTTTTATTTGGGACGTTAAGCGAAACTTTTATTGTATACGTCGTACTGATTTTTTTACGGCCTGTCGCAGGTGGCTGGCATGCAAAAACCAAATGGCTCTGTCGTCTAGAAAGCATTGTTATCTATGTCGTCATACCATTTGTATTGAAAAATTCTTCTGTGAGCTTACCGTTTATTTATAAAATTCTATTGATTTGCCTCTTAGTCGTATTATTTTATTGGTATGCGCCACAAGGAACAGCAATTGAACCTGTTCAGCCATCTGATTTAAACGTGCTCAAAAAGCAAAGCCTTATAAGGGTGTGTTTACTTATTTTATGTAGTCTGTTTGTCAAAGAAAAGATTGCTTCAGTAATACTCTACGGTCTCGTCATCCAAGGTCTGATGATACTCCCTGTAACAAAAAATTTAATTGAAGGAAGTGTTTTTATGAAATTTGGTAAAAAAATAATTAAAAATGTTATTGAAAAAAGAGTTGCAAAAGTTAGTGATGGTGTGGGAACTAAGCCTAGATTAAATCAAAATTCGCCCAATATATTTGGACAATGGATGGGACAAACTGAAAAACCTAAAAAGAATATTGAAAAATGATTTTGTCGTTATTAGCTACTAACGTTTTGCTTGTATCTAGCTTTATCGTTTTTGTCTTTTTACGAGTAACATTGATCAAGATTGAATGTAAAATACCGTTACTTTCATTGCTTATTGTCATTAATCTTTGTTCGTTTGCGGCATTAATGTTTGGCTACTCTTGGTTGATTTATGCGCTGACAGTCGTTGTTTTTACAGGATTTTTACTCATTCACAAAAAGAGGTTCTCAATTTTTAAAGCGATATTTTTATCCGTTTTTACATTGCTTATGGTTTCGTTTATCAATTACACGGAGCAAACGATTTTAAGTGTTTTTTTTCAACAGATTTATCAAAATAAATTATTATGGATTGCCTCAAATGTTCTTCTGTTGCTTATAAATATCTGGATTGCTTTAAAAATTCCCAATAGTGTTTTTTTAAGATTAAATCGTGTGTTAGAAAATAGCCGAATTTTTTTTGGTTGTTTACTTTTATTGTTGATTCTGTTGTTACTTTTTGTGTTTTTGATTTCGCCAGAGATTTCACCTGACTTTATGCGAGGATTTGTCACGGTAAATAGTTCTAAATTGGAGTTATTAATAAGTGTAGGTTTATTTTTAATTCTGATTGGCTTAGTCATTGAAGCTTATTTGGAAGAACAACGTATCAACACTCAATTATTGAATAATTTAACGATTTATACTGAAAAAATAGAATCCATTAACGAAGAGCTAGCGATGTTTCGTCATGATTATAAAAATTTATTGTATAGTTTACAAATTGCTATTTCATACGAAGATATTTTGGAAATCAAAAGAATTTATGAAGAAACGATTGCACCAACCAAAAAAATTATTGATAATGAAGAATTTGAACTTATGAAGTTAAATCGTTTGAAAAATATGGAACTTAAGGCACTCATAAGTATGAAAATTAATACCGCAAAGCAAGCAAAACTAAAAGTGATTGTTGATGTGCCAGAAGTATTTATTCTTGATACATCAATCGACTTAGTGGTTGTGATTCGTTTGTTGGCTATTCTATTAGATAACGCGATTGAAAACAGTGCAAAATCAGAATTGAAAATGTTCGCTATCTCAATTTTCAATAAAAATGAAACACAAGAGTTTGTGATAACAAATAGTGTACAAGCCGAATTTGATTTTAAGGTTATGAAGAAAACCAAATTTAGTTCTAAAAGTAACCCAGAAGAGCACGGTTGGGGATTGTTATATGTAAAAGAAATTGTTGATTTTTCAGATCAATTTGATTTGCAAACGTTCTTCAATGAAGGAGCGGTCACTCAACATTTAATTATTGAAAAAAATCATAATAGTAAAAAAGTTGTTAACGAATGAATTTGTTAACAACTTTTTTGCTATGGTATTGAGTTATGAGGGGCAATACAGGGAAAAATGTCGGCTGATTAAGGAATTTAGATAGTGCCGGTTAGGTAGTTGTCTATAATGAAAATAGCAACAAATATTTACGCAGGAAAAGGGGCGGTCGTTTAACGGGAAAAATTAGGGAGGATAAAGCAATACTTTTGTTGGGAAAAGAAATAAAAGGAAACTGGGGAAGGAGTTAATTGTTTGATGAAGGGAAATAAAATTTTATACATTTTAGGTACAGGCATCTTTGTTGGAAGTTCATGTCTATTTTCTTCACTTTTTGTAGCAGCAGAAGAACAAGTTTATTCAGAAAGTGAAGTTTCAACAGTTTTATCGAAGTTGGAAAAGGAGGCAATTTCTGAGGCAGCTGCTGAACAATATACGGTTGTAGATCGAAAAGAAGATGCGTGGGGGATGAAGCATCTTAAGTTAGAAAAGCAAACGGAAGGCGTTACTGTTGATTCGGATAATGTGATTATTCATTTAGATAAAAATGGTGCAGTAACAAGTGTTACAGGAAATCCAGTTGATCAAGTAGTGAAAATTCAATCGGTTGATGCAATCGGTGAAGAAGGAGTTAAAAAAATTATTGCTTCTGATAATCCGGAAAATAAAGATCTTGTCTTTTTAGCTATTGACAAACGTGTAAATAATGAAGGGCAATTATTTTATAAAGTCAGAGTAACTTCTTCACCAACTGGTGACCCCGTATCATTGGTTTATAAAGTGAACGCTACAGATGGAACAATTATGGAAAAACAAGATTTAACGGAACATGTCGGTAGCGAAGTAACGTTAAAAAACTCTTTTCAAGTAGCGTTTAATGTACCAGTTGAAAAAAGCAATACGGGAATTGCTTTACACGGAACGGATAACACAGGGGTTTACCATGCAGTAGTTGATGGCAAAAATAATTATTCTATTATTCAAGCACCATCACTAGCAGCATTAAATCAGAATGCTGTTGACGCCTATACGCATGGAAAATTTGTGAAAACATATTATGAAGATCATTTCCAACGACACAGTATTGATGATCGAGGGATGCCCATCTTGTCAGTTGTTGATGAACAACATCCAGATGCTTATGACAATGCTTTTTGGGATGGAAAAGCAATGCGTTATGGTGAAACAAGTACACCAACAGGAAAAACGTATGCTTCCTCTTTAGATGTAGTTGGTCATGAAATGACACATGGTGTGACGGAACATACTGCCGGTTTAGAATATTTAGGACAATCAGGTGCCTTGAATGAATCTTATTCTGATTTGATGGGTTATATTATTTCGGGTGCATCTAATCCAGAAATTGGTGCGGATACTCAGAGTGTTGACCGAAAAACAGGTATTCGAAATTTACAAACCCCAAGTAAACACGGACAACCAGAAACCATGGCTCAATACGACGATCGAGCACGGTATAAAGGAACGCCTTATTATGATCAAGGCGGTGTTCATTATAATAGTGGAATTATTAATCGGATTGGTTACACCATTATCCAGAACTTAGGCATTGAAAAAGCACAGACTATTTTCTACAGCTCGTTAGTAAATTACTTAACACCTAAAGCACAATTCAGTGATGCTCGTGATGCGATGCTTGCTGCTGCAAAAGTTCAATATGGCGATGAAGCAGCTTCAGTGGTGTCAGCAGCCTTTAACTCTGCCGGAATCGGAGCTAAAGAGGATATTCAAGTAAACCAACCAAGTGAATCTGTTCTGGTCAATGAATGAAAAAAATTCCCCAATTAAATAAAAATGGATAAGGAGTGGCATAATCTTATGAAAAAGTTCTCCATACGAAAAATTAGTGCTGGTTTTTTGTTTCTGATTTTAGTAACTTTGATCGCCGGTTTTAGCTTGTCTGCAAATGCAGAAGAGTATATCGTTCCTGCCGAAAGTCATTCACGACAAAAAAGATCGTTACTGGACCCTGAAGACAGAAGACAAGAAGTGGCAGATACAACCGAAGCGCCTTTTGCGTCAATCGGAAGAATCATTTCCCCTGCCAGTAAACCAGGCTATATTTCTTTAGGAACAGGCTTTGTTGTTGGAACCAATACAATTGTCACCAATAATCATGTGGCTGAAAGTTTTAAGAATGCCAAAGTATTAAATCCGAATGCCAAAGATGATGCTTGGTTTTATCCAGGTCGAGATGGCAGTGCGACACCATTTGGCAAATTCAAAGTGATTGATGTAGCTTTTTCCCCGAATGCGGATATTGCGGTAGTGACTGTCGGCAAACAAAACGATCGTCCAGATGGCCCAGAGTTGGGAGAAATTTTAACGCCATTTGTTTTGAAAAAGTTTGAATCTTCAGATACCCATGTCACAATATCAGGCTATCCAGGTGAGAAAAACCACACACAATGGTCTCATGAAAATGATTTGTTTACATCTAACTTTACAGACTTAGAAAATCCATTACTATTTTATGATATCGATACAACAGGTGGTCAATCTGGTTCACCAATCTATAATGCTCGGTTTGAAGTAGTTGGTGTTCATTCCAATGGTGGCATTAAGCAAACAGGAAATCATGGTCAAAGACTAAATGAAGTGAATTATAACTTTATTGTTAATCGAGTGAATGAAGAAGAAAATAAACGTTTATCCGCTGTGCCAGCAGCGTAAAGAACCATAAAAATACTCGGAATTTCCAGAATCACGGGAAATCTCGAGTATTTTTGTTTTTTAAGATAGTGTAAGTTACGATAAAAGTACCTTGTAATTATCGGTTAAAAGCATATAATAGTGCTGAAAAGAAGGCAAATAATCCGATTAAGTTAGTATTTCTAAACCATCATAACTCGTAATGATTTCATGCTTTTGAGATAAAGCCGCCATCTCCGCATAAGACAAGCCGCCATTGTGAGAAAAATGGTTGGCAACGTAAATCGTTTTATCTGTGACGAGTTTTCTTTCTTTTAATTCTGCAATTAATTTTAAATTTTCTTCCCAATTCATATGACTATTGCCAGTTTCGTTTGTTTGACTAGTACAATCTAAAGAAACAATACTAAGAAGTAAGTGGCTCTTTTCAAGATATTCAAACATTTCTGACGTAAAGTAACCTGTATCATGGGTGGATAAAAAAGCATCTTTACCATCGTCTATAACGAAAATAAAACAATCTTCACTGAAATTTCCATGTTGTGCAGGAAGGGGATAAATCGTATAGTTCGCAATAGTAAAACATTTGTAGGGCTGAATAACCTGATAATGTAATCGGGTATCGTCTTGACGACCTTCTAAATCAAAGGCGCGCTGATAAAACGTCTTAACTGCTTCATTTCCATAAACAGTTAAACGATTGGGAATATCTAATGCATAACCAGACATTCGATAAGCCAAATCCTCGCCGTAAAAATGATCGGAATGCCAATGAGAGATTAGTAAAGAGTCAAAGTCTGCAAAACACAAGTCGTACTGCAACAGGTGTAAATAAGAATCCCCTGGAAAATCAATCAGCAGGACATCATCAATAATTAATTGAGTTTGTGTACGAATTTCTCGTCCTTTTTTCTCTCGAGCGTACTTACATAATTTACAATTACAAAAAATTCCCGGAATCCGTTCTGCTGCACCCGTACCTAAATAGTTGATTTTCATTGGGAGTACCTAACCTTTCTTTGACATTCTTCATACTTAGTAGATAACGCTGAACCTTAAAGTAAATGGGCATGGAAACTGAAACATTTGTTGTGTCCATCTTACCTTTTTTGGAGAAGAATTGAAATGGAATTTCTTAAGTAAATATGCGTAAAATAGAAAAAGCTAGACGCCTTTTTTGATAAGCTGAATTTACTGCGAATGCTCGTACTATTTCCGAAAAAAAGTTTTACCAAAGGCATTTTCATATTCATCTACTATTAGTTATAGAAAAATAACAAGATGGACATAGCTTATTAGAGCAAAAATAACTACGCTATTGATAAAGAGTGAGGCGTGTTTTGAACAGGTTGCGTGGGCAAATGAATTTGAATAAAAGGGATGACAAAAGATGACTATTGAAAAATTAGAATATTTTTATACCATTGCAAAATATAATAGTATTTCCAAAGCAGCCTCTGAACTCCATGTTAGTAAATCAACCTTAAGTGCGTCATTAAAAGATTTGGAAAGTGAATTGGGTCATTTACTTTTTGACCGTAACGGGAATTCTTTGACGTTAAATTCCTATGGTGATAAAATCGTCCAATCTGTATATATCATTTTAAACGAGGCCAAGAAAATGAAACTTAATTTGCATGAAATGATTGAGAATCCAGTGATGCGTTTAGGTTTTGGAAATACGTCCTTGATGTATAAAGTGACAGAAAATGAGGATCAACTGAATCGTTTTTGGGAATGTTACCATGGTTCATCGTTTGAGTTATTGAATAAATTGGAGAATCATGAGTTGGATTTTGTGATTACTTCTGCAGATGTGAATAGTCCAGTTTTAAAGAAAGAACAATTAATTGAACTAAAAATGTATCTTTGTGTTTCAAGAGAAATTAAACAAGAAATTGAGGAAGAAGGCTTCACCTGTTTGACCAACTATCCATTTCTATTTTTGCCGCATCACTTAGATCATTTAGAAGCTACCAAGAGTGTGCTAGAAATGTTGCAATTAACAAGTTCGCTTGTTTGTTGCTACGATACGTTGATGCTTACTCGTCTCATTGAAAAAAGTAAAGGAGTTTATGCGGTGATCTCTCTTCGGAAAGAACAACTGCAGGAAATTGATTCTAAACTCTTCTTTTTACCGATTGAACGAAAACAAAAATTTTATTTATACCGAAATGTTTCCAGTTCGGTTTTTGTCCAACCTGGTCAAATCAAGGCAACTTTACAAAAGTTGCTAGAGACTTAGCCATTAAAATTACTTTGGAATAGTTACCAAAAATAGCTTTATTCGCTTAGATTTACTTCTGCTGCGGATAAGGCTATTTTTGTTGTTCATTGTTTAAAAGAGATGCTCAATTATGGGGCTGTTCGATATTTCTGAACAGAATGTTCAATTATTTAATAACTTAAGAATCGATAAATCGTATCTATTACGGTTCAATTTAAAGGGGTTCTGGTGTATAGTTTGGCTATCTAAAGATTTACTTTTTTAAATATAAAATAACTAAATGGCAAGGAATATAAAGAACTGTTGATACGTGAGTACTTGCGATAACTGTGTCGTTAGAAGTTTAAGTGTCATTGTTGCTTTTCCTGTTTTATGTAGTTGCTAGAAAGGACTGTTTTTATGATCGATAGAAAAAAAGTTATTTTGTATACTTGTTGCATGAGTTTGTTTGTAGTGACCATGGATGTTACGGTTGTCAATGTGGCGTTACCATCCATTCAAAGTGATTTTCACACGAATCTGTCTACATTACAGTGGGTAACAGATGGCTACACTTTAATGGTAGCATCCTTATTATTGTTGTCTGGGTCTACAGCAGATCGAATTGGCCGTAAACGAGTCCTTCAATTGGGCTTAGCCTGTTTTGGTTTAGCGTCTTTCCTATGTGGGATTTCGCAAACCCCAGGGCAATTGATCGCGTTTCGCATGTTGCAAGGGATTGGTGGTTCTATGTTAAATCCGGTAGCAATGTCTATTATTACACAGGTATTTACCGAAAAGTTAGAAAGAGCGAAAGCAATTGGCTTGTGGGGCTCTGTTACAGGGATTTCCTTAGGCATGGGCCCGATTATTGGTGGACTGATTGTTTCTTATTTTAGCTGGCGGTATGTCTTTTTTGTAAATGTACCGATCATTGCTGCGGCAATTATCCTTACACAAAAGTTTGTACCTGAGTCAAAAGTAGAGAAAACGGCGAAAAATGATTTTGTTGGTCAAGCATTGATGATTCTTTTTCTATTTAGTTCTATCTATTCCATTATCGGACTACCTAGAAAAGGGCTTTTCGCGCCAGATATTTTAAGTACTGGGATAATCGGCTGCTTAGCCATTGTTATTTTCTTTATTTATGAATATAACATTGACAATCCGTTAATCAACCCGCGTTTCTTTTTATCTATTCCATTTACATCGGCTTCTTTTTTAGCTATTTTTGGCTTTATCATATATAACGGCTATTTATTTTTAAACACGCTATATTTGCAAGAAATGAGAGGCTTCAGCCCGTTGGAAGCTGGCTTATCAACCATTCCTTTGGCTTTTGTTAGTTTTCTTGTTGCACCGAGAGCCGGCGAAATGGTAGGGAGAATAGGAACGAAACGTCCTATTATGCTTTGTGGTATTTCAATGTTGGCTGTTAGCTTTTTACAATTATTTGTAACTAAAACAACGCCTATGATTATTTTATTTGTTATTTATATCTTTTTAGGCATTGGGTTTGGGATGTTAAATTCACCGATTACCATTACAGCGATTGAAGGAATGCCACTTTCTCAGTCAGGAACGGCAGCAGCCATTGCGGTGACATGTAAGCAAATTGGCAATTCTTTAGGGGTTGCGCTACCAAGTCTTTTAATTACAAAGCCTATTACTAGTTCGCTTACTCGAACACCTTTTACAAACGTATGGCTTTTATTTGGATGTTGCGCCATTGCGATTATCTTTTTAAGTTATTTATCCAATTCTCCGCTAGCGAAAAAGTCATTGCGCAGAGTTAGGTTTTATTTTTAACAAATCAAGATTTTTTTGAAGGGAAAGGAAGACAAACTTAGATGAAAAAAATAAATAACCGATTAGGACTCTTTTTATTTTTTGTTTTACTCTTTTGGGCAAAAACGATTCTGGCGTATTACCTAGATTTCTCATTAGGCGTTAAGGGCAGTCTCCAACGAGAAATTTTATGGTTCAATCCAGTTGCTACTACGCTGTTATTATTTGGCTTTAGTTTGTATTTTAAAAAGCATAAAACATTTATGCTTAGCTTAACTCTTTTAAATGTTTTAAATACATTAATTTTATATTTGAATATTATTTTTTATCGTGAATTCACTGACTTTATTACCATCCAATCTGTTTTTGGCTTTTCAAAAGTTTCAGAAGGGATTTCTGGTGATTTACTTGCTTTAATGAGAGTCCACGATGTCTTTTATTGGCTAGATACTTTAGTGCTGCTCGTTTTGGTATTTTACTCTTTTAAACAGCGACGGAATCATCAAGTCTTTGTGACCAAACCTATCAACAGAAGATTGGCGATCTCAATTAGTTGTTTAAGTGTCTTGCTCTTTTCGGTTAACTTATTTTTAAGCGAAACCGATCGTCCTCAATTGCTTCAAAGAATTTTTGATCGTAATTATATTGTAAAATATCTTGGCTTGGATGCATTCACAGCCATCGATGGTGTCAAAACAGCCATGTCAAATGAGGTAAGAGCAGAAGCTAGTTCAAACGAATTACCTGAAATCATGAAATTTACCAAGCAAAACAATTTACCGCTTAATCCGCAGTATGCCGGGATTGCCAAAGGAAAAAATGTATTTGTGATTCATTTAGAAAGTTTTCAACAATTTTTGATTAATATGAAAGTCCAAGGCCAAGAGGTTACACCGTTTTTAAATCAGCTCTATCAAAACAAAGCGACAATCAGTTTTGATAATTTCTTTCATGAAGTAGGGCAAGGAAAAACGAGTGATGCGGAGAACATGTTGGAAACAGGAACATTCGGGTTACCGCAAGGCTCTCTTTTTACACAATTAGGATCAGACAATACTTTCGAAGCGGCTCCCGCAGTTTTAGGACAAAAAGGCTATACAACCGCTGTTTTCCATGGAAATGTGGGGAGTTTTTGGAATCGAGACCATGTGTATAAAAACTTAGGATATCAATACTTTTTTGATCGGTCATATTTTTCAAAAGATGACAAAATGCTAGGTTACGGTATTTTAGATAAACAATTGTTGCGTGAATCAGCTAGTGAGCTTGAACATTTACAGCAGCCATTCTATGCGAAGTTTTTAACTGTGACCAATCATACCCCTTATTATACGGATGACCAAAACTTCCCGTTTCCTAAATTGAACACAGGCAATTCGATTGTGGATGATTATGTTCGAACAGCGCACTATTTGGATCAATCGCTAGAACAATTTTTCCATTACTTGCAAACAACAAGTTTATACAATCATTCTATTTTTGTTATTTATGGTGACCACTTCGGTATTTCAGATGCGAACAACAAGGACTTATGTAAAGCTTTCAACCGCGATCCAAAAACGTGGACAAACTATGACAATGCGCAATTGCAAAGAGTACCTTTGATGTTTTACATGCCAGGCTATACGCAAGGGAAAATCATGCACGAATATGGTGGGGAAATTGACGTTTTACCGACACTGTACCATCTTTTAGGTGTCGATGATAAAAATTATATCCATTTTGGCACGGACCTTTTATCTCCTCAATATAAACAAGTGGTTCCTTTTAGAAATGGCGATTTTGTAACGCCTCGATTTTCTTATCTAGGTGGGGAAATCTACAATAATCAAGGGAAAAAATTAGACCAAGTTCCAGCAGATTTAAAAGCAGAAGTCACGAAAGATAACGATTGGGTGAAAAAATCGTTAAGTTTATCTGACAAATTAAATCAGGAAAACCTTTTACGTTTTTATAAACCACAAGGATTCCAAGAAGTGCAACCAAAGGACTACAACTATGATGTGGCTTTTGAAAAAAACAAAGTCTTAGAAGTAGAAAAACAAAAAAATGCACAATCAACCAGCTTGTTTAGTCAAAATGGCAATCAAACGACAGTCCAAAATTATCCGACTACGCCATAGATCATTTAAGAAGGATAACTTTTGGAAGGGAAAGAGAATCATATATGAAGTGAAAGAGGTCAGAACAGAGTCGTTTATTTTCGAAGCAATTGGTTCTGTTTCCACCATTTATCAGGTTTTGAGCCTGGAACAAAAATCCAAAGTGATTTTTGTCCCAGGCTTTTTCGCTCTTTTATTGAGTAAGAAGTCAGTTTAGAATTTATATTAAGTTTCGCTGTACATTTTAAAATTACCATCAACAGAAAATACAACAGGCGAATTTTTAGATAAAAAAATTAGTAAAACAAGTATTAAATAAATAGTATTTTTGAGGATAAAGTAAGAGAAATGTTGTTTTTTTAATAGTTGTTAACGGAAAACAAAATTATTTTATAGCCATAAAATATATTTTTATTATAATTATATTATAAAATAATGAGCATATGATTTGCAGATAATTTTTTCAGGGCCTATTCTGAATAGGAACTTAGCTATAAAAATAAAAGAGGAGAGTGGTTTTGATGAGAAAAAATCAGAAGATTGTGCCAATTGTGACAGCTTCAGACGAAAATTATGCTCCTTATTTGAATGTAATGATGACAACTGTTTTAGAAAATTGTCATTCGGAGAGATCTGTTCATTTTTATGTGATTGATGATGGGCTGTCGCTATCTAGCAAAAAAGCACTCCAAGAAACGGTTAGTAGTAACTCACAAAATGCGACTGTTGAATTTCTAACAGCAGACAAAGAAGTCTATCAAAATTTTTTAGTGAGTGATCATATTACAACGACCGCATACTTACGCATTTCTTTACCGTCACTTTTACAAAAATATAGCTATAAAAAGGTTCTTTATTTAGATGCAGATACGCTGGTTTTAGATGATATTGTCCAGTTGTATGATACGCCATTAGTGAACCAAACGATTGGCGCGGTTATTGATCCTGGTCAAGCATATGCCTTGAAACGTTTGGGCATCCATTCCTCCGATTATTATTTTAATTCAGGAGTTATGATTATTGATATTGACCGATGGAACGAGAAAGCAATCACGCAAAAAACAATTCAGTATCTAGAAGAAAATGGGGACCGCATAGTTTATCATGACCAAGATGCTTTAAACGCCGTTCTTTATGAAGATTGGCTAGCTTTAGAACCAAGATGGAATATGCAGACGTCTTTAGTTTTTAATCGTCATGAAGCGCCTAATGAGGCTTACCAAAAATTATATGCAGCGGGAAATCAAGAGCCAGCGATTATTCATTTTACTGGTCACGATAAACCCTGGAATACGTTAGAAAATCATCCTTATACAGCTCTTTATCTAAACAAGTTAAAGAAAGTAGGTGCAAGAAATGGAAAATAGAAAAGAATTAGCGATTGTCTCATGTTGCAATACCAACTTTGTACCGCATCTTGCTGCTATGTTTGTTTCAATTTTAGAAAATAGTCCTTCAGCGGCAGCTGTTCATTTTTATGTGATTGATGACAATATCAATTTTGAAAGCAAGCAACTACTGTATTTTACGATTAAACATACCCAAATCAATGCAGAGTTAACATTTTTAAAAATCAACCCCCATTTTTTCAAAAATGTTGTAACCAGTGAACGAATTCCCAAAACAGCTTACTACAGGATTGCTATTCCAGAGCTGTTTAGAGGAAGCCAGATCGAACGGCTGTTGTATATGGATTGTGACATGATTGCCTTAGATGATGTCGCAAAATTATGGACAGTTGATTTAGGTGAAAATATCATCGCCGCTGTTGAAGATGCAGGGTTCCATCAACGTTTGGAAAAAATGGCGATTCCTGCAGAATCTATGTGTTATTTTAACTCAGGCTTGTTGCTAATCGATGTTAAAAAATGGTTGAATTTAGATGTAACCACTAAAGTCTTAAGATTTATTGAAGAAAATCCAGATAAATTACGTTTCCATGATCAAGATGCATTGAATGCGGTTTTACACGACCGTTGGACCCTGTTGCATCCTAAGTGGAACGCCCAAGGTTATATTCTGTCAAAAGCGAAAAAACATCCAACTATTTATGGAGAAAAACAATATGAAGAAACGAGAAGAGCACCATCCATTATCCACTTTACTGGCCATGTCAAACCTTGGACGAAAGAATTTCAGTGGTATACCAAGCGTTATTATGATCAATATGCGAATAGGACGGCCTTTCGTTGTGTCAACACATTCAATCAATATTTATCTTATACGAAAATTAGCAGAAGGATTGAATATGCTCAATAATGAATATTGTCATGGATTTCGTAAAATCAGTTACTTGTTAGTTGTTGCCAGAACCAAACAATAGAAACGAAGAAGTCGGGATAGAACTGTTTTTCAGATTTTGAGTATGAGACAAAAATCTAAAGTGATTTTTGTCTCATACTCTTTTTTGTCTATTTAAAATAAAGCCAGCAACTGGTATCATATTTAAGGATGGTTTTTTATAAAAAAATGATTTCTTTAGGAAAAAAATATTACAATAAAGAAAAATAAAAAAATGTAAACGTTATCATTTCAAGGTTATAGCGGTATGAAGATATTTATTAATACTTTTTATTGACAAAATAAAAAAAACCACCGTACTATTGGTTTGTGGTTATAACCAGTTAGGGTAAAGGAGAAAGTTATGGAAAATGCCTTTAAAAACAAAGCTTTGTATCATCAACTTGTTGATTTGCTGCAGGAACGAATCGAAACATGCATGATTCCTCATGACAAGTTGCCCTCTGAACGTGAATTGACTGCACAATATGGAGTGAGTCGGACGACGGTCCGGTTAGCGCTACAAGAACTAGAAAATAGAGGTTCCATCTATCGTCGTCATGGCAAAGGAACATTTGTTTCAGATATAAAAAAAGAGGCCGCTGATTTAGCTGGCGCATATAGTTTTACAGAACAAATGAAAGGGCTGGGTCGAAAACCACATACCCGTATATTATCCTTCGAAAAATTGGAAGCGGATAAATTTATTTGTCAGCATTTGAATCTTTCGTTAGGAGAGGCAGTTTTTAAATTAAGTCGGTTGCGGATTGCTGATAACGAGCCATTAATGGTTGAAGACACATACTTGCCTGTGAAATTTTTCTTATCACTCACGGATCAATTACTACGTAGCAAACCATTATATGATCTATTTTCGGAAGATTTTAAGCAAACCGTTCGTTTAGCTGATGAAGAATTATACGCTAGCATTGCGTCAAAAGAAGATGCCAAATTATTGATGATTCCGGAAGGAGCGCCAGTCCTTCATTTAGCACGCCAGACATATAACATGAAAAATGAAATTATTGAATTTACGTTGAGTGTGGCGCGAGCAGATCAATTTCATTATCAGATACGCCATATTCGGAATAGTTAGGAGAGTTAAGTATGTTTACAGCAGAAAAAGAAGAACTAGAACAACTAGGAGCGGAAATCACGACACGTGAAATTCGTCAGCAACCTGAGCTTTGGCAAGAAACCGTGACACTTTATCATGAAAATCAAACAGCTTTGGAAAACTTTTTAAAAGAAGTCCAAGCCAAAGCGCAAGGAAAACGCACAAGAGTAATTTTTACAGGAGCAGGGACTTCGCAATATGTCGGTGATACGGTTGTACCTTATCTCCGAGCACACGGTGACACACAAGCCTTTTCATTCGAAAGTATTGGGACAACGGATATTGTGGCCAAACCAGAAGATTATCTGATTAAAGACGAACCAACATTGTTAGTTTCGTTTGCAAGAAGTGGAAATAGTCCTGAAAGTTTAGCGGCAGTTGAAGTAGCTAATCAAGTGGTTGAAACAATTCATCATTTAGCGATTACTTGTGCTGAAGAAGGACAACTGGCACAAATAAGCCAAAAAGAAGAAAACAGCTTTTTATTCTTAATGCCAACACGTTCCAATGATGGTGGTTTTGCGATGACTGGTAGCTTTTCTTGCATGACCTTGGGTACATTACTACTCTTTGATCAAACAGCCTTTGAGCAAAAACAAGATTATGTAACCGCTCTAATTAAATTAGGTGAAGAAGTGCTATCCCGTGAAGAAGAATTAAATGAAATTGTTAACCTTGATTTTGAACGAATTGTTTATGTTGGTTCTGGAAGTTTAGCTGGTTTGACAAGAGAAGCGCAATTGAAAATTTTAGAACTAACAGCCGGCAAAGTTGCCACAATTTTTGACTCTTCTATGGGCTTCCGTCATGGACCAAAATCATTTATTAATGAAAAAACAATAATGTTTGGTTTTGTTAATAATACACCATACACAAGAGATTATGACTTGGATATCTTAGAAGAAGTTCACGGTGACGAAATTGCGGCGGGTGTTTTTGCGATTGCTCAACCTGGCAAACGTAATTTCTCAGGTTCAACTATTGAATATTCCGCAGAAACTGCTCTATTACCTGATGGCTATTTAGCATTAGCAGATATCATGGTAGCCCAAACAGTCGCACTTTTAACATCTATTAAAGTTGGAAATAAACCGGATACCCCTTCACCGACAGGTACAGTGAATCGTGTGGTTAAAGGCGTAACGATTTATGACTATAAATAATACAACATTTGGAGGAGGAACTATGCTTACGTTAACAGCTGGAAAAAAAGCGGCAATGGATCGTTTGTCAACCCAAGAAGGAATCATTAGCGCATTAGCCATTGATCAACGAGGTGCCTTGAAAAAAATGATCAAAGCGCTAGATGTAGAGCCAACTGATGCACAAATTGAAACGTTTAAAGAATTAGTCTCGAAAGAATTGACACCTTATGCGTCTGCCATTTTATTGGATCCAGAATATGGATTGCCTGCTGCAAAAGCACGCGATACCGAGGCTGGATTGTTACTCGCTTATGAAAAAACGGGCTATGATGCAACAACTCCGGGACGATTGCCTGATTTACTAGCAGATTGGTCTGTTTTACGCTTGAAAGAAGAAGGCGCAGATGCGATTAAATTTTTACTATACTATGATGTGGATGAGGATCCAGAAATCAATCATCAAAAACATGTATTCATTGAACGCTTAGGAAGTGAATGTGCAGAAGAAGACCTACCATTTTACTTAGAATTAGTTTCTTATGATGCACAAATAGCAGATGCGACTTCTTTAGAATATGCAAAAGTTAAACCGCATAAAGTGAATGAAATGATGAAAGAATTTTCTAAACCCCAATATAAAGTAGATGTATTGAAAGTGGAAGTTCCAATTAATATGAATTTTGTAGAAGGTTTTGCGCCGGCTGAAACAGCGTATACAAAAGAGGAAGCGGCGAATTATTTCTTAGAACAAAGTCAAGCCACTGATTTACCATTTATCTTTTTAAGTGCCGGTGTCTCAACAGAGCTATTCCAAGAAACACTACGTTTCGCTAAAGAAGCTGGTTCAACATTTAATGGTGTTTTATGTGGCCGTGCTACGTGGAAAAATGGCGTGAAACCTTTCGTTGAAGCAGGAGAAACTGCGGCTTGTGATTGGTTAAAAACAGAAGGCCGAGAAAACATTGAAAGTTTAAATGAAGTCATCGCAGCAACCGCCAGCTCTTGGCATGCGAAAGTTCAAGTAAACGAAGGGTAATTGGGAGGCATAGCTGTGATAGTAACAGTAACAATGAATCCGTCAATTGACATCTCCTACCTATTAGATCATCTAAAGCTTGATACCGTTAATCGGACCAGTCAGGTGACCAAAACCCCTGGTGGCAAAGGACTAAATGTCACTCGCGTTATTCATGATTTAGGTGGAGATGTTATCGCTACCGGCGTTCTTGGTGGTTTTCATGGGGCGTTTATTGCAAATGAGTTAAAGAAAGCAAACATCCCCCAAGCATTTACGTCAATCAAAGAAGAAACACGTGATTCGATTGCGATTTTGCACGAGGGGAATCAAACTGAAATTTTAGAAGCTGGACCAACTGTTTCCCCAGAAGAAATCAGTAACTTCCTTGAAAATTTCGATCAATTAATTAAGCAAGCAGAAATTGTCACAATTTCTGGCAGTTTAGCGAAAGGATTACCATCAGATTTTTATCAAGAATTAGTTCAAAAAGCTCACGCACAAGAGGTTAAAGTGCTACTAGATACTTCTGGTGATAGTTTAAGGCAAGTTCTTCAAGGACCATGGAAACCGTATTTAATTAAACCTAATTTAGAGGAACTAGAAGGATTGCTAGGGCAAGATTTTTCAGAAAATCCATTAGCAGCTGTACAAACAGCTTTAACAAAACCAATGTTTGCGGGAATTGAATGGATTGTCATATCTTTAGGAAAAGATGGTGCAATTGCCAAACATCACGATCAATTCTATCGTGTAAAAATTCCAACGATTCAAGCTAAAAATCCTGTTGGTTCAGGAGATGCAACCATTGCTGGTCTTGCATATGGACTAGCGAAGGATGCCCCAGCTGCCGAACTGCTAAAATGGGGCATGGCGGCTGGAATGGCTAATGCCCAAGAAAGAATGACTGGGCATGTAGATGTAGAGAACGTGAAGAAACATCTTATGAACATCCAAGTAGTTGAAATTGCTAAATAAAGAGCTTTCTTTATTTAGCAATTATCCAGCAATTGAAAGCGTTTACTAGAAAGGGTGGCAATGTGGACAGATTTGAAATTAAAGAGGAGTTTCTTTTAAATGGTCAACCATTTAAAATTTTATCAGGCGCCATTCATTATTTTCGTGTAGATCCCTCAGATTGGTATCATTCACTTTATAACTTGAAAGCTTTAGGCTTCAATACAGTTGAGACATATGTACCATGGAATTTACATGAACCGCAAAAAGGAACATTTCATTTTGAGGGAATATTAGATTTGGAGCGCTTTTTAAAATTAGCACAAGAACTTGGACTATATGCGATTGTGCGGCCGTCTCCTTATATTTGTGCAGAATGGGAGTTTGGCGGTTTTCCAGCCTGGCTATTAAATGAACCAGGACGGATGCGTTCGAATAATCCAACCTATCTGAAGCATGTTGCGGAATATTATGATGTTTTAATGGAAAAAATTGTTCCGCATCAACTTGCTAACGGTGGCAATATTTTAATGATTCAAATCGAAAACGAATATGGTTCATTTGGCGAAGAAAAAGCGTATTTACGGGCGATTCGCGATTTGATGATTGCACGCGGCGTGACAGCACCATTTTTTACTTCTGACGGGCCATGGCGCGCAACATTGCGGGCAGGCAGCATGATTGAAGATGATATTTTAGTAACCGGAAATTTTGGCTCAAAAGCCAAAGAAAATTTCGGTATGATGCAAGCCTTTTTTGAAGAACATGGTAAAAAATGGCCGTTAATGTGTATGGAATTTTGGGATGGCTGGTTTAATCGTTGGAAAGAGCCAATTATTAAACGAGATCCGCAAGAATTGGCTGAATCAGTTAGAGAAGCATTAGCATTAGGCAGTATCAACTTATATATGTTTCATGGCGGCACCAATTTTGGGTTTATGAATGGCTGCTCCGCACGAGGAACCATTGATTTACCACAAATCACTTCCTATGATTATGATGCGCCACTTGATGAACAAGGGAACCCAACCGAAAAGTATTTCGCGTTACAAAAAATGCTTCACGAAGAGTACCCTGCGTTACCACAAGCTGAACCATTAGTAAAAGAATCTTTTGCGCAAACAGCAATTCCTTTAACCAACAAAGTGAGTTTGTTTGCGACTTTAGAAACGATTAGTCAGCCAGTGGTCAGCGTTTATCCGCAAACCATGGAACAATTAGGACAAAATACCGGCTATCTTCTTTACCGAACAAGCATTGAAAAAGATGCTGCAGAAGAAAAGCTAAGAGTGATTGACGGTCGTGATCGTCTGCAATTATTTGTCAATCAGGTACATCAAGCAACGCAATATCAAACGGAAATTGGCGAAGATATTTACGTTACACTGCCGCAAGAGAATAATCAAATCGATGTTTTAATAGAAAATATGGGTCGTGTCAATTACGGGCATAAACTATTCGCAGATACTCAGAAAAAAGGGATTCGAACGGGTGTCATGGCAGATTTACATTTTATGACGCAATGGCAACAATATTGTTTACCTATGACAAGCTGTGAACAGGTAGACTATTCAAGAGAATGGCAACCTGATCAACCAAGCTTTTACCAGTATCATATGGAGTTAGCAGAAGTGAAAGATACATTTATTGATGTTTCTAAATTCGGCAAAGGAATTGTTTTTGTTAACCAAACCAATCTTGGTCGTTTCTGGAATGTTGGTCCCACGCTTTCCTTATATATTCCCAAAGGATTATTAAAAGAAGGGCAAAATGAGATCGTCATTTTTGAAACGGAAGGAACGTACCAACCAGAAATTCAGTTAGTAAAAGAACCACTATATAAAGAAATGAAAGAGGGATTACAATGAGTATTATTGGCGTAAGAATTGATGGACGTTTGATTCATGGACAAGTGGCAAATTTATGGGCGACAAAATTGAATATTTCCAGAATTATGGTCGTTGATGATGAGGTTGCAGGGAATGCCATTGAAAAAAGTGGCTTGAAATTAGCAACACCAGCTGGCGTGAAACTAAGCGTGTTACCAGTTAAAAAAGCTGCTCAAAATATTTTAGCAGGAAAATACGACTCACAACGTTTACTAATTGTGGTACGGAAACCAGATCGTTTATTAAAACTAGTAGAACTTGGGGTGCCGATTAAAGAAATCAATGTTGGGAACATGTCTCAAACAAACGAAACACGGTCGATTACTAAGTCAATCAATGTGGTCGATCAAGATATTGAGGTTTTTAAAGAGTTAAATGCTAAAGGCGTCCATCTGATTGCTCAAATGGTGCCAAGTGACAAAGCGGAAGACTTTATGAGTTTGATAACAAAATAGGAGGGAACAAAAAATGAATATCTTATGGTGGCAGATCTTATTATTAACATTATACGCAGGATACCAAATTTTAGATGAATTACAAATTTATTCTTCATTAAGTGCGCCAGTGTTTGCAGGTCTTTTTGCAGGATTAGTGATGGGGGATATTAAAGCAGGACTTATTATTGGTGGAAGTATGCAATTAACTGTATTAGGAGTTGGGACTTTCGGGGGTGCCTCCAAAATTGATGCTAACTCAGGTACGATTCTTGCCACAGCATTTTCTGTGTCTTTAGGAATGAACCCTGAACAAGCAATCGCTGCTATTGCAGTACCAGTTGCTAGTTTAATGATTCAATTAGACATTTTGGCTCGTTTTGCGAATACCTACTTTGCACATCGGATTGATAAAATGGTCGAAGATATGAACTACAAAGGAATTGAACGTAACTTCTTAATGGGTGCCTTACCTTGGTCTCTTTCTCGAATGATTCCAGTCTTCTTAGCACTTGCTTTTGGTGGTGGTTTAGTACAAAAAGTTGTATCTGTCCTAAATGGCGATTTGAAATGGTTAGGTGATGGCTTGTCTGTTGCTGGGGCGGTCTTACCAGCGGTCGGTTTTGCAATTTTACTACGTTACTTACCAGTGAAAAAACATTTCCCTTATTTAATTCTTGGTTTCACTGTAACTGCTTTACTAGGAACAATCTTTACAAACATGCAACTTTTAGGAACATCTGTTGCGAGCGTTGTGAAAGACTTCAGTGGTGTATTTAACGCACTACCAATGTTAGCAGTTGCTTTAATTGGTTTCGCTTTAGCCGCAATTAGCTACAAAAATGGTCAAATGATTCCGAGTGGGCCAGCAGCCAAAAAAGAACATGCAGCGAATGATTCAGACGAAGGAGAGATTGAAGATGACGAAATCTAATTATAAATTGACGAAAGAAGATTTTAAACAAATTAATCGCAGAAGCTTGTTTACTTTCCAATTAGGTTGGAACTACGAAAGAATGCAAGGATCAGGTTACTTGTATACGATTTTGCCACAATTGCGTAAAATTTATGGGGATGATACGCCTGAATTAAAAGAAGTGATGAAAACACACACGCAATTTTTCAATACTTCAAACTTCTTTAATACGATTATTACAGGGATCGATTTGGCCATTGAAGAAAAAGAAGGCATTGCTGGAAAACAAACAGTTTCAGGTTTGAAAACTGGTTTAATGGGACCGTTTGCAGCAATTGGGGATTCAATTTTCGCAGCTTTAATTCCAACTATTTTTGGGGCGCTAGCTGCCAACATGGCGATTAATGGCAACCCAACTGGTATCTTTATCTGGATTGTTGCTCAAATTGCCGTGATGGTCTTCCGTTGGAAACAATTGGAATTTGCGTATCGCGAAGGAATTTCTTTGGTAACAACTATGCAACACCGCTTAACTGCCTTAACAGACGCTGCAACTTTACTAGGGGTCTTCATGGTTGGCGCTTTAGTGGCAACGATGGTTAATGTGAAACTATCATGGGCACCAAGTATTGGGGATGTAACACTTAACATGCAAAATAACTTGGATATGATTTTACCACGTCTACTTCCTGCAGGAATTGTCGGTGGCGTTTATTGGATGCTAGGTAAAAAGAATATGACGTCTACTAAAGCCATTTTTATCGTATTAATTGTCTGTGTCGCATTGTCTGCGTTAGGTGTTATTTCAAAATAAGTAAGACAGGAGAAAATCGATGAGTGAACATTTAGTTTTAGTAAGTCATGGCCGTTTTTGCGAGGAATTGAAAAAAAGTGCGGAGATGATTATAGGACCGCAAGAAACAATTTCCACTGTTACTTTATTACCAGAAGAAGGTGAAGCTGACTTTTTAGAAAAATTTGAAGCGATTACGGAATCGCTAGAAGATTTTGTTGTCTTTGCTGATCTATTAGGGGGGACACCTTGTAATATTTTATCGAAAAAAATTATGCAAGGTGCTTCGTTTGACTTATATACTGGGATGAATTTACCGATGGTTATCAGCTATGTAAATGCAAGTTTATTAGCGATCGAAGGTGACTATGTTAAGGAATCAGCAGAAAGTATTGTGAAAGTCAACGAATTGCTGCTAAATGTTGCAGTAGATGATGAGGATGAATAATTCTGACTTGTTGTCGTAAGTAATTAAAGTTTTTAAGAGAATGATTTAGAGATGGACGTTCCAAAAATAAAAGAATTTATTTTTGGAACGCCCCTTTAATTGTTAATAATGAAAGCGTGTTCAAAAATGTTAGGGGGCTGATTTATCAGATGAAACATGGAAAAATAAAACGATTTAGTACATTGACACTATTGGCAAGCGCAACGATTTTAGTACCATTAAGTACGTCTGCAGAAGAAACAACAAACAGCAGCACTGAAACAAGCTCATCAATGGTGGAACCTACCGCAACAGAAGAAAAATTGTGGCAATCTGATTTTCCAGGAGGGAAAATTGGTGAGTGGCAAGATGTGATTGGTAAAACAAATCGAGAATTAGCAGGAGAGTCATTGGCGATTTCACGAGATGCAGCAGCAGGTAATAATGCCGTATCTTTAAATTTAGATTCCCCTAAATTAGCTGATGGTGAAGTAGAAACAAGGTTTAAATACACTGCTGGAAGCGGTCGGACGGGTGTGATTATTCGTGGTAATACCAAAGATAGCTGGGTTTTTGTAGGCTATAACGCGAATGGCAAATGGTTAGTTGAAAGCCCTAATTCGTGGAATGATTCAATTTCTGGGCCAACGTTAAATGAAGATACGAATTATTTGTTGAAAGTACGTTATGTTGGTGAAAAAATTACTATCTGGCTTAACACCACGTTGATTTACGAAGGAGAACCTGTTTTGGCCAACGGAGACAAAATTCCAACAGAAGCCGGACATGTGGGTGTCCGTTTGTGGTACGACAAAAAAATTGTCAATTATGACTATTTTAAAAATGGCCCCGTAGATAGCATTCCGGAAATTGTGCCAGAAGTGACCCAAATTGCGCCAGTCAAAGTTTTTACAAAAATTGGTGTCGCACCAAAATTACCGAAACAAGTAAAAGTGACCTATAATACTGGTAAAGAAGCCAATGAAGCAGTCCGTTGGGATGAAATCGATCCTGATGCATACAAAGAACCAGGAACTTTTGAAGTCGACGGTACTTTGGAAAATACAAACATCAAAGCAAAAGCCAGCATTGTTGTTGCTAAAGACACTGAAGCTGAAAAAGGCGACAAAATCTCTTCTGCAGATTTAACAGCCGTGGTTGACCCACAATTTCCACGAATTATTCGTTACGAAGACCCTCAGAGTAATCAAGTGATTTTTAATGGCCAACACAAGAAAATTGACCAAGTAATGATTGATGGCAAAGCATATAAAGCAACTGCTGAAAAACAAAAGAGTGAAGCAAATCAAGCCGTTTATAACGTAGCTGTCCCAGAAATTGGCCTGCGTTTCACAACGACATTGACTGTTTCCGAAGGCCAAGAATTAGCTATGAAACTCTCAGATATTCGTGAAGAAGGAACCAAAATACACACAATTTCAATTCCAAATCAAGGCTTGATTTCTGTCAATAGTACAGATGAAGGGGCGACTTTTGCTGGCGTTGTGATGAATACTGGGACAAATGCAAATAACGGAAATAAAAATGGTGATACTATCCAAGATTTAACTACAACAAGCCAAGAAGAAACGAAAAAATATATGTATGGTTTCTTAAATACGGCGAATTATGCTGCAAGTTTTTGGACGAACGCCTATGGAGACGGCTCTGTCGATGGTAGTGACAACAATCGAATCCATAAACAAACAAAAGAAGCGGCGACTGGTTTTGTAACAACCTTGTCAAGTGGGGCATGGACCTATCGACCATTTGATGCACCGGAAGATTACACAACTGGAGAAACGCCAGAAGTGAAAGTTAAATTCTCAAAAGATAGCAACGACGACAATCGGGTGGATTGGCAAGATGCGGCAATTGGGTTCCGTTCAATTATGAATAACCCAATGGGCGCGGAAAAAGTCCCTGAATTAGTCAACCAACGGATTCCTTTTAACTTTGCTAGTCAGGCGACAAACCCATTCTTAGTGACGTTAGACGAATCAAAACGTATTTACAATTTAACAGATGGATTAGGACAAATGAATTTACTAAAAGGGTATCAAAATGAAGGACATGATTCTGCGCATCCAGATTACGGTGCTATTGGTCAGCGACCTGGTGGGGAACAAGCGTTGAATCAATTAATTGATGAAGGACATAAATTAAATGCCGTTTTCGGTGTGCATATTAATGACACCGAGTCTTACCCAGAAGCAAAAGGATTTAATGAGGAATTAGTTGATCCAACGAAGCGTGGCTGGGATTGGTTAGATCCGTCTTATTTTATTAAACAAAGACCCGATGCATTGAGTGGTCGTCGCTATGAGCGCTTTAAAGAATTAAAACAAAAAGCACCGAATCTAGATTATATTTATGTTGATGTTTGGGGCAATCAAGGCGAATCAGGTTGGGCAAGTCGTCAACTAAGTAAAGAAATTAATTCACTCGGTTGGTTTACAACCAATGAATTTCCGAATGCTTTAGAGTATGACTCGGTTTGGAACCATTGGTCTGCAGAAAAAGATTACGGCGGTACAACAACGAAAGGCTTTAACAGTACAATCGTTCGTTTTATTCGGAATCATCAAAAAGACACTTGGATTATTTCCGACAATCCTTTGTTAGGTGGAGCTGAATTTGAAGCCTATGAAGGTTGGGTGGGTAAAACCAATTTTAATACCTATCGCCAAAAAACTTTTGCCATTAATGTCCCAACTAAGTTCTTACAGCATTACCAAATTACAAACTGGGAAACTACAACAGCAGCAGATGGTCAAATCTATGGTACGATTAAATTAGCGAACGGTGCTGAAAAAGTGACCGTTACTCAAGCAGATGCTAATTCGCCAAGAAGCATTACGTTAAATGAGACAGAAGTTCTAAAAGGTGATGCGTATCTACTGCCTTGGAATGTCAATGGTCAAGACAAACTATATCACTGGAATCCAAAAGGCGGTACCAGCACTTGGTCATTGGATAAGAAAATGCAAGGAAAAACGAATTTACATTTATATGAATTAACAGATCAAGGGCGTATTGACAAAGGCGCAATTGCCACTACAAATAACCAAGTGACCATCCAAGCCGAGGCTAATACACCGTATGTCATTGCTGAACCTGACAGTATTGAACCGATGACATTCGGAACAGGAACACCATTTAAAGATCCTGGATTTAATGAAGCCAATACCTTAAAAAATAACTGGAAAGTTTTCCGAGGTGATGGTGAAGTTAAAAAAGATGCCAACGGTGATTATGTCTTTAGTTCAGAAAAAGAAAGAACCGAAATCAAACAAGACATCAATCTTCCTAAACCAGGAAAATATAGTTTGTATCTAAACACAGAAACACATGATCGTAAAGCCACAGTAACTGTTAAAATTGGTGGTAAGAAATATACGCGGACAGTGAATAATTCGGTTGCCCAAAACTACATTCAGGCAGATATTAACCATACAAGCAGGAAAAATCCGCAGTATATGCAAAATATGCGAATTGATTTTGAAATCCCAGATAATGCCAAAAAAGGCTCGGTGACGTTAGCGGTTGATAAAGGCAATTCCGTTACAAAATTTGATGATTTACGAATTGTTGAGCGTCAAACGGATATCATGAACCCAGACAAACAAACAGTTATTAAGCAAGATTTTGAAGACACACAAGCAGTTGGATTATATCCTTTCGTTAAAGGCTCAGCTGGTGGTGTAGAAGATCCACGGATTCATTTATCAGAAAGAAATGAACCTTACACACAATATGGTTGGAATGGAAACCTTGTTTCAGATGTATTAGAAGGCAACTGGTCCTTGAAAGCCCATAAACAAGGAGCAGGTTTGATGCTTCAAACAATTCCGCAAAATATTAAATTTGAACCGAACAAGAAATATACGGTCCAATTTGATTATCAAACTGATGGTGAAAATGTCTTTACTGCTGGGACCATTAATGGGGAGTTGAAAAATAACAATGACTTTAAGCCAGTCGGTGAGTTGACTTCGACAGCAGCAGATGGTCAAACCAAGCATTATGAAGCAGAAATAATTGGGGATGCTTCAGGAAACACTACGTTTGGTATTTTTACAACAGGTGCCGATAAAGATTTCATTATGGATAACTTTACGGTCACAGTGGAATCAAAAAAATAAATTTAGTCTATCTAGAAGAGGTCGGGACAGAAGTGCTTAACTCCGAGAACCAAGTAGGTACTGTTCAACATCTATTTGCTTTGCAAATAGTGTTTCTCAGCAATAAGAAGAAATTTCCGAAAATTGTCATAAAACACAACGAGGAACGAGTTGATGTTGCATGATACCTACCCGGTGTTCTTTAATTTTTGGAGACCAAGTAGGTATTGTTCATCATCGAATCACTACGTTCTTCGTGATTCTCAACAATTTCGGCTTATTTCCGAAGGACCTTCACCAAGTAGGTACGATGATTTCATCTGTTCATGCTTCACAGTGAAACATCGCAACTCTTAGAGCTGTAGCTCTTTTGAAGGCTGTACTGTGACGAGACGCATGTCGAGAAAACACCTTAGAAGTTGTTGAGATCGGAGCAACGCGTAGTGTTGCTTCTGTTCCCGCCGTTTATCAGTTTTTGAGCGTGAAGCAAAAATCCAAAGTGATTTTTGTCCCACGCTCTGCTTCTTTTATGAAAAGAAGAAAGGCCTAGTGCCTCATTTTTATACTGCAGAATAAACAGACACATTTTTAAAGTGTCAGGCTTCTTTGTGTATTTCATCAAGAACGAATGGACAAACTTGCCTTTTGCCACAAATCGTTTACAATTACAATGATAGGCATAATTTATTTAGAGGTGAAGTGATTGAAGAAATACAATGTTGATTGGAATTACTGGGTTGTCCGCTTTTTATTTGTAATGGCGCTGATTGTTGGCTATTTATTAATCACGAATTATCAGCACTTTGTCCATAGTGTTTCGGGTTTATTAGGCATCTTATCCCCATTCATTACTGGGTTTGTGATTGCTTATTTATTGAGTGGGAGTCAGAAAAAAATCGAGGGATTACTAGAAAGAGTTCCTTTACCAGTCGTTAAAAAAGCGAAACACGGCTTGAGTGTACTCCTTTTATACCTGATTATTTTGTTTATTTTTGTCTTGACATTAAACTATATCGTTCCGCTACTCATTAGTAATTTAGTAGATTTAGCAAACTCTTTACCCACTTTTTATGATCACATGGTTCAGTTTGTGATGAGTTTAGAAGATAAAGGGATTTTAAAAACAGCCGCGATTGAAAAATATTTAAATAGTGTCCTTAAAGATTTGTCGCCGGAACGTTTTTTAAATCAATGGACACAAGCGTTATTTTCATTAGGAACGTTGACTAAAAATGTTTCCTCATTCTTTTTAAATGCATTTTTGACGTTGATTATCTCAATATATGCGCTGGTATTTAAGCAATCTATTTTGACATTTGTTGAAAAGGCTGCCCACAAATTGCTGTCTGAAAAAGTGTACAAGCAAACACAAACCTGGTTAAATACAACGAATAAAATTTTCTATAAATTTATCAGTTGCCAATTTCTTGATGCTTGTATAATTGGCGTTTCATCAACGATTTTGTTAAGTATTTTGAATGTGAAATTTGCTGTGACTTTGGGGATTTTATTAGGTATTTGTAATATGATTCCTTATTTTGGTTCGATTTTTGCGTCAATTGTTGCTGGTGTGATTACGCTTTTCACGGGTGGTGTTACTCAAGCCATTACGGTGTTACTAGTTTTATTAATTTTACAACAAATTGACGGCAATATTATTGGTCCTCGAATTATGGGAGATGCCCTAAATGTCAATCCGATTTTAATTATTGTTTCAATCACGATTGGGGGAGCGTACTTCGGCGTCTTAGGGATGTTTTTAGCAGTTCCTGTTGCTGCAATCATTAAAATTATTGTCTCGGAGTGGCTAAATGAATCAAAAGAAAATGATAAGATTGTAGATTCTATTGAATCTTAAAGTAAAACTTTTCGTCTCGCGTTGACGAAAAGTTTTTTAGTTGAAAAGAAAGTTTAATTATTTGGAATTTTTGATATGCTATACTTAAAGTAAATAGAAAATCAAAATTGAGGTGAATAAATGCAGTTTTTAAAAAAATATGGCGGCTATTTTTTAGTTTTAGGGGTCTTACTTGATTTTTTTACACCTTATTATGTCGGATTCAAAGATCAAGGTTACAATCAATTGACAGAAGTAATTAGCTTATTAGGTGATGTGAATAGTCCAGTTAGGGAAAACTTTAATCGGTTAACTATCATTGCGGGAATGTTGATGTTAGCAAGTTTACCTAGGATATATGCTATTTTTTCCAGAAAAACGAAAAAAGGTGCTTGGTTAGTAGTGGCAATGATTGGCGCTTATGGTTTATTTGATTGTATTTTCAGTGGGCTCTTCAGCGTAGACACTTCAAGCGCTGGCACAGTTGCTGCCGCGCTTCATAACGGAGGATCAGCAGTCGGTTATACAGGCTTTTTGTTGTTATCAGGCGTCTTAACCATTATCTATAGTAAATACGGTTCGCAAAAAAATAAAAACCTTTTTGGCTTTTTGTTTATTTTATGTATGCTTGCAGCCGGCTTATATGGCTTAGCAAGGATTCCACAGCTACAACAGGTAAAACCATTTAATTATTTAGGCTTATGGCAAAGAGTGAGTTCATTTTGTAATTATCTACCAATGCTGGCACTGTGTTTACAAACTAAAACCAATGACAAATTTGATTGAACATTTGTCATTGGTTTTTTACTAGTTAAAATTGTCTGGTAATAACTTAATTATTGGCTACGGTGACTTCACCAGTAACAGTGGCACCATCTTTTTCTAAGTCAGCAGAATCTTTGTATTCTTGTTTATCAAAAGTAATATTGCCATTAACTTTGGTACCATTTAAAGTAAAGCCATTTGCTTTCACCTCAATATCACCTTTGACAGTCCCGTGAACGATGTTGAAATTTTCAGAAGAAACGATTAGCTTAGGAACCGTGATTTCATATTCAGCAGTTACTTTTTTATTATCATCTTGAGAATAAAGCGCTAATTTACGATAGACATCGTTGGAATCTTTCCCCTTATCATGGAAAGTACCAGCAACTGTTACCTCGTTATCAAAAGTGACATTGTCAGTAGCTGCGACAATCCAATTTCCTTTATCACTTAACGCCATTTCGAGCTCTTCAGGCTTGGCACTAATTGAAGCACCAGAGACTACTTCTGTACTTGAATTAGCTGTTTCTTTGCTACTAGAACTACTATCTGTTTTTTTATCAGATGAACAAGCACTAAGCAACACAAGAGCAGCAGTTGCCGTCAAAACAGTGGTGAGTACTTTAGACATTTTCATGAAAATCCCTCCAAAAAATTTATTTATTTCTTCCTTTATCATAACTGATTCAAAGGGAAATGAGTAATCATACACTCAAAGATTGAGAAGTTTGGAAGGGGAATCCACTTTAAAATGTATTTATATTTTTAACAATTTATTGTTATATAATCAGTAGTATAAATTGGAAACTTAAGCATTTTTTTAGAATTTGATGGTTTTTAGCTTCTTTTTTTTATTAATAGTTTTTATTTTTTGCAGCCTTTTTTTTCACAAGTAACATATTGGGTTGTATTTTCCCAGTCTTCTGGATTGTCATCGATTCGAGCTCCACAAGCTGTATAATTGCCATTTCTTACGTGGATTTTCCCTTTTTCAGATTTTTTTGTATCGTTTCCAATATATTTTACATTAGCCATAAATTAGCAACTCCTTTTGTTGGATTTATAAATTTTTACTTCTGCTTAAGCTTCCATAAATAAAGATAGCATTTTTTTACATTGTAAACAAATATTTTTAGTTAACCTTAAAAAAAATAAGTCTTTGATTCATTTCTTTTTCAAATGTTCCTTTTCTGTAGTAAGCTATTAATAGACAGAATTTTAGGAGGAGATTTTGATGCCTTGGAATATGAATGATTATCCTACATCAATGAAAAATTTAGCACCTTTGATTCGGAAAAAAGCGATAGATATTGGCAATGCGTTGCTTGCGGATGGCTACCCTGATGATCGCGCCATTCCAATTGCGATTAGTCAAGCGGAGAAATGGTATCAAGAGGCAAGTGCAGCAGACAAAAAGGCCTTCGAACAAGAAGCAAATCCTACGAAACAAGATTCGCATAAACAGGATAAACATGCGGGGAAATTATTAACGGCGGCTGTCAACGTTAAATATAAAGACGACCAATGGTTGGTGATTTCAGACAGCGCTGAAAAAGCAAGTAATACATTTACCCACAAACAAGAGGCGATTGAACGAGCTCAAGAAATTGCTCGGAATAAGCAAACAAAGCTGAAAATCTATAAGCAAGATGGTACGTTACAAGAAACCAAAGAGTATACTGAATAATTTTTCGAAACCTTGATATTCCGTTGCAATTCAAGAAACGGCTATCAAGGTTTTTTGGTGAGGGAGAAATGGACAAGTAAGAAAAAATAACAAAAGTTAAGAATGAGAATAAGGCTTGCTTTTCTAGTTTTTGGTGGGTACAATTACACTAATTAAGATAAAAAATCAAAATAATTGAGGTGCTACGACAATGGAAAAAGCCAATCTTGATTGGAATAATTTAGGATTTTCTTACATTAAAACGCCCTTTCGTTATATTAGTTATTGGCGAGATGGCAAGTGGGAAGAAGGCACGCTAACAGATAACAATCAGTTAACGATTAGTGAAGGTTCGCCTGCTCTACATTATGGCCAACAATGTTTTGAAGGATTAAAAGCGTATCAATGTGCAGATGGTTCTGTCAATTTGTTTCGTCCAGATGAAAATGCCAAACGGCTACAAAAAAGTTGTGCGCGTCTACTGATGCCACAAGTACCAGTAGAAACCTTTGTTTCTGCATGTCAAGAAGTGGTGAAAGCCAACCTTGCTTATTTACCGCCATATGGAACGGGCGGTACGTTGTATCTTCGCCCTTATATGATTGGTGTCGGCGATAATATTGGCGTAGCACCTGCCAAAGAATACATTTTTTCTATTTTTTGCGTGCCGGTTGGTTCATATTTTAAAAATGGTTTAGCACCAACCAACTTTATTGTTTCTGACTATGATCGAGCGGCGGGTCGAGGAACTGGGGCCGCTAAAGTGGGGGGCAATTATGCAGCTAGTCTTTTACCAGGTGCAGAAGCACATGAGAAAGAATTTAGTGATTGCATTTATTTAGATCCGTATACGCATACGAAAATTGAAGAAGTTGGTGCAGCCAATTTCTTTGGCATAACCAAAGATGGTACTTTTATTACGCCGAAATCAGCGTCTATTTTGCCAAGTATTACTAAATATTCATTATTGACGCTAGCAAAAGAACGTTTAGGGATGACGGCGCTTGAAGGAGACGTTTACATTGATCGATTAGCGGACTTCTCCGAAGCGGGTGCTTGTGGCACAGCGGCGATTATTTCTCCTATTGGTGGGATTCAAAACGGCACAGATTTCCATGTATTTTATAGTGAAACGGAAGTTGGACCAGTGACTAAGCAACTATATGATGAACTGGTTGGCATACAGTTTGGTGACAAAGAAGCGCCAGAAGGCTGGATTGTAAAAGTTTAAAGAGACAAAAAAGAGAGAATTCATGCTCTCTTTTTTTGTGTAGAATATTCAGAATTTTCTATAAAAAGATTGACTTTAGTACTATTTAAAGGAATAATGGAAGATACAAGATTTAAAAAAGGAGGGAAAGCTATTGCTTATTAAATCAGCAGAAATGACGATTTTTTTTGATAAAGAAAACCAACCAAATGCACAAGTTCAAATGGGCATTATTACATTACAGCCTGGTGAAAAACGGCCTTTAGCTGGATATGCTCGCCATGAACAGGATGAATATTCTTATGTGATTTCTGGCGAAGCACATACGATTTTAGAAGATGGTCAAGACTTAGTCGGAAAAGCTGGACAAGCCCAATTAATTGAAGCTGGTGAGGGGCACATTAATTATAATGATGGGTTGGAGCCAGCGGTCGTTGTCTGGATGCTTGTGGAAAGGACAAAATAAAAGGGGAGCTGTCTTTCTGTAAGTAAGAGCATAAAAAAAATGAAGAGTTATAGGAGAAAGAAGATGAAAAAGTATTTAAAAATCACAATGGTTTGTATTTTATTGGTAGGATTTTTAGCTGGGTGTACCAATAAAAATGAAAATAAAAAGAAACAGAAAAATACCAAAGAAGCCGTTCAACTGATGTCACCCTCGGAATTAACAACGCTCAACACCTCTGTATTATTGGATTTTCCAGATGCTATTGTCCAAACAGCAGCGTTTGAAGGGTTATATAGTTTAGATGAACAAGACCAATTGGTACCAGCCGTAGCAAAAGCATTGCCGATGATTTCAGAAGATGGAAAAACCTACACGATTTCTTTGAGAAAAGAAGCGGTTTGGAGTAACGATGATCCTGTCACAGCACATGATTTTGAATATGCTTGGAAAAAAATGATTGATCCTAAAAACGGCTTTGTTTATAGCTTCCTCATCGTTGAAACAATTCAAAATGGTGCAGAAATCTCAGCTGGGAAATTAGCACCCAATGAACTTGGTGTCACAGCTGTGGATGATTATACATTAAAAGTGACGCTCAAAGAGCCAAAACCGTACTTTACGTCCTTATTAGCTTTTCCTACATTTTTCCCGCAAAATCAAAAAGTAGTCGAACAATTTGGTGCGGACTATGGAACTGCTAGTGATAAAGTCGTCTATAATGGTCCGTTTGTGGTAAAAGATTGGCAGCAAACAAAGATGGACTGGCAACTAGCAAAAAATAATCACTATTGGGATCGCCAGAACGTGCGCTCAGACATTATCAATTATACGGTTATCAAAGAAACATCTACTGCATTGAATCTTTTTGAAGATGGACAATTAGATGTGGCTACACTAAGTGGTGAACTGGCGCAACAGAATAAAAATAATACGTTGTATCATTCGTATCCAACAGCGACAATGAACTATTTGCGCTTAAATCAAAAACGGAAAGGGCAAGCAACGCCGCTTGCAAACGAAAACCTGCGTAAAGCGTTGGCTTTAGGCATAGATAAAGAAAATCTAGTCAATAATATTATTGCAGATGGTTCTAAAGCGCTACATGGTGCGATTACGGAAGGCTTTGTGGCGAATCCCACAACGGGCCTCGATTTTCGTCAAGAAGCAGGTAATTTAATGGTTTATAACAAAGAAAAAGCGCAAAGTTATTGGAAAAAAGCACAAGCAGAATTAGGAGAAAAGGTTAACGTTGAATTGATGGTAACAGATGATGGTTCTTACAAAAAAATTGGTGAAAGTTTGCAAGGCTCGCTACAAGAACTGTTTCCTGGTTTGACAATAGAGCTAACCGCATTGCCGACCGAAGCTGCATTGAACTTTGGGCGAGAAAGTGACTATGATTTATTCTTAATTTACTGGACACCAGACTATCAAGACCCTATTTCTACCCTAATGACTTTATACAAGGGCAATGATCGCAATTATCAGAACCCTGTCTATGACAAATTATTAGATGAAGCAGCCACAACCTATGCCTTAGAGCCAGAAAAAAGATGGGCGACACTGATTGCGGCTGAAAAAGAAGTGATTGAAACGACTGCTGGCATGATTCCACTTAGCCAAAATGAACAAACAGTCCTGCAAAATGATAAAGTCAAAGGCTTGAATTTTCATACCTTTGGCGCTCCATTAACGTTAAAAAATGTTTATAAGGAAAAATAAAAAGAGAGCATGGGCTGAAAATCGCTTTTGATTTTCGGCCCAGGCTTAAATCCTGCTTTTTAACCCAAAATTTGTCACCATTTAGCCTTTTCGGGTTTTATCTCGAACGCTTCTGTTCTAATAGTTCAGAATCAGGTGCAGTGTGGGGCTGGGCATATTTTTTCATATATGTCGGCAAGGCTTGACTAATCTTCGTTGGTAAAACAACATAGTCAGTTTTGGCCAAATCATCTCCAATGAGACTGTGTAAGTAGACGGCGCCAGCAATGGTTTCAATTGTCGGCTTAAACTGAGCTAAAAAACCAGCAATGATGCCAGCCAAGGTATCCCCAGTTCCGCCAGTAGCCATCCCAGGGTTGCCACCTGTATTTTGAAAAGGTTCTCCTGCGTGGAAAATTGTGGTGCGATGACTTTTTAAAACAATCGTACTGCCTAATTTTGCTTGTTGGCGCTGGTTATTTGCCAGTGTTTGTTGCTCAATAGGTAAGTGACTCAAACGTTGCCATTCCATTTGATGAGGTGTGAAAACAACTTTTTCAGGATAGGTAAGGGAAAAATTGCCTTGGCTAAACAGGGTAATCGCTGAGCCATCGATAATTAACCATTGTTGTTTTTGATGTTGGGCGAGTACCATCTTTAATATTTGTTGTGCAGTAGCATCTAAGCCTAAACCTGGACCAATTAAAATAACCTCCGCTTGTTCTACGACGTCCGTCAGAAGGGCTGTTTCTTCAAAGCCCACGACCATCGCTTCTGGGCATCTTGCATGTAAAGGCCCGTGATTTTTAACATCAGTAATCACAGTGGTGAGACCAGCGCCACTATTGATACACGCTTCGGTACTCATGATGATGGCTCCGCCATATTGACGGTTTCCTCCGATTAATACGACACGCCCAAAATTGCTTTTATAAGAGTCGGAGGGGCGTTGAGTGATGACTTCCTCTAAAATGTCCTTGCTTAAATAGCGCATTCTATCACTCCTTTTCTTGGGATTTCTTTGTTCTCAGTATACTACAAGAGCCCCGAAAAAATCAGTTTATTTAATGTTAAAAGTTACTCTATTGAAGGCATGAGGTGTATAATAAGGACCAGATAAATGAGTTAGGAGAGTGAAATAGATGGAAGAGAAAAAAACATTTTATATGAGTGGCTACGTAGGAATTGCGAGCTTATTAGTTATTTTAATTGCGGGAATTGGTCTATTTATTTATGGAGCAAGTCATACCAATGGTGTTCTTGTTGTTTTAGGTATTATTTTGTTAATTGGGGCTATTTTATTTTTAAGTTCCTTAACCATTGTTAGTCCCAATCAGGCGAAAGCTATTTTATTTTTTGGTCGCTACTTAGGTACGATTAAAGAAAATGGGTTGTTTATTACCATTCCATTTACGCAAAAAATGAACATTTCTTTGAAAGTACGAAATTTCAATAGTTCTCTATTAAAAGTCAATGACTCTGACGGGAATCCAATCGAAATCTCTGCGGTCATCGTTTTTCGGGTAGTCGATACAGCTAAGGCGTTATTTAATGTCGATTATTATCAAGACTTTGTGGAAATTCAAAGTGAAACGGCAATCCGGCATGTAGCAACACAATATCCTTATGACACTTTTTCAGATAATGATGTAACTCTGCGAGGAAATACCGAACAAATTTCCGAGGAGTTAACCAAAGAATTGCAAGAACGCTTAGCAGTGGCTGGTGTAGAGGTTATCGAAACACGGTTGAATCATTTAGCTTATGCAACTGAAATTGCTAGCTCCATGTTGCAAAGACAGCAAGCAAAAGCAATCTTAGCGGCTCGACAAACAATTGTTGAAGGTGCGGTAAGCATGACACAAATGGCCTTAGAACAGATTGAAGAAGGGCAAGAAATTAATTTTACCGATGAACGAAAAGTACAACTTATTAATAATTTACTAGTCTCAATCATTACTGATAAGGGCACACAACCAGTTATTAATACAGGCGACGTTTCTTCTTAAAGAGGAAGC
This sequence comes from Enterococcus sp. DIV1420a, assembly GCF_051712165.1. Taxonomy (NCBI): domain Bacteria; kingdom Bacillati; phylum Bacillota; class Bacilli; order Lactobacillales; family Enterococcaceae; genus Enterococcus; species Enterococcus sp. DIV1420a. Next base: position 1,074,712 of record NZ_JBIOOI010000002.1, read on the forward strand.
AACGCTAAAAATAGCAAAAAAAGAGTCATCTTTCCGATGACTCTTTTTTTGATAAAAACGAACATTATATAATTTTAATCTATAATATTTCGGTTTTTCTTTGACATCTCTTTTTCTCATTGTTAGAATAACAGTGAAAAAAGGCGGAAGGAGTTATTACATTCATGAAACCATTAGTCGCTGTGATTATGGGAAGTACCTCAGACTGGGCAACGATGAAAGCTGCTTGTCTTGTGTTGGAAGAGTTGGGAATTCCTTATGAAAAACGAGTGATATCAGCACATAGGACCCCTGATTTGATGTTTCGTTTTGCAGAGGAATCACGAACAAAAGGATTGAAGGTTATTATCGCTGGCGCTGGTGGAGCGGCCCATTTACCAGGGATGGTAGCTGCAAAGACAACCTTACCTGTCATTGGTGTTCCAGTTAAAACACGAACATTAAACGGTATTGATTCACTGTTGTCTATTGTGCAGATGCCAGGGGGAGTTCCTGTAGCAACAACTGCGATTGGCTCAGCAGGTGCTACCAATGCTGGGTTATTAGCTGCAGAAATACTAAGTATTGATGATTTACAGTTAGCAGAAAGAATCCAAGCAAGACGACAATCATTGGAAAAAGCGGTTATGGAAAGTGGGGAACAACTTGAATAAACCTTTAAAAGTCGGAGCAACTATTGGCATTATAGGTGGGGGACAGTTAGGGCGAATGCTAGTCATGAGTGGTAAAAAAATGGGTTTCCAAATGATTGTGTTGGACCCAACGCTCAATAGTCCAGCTGGTCAAGTAGCTGACCGTCAAATTGTGGCAGCCTTTGATCAGATATCTGCTTTAACTGAACTAGCAGAGTTATGCGATGTGATCACCTATGAATTTGAAAATATTGAAGTGGCCTCCCTAGAAAAGGCCATTCCACTAGAAAAGCTGCCACAAGGAACAGGATTGTTAAAAATTACTCAAAATCGATTGCTTGAAAAAATGTTTCTTCAATCGATTGGCTGTAAGATTGCTTCTTTTGCGGAAGTGAAAAGTCAGAAAGAGCTGCCACAAGCAACAGAAAAGATTGGTTTTCCATGTGTCTTAAAAACTATTCAAGGTGGATACGATGGAAAAGGACAAGTCGTCTTAAAATGCGAAGAGGATTTCTCCCAAGCGACTGAATTATTAGCTAACGCCACTTGTGAATTAGAAAAGTGGGTGCCTTTCACTAAAGAACTTTCAATCATCGTTGCAGGGAATAAGCATGGTTACCAAAGCTTTCCTGTATCTGAAAACATTCATCGAAAGAATATCTTGCATGAATCAATTGTGCCCGCTCGAATTTCTGAGAATGTGCAACAAAAAGCAGCGGAATTGGCGCAACACATTGCTGAGGAATTAAATTTATCTGGGGTTTTAGCTATCGAACTGTTTTTAACGGATTCAGAAGAGTTGTACGTCAATGAATTAGCGCCACGGCCTCATAACTCAGGTCATTACTCTATTGAAGCTTGCTCATTTAGTCAATTTGATGCGCATATTCGAGGGATTAGCAATTGGGGCATTGGGTTACCCCAGTTACTTCAACCAGTGGTTATGGTGAATCTCTTAGGTGAACACTTAGAAAAAAGCTACCAGTTATGCACGTCAAAACCCACTTGGCAAGTCCATTACTATGGAAAAGCTGAATCAAAAGTGGGCAGAAAAATGGGCCACGTCACCATTACAACACCTTGCTTATCAGAAACGTTAAAGGAAATTGAGGCTGTTGGTATTTGGAACGTAACTTAATAAATGCTTGCTCCAAGCAAGTTTTTTATTTTTACATTCGACAAACACGAACGATTATTGTTTTTTTGTAACTAATGTAAGTTTTTGTCTGATGTAAATCAGCTGACTTAGAAAGAATAGGGTTCATGAAGCTAACGAGAAGAGGGAAAGAATGGAAAAGAAAGCACTTGTGTATACAGGAAAAGCGAAGAAGTTGTATCAAACAGAAAATGCAGCGGTTCTTTTTGTGGAATATCTTGATCAAGCAACAGCTTTAAATGGTCAAAAAAAAGACAAAGTTCTTGGGAAAGGCGCTTTAAATAATCAAATCACTAGTCTAATTTTTGAACATTTACAGCAACAGAAGATTCCCAATCATTTTATCAAAAAAGTATCTGAACACGAACAATTAATTCAGGCCGTAGAAATGATTCCTTTGGAAGTTGTCGTACGTAATTATGCGGCAGGAAGTTTTTCAAAACGTTTAGCGATTGAAGAGGGCACTAAATTAGTGACGCCCATTATTGAATTTTATTACAAAGAAGATCGTCTGGATGATCCTTTTATTAACGAAGACCATATTCAATTTCTAAAAGTAGCCACTCCTGCTGAAATTGTGGAGATTAAAGCATTGGCTTTACAAATTAATCAGGCGCTTAGTCAACTCTTTCAACGCCTCAATATTTGTTTGATCGATTTTAAAATCGAGATTGGTCGGACGAAGGCCAATCAATTGTTACTGGCAGATGAAATTTCTCCAGACACCTGTCGTCTATGGGATTTAAACACAAACGAACATCTGGATAAAGATGTTTATCGCCGTGAATTAGGAGAAATAGTTCCTGTATATGAAGAAGTTTTACAACGTTTACTAACAGCTAATTGAGGAGGAAGCGCGTATGTATTTTGTCAAAGTCTATGTTACGTATAAAGAATCAATTTTGGATCCCCAAGGTGAAGCGGTTAAGGAAGCAGTCCATCGGCTTGGTTTTACAGAAGTAGCCGAAATCCGTGTCGGTAAGTATTTTGAAATGCACGTCCAGCAGACAGAAGCAATTGAAGAGAAAATTGAACAAATTTGTGATCAACTATTAGCCAATGTAAATATGGAATCCTATCGTTTTGAAATTTTATCTTTGGAGGAAATTTAAATGAAATTGGCAGTGATTGTTTTTCCAGGATCCAATTGTGATGCAGACTTATTGTGGGCTGTCAAAGAGGTGATGGGCGTCGATGCAGAATTTGTCCGACACGATGCCACTTCTTTAGCAAAATTTGATGGCGTATTGTTGCCTGGTGGTTTTTCTTATGGCGATTACTTACGTTGTGGTGCAATTGCTCGGTTTTCGCCAATTATCAATGAGGTGATTCGCTTTGCTACAGAAGGCAAAATGGTTTTTGGTACTTGTAATGGCTTTCAAATTTTAACAGAAATTGGCTTACTTCCTGGCACGTTGCTAAGAAATGATTCGCTTCGTTTTATTTGTAAAAGTGTCCCATTGAAAGTGAATACGCACACAAAGTTTACAAGCGAGTATCCTGAAAATGTTTCGATACATTTACCAGTAGCGCATGGCGAAGGGAATTACTATTGTGATGAAAAAACGTTGAAAGAGCTGAAAGAAAAGAACCAAATTGTTTTTACGTATCAAGAAAAGGTGAACGGGAGTCTTGCGAATATTGCTGGTATTTGTAATGAACAGGGCAATGTTCTAGGAATGATGCCTCATCCGGAACGAGCGATGGAAGAATTGTTAGGTTCAACAGATGGACGCAGCTTTTTTGCTTCAATCATTAAAAACTTTGGAAAGGAATTAAGCCAATGATGAATGAACCAACACCAAAAGAAATCAAGGAGACACGGTTGTATGCAGAATGGGGACTAACAGATGAAGAATATCATCAGATTGAGACCATTTTGCAAAGAGAACCTAATTATACAGAAACTGGCTTATTCTCCGTGATGTGGAGTGAACATTGCTCTTACAAAAATTCCAAGCCCGTTTTAAAAAAGTTTCCGACGGAAGGGCCACAAGTGCTTCAAGGCCCTGGTGAAGGAGCTGGGATTGTCGATATTGGTGACGGATTAGCTGTTGTTTTTAAAGCAGAGAGCCATAATCATCCTTCTGCAGTAGAACCTTACGAAGGAGCAGCTACAGGCGTTGGTGGAATTATTCGCGATATTTTCAGTATGGGGGCGCGGCCGATTGCTTTACTGGATTCGTTAAGATTTGGCGAACTGACGGATGCACGAACACGTTATTTGTTTCAAGAAGTTGTGGCGGGGATTAGCGGTTATGGAAATTGTATTGGTATTCCAACCGTTGGCGGCGAAATTGCTTTTGAGCCATGTTATCAAGGAAACCCACTTGTCAATGCTATGTGTGTGGGATTGATTCGTCATGATGAGATTCAAAAAGGCCAAGCAAAAGGCGTCGGAAATAGCATTCTTTACGTAGGTGCGAAAACAGGACGTGATGGAATTCATGGTGCGACCTTTGCTTCAGAAGAATTTAGTGAAGGTGAAGAACAGCAACGATCTGCGGTACAAGTAGGTGATCCGTTTATGGAAAAATTATTATTGGAAGCTTGTCTTGATTTAATCAAAAATCATCAAGATATTTTAATCGGCATCCAAGATATGGGGGCGGCTGGCTTGGTTTCTTCAAGTGCTGAAATGGCATCAAAAGCAGGTTCAGGCTTGATTCTAGAGCTGGATAAAGTTCCGCAGAGAGAGACGCTGATGAGCCCCTATGAAATGCTCTTGTCTGAGTCCCAAGAACGGATGTTAATCTGTGTGGAAAAAGGAGCAGAACAGCAAGTTTGTGAATTGTTTCAAACGTATGACTTAGAAGCGGTAGCGATTGGATCCGTAACAGATGATGGACAGTATCGTGTCTTTCACGGTGGCAAAATAGTCGCAGATGTACCAGTAGATGCTTTGGCAGAAGAAGCCCCTGTCTACCAGAAAGCCTATCAAGAACCAGAGCGGATGCGTGCTTTTAAAAAATTAGCGCCCTTCATTCCAGAAATTACGAATAGCACGGAATTATTAAAACGCCTATTGCAACAGCCAACGATTGCATCAAAAAAATCAGTTTACGAAACCTATGATAGTCAAGTACAAACGAATACAGTGGTGCAACCAGGAAGTGATGCAGCTGTTTTAAGAGTGCGGGGCACCAATAAAGCCTTAGCGATGACGACAGATTGTAATAGCCGTTATTTGTATTTAAATCCTGAAATAGGTGGGCAAATTGCGGTTGCAGAAGCAGCCCGTAATATTGTAGCAAGTGGAGCACAACCTTTGGCTATCACTGATTGTTTGAATTATGGTTCCCCTGATAAACCAGAAAGTTTTTGGGAATTATGGACGTCAGCGGATGCAATCGCCGCAGCCTGCCGTCAGCTAGGAACACCCGTGATTTCAGGGAACGTCTCTCTTTACAATGAAACAGATGGTCAAGCCATTTATCCAACGCCAATGATCGGCATGGTGGGCGTGATTGAAGATGTTTCACAAATTACCACACAAGCGTTTAAACAAGTGGATGACTTAATTTATCTCATCGGTGAAACCCACGCAGATTTTAACGGCTCAGAAATTCAAAAAATGCAACTGGGTCGAATTGAAGGGCAATTACGCTCATTTGATTTAAAAGAGGAAAAAGCAAACCAAGAATTAGTTTTAAAAGCAATTCAAGCAGGCCTAGTTGCTAGCGCGCATGATTGCGCTGAAGGCGGCGTTGCCGTTGCTTTAGCCGAGTCGGCTTTTGCTAACGAACTGGGGTTACAGGTGACACTGCCATTAAAAAAAGAATATCTATTTGCGGAGACGCAATCCCGTTTTATTCTTTCAGTTAGTCCCCAGCATCAAGAAGCATTTGAAACACTTATCGGAAGAAAAGCTCAACATATTGGGAAAGTGACTGAAACTGGTTTGGTCATTCATGCGTTAGATGATGTGATCAATTGTTCAACAAAAGAAGCCAAAGCCTTATGGGAGGATGCGATTCCATGTCTTATGAAGCAAAAAGCTTAAATGAAGAGTGTGGTATTTTTGGTATTTGGGGTCATCCTGATGCGGCACAAGTGACCTATTTTGGTTTACACAGCTTGCAGCATCGAGGCCAAGAAGGCGCGGGAATTGTGGCGAACAATTCTGGGAAATTAGATGGCCACCGTGATTTAGGTTTGTTAGCAGAAGTATTCCAAAAGCAAGAACAACTGAATGCGTTAGAAGGAACGGCGGCTATTGGTCATGTACGCTATGCAACCGCTGGTACGGGTAGCGTGGATAATATTCAGCCATTTTTATTTAAATTTTATGATAGTCAAATTGGGTTAGCACACAATGGCAATTTGACAAATGCCAAGCGTTTACGAAAACAACTAGAAAGAGAAGGCGCTATTTTTCATTCCAATTCAGACACTGAAATTTTAATGCACTTGATTCGAAAAAGCACTGCTGCCTCGTTTCTCGATAAACTAAAAGAGAGCTTGAATTTGGTTAAGGGTGGCTTTGCTTATCTTTTATTAACAGAAACGATGATGATTGCTGCACTGGATCCCAACGGCTTTTGCCCTCTCTCCATCGGACAAATGAACAATGGGGCGTACGTTGTGGCATCCGAAACGTGTGCATTAGAAACAGTTGGGGCTCGCTTTATTCAAGATGTGGCGCCTGGTGAAGTAGTCATCATTTCTGATGAAGGCTTGAAAATAGAGGTTTTCACTACGGAAGTCCAACCGGCAATTTGTGCAATGGAATATATTTATTTTGCACGGCCAGATTCAAATATTGCTGGAGTTAATGTGCATACAGCTCGTAAAAGGATGGGGAAGAACTTGGCAATCGAAAGTCCAGTCGCAGCTGATATGGTAATTGGGGTACCGAACTCGTCATTGTCTGCAGCTAGCGGCTATGCAGAAGAAGCACAGATACCTTACGAACTAGGTTTAGTAAAAAATCAATATGTCGCTCGAACATTCATCCAGCCGACACAAGAATTAAGAGAACAAGGTGTCCGTATGAAACTATCGGCAGTTCGTGGCGTGGTCAAAGGAAAAAAAGTCGTTTTAGTAGATGATTCGATTGTTCGAGGGACCACTATTCGGCGCATTATTCATTTATTAAAAGAAGCAGAAGCGCAAGAAGTTCATGTCAGAATTGCTTCACCACCATTAAAATATCCGTGTTTTTATGGCATTGATATACAGACGCGGGACGAACTAATTGCGGCAAACTATTCAATTGAAGAGATCAAAGAGCAGATTGGCGCAGATTCGCTGGCTTTTTTGAGTGAAGCAGGCCTGATTGATGGGATTCAATTAAATTATGATGCTCCTTATTCTGGGCTGTGTATGGCTTACTTTAATGGAGACTATCCAACGCCTTTGTATGATTATGAAGAACAATATCAAGCATCCTTGAAAAAAGAAATTAGGAGGAATTGACATGGAAAATGCCTATTCAAAAGTTGGCGTAAATGTTGAGGCGGGATACGAAGTAGTGGAACGAATTCAAAAGCATAGCCAAAAAACACAACGGACGGGAACGTTGGGCATGCTTGGTGGTTTTGGTGGTTGTTTTGATTTAAGTAGTTACAAGCTTAAAGAACCAGTTTTGGTATCAGGAACGGATGGCGTAGGCACAAAGTTACTCTTGGCAATTGAAGAACAGAGACACGAGACAATCGGAATTGATTGTGTAGCGATGTGTGTCAATGATGTCGTCGCACAAGGCGCCGAACCGTTATATTTTTTAGATTATTTAGCGTTAGGGACCGTTAATCCAGCTAAAGTTGAAGCAATTGTTGCGGGTGTTGCGACTGGCTGTTGTGAGGCGAAAGCAGCATTTAATCAAGGCTTAGATGCCCATATATTTGCGGCTTCTGCATCGGAAGCAGAAACAAATTTAGAAAATAATCCAGTCGATGTGTTATTGTTAGGTCCACAAGTTCGTTATATGAAGAGTGATTTTGAAAAGCGTCTATCACCAAAAGGTATCCCAACAGATGTCATTAGCATGTCTGATTACGGCTTAATGAACGGGGAAAAAGTGCTGGAACAAGCCTTGGGTTTGTTAGCACAAGCAGATAAAAAAGAGTAAAAACAAGTTGTTTTTTCGAGAATCTTCGAAAAAGCAACTTGTCTTTTTTTATGACTTTAGTTAATTGGAATTGAGCTGAAGCAGTCATTCTGGTTTATCAGTTCCATAAATTATAGAGCCGAAATTAGTCCTGTGAGCTAGAGAAAGACAACTGTCTTTAATTTTTTACTTTAATCTAGATACTAAAAAAACATACTTAACAATCTATTTTCTGAATAATGAACGCCTTTTTCCGTAGTCTGAAAGTAGTAATTCAAAGAATGATTAACAATATTATTATATACAAGTCATTACAGTATGGCATAAGCAATTCGAATAACAGACTTATTCAGCAAATAAATGAGAGAGAATTCTGTTTTTGTTGTTTAAAAATAATGAGGTTATTTCATAAGGCATACTTTCTTCATACGTGATTTCTAAAGGACTATCTTTATCAAAAGAAATAATTTGTGAGTCAGGCATTGCAAGTAATATAGGTGAATGAGAGACAATAATAAACTGAGACCCCTCATCAATTAGTTTTTTTATAGATATCATTAAGGCTAGTTGGCGTTGAGGTGAGAGAGCCGCTTCAGGTTCATCTAACAGGTACAGACCATTTCCTCTAAACCGATGGTTCACCAGATTCAAAAAACTTTCGCCGTGTGATTGATGATGTAGGGATTTATCGCCATATTCAGAAAAATCTAAGTCTATATTTTCTGCATATGTAGCAACATTGTAGAAACTTTCAGCTCTTAAAAAGAAGCCATCCGTAGCACGCTTTACACTTTTTCCAACAGTTAAATAATTATGTAAATCCAAGTGAGTATCGTTTGTAGAGAAATTAAAATTAATACTACCGCCTTCAGGATTAAATCCCCAATTGACTGCGATTGCTTCTAATAAAGTGGATTTTCCAGTTCCATTTTCACCTGAAAAAAAAGTAATAGGTTTTTTAAAATTTAGTGAATTAAATTTATTCAGCCCTTCAATTTTTGAAAAAACAGAATCTTCTTCAAAAGCTTTGAGTTCTAGTCTTTTTAAAAAAATATTTTCCATGATAAAGCTTGCTCCTCTCTAGTCTTTTCAAATTAAAGCTTGAATTACTAGATATACTTTAACATTAATTTTTCTTTAAAGGTAGATAAATTTGTTATAAAAAATCTGCATATAGGTAAGTCGAAAGTGGAAGATTCGTGTAAACAATAAAGCGTATCAAGAGTTTGTTTAGTAGGTAACGACTAGATAAGAATAGAAAGATAACGGTGGGAGATTTCCTTTTTCGTAAAAAAGCTAGAGAAATGCGTATTTTATAAATGAGGTGGTTAACATGGAAGATTTGCATGGACGTAAAATAATTATTGAAGAAACAGAACGTTCAATACAGACAAAACTGGTTTATTTACCAACAATGTTAGAGCGTTCACCCCTAACAATTCAATGTCAGCGGTGCGGGGAAGTCGTATCCAAAAAAGAAAACAGACTGGCGACAAATGTATACTACTGTCATGCGTGCATTCAATTAGGCCGTGTGACTTCTTGTCAAAAATTTTGTCATTTACCAGAAAGGCCCAATAGCCCAAGAACTGTCTTTTTTGAGTGGTCTGGACAATTAACAAAAGGACAGCAAGCGATCTCAGTTGAACTTTGTGAGACAGCAAAAATAAGAGAGAATCGCTTAGTGTGGGCAGTTACAGGTGCAGGTAAAACAGAAATGTTATTTGCTGTTTTGCACCAAACCTTACAAGAAGGGGGGCGGATTGCGCTGGCTTCGCCGCGTGTCGATGTTTGCTTAGAACTGTTTCCCAGAATCCAAGCGGTTTTTCCTCATGAAGCAATTGCTTTACTTCATGGAAACAGTCAAGAACCGTATCGTTATACGAAACTAGTGATTTGCACCACCCATCAATTATTGAAATTCCATCAAGCATTTGATTTACTTATCGTTGATGAAGTCGACTCTTTTCCTTTTGTTAATAACGAGCATCTTTATTATGGAGTGCGTAACGCACGAAAAAAAAGAAGTAGTTTGGTGTACTTAACAGCAACGCCTACGAAAGAATTGCGGAAGCTTTTACAGCAAAAGAAATTAGCGGCCAGTATTTTGCCAGCAAGATATCATCGTAGGCCATTACCTGTGCCACGCCGATTTTGGGTTCAGTCGTGGCAACGTATTTCTAGCAAAAATATTAAAATCATTGCACATCATTTGAAACGTTTATTGGTGCGTAATTCAGTTTTACTATTTTGCCCAAGCATTTCATTAATTCACCAATTGCATACATTAATAGCTGAGCGATTTTCCGACAAAGAAGTTGTCGCCGTTTATGGTAGTGATGAGCTTCGCCTAGAAAAAGTTCAAGCAATGCGTCAGCAGAAAACGGATATTTTGATCACTACAACCATTTTAGAACGTGGTGTGACTTTTGATGCAGTCTCAGTTATTGTTTATGGTGCCAATCATCGAGTCTTCACTTCTTCAACACTTGTCCAAATTGCGGGCCGAGTCGATCGAAGACAAGAATTCAATTACGGCGAAGTTTTATTTTTACATGATGGGGAAACAAGAGACATGAAAGAGGCAATTCGGCAAATAAAGCAAATGAATCGCTTGGCTAGCAAACGAGGGATGTTAGATGGATTGTAAAAATTGCGCAAGCCCCATTCGTTTGGAGATAACATTAAAAATGCTCTTACGTTTTAACAAATGGATGAGCCCTTCACTTTGCCAGCACTGCCAAGCAAAGTTCCAGAAACTGCCAATGACAGGCACTTGTTTTGGTTGTAGTCGCGTCAGCCAAGAGCATTATTGTTTTGATTGTCAAAGGTGGCAGCTGCTTTATCCAGAGTATTCTTTTCATAATGCAGCGTTGTTTCATTATGATGAAGGAATGCAAGAGTGGATGGAACGCTATAAATTTCAAGGAGACTATCGCTTAAGAATGTGTTTTAACGAGGAAATCAACTTTTACTTTCAGCAACAATCTGCGGACTATATTATTCCGGTGCCCTTATCCGAAAAGCGAATGCAAGAACGAGGCTTCAACCAAGTAATTGGCTTACTAGAAGCGGCTGATGTTCCGTACAGCCCTTTTTTAATTAGAAAAGAGGAAAATGTTCCGCAATCTAAGAAAACTAGAAAGGAAAGGATGCAGTTGCAACAACCATTTGCCATCCAAAAAGAAAACCAAAAAAAATTAAAAAATTGTTCTGTTATTTTGGTGGATGACATCTATACCACTGGACGAACTCTTTTCCACGCAGCTGCTGTTATCAATGACTGTTATCCTAAAAGTTTGAATACGTTTACTCTCGCGCGGTAAAAAGAAAAGAATTCATAAATTTGATGACTATTTTGTTGGCAAAACCCAGATTATTCGATATAATGAAATTAAGAAGAAGGGAATTAAAGAGTGGTCCTTTAATCTTTTCTTTACTGGTAGATGAAAGGGGTAATTGTTATGTTTAGATATAATGTACGTGGAGAAAATATCGAGGTAACCGAAGCGATTCGAGACTATGTTGAGAAAAAAGTCGGTAAATTAGAAAGATATTTCAGCGATTCACCTGAAGCAACGGTTCACGTGAATTTGAAAGTGTACACTGAAAAAACAGCCAAAGTCGAGGTTACTATTCCTCTTCCTTATCTAGTTTTACGAGCTGAAGAAACGTCACCTGATTTATACGCAAGTATTGATTTGGTTGTCGATAAATTAGAACGACAAATTCGTAAATTTAAAACAAAAATCAACAGAAAATCTCGTGAAACAGGACGTAACAATACAAAAGCCGCTGTCTTCTTAGTTGGTGAAGAAACAGAAGAAACACCTTCAGAATTAGACATCGTTCGTACAAAACGTCTATCATTAAAACCGATGGACAGTGAAGAAGCTGTTTTACAAATGAACATGTTAGGACACAACTTTTTCATTTTTGAAGATGCTGAAACAAATGGAACAAGCATTGTTTACCGTCGTAAAGATGGCAAATATGGCTTGATTGAAACAGACTAAAGCTTAAAATAAGAGCTGAAATGCCTTCGTGCATTTCAGCTCTTTAAACATCTTTAAAGCACGGAGTAAAGAAAAAATAAAGAAATACATAAAATAACTTTAAAAGTTCCTCTTTTAAAGGAAAATGTCTGCAAAATAGAGAGAAATGGTTTTCTTTCTCGTCAAGTAATGATAAAATAAAACGGATAGATTGTGCTTCTTGTACAAAAAGGATACAAAAATAAAAAGAGGTAATTGAAAGGAACACAGATACCAATGGCAAATTTTTTGAAAAAAATGATCGAAAACGATAAAAAAGAATTAAGACGATTAGAAAAAATCGCCGATAAAATTGATGCACATGCAAGTGCAATGGAACAACTAAGCGATGAACAATTACGTGAAAAAACAGATGAATTTAAAGCCCGTTATCAAAAAGGGGAAACCTTAGACGAACTATTACCAGAAGCGTTTGCGGTTGTCCGTGAAGCTGCTAAACGTGTACTAGGTTTATTCCCATACCGTGTCCAATTAATGGGTGGGATTGTGCTTCATGACGGGAACATTCCTGAAATGAGAACAGGTGAAGGGAAAACCTTGACTGCCACAATGCCTGTATACTTGAATGCACTATCTGGCGAAGGAGTACACGTTGTTACAGTTAATGAATACTTAGCAACCCGTGACTCTAACGAAATGGGAGAATTATATAATTTCTTAGGCTTAAGCGTTGGCTTAAACATTAACTCTAAATCTTCTGATGAAAAACGTGAAGCGTATAACTGTGATATCACTTATAGTACAAATAACGAATTAGGATTTGACTATTTGCGTGATAACATGGTTGTTTATCGCAGCCAAATGGTTCAACGTCCATTAAACTATGCAATTGTCGATGAAGTGGATTCAATCTTAATTGATGAAGCAAGAACCCCATTAATTATTTCTGGACAAGCTGAAAAATCGACAGCACTCTATACGCGTGCCGATAATTTTGTCAAACGCTTAAAAGAAGACGAAGATTACAAAATTGATATTCAGTCTAAAACAATTGGTTTAACAGAAGCAGGGATTGAAAAAGCTGAACAAACTTTCGGATTGGATAACCTGTACGATATTGAAAATACAGCATTAACGCACCATTTAGATCAAGCGTTACGGGCAAACTATATCATGTTATTAGACATTGATTACGTGGTTCAAGACAATAAAGTCTTAATTGTTGACCAATTTACTGGTCGTATCATGGATGGTCGTCGTTATTCTGATGGCTTGCATCAAGCGATTGAAGCAAAAGAAGGCGTCGAAATTGAAGATGAAACAAAAACAATGGCGACGATTACGTTCCAAAACTACTTCCGGATGTACAAAAAACTAGCCGGGATGACTGGTACTGCTAAAACAGAAGAAGAAGAATTCCGTGAAATTTACAATATTCAAGTCATTCAAATTCCAACCAATCGTCCAATTATCCGTGACGATCGTCCAGATTTACTTTATCCAACCTTAGAAAGTAAATTTAATGCAGTGGTGGAAGATATTAAAGAACGTTACCACAAAGGACAACCAGTGTTGGTGGGGACTGTTGCGGTAGAAACGTCAGAATTACTTTCTGATAAATTAAACGCAGCTAAAATTCCTCATGAAGTATTAAATGCGAAAAATCACTTTAAAGAAGCCGAAATCATTATGAATGCCGGTCAAAAAGGCGCAGTTACAATTGCAACAAATATGGCTGGTCGTGGAACGGATATTAAACTTGGTTTAGGTGTACTTGAACTAGGTGGTCTAGCGGTTATCGGGACAGAACGTCATGAGTCACGTCGTATTGATAATCAGTTGCGTGGACGTGCAGGACGTCAAGGGGATCCAGGGGTTTCACAATTTTATTTATCTTTAGAAGATGACTTAATGAAACGCTTTGGTTCAGAACGAATTAAAACATTCTTAGAACGAATGAATGTGCAAGAAGAAGATGCAGTTATTCAAAGTAAAATGTTTACTCGCCAAGTAGAGTCTGCTCAAAAACGTGTGGAAGGAAATAACTATGACACACGTAAAAATGTCTTACAATACGATGACGTGATGCGCGAGCAACGTGAAGTTATTTATGCGCAACGACAAGAAGTAATTATGGAAGAAAATGACTTGTCTGATGTATTGATGGGCATGGTAAAACGGACGATTGGCCGAGTGGTGGATAGCCATACACAATTAGAAAAAGAAGAATGGAATTTAGATGGGATTGTCGATTTTGCAGCCTCAACACTTGTCCATGAAGATACGATTTCTAAAAAAGATTTAGAAAATAAATCAGCTGAAGAAATCAAAGACTACTTAGTGGCACGTGCGCAAGAAGTATTTGAAGAAAAATCTCAACAATTGAATGGCCAAGAACAATTGCTAGAATTTGAAAAAGTAGTCATCTTGCGTGTTGTCGATACTAAATGGACAGATCACATTGATGCAATGGATCAATTACGCCAATCTGTCGGCTTACGTGCGTACGGTCAAAACAACCCATTAGTAGAATATCAAACAGAAGGTTATTCTATGTATAACAATATGGTGGGTTCAATCGAATATGAAGTAACACGTTTATTCATGAAATCGGAAATTCGCCAAAATGTCCAACGTGAGCAAGTAGCTCAAGGACAAGCGGAACATCCAGAAACAGAACAAGATGCAGCTGCACAAAGCAACACAAGTGCGAAGCGTCAACCTGTGCGTGTAGATAAAAAAGTGGGCCGTAATGATTTATGCCCATGCGGAAGTGGCAAAAAATTCAAAAATTGTCATGGAAGAAACGCTTAATTAAAGAAAAAACGCAGGGTGGGGCAATTTGTCCCGCCTTTGCTCTTTTTACAATAAAGAGAAAGAAGGAATCATTTTGGAAAACCCAGAAATTCGTACATTATTAGACGAAATGACACAAAAAATTACTAGCTTCAGGAGGTCTCTTTGACTTAGACCAGTTAGAAGAAGACATTGCCGAGGCGGAAAATCGGATGGGAGAACCTGGTTTTTGGGACAACACAGAAACGGCTCAAAAGCTAATTAACGAAACCAATAGTTTGAAAGAAAAATATCAACAATTTCATCAGCTCTCTGAGGAACTTGACGAATTAACGGTGATGTTTGAATTACAACAAGAAGAATATGATGCAGAGATTCAAGAAGAATTGGAAGAAAGAATTCATCTCTTGCAAGAACGTTTAACAACGTATGAGCTATCCTTACTACTAAATGAGCCATATGATCATAATAACGCCCTAATTGAATTACACCCTGGTGCCGGTGGTACTGAATCACAAGATTGGGGAAGTATGCTTTTACGAATGTACACACGTTGGGCAGAAAGTCACGGTTTCCAAGTTGAAACGTTGGATTACCAAGCTGGAGATGAAGCAGGGATTAAAAGTGTCACCTTATTAATCAAAGGTTACAATGCTTATGGTTACCTAAAATCTGAAAAAGGTGTCCATCGTCTTGTGCGGATTTCGCCCTTTGATTCCGCCAAACGCCGTCATACTTCGTTTTGTTCAGTTGATGTAATGCCTGAATTAGACGATACAATAGAGATTGCGATCAATCCAGATGACTTAAAAATTGATACCTATCGAGCAAGTGGTGCTGGTGGTCAGCATATTAATAAAACAGAATCGGCTGTTCGAATTACACATATTCCAACAGGCACCGTTGTCGCAAGCCAAGCACAACGTTCTCAATTAAAAAACCGTGAGCAAGCAATGAGTATGTTAAAAGCCAAATTATATCAATTGGAAATGGAAAAGAAAGCTCAAGAAGCAGCAAGTTTACGTGGTGAACAAATGGAAATTGGTTGGGGCTCACAAATCCGTTCTTACGTGTTCCATCCGTATTCAATGGTCAAAGACCATCGGACAAATTACGAAACCGGCAATGTACAAGCTGTGATGGATGGAGACCTTGATGGTTTCATTGATGCCTACTTAAAACAGCGCTTAAGTTAAGCTCTTCATTAAATTGAAATAAAAATGTAACTTAATGCAAGAAGTTTGCAATATTGACATGTTATAATGAGTAGGATTGAAGAAAAAAGAGATGGAGAGAACGCCATGATTGAAATGAAAGATGTAATGAAGAAATATTCGAATGGTACAACAGCGATTCGAAATATTTCAGTAGAGATTGACCAAGGCGAGTTCGTCTATGTGGTTGGTCCCTCAGGTGCAGGGAAATCAACCTTTATTAGATTAATGTATCGTGAAGAAAAAGCAACAAAAGGTAATTTGACAGTTGCAGGTCATGATTTAATGAAAATAAAAAATAAAGAAGTTCCTTATTTACGTCGTGAAATCGGCATCGTTTTCCAAGACTATAAACTATTACCAAAGAAAACTGTGTATGAGAACGTGGCCTATGCGATGCAAGTTATCGGACGGCGTCCTCGCGAAATCAAAAAACGCGTGATGGAAGTTTTAGATTTAGTCGGTCTAAAACATAAGGTACGTGTTTTTCCAAGCGAACTTTCTGGTGGGGAACAGCAACGGGTATCCATTGCACGAGCAATCGTAAATACACCGAAAGTTTTAATTGCCGATGAACCAACTGGGAACTTAGATCCAGAGAATTCATGGGAAATCATGAAATTGTTGGACCGGATTAACGCACAAGGAACAACAGTCGTGATGGCAACGCATAATAGTACAATTGTAAATACGATTCGTCACCGTGTTATTGCCATTGAAAATGGTCGCATTATCCGTGACCAAGTGGAAGGAGAATACGGCTACGATGATTAGAACATTCTTTTCTCATTTATTTGAAAGTATCAAAAGTTTAAAACGGAACGGTTGGATGACTGTTGCCTCAGCAAGTGCGGTTACAATTACATTAGTTTTAGTTGGTATTTTTATGGGCGTTATTTTTAATGCAACGAAACTTGCTGATGATATCGAAAAAAACGTGACAGTGTCTGTCTTTGTCGATATTGGTACAAAACAAAATGAAATGAAAACATTAGAAAAACAACTTAAAGGATTAGACAATGTTGAAGATATTTCTTATTCAAACAAAGATCAACAATTGAAAAAAATCCAAGAACAAATGGGGGATGCCTGGAATCTTTTCGAAGGCGACAGTAACCCATTATACGACGTGTATTATGTCCGTGCAAAAACACCAGAAGACACGAAAGATATTGCGAAACAAGCAGCTAAATTCCCAAGTGTTTTTAAAGCCGATTACGGTGGTGTAAACTCAGACAAAATCTTTAAAATCGCTCAAACCGTTCGAACTTGGGGCTTAGCAGCTGCTGCATTACTTTTATTCGTTGCAGTGTTCTTAATTTCCAACACTATTCGGATTACGATTTTATCTCGTCAAAAAGAAATCCAAATTATGCGTCTTGTAGGAGCCAAAAACAGTTTCATTCGTTGGCCGTTCTTCTTAGAAGGTGCTTGGATTGGGTTGATTGGCGCAATCGTGCCAGTCATTATTATGACGTTAGGCTACCATCAAGTTTATAACATGTTCAACCCGCAGTTATTGCGTTCGAATTATTCATTAATTCGTCCAGAAGATTTTATCTGGAAAGTCAATCTATTAATGATTGCAACAGGAATGATTATTGGATCACTAGGTTCAGTTATTTCAATGCGTCGTTTCTTGAAAATTTAAACGAAAAAAAGCTCTCCATTTTGGAGAGCTTTTTTTCGTTTAGTTTTAAAATACTTGTTATTTAATTTAAGAGTTTTCTCAGTTGTACCAACAAATTGATAACTTATAATTTTCAAGTCCTACATATAATGGTAAAATAGAATGGATTGAAATTAATTGGAGGAATAATGAATCGATGAAAAAAAGATTGCTATTATTTATTGGTTTGGCAAGTATACTTACTTTGACAGGATGTGCAAAATGGATTGATCGTGGTGAATCCATCACAGCGGTAGGCTCATCAGCTTTACAACCATTAGTAGAGACAGCGAGTGAGGAATATCAAAGCCAAAATCCGGGAAGATTTATTAATGTCCAAGGTGGCGGAAGCGGAACAGGTCTGAGTCAAGTCCAATCTGGCGCGGTAGACATTGGTAATTCTGATTTATTTGCAGAAGAGAAAAAGGGCATCAAAGCGGAAGACTTAATTGATCATAAAGTTGCTGTTGTTGGGATTACACCAATCGTTAACAAAAATGTCGGTGTCAAAGATATCTCAATGGAAAATTTAAAGAAAATCTTTTTAGGTGAAGTAACAAACTGGAAAGAACTTGGCGGGAAAGACCAAAAAATTGTTATTTTGAACAGAGCGGCCGGTAGTGGTACGCGGGCTACTTTTGAAAAATGGGTCTTGGGAGATAAAACAGCCATTCGTGCGCAAGAACAAGATTCCAGCGGCATGGTTCGTTCCATTGTTTCTGATACACCAGGAGCGATTAGTTATACCGCATTTTCATATGTTACTGATGAAGTAGCTACGTTAAGTATTGATGGTGTTCAGCCAACAGATGAAAATGTAATGAACAATAAATGGATTATTTGGTCTTATGAACATATGTACACCCGTAAAAATCCAAGTGATTTAACCAAAGAGTTTTTAGACTTTATGTTGTCAGATGATATCCAAGAACGTGTGATTGGTCAATTAGGGTATATTCCTGTTTCGAAAATGGAAATTGAACGGGATTGGCAAGGAAATGTCATTAAGTAATTCTCTTAACACAAAATTTACAAACTTAACATAAAATTTACATGTTATTAAAAACAAATTGATGTAAAAAAGGTACACTATTTTTATCTGTAAAAGTTGGATTGTTTGAGGAGGAAATATTCTTGGAAGATGTACAGAAAAAATTATTAACAAAATCGAAAAGAGCCAAGATGGAGCAACGAGGGAAATTTATTAGTTTCCTATGTATTGCCTTAATTGTAGCAGTGGTTGTTTCAATTTTCTATTTTGTTGCAAGTAAAGGACTTGCTACATTCTTTAAAGATAAGATTAACGTGTTTGATTTCTTATTTGGAACAAACTGGAACCCAAGTGATATCGGCGCAGACGGTAAACCCATGGTTGGGGCTTTACCAATGATTGCGGGTTCCTTTATTGTAACGTTTTTGTCAGCGATTGTTGCGACGCCATTTGCGATTGGAGCGGCTGTTTTTATGACAGAAATTTCACCAAAAAAAGGAGCGAAATTTTTACAACCAGTTATTGAATTACTTGTAGGGATTCCCTCTGTTGTTTATGGATTTATTGGTTTATCTGTCATTGTTCCTTTTGTCCGTTCAATCTTTGGCGGAACTGGCTTCGGTATTTTAGCTGGTACGTTTGTGCTATTTGTCATGATTTTACCAACGGTTACTACGATGACCGTAGATGCATTAAAAGCTGTGCCTCGACATTATCGTGAAGCGTCGTTGGCGCTTGGTGCTACGCGTTGGCAAACGATTTATAAAGTTGTCTTGCGGGCAGCTGTGCCTGGTATTTTAACTGCGGTTGTCTTTGGTATGGCTCGTGCGTTTGGTGAAGCCTTAGCAATCCAAATGGTAATCGGAAATGCAGCTGTGATGCCAACTAGTTTGACAACACCAGCTTCGACACTAACAAGTATTTTGACAATGGGGATTGGGAATACAATTATGGGAACAGTTGAAAACAACGTTCTTTGGTCTTTAGCCTTGATTCTATTGTTGATGTCTTTACTATTCAACATTGTTATCCGAATTATCGGTAAGAGAGGAGCCTTAAAATAATGAATGCAAAAAAAGCAGATAAAATCGCAACAGGTATCTTATATGCCGTATCTGGCGTCATTGTTTTAATTTTGGCGGCCTTACTGATTTACATTTTAGCTAGAGGAATTCCACATATTTCGTGGGAATTTTTAACACAACCATCCAGAGCCTATCAAGTTGGTGGTGGGATTGGTATTCAGCTTTTTAACTCACTATATTTACTATTGATTACAATGATTATTAGTATTCCAATTTCATTGGGTGCTGGAATTTACTTATCGGAATATGCGAAAAAGAATTGGTTAACTGATTTAATTCGTACCTCAATTGAAATTTTAAGTTCATTGCCTTCCGTTGTTGTCGGGCTGTTCGGCTTCTTGATTTTCGTTGTACAAATCGGATATGGCTTTTCAATCTTATCAGGTGCGTTAGCATTAACATTTTTTAACTTACCATTATTGACTAGAAATGTTGAGGAATCTTTGAAAGCCATTCATTATACACAGCGTGAAGCGGGGTTAGCCTTAGGTCTTTCACGTTGGGAAACAGTTAAAAAAGTTATTTTGCCAGAAGCATTACCAGGAATTTTGACAGGTGTTATTTTGAGTTCTGGTCGGATTTTCGGTGAAGCCGCTGCGTTAATTTATACAGCAGGACAAAGCGCACCTGCCTTAGATTTCAGTAATTGGAATCCATTGAGCGTTTCAAGTCCAATTAGCATTTTCCGTCAAGCGGAAACGTTGGCTGTGCATATTTGGAAAATTAATACCGAAGGAACGATGCCAGATGGCGCTGCGGTCTCAGCAGGTGCCTCCGCTGTGTTAATTTTAGTAGTTTTACTTTTCAATTTCGGCGCTCGTTTTATCGGCAACCGTCTTTATAAGAGAATGACATCAGCTTAATGTTAGGGGAATTAGCATGAAAGAATACAATTTAAATGATACCCATTTACTTCAACTAGATAGCCAAAAAGACCCGATTGCGTTACACACGGAAGACTTACATGTCTTTTACGGGGACAATGAGGCTATCAAAGGTGTTGATTTGCAATTTGAAAAGAACAAAATAACCGCCTTAATTGGACCTTCTGGTTGCGGTAAATCCACGTATTTACGTTCGCTAAATCGTATGAACGATGGCATTGCCAATTCACGTGTTACTGGAAAAATCATGTATAAAGATGTCGATGTCAATACGAAAGAAGTTGACGTCTACGAAATGAGAAAACGCATTGGCATGGTTTTTCAGCGGCCCAATCCATTTAGTAAATCTATCTATGAAAATATCACATTCGCATTGAAACAGCATGGTGAAAAGGATAAGAAAAAATTAGATGAAATCGTTGAAACAAGTTTGAAGCAAGCCGCACTTTGGGATCAAGTGAAAGATAACTTAAACAAAAGCGCCTTAGCTCTGTCTGGTGGGCAACAACAACGTTTGTGTATCGCTCGGGCAATTGCGATGAAACCAGATATTTTATTGTTAGATGAACCGGCAAGCGCGTTAGATCCGATTTCAACAGGAACGGTTGAAGAAACGTTAGTGAATTTAAAAGATGATTACACGATCATCATTGTGACACATAACATGCAACAAGCGGCGCGGATTAGTGACTATACAGCTTTCTTCTATATGGGTAAAGTCATTGAATACGACCATACAAGAAAAATCTTTACACGACCAAAAATTCAAGCAACGGAAGACTACGTTTCAGGACATTTTGGTTAGGAGGAGCAAGATGGGCAAAGAAATTATTTCATCAAAAGATTTACATTTATATTACGGGAAAAAAGAAGCATTGAAAGGCATTGATTTAACTTTTAATCAAGGAGAATTAACTGCCATGATTGGTCCTTCTGGTTGCGGGAAGTCAACGTATTTACGTTGCTTGAATCGTATGAATGATTTAATCCCAGACGTAACTATTACTGGAAGTGTCGTCTATAAAGGAAAAGATATTTATGGACCGAAAACAGATAACGTTGAATTACGTAAAGAAATTGGCATGGTTTTCCAACAACCTAATCCATTTCCGTTTTCAGTTTATGAAAATGTGATTTATGGCTTGCGCCTAAAAGGAGTCAAAGACAAGCAAGTCTTAGATGAAGCAGTTGAAACCAGTTTGAAAGCTGCTGCCGTTTGGGAGGATGTCAAAGATAAACTTCACAAAAGTGCACTTTCACTTTCTGGTGGACAACAACAGCGGGTTTGTATCGCTCGTGTTTTAGCTGTGGAACCGGATATTATTTTATTAGATGAACCAACTAGCGCCTTGGACCCAGTTTCTAGTGGTAAAATTGAAAACATGCTGTTAACATTAAAAGAGAAATATACCATGATTATGGTGACACATAATATGTCACAAGCATCACGGATCTCTGATAAAACGGCCTTCTTTTTACAAGGTGATTTAATTGAATTTAATGACACGAAAAAAGTATTTTTAAATCCAAAAGAAAAACAAACAGAAGATTACATTTCTGGTAAATTTGGTTAAAAGGGGGAAAAAGAATGTTACGGACACAATTTGAAGAAGAACTATTGAATCTGCACAATCAATTTTATGAAATGGGTATGATGGTTAGTAGTGCCGTCCATAAATCCGTGAAGGCATATATTAATCATGATAAAAAATTGGCTCAAGAAGTGATTGATCGCGATATTGAAATTAATGATATGGAAGTCAAACTTGAGAAAAAGAGTTTTGAAATGATTGCGTTACAACAACCAGTGACAACAGACTTACGTATGATTATTACTGTTATGAAAGCTAGTTCGGATTTAGAAAGAATGGCGGACCATGCCGTTTCAATTGCTAAATCAACGATTCGCTTAAAAGGAGAAACACGTATTCCTGAAATTGAAAAAGAAATTTCAGATATGTCTGATTATGTGAAAAAAATGGTGGATAATGTTTTAATCGCCTATGTTAAAACGGATCAAAAAGATGCACGAATGATTGCACAAATGGATGATCGTACTAATGAATATTTCGATAGTATTTACAAACATGCCGTAGAAGCAATGAAAGCTAATCCAGAAACGGTCATTAGCGGAACTGATTATCTACATGTGGCACAATACTTGGAAAGAATTGGCGACTATGTCACAAATATTTGTGAGTGGATTGTTTACTTGGCAACTGGTAAAATTACCGAATTGAATAGTAATCGTGACGAACAATTTTAAGAAAAACAAATAAAAAAAACTAGGAGACGGCCTTTTTTAGACCAATTCCTAGTTTTTTTAGCGTAAAATGAACTGATTTTATAAAACTAGTCCTTACTAATGAGAAGAAATCGTTCTTAAGTCCTATGACAAATGATCAAAAACAAGGCATAATAATGCATGTAAGGAAAACACTATTGAGTGAAAAATTTGCTAAGGAGGCAATATCCATGAAAGAAAGAGAACGCGTATTAGAATTAGTGAAAAAAGGTATTCTAACGTCAGAAGAAGCGTTAATTTTATTAGAAAATATGGCAACTGAAAAAGATGAAAAACAAATCGAAAAAGCTGCTGAAAAAGTCGATACACAAAATATTGGAACAACAAATAAAGAAGATCAAGTCGCAGATTTAATGGATGCATTAGAAAAAGGCGAATCAGAAGGACCTACTGTTGATCCGTTTGAAGAAAATACACAGGACAGTGCAGAAAAAGATCGTGAAAACTTAGAAAGAATTCTTGATGAGTTAGCAACAAAAGCCAATCGTGCTTCGGCTGAATTGGACGAAGTCAACGCAGAAATTGCCGGCATCAAAGAAGAAATTAAAGAAGTCGCAGAAGAAATTGGAACATTAGATACAAAAGAAGAGTTAGATGCATTAACAGAAGATGAACAAGTTCAACGAAAAGACTTGCACGTTTTACTTGCACAATTAGAAGAAAAATTAGCGACTCAAAGTACTGAAAAAACAGCACTGGAAGAAGAACTAAAAAACATTCGCAAAGAACAATGGAAAGGTCAATGGAATGATACAAAAGAAAAAGTTTCTTCTCAATTCTCTGAAGAGTGGAAAGATCAAGCCACAGACACCTTTAACCAAGTCGGCGGCAAAGTTGCCGAATTTGGCGGCCAAGTGGGAGAATTCTTGAAAAAAACATTTAATTCTTTCAGTGACACCATGAATGATAATGTGGAATGGAAAGACATTAAAATGAAAGTTCCTGGTGTGGCAACAACTAAGTTTGAACATGAATTTAACTATCCAAATCCACAAGCAAGTTTAATTGATGTCAAGGTAGCAAATGGTACCGTGGTTTTCAAAACTTGGGATCAAGAAGATGTGAAAGTCGAAGCAAAAATCAAATTATATGGTAAAATGGCAGGAGATTCACCAATGGAAGCTTTCTTAGAACGAAGTGACATTGATGTGGATGATGAAACGATTTCTTTCCAAGTGCCAAACAAACGGGTGAAAGCAGATTTAACGTTCTATTTACCAAAACGCACTTACGATCATGTATCTGTTAAATTATTAAACGGAAATGTCTTAGTAGAAGAGTTAACAGCGAAAGATGTTTACACAAAATCAACGAATGGGACGATTACGTTTAAAAAAATTGATGCAACTATGTTAGAAATTGAAGGTGTGAATGGTGAAATTAAAGTCCTAGAAGGAACGATTTTAGATAACATTATTGAAACAGTCAATGGTGATGTGTCTATTTCCGCGGCACCAGAAAGTCTAAGTGTCTCTCTGATTAATGGAGATATCCGCATTACAGCTAAAGAAAAAACGCTTCGCCGTGTTGAAGCAAGCTCTGCAAATGGGAATATCAAATTGGCCTTGCCAAATGACTTAGGTGTTGAAGGGCAAGTGAAAACTAATTTAGGTAGTATTAACAGCCGTTTAACAGATATTGAAGTTGTTCGTGAAAAGAAAGATCGCGGCAATCAACAATTACATTTTAGACGTGTACTGGAAGAATCAATGGCTCAAATTAATGCTTCTACAACAACGGGAAGTATTTTCCTAAAAGATACGGATAAATAATTAATAATTTTAAGCTAGATGGGCTGACGAATCAGCCTTTCTAGTGTAAAATTTAGTAGACGAGGTGAAAACATATGAAAAGAAAACTAACAAAATCTCCGAATAACGTGGTTTTAACAGGAAGCTTAGCTGGGATTGCTGATTGGCTAGGAATTGACCCAACAATTATTCGTGTCGTTTATGTCTTGCTCAGCTTTTTCTCAGCAGGATTTCCAGGCATTCTCTTATACATTGCCTTAGCAGTCTTGATCCCTTCTGGAAGAACAGGAAGCGATCGCGGCTACGGCCATCAAAATCCTTATAATAGAAATGTTCGCAATGAAAATCCTTATGCTGCCAATAAAAAGCAACGTAAAGAAGCGGAAAAAATTGATGATGACGAATGGAGTGACTTTTAATGACATATTTTCAGCGATTGGTTGTTAATACACTGACATTCATTTCTTTATCAGTTGTTTTTCCTGGCATGATTCATGTGAGAGGCATAATGCCTGCAATTATTGCCGCCTTTGTTCTCTCAATCCTAAATATGTTGGTGAAACCAGTCTTAACAATCTTGTCGCTCCCATTTACTTTATTAACGTTTGGTCTATTTAGCTTTGTTGTCAATGCAGCGATTTTACAAATGACCTCGTTTTTTGTGGGGGAAATGAACTTTGGCTTCTCAAGTTTTTGGGCAGCGGTGCTAATGGCTGTAATTATGTCAATTGTCAATACGATCGTTACGGATCACAATTTATCTAAATATGAATAAAAAAAGCCTGAAGAACGTAGCATAAAATGCGTTCTTCAGGCTTTTTCGATGGTTAAATTTTCTAGGTGACATTCTGGATGGCGGCTGATATAGCCATATAAAATGTTTAAAAAATCAACTTGTTGCTTCGAGTAATGCTCAATTGTTTTCGGTGGTTTTTTGGGCATGATTTTTTTTGCTAGTTCAAGCGATGAATATTTTTGAAACGTTTGTTTAGTTACAACACGTGTTGCTACCACCAAGCCTTGGTAAATTAAATAGTATTTGATTTTTTTCTGACAAGGTAACCACATCAGTTGCCAATCTCGTTGGTTAGCTTGACTAATTCGTTGATTTTGGTTTGCAAAGCGCGTCAAAAAGAGCCAATCTTCTTTGAGTTTTGCCGCTTTTTCGAAGGCTTGTTTTTCAGCAGCCTCTTGCATTTGTTGAGCAATTCGTTTGATTGGTTCTCGTCCTTGATTATGGAAAAAGTCGAACAATTCTTGTTGAAATAGTTCGGTCGGAATGGCACTCTCTTTTTGAAAGGTTTGATGCCAATAGTTGGTTGGGACGAGATCGTAGATACTATCCAAAATTATTTTTAAACGGTTTAATTTTCGGCGAATCGAATAAGGACCAAAACAGTTCTCTTTAGTGGGAATATTTAAGAGTTTAATCTCTAATTGCCGCTCATTAACGGCTACCGATACATAAGAATATTGTTCATAAGCATTCATTTGGCGATTGTAGCGCGGCCGATACTGTTGAATCAGTTGACATTCTAGGAGGAGTGCATCCAATTCTGTGTCAGTATGGAGAACATCGAAGTCTATAATTTGTTTGACTAAACGCATCGTCTTTCGAGAATGTTGATTACTATTAATAAAATAGCTCGACACGCGATTTTTTAATTTTTTGGCTTTACCCACATAAATAATTGTGTCGGTTGCGTCTTTCATTAAATAAACACCAGGCGTTAACGGTAATTGATGGGCTTTTTCCTTTAAATATTCTTTCATAAGTTTCCTCTTTTCTTAAAAGGATCGGCTTCAAGTATACAAAGTTTTCTGAAATAGTCAAGTAACAGAAATAGCATAGGTAATTTCACTGAAAAATAGTTTCATTTTTTTGAAATATGATAATTCTAGGAATTATCTAGTGAATAGCTAGAAACTTGTATTTTTAAATGATAAAATATAACAAGTAGCAGAAAGGACTGACATTCGATATGACAGAAGTGGTAAAGATTTATCAACTGGTAGAAAATCTTTCTTTAGAAGTAGTATACGGAGATGAAGAAAGCTTAAATAGAACAATCAAAACTGGTGAAATTTCCCGGCCAGGTTTAGAATTAACTGGGTATTTTAATTATTATTCCCATGACCGTTTACAATTATTTGGGAGCAAAGAAATTACCTTTGCGGAACGAATGATGCCTGAAGAGCGTTTATTAGTGATGCGCCGTTTATGTGCGAAAGATACTCCAGCCTTTATAGTATCCAGAGGACTAGAAATCCCCGAAGAATTAATTACAGCAGCAAAAGAAAATGGCGTTTCTGTATTACGTTCACCGATTTCAACTTCCCGTTTACTAGGGGAACTATCCAGTTATTTAGATGGCCGTTTAGCTGTTCGCACAAGTGTCCATGGGGTTTTAGTTGATGTTTATGGACTTGGTGTTTTGATTCAAGGAGATAGCGGTATTGGTAAAAGTGAAACAGCTTTAGAGCTTATTAAACGTGGACATCGGCTAATCGCAGACGATCGTGTCGATGTTTATCAGCAAGATGAATTAACCGTGGTTGGAGAGCCACCAAAAATTTTGCAGCATTTAATTGAAATTCGTGGTATCGGAATTATTGACGTCATGAACCTGTTTGGAGCTAGTGCGGTCCGTGGCTTTATGCAAGTTCAATTGGTCGTTTATTTAGAGGCATGGGAAAAAGACAAGAAATATGATCGTCTTGGTAGTGATGATGCAATGGTTGAAATAGCTAACGTTGATGTCCCTCAGATTCGTATTCCTGTTAAGACCGGCCGAAATGTGGCCATTATCATTGAAGTGGCAGCAATGAACTTCCGCGCGAAAACAATGGGTTATGATGCAACAAAAACGTTCGAAGAGCGCTTAACCCGTTTGATTGAAGAAAATTCAGGAGAATAGAAGGAGAAGATGTGATGATGTTAGCTCAAGTAAATTCAATTGCATTTCGCCTTTTCGGTATTCCCGTCTATTGGTATGCAATTATTATTGTTTCAGGGATTGCTTTAGCTGTTTGGCTAAGTAGTCGTGAAGCCGTTCGTGTTGGTTTAAAAGAAGATGATGTCTTTGACTTTATGCTCTGGGGATTACCTGCAGCAATTGTTGGCGCGCGCTTGTATTACGTCGCTTTTCAATGGCAAGACTATGTAGACAATCCGATTGAAATTTTCTTTACTCGAAATGGTGGCTTAGCGATTTATGGTGGTCTTATTGGTGGGGGACTGGCGCTGTTTTTCTTTACGCGTCATCGTTTCATTTCTACATGGACTTTTTTAGATATTGCCGCACCAAGTGTGATTTTAGCGCAAGCAATTGGTCGTTGGGGCAACTTTATGAATCATGAAGCCTATGGGCCAGCGACCACCAGACAATTTTTAGAAAATCTCCATTTACCAACGTTTATCATTGATAACATGAATATCAACGGAACGTATCATCAACCAACATTTTTATATGAATCTGTCTGGAATGTTTTAGGCTTTATCGTTTTAGTGTTATTACGCAAAAAGCCACACTTTTTAAAAGAAGGCGAAGTCTTTTTAGGTTATATAATATGGTATTCTTTCGGCCGTTTCTTCATCGAAGGCTTACGGATGGACAGTTTGTATGCGTTTAGTAACATTCGTGTCTCACAATTGTTGTCTTTAGTGATGTTCGTGGCAGCAATTGTTATTGTGATCGTTCGTAGAAGAAATCCCAATTTGAAATTTTACAATCGGGAGAAACAAAAGAAAAAAATAACAACTTCTTAATCCAACTTGATCGAAGAATATGGTAAACTAAAGAAGTAACGTTGTTTAGCGAAAGGAGAGTTTCACCGATGAAACAAAAAGTCGCTGTTTTAGGTCCAGGTTCCTGGGGGACAGCTTTAGCTCAAGTATTAGCCGAAAATGGACACGAGGTCTGTATTTGGGGAAATAAACCAGAGCAAATCGATGAAATAAATACAAAACACACCAACAAACATTATTTACCAGAATTAATCTTACCTACTTCAATTCAGGCAACCACTGATTTAGCTACTGCTTTAGTAGATGTGGATGCGGTACTGTTTGTGGTACCAACTAAAGCCATTCGTTCAGTAGCACAAGAAGTGGCCCAACATTTAAAAACAAAACCAATTATTATTCATGCAAGTAAAGGGCTCGAACAAGGTACACATAAGCGGATTTCAGAAGTGATAGCAGAAGAGATTCCAGCAAAAAAACGGCAAGGGATTGTGGTTTTATCTGGTCCAAGCCATGCAGAAGAAGTCGCTGTTCATGATATCACAACCATTACAGCAGCAAGCGAAAATTTAGCAGACGCTGTGTATGTGCAAGAGTTGTTTATGAATGATTACTTTAGAATTTATACGAATGATGATGTGATTGGTGTAGAAACAGGGGCGGCCTTAAAAAATATTATTGCTTTGGGCGCCGGAGCGATTCATGGCTTAGGCTTTGGTGATAATGCCAAAGCGGCAATTATGACTCGTGGTTTAGCAGAAATTAGTCGTTTAGGGGTTGCGATGGGAGCAAACCCATTAACATTTATTGGTTTAAGTGGTGTTGGGGATTTAATTGTTACTTGTACAAGTGTCCATTCTCGAAATTGGCGTGCGGGTAATTTATTAGGAAAAGGCCATAAGTTAGATGAAGTCTTAGAAAACATGGGTATGATTGTGGAAGGTGTTTCAACAACTAAAGCAGCCTATGAATTGGCACAACAATTAGAAGTCGAAATGCCAATCACAGAAACAATCTACAATGTCTTGTACAATGACGAAGATGTACAACAAGCAGCAAAAGAAATCATGTTGCGCGATGGCAAAACCGAAAACGAATTTACACTTGATTTTTAGGAGGAAAAAAGATGAAAGTTAAAAAGGCAGTTATTCCAGCAGCTGGGTTAGGAACACGTTTCTTGCCGGCTACCAAAGCGATGGCAAAAGAAATGTTACCGATTGTTGATAAACCAACGATTCAATTTATTGTAGAAGAAGCACTAGCTTCAGGAATCGAAGATATTTTAATTGTGACAGGCAAAGCCAAACGTCCGATTGAAGATCATTTTGATTCAAATGTTGAATTAGAAAATAATTTAAAAGAAAAAAATAAAACCGATTTATTGAAATTAGTCGAAGAAACAACGGATGTTAATTTATATTTTATTCGTCAATCCCATCCGAAAGGCTTAGGACACGCTGTTTTACAAGCGAAAGCATTTGTTGGCAATGAACCTTTTGTCGTGATGTTAGGCGACGATTTAATGGAAGATAAAGTGCCATTAACGAAACAATTAATGGATGATTACGAAGAAACACATGCTTCGACGATTGCTGTAATGAAAGTGCCCCATGAAGATACTTCAAAATATGGTATTATCAACCCAGAAAAAGAAATCGAAAAAGGACTATACAATGTCGAGAATTTTGTTGAAAAACCAAAACCCGAGGAAGCACCAAGTGATTTAGCGATTATCGGCCGTTATTTATTAACCCCTGAAATTTTTGATGTACTTGAAAATCAAAAACCAGGCGCTGGTAACGAAATTCAGTTAACAGATGCGATTGACACTTTAAATAAAACACAACGCGTTTTTGCTCGTGAGTTTAAAGGAGAACGTTACGACGTTGGCGGTAAATTTGGGTTTATGAAAACAAGCATTGAATATGGTTTGACTCATCCAGAAGTAAAAGATAATTTACGAGAATACATTATTAATTTAGGTGCTCAATTAGCGAAAAAAGAGCAACCAAAAGAAAAATAAATAAAAATAAGCGTAAAATTTCAATTCGTTAGAAGGAAATTTTACGCTTTTTTTCTTAAAGAAAAGGGCATGAGAATTTTATAAAATAAATTGTCATTCTTAGCTTTATGAGTTGTGAAAAATATAAGTTGGTGTTATCCTAAGATTATAAATAAAATTTCAGAGGGGAGTAATGATATGTCAGGTGGGGAAATTGCTGCCTTAATTGCAGCGGTAGCATTTGTTGTTTTAGTCATCTTTTTAGTACTTGTGTTATATAAAGTTTCTCAAGTTGTTTCAAAAATTGAAGATACAATTGATGAAACAAATACAACAATCAAAGTCGTGACTAGCGATGTGAATGTATTGAGTCGCCAAGTGGAAGGCTTGCTTGTTAAAAGCAATGAACTATTGACAGATGTGAATCAAAAAGTGGCAACGATTGATCCGTTGTTTACGGCCGTTGCTGATTTAAGCGAAAGTGTCTCTGAATTGAACACCTCAAGTAAACATTTGATTACAAAGGTAGGAACCGTAGGGAAAGGCACAGCGAAAGCTGGTTTAGTGAGTAAAGTAGGCGGTTCTGCTTTTAGAGCAATGCGTTCAAAAAATAAAAAAACAAATAACTAATTGGAGGAGATTTTTATGGCTAAAAAAGGCGGATTTTTCTTAGGAGCAGTAATTGGTGGAACAGCAGCAGCCGTTGCCGCATTATTACTTGCACCAAAATCAGGTAAAGAATTACGTGATGATTTATCAAATCAAACAGATGATTTAAAAAACAAAGCGCAAGATTACACAGATTATGCTGTTCAAAAAGGAACAGAATTAACAGAAATCGCAAAACAAAAAGCCGGCGTTTTATCAGATCAAGCCTCTGATTTGGCAGGTTCTGTCAAAGAAAAAACAAAAGATTCATTGGATAAAGCACAAGGTGTTTCTGGCGACATGCTTGATAACTTTAAAAAACAAACAGGTGATTTATCTGATCAATTTAAAAAAGCAGCTGACGATGCTCAAGATCACGCAGAAGATTTAGGTGAAATTGCCGAAGATGCAGCAGAAGATATCTATATTGACGTTAAAGATTCTGCGGCAGCGGCCAAAGAAACTGTTTCTGCTGGTGTCGATGAAGCAAAAGAAACCACCAAAGATGTTCCTGAAAAAGCTGCAGAAGCAAAAGAAGATGTTAAAGATGCAGCGAAAGACGTAAAAAAAGAATTTAAAGGGTAACAAGCGTTTAGCTTATGAAAGTTAGCAACGGATCGTGTTGCTTTTGTTCAGCGGCTTACCTTAAAATTTAGAAATGAGGCCATCAGTCCGGTTGACTGATGGCCTCATTTTATTTTTATGCTATTCAATAATTTGCAATTCTTTGGTTGTCTTAGTGAATGGTTCGGAGCCTGTTTTTGTTACGTGTAAACAATCTTCAATACGAACGCCTACTTTTCCAGGAATGTAAATACCGGGCTCAATAGAGAAACACATACCTTCTTCAATGACTAAATCATTGCCATGAACCAGCGATGGGTATTCATGGACAGTGGTTCCAATGCCATGGCCTAAGCGATGGTTAAAGTATTCACCATAACCAGCTTTTGTGATTACACCTCGGGCAATATCATCTAATTCGCCTGCTGTAACACCAGGTTTCACCGCTTCAGTTGCTGCTAATTGTGCTTCTAAGACAATTCCATAAATTTCTTTTTGGAAATCAGAAGGTTCCAAGTAGCTGACTGTTCGTGTGGCATCACTACAATAGCCATTATGAACGACACCTAAATCAAATAACACTAAGTCATGGGGCTCAATTTTTGTTTCGCCAGGTACCCCGTGAGGACTAGCTCCGTTTTTTCCTGTTAAGACTAACGTATCAAAACTCATTGAGCGAATACCTTGACGTTTTAATTGATACTCGATTTCTGCAACAATTTCTTGTTCCGCAACGCCTGCTTGAATTGCTTTGAAGCCAATCTCAAAAGCGACATCAGCCCAACTACCAGCTTCTAGTAAACGTTGAATTTCAGGTTCTGTTTTAATTAATTGAAGTTTTTCAATTAAAGGAGTAACATCATGAGAAAAATCGCTAGCTGGGAAATAGGTTTTCAATTGATCGAAACGAGCTAAAGAAAGAGCTTGTTTTTCTAAAGCAAAGCGTGGTGTGCCTTGTGTTCGTTTATTTAATAAAGCCGCAATTTTTTCCCAAGGATTTTCGCTATCTAAATAACCATAAACGGGATAAGTCCAACTACTCTTTTCGGCATCTTCGACTTCCAATGCAGGTGTAAATAAAAATGATTGATCGTCCGCAGCGATAAACAAAGCTAACACGCGCTCATGAGGTTCGCTTTCGTAACCGGAAAAGTAAGCGATATGACCAGGATCACTAATATAAGTGAAGTCAATCTTTTCTTGGTGCATCCAATTTTTTAAATCGGCAATTTTTTCTTGATTCATAAAACATCCTTCTTTCTTTTATTCTGAAGTGAATCACAGTACTATCATAACATGAAATGACAAAAAGTTCCTTTTGAAATGGAAAGTAAATTTTCATGAAAAAACGATAAAACGGTTGCAAAAATAGAAGAATTTTGATATTCTAGGCTAGGAAAGAAATGTAAACAGTGTTTTCAGAAAATGAGAACAAATTCATATTTATAGGAGAAGAAACATGGAAAAACAAACAATTACAATTTATGATGTTGCTAGAGAGGCAAATGTATCTATGGCTACTGTTTCTCGTGTTGTCAATGGTAATCCCAATGTAAAACCAGCAACGCGTAAAAAAGTCTTAGAAGTGATTGATCGCTTAGATTACCGTCCTAACGCAGTCGCACGTGGTTTAGCAAGTAAAAAAACGACAACAGTGGGTGTCATTATTCCAGATGTTAGTAATGCATTTTTTGCTTCATTAGCACGTGGCATTGACGACGTGGCTACAATGTATAAATACAATATCATTTTAGCTAATTCAGATGGAGACGATCAAAAAGAAGTTACTGTATTAAACAATTTACTTGCCAAGCAAGTAGATGGGATTATCTTTATGGGTCATCGCATTACAGATGATATTCGTGGTGAATTTTCACGTTCAAAAACACCTGTTGTCTTAGCAGGTTCCATTGATCCAGACGAACAAGTTGGTAGCGTTAATATTGATTACACAGAAGCAACGAAAGATGCAACAGCGACTTTAGCGAAAAATGGGAACAAAAAAATTGCTTTTGTTAGTGGTGCATTAATCGATCCAATTAATGGTCAAAACCGAATGAAAGGCTACAAAGAAGCTTTAGCGGAAAATGGCTTGTCTTATAATGAAGGCTTAGTTTTTGAATCTGAATATAAATTTAAAGCAGGGATTAATTTGGCTGAGCGTGTCCGTAATAGTGGGGCAACTGCTGCCTTTGTTACAGATGATGAGCTAGCGATTGGTTTATTAGATGGGATGCTAGATGCTGGTGTGAAAGTTCCAGAAGAATTTGAAATCATTACAAGCAATAACTCATTGCTTACAGAAGTCTCTCGTCCACGTCTATCAAGTATTACACAACCTTTATATGATATCGGTGCCGTGTCAATGCGCTTATTAACAAAACTAATGAACAAAGAAGAAATTGAAGAAAAAACAGTTGTTTTACCTTATGGAATTGATCAAAAAGGTTCAACAAAATAAGAGAAAATTCTACTAGAAATGCAAAAAAGTACAAGAAGAAATCATGAAAATGATTTCTTCTTGTACTTTTTTGCATTCTGCTATTAATACACAGTAAGATTGAAAATTAAAATAAGATTAAGTTGATTAGAAAATCGGTCGGTAAAGCATTGCTTATGGTATCTTTAGATTAAAAAAAGAGGTGTTTCTATGAAGGTAAAAGAATTAACTGTCGAGTATGGTAATAGAACAATTATAAAAAATTTATCTATGCAAGCTGAATTTGGTGAAATAATTGGCTTAGTTGCTCCTAATGGAACTGGAAAAACCACGTTCTTTAATGCTATATCTGGTTTAATCCCTAGAAAAAATGGAAATATTAGTTTAAATAAGATTGATTACAATAGTAGAAGTGCAACGTATTTAAAAGAACTATTTTTTCTTGAAAGTAGTAAAAATTTATATGATTATTTGACGCCGAAAGAACATCTTGAATATATTAAAGCCGCTTGGAAAAGTAATAGCGATATAGAGCATATTTTTGAACAATTAAAGATGAAAGAATATCAAAATAGAATAATAAAAAAATTATCTCTCGGAATGAAACAACATGTATTATTAGCGATGTACCTAGCAAGTGATGCAACAATACTTTTGTTAGACGAACCTTTTAATGGCTTGGATCCTACTAGTGTTAGTTTATTCATAATGTGCTTAAAAGAAATAGTTTCCAAAGATAAAATAGTTATTTTATCTTCTCATGATTTGTATAATGTTGAACACACATGTACACGTATTTTATTTATGAAAAATAAAAAGCTGGTTGAGAATGATCAACGTAACCTTTCTTTACGTGAACAATATGATAACTTATATTTAAGAGGAGAAGAAAGAAATGCTTAAGATAGAAACGATAAAAATATTGAAAGAGAAGAGTCTGTGGTTTGTGTTTGTAGCCTTTATTTTAATGTTAATTTATCCGCTGCTAGCTCAACCCCAACAACTTTCTTTTAAAGAAATGCAATATGAAAACCGAATCAAAAATAACGAACAAGCGAAAGAAAAAATGAAAAATGAACCTGCAGCAAAAGAAACTTTAAATGAGATAGAAGATGAAAGTGAGCAATTAAGGAAAGCAATTAATGCCATCAAAATTGGTGATGAATGGGCTTTATTAGAAGCTGAGAAAAAATTGGAAGAAAGTAATTTAAACGCAATGTTAAAAGGAACGTTGTACAGTATACCAATTATTGAGCAACAAAAAAGAGTCAAAGAATTGCAATATTTATCTGAAAACAGGATCAAACAAGTGGATTCTTCTGAAGTTGCTAAAATGCCTGCTTTGAATTACCTAGGTTTTCTTTTATCGATGGATTTTCCATATACATTATTATTAATTATCCCTAGTTTAATGATTATAGCGCTCGCAACTTTAGAAAAAAGAAAAAATACTGTTTCTTTATGGAATGGCCTTCCCTTAAAACTATGGAAAAAATATTCTATTAAAATAAGTAGTATTTTGTTTACAGTCGGATTGGTTTCTTATCTGTCAATCTTTCTTTCTGTAATCAGTGCATTTTTCAAAAATGGTCTGGGAAACCCTGATTATCCAGTCGCGATTATTGAAAAGGGACAAAGTGTTACAATCATTTCTCTTTCTAACTATTTGTCGAGAAGCCTAATTATGTTTGGTATGCTGTTATTAGCATTGACAGTATTCAGTTTCTTGCTTTCACTATTTACTGGAAATTTGATTGTTCATAGCTTGCTAATTGTTGGTGTGGTATTATCTTCAGGATTTAGCATGCTTTCCAATAAATTTTTCTTTACATCTTATATGAATTTTCCCAAAATTATTAATGGAGGAAATGGGTATGAGCCGATGGATGAGATAGGTCTCACATTTGATTTTTCTTTAAAGATGATAGTTGTCTATGTATTAATAAGTTTAATAGTATCTGCTATTGTTTTGAGAAACAGAAAGGGATTATTTTAGTTAAAATAGGTTGATTGCTGCATATTATTTCATTAAATGTAGGAGCTATTTTTGAATAGCTCGAGCTAGTATCGATGGTAAAGAATAAGAGAAACAATAAAAGTAGAGACGTAATCCATCAATTGATGAATTACGTCTCTACTTTTTTACATAATTTTGGTTACAAGCTTAACTTACCAAATTCTTTAGTTGTTCTTTTTATTTTCGTTGTTTTTATTGTTGTTGTTGTTATTATTTGTAGTGGCACGTGGAGCAAGATTTCCCCAGTAAGAAGCGTAATTGCTGTCTGTTCCACCGATCCCAAATTTATAGGTACTTTGTGGTGCACCATCTTTGGCATAGTATGAAGTCGTTGTTTTGCCAGGTGTATTGAACTTGGCACCATTATAGGTAATTGAGCCAGGTTTTTCACCAGTAAATTCAGAAACTTTTGATTTAATGACACTTGGGTCTAATTCAAATTTTTGACCAATGCCAAACAATTCTGGATTCGCATAGTACAGCGCGTTAGCTAAGTTCGCCATATAATTCCCGTTATTGTCGCCGCTGGTCGTCGTCATTGGCGCTGGTAGATCATGTCCTGACCAAGAACTTAGTGTCACAGTCGGGGTAGAGACAATTAGCCATGAATCTTTATAGTCATTAGTTGTCCCAGTTTTTCCGACCCAATCAGCACTGGCTAAATGAGGATTCAAGCCAGCTAATGTTGGTTTGAATTTTGTCGTATTCGCAGAATCCACCACTGAGCGCAACAAGTCATTCATAATAGAAGCGGTCGCCGGTGAATAAACTTGCGTTCCTTCATCTTTGTGTTCGTAGACCACATGTCCGCTATTGTCTGTGATTTTTTCAATCATGTAGGCTTTTTGATATTTACCTTTGTTAGCAAGCGCTTGGAAGCCGTTTGTTTGTGTTACAACATTTGTTTCTACTGAACCCAATGGCGCAGATTCGTAAGCCCAAGCATCTGAAGCTGGATAGTTCATTTTACTTAAGTAGTGATTGTAAGAGAAATTATCATCACCCATTTTTTTCCTTAGCTCATTATTAACATGAACGACAGGGATATTGAAAGACCAATTCAAGGCATTCCGAACAGTCACGAATTGATTTAAATCCACATTTGTGGAATTAACAAATTCTGTACCATCAGCATAAGTCGTTGGGTAGTTGGCCAGACGACTTTCAGAACCAATGAGTCCTTGATCAATCGCAGGGCCATAGACAGAAATTGGTTTAATCGTAGAACCAACTTGACGATCGGCATTAAAGGCATGGTTGTTTTGATTAATATCGAAGTTTCTACCGCCGATAAAACCAAGGATACGACCAGTAGCGTTATCCATTAAAATATTGCCAGTTTCAATCATTGTATTCCCATTGACATCTGCAGTGCCATCATCAAGCAAATAACCATAATTTGCGACAGCGGTTTGCATCGTGTTGTAAATATTCTGATCAATGGTCGATTGGATTGTATAGCCTTGCGACTGGATTTCGCGACGTGCTTGTTCTTCATATTGATCTAAACCAACTTGATCTAAATCATCACGATTAACTTTAGCTTTTTTCATATCTAAATCCATGA
This sequence comes from Enterococcus sp. DIV1420a, assembly GCF_051712165.1. NCBI lineage: Bacteria > Bacillati > Bacillota > Bacilli > Lactobacillales > Enterococcaceae > Enterococcus > Enterococcus sp. DIV1420a. The sequence goes on from NZ_JBIOOI010000002.1 coordinate 1,112,225, forward strand.
CAATCTCAACTGCTTTATCTAACACCGTGTAGTATAGATAGCCTTCTGTATTGACATTGGCCTGTTCAGTTGGTAAAAAGTCTTTTTTCAAGTCGTAAGCTTTGGCTTCTTCATATTCCTTTTGCGAAATAGCTTTTTCTCGGTACATACTGAAAAGAACAAAATCTTTTCTCTTCATTCCTAAAGACAAATCGTCTTTCAAGGCACCAGTGTTAGTATAGGGCGTGTAAACAATAGGACTTTGGGGAAGACCTGCGATAAAGGCCGCTTGAGGAAGATTCAAGTCCTTGGCACTTTTACCAAAGAGTCCTTTGGCTGCTTCTTCCACGCCTGCAATATTTTCACCTTTGTTATTACGACCAAAAGGGGAGACATTTAGATAAGTTGTCACGATTTCGTCCTTAGAAAAGTATTTTTCAATACGTAAAGCTAATAAAATTTCGTTGGCTTTCCGTTTAAAAGTCGTTTCGTCAGTTAAAATCTGTTGCTTGACCAATTGCTGAGTCAATGTTGAACCACCAGAAGAACCGCCGATACCTGTCGCATCAGAAATCAACGCTCGAACTAGCGCTTTTGGTACCACCCCATGATGTTCTTCAAAATATTCATCTTCTGTTGAAATAATGGCTTTTTTTAGCAATGGAGACATTTGATCGCCATTAATTCGTGTCCGAATTAAATCTGATTTGATGTTAGCAATCGGAGTACCATCTGCGTAAGTCATTTTTGACACTTCGGTAATATCACTGATTTCTTTTTGCAATTCTTCCTTCGTTGGGGGCTGTGTATCTTCAACTAGAAAAGCAAAATAGCCCATTCCAATACCTAAGCCAAGAGAGCCACCTAAGACAATCAGAATAACCCCAAAAACCACTAATGACTGAAAAACGCGAATAATGACATTTAAAATAAGTAAAAAGACATTGCCGCCAGAAGAGGTCGTTGGTTTTTGCTTATTGTTACTTGAATTATTTTTCAAAAGCTTCACCTCAATAAAATGATACATTCTGTGTTATTATAGCAAAAAAAAGCTTCTATGAATAGTTTCTACACCAATTGCCATTTTTTGTTGAAAAAACTTAAGAGAAAATAGGGAAATCTCATTTTTTGACTTTTCAAGTGTGACAGAATCGGTTACTATGAATAGGGGAATTTGATCTATTATTATGTTTTACTATAGGAGGAAAATCATGAATTCAGCTTTTTTTGAAGAATTAAAAGCCCGTGGGTTGGTCTACCAAGTCACAGATGAAGAAGCCTTACAAAAACAATTAAATGAAGAATCTGTTAAATTATATATCGGCTTTGATCCAACGGCAGACAGTTTACACATCGGGCATCTACTGCCAATTCTTATGTTACGTCGTTTCCAACAAAATGGTCATGTGCCCATTGCTTTAGTTGGTGGCGGAACAGGCATGATTGGTGATCCATCATTCAAAGATGCAGAGCGTAGTTTAAACACACTTGATACAGTGAAAGCTTGGTCTGAAAGTATTAAGGGCCAGTTGTCACGTTTTATCGATTTTGAAGATGAAAAAAATCCAGCGATTCTAGCAAATAACTATGATTGGCTTGGAGAGCTTTCGTTAATTGATTTCTTACGTGATGTTGGAAAAAACTTTACAATTAACTATATGATGAGTAAAGAAAGCGTGAAACGCCGAATCGAAACAGGAATTTCTTATACTGAATTTGCGTATCAATTATTACAAGCGTATGATTTCTTGAAATTGTACGAAACAGAAGGCTGTTTATTGCAATTAGGCGGCAGTGATCAATGGGGGAACATTACTTCAGGGATTGAATTATTACGCCGAGAACAAGAAGTTCAAGGATTCGGCTTAACCATGCCTTTAATTACAAAAGCAGATGGTACCAAATTTGGTAAAACAGAAGGAAACGCAGTTTGGCTAGATGCGGAAAAAACTTCGCCATATGAATTTTATCAATTCTGGATTAACACAGATGATCGTGATGTCGTGAAATTCTTGAAATACTTTACTTTCTTAACATTGGATGAAATTGCAACAATTGAAGAAGAATTTACAGCGAACCCAGGTCAACGTGCTGCGCAAAAAGCGTTAGCCAAAGAAGTGACTACTTTAGTCCACGGTGAAGCAGCCTATCATCAAGCGGTTAAAATTTCAGAAGCTTTATTCAGCGGAGATATCCAAAGCTTAACAGCAGAAGAAATTAAACAAGGCTTTAAAGATGTACCAACGTATGAGGTGCAACCAGAGGATCAATTAAGTTTAGTTGACTTATTAGTTACCTCAAAAATAGAACCATCCAAACGTCAAGCCCGTGAAGATGTTCAAAATGGAGCGATTTACGTCAATGGAGAACGTAGACAAGATTTAGCAGCTGAATTGACAGAAACTGATAAAATCGAAGGACAATTTACTGTGATTCGTCGCGGTAAGAAAAAATATTTCTTGTTAAAATACTAAAAAAATGAAAGCTTGGGACGAAGGTCGTTTAGACAACAGGTTCCAAGCTTTCGCTTTTAAAAAAGATAAATTGGGATTAATTCTGTTACAAAAAACTCTTTTTTACTATTGGGCATATTCAATTACAGATAACTTGTGCTATGCTAGAATAAAAAGTGCAGTCGCTATAAGGAGTAGGTTATGAAATCAATTGTCGAAAAGTTAAACTTAACGAAGTATCAGCAACTAGTTATTTTAAATAGACCACAGGGAGAGTATCTATCTGAATTTGCTTCAGCCGCGCAGCAATTACCCTCAGAACCAGTTGAGCTGATTTTTGCATTTGTGAAAACGATGGCGGAATTTCAAGAGATTGTTTCAATGGTGATTGAAGGTCAACATTTAGTAGAAAATGGGTTGTTATATGTGGCTTATCCGAAAAAAGGCAATAAAATGTATCCAACTTTTGTCCACCGAGATGAAATTTTTCCAACATTACAAGTAAACGAGGCAGATGGGTATATTAAAGGCTCAACCTTAAAATTTAATCGCATGGTTAGTTTAGATGAGACTTTTACGGTTGTCGGCATGAAGAATGTTCTTAAAAAGCCAGCGAAGAATCAGACCAGTTCTGCTGTTGGAGATTATGTTCAATATTTACCGGAAATTGAAGCGTTGGTACAAACAGAACCAGCTGCTGTAGCGACATTCGCTGCATTAACGCCTGGTTATCAAAAAGAGTGGGCGCGGTATGTATTTAGTGCGAAGCGAGCGGAGACACGGAAAAAGCGGCAAACTGAAATGTTAGCCATTTTAAAAGAAGGCTATAAAACCAAAGCTCTTTATCAGCAAAGGAAGAAATAATGGCGCAGTCAATTGAAACAGTTACAGCATACATCGAAACAGTCGAACCAAAATGGCGAATTGCTTATCAGCAAGTATTAGACGCCGTTTCGCAAAATTTGCCAGCAGGATTTGAATTAACAATGCAATATGGCATGCCAACCTTTGTTGTGCCGCTTTCAGTATTTCCAGAAGGCTATCTTAACCGTGGTGATGAACCGTTACCATTTATCAGCTTAGGCGCTACTAAAAGGCAAGTAGCTTTATATCACATGGGATTAATGGGAAATGAAGCCGTCCGAAGTTGGTTTCAAGAAGCCTATCAGGAACAAGTGTCAACAAAGCTAAACATGGGGAAAAGTTGTCTTCGCTTCACTAATCCTAAGCGAATACCTTATGAACTAATTGGCGAATTAGTAACAAAAATCACGCTAGAAGAATGGCTGCAACAGTATCAACACTACCAAAAGAAAAAGAAGAATTATTAGGAGGAACCACATGTTATTAGGATCACACGTTAGTATGAGTGGCAAGAAAATGCTATTAGGCTCTGCCGAGGAAGCGGCTAGTTATGGCTCAACAACCTTTATGATTTATACAGGTGCGCCACAAAACACGCGCCGGAAACCGATTGAAGAAATGAATATTGAAGCTGGGCAAGCTTTTATGAAAGAACACAATTTAAGTAATATCGTCGTTCATGCCCCGTATATTATTAATTTAGGCAATACAATCAAAACGGAAAATTTCGGTTTTGCCGTAGACTTTTTGCGTCAAGAAATTGAGCGAGCACAAGCGTTGGGAGCAACGCAAATCACGTTACATCCAGGTGCGCATGTTGGTGCAGGTCCAGAAGCCGGCATCAAACAAATTGTTAAAGGTCTAAACGAAGTCTTGTGGAAAGAGCAAATCCCTCAAATCGCTTTAGAAACAATGGCTGGTAAAGGAACCGAAATTGGCCGTACGTTTGATGAACTAGCTGCGATTATTGACGGAGTTACGCTAAATGATAAACTTTCTGTCACTCTGGATACTTGCCACATTAATGATGCAGGTTATAATGTAAAAGATGATTTTGATGGCGTATTAGTTGAATTTGATAAAATTATCGGATTGGATCGTTTAAAAGTTATTCATGTGAATGATTCTAAAAATCCTATGGGCTCACATAAAGATCGTCATGCCAATATTGGCTTTGGCACTATTGGTTTTGAAGCTTTAAACGGTGTGGTTCACCATGAAAAATTAGCTGCTTTACCAAAAATTTTAGAAACACCTTATGTCGGAGAAGACAAAAAAAATAAAAAGGCCCCTTACGGCTTTGAAATTGCGATGTTAAAAAATCAAACATTTGATCCAGAATTATTAGAAAAAATTCAAGGACAAAACTAAAGCAACAATCGCTCTTAAAGGTCCTATTGACATTTAAGAGCGTATATTTTTGACTTTTAATCACTATTTTGCAAAAAAATCAGACTTTTTTCATTATTTAAGAGAAATCCCGCAAAAAGAACTTTTCTTTTTTTGCTATTTCTAGTAAAATAATTCATTGAGAGCAAAACTATACGGAGAGGAGAGAGTTTCAATGGCAACAGGTTGGGTAGTATTAATCGCAGTAATCGCTTTATTAGTAGGCGCTGCAGGGGGCTTTTTCCTTGCACGCAAATATATGCAAGATTATTTCAAAAAAAATCCTCCCGTTAATGAGGATATGTTACGCATGATGATGGCATCAATGGGTCAAAAACCGTCAGAGAAAAAGGTTAGACAAATGATGCAACAAATGAAAAACCAAGGAAAATAGTAAAGGTTATTCAGGTAATCATGAATAAGTGTAAAAACGGGCTGATTTTCAGTCCGTTTTTTTGTTGTTTTGCGGGAGAATAGGATAATCTAGGAGGAAAAGAGCGAAACGTTTAATCAAAAACAACAATAACGAAGAAACCTTCTAGCTCGAAAGTAGTCTTCGTAGAACAACAAAGTAAAAGGAGGGACAACTGAATGTCCATATTCAAAAAATTAGGCTGGTTTTTTAAGCAAGAGAAAAAAAGTTATATTATTGGGGTTTTCTCATTAATGATGGTCGCTCTTGTTCAATTAGTCCCGCCCAAAGTTATTGGCGTCGTTGTAGATGAAATCGTTAACAAAGAAATTCGCTTAACGAAAATTATCGTGTGGGTTGCACTCTTGATTGGTGCTGGGCTTGCCCAATATCTTTTTCGCTATATTTGGCGGATGCATATTTGGGGGAGTGCGGCTCGTTTGGAAAAAGAGCTACGGACTCAATTATTTCATCATTTCACAAAAATGGATAGCATCTTTTATCAGAAATATCGGACAGGTGACTTGATGGCGCATGCAACCAATGATTTAAATGCCATCCAAAATGTTGCTGGAGCTGGGATTTTAACGTTTGCCGACTCTGTGATTACGGGAGGAACAACGATTATCGCAATGGTTCTATTTGTCGATTGGCGCTTAACATTAATTGCTTTATTACCGCTGCCTTTATTAGCCGTCACTTCACGAGTTCTAGGTTCTAAGTTGCATGATGCCTTTCGAGATTCACAAGCTGCTTTTTCAGCGATTAATGATAAAACACAAGAAAGTATCACTGGAATTAAAGTCATTAAAACATTTGGGCAAGAAAAAGAAGATCTTGCTGATTTTACAGAGAAAATTGATGATGCTATCGTCAAAAATAAACGAACGAACTTTTTAGATGCACTGTTTGATCCTTTTATTACGCTGATTATTGGTGTTTCTTATGTTTTGACAATTATTATTGGTGGTCGTTTCATCATGGAAGGAACGATTAGTTTAGGTCAGTTGGTCTCTTTCATTGCCTATATTGGGATGCTAGTTTGGCCAATGTTTGCGATTGGGCGCTTATTTAATGTGTTGGAACGTGGGAATGCTAGTTACGATCGTGTGAACGAATTATTGCATGAAAAAACGCATATTATCGAACGAAAAGATGCCATCAAAACAATGGCGCAAGGGACAATTTCAATGAAGATTGATTCTTTTTCTTATCCAAAAGAAGAGACGGTGGCGTTGGAAAATATCCAATTTTCGTTGCAAGAAGGAGAAACCTTGGGGATTGTTGGCAAAACAGGCGCTGGTAAAACCACTATTTTGAAATTGTTGATGCGTGAATATGACCAATACCAAGGAACGATTTCCTTTGGAAAACATAACATTAAAAATTACACATTAGATGCATTGATGGGTGCAATGGGGTACGTGCCACAGGACCATTTTCTCTTTTCCATGACGGTACGAGATAACATTCGTTTTGCTAAACCACACTTGGAACAAGTAGCAGTTGAACAAGCGGCAGCATTAGCATTTATTAACCAAGAAATTAAAGCGTTTCCTGAAGGCTATGACACAATGGTTGGGGAACGTGGCGTTTCGCTTTCTGGAGGACAAAAACAACGGATTTCTATTGCACGGGCCTTGATTGTTGAACCAGAATTGTTAATTTTAGACGATGCCTTATCTGCAGTCGATGCGAAGACTGAAGAGGCGATTTTATCAAATCTAAAAGAAACGCGCCAAGAAAAAACCACTATTATTACAGCGCATCGTTTAAGTAGTGTCATGCATGCAAAAGAAATCTTAGTGTTGGATGAAGGGAAAATTATTGAACGGGGGACACATCAGGAGTTACTGGCTCAGAAGGGTTGGTATCAGCGGATGTGGGAAAAACAGCAATTAGAAGCGAAAATTGAAGGGAGTGAGAGTTAATGGAAGAAAAGTATCAATCCGAATGGTCCAGAGAGTTACCGCTGAAAGAACAATTAACGATTGTTCAGCGTTTGTTTCGTTTTGCCAAACCGTTTCGACGCATGTTTTACACAGCTATTCTCTTTGCGTTTGGCTTATCAATTATCAATATTCTTTTGCCTAGAGTCATTCAAGTTTTTATGGATAATTATTTAACGCCTAAAACTGCTACAATGCAAGTGATTCTAACTTTTGCTGCTATTTATTTTTTTGGTGTCATTGTCAAAAGTATTGTTTGGTTTTTCCAATGGTATTTGTATTCGATGGCTTCTTTAAAAACGTATCAATATATACGAGTGAAATTATTTGAAAAATTACACACTTTAGGTATGCGTTATTTTGATCAAACACCAGCGGGTTCGACGGTGTCTCGTGTTACAAATGACACAGAAACATTGTTTGAATTCTGGTATGTATTCCTAATGGTGATTACAGGAATTTTTGCCGTAATCTCGTCATTTTTTGCAATGTTTCAACTCAGTCCAGAAATCTCATTTTATTGTCTAATTTTCTTGCCGATTTTATTAGTTGTGATTTGGTATTACCAAAAATTTAGTTCAAAATTATATCGCAGTATGCGGGAAAAATTAAGTCAATTAAACACCAAACTAAATGAATACATCTCTGGGATGCAAATCATTCAACAATTTCGCCAAGAAAAGCGTTTGGAAAAAGAATTTGAGGAAACCAATGATGATTATTTAAAAACACGAGTAGCAATGATTCGTATGAATTCGTTATTATTAAGTCCTATCATTAATTTGTTGTATACGTTGGCGATTGCATTGGCCTTAACTATGTTTGGCATCGATGCTTTACATTCTCCTGTAGAAGCGGGGATGATTTATGCTTTTGTAACGTATGTCCAAGCTTTTTTTAATCCGATGACACAAATGATGGACTTCCTAAGTATCTTTACAGATGGGATTGTCGCAGGTAGTCGTATTTTAAAAATTATGGATACGGAAGAATTAACGCCGCAACAATCAGTAGGTGCGAATGGGGAAATTATTCGCGGGAAAATTGAATTTCGCAATGTTACTTTTTCTTATGACGGCAAAAACGAAGTATTGAAAAATATTAGCTTTGTCGCAAATTCTGGGGAAACCGTCGCTTTAGTCGGTCATACAGGAAGTGGTAAAAGTTCAATTATTAATGTACTCATGCGTTTCTATGAATTTTATGAAGGGCAGATTTTAATTGATGATCGTGATATTCGTGATTTTCCCATGACAGAATTACGGGAAAAGATGGGCTTAGTATTACAGGACGCTTTCATGTTTTATGGAGATATTGCTGGAAATATCCGTTTACTGAATCCCAATATTACAGATGAGCAAATTAAACAGGCTGCGGAATTTGTTCAGGCAGATAAATTTATTCACACGTTACCCAATACCTATCATGCGAAAGTCATTGAACGAGGAGCGAGTTATTCTAGCGGACAACGTCAATTAATTTCGTTTGCACGAACGATTGTGACTGATCCCAAAATTTTAGTTTTAGATGAAGCAACCGCTAATATTGATACAGAAACAGAAGGATTGATTCAAGAAGGATTAGCCAAAATGCGTCAAGGGAGAACGACAATTGCGATTGCGCATCGCCTTTCGACGATTCGTGATGCAAACTTGATTTTAGTTTTAGACAAAGGGCAGATTGTAGAACGAGGAACGCACGAAACGTTACTGGCAGAAGGTGGCCTTTATGCGGATATGTATCAGTTACAAAGTACGGAAGTTTAACGTAACAACAGAAAGAGTTAAATAACCCAAACAAAGGCATTTAGTGTTAGGGAATTCCTAATTCTAGGTGTCTTTGTAGCTCTTTAAATTGCAAAAAAGAATAGAAATGGTATGATATGAAGAGAGAAAAACAAACGAGGAAGTTAGGTGGAACTGTGAAGCCAGTTATAGTCAAAAATGTGCGAATAGGTGAAGGGAATCCCAAAATTGTGGTGCCCATTGTTGCTCCAACAGCCGAGGATATTTTGGCCGAAGCAACGGCGAGCCAAACACTAGATTGTGATTTGGTGGAATGGCGTTTAGACTATTATGAAAATGTCGCTGATTTTTCCGATGTATGTAATCTTTCACAACAAGTAATGGAACGGTTGGGGCAAAAACCGTTATTGTTAACTTTTCGTACACAAAAAGAAGGCGGCGAAATGGCTTTTTCTGAGGAAAATTATTTTGCTTTGTATCATGAATTAGTGAAAAAGGGTGCGTTGGATTTATTAGATATTGAATTATTTGCGAATCCGCTGGCGGCAGATACGTTAATTTACGAAGCTAAAAAGATGGGGATTAAAATTGTTCTCTGTAATCACGACTTTCAGAAAACACCGTCGCAAGAGGAGATTGTCGCGCGGTTACGCCAAATGCAAATGCGTCAGGCGGATATTTGTAAAATAGCTGTGATGCCACAAGATGCGACAGATGTACTTACGTTACTTTCAGCAACCAATGAAATGTACACCCATTATGCATCCGTCCCAATCGTTACTATGTCAATGGGACAGTTAGGGATGATTAGTCGCGTAACAGGTCAACTGTTCGGGTCGGCACTAACTTTTGGCTCAGCCCAGCAAGCGTCCGCACCGGGCCAACTATCCGTACAAGTATTAAGAAATTATTTAAAGACATTCGAACAAAACAAGTGATTCAGAAGGTGAAAAAAGTGGCAAAGAAAAAAACACAACAAAAAACGAATGCGATGCGCATGGTAGAACAACATAAAGTACCATATAAAGAATATGAATTCGCTTGGAGCGAAGATCATTTAAGTGCAGAAAGTGTCGCTGAAAGTTTAGGTATTGACAAAGGACGAATTTTTAAAACCTTGGTTACAGTAGGTAATAAAACAGGTCCAGTCGTGGCTGTCATTCCTGGTAATCAAGAATTAGATTTAAAAAAATTAGCGAAAGCTAGTGGTAACAAAAAGGTAGAAATGCTTCACTTAAAAGATTTAGAAGCAACCACAGGCTATATTCGTGGGGGCTGTTCACCAATTGGGATGAAAAAACAATTTCCCACCTATTTGGCTGAAGAAGCTCAACAATATTCTGCAATTATTGTTTCTGCAGGCAAACGTGGCATGCAAATTGAATTAGCGCCTGAAGCAATCCTTTCGCTAACCAATGGGCAATTTGCGGAAATAACGACAAAAGAATAAGTGGCTATAAGAAGGAGTCGAGACAGAACTGTTTATCTGTTTTTAAACGTGGAGCAAAAATCACTAGGGATTTTTGCTCCACGCTTAACTATCAAATTAATAAAGGAAAAGCATTGACTAATCTGTGCTACTTTTTATTGGGATAAAATTTTTGTAATGCTTGCCGTGCAAGCATATCGGCGGCTTTGTTTTGACTTTCAGGTAGCCATTTGATTAAGAGTAAAGGAAAATTCTTTTCTAGTTGTTGATATTCTGCTAAATAAGGCTGGTACTTTTCATTTTTAGCATAGTTTTTTTCAATGGTTTGGACAACAATTTTACTATCTGAGTTGAGAAGAACGGTTTGTTGATTGTCTTCATTGGCAATCGCTTGTTTTAAAGCTTCAATCAGCACTTTAAATTCGGCTTCGTGATTACTAACAATGCCTAAAGGCACATGCAATTGTTGCCGCGATTGGTCGGTGAGGTAAACGATACCGCCGCCAGATTCACCTGGATTGCCTTTTGTTGCAGCATCTACATAAATTCTTAACATAAAATTACTCCTAATTTCTTTTTGTTCTTAAAAAAAGTATGTTACTATTATAACATATTTAAATTTAGCGGCGTTGATCCAGAAGTAGTGAGGGCACTTTATGAAAAAACAGAAATTCTATTGGCAGCCAGAATTAGCATCAACAATTATTTACTGGTCTTGCACATTTTGTATATTATTTATTAGTTTAATTTTAGCATTGGAAAATAATGGTCCTTACTTGATTAGTAATCTGGTGATGGTTCCATTTTTTGTGTTTGCGTATCTAGGAATTGCGCGGTCTTTTAACATGACAGAAACATCTTTAATTGTCAGAGATGTTTTGTGGTTTCGCAAAAAAGCACTTCCGCTTTCTCAGATAGAAAAAGTAACCTACAATGAAAAAAGCATCGAAATTTTTTCCTCAGAATTTAAGGAAGGCTCAAAAGTCTTTTTAATGAAAAAGAAAACGATTCCGTTATTTCTTGAGGCACTTAAGATAAAAAAGCCTGAATTGAAGGTAGCAGAAGATCATTCTTTGGGCCTTCATAAAAAAGAAGAAAAAAACAAGAGTGAGTCATAAGTCGAAACGACTGGTGACCCACTCTCAAAATCTTAAAATAATCAGCTGAAACAAACGCTACGTTTACTTACTTTTTGGAGCTAAGCGCTGTTGGTTCAGCTTTTTTAGTTATCTATTTTTTTGACATGTGCTGCTTGTAGCCCACGATTGCCTTCCATTATCTCGAACTCTACAGATTGATTCTCATCAAGTGATTTGAATCCATCACCTTCTATAGCAGTGAAGTGGACAAAAATCTCATCTTCTTCGTTGTAAACGATAAAACCATAACCTTTTCTGTTATCGAACCATTTGACAATTCCTTTTTGCATCCAATTCACGCTCCTTTTAGATTTGTAAAGACACTTTCATTATACGAGAAAAGGCTACCAAACGTCAATGGTTGGGTTGTTTAAAAAAGGTTATTCTAGCCATTCTATTCAATACAAGCTATAATTTAAAAGAAACAATGTGTCACAAAGACGATAAAGAATTGAAAAGGGGTCCGTTATGAAGACAGATATTAACATTGCACAAGCAGCAACATTAAAACCTATTCAAGAGATTGCCGAAACAATCGGTCTTTCAGAAGATTCGCTCGAACTTTATGGAAAATACAAAGCGAAAATAGATTTTCCAACGCTTCAATCCTTAGAAGCGAAGCCAGAAGGTAAATTAATCCTCGTTACGTCGATTAATCCAACACCAGCAGGAGAAGGAAAATCAACCGTGACCATTGGTTTAGGAGATGCATTAAATCAAATCAATAAAAAAACAGTTATTGCCCTAAGAGAACCATCATTAGGTCCTGTGATGGGGATTAAAGGTGGCGCAACAGGTGGCGGTTACGCACAAGTATTACCAATGGAAGAAATCAATTTGCATTTTACTGGTGATATGCATGCGATTACGACAGCCAATAATGCCTTAGCTGCGTTACTAGATAATCATTTACAGCAAGGAAATGAATTAAAGATTGATTCTCGGCGGGTGATTTGGAAACGTGCAGTGGATCTAAATGATCGTGCGCTCAGACAGGTCGTTGTTGGTTTAGGCGGTCCTTTCCAAGGTGTACCAAGAGAAGACGGTTTCGATATTACTGTGGCAAGCGAAATTATGGCGATTCTTTGTTTAGCGCAAAATTTAACGGACTTAAAAGAACGCTTAAGTCGGATTATTGTCGCCTATAATGATCAAAGAGAGCCGGTGACGGTTAAAGATTTAAACGTGGCAGGTGCACTGACTTTATTATTAAAAGACGCCTTAAAACCTAATTTAGTTCAAACGATTGAAGGAACTCCAGCTTTTGTTCACGGTGGTCCTTTTGCCAATATCGCTCATGGATGTAACAGTATTTTAGCGACAAAAACGGCTTTGCATCTAGGGAATTATGTCGTAACAGAAGCAGGTTTTGGTGGCGACTTGGGTGGCGAAAAATTTTTAGATATTAAAGTACCTTCTTTAGGAAAAGCACCCGATACCGTTGTGATTGTGGCAACGATTCGCGCGTTGAAAATGCATGGCGGTTTGGCGAAAGATCAGTTAGCAGAAGAAAATTTACCAGCGTTACAAAAAGGCTTTGCCAACTTAGAAAAACATATTCAAAACATGCAACGTTATGATGTACCAGTAGTTGTTGCAATTAATGAGTTTACACAGGATACAGAGAAGGAAATTCAACTGTTGAAAGAAGCCTGCCAAGCGTTAGGCGTGCCCGTCGAGTTAACAAGTGTTTGGGCGCAAGGTGGCGCAGGTGGCACGAATCTAGCGAAAACAGTAGTAGCAGAGATTGAAGCCAATACAAAACAGTTTCAACCTTTATATAATCCTCGCCAAACTATTGAAGAAAAAATTCAAGCCATTGTACAAACGATTTACGGCGGGGAACAGGCGATTTTTTCTCCGAAAGCGCAAAAACAAATCGCAGACTTTACAAAAAATGGTTGGGATCAATTACCAATCTGCATGGCGAAGACACAGTATTCACTTTCTGACGATCCTCAAAAATTAGGACGGCCAGAAGGATTTACGATTACAATTCGTGAACTAGTTCCAAAAATCGGTGCAGGGTTTATCGTGGCGTTAACGGGTGACATTTTAACGATGCCTGGCTTGCCGAAAGTTCCTGCTGCGTTAAATATGGATGTGGACGAAACGGGTCAAGCGAGCGGTCTCTTTTAAAGCCGCTCTTTCCTGAGACCTATTTTTAGTATATACTTGAAAGTAGCTCAATAAAAAATAATGACGGAAATTTATTGCGTAGTTTATTATAAGGAGCAACGACTATGGGGGAACGAGCAGATACATTTTTAGCACACTTTAATCGCATTGAAAAGTGGATGAGAGAGAGACTGAACAATCCTGTCAATATGGGATTCAGTGAAATGACAAGACGTCTTTCCCGAAAAGAAAAAGGACAGATTGCTCAATTTGAAGAGGATTTGCTTCAAATGGCTCAGTTAAGAAATGCCATCGTTCATGAGCGAATTGCTGATGATTTTGTAATTGCAGAGCCAAACGAATGGGCAGTTCAACGAATTGAAACGATTGAACAAGCTTTAACAAAACCAGAAAAAGTAGTGCCTAAATTTGCGAAACGTGTTACAGCTTTTGAAATCACCACTTCTTTAGAAACGTTATTAACGATTATTGCAAAAAAACAATATTCTCAATTTCCGATTTATGAAAAAGGTGTATTTAAAGGATTAATCACGGTTCGAGGGATTGGTGTATGGTTTGCCATTGAGAGCACCAAAGGAGAAGTTCACATTGCCAACCGAACGGTGCGAGAATTGTTGGCATCAAATTATAAACGCAGCAACTATCAATTTGTTTCAATTGAAGCAACCGTTTTTGAAGTTGAACAAATGTTTCGGGAGCAGCCACGCTTAGAAGCTGTGCTTATTAGTAAAAGTGGCCATCCTAATGGTGAGTTAGTAGGCATTGTTCGACCAAGAGATTTAGCAAGTATTCATAGAGAAAAGGAATGACGCGATTGTTAGTAGTATATTTTTTAATCAGTGCCTTATTAGTAGGGCTTGACCAATGGAGCAAATATTTGACGGTCCAAAACATTTCTTTGGGTGAAACAAAAGAATTCATTCCTGGATTTTTGTCGCTGACCCATTTAAGAAATACCGGAGCCGCTTGGAGCTTATTAGAAGGAAAGATGATATTCTTTTATGTCATCACAGTAATTGTTAGTGTCGTGATTATTTATTTATTAATTAAGAATTATAAAAAAAGTATCTGGTATTCTGTAGGTTTATCTTTTGTCTTAGCAGGTGCCATTGGGAATTTTATTGATCGTGTACGTTTAGGCTACGTGGTGGACATGCTCCAAACGGATTTTATGAATTTTCCTATTTTTAATGTTGCAGATAGTACGTTAGTGGTCGGCGTTATTTGTATATTTATTTATTTGATTTTAGATGAAAAAGCAGCAAAGGAAGGCAAAAATGGAACAAATTAACGTAACGATTCAAACAGAAAAAGGCCGGATTGACAAAGTATTAAGTGAACATTTACCCAATCATTCCCGCTCGCAAATTCAACAATGGTTAAAAGAAAAACACGTAACAGTTAACGGTGAAACGGTCCGCGCAAATTACAAAGTTACAGCAGGCGATGAAATTGTTGTAACAATTCCTGAACCAGAAGTTCTAGATATGGTAGCAGAGGATATTCCATTGACCATTGTTTATGAAGACAATGATGTGATTGTTGTCAACAAACCTCAAGGCATGGTCGTTCATCCTTCGGCAGGGCATCCCAAGGGTACATTAGTAAACGCGTTACTTCATCATGCGGATCACTTATCGGCGATTAATGATGTGGTGCGACCGGGAATTGTTCATCGAATTGATAAAGATACTTCGGGGCTATTGATGGTGGCTAAAAATGATCAAGCCCATGAATCATTAGCGAAACAGCTAAAAGAAAAAACATCATTACGTAAATACGTTGCCTTGGTCCACGGTGTTATTCCTCACGATAAGGGAGAGATAAATGCGCCTATTGGTCGTTCCAAGGTTGACCGCAAAATGCAAGCGGTCATTGAAGGCGGTAAAGAAGCAGTCACGCATTTTACTGTTTTAGAGCGTTTTGATGCATTTACCTTAGTTGAATTACAACTAGAAACAGGCCGGACACATCAAATCCGTGTTCACATGAAATATATCGGTTATCCATTAGCTGGAGATCCATTATATGGACCGAAAAAAACATTGCCTGGCAATGGACAATTTTTACATGCGAAGTTATTAGGCTTTACACATCCTACTACAGGTGAACAATTAGTCTTTGAAGCACCTTTACCAGAAGTTTTTGAAAAAACTTTACACCAATTAAGAAATAATCATTGATTTTTTTCTGAAGAAGAGGTAAACTCTTTTTTAAGAAGAAAAATAACTAAATAACTGTAACCTTTAAGTTTAGTCCCGTGAGGCTAAGAAGGAATCATGCAAAAGAACACTAGGTGCGCTTAGTTAGTAAGTTGTGTGGGCTACATGGTACCCTTGTACCTTTTTAAACTGTAACCAACATCCTCCTATCCTCATACGGGTAGGAGGATTTTTTGTTGGAAAAAATAACAGGACAATTTCAATAAAAATCCACTTATTTTTCAGCTGCTCAATTGAAGGAAGAATCGCTGACCCCAAGACAGCGAGGACGTAGATAAAAAAGAAATGAGGAGGAAATTATTATGCCAAAGAAAGAAGTTGTTGACGCAGTCACAATGAAACGAGCGCTTACTCGAATCTCGTATGAAATTATTGAAAGAAACAAAGGAATTCAAGACATTGTTTTAGTAGGAATTAAAACGCGTGGGATATACATTGCACAACGTCTAGCCGAACGCTTAAAACAATTAGAAGATATTGACGTGCCAGTTGGTGAATTAGATATTACTTTGTATCGTGATGATGTGAAAGATATGGAGGAACCTGAATTACATTCTTCTGACGTACCAGTCTCAATTGAAGGTAAAGAAGTTATTTTAGTGGATGATGTCTTGTACACGGGCCGGACCATTCGTGCTGCGATGGACGCTGTTATGGATTTAGGTCGTCCAAGAAAAATCTCTTTAGCAGTCTTAGTAGATCGTGGGCATCGGGAACTACCGATTCGTGCCGATTATGTAGGGAAAAATATTCCAACATCAAAAACTGAGGAAATTATTGTGGAAATGGAAGAGCGTGACGGCGCAGATCGTATTATGATCAGTAAAGGAAACGAATAAAAAGGAGTGAACAACGTTGTCAGAAAAAGAATTTCGAAATGAGGATGCAGTCTTAGATATTAAAGACAGACCGCAAGCTTTTCACTGGGTTGGCCTAAGTTTACAACATTTATTTACGATGTTTGGTGCAACGGTTTTAGTACCAATCTTAGTAGGAATTGACCCAGGGATTGCGTTAGTCAGTTCAGGATTAGGAACAATGGTCTATCTGATTACTACAAAAGGAAAAATCCCCGCTTATCTTGGCAGTAGCTTTGCTTTTATTGCAGCGATGCAGATGTTAATGAAGAGTGATGGTTATCCAGCCATTGCCCAAGGTGCTATGACAACCGGCTTGGTATACCTAATCGTTTCATTAATCATTAAAAAAATTGGTTCCGACTGGTTGGATAAAATTTTACCGCCTATCGTTGTAGGACCTGTCGTGATGGTTATCGGTTTAGGCTTGGCAGCTAATGCCGCAAATAACGCAATGTATAACAACAACGTTTATGATTTTAAATATATTGTCGTAGCCTTAATTACTTTAGGCTTAACCATTTTTTACAACATGTTTTTCAAAGGCTTCCTAGGATTAATTCCAATTCTTTTGGGAATTGTTAGTGGGTATCTAGTCGCTTTAGCTTTCGGAATTATTGACTTAACCCCTATTAAAGAAGCTGCTTGGTTTGCTTTACCGAATTTTGAAGTACCTTTTGTTCAATATGAACCGAAATTGTATTTAAATGCCATTACAACAATGGCACCAATTGCTTTTGTAACAATGACAGAACATATTGGTCATTTAATGGTCTTGAATAAATTAACCAAGCGCAACTTTTTCCAAGACCCAGGCTTATCTAAAACTTTAATGGGAGATGGCTTAGCGCAAATTGTAGCAGGTTTTGTTGGTGGACCGCCAGTTACAAGTTATGGTGAAAATATCGGCGTGTTGGCAATTACAAGAGTACACAGTGTCTTCGTGATTGGTGGAGCCGCGGTGTTCGCTGTAGCTTTAGGATTTGTTGGAAAATTAAGTGCCTTGATTCTAAGTATCCCAGGACCAGTTATTTCAGGAATTAGTTTCGTCTTGTTCGGTGTGATTGCCGCAAGTGGTTTGAAAATCTTAATCGATAATAAGATTAATTTTGATAAGAAAAAGAATTTATTGATTGCTTCAGTAATTTTAGTCATCGGCATTGGTGGCTTAGTCTTCAAAGTAGGAACCTTTGAATTGTCTTCAATGGCATTAGCAACCGTCTTAGGAATTGTTTTGAATTTAATTTTACCGGAAAACGCACGTAGCGAAGAACAGTAGGAGGACTGGACGAATGATTATTACATCTGAACGAATTAGTTTAAAACATCTTTTAACTGCTGAGGCTTTAACCGACCGTGAAGTCATGGGGTTAATCCGTCGCGCAGGAGAATTTAAACAGGGGGCAAAATGGCACCCAGAAGAACGTCAATATTTTGCAACAAACTTGTTTTTTGAAAATAGTACTCGAACACATAAAAGTTTTGAGGTAGCTGAGAAAAAATTAGGCTTAGAAGTGATTGAGTTTGAAGCAAGTAGAAGTTCTGTTCAAAAAGGAGAAACGTTATACGACACAGTACTAACGATGTCGGCAATTGGTGTAGATGTAGCAGTCATTCGTCATGGTAAAGAAAATTATTACGATGAATTGATTCAAAGTAAAACGATTCAATGTTCTATTATTAACGGTGGGGACGGGAGTGGACAACACCCTACACAATGTTTATTGGATCTGATGACCATTTATGAAGAATTTGGTGGATTTGAAGGCTTGAAAGTGGCGATTGTGGGAGATATTACACATTCTCGCGTTGCTAAATCAAATATGCAGTTATTAAACCGTTTAGGCGCTGAAATTTATTTTTCAGGTCCAGAAGAGTGGTATGATCATCAGTTTGATGTCTATGGACAATATGTGCCGCTAGATGAAATTGTTGAAAAAGTCGATGTGATGATGTTACTTCGCGTGCAGCACGAACGTCATGATGGTAAGGAAAGTTTTTCAAAAGAAGGCTATCATTTGGAATATGGTTTAACCAACGAACGGGCAACTCGTTTACAGAAACACGCAATTATTATGCATCCAGCGCCAGTCAATCGGGATGTTGAACTGGCAGATGAATTAGTGGAAAGTCTGCAATCAAGAATCGTCGCGCAAATGAGTAACGGAGTCTTTATGCGCATGGCAATTTTGGAAGCAATTTTACATGGAAAGGCCTAGGTGGAGAAATGAAGACGTTAATTAAGAATGGAAAAATCATCAAAAAAGAGAATCAATTGATTGAGGCAGCACTTTGGCTAGAAAATGGTGTGATTCACGCAATCGGGGAATCGTTTGACGAAGCAGATTTTGAGCAAGTGTTTGATGCGAACGGGCAACTAATCACGCCAGGCTTGGTGGATGTGCATGTTCACTTTAGAGAACCAGGCTTTACGTATAAAGAAACGATTAAAACGGGTAGTAAAGCTGCTGCTCGCGGTGGTTTTACTACGGTTTGCGCAATGCCCAATTTGAATCCAGTACCAGATACGGCTGAAAAATTAAGTGAGGTTTACGACTTAATTCAAAAAGATGCAGTCGTGAAAGTTTTACAATATGCCCCCATTACAGAAGAGCTACGGAGTGAAGTTTTAACCAATCAGAAGGCCTTAAAAGAAGCGGGCGCCTTTGCATTTACGAATGATGGTGTTGGTGTCCAGACGGCAGGAACGATGTACTTAGCCATGAAAGAAGCGGCTGCATTAAATATGGCGCTTGTTGCGCACACGGAAGATGAATCTTTATTATTTGGTGGTGTGATGCATGAAGGAGAAGTTTCTAAGAAATTAGGCCTACCAGGGATTTTAAGTGCAACGGAAGCTTCACAAATTGCTCGGGATATTACTTTAGCAAAAGAAACAGGCGTTCATTATCATGTTTGTCATGTTTCAACAGAAGAAAGCGTGCGCGTTATTCGAGATGCTAAAAAAGCAGGGATTCACGTAACAGCCGAAGTTTCGCCACACCATTTAATTTTAGTCGATGAGGATATTCCTGGTGACGAAGGGTTTTGGAAAATGAACCCGCCATTACGTGGTTTAGCAGATCGACAAGCATTGATTGACGGCTTGTTAGATGGCACGATTGACTGTATTGCTACCGACCATGCGCCCCATGGTTTAGAAGAAAAACAACAATCATTTTTAAACGCACCTTTTGGTATTGTCGGTAGTGAAACGGCCTTCCAATTGATTTATACGAACTTTGTCGAAACAGGCATTTTCACATTAGAACAAGTGATTGATTGGATGGCAGTGAAACCGGCAGAAATTTTTGGATTAAACGCAGGAACACTAACAATTGGTGCACCAGCAGATATTGCAGTTTTTGACTTAGCAACAGCTGCACCAATTGATGCAGAAGCATTTGAATCAATGGCTGTCAATACACCATTTACAGGGTGGACAGTCAAAGGAAAGACACTTATGACATTTGTTGACGGAGCATTAGCTTGGTCGGAGGAGGCGCAGTAGGTTTGAAAAGGTTATTGATTTTAGAAGACGGAACAGTATTTGAAGGAAAAGCGTTTGGTGCAGAAGGCAATGTAGTAGGAGAAGTTGTTTTTACTACTGGCATGACAGGTTACCAAGAAGCAATTACTGACCAAAGTTTTAATGGACAAATGATTACTTTTACGTATCCATTAGTTGGAAATTACGGGGTCAACCGAGATGATTATGAATCCATTGCACCAACCTGTAAAGGTGTCATTGTTAAAGAGCATGCGCGGGTTGCTTCAAATTGGCGTCAACAAATGACCTTGGATGAATTTTTAAAGCGCAAAGGGATTCCGGGAATTTCAGGAATTGATACGCGTGCGCTGACTCGTAAGTTACGATCAGCTGGAACAATGAAGGGGAGCATCATTGATGCCGTGGATGATTTGCCGCATGCGTTTGATCAATTAAAAGCGACAGTCATGCCGAAAAATCAAGTGGCACAAGTCTCCACCACTAAGCCTTATCCGAGTCCAGGTATTGGGCGTAATGTGGTCGTCGTTGATTTTGGGTTGAAACATAGTATTTTGCGAGAATTATCAAAACGGCAATGCAACTTAACCGTGTTGCCTTATAATACAACGGCCGAAGAGATTTTAGAATTAAGTCCCGATGGTGTCATGTTGACAAATGGGCCTGGAGATCCCAAAGATGTGCCTGAAGCTATTAAAATGATTCAAGCAATCCAAGGAAAAGTTCCGATTTTCGGCATCTGCTTAGGTCATCAGTTATTTTCATTAGCAAATGGTGCGGATACGTATAAGATGAAGTTTGGACATCGCGGTTTGAATCATCCTGTACGAGAAATTGCAACAGGACGCATTGATTTCACTTCACAAAACCACGGATATGCCGTAGATGAAGCAACAATTGATCCAGAAAAATTACTTGTGACCCACGTGGAAGTTAATGATGGAACGGTTGAAGGCGTGCGTCATCGAGATTATCCAGCTTTTACTGTGCAATATCACCCAGATGCGGCTCCAGGACCGCACGATGGTCTTCATTTATTTGACGAATTTATGGAATTAATGGATGCATGGAAGGAGCAAAACTAATGCCAAAACGAACGGACATCAAGAAAATCATGGTGATTGGTTCAGGACCAATCATTATTGGACAAGCAGCAGAATTTGACTATGCAGGCACACAAGCCTGTTTAGCGCTAAAAGAAGAAGGGTATGAAGTTGTCTTAGTAAACTCAAATCCAGCGACCATCATGACCGATAAAGAAATCGCGGATCATGTTTATATTGAACCGATTACTTTAGAATTTGTTTCAAGAATTTTGCGGAAAGAACGTCCTGATGCTCTTCTACCAACATTAGGTGGTCAAACTGGATTAAATATGGCGATGGAATTATCGGAATCAGGAATTTTAGATGAGCTAAATGTAGAATTGCTAGGAACAAAGCTCAGTGCGATTGACCAAGCGGAAGACCGTGATTTATTTAAACAATTGATGGAAGAATTAGAACAACCGATTCCAGAAAGTGAAATTGTCAATACGGTGGAACAAGCCGTGGCTTTTGCCAAACGAATTGGCTATCCAATTATCGTTCGTCCCGCATTTACCTTAGGTGGAACAGGCGGCGGCATGTGTGATACGGAAGAAGAACTCCGTCAGATTGCCGAAAACGGTCTGAAATTATCACCAGTTACACAATGTTTAATTGAAAAAAGTATTGCTGGTTTTAAAGAAATTGAATATGAAGTGATGCGTGATTCGGCTGATAATGCGATTGTGGTTTGTAACATGGAAAACTTTGATCCCGTCGGCATTCACACTGGGGATTCGATTGTTTTTGCTCCGAGTCAAACTTTATCAGATTATGAATACCAAATGTTACGAGATGCGTCCTTGAAAATTATTCGTGCATTAAAAATTGAAGGTGGCTGTAATGTTCAATTAGCTTTGGACCCGCATAGCTTTAATTATTATGTGATTGAAGTTAATCCTCGTGTTTCTCGCTCATCTGCACTTGCTAGTAAAGCCACAGGGTATCCCATTGCGAAGTTAGCTGCAAAAATTGCTGTTGGTTTAACATTAGATGAAATGAAAAATCCAGTTACTGGAACCACTTATGCCGAATTTGAACCCGCTTTGGACTATGTTGTTTCCAAAATTCCTCGTTGGCCTTTTGACAAATTTGAAAAAGGTGCTCGAGAACTAGGAACGCAAATGAAAGCAACCGGGGAAGTCATGGCAATTGGCCGCAATATTGAAGAATCCTTATTAAAAGCAGTTCGTTCTTTAGAAATTGGTGCTTATCACAACGAGTTAGAAGAACTAAGTCATGTCAGTGATTTAGAATTAACGAAGAAAATGGTCCATGCGCAAGATGATCGATTGTTCTACTTATCAGAAGCCATTCGCAGAGGATATAGCATCGAAGAATTACAAAGTTTAACGAAAATTGATTTATTCTTCTTGGATAAACTTTTACACATTATCGAAATTGAAACAGCCCTTGAAAGTCACGTGGACAACGTAGCTGTTTTGAAAGAAGCCAAACAAAATGGTTTTTCTGATCGGAAAATCGCAGCACTTTGGGGACAAACAGAACAAGCCATCGCTGACTTCCGCAGAGCCAATCAAATTGTGCCCGTCTATAAAATGGTGGATACGTGTGCTGCAGAGTTTGAATCACACACGCCTTATTTTTATAGCACGTATGAAGTGGAAAACGAAAGCAATGTTTCGAAAAAGTCTTCTGTACTAGTATTAGGTTCTGGTCCCATTCGCATTGGTCAAGGGGTCGAGTTTGATTATGCAACCGTTCATTCTGTCAAAGCAATCCAAGCGGCTGGTTATGAAGCAATTATTATGAATAGTAATCCTGAAACAGTTTCAACAGATTTCTCTGTTTCTGATAAATTATACTTTGAGCCATTAACTTTAGAAGATGTCATGAATGTGATTGATTTAGAAAATCCGATTGGCGTGATCGTCCAATTTGGTGGACAAACAGCGATTAATTTAGCTGAGCCGCTCACAAAACAAGGCGTTAAAATTCTTGGAACAACGATTGAAGATTTAGATCGTGCGGAAAATCGTGATTTATTTGAACAAGCTTTGCAAGAGTTAGCGATTCCTCAACCACCAGGAGATACAGCCACAAGTGCAGAAGAAGCAGTCGTGATTGCTGATCGTATCGGCTATCCCGTTTTAGTGCGTCCAAGTTATGTTTTAGGTGGTCGTGCAATGGAAATTGTCGAAAATCAAAAGGATTTGGAAGATTATATGCGACATGCAGTCAAAGCTTCTCCAGAACATCCTGTCTTAGTTGATAGCTATTTATTGGGACAAGAATGTGAAGTTGATGCCATTTGTGATGGTGAAACAGTACTAATTCCAGGGATTATGGAACATATTGAACGAGCTGGCGTGCATTCTGGCGATTCAATGGCGGTTTATCCACCGCAGTATCTTTCTCAAGAAATTCAGGCAACAATTGCCGATTATACAAAAAAACTAGCACTTGGTTTAAACTGTGTAGGTATGATGAATATTCAATTTGTTATTCATGAAAATCGTGTTTATGTGATTGAAGTGAATCCTCGTGCGAGTCGAACAGTTCCTTTCTTAAGTAAAATCACAGGGATTCCGATGGCCCAAGTTGCTACAAAAGCGATTCTTGGTGAGAAACTGACTGACCTAGGATATCAAGATGGATTATATCCTGAAAGTAAACAAGTTCATGTGAAAGCCCCTGTGTTCTCCTTTACGAAACTACAAAAAGTAGATACGTACTTAGGGCCTGAAATGAAATCAACTGGGGAAGTTATGGGTAGTGATTATTATTTAGAAAAAGCCTTGTATAAAGCCTTTGAAGCATCTGGCTTGCATTTGCCAAGTTATGGGGCTGTACTTTTCACCATTGCTGATGAAACAAAAGAAGAGGCTTTAGAAATTGCTAAGCGTTTTTCAGCAATTGGCTATAGTTTAGTCGCAACGGAAGGAACCGCTGACTTTTTAGCGAAGCATCAGTTGCCTGTTAAGAAAGTGACGAAAATTTCTAATCCTGAAGGGGAAACCGTGCTGGATGTCATTCGCAATGGGAATGCGCAAGTGGTAATCAATACTATGGATAAAAATCGTTCCAGTGCCAACCAAGATGGGTTTTCAATCCGTCGGGAAGCAGTCGAACATGGGATTCCATTGTTTACCTCACTTGACACAGCGAATGCGATTTTAAAAGTTTTAGAATCAAGAGCCTTTACGACAGAAGCCATTTAAGCAAAAATCTGGAACAATCGTCTCAGGAGGACTGTTCCAGATTCTTTTACGAAGAAATAGAAAATCATTTATAGGGGAATCAGAGAATAAAGGAGTGAAGGACACTGATGCAGAGAAAGCAAGAAATGATGACCATTGTAGCTCAAAAACAGTTAGCGCCACGGATTTATCAGTTAGACTTACAAGGCGAGTTAGTGAAAGACATGACACGACCTGGACAGTTTGTGCATATCAAGGTTCCGCGTGCAGATTTACTTTTGCGGCGACCGATTAGCATCAACCAAATTGATCATTCGAACGAAACCTGTCGTTTGATTTATCGAGTCGAAGGCGCTGGAACGGAAGTGTTTGCCACCATGAAGGCTGGTGAACAATTAGATATTTTAGGTCCTTTAGGAAACGGCTTTGATATAACTACCGTAGCAGCTGGTCAAACTGCTTTTATCGTTGGCGGAGGAATCGGGATTCCCCCATTGTATGAATTATCAAAACAACTCAATGAAAAAGGCGTGAAAGTGATTCATTTTCTTGGTTATGCATCAAAAGAGGTTGCTTATTACCAACAAGAATTTATGGCATTAGGAGAAACACATTTTGCCACAGATGACGGCTCGTTTGGCGCTCATGGCAACGTGGGCCGTTTATTGTCAGAAGCGTTAGCAAAAGGACGGATCCCTGATGCAGTGTATGCTTGTGGTGCGAATGGTATGTTAAAAGCAATTGATTCTTTATTTCCAACACATCCACACGTTTACCTTTCTTTAGAAGAACGGATGGCCTGTGGAATTGGGGCTTGCTATGCCTGCGTTTGCCATAAAAAAGGAGACACTACTGGAGCAAAAAGTGTCAAGGTCTGTGATGAAGGTCCGATTTTTAAAGCAAGTGAGGTTATCTTATGATGAAAAATCCTTTAGCCGTTTCAATTCCAGGTTTAACATTAAAAAATCCAATTATTCCCGCCAGTGGTTGCTTTGGGTTCGGGGAAGAATATGCTAACTATTATGACCTTGATCAATTAGGTTCAATTATGATTAAGGCAACAACGCCCCAAGCACGATATGGAAATCCCACACCACGTGTAGCTGAAACACCTAGTGGTATGCTAAATGCCATTGGATTGCAGAATCCAGGTTTAGAAGTGGTTATGCAAGAAAAATTACCGAAATTAGAAAAATACCCTAACTTACCGATTATCGCAAATGTTGCAGGTGCTTGCGAAGAGGACTATGTGGCTGTTTGCGCAAAAATTGGGCAAGCGCCTAACGTCAAAGCAATTGAACTGAATATTTCCTGTCCTAATGTGAAACATGGCGGCATAGCTTTTGGTACAGATCCAGAGGTTGCTTTTCAATTAACACAAGCAGTCAAAAAAGTCGCCTCTGTTCCGATTTATGTTAAACTATCACCAAACGTAACGGACATTGTGCCGATCGCCCAAGCAATTGAAGCAGGGGGCGCAGACGGTTTTTCTATGATTAATACATTGCTAGGGATGCGCATTGATTTAAAAACGAGAAAACCTATTTTAGCCAATCAAACTGGTGGACTATCTGGACCAGCCATTAAACCTGTTGCTATTCGCTTAATCCGACAAGTCGCCAGTGTTTCTCAGTTGCCAATTATTGGAATGGGCGGTGTTCAAACAGTGGATGATGTCTTGGAAATGTTCATGGCAGGTGCTAGCGCTGTCGGTGTTGGTACGGCCAACTTTACAGATCCATATATTTGTCCGAAGTTGATTGACGGATTACCTAAGCGAATGGAAGAGTTAGGTATTGAATCGTTGGAACAATTAATTAAAGAAGTGAGAGAGGGGCAGCAAAATGCACGATAGACCAATTATTGCGTTAGATTTTCCCACGCAAAAAGAAGTGGCTGTTTTTTTAGAAAAATTTCCTAAGGAAGAAGCCTTGTTTGTTAAAGTGGGGATGGAACTTTTTTACGCAGAAGGACCAGCGATTGTTCGCTGGCTTAAAGAACAAGGACATGATGTTTTCTTGGATTTAAAATTACATGATATTCCGAATACTGTGGAAAAAGCGATGACAAATTTAGCAAAATTAGGCGTTGCCATTACCAATGTCCATGCAGCAGGGGGCGTTCGAATGATGCAAGCAGCTAAGGAAGGTCTAATCAAAGGGACTCAGCCAGGCGCTAAGGTTCCTGAGTTAATTGCTGTAACCCAGTTGACTTCTACTAGTGAAGAAGAGATGCACCACGATCAATTAATCAACGTTTCTTTAGAGACAAGTGTCATTCATTATGCTAAATGTGCGGAAAAAGCGGGTCTGGATGGCGTGGTTTGTTCAGCATTAGAAGCACGTGGTATTCAAGAAGCAACCAAGCAGACGTTTATTTGCTTAACACCTGGTATTCGCCCAGCGGGAAGTGCAGTAGGTGACCAGCAACGGGTCGTTACGCCGCAACATGCTCGCGAAATCGGGTCCACATATATCGTTGTTGGCCGACCTATTACCCAAGCAGAAAATCCTTATGAAGCCTATCAAGAAATCAAAAAAGACTGGAGCGGAAAGTAACATGACAAAAGTAGCAAAAAAGATTGCCAAAGATTTATTAGAGATTGAAGCGGTATTTTTAAACCCTAATGAGCCTTTTACCTGGGCTAGTGGCATAAAAAGCCCGATTTATTGTGATAACCGTATCACAATGAGTTATCCTGCTGTGCGTAAAGAAATTGCAGAAGGCTTAGCGGCAAAAATTAAAGAGACTTTCCCAGAAGTCGAAGTGATTGCTGGGACAGCTACCGCAGGGATTCCACATGCGGCATGGGTAGCCGATATTTTAGGATTACCAATGGTTTATATCCGCAGTAAAGCCAAAGATCACGGCAAAGGGAATCAAATTGAAGGCCGAATTTCTGAAGGACAAAAAATGGTAGTTATCGAAGATTTAATTTCAACCGGCGGTAGCGTGTTAGAAGCGGCAGAAGCGGCGGAACGTGAAGGAGCAACGGTTTTAGGCGTTGCGGCAATCTTCACTTATGAGTTACCCAAAGGAACGGCAAATTTTGCAGATAAACAGATGACGTTACTAACGTTAACCAATTATTCAACTTTAATTGATGCTGCATTAGAAGCAAATTATATCGAAGAAAAAGATGTTACCTTATTACAAGAATGGAAAAAAGATCCTGAAAACTGGGGCAAATAACCGTTGAACTAAAGATGGTTCTTGTCGTCTGATTTTTAGTATCATTTTCAGTAACCAGATTTAACGGTAGGAGAACTTAGGTCATTTGCCGAGGAGCGTAATGATCTAAGTTCTTTTGTTTGACGTAGAAAAGATGTTAGGATAGAGTTTTAACATGAGTTTTACCTGATTACTATGTGGAAATGAAGGAAGAGTGTATGAAAAAAATAAAAAATATGGACGTTGAATGGAGCTATACAGGCAACGATGGACCGGAACATTGGCATACGCTATGTGACTGGTTTGCAGAAGGTGCTAAGTTTGCTTATCAATCGCCAATTGCTTTAGAAAAAGAAAGTGCTGAGACAGTAAATTCTCAGATTACGTTTCATTATAAAAAAGAAGAATTCACTGAAAAAGAATTCAAAAATACGTTTCATTTTGTACCACCAAATACGGAAAGTTACGTAATGTTTGAAAATGTTGCGTATCATTTAACCGATATCCATTTTCATATGCCTAGCGAACATTTGCTGTCGGGAAAGCAGTATCCGCTAGAATTCCATTTGGTTCATATGAATGATGCTGGCGAAAATTTAGTTGTCGGTTGCCTGTTTACCATCACAGAGGAAGAAAATCGTTTTTCAGAAGCGAATCATCCGATGGACTGGGAAAACGGCACGCACCAACAATGGTTTAATCCGTCAATCTTTTTACCAGAGGAACGTCTACACTACCATTATGTAGGCTCGTTAACAACACCGCCAACTAAGGGTCCAGTGAAATGGTTTGTATTTGATACCATTCAAAAAATGGATCAAGCCTTTTTAAATAAGATCAAGGAAGGTATGTTGGCCTTTAACAATCGGCCCCTTCAGCCGTTGAATGGGCGTAAGATTTATTTTTCAAATGATTAGTGTGTGGAGGAAAAAGTGTTGAATATTCAACAAATGAAGTATGTTGCTGCCATAGCTAACAATGGGAGTTTTCGGGAAGCAGCCAAAAAACTATTTATTACACAACCTAGCTTGTCAAATAGTATTCGAGAATTAGAAGAAGAACTAGGGATTTCCCTCTTTTTACGTACCAATAAGGGCGCTTTTTTAACAGAAGAAGGAATGGTTTTTTTAGAACAAGCAGAGAAAGTCTTAGTTCAAATGGAGTTATTGGAAAATCGCTATCGCGAGACAGTGACCAGCGAACGATTCTCCATCTCTTCGCAACATTACGATTTTTTAGGTGAGGTAATTGCCAAAGTTCTTAAAAAGTATGGGGATCAATATAAAGATTTTCGTGTCTTTGAAACCACAACCTTAAAAGTAATTGAAGACGTCAAAGGATTTCACAGTGAGTTGGGGATTATTTATTTAAATGAACAAAATAGTGTCAGTATTGAACGGTATTTAGAACAAGCTAATCTAGCCTACGAGGTAATTAGTACTTTTAATACACACATTTTTTTAGGAAATCATCATCCTTTAGCCAAGCAAAAAGAAATTCATTTAGAGGAATTAGTTCCCTATCCACAAGTCCGCTTTAATCAAGAAGGAAGCAATTTTTCCTATTTTTCTGAAGATTTAGTTGAAATTCCTGAACAGGAATCGGTCATTCATACTACGGATCGTGGAACTTTAATGAATTTGTTGGTAGAAACCAATGCTTATGCTTCTGGTTCAGGTGTCGTAACGGGTTTTACGAAGAAAGAAATTCGGTTAGTGCCATTGGCGCCAGCTTTGGAAAATCGTATTTGTTTACTCTTTCCCAAAAATCGGGAAATCAGTCCGATTGGTCGCTACTTTATCAAAGAACTAAAAGCGTTGTTTAAAAAAGAGGTAGATACCAAAACGTTTAGCACTAAGGAATAAAAAGAAGAGGTCGGGACAGAAGTGTTTAACTCCGAGAAATAAGAAGGAATTTCCGAAAATTGTTCTTTAATTTTTGGAGAATTTCGGCTTATTTCCGAAGGAGTTGCTTCTGTTCCCGCCGTTTATTAGTTTTTGAGCGTGGAGCAAAAATCCAAAGTGATTTTTGTCCCACGCTCTTCTTTTTTGGCTCATTTTGAAACAGTAGAAATGGTTTCTCTTTCAATTAATGTGACAGGCACTTGAATGTCTTCTATGACTTGAACGTCCTGTTGCATCGTTTGTAATAACACTTCGCCAGCTAGTTTTCCCATTTCTTTAAAGTCTTGTGCCATGGTTGTTAATGGCGGTTCGACAAATGCTGCTGCTTGAATATCGTCAAAACCAATAATCGATAATTCTTTTGGCACATGAATACCTAGGTTTTTACAGTTTCGTAAACAATGTAACGCGCTGAAGTCATTATCGCAGACCACGGCTGTGAGTTGGTGCGCCTCAAAATACTGTTTAAAGTTGTGTTCATCTAAGAGATTGGTTTCCGTGATTGCTGTATGAAATGCCAGATTGGCTTCTTTTAAAGCTTGGAGATAACCTAAATAACGTTGCCGAACGGATTGTAGGGCTGGACTTCCTGAAAGGATATATCCAATTTTTGTATGTCCTAAGCCAATTAAGCGTTCGGTTGCTGTTTTACCACCAGCAAAGTTGTCTGATTGAATGGTTGCAAAAGGCAAATCATGGATCTTTTTATCCAAGACAACGACTGGAAAATTCATCAAAGCCAACTCGAACAGTAAGTCGAGATAGTCATTACTAGTAGCAGCATAATAGACAAGCCCGGCAAACTCATTCACAATGTCCGCAGCATTTTTCTCTCTCAAAAAATTAGGCGAGGTCATAAAGACTTCTAAACCAGCTGCTTGAATAGTAGGGGCCAAACCGCTATAGAAATTTCCTACTGATAAATCGTCTGCAAAAGGCAATAAAAAAAGAACTTTATTTAAAGAGGTATGGAGAGGGTGCTTTGGTGCTTGAACAAAACTTCCTTTTCCTTGGTGACGTTGGATTACGCCTTGCGTTTCCAACTCAGTTAGCGCTCGTTTGGACGTAATTCTACTGACGTTAAACTGAGCCGATAATTCTTTTTCGGTAGGCACTTGCGCTCCAACAGGCAATCGCCCTGAATCAATTTCATTTTGTAAATAATCAATAATTTGTTGATATAATGGTTGCTTCATTCATTTCACCTCACAATAAGATATATCTTATTTATAGTTTACCATAAATTAATTGGTTTTAAAATGAAAAAAATGATTGAAATCACTAGACAAAGTGAAATGTAAACGCTATAATTCAATTGTGAAATGATATATCAAATTTAAGAGGTGACGAGAATGGTTTATACAGAAGTTCCAAAATCCGTAGCAACATTTATGGAGACAATTACAGAAAAATGCGGTGAAGCACATCAAGATTGGGCAAAAAACTTTCAGGCGGCCTTTGCCAATACTTTACTAACAACAGTGAAACGTCAAGAAGATGGTACTACCTTTTTATTAACAGGCGATATTCCAGCAATGTGGTTGAGAGACTCAACAGCACAAGTTCGTCCCTATTTAGTGATTGCGAAAGAAGACGAAGACCTTGCTCAAATGATTGCTGGGTTGGTTAAGCGTCAGTTTCGTTATATTTGCATTGATCCATA
This sequence comes from Enterococcus sp. DIV1420a, assembly GCF_051712165.1. Classification (NCBI taxonomy): domain Bacteria; kingdom Bacillati; phylum Bacillota; class Bacilli; order Lactobacillales; family Enterococcaceae; genus Enterococcus; species Enterococcus sp. DIV1420a. The sequence goes on from NZ_JBIOOI010000002.1 coordinate 1,143,294, forward strand.
TGCCAATGCGTTTAATGAAACAGATAATCATGCAGGCCATCAAACTGATAAGACCGAAATGAATGGCTGGATTTGGGAACGGAAATATGAAATTGATTCATTATGTTACCCGGTCCAATTAGCCTATTTACTTTATAAAAATACTGGGATGACCGAACAATTTAATTCAGATTTTGTGGAAGGCGTCAAAAAAATTCTCAACGTTTTTACAACAGAACAAGATCACGCACAGTCACCTTATTTATTTGAACGAGATACGTGGCGTCAAGAAGATACGTTGGTTGAAGCAGGGAAAGGAACGCCAGTCGGCAAAACAGGGATGACATGGTCAGGCTTCCGTCCTAGTGATGATGCCTGCCAATATGGTTACTTAGTTCCTTCTAATATGTTTGCAGTCGTAATTTTAGGCTATATTCAAGAAATTTTCTCTGATGTTTTAGAAGATGCTACGATTGTGGCGATTGCTAAAAAATTACAAGAAGAGATTGAAGAAGGCATCCAAACATTTGGACGAACAAAAAATCAAAATAACGAAACGATTTATGCGTATGAAGTGGATGGCTTAGGCAATGCAAGCGTGATGGATGACAGTAATGTTCCCAATTTAGTAGCAGCCCCTTATCTGGGTTATTGTTCAACAGAGGATGAACAATATTTAACAACGCGTCAAACCTTATTAAGTAAAGAAAATCCTTACTTCTATGAAGGCAAATATGCGAAAGGGATTGGTAGCTCGCATACACCAGAAAATTACGTGTGGCCGATTGCTTTAGCAATGGAAGGAATGACAACCAAAGATAAAGCAGAAAAAGAACGAATTTTAGATTTATTAGTTGCCACAGATGCGGGGACTCATTTGATGCATGAAGGTTTTGACGTAGATAATCCTGAAAATTATACAAGAGAATGGTTTTCATGGGCTAATATGATGTTTTGTGAATTAGTTATGGATTATTTTGACATCCGAGTGGAAAAATAGGAGGAAAAGTGATGACAAAGAAAAAAGTCTATATTGTTTCCCATAGTCATTGGGATCGTGAATGGTATCTTCCTTATGAAGAACATCATATGCGCTTAATTGAATTAGTGGATAATGTATTAGATTTAATTGAAAATGATCCAGAGTTTAACAGTTTCCATTTAGATGGACAAACGATTATCTTAGACGACTATTTACAAGTTCGCCCAGAGAAAAAAGAAGCCGTGAAAAAAGCTGTCCAAGCAGGCAAACTAAAAATCGGACCATTTTATATTTTACAAGATGACTTTTTAATTAGCTCTGAATCCAATGTTCGAAACATGCTGATTGGGCATTTAGAAAGTCAAAAATGGGGAGCACCAGTTCAATTAGGTTACTTCCCGGATACATTTGGTAACATGGGTCAAACGCCTCAAATGATGCAATTAGCAAATCTGCCTGCGGCTGCCTTTGGACGTGGGGTGAAACCGATTGGCTTTGATAATCAAGTCTTAGAAAGCGACTATAGCTCACAATATTCTGAAATGTGGTGGGAAGGTCCTGACCAAACGAAAATTTTCGGCTTGCTTTTTGCGAACTGGTATAGTAACGGGAACGAAATTCCTTCAGAAAAAGAAGCGGCAATCGCTTTTTGGAAACAAAAATTGGCTGATGTGGAACGTTACGCTTCCACAAACCATTTATTGATGATGAATGGGGTCGACCACCAACCGGTACAAAGAGATATTACTAAGGCCATCGCTTTAGCCAATGAACTATTCCCAGAATATGAATTTATTCATTCCAATTTCGATGACTATTTGAAAGCTGTTCAAGAGGAGTTACCAGAAGATTTAGGAACAGTAACAGGCGAATTAACGAGTCAAGAAACGGATGGCTGGTACACATTAGCCAATACTTCTTCTGCTCGCGTCTATTTAAAACAGTGGAACACAAAAGTCCAACGCCAATTAGAAAATATCGCAGAACCTTTAGCAGCAATGGCTTACGAAGTAACTGGCGACTACCCACATGAGCAATTTGATTATGCTTGGAAAACATTGCTTCAAAACCATCCGCACGATAGTATTTGTGGCTGTTCTGTCGACGAGGTTCACCGAGGCATGATGACTCGCTTTGAAAATGCCAATGATGTCGGGCATTTCTTAGCAGATGAAGCAACACGACAATTAACAGAAGCAATTGATACAAGTGTTTTCCCAGAAAAAGCGCACCCGTTTGTTTTATTTAATACTAGTGGCTATCAGAAAACGGAGGTTGTCACTGTGGAAGTGGAGATTGAACGATTGCCATTTTATACAGGAAAACCTGAAGATCTTTATCATGAATTAAAACAAAAAGCCACCCCAGATTATCAAGTGATTGATCCAACTGGAAAAGCCGTTGCAAGCCGTATTGTCAAAGAAGATGTTCGTTTTGGTTACGATTTACCTAAAGATGCTTTCCGTCAACCGTACATGGCTAAATACTTAATGGTCGAATTATCTGTCAAAGAAATGGCGCCATTCTCTTGGGATAGCTTTGCATTGATTCAAGGAGAAACGAAAGCTTTTGAAGGAAGTCTTTTGGCTCAACCAGCAACAAATGAAATGGAAAACGAATTTATTCAAGTGAAAATTGAAAACAATGGTAGCTTAACCATTGCTGACAAAAAAACAGGAGAAACATTTTCAAAATTGTTAACATTTGAAGATACTGGCGACATTGGGAATGAATATATCTTTTTCAAACCGACCGAAGACCAAGGAATTACAACCGAAAATGTAACGGCTGAAATTACGAATAAAGAAAATTCCCCTGTAAAAGCAAGTTATCAAATTAAACAAACCGTCATGTTACCAGTTTCAGCAGATGAACGATTAGAAGAAGAACAAAAGGCTGTTCGTGAGTTTAGAGAACGCCAAGCACAACGTTCAACGACGCTTCGCCCGTTCGAAATAACGACAGTGGTTACAATGATCAAAGAAAGTAACCAATTATTCTTTGAAACAACCATTAATAATCAAATCAAAGATCATCGTTTACGCGTGCTTTTCCCAACTGGCATGGTCACAGAAACACACGAAGCGGATAGTATTTATGAAGTCGTGACACGACCAAATCAAGTAAGCGACGCATGGGAAAATCCAACAAACCCGCAGCACCAACAAGCGTTTGTGAATGTTCATGACCAAAATAAAGGCGTGACTATCTTCAATGAAGGCTTAAATGAGTATGAAGTATTGGCAGATGGAACCATTGCGGTCACATTAATTCGTTGTGTTGGCGAACTAGGTGATTGGGGCTATTTTGCGACACCAGAAGCACAATGCCAAGGAGAATATACCTTTAAATATGGTTTGTCATTGCATGGAAAACCAGAAGAACGCTTTGCTACGTATCAACAAGCCTATAGTGCACAAATTCCTTTTACTGCAGCTACTACTACGCGTCATGAAGGTAAACTAGCACCGAACCATGTCTATTTGACAACGGCAGAAGGACCAATTGGTTGGACAGCCGTTAAACGTCAAGAGCAAACAAATCATTTAGTCGTTCGTGGCTTTAATCTAACAGCGCAAAATATTCCTTGTGAACTTCACAAAGAGACACAACCAGCGACTTGTTTAACAAATGTATTAGAAGAACCGTTGACACCAGCGATAGAAGTTGATGCACCATTACGTCCGTTTGAAATTCGGACATGGCGTTTCGAAAAATAAATAAATAGGAGAACTTTGTTGAAAAGGACAAAGTTCTCCTATTTTCTTCTCTGTCGTTTTTTTGAGATATTTATAATAAAAATCTAGCGAAACAATGAGAAAATCATTCATTTTACGGTCAATTTGTGCTACTATAACGTCAACTGAAGGAGTGAAGCTAAATGGATTTAACCAATCGTTTTAATCGTCAAGTAAATAAAATTGCTGTTTCTTTAATTCGTCAATTTGACGAACAAGTCTCAGGAATTGAAGGTATTTTAAAATTAACGCTAGGAGAGCCGGATTTTAACACACCTGAGCATGTCAAAAAAGCAGCCAAAGAAGCAATTGATACGAATTTTTCTCATTATACAGGGATGTCTGGTTTATTAGATGTCCGTGAAGCAGCCGCTTATTTTATGAAAGAAAAGTACCATTTGACTTACCAGCCTGGGACAGAAATTTTAGTAACAGTTGGAGCAACAGAAGCGATTTCAGCTTCGTTATTAGCAATTTTAGAACAAGGTGACAAAGTGCTATTGCCAGCACCTATTTACCCAGGGTATGAACCAATTATTACATTGGCGGGGGCGGAACCGGTATATTTGGATACACGAGGCAACGATTTTGTCTTGACCCCTGAAATGATTGAAGCGGCAATGGCCGAGCATGGGGAACAAGTCAAAGCAATTATTTTAAATTATCCTAGCAACCCAACTGGTGTCACCTATAACCGCCAAGAGTTGCAAGCAATTGCTGATGTTCTAAAAAAATACGACATTTTTGTGATTAGCGATGAAATTTATAGTGAGTTAACTTATGATGAGAGTCATGTTTCGATTGCTGAAATGTTACGTGACCAAACGATTTTAATTAACGGTTTGTCGAAATCACATGCCATGACAGGCTGGCGGATTGGCTTTATTTTTGCACCAGCGATTTTAACAGCGGAGATCATTAAAGTTCATCAGTATTTAGTTACTGCGGCTGCAACAGTGTCTCAAAAAGCGGCTGTTCGTGCCTTAATCGAAGGAATGCATGATGCTGAAATTATGAAAGAAGAGTATCGGAAACGGCGCGATTTTGTTTATGAACAGATGACTCAATTGGGGTTTGAGGTTGCACGTCCAAATGGCGCCTTTTATATTTTTGCTAAGATTCCTACTGGTTATGAACAAGATTCTATGAAATTTTGTATTGATTTAGCGCAAAAAGAAGCAGTAGCGTTGATTCCAGGTATTTCTTTTGGCCCAGAAGCAGAAGGATACGTCCGAATTAGTTATGCGTCCGATATGGATAAATTAACAACGGCCATGGAACGAATTGCACATTACATGGCGACACAACGCGTAACGCACTAGCCTTTATAGATTCTTTACACACCTTTACCTTTTATTTACATTTAATTGAAACAGAATTAACAGAGTCTTGGTAGACTAAACTTGTAACTAATTGAAAAGGAAGTGCAAAGATGAAAAAACGTGTAATTGCAGCAACTATGCTGAGTCTAGGGTTATTATTAACTGGGTGCGGAGCTCAAGGAGGCACAACTGAAAAATCCAGCGAAGCGGATAGTAACAAACCAGTTAAAATTGTCGCTGTTGGTTCCACCGCTTTACAACCGTTAGTAGATGCTGCGAAAGATCAATTTACACAAGAACATCCTAATTATACAGTTTCTGTCCAAGGTGGCGGCAGCGGAACAGGACTTTCGCAAGTTGCAGATGGCGCAGTGACCATTGGAAATTCCGATGTGTTTGCCGAAGAGAAAGATGGCGTGGATGCCTCTAAATTAGTCGATCATCGGGTGGCCGTGGTCGGTATGGGACCAGTGGTCAACAAAGAAGTCGGCGTGAAGAATTTAACGAAGCAACAATTGATTGATGTCTTTACTGGCAAAGTCAAAAACTGGAAAGAAGTGGGCGGCAAAGATCAAGAAATCGTCGTAATAAACCGCGCAAACGGAAGTGGCACCCGAGCAACATTTGAAAAATGGGGCTTAGATGGAGCTAAACCAGTTCAATCACAAGAACAAGATTCTTCGGGAACAGTTCGTAAAATTGTTGAACAAACACCAGGAGCAATCAGCTATTTAGCTTTTTCTTATATGGATGATTCCACCGTTGCCTTAAGCATTGATGGTGTTGAACCAAAAGAAGAACACGTGAAAGACAATTCATGGAAAATCTGGTCTTATGAACATATGTATACAAAAGGGGAGCCTAATAAAGATGTAAAAGCCTTCTTAGACTATATGGTCACCGATGATGTTCAAAAAACAATTGTCAAAGACTTAGGTTATTTAGCCATCACAGATATGCAAGTAGAACGTGATGTAAATGGAAAAGTAACTGAAAAATAAACAAAAAAACTCAGCCAATAAACAGGATTGGCTGAGTTTTTTTAGGCTTCTTTTTTTGTTAAAGGCAAGGTGATTGTAAAAGTGGTCCCTAAGCCTAAGTGACTATCAATGGCGATTTTACCGCCTAATAATTCTGTGTAATTTTGGACAATAGCTAGACCTAGACCGGTGCCACCAGAATGACGGCTACGTGCTTTATCGACACGATAGAACCGTTCAAAGATCCGTTCTTGGTCTTTTTGACTAATGCCAATGCCAGTATCTTGAACAGATAAACGTAATTGCTGATTTTCTATAGCATAAGAAATAGTAATCTGACCATTTTCTTGGGAATACTGAATGGCATTTTCAATTAGATTCTTCACGATTGGATAAAACAATTCGTATTTGGTGAAAAACTGGCTCTCTGGCAGACCATGAACGACTGTTTTCAGCTGTTTTGCTGCCAATTGTTGCTGATAAGAACCGAGAATTTCTGTAATAAATTTTTCTAAAGTAATTTCTTGCTCTGCATAAGGAATTGTCGCGCTGCCCCGAGAAAGTTCTAAAATTTCTTGAATTAATTGTTGCAGACGCTGGGCATCTTTTTGCATGATGTGCAAAAATTGATTAAGGACTTCCGGATCTTCTTTGGCGCCGTCTATGAGTGTCTCGGTAAAGCCCAAAAGAGAAGTGACAGGCGTTTTTAATTCATGAGACACGTTTGATACAAAATCTTTTTGCATTTTTTCTAGTTGGCGAACGCGCGTTAAATCATAGGCAATTCCTAACACTTGATAATCATTGGCACTTTGATCATCCAAGTAACGAAGAGAAAGATCTAAGCGTAAAGGTGTTGGTCCCTGTGTCACAGTGATTTCTTGATGTAAGCTGTTTTTTTCAGCGACGACTTGATGGATTAAATGAATCAAATCGGCGTCTTGAATCACTTCAAGATAATTGCTTTGCATATTTTTAGCAGAGAGTCCTAACATTTCCTGCATTTTAGGGTTCAACAGACGAAGCCGTCCTTGCGTATCAATGATAAAGACACCAATCATCAACTCATCTAAAAGTTCGTGAAATTGCTCATCCGCAGACGTATACGCTTTATACGTTTGACTTACTTGTTGACTCAGTAAGTTAATAGTTTCGTAAAGTTCATTCCATTCAGAAGATTGCTGGATAATGGATCGATTTTCATCTGGATGTTTAAGCATTCGTTTCAGAATCGGTAAGACAGTCACTAGCGGTTGATTTTTTTGCCGTAACAATAAAAAGATAAACAAGGTAATTAGTAGGAACAAGATGCCAAATGTAAAGATAATATAGCGACGAAAAGATTGGATATTTTTAGAAAATAGCGCGGTTTGTTCCGAAATCCGAATAATACCAACGATTTCTCCTGATTTTAAAACAGGCGTGGCAACGTACAGAAGTTCTTTATTTAACGTTTTACTCTTTCGTAAAGCTGAACCATAGGTAGCTCCTGATAGAACCGCAGCGATTTCAGGTCGTTTTTTGTGCGACTCTAGCGGTTCATTTTGGCTGCTGTCAAAAAAGACGGTACCATTTTTTTGCAACAAAGTTACCCGTTCTTCTGCATCATCTAACGCATGGGTGACAAGGAGTTGTTGTTGGTTTGTCAGTTGCCCTTTTTCGAAAACGGAAGGGGGCAACTGGTCTGTTAAAAGGGTATTTTTTCTTCTTAAATAGGTTTCTTGCTGAGCAACCATTTCTTTTTGAAAGAAAAAATTGGTCGCTGCAATACTCCCGACAAATAATAAAAGCATGACTGCCGCAACTAAAAAATATTCAATCCGCAGTCTCTTTTTCATCGTTTTGGCTCCTGAAAACGGTAGCCAAAGCCACGGACAGTTACTAAGTAAACGGGCCGTTTGGGATCGGGCTCGATTTTATCACGTAAATGACTAATGTGGACATCGACGATGCGACTTTGTCCAGCGAAGTCATATTGCCAAATTCGTTCCAACAAGGTTTCCCGATTAATGACCCGATCTTTGCGTTTCATAAAGTAAACGAGTAATTCAAATTCTTTCGGTGTTAGTTCAATGGGCTGATTGCGCACAAAGACTTCATAATTTTGTTCATCCACACGAATCTCGCCAATCACAAGCGGAGCTTTAGGTGTGTCCTCTTGAAGCGGTTCGGTCGTGGTAGGTTTTAAACGACGAAAAATAGCTTTCATGCGTGCTAGGACTTCTCTGGGACTAAAAGGTTTTGTTAAATAATCATCTGCCCCAATTTCTAAGCCGATGATTTTATCTACTTGTTCATCTTTGGCAGTTAAAATCAAAATAGGCGTGTCAATTTTTTCTCGACGAAGTGCTTTGGTAATTTCTAAGCCATCCATACCAGGAAGCATTACATCTAAAATTATAAAATCATATTGATTAGACAAAGCTAATTCGAAGCCGTTTTTACCATCTTCGGAAGTAGTCACCTGATAGCCTTCTTTTTCCAAATTAAAGGTTAACAAAGTTAAAATCGATGGTTCATCATCGACGACAAGAACTTTTTTCATTTACATAACTCCTTCAAGAAATTTCTGAAAATAAGTGTATATTTCACTATTGTTAGTTTAACATATTTTTAGAGGAAGAACGTACTTTAAAGTAAGCGAGAATGCTACTTTTGAGAAAAGTCAACTCATGGTATAATAGAGAAATGAAATGAGGAGAAGCGAATGATTGGTATTAGTAGTTGCTTAGGTGGGATTTGTTGCCGTTACGATGGAAAATCTCAAGAACAAGAAGCGTTAAAACAACTTGTAACTAATGGAAAAGCAATAATGATTTGTCCCGAAGTTTTAGGAGAGTTGCCCATTCCACGTCCGCCAGCAGAAATCATTGGCGGGGACGGCTTCGATGTTTGGGCGAATACTGCTTATGTATATACGGATAACGGGGAAGATGTCACTGAGGCATTTAAAGCAGGGGCACAACGCGCGTATCAAAAATTAAAAGCCCAACAAATTACAACCTTGATTTTGAAAGAAAAAAGTCCCAGCTGTGGCAGCCAGCTGATTTATGATGGACAATTTTCTGGCATTAAAAAAGCTGGAGTTGGAGTCGCAACTGCTTATTTTATTCAACAAGGAATGACCGTTTATTCTGAAGAAACATGGCAACTTGCGGACATTTCTTTTTAAAAGGTAAAAACTTAGTAAAAAAAGATTGACTATTCCCTATGAAATCGGTAACCTATAAGGGATTGAAGATGGGAGCACGGCTCATGGAAATGGAAAAAACAAACCGCATGAATGCGTTATTTGAATTTTATTCGACATTATTAACGGAAAAGCAGATGAATTATATGGAGCTTTACTATGCTGATGACTTTTCTTTAGGAGAAATTGCGGAAGAATATGAGGTTAGTCGCCAAGCGGTTTATGATAACATTAAACGAACCGAAAAAATTTTAGAAGAATATGAAAAAAAGTTACATCTTTATTCAAACTATGTTGTACGGAAAGAATATCTTGAACAACTACAGCAGTATGTTCAAGAAACTTATCCCAAAGATAGTGAAATCAAAAAATATATTGAACAAATTCAAGAAATAGAGGAATGAAACTATGGCTTTTGAGAGTTTAACAAACCGCCTACAACAGGCAATGAGTAAAATCCGTCGTAAGGGAAAAGTTTCCGAAGCCGACGTAAAAGAAATGATGCGAGAAATCCGTTTGGCTTTATTAGAAGCCGACGTTAATTTACAAGTGGTCAAAGATTTCACAAAACGCGTCAGAGAACGGGCAGTAGGAGTCGAAGTATTAGAAAGCTTATCACCAGCCCAACAAATTGTAAAAATTGTTGATGAAGAATTAACGAAAACGTTAGGTTCAGAAACGGTTGAACTGAATAAATCTCCAAAAATCCCGACAGTGATTATGATGACAGGGTTACAAGGGGCTGGTAAAACAACTTTTACTGGTAAATTAGCAAAACACTTAATGAAAACTGAAAACGCTCGTCCGCTTTTAATCGCTGGTGACGTTTATCGTCCAGCAGCGATTGATCAGTTGAAGGTTTTAGGTCAACAATTAGAAGTTCCCGTTTTTGATATGGGAACAGATGCTAATCCAGTGGAAATTGTTCGTCAAGGGTTAGCATTAGCAAAAGAAAAGAAAAATGATTATGTCTTAATTGATACGGCCGGCCGTTTACACATTGACGAAGCTTTAATGGACGAATTGAAACAAATTAAAGAGTTGGCTAATCCCAATGAAATTCTGTTAGTTGTTGATGCGATGACGGGGCAAGATGCTGTCAACGTTGCAGATAGTTTTAATGAACAGCTTGGAATTACTGGGGTTGTTATTACCAAAATGGACGGCGATACTCGTGGGGGGGCTGCGCTGTCAATTCGGGCAGTAACGGGCGCTCCGATTAAATTTGTCGGTTCTGGTGAAAAATTAACCGATTTAGAAATTTTCCATCCCGATCGTATGTCGAGTCGTATCCTAGGTATGGGGGACATGTTGACGCTAATTGAAAAAGCGCAACAAGATTACGATGAGAAAAAAGCAGAAGAACTTGCTCAAAAAATGAAAGAAAACAGTTTTGACTTTAACGATTTTATTGAGCAATTGGATCAAGTTATGGGCATGGGACCGATTGAAGACTTATTAAAAATGATCCCTGGAATGAGTAACATGCCTGGTATTGAAAATGTCAAAGTCGATCCAAAAGATGTGGCACGGAAACGGGCGATGGTCCTATCAATGACCCCTGCAGAACGTGAAAATCCTGATCTATTAAATCCTAGTCGCCGCCGCAGAATTGCAGCTGGTTCAGGAAATAGTGTGGTTGAAGTCAATCGTATGATTAAACAATTTAAAGAATCCAAAAAAATGATGCAACAAATGTCCAAAGGGGATATGAACATTCCTGGTATGGATCAAATGTTAGGTGGCGGCGTTAAAGGCAAGCTAGGTAAAATGGCCATGAATCGTATGATGAAGAAAAACAAAAAGAAGAAAAAGAAAAAAAGATAAACAGGCTTTAGTTAATTATCGTAAGAAACAGAAAGTGCGCCATCAGTCTCTTCGACTGATGGCGCACTTTCTGTTTAAGCGTAGTTTTGGATAATTGCGTTTAACGATTCGGTAAAACCAGCGCCGTGTTGTTCATAATATGACGTAAATCGTTCATCACCAACATACATAAGTCCTAACCCTTTATGTGCTTCTGGCGAATAGCTTGACCAAGAGTACATTAACCAATCTTTGTGTAATTGGAAAATTTCTTGCGCAAGTTGGCTAGTCAACTTGGGTGATTTTTGATACATGGCTAACTTAGAAAATAAATCTTTTTCCACGTTCTGCATTGCTTGCATGTCTTTTTCCGTCAAGTTTAAATATTTTTTGTTGGCTTGTTCAATCGTTTCGTTGCCATATTTTTCCCGAATCTCTTTACCATATTTTTCTTCGTTTTCTTGAACTTTTTGTTGTTTGAATGCTTCGAATTTTTGCTGATCTGACATGTTTATCTCTCCTTTGTAATGGTGTAAGGTTTGTTGAACAGAGGCTAAAAGACGATCAATTTCATTGCGCTTTTCCAATAGTTTTTGTTGATGCTCGTATAAAGCCTGTTCAACATTAAAGTTAGGTTGCTCCAAAATTTCTTTAATTTCATCTAGTTTCAGATCCAATTCACGGTAAAAAAGAATTTGTTGCAAACGATTCACCTCGGCTTGCCCGTAAATTCGATAACCAGAAGAATTAATTCTGGCTGGTTGAAGAAGACCAATTTCATCATAATATCGTAACGTCCGTGCACTGACGCCAGATAGTGAAGCCATTTTTTTTATTGTATATTCCATCATTCATTCCTCCTGACAAAATCTATCATAAACCTTTACGTAACGAGAGGGTCAAGCAAAAAAATAAAAAAAGTGAGACAACCTGTAAAAAGTTGCCTCACTTTTTCTCGATTGATTCAATTAGGCAGTTAAGCGATTAAAGAAATCCACGTAAGCATCTACAATTGATTGTAAGAAGCCAACAGTGCCATCAATAATTTTACCATCTTCACCAATTAAGTTCGTAATACCGCCAATATAGGCTTCAGGTTGTTGTAAAGTTGGAACATTTAAGAAGACTAATGATTGTCTTAAATGATGGTTCGCACCAAATCCGCTAATTGCACCTGGTGAAACACTCACCACAAGTCCTGGTTTTTTATCCCAAACGCTTTCGCCATACGGACGTGAACCGACATCCAATGCATTTTTTAAAACAGCTGGTACTGAACGGTTATATTCTGGTGTTACAAACATCACACCATCTACTTGTTTGACTTCTTCACGGAATGTTGTCCAAGCTTCGGTGGGGGTTCCTTCATCATCCAAATCTTGATTGTATAATTCTAAATCACCAATGTTAATAAAAACAGGTTCGAAATCAGCTGGAAATAAGTCCGCCATTGTTTTTGCTACCAATTTGTTAAATGAATCTTTTCTTAAACTCCCTACAAAAATACCAATTTTTTTTGTCATGTAAATCCCTCCATTTTTCTTTTACTTACTTTATGATAGTACTTTTTCAAAAAAAGCGCAAACGTTTTATCCTTGTACATTGTTGAACTTCGTAACTTCACGTATAATAGCTAGTAAAAGGATGAGTAAAGGAGCAACTGCTTGAATAAAAAAATAAATTGGCGCCGACAGTTAACACAGTTGGAGAAACAAACATTGACTGAATTAAAAAACAAGGAAATGATTAAACAAGGAACTTTTTATAAATTGGAACAAACATTTCCTGAGGAATCAGCTTATACTTATTATGGTTTATACAGGAAGGAACAAACCATACAAGCGTATATCGTAGGGTATTGTTTTGATGGGGAAACCTTGGAAGCGACGATTGTTGCGCCAAATGTAGGGCCATTTTTTGAAGAACTTGTTCAAGAACTCGAAAAGCAAGCAGCTTTGTGGGGAATGAAAGAAGTCTTTCTCGTGATGGACGACAAGCAATCTGTTGGCCTGAATTATTTTAATAGACAAGGAATTGTGCCAGCTTTTTCAGAACAGTATCTGGTTTTTCAAAGAGAAACTTACTCACAGGATTTGGCGAAGCTGACACTTCTCCGACCACAAGTGGCTGATTTGCATTCCTTGGCTAGGTTACTAGAAGGTACGCCTTTGCCGGAGGACCTTCAACGAACACTTATTTATAAAGAAAACAATCAACTTTTAGCCACGCTACGTTTGGATCATTTTGAAAACGAATGGGGGATTTATGGCTTTGTTGTGACAAAAACGCAACGAGGTCGCGGTCTTGGCCGTCAAGTGTTACAGTCTGCGCTCCGAATGATTTTAGAAAATTCAGCTTCAGCGACTATTTTTTTAGAAGTTGAAACAGAAAATCAAGCAGCGCTTCATCTCTATCAAACAGAAGGCTTTCAAGTGAGAAACCAGTACAACTATTATCAAATTTTGTAAAAATTCTTCATTATTTCGTTTGTTTTCCTGCAAATTGGCTAAAAAAATTGAAAAAAAGTAAAGGTGTCAAGAAAAAACTCTTTACAGGTTGTTGTTAATCTGTTAAACTAACTCTTGTGATTAAGTTAATGGAGGTGTATTTAATAATGGCAGTTAAAATTCGTTTAAAACGTATGGGTTCTAAAAAGAGTCCTTTTTACCGTATTGTAGTAGCTGATTCTCGTTCTCCTCGTGATGGACGTTTCATCGAAACTGTAGGTACTTACAACCCTTTGAAAGACCCTGCAGAAGTAGTTTTAAAAGAAGATTTAGTTTTAGATTGGTTATCTAAAGGTGCGCAACCTTCTGATACAGTTCGTAACATCCTTTCAAAAGAAGGCGTTATGAAAAAACATCATGAAGCTAAAAACGTTAAGAAATAAGGTGATTGAATATGGCAGATGTGAAAGAGTTAATTTTAACTATTGTCCGTCCGTTAGTCAGTCAACCTGAAGCAGTCTCATTAGAAATTGAGGAATCAACTGATTTCCTCGAGTATAATTTGACTGTGGCCAAAGAAGATATTGGACGTATCATTGGTAAACAAGGGCGTGTTGCAAAAGCAATTCGGACAATTGTTTATAGTGTACGTATCGATGGTCCGAAAAAGGTCCGTTTAAATATTCTTGATGGTAAATAAGCATTAACAAGGAGGTAGCCCAGCTATCTTCTTTTTTTATACATAACCAAAAAGTTTTCATTGCTAGAGACAGGCCTTTCTTGCTAAAATAGATGTATCCAGAATAAAGGAGCGATTTGTATGGCAAAACGAATTATCATTATGAACTTTGATATTGAAAGTAAATCGTACCAAGCATTTTCCGAAATAAAAAAGATGCAGGCAGAAAGACAGCTTAAAGGTGAGCAAATGGCGGTTGTTACGCATGTTAATGATGGCCAGCATCAATTTAAAATCAATGATTTTATCGATTTTACAGGCAACAATCATACATCAAAAGATAGCATGATTGGGATGCTAGTAGGCATATTAGGTGGTCCTCTGGGCATTCTTTTTGGCTGGTTTGCTGGAAGTATGTATGGTGCAAGCAAAGACGCCAAAGAAATTCAAGAAGCACAAACGGTTTTTGAACATGTGATTCAAAAGATTGATGAAGGACAAACGGGATTATTATTAATTGCAGAAGAAGAAGACAACCGTCCGCTCAACCAATTGGTTATGTTTGACTTAGGTGGCGAAATCACGCGGCTTGATTTAGAGGAAGTCCAACAAGAAATTAACGATGCGAACGAAGTTGCAAATGAAGCGAAACAATCGTGGCAAGCAAAAAAAGAACAACACAAAGAAGCAACATCGAAAGAAGAATAAGGAGCAAAGACTGTTTTCTGAATAAAGGAAAACAGTCTTTTAAAATACTAAGAAATCACGGTTTTTTATGGTAGTTTGCTAATTTTTTGTTATTTTATCGTAAAATACGGTAAGCTAAGAAGAAAACTTTGAGAAAATAGATAAATTATTATTTGCTAAAGGAGCAAACTTCTTCTAAAATAAAAAGGAAGTTTAAAAGAAAGTATGGTAGCAGATGGAAATACAATTTTTAGGAACAGGCGCTGGTGTACCAGCAAAACATCGCAATGTCACAGGAATTGCGTTGAAATTATTAGATGAACGAAATGCAGTTTGGCTCTTCGATTGTGGTGAAGGGACTCAATTGCAAATTTTAAAAAGTAGTATTCGCCCAAGAAAAATTGAAAAGATTTTTATTACACATTTACATGGGGATCATATTTTTGGTTTACCTGGTTTGTTAAGTAGTCGTTCTTTTCAGGGCGGGACAGAACCTTTAGAAATCTATGGACCAGTTGGGGTTGCTGACTTTGTCAAGACTTCTTTACGGGTCTCGCAATCGCGGTTGTCCTATCCACTGAAATTTATTGAATTAACGAAAGAAAATGACGTTATTTTTAAAGATAAACAATTCACTGTTCGCTGTAATATCTTGGACCATGGCATCACGAGCTTTGGCTATCGAATTGAGGAAGCAGCGCATGAAGGAGAATTACAAGTAGAGAAACTTCAAGCTTTAGGGATTCCTTCTGGGCCGTTGTATGGCAAACTCAAACGTGGTGAAACGATTGTTTTTGATGGACAGGAAATTAATGGACAAGCGTTTGTGGGAGAGCGTAAACCTGGACGAATCGTGACGATTTTAGGAGACACTCGCAAAACCAAAAATAGCGTAACCTTAGCACGACGAGCGGATGTTTTAGTCCATGAAAGTACGTTTAATAAACACGAAGCAAAAATGGCAAAAGCCTACTTCCACTCAACCAGTCAACAAGCAGCTGAAGTTGCAAAAGAAGCGCAAGTAAAACAACTTATCTTAACGCATATTAGTGCCCGTTATTTAACCAAAGAGGCCTATCAGCTTCAAGAAGAAGCCCAAGAAATTTTCCCCAATACAAAAATCGTGAAAGATATGGATATCATTGAGATTCCATTTGCCAATGAAGGAGGAGCTTAGATGGATTTAACAAATAAAGTCGTTGTCGTAACTGGAGGTTCAGCTGGTTTAGGTGAACAAATTTGTTATGAAGCAGCTAAACAAGGAGCGGTCGTCGTTGTCTGCGCCCGCAGAATTAATTTGATTGGTAAAGTTCGCGAGCAGTGTGCCGCTTTAAGCGGACGAGAAGCATTTTCTTATCAATTAGATATTGCCGATCCAGAAAGTGTTGAACGTGTGGTTGAAGCTATTTCAGCAGAAGTTGGTTCTATAGATGTTTTAGTCAACAATGCTGGTTTTGGCTTGTTTGAAAATTTTGTTGAAATTGACTTGGCTGTTGCACGCCAAATGTTTGATGTCAACGTTCTAGGAATGATGACGTTTACTCAAAAAGTAGCTATTAAAATGATTGAAGCTGGGCAAGGACATATTATCAACGTTGCTTCAATGGCTGGGAAGATGGCTACAGCTAAATCAACCGTTTATTCTGCAACGAAATTTGCTGTGTTAGGTTTTTCAAATGCTTTACGTTTAGAATTGAAACCGTTGGGTGTAGCAGTAACGACTGTCAATCCAGGACCAATCCAAACAGAATTCTTTGATAAGGCGGACCCGACAGGCACTTATCTAGCTGCGGTGGATAAAATTGTTTTAGACCCTACGAAATTAGCGAAAGAAGTGGTTGGGAGTATGGGGACTTCTCGACGTGAGATTAATCGTCCGTTTGTCATGGAAGCAGCTGCCCGCTTTTATACATTGTTTCCACATTTAGGAGATTTCATAGCGGGAAATATTTTAAATAAAAAATAAAGGAGTCGATCAAGTCATGAAAAATCAATGGCGTGTTATTTTGGGCCTTGTGTTGGTCTTAATTGTTGTTATTTTTGCTGTTTTAAATAATCAAGCTGTTCCAGTAAACTTTGGTTTTACTAAAATTAGTGGACCGTTAATCTTAATTATTTTAGGTTCTGCAATTATTGGCGCACTAGTTGGATTACTAACCTCCACAACCACCATTTGGAACCAACGTAAGGAATTAAAAGCTGTACAAAAAGAGTTGGATATTTATAAAAATGATATGGATAAATTAGTCAAAGAAGAAACGGAAAAAGTTCAACGTTCTTTTGATAATCAATTGGCTGATTTGCAAGCCAAACAAGCGGCAGCACCACAAGTCGCAGAACCAGTGGTCAACGAACAAACATCAAACACAGAAGTAGACGCAACGCCTGTGTCAGGTAGTCGTATTGATCGTTATGTGAAACCTCGTGTGAATGAAGAGGAACAAAAATAAGGAAGAGACTTTATCGCTAAGTTTCTTTTAAAATAAAACTGTGATATCTGCTATTTATCTAACAGATATCACAGTTTTTTTCTCAGATTTAAAAAAATGCTTTCTTTAGTTTTTGGAAAAATTTTGCTATAATTACTTGGTTAGGAGTGACGTCGTGAAAAAATCAAACTATCAATGGCAGTTACAGACAAAGACAGAATTACCTGTAGAATTTATAGAACAATTAAAAAAAGAACAAATTAATCCATTAATTGGCCAACTTTTATGGCACCGCAATATCCGGACAGAAGAAGCATTACGTAAGTTTCTACATCCGACTATCGAAGATATTTATGATCCGTTCTTAATGCATGATATGGAGAAAGCGGTAGCCCGCATCCAGCAAGCCGTCGAAGCGGGTGAACAAATCCTTGTCTATGGGGATTATGATGCAGATGGTATCACTAGTACCACGGTTATGAAAGAAGCAATCGAATTAGTCGGTGGCATGGTTCAGTACTTTCTACCGAATCGTTTTGTTCATGGATATGGACCTAATAAAGACGTATTTGCTGAACAAATTGAACAAGGAGTCCAATTAATTGTAACCGTTGATAATGGTGTAGCCGGACATGAAGCAATTAACTACGCTATGGCACAAGGAGTAGATGTAATCGTTACTGACCATCATGAATTGCCTGAACAATTACCAGAAGCCTATGCGATTGTCCACCCTAGACATCCGCAAGGAGACTATCCTTTTGGAGATTTAGCTGGTGTTGGTGTGGCTTTCAAAGTCGCTACTGCGTTACTTGGTGAATTGCCAATTGAGTTATTAGATTTGGTAGCAATTGGGACAATTGCTGACTTGGTTTCATTAACCGATGAAAATAGAACGTTTGTCAAAATGGGCCTGCAAATGATTCAAACTGGTGATCGAATTGGTTTAGACGTTTTACTACAAGAAGCGGGTGTGAAAAAGGAAGCTGTTTCAGAAGAATCAATTGGCTTTACCATTGGACCTCGTTTAAACGCATTAGGTCGATTAGGGGAAGCCGCACCAGGTGTTGAATTAATGACTACATTTGATGAAGAGCAAGCGCTGGAAATCGCTAAATATATTGATCAACAAAACAATGAACGAAAAGACATTGTAACGACGATTGCCAAAGAAGCGCTGGATTTAATCGACCCGAATGCGCCGGTCCATATTTTAGCGAAACAAGGCTGGCATGAAGGCGTCTTAGGGATTGTCGCGGGCCGCATTATGCAAGAAACGGGGAAACCAACCATTATTTTAGCAATAGATGAATCTGGTACGACCGCTAAAGGCTCTGGACGCAGCATTAGCGCATTGAATCTCTATGAGGCGTTGAACGAAGTGCGTGAGCAATTCACTCATTTTGGTGGGCATCATATGGCAGCGGGAATGACTTTACCTGTTGAAAATATTCCTTTTGTTCAAGAACATTTGGCACACTTTATTGAAAAAAATCAAATTGATATGGCTAATGGACAAGAGTTGCTCATTAGTGAGAGCTTAGCGGTTTCGCAGGCCACGACTACTTTTATTGATCAATTGCGTATTTTGGCGCCTTTTGGGACCGATAATACTGTTCCAACTTTTGTATTTAAGGAAATCACGCCTACGCAAATTCGTAAAATTGGTGCAGATAATGCACATCTGAAATTTCAAATGAATCAAGAAGGGGCACAATTGGATGCAATTGCTTTTCAAATGGGGCCTCAAGCGGATGAACTAGCACAAGGAACCGCCGATGTGGCAGGCCAACTTTCCATCAATGAATGGAATGGTCGTAAGAAACCACAATTAATGGTGACTGATTTTGCTGTATCGGGAAGACAATTATTTGATTTTCGTGGCAAAAATAATCAAACGAAACCAATTCCTTCAGAAGCAACAGCTTATCTTTTGTTTGATGAAAAAAATCAAAAATTCATTTCAGATCCAACCGCTAATATTATTGTTTGGTCAAACCAAGAAGAATTGGTGGAAGCTGTTTCTCAAAATCAAATCGAACAACTGGTTTTTGTCGACTGTCCTGTGGAAGCAATCACGGTTAAAGAAATTGTTGAAGCAACTGAGATACAACGTATATACATGATGTTTATTTCACCAGAAGAAGCTTATTTAAACGGTATGGCTTCACGTGAACAATTTGCAACATTGTATAAATTTATTTTGCAGCAAAAAGAAGTAAATCTACGTTCCCAGCTATCGAAGGTGGCAAATTACTTAAATATCCAAGAAAAATTATTAATTTTCATGATACAGGTGTTTTTTGACTTAGGATTTGTTACAATAGAAAGCGGTGTTTTAAACAGTATTGAGAAACCCGACAATCGACCATTGACTGAAAGTCAAGTGTACCAACAACGATTGAAAAAAATAAAAACAGAAGAATTTCTACTTTACAGTGATTGTCAAACAATACAACAATGGCTGTGGAATGAGGAGGACAAATAAAAATGGATTTAAGAGATTACATTGCAAGCATTCCAGATTATCCTGAGAAAGGGATCGTGTTCCGTGACATTTCTCCATTAATGGCTAATGGGGATGCCTATCGTGAAGCAACGAAACAAATCGTGGATTACGCGAAAGAAAAAAGAATTGATATGGTTGTAGGACCGGAAGCTCGTGGCTTTATTGTCGGCTGTCCAGTGGCTTATGAACTAGGGGTTGGCTTTGCTCCGGTTCGTAAAAAAGGAAAACTTCCTCGCGAAACCATCGAAGTGACTTATGACTTAGAATATGGTTCAGATACATTAACGTTGCACAAAGATGCCATCACACCAGGCCAACGTGTTTTGATTTGTGATGACTTGCTAGCAACTGGTGGTACAATTAAAGCAACCATCGAATTAGTCGAACAATTAGGTGGTATTGTGGTTGGTTGTGCGTTCCTAATTGAATTAATGGATTTACATGGCCGCGATAAAATTGATGGCTACGATATTGTTACCTTAATGGAATACTAATCTAATTTAATTAGAAAGAGCGAAGGAATTTAATCCTTCGCTCTTTCTTTGACATATTTATAAAAACGGAGCATAGCTTGGGGGGAACGCACCGTTTTATTATTTATTAAGGGAACTTACGATAAACGTATCTTGCTTGCTGTTGTTTACGTGTACGTGTATAACGCTTCTCATCCCATGACATAAACCAAAGAATAAATAACGGCGTCACGATCATAAAAGCAAGACGTAATCCTAATGTTCCCAAAAAAATACCTATAACCAATACAAAAAATAAAAATCCAACACGACGAATTGCTTCCATGTGTATCACCTCTTCATTTGATTCGAACGAGTGTTCGTATTGTTATTATACGAATGTATGTTCGTTTTGTAAAGTCTTTTCTACTAATTTATGTTAAAATAATTCGAAAAGAAGAATAATCCTTTATAATAAAGAGATTTAGGGCAATAAAAGAACACGACGCTTTGAGCATCGTGTTCTTATTGTGCTGTGATTACGTATAAAAGAGAACAGAAAAATACATGAGGATCGCTGCAAGCATGACGAACAAATGCCAAACTACATGCATAAACCGCACATTTTTCAATGAATAGAAGGCTGCACCTAATGTGTAAGACACGCCCCCTGCGACCAATAACGCTGTTCCTGTAAACCCAAGAGATTCATATAACGGACGAGCAGCGATGATACAGAGCCAACCTAAAACAATATAAATAATCGTTGAAATGTTTTTCACTGTTTCTTGTTTATGCAACGTGAGGGATTTATAGACAATACCGACGATGGCGATTAACCAGACTAAACTAAATAAGGTCCAACCTAACCAACCGCCAATACTAATTAAGCAAAACGGCGTATAGCTGCCAGCAATCAATAAGAAAATAGAACTATGATCGAAGACCTGAAAGACCTTTTTGGCTCTTGTAAAAATTAAACTATGAAATAACGTTGAAGATAAAAAAAGTAGAATCAACATGGAGCCATAAATAGCATAAGATACCACGTGAATCGGTGAGCCTAAACGAGCTCCTTTAACAAGTAAAATGACTAAGCCAGCAATACTTAAACCTGCGCCTATGCCATGTGTAACTGCATTCAAGACTTCGTTCACGATTAGGTATTTTTTTGAGAAATGCGTTTTTTCCAATAAATTCACTTCCTTTATTTTAATTTGATGAAAAATTCGGCAGTGTCTGTTATACTATAACTAGATAATTAACCGTTTAATGGTATTCTACCATGAAAACAGGTTCCTTTTAAAGAAAGAGTGATAAATTTATGACAAACGTTAAAATCGTAACGGATTCTTCATGTACGATGGAAAAAAGTCTTAGAGATGAATTAAATATCCATATGATGCCTTTATCAATTATGGTTGATGGCGTTGTTTATCCAGATGATGATCATTTGCCAGGCGAAAAATTTATGGACATGATGGCTAATGCGAAGGCCTTACCCAAAACGAGTCAACCACCAATTGGTGAATTTGTAGAATTATATGATCGCTTAGGTGAAGATGGCAGTGAAGTAATTTCGATTCACATGACAAAAGGCTTAAGTGGAACGGTTGAAGCGGCCCGTCAAGCTAGCAACTTATCATCAAGTAAAGTAACGGTGATTGATAGCGATTTTACAGACCAAGGTTTGTCTTTCCAAGTCATTCAAGCAGCAAAATTGGCACAAGCGGGAGCGGGTGTTCCAGAAATTTTAGCTGAAATTGAACGCGTCAAACAAAATACCAAATTATACATTGGCATTTCAACATTGGATAATTTGGTTAAAGGTGGACGAATCAGCCGTACAACAGGATTATTATCAAACATTTTTAATATGAAAGTTGTCATGGACTTTGAAAATACGGAATTGATTCCTGTAGCGAAAGGCCGAGGCGTTAAAACGTTTAATAAATGGTTTGACGAATTGAAATCAGAATTAAGTAAGATTCCAAATGTTCGACAAATTGGCATTTCTCATGCGGATGGGCTAGAACTAGCAAATGGATTCAAAGAAGGATTACAAGCAATCTTTAAAGACATGGATATTCCCGTATTACATACGAATCCAGTCATTGCAACCCATACAGGAAAAAATGCCTTTGCTATTATGTACTATACAGACTAAGAAATAACGAGGTTGGGTCTCACTCTTAAATGAGTAGACGCAACCTCTTTCTAACAAGAAAAGGAAAATTTCTTGTTGGTTTATTTAAAAGGAAGTGACGAAGATGAAAAAACAAACACAGCATATTTTGCTGACCGTCTTAACACCTATCCTCATTGCGCTAGGTGTTTTTACATTGTTAAGTGTGGCCATCCCCAAAGCAAAGCCACTATTAAAGCAAGAGAAAGTGGCCACAACTGCTCAAAAAAATCAAAAAGAAGTCATTCATTATACAGCAATCGGTGATTCTTTAACTGAAGGAATTGGCGATTTGACGAATAGTGGAGGTTTTGTTCCCATTGTGGCAGATGATTTAAAAGAACACTACAACTTGAACGGTGTTCAAACAGACAATTTTGGGAAAAATGGGGATCGTAGTGACCAAATTTTAAAACGAATCAAAGAAAAACCTGAAATTCAAAAGGGCCTTGCCTCTGCGGACGTGATTACGCTAACGGTTGGTGGAAATGACTTAATGAAAGTAATTAGTAGTAATATTTTCGACTTGAAAGTCAGCTCGTTCAATCGTCCACAAAAAGCCTATCAACGCCGAGTAAGACGATTACTTGAAGAAATCCGAGAATACAACGAGAAAGCCCCTATTTATGTCTTAGGAATTTACAATCCCTTCTACTTAAACTTTTCCGAAATTACAGAAATGCAAGAAATCGTTGATAACTGGAATCAAGCAACCGAAGAAATGGTTCAAGAGCAAAAACGAGCCTATTTCATTCCTATCAATGATTTACTCTATAAAGGTCGTGGCGATGAAGTTGGCGTAACTGGTGGCGACTCAGAAACTACAGGAAGTAGTGCTAGCAAAGAGGATTTAAACAATTTGTTATATGAAGAAGATCGCTTCCATCCGAATAATCTTGGCTACCAAATTATGGCCGGAGCTGTCCGGGATGAAATGGTCAAGACAGAGAAAGAATGGATAACCAAATCAGAAGGTAGTGAATAAAATGAATGAAGAAAAGCCAAAAACAAGTAAATCAATTAAAAAGACACAACCAACCAATCTTAAACGAAATCCCTGGAAAATCGCTTTTCTTGTTCTAGTGGGTTTAGTCATTGGTAGTGTAGCTTTCGTGACATTTCGAGCAACACAAGTTCGCGAACCAGATTTAAAGAAAATACCAGCAATTGTTGAAAAAGAAGGCGAGCCAGTCGTCACCATTCAGTCAAAAAAACAACAAGTGAACAAACTGATTGACTTTTATTTAGCCGACTTTCAAAAAGGTTCGGAGATCAAATATAAATTTTATTTAGAAAATGATGCTTTATTAAATGGAACATTTCAGGTGTTAGGGCATGACATTCCTTTTTACTTATATTTTGATCCTTACGTGATGGCGAATGGCAATGTACAATTAAAAGCAAAAAGTTTATCTATAGGAACGTTAGGCTTGCCAATTAAAGAAGTATTGAAATTTGCTAAACGTTCTTACAAACTACCTAAATGGGTTGAAATCAATCCAGATGATCAAACTGTTTTATTACGTTTAGATCAGTTTAGAATGCAAAATGGTCTATTTGTTCGAGCAGAAAAGATTAATTTAGTTGACGATGACATTCGGATGAATATATACTTGCCAAAAGAGAAATAAAAAAGGAGTGTTAGAGATGGAAGAAAAAGCAATTTTTGCAGGCGGCTGTTTCTGGTGTATGGTGCAGCC
Organism: Enterococcus sp. DIV1420a; assembly: GCF_051712165.1. Classification (NCBI taxonomy): domain Bacteria; kingdom Bacillati; phylum Bacillota; class Bacilli; order Lactobacillales; family Enterococcaceae; genus Enterococcus; species Enterococcus sp. DIV1420a. The sequence goes on from NZ_JBIOOI010000002.1 coordinate 1,167,379, forward strand.
TTTTGATACACAACCAGGGATTATCTCAGTTGTTTCGGGTTATACAGGTGGGCATGTGCCTAATCCAACATATGAACAGGTTCTAACACACACAACAGGCCATACGGAAGCAGTAGAAATCACTTTTGATCCAGCGATTATTTCTTACGAACAATTAGTGGATATTTATTGGCAACAAACGGATCCTACTGATGCTTTCGGTCAGTTTCAAGACCGCGGCGATAATTATCGGCCAGTTATTTTTTATCGTTCTCAAGAACAAAAAGAAATTGCTGAGAAAAGTAAAGAACGTCTAGCTAATAGCGGTCGTTTTACAGAACCAATTGTTACTACCATCGAACCAGCAGCACCATTTTATCCTGCTGAAGAATACCATCAAGACTTTTATAAAAAAGACGCTTTGCGTTATGGATTGTCCCATCAACGTAGAAGTGAATTTATCGAAGAAAAATGGAGTGATTAATTTACATGAGACGAAGCTTTTACCATTACTTAATGACATTAAAAGGTCCGGCTAAAGATCCTGAAACTGATTTTGCCAATGAAGCGGCCAAAGATATTCAGTTTCCAAAACAAACCGAGGATTATCATGAACTTTCTTCTTATTTAGAAATGAATGCTGACTATTTAAGCAACATGGACATCTTTGATGAGTTATGGGAAAAGTACCTTGAAAACAATAAATAAATCCAGAGGAAAAGCAAACAAAGCTTTTCCTCTTTTTTCATTCATGTTATAGTAAACAAAAGTAGTGACGAATTTGTTAGAAATGAGATGAAATCTATGAAGAACAAACGAACTGTTCCTTTTTATCAATATATTATTTCGCTCCTCTGTGTCGCATTTTTAGCTGGAGGAAGTAGTTATATTTATTTTGATCATCGTGTTAAAAAGATGAGTCAAGAAGGGGCAATTACCAATGCTGATTTAAGCAAAGTGCAGGATTTATATAATGAAATTAGTACCAATTATGTAGGTGAAGTAGATAAAAATGAATTAGTTGAAGGCGCCTTAAAAGGCATGTCTGAAGCCATTGGAGACCCATACTCAACTTATCTAAATGAATCTGCTGCCAATGATTTAAACGAAAGCTTATCTGGTGATTTTGAAGGAATTGGTGCCACTATGACAATGAAAGATGGCGAACCAGTTGTAGCAGAGGCCCCTGTAGCAGATTCCCCAGCTGAAAAAGCGGGAATCAAAGAAGGCGATATTATTGAAAAGGTTGATGGTACAGCTACAAAAGGGATGAAACTAGCAGAAGTCGTCTCAAAAGTCCGAGGTAAAAAAGGAACTTCCGTTGAATTGACTATCCAAAGAGAGGGAGAAACTAAAAATATCTCAATCAAACGTGGGAAAATTCCCGTTAAAACAGTGACTGGTGAGTTAGACAAAAAAGATGCACAAATTGGCTCGATTAAAATTACGTCCTTTGGTAAAAAAACATATCAAGAATTGAAAGAAACAATCACGAATTTACGAGACAAAGGAGCTAAATCCTTTGTAATTGATGTACGCCAAAATCCTGGTGGACTGCTAGATCAAGCAGAGCGAATGGCCAGTATGTTTTTAAAAAATGGCGAAACAATTGTTCAATTTGAAGACAAAAAAGGACGTACGATGAAAGAAGTTGCTTCCAAAGAATTAGACGACGGCTTTAAAGTAAAAGAACCTGTTGCAGTTATCATTGATGGCAATAGTGCCAGTGCATCCGAAATTTTTGCTGCAGCACTGCATGAATCTGCGAATGTCCCATTAATTGGAACGAAAACATTTGGCAAAGGAACGGTCCAAACGGTGAAGGATTTAAATGACCAAACCGAAATAAAATTGACTGTTTTAAAATGGTTAACACCAAAAGGCGAATGGATCAACGAAAAAGGAATTGAACCAACCATCAAAGCTGATTACCCAGAGTATGCCTATTTAAAATTGATTCCTCGCGATAAAACGCTAAAAGAAGGAGATCAATCTGAAGATATTCAGAACTTAAATGCTATTTTAGCTGTATTAGCGTATCCTGTTGATGAAAACAATGCAAACTACACCGCAGAAACAAAAGCAGCGGTTAGCGATCTTCAACAGAAAAATGGCTTGCCTGTAACTGGAGAAATCGACAATGAAACAGCCACAAAAATTGAAGCCACTTTAGGTAAATTAATTCTTGAAAATGACGCTGCCTACGATACAGCAGTCAAAGAAATTCAAAAAAATTAGAAAAAAGGTGGCACGAAGTTGAAGAAGAAACGTGATTATGTTGGGTATTTAATGTACTTTCTGAAAATTTTAGTACCAGCAATCGTAGCCGTTTTTATTTTAAGAGGATTTTTCCTGATTCCTGTTCGGGTGGATGGCCATTCTATGCAAAAAACCTTGAATCAAGGAGATATGATTGTGATGGAAAAATTCTCCGCCATTAAACGGTTTGATGTGGTGGTCTTTAAAACAGACACAGGATCGATTCTGATTAAACGTGTGATTGGTTTACCAGGGGAAGCTGTGCGTTACGAAAACGATCAATTATATGTCAATAATCAGCCAATCGCTGAACCCTATTTAACTAAAAACAGAAAAAAAGATCATGAAACGATGCCTTACACTACGAATTTTGATTCAAAAGAATTGTTAATGCAAGAAAAATTACCTAAAGATAGCTATTTTGTGCTTGGTGATAATCGCCGTATGTCCAAAGACAGCCGTTCTTTTGGTGCAATACATGCAGATCAAATCTTAGGGAAAGCACAATTTGTTTATTACCCACTCACTCATATGAAGATCATTCCTAAATAAGTAAGACCACTAGTTCGTTTATTTAAATAACGACTAGTGGTCTTTTCTAATCTGAAAAATTGTTCTCTTAGCTGAAAAATGTTAAGGTTAAAGTAATGATAGATGTAGGAGGTCATGCAAATGATTAGAAAAACTATTTTAGCAAGCTCTATCTTAGGCGTTGGGTTGCTAATTGGTGCATGTGGAAACCAAACTCAAACCCAAATGAATTCAACCAATACCAGTGAATCATCACAGTCTAAAGTAACCGAATCAAGTCGCAAGTCATCTGAAAGTGCGTCTAATAACGAAGGTGTATCAAGCGATTCTAGTAAATCCACAAGTTCCACTACAGAATCAGAAATCTTAAAAGGTCTGGCGGAAGAAAAAACGCTAAAAGAAAAAATCCCGTCCTTAAATCAAACAACGATTAAGAAAGTCACTGATAATGAGTATAAACGCATTCTTGTGATGGAAGAAAAGGCTACAGGAACGACCTATAAAAGTATTTTGATAAAAAAACAAAATCGCTTAAAAATTGTCAACGAAACAACCGATGAATTGTTATACAATGGAACCCTATAAGAACGAAATCATTCAATAAACTCAAAAGTATCGCCATTGTTTTCAAAGAAAAATTTCTTTGGAAACAATGGTTTTTTTATTGACAAAAGAATTTCTAGGATATATAGTTAGTTACATAAGTAGTTAACCGTTTAAGCGAGGTGTAAAAATGGAATTTAATTTTTCGGGGGAAAAGCCTTTATTTCAGCAAGTAGCCGATCAGATTGCCGAAGGAATTTTTAATGGCGCTTACTTAGAAGGCGAACAAATTCCCTCAACCACAGAAATATCAAAAAGTTATCAAATCAATCCAGCCACCGTTTTAAAAGGAATGAATTTATTAGTAGAACGACAGTTGATTGAAAAGAAACGGGGGATTGGCATGTTTGTTTTACCAGGCGCTCAAGAGAGAGTAAGAAGTGCACGGAAAGAAGAATTTTTAAATAAAGAAGTCTTAGAAGTTGTCGCAGAAGCTAAAAAATTAGGGATTACAGCTGAACAATTAAAACAACTAATTGAAAGAGGGTATGACGCATGAGTTTGCGGGTGGAATCAGTAAGTAAAAAATATCATCAAAAAAAAGCACTAGATAATATTTCAATTACTTTTGAAAAAGAAACGATTTATGGGCTCTTAGGCAGAAACGGGGCTGGTAAAAGTACGTTATTAAATATCATTAATAATCGAAGTTTTGCCACTTCAGGTTCCGTTCAATTGGCGGGAGAAACAGTGACCGATAATGAGACTGCTTTGAATCATATTTACTTAATGAGTGAAGATAATTTATTTCCTCCTCAGTTAAAAATTAAAGATATTTTTAAAACGACTGAAGGTTTTTATGGATCCTTTGACTGGTCTTTAGCCGAACAAATGTTAAGCGATTTTGGTTTAGATAGTAAAAAGACATTCAAAAAATTATCAACTGGTTATCGGAGTATTGCTAAACTAATAGTGGCGCTATCCGTCCCCTGTGAGTATATTTTTTTAGATGAGCCAGTCTTAGGTTTAGACGCCAATCATCGGGAATTATTTTATACTTATTTAATTGAGACATACCAAGAACGTCCCCGTACGTTTGTGATTTCCACCCATTTGATTGAAGAAATTGCGAATTTATTAGAAGATATTATCATCATTGATCAAGGAAAATTGATTCGCGCAGAATCTATTGAAACAATTTTGAAAAACGGTCGCATTGTTTCTGGGCCGAAAGAACAAGTAGAGCGCTATACTCAGTCATTGGAAATCTTAGGCATGGACACTTTAGGTGGGGCAGTTACGGCTTACGTGTACGGCGACTTGCCGACTGAAAAAGCAGAGGTTCAAATTGCGCCGCTAAATTTACAAACATATTTTGTACAATTAACCAATAGAAAGAAGGAAAAGTAAAATGAAATTTAAAACAGCTTTGCGGTATCGTGTTATTTATCAAGTCCGTTCCTTAGCAATTTATTTTGGCTTTTATGCTTTGTTCGGCATTCTTTTTCCTCTTATTGGGTTGCTCTTTTCTAACGACGTGAACACTGTCAGCTCTGATGCAGTAATTCCTTGTCTGGTTTTTATGGGGATACTATCATTTTTAGGGGTAAACACAGATTTTAAACTGTTTATTCAAAACGGGCTTTCCCGCTGGACGATTTTTTTGGTGAATTTTGTAAGTAATGCTATTTTATCTTTGGTTGGATCCTTGGCTGTACTTGTACTGATTAAAGTATTTAGCGGCAATTTCATTTCTCATTTTCAATTATCAATGAAATTAATTGATGTCTATGCGCAAGGAAACTTTTTCATGTCGTGGTTGCTCTTTTTTATCTTACTAATGCTTAGCGGCTCACTTGGCTTGTTAGCAGGTGTCTTTAATGATCGGATAGATGGCGTAAAAAAACTCATTGTTTTATTGCTGTTATTAATGATTCCTATTTTACTGGGCACGATTGCACAATTAGGGGGGGCACCAATGCGCCTGAGAATGCTCCATGTCTTGCAAGCAATGGTTGGTTATCAATCCACTGGTTTTACTGTCCTACCACTTCTTCTGACAATCAGTTGCTTTGTTGGTATTAATCTTGGCTTGGCCTATTTATTGAATAAACATCGTGAAATTAAACGCGTAAATGCATAACTAATTAATAAGAACATGTTCAATGAGGTGAATTTGGAACATGTTCTTATTGTTTTAATTGAGAGATACATCGGAAGTACCATGACAAAGGAAAGGGCTTCCGTCAAAATAGAAAGAGAAGAAAGGAGTATGAAAAGAGTAAAAAACTTTGTAAATAAGTAAACGACAAAGAATGAAAAATGGAGGGGTAACATGGCGGTAATTGAAGCAAAAAATATTAAAAAAAGTTATGGAAAGAACGAAACAAAATTTGATGCGTTAAAAGGTGTTGATTTAAAAGTTGAAAAAGGTGAATCTGTGGCCATAATTGGTAAAAGTGGCTCTGGGAAATCAACATTTATGCACATTTTGGCATTGTTAGATCAACCAACTTCAGGAGATATTTATTTAAATGGTAAAAATGTTACTAGTATTAGAAAGAAAGTGCTGAATAAAACGAGAAATGAAGAATTTGGTTTTGTTTTTCAACAATTCTTTATGAATGCCAAGGATACAGTTTTAAATAATGTTCTTTTACCATTAAAAATTGGTGGGATTTCCGGTAGCAAGAGGAAAAAGATGGCTTTAGATGCGTTAAAAGCAGTCGGTTTGGAAGATAAAGTTCAAAATAAAGCGAATAATTTATCTGGTGGCCAAAAACAACGGGTATGTATAGCGCGTGCTTTAGTTAATAATCCGCAAATTATTTTTGCAGATGAACCTACAGGGAATTTAGATTCTGCCACTGGGAAGAAAATTGAAGAATTGTTATTTGATTTAAATAAAAATAAAGGAATTACCTTAATTATTGTGACACATGATCCAGACTTAGCAGCACGTTGTGATCGGCAAGTTCATGTTCGAGACGGCTTGATTGTAGGAGGAGATGAGTAAATGAAATTTAGAGATATTTTAAAATCAGCTAGTACCAATTTAATGCGTAATAAAGGTCGAACCGTATTGACCATTATTGCAATCTTTATTGGAGCATTTACCATAGCTTTAACTACAGGAGTCAATATTGGTGTAAATGATTATATTGACAAACAAGTCGGCAGTGTCGGTGGTGCAAATCAGCTATTTATTCAGCCAAAAATGGAGATGAATGTTGGTAACGGAACAGAACCAAGTAAATATAATCCAGAGAAAAAAACCAGTACGATTCAACAACAAAGTATGCTTGCTGAAAAAGATATTGAGAAGATTAAAAAAATCTCGGATGTTACATCAGTGGAACCAATGAAATCCGTTGCTATCGATTATATAAAAGGAGCAGATAAGCATAAATATGTATTTTCAGCTACTTCTGCGCTAGATGAGATGACCATTGATTTAGCGGCTGGCCGTAAAGTTTCGCAAACGAGCCAGGACTTCGAAATTAATTTGTCACCAGAATATGTAAAAGCGCTCGGCTATACATCTAGTAAAGCTGCCGTGGGAGAAACAGTTCAATTAGGTATCTCAAGTTCCTTGAAAGGACAAGAGCAAGTTATTGAAGCAAAAATTGTTGGAGTTAGAAATGCCAGTGTCATTCAAAATGGGCTCTCGCTGATGAATAAAGCATTGATTGATAAAGTTGTCTCAATCAATCAAGCAGATCTTCCAGAACATTTAAAAAATCAATACGCGATGATTATTGCTGAAGTTAAAAAAGACAGCACGCCAGAGCAGATTAAGGACATCAAAAAAGATTTAGATAAAGCTGGCTATTTAGCGACTACTGTCGAAGATGAAATTGGCATGATTCGTAATATAATCAATGCAATCACTGGTGTTTTAACCATGTTTGGTGCAATTGCCTTGTTAGCTGCAAGCTTTGGCATTATTAACACGCTGTATATGTCTGTCCAAGAAAGAACGCGAGAAATTGGTTTAATGAAAGCCATGGGACTTAGCAATGGGAAAGTCTTTACAATTTTTAGTGTTGAGGCGGCTTTAATTGGCTTTTTTGGCTCAATATTAGGCATTTTAGGAGCTGTTGGGGTTGGAAATTTAGTTAATCGTTTGGCAACGGATTCTTTTTTAAAGGCTTTAACAGGATTTAAATTAATTCAATTTTCATTGCCATCTTCACTAACGATTATCTTAGTTATTATGTTTATTGCTTTTTTAGCAGGAACTTTACCAGCTCGAAGAGCAGCAAAATTAGATCCAATTGAATCTTTACGTTATGAATAATAGACTAAAAACAGCTACTTTCTCTCAATTTAACTAAAGCATATTCTTATATAAAAAGAAGGCAATAGGCGTATACTAAAAGTGTGAAAAATGAAACAAATGAGAGGAAGTTGGTTTATGAAAGCTGTTGTGATTAATCAGTACGGAAGTAAAGAGGTACTTGAAGAAGCAGAAGTAACACTGCCAGAATTATCGGAACATCAAGTGTTGGTAAAAGAATACGCGACATCAATTAATCCGATTGATTGGAAATTGCGTGAAGGATATTTAAAACAGATGTTTGATTGGTCCTTTCCGATTATTCTTGGTTGGGATGTCGCTGGTGTGATTACAGAGGTGGGGAGTCAAGTAACGGATTGGCAAGTTGGCGATAAAGTTTTTGCTCGTCCTGAAACTACTCGTTTTGGCACCTATGCAGAAGTAACGATTGTGGATGATCATTTATTAGCAAAAATCCCTGAAACAATTAGCTTTGAAGAAGCGGCTGCCGTTCCGTTGGCTGGTTTAACCGCTTGGCAAGCATTGTTTGATCATGGTCACCTTAAAGAAGGAGAAACTGTTTTAATTCATGCTGGTGCAGGTGGGGTCGGTACTTATGCGATTCAACTAGCAAAAGAAGCGGGCGCACATGTCATCACGACCGCTAGCGCAAAAAATCATGCCTTACTGAGAAAAATTGGTGCAGATGAAGTGATTGATTATCATACAACGAATTTTGCAGAGGTATTAGCTGATGTTGATTTGGTCTTTGATACAATGGGTGGTGAGGTTCAAAAAAATAGTTTTGCCGTCTTAAAACCAAACACCGGTCGTCTTGTTTCAATTGTGGGCATTGAAGATAAACAATTGGCAGCCGAAAAAAATATTTCTGCTGAAAGTATTTGGCTTCAACCAAATGGAGAACAATTACAAAAAATTGCTGATTTGATGGCAGCTGGAAAAGTGAAATCAATTATTGGTGAAGTTTTCCCTTTTTCTAGACAAGGGATTTATGATGCACATGCACTCAGTGAAACACACCATGCAGTTGGTAAAATAGTTGTTCAAATGGCAGAATAAAAAGAAGCTCAGATAGTGAATTATCTTAAAATAGAAAAAGTGGGTTCTAAATCATTTCGACTTAGGCCCCACTTTTTGTTAAGAGGACAGATGTGCCAACCAAGTTTGTGTTTCCTTAATTTCTTGATAAGTTAATTGATGACTTTGTGTCCAAACCTCTTGTACGGTTGCTCCATGATTCTGAAATAATTGAATCACACGCATACTTTCAGGAAGTGGAACAATCGGGTCATGCTCTCCTAGAGATAATAAAACAGAAGTGTCGGTCAAGTCTGGTTGATTGGTCAATTCAACAGGAAACATGGGATGATAGAGGACAGCTTGATGGTAACTATCGGGATGAGTAAGCAATAATTGAATAGCGATATTGGCCCCATTTGAATAGCCAATAAAAATAATTTTATCCAATGAAAATTGATGCTCGTTAGCGGCTTGTTGAATAAACTTATGAAGCGCCTCGCCGCGTTTTTCTAGATCTTCTAAGTCATAATGACCTTCCGCTAGGCGCTTAAAATAACGATTCATTCCATTTTCTGAAACATCACCACGAATACTTAGCACAGTAGCTTGTTTATTTAGTTCTTGGGCAATTGGTAGGAGAGCTGTTTCATCACCACCTGTACCGTGAAGTAGCACAAAGACAGGTGCTTCAGGATGTCCTTTTTTAAAAATTGAATGCATGTTTTTTCCTCCTTAGGCTCGTTTTGTATTGAAAGGCTTGATAACACTCTCAATATACTCACGACGATTTTCTAAAAATGGCGCAAGAGATAACTTTTCTCCTAATGTTTCGTAAGGTTCATCCCCCATAAATCCTGGTTCATCGGTGGCTAATTCGACTAAAATATGCCCAATACGAACATACAATGATTCAAAGTAATAACGATCGACATAGCCAGAGTTTTGTAAGCCTAAATGATCAAAGAGCGCTTGCCAAGTCCCAAGTGATTTACGATCCGCTAGGCGGAATGCAACGTGATGTACTTCACCATATCCTTGTTGCGCTTGTGAGCTAGTATCATCGTCTACCAAAACGACTTGGGCACCATTGCCACCTTGCCCAACTTCTAGTAAATAGCGATTGCCTTCTTGTGCCACTACGTGAAAGCCTAGAATTTCTTCAAAGACTTCTTTGAATTCATGAAAATAGGAAATAGCTATTTCGACAGGTCCTAAGCCATAAATCGCAAATTCTGTAGGGACAGGTCCTTTTTTCCAAGGGGCGCCCGCTGCAACGCCCTGATTTAATTCATCAGAGATTAATTGATACGCTTGATCATCAAAATCCCAAAAGCGAAGGACCTTTTTCCCGAATTCTTCAGAAATACCTGTGTGTTTGACAGCAAATTCATTGAAGCGATTTTCATAATAAGTCAAAGCTGCATCTGAAGGAACCCGGAACCCTGTTCTTGAAATCGTATTGGTTCCTTTTAATCCTTTAGGGTTATTGGGAAAATCGAAAAAGGTCATGGTTGTACCTGGTGTACCCAAATCATCGGCAAAATAGGTGTGGTAAGTATAGATATCATCTTGATTCACTGTTTTTTTGACTAAACGCATCCCTAAAACGTCTGTAAAGAAGTGATAGTTTTTTTCTGCATCACTTGTCATAGCTGTAACGTGGTGGATTCCTAATAATTGATCTTCTTTTTTCATCATTATTTCCTCATTTCGTTTCATTTGTTATTTTTCGTAAAGTTTTTTGAAGAAGTGTTAATTCTTCGGAAGAGAGTTGTTCAAATGCTTCTGCAATTCGCTTTGCATGCGTCGGGAAAATTTCTTTAATTAATGTTTTTCCAGCTTCTGTTAATTCAACGTAAGTAATGCGTCGGTCTTTTTCACTGGGGGTGCGCGTTACATAGCCTTTTTTATGTAATTGGTCAATAACATAAGTGGTGCTACTGCTAGCGATTAAAATTTTCTCCTTGATTTTTTGGATGGTCTGAGGACCTTTATGGAGTAACAGCTCTAATACTGAAAATTCTGTAATGTTTAAGTCATAACAAGTGACATCTTGCTTGGCAAGTTGCTCTAGTCGATGGCTGGTTCTTAATAAACCGATATAGGCTTTTAAAGCTTCTTGCTGTTGGGTCATTGTTTCACCTCTTTTTATTTCGAATTCGAGATAAATATAACTTACTTTTGGTAAGTAATCAATTAATATGCTTAAAAAGACAGCCAGCAAAAAATGTGAATTTTTGCTGGCTGTCTTTTTTGTTTATTTTAGAAGATTGTTGGAACTAAGCCGCCATCGATTCTTAAGGCTTCTCCTGAGAAAGAAGAAGAATCTGGGCTGGCCACAAAGGTAACAAAACGACCAATTTCTTCTGGTCGAATGAGCCGTTGGATTTGTGAACGAGAACGATGATTTTTCATGAAATCTTTTTCCCAATCCTCTTTGGGAATGTCTGAATCAGCGTACATATCTTCCAACATTTTTTCTACACCTTCGGTAAGGGTTGAGCCAGGCATAACCGTGTTAACGGTGACATGTGTGCCAACAGTTAAGTTAGATAAACTTTTAGCTAAGGAAAGATTCATCGTTTTTGTCATGCTATATTGGGGCATTTCGCCAGAAGGCATCACCGCTTCTTCGCTAGCGATGAAAATAATGCGACCAAAATCTTGTGCAAGCATTTTAGGTAGATAAGCTTTTGCTAATGCATTGCCTGACAACACGTTCACAGTAAAAAATTTTTCCCAAGTGGCGTCATCGATATCCCAGTATTCCATTGGTTCAAAAATCCCCATATTATTCACTAAAATGTCGACTTTAGGGAATTTTTCAAGCAAAGTAGCTCGTTGACTTTCAATGGAAATATCGGCAGTCCCTGCTTGAGGATGAGTGTCTGGAAACATTGTTTGTATTTCTTTAACAACTTTAGTTACTTCGGCTTCATTGCGCCCATTGATAATGACATCGGTCCCTTCACGAGCCATTTCAATCGCAATTGCTTTGCCAATTCCTTTGGTTGAACCAGTAATTAATGCTAATTTATTCGTTAAGTGTAAATCCATTTAAATCCCTCCAACGTTTGTCTATCTCTAGTGTAGGTCTTTTTCTGGACTTTTAAAAGGAAAAAGTTTTTTCGGCCCGCGAGAAACAAGCCCCAATAATTACTTAACAGCTGAGTTTTCACTTTTTGGGCGTAAAACGAGTAATTATTGTCAGTAAAAAAGCGTCACTTTTTTGATAGAATAACTAGAGACGAAATTGGCTAATACCAATTTTGTAAAATTGTACATAAAAAAGAAGAGTGGGAATGCTATGAAGAAACAATATTACTGGAATATACCCGATAACTTATTAAACTCGTTAAAACAGCGGAAAAAGTTATACAACTTTTATAAAAATGAACAAAATAAGGCAAGAGAATTAGTAGAGAATTGTCAGTCGGTTCTTTTTCCTGAATTAGTCGCTTCGCTGAATAAAATAGATGAGCGGATTAAATTATTGATATTCTATCAAAATTTAGAAGATTGTGAGCTTTCAGAAGAAGAAATTATTACTGTGATTGAGCGAGAATATTTTGTGACTTTTTATGAAACAATTGAAGAACCGACCACTGAAATTATTAGTAGTCATTCTATGTATTATTTATTGCAACAGCCGACTAATGAAATGCTTTGGGATTTAGACTTTAGTAACATGTTAAAACAAGGTCAGTTAGTTGATTTAATGGATTATCAAAAATTGACCAAATGTTATCAAAAGTTGCAGAATCAAGCTAAAAATTTGATTGAAAAATTAAATAAAGAAACATTTTACACATTCTATAGTCAACTTTTATTGATTGATTGCCAATGCAAATTATTAATAGAAGAGGCGCTTCTGAAAGAAGAATCATTGATGACGGTCGATGAATGCTTAACAGCCATTAAGCAAGAAATTCGAAAAATTCATTTTGAACAATTTAAATACCAACATTATTTATTTGAAGATTTATCTTTGCGGTACCAAGTTTAACAAAAGTGACAAAAAGAATGGTTGAATCTAACAAGAATGTTCGTTGTTTTCTGTTATATAAAAAGATATGATAGTTTCTGTAGAAAAAATAAAGGAGACGATTCATGAACGCAAATCGCTTAAAGTTATTGATGATGGGGTTAATGGTTCTTGACCATATTAGTTATTTTGTTCCGCCAGAATGGGCACTGATTTTTCATGTAATTACTCGTTGTGTCGGTGTGTTTTTTGGTTACATGGCTGTAGAAGGGTTCAACTATACACGGAATGTTTATCGTTACAATGGTCGTTTGTATATTTGGGCAGCAATCATGTTTGTTGGAAATACGCTTCTAAATCATTTAGTGAATAATCCAGCTGTCGCTGTTCACAACAATATTTTCTTCACCTTAGCCCTTGGTGTCAGTATGTTAATTGTGACAAAAGCGATGCTAGAGATGCCAAAAATCAGTTTAAAAATTGTTTTATTGATTAGTATATTAGCAATTTTAGGAATAGGAGCAATGTTTGCTGAAGGTGGCATTGTGATGTTACCTTTTATGTTGATTACGTATCTAGCCAGAAAGAGACTTGTCTTACGGAACTGTTTATATGGTGCATTAGCGCTCTTTTTCTTAGTTACAAGTTTTCAATGGTTGGGAGATTGGCCAACGACAATTGAAATGTTAGCTTATAATTCTGATTTTATGTTTATCACTGTGTTACCATTTATATCGCTTTACAATGGTGAGAGAGGTAGCAAAGCACCATTTTTCAAATATTTATTTTACGGATTCTATCCGCTTCATTTATGGCTGATTGCATTGATAGCCAATTACGTTCATTAAACCTTTTTATATTAAAAGAATAAAAACAGCGACTCACAAAAATGTGAGTCGCTGTTTTTTTAGATGGGTAAGATACTGATTCCTAAAAGAAGAGTGACAAGTAGAAAAACAAAAAGCACAATTCGCTTATCATGAACCAGTAAGGCAATGTATTCTCGGATTAGAGCAGTCGGTAAAAAATATAAGGCAGTTGGCGCCCCGACACCTTCAGCTTTTAAGCCAACACGATGGGCATACATAGCTCCTCGTAAGACATGATAGTTATTTGTTGAAAAAATAACAGAGGGTTGTTTAGAATCAGACGGCATCTTTTGCCAATCTGCCTGAATTATTGCTTTAGAAAACAACATATTTTCATAAGTGGTTGTGGATTGGTCCTCCATCAAAATTGCTTCTGCAGGAATATTTTGTGAAAGCAAATATTTTTTCATTGCGAAAGCTTCGGCCACAGGTTCGTCAGGACCTTGACCACCGCTGACTACAAATTTAGCGGTGGGATTTTTTTCATAATATTCAATCCCTTTATCTAACCGACTCTTCAAAAGTGGAGGTACTTCCTCGCTACGAATTCCCGAACCTAAAACAATGATATAATCAACCGCTTTTTTTAAAGGAATCATTTGGTACATCCATGAATACAAGACGTAAGCAGCAAATAGAAAGGTCAGCAAAAGATCCATTAACAATAGAAAAAGTAAGAACAGAAAAAGCACATAAGGTATTTGCGCTGTGCCAACTGATAATAAATATAGAAAGGCTGGTAAAGCAATTAATAAGTTCAACCCTAAGCCCGCCGACAATTTAGCCGTGACACTTTTGCCTTCTTTCGTTTGCATCGTACGTGAGTTAAAAATAAAGTAAAGGCAAATGCCGATAAACACAGCGGGAATTAATAGATAAGCAATGGCCAAGGTAATTAGGTCGCCATTCTTAAAATGTAAATAAATTTTGTCTAGTCCGATAAATAGTAAGGTGACTAATGACAATAAGGTGCCGGAAGCCAGAGTGATACCGCCGAGGATACTGCGGTTATTAATTTTTAATATACCAAATCCTAGTAGGGCGATAAACAAAAAGAATAGTAGTAGTGCCATTTAATTCCTCCTAAAAATAAGTATCTAAAGTATAACATGCTTTAGGATCTGACATAAATAAACAGCTGTGCCGAAGCATAAGTTTTCCTTTCATTCTTAGAAAAGAAGTTTTTTCATGAAAAGTAAATTAGATAACAATTGTTTAGAGAAAGAAAAGCTTGATTTACTAAGCTTTTCCTTCTCTATAAAAAATATTAATAAGGACATAAAAATTAACAATTTGTATGCGCTTACATACTAAGGTAGATTTAAAGTGTAAAGAAGAAAAAATGAGGTGAGAAAATGATCACTGTTTCAATTGCAGGAGGTTCACAACCAGAGATTTTACAGTTAGTTAAAAAAGCACTAAAAGAATCCGAGCAACCGTTGCAGTTTATTGTATTTGATACAAGCGAAAATCTTGATACTGAAAATCTCTGGAAATATGTTCATTGCTCAGATGATGCCGCGGTAGCACGGGAAGCTGTCAGTCTAGTTGCAACCGGTCAAGCACAAATTTTATTGAAAGGAATTATTCAGACCCACACATTACTAAAAGAAATATTGAAAAGCGAGCATCAATTAAAAAATAAACCGATTCTTTCCCATGTAGCAATGGTGGAGCTGCCTGCGGGGAAAACCTTCTTGTTAACCGATTGTGCGATGAATATCGCTCCCACTCAAGCGACCCTCATTGAAATTGTTGAAAATGCTAAAGAAGTCGCCCAAAAATTGGGACTGCATCAACCGAAAATTGCTTTGTTAAGCGCAGCGGAAAATTTCAATCCTAAAATGCCTTCGTCTGTTTTAGCAAAAGAAGTCACGGCACATTTTAATGATCAACAAGAGGCTACGGTTTTTGGGCCACTTTCGCTTGATTTAGCGACCTCTGAAGAAGCGGTTGCGCATAAACGTTACAGCGGTCCTATCATGGGGGATGCAGATATTTTAGTGGTCCCAACTATTGATGTTGGAAATTGTTTATACAAATCATTAACCTTGTTTGGGCACGCAAAGGTGGGAGGAACGATTGTTGGCACAAAAGTCCCAGTCGTTTTAACATCTAGAAGTGATTCGACAGAAAGCAAATTTCATTCATTAAGATTTGCCATGAGACAAGTTTAAAAAAAGGAGCAGAAAACAATGGAAACAGTATTGGTTATTAATCCTGGATCGACCTCCACGAAGTTAGCGCTTTTTGCTAATCATGATTGCTTGGCGGAAGAAACGCTTAGACATAGCGTCCAAGAATTGGCACCTTTTGAAAATGTTGTCAGTCAAACACCATTTCGAAAACAAATGATCGCGGAATTTTTAGAAACACATAACATCACACAATTAGCCGCTGTCGTAGGGCGTGGTGGTTTGCTTAAGCCTATTCCTGGCGGTACGTATCTTGTCGATCAACAAATGCTAGAAGACTTGCGGACAGAACGCTTTAATACCCATGCTTCAAATTTAGGGGCGATTTTAGCTAATGAGTTTGCAGAAAAATATCACGTGCCAGCCTTTATTGTCGATCCTGTTGTTGTAGATGAGCTACAACCATTAGCCAGGATTTCCGGATTAAAAGGCATTCACCGGCGTAGCGTTGGTCACGCCTTAAATCAAAAAGCGGTCGCTCGAAAAATCGCTGAGGATTTAGGGAAAACATATGAGCAAAGCAATTTTATCGTTGTTCATTTAGGTGGGGGCATTAGCTTGGGGGCGCATCAAAAAGGCCGCATGGTGGATGTGGTAAATGGGCTTGATGGTGAAGGTCCTTATACGCCAGAACGCAGTGGTGCCTTACCGCTCGTTGAATTTGCGCAATGGATACTTGAACAGGAGTTAACGATTAGCCAAGTGAAAAAGCTAATTGCGGGTAATAGCGGCCTTAAATCATACCTAGGTGAAACAGATTTACGGCATATCCAAGCACAAATAGCTGCAGGTGATCAAACAGCAAATTACTATTTAAAAGGAATGTGTTACCAAATCGCAAAAAGTATTGGCGAGATGGCCGTGGTTCTTGAAGGCACAATTGATGCAATTATTTTAACAGGGGGCGCAGCCTATTCGCAAACCGTTGTTCAAGAAATTAGTCAAAAAGTCACTTGGATTGCACCAATTAAGGTTTACCCAGGTGAAATGGAGATGGCTGCTTTATATGAAGGCGTCAATCGAGTATTAACAGGGGAAGAACAAGCTTTAAATTATAGTGAAGCAAAAATTGAGCAGGAGTGATCAAAATGGCGGAACAAACAGATTTACTGATTTTAGGTGGCGGAACAGGAGGCTATGTAGCAGCAATTCGAGCCGCACAAAAAGGGCTAAACGTCACAATTGTTGAAAAATACAAATTAGGTGGCACTTGTTTGCACAAAGGCTGTATCCCTACAAAAGCTTTATTAAGAAGCGCAGAGGTTTTTGATACCTTAAAACAAGCGGCTTCTTTTGGGATTGAAACAGAGGCAGCGTCCATTGATTTTTCTAAAATACAACAACGGAAAGAAGGAATTATTGAGCAGTTACACAAAGGTGTTGAAGGCTTATGCAAAAAAAATAAAATCAAAATTTTAGCAGGCGAAGGTGCGATTTTAGGTCCCTCTATTTTTTCACCAGTCTCTGGCGCAGTGGCAGTTACGTTTAATGATCCAACACGGGAAGAAGAAATTATCGTTCCTAAAAATGTCATTATTGCGACAGGTTCTAGTCCTAAAACGTTACCTAATTTGCCACTGGATGAAGAATTTATCTTATCTTCTGATGGGATGCTTGAATTAGAAGAGCTACCAGAATCAATTGCAATTATTGGTGGTGGCGTTATTGGTGTCGAGTGGGCTTCTTTATTAAATAGTTTAGGTGTCAACGTAACTATCATTGAATTTTTGGATCGGTTACTTATAAATGAGAGTGCAACAATTTCTAAAGAATTAAAGAAACGTTTAGAGCAACGAGGAATTAACATTTTATTAGGTAGCAAAGTCCAAGAAGCGAAAGTTACCGGGCAGAAGGTTCAAATAGAAGTTGCAGGACAAGAAAGCCTCGCTGTTGACAAAGTCATGGTAGCAATTGGGCGTCAACCCAATATCAATAAGTTAGGGTTACAGAATACCTCAGTGAAATATACTGACAAAGGCATTGAAGTAAATGAATTTTATCAAACCACAGAAGGACATATTTATGCGATCGGTGATTGTATCGATACACTCCAACTAGCACATGTGGCTATGAAAGAAGGAGAGTTAGCTGTTCAGCATCTTTTAGGCGAGACAGTTGAACCTTTAAATTATACAAACGTGCCTCGAGGTGTTTATACAAATCCTGAAATAGCAAGTGTCGGCTATACTAGAGAAACTTTACCAGCAGATAAAGAAGTAGTGATTGGCACCTTTAATTTTAATGGTAATGGTAAATCACTTGTTTATGGAGAAACAGATGGCTTTATAGAAGTAATTCGTGACAAGAAGACCGATGATTTATTAGGGGTTTCTATGATTGGGCCACATGTCACGGATTTAATTGCCGAAGCAAGTACTGCCATGTATTTAGATGCCGCGCCCATTGAAATTGGTGAAGCAATCCATGCGCATCCAACAATGACAGAAGTATTGCAAGAAGCAGCCTTAGATACTTATGGCTTAGCGATTCACAAATAGAGAAAGGTTGATGAAAATGAAAACGCTTAAAAAATCGGGTTTATCAAAAGAAGAATTGATTCAGGCATATCGTCAAGTACTACGAGGACGTCGTTTAGACGAACGGTTGTGGCAATTAACAAGGATTGGTAAGACCTCTTTCAATATTTCTGGTCAAGGGGCAGAAGTTGCACAAGTAGCGATGGCGATGGCTTTTAATCCTCAAAAAGATTATTTTTTACCGTATTATCGTGATATGACCGCGTGCTTGGTTTGGGGCATGACCTCCAAAGATATTTTAATGGGTTCTTTTGGAAAAGAAGCGGATCCTTCTTCCCATGGTCGTCAAATGCCGAATCATTATGGTTCAAAAGAGCATAATATTGTTTCCTTCTCTTCAACAGTAAGTACACAAATGCCATTAGCAACAGGTGTTGGTTATGCAGCGCAACTTCAAAAAGCTGATTTTGTTGCATTGACCACCACTGGGGAAGGCTCTGCCAATCAAGGAGAAGTCCAAGAAGCTATGAACTTTGCAGGCGTAAAAAAATTACCAGTCATTTTTGTTGTTGAAAATAATGAATATGCGATTTCTGTCCCAATTGAAGAACAGTATGCCAATAAACGAATGGCCGATCGCGCGAAAGCTTATGGCTTTGAAGGTGTAACCGTTGATGGTAGTGATTTTACTGAAGTCTATCTAGCATTTAAAGAAGCAGTAAAAGCGGCTCGCGGGAAAAAAGGACCAAAATTGATTGAATTAATGGTTTCTCGCTTGACTTCTCATTCCGCTGACGATGATCAATCTGTTTATCGTTCAAAAGAAGAAATTGAAGAGATGAAAAAGAATGATGCAGTGAAGCTTTTTGAAAAACAATTATTAGAAGAGGGCTATTTAACAGACGAAGACATTGCCAAAATTGATGAAGAAATTCGTGCAGAAATCAATCAAGCAACGGATGAAGCAGAAGCAATGCCAGATCCTGTACCGACATCAATTTTAGAAGAAGTGTATGCAAAATAAGAGAAGAGGAGAAGAAATATAATGGCTGAGATGACTTATTTAGAAGCAATTAACTTAGGAATTTCTGAAGAAATGGCTCGTGATGAAAAAGTAGTTATTTTTGGAGAAGATGTCGGCGGCGACAAAGGCGGCGTGTTCGGTGTAACAAAGGGCTTGGCTGCTAAATACGGTGACGAGCGTTGTTTTAATACACCGTTAACAGAAGGCTTAATTGGTGGTTTAGCTGTCGGCTTAGGTTTAATGGGCTATCGCGCAATTGGTGAATTTCAATTTGCGGATTACATTTTGCCTGCAACCAATCAATTGTTATCAGAGGCTCGGACAATGCGCTATAGAACAAAAGGCGATTGGACTGCGCCAATCGTTTATCGGACCCCTTATGGCGGCGGTGTTCGTGGTGGGCTGTATCATTCTCAGTCTACAGAAAAAGTTTTTTGTGGACAACCAGGATTAAGAGTGGTGACCCCCTCTAATCCTTATGATGCAAAAGGGATGATTAAAGCAGCGATTCGTTCCGATGATCCAGTCATTTTTTACGAACATAAGCGTTTATATCGTTTACTAAAAGATGAAGTGCCTGCAGATGATTATATCGTACCAATTGACAAAGCCAATGTCGTTAGAACGGGTAGTGATTTAACCGTGATTAGTTACGGCATGACCTTGCAATTAGCTTTAGCTGCGGCGGAAAAACTAGCCGCTGAAGGAATTGATGCCGAAATCGTCGATGTTCGCTCATTATATCCTTTAGATCGCGAAACATTAGTAGCTGCAGCTAAGAAAACAGGGAAGGTTTTACTCGTAACAGAAGACAATAAAGAAGGCAGCGTGATGAGTGAAATTGCGGCAATGATTTCAGAAGATGCTCTCTTTGATTTAGATGCACCGATTCAACGACTTGCAGGACCTGATTGTCCAAGCATGCCTTATGCATTACCTTTAGAAAGAGAATTTTTAATCAATGAAGAGCAAGTATTAGCAGCAATGAAAGAATTAGCAGAATTTTAATTGAAGCAAGGAGGAAAAAATAAATGGCCACAAAAGAAATCAAAATGCCTCATCTAGGCGAAAGTGTCACAGAGGCAGCCATTGTCCAATGGTTAGTTAAACCAGGAGATTCAGTGAAACGTTATGATCCCTTAATGGAAGTCGTTTCTGATAAAGTCACCACGGAAGTCCCATCAGATTTTGATGGTGTAGTAAAAGAATTTCTGATTTCTCTAGATACAGATGTGCCCATCGGAACAGCGGTGATGACGTTAGAGACAGAAGAAACAACCGAAAAAACAGAAGAAGCTACTTTAGCACCAGTGAAAGAAGCAAGTGCGGAACAAGCACAAGAACATGAAACGGTTGAAACAACAAGCACTGCGACGTCCCATCAAAAAAATAATGGTCGTTATTCCCCAGCAGTCCTTAAAATTGCCCAAGAAAAAAAGATTGATTTAACACAAGTTACAGGGACAGGTCGTGATGGTCGAATTACTAGAAAAGATGTTACAAACTTTACACCAACACAGGCAAGAACGCCTGAGAAAACAGTGAGTCCAGGAACTAGCCCTTCAATTTCAGAGGAGCCAGTTGCTTCGCAAAATGAAAGCGCCGCAACAGCTAGTCCAACTGAAACAACCACAGATAAAATTGTCTCTGCAGATCCTGTACGTAAAGCAATTGCTAAAAAAATGGTCCAAAGTGTCAACGAAATCCCTCACGCTTGGTTAATGGTGGAAGCGGATGTGACCAACTTAGTCCAACTTAGAAATTCATTAAAAGATGAATTTAAACAACAAGAAGGCCTGTCTCTAAGCTTCTTCCCATTTTTTGCCAAAGCAGTCATTCAAGCGTTAAAGAAAAATCCAAAAATCAATACATCTTGGGATGATGGCTCAATTATTTATCATAAAGATGTTAATTTATCCATAGCTGTAACGACAGACGAGCATCTTTACGTGCCAGTGATTCAACAAGCGGATAACTATTCGATTGCAGGGCTAGCTAAAGAAATCAATCGCTTGGCACAAGAAGTCCGACAAGGAACGCTAGCAAGCAAAGAAATGCAAGGAGGGACCTTTACTCTTAATAATACTGGAACACTAGGTTCCGTCCAATCGATGGGAATTATTAACCATCCACAAGCTGCGATATTACAAGTAGAGTCAATTAATAAACGCCTTGTGCCAACCGCAGATGGAGGCTTTAAAGTGGCAGATATGGTTAATTTATGTCTTTCTATTGATCATCGAATTTTAGATGGACAACAAGCAGGTAAGTTCTTGCGAGATGTTAAAGATAATTTAGCGAAATATAATGCGGATACGGATGTATATTAAAAATCGTTCCTTGCTTTAGTTAAATAAAAAGCGCCTCAAAGAAATAAGCGCTCTTCTTTGAGGCCGCTCTTTATCTAACAGAAAGTTCAATCATTCTCAAACTTGTTTTAAAAAAACAAAAATAATCAATAGGAGTGTTGAAAATGCCCACTGATAAACTGGATGCTCAATTAACCCCAAGAATATTTTTTAACAAAGTGTTAGCTGGAACAGCTTCCGGCACCATTATCGCCTTAATTCCCAATGCTGTATTAGGAGCCATTTTAAAATATTTTGCAGAATACAAGATTATCGAAATGATTATTCATGCGGCGCAAATTTTCCAACTAGCCACCCCTTTAATTATTGGTGGACTGATTGCTTTTCAATTTGGCTTAACGCCACAGAAAATGATGATTGCTGGCGGTGCAGCATTTGCTGGCTCTGGCGTGATTAAATTTAATTCAGAAGTGAAAGGCTTTATTGGTGCAGGTACTGGTGACATCATTAATATTATGATTACCGCTTCTGTTGCAGTCTTACTTTTATTAGTCATTGATAAAAAATTCGGTTCAGTGGAAATCATTGCTTTACCGATCGTTGTTGGAGTAGGTGCAGGCTTGTTTGGCATGTTGATTTATCCATATGTGACACAAATTACGGTCGCCATTGGGAAAGTGATTAACAATTTTACTGATTTCCAGCCAATTATCATGAGTATTTTAATTGCTTGTTCATTTGCTGCACTGATTATTTCGCCAATCACTACTGTGGCAATCGGTTTGGCGATTCAGTTGAATGGCTTGTCTGCAGGTGCTGCTGCAATGGGAATTGCAGCCACAACTGTTGTTCTTGTGATTAATTCTTGGAATGTCAACCAATCAGGAGTGACACTGGCTGTCTCTTTGGGCGGCATGAAAATGATGATGCCTAACTTATTTAAATACCCAATTATTTTAATTCCTTGTTTATTTACAGCGACTATTTCAGCAATTCCTGTGGTTCTATTCAACATTTCAGGAACCCCACAATCGGCTGGATTTGGCTTGGTTGGACTCGTGGGACCACTTGCTTCATTGGATGCGGGCTTAGGGATCTTACCCTTACTCTTTTCTTGGTTTGTTGTTCCAATTGTCGCGGGTTTATTCTCAAAATTCTTATTTGAAAAAGTGTTGAAACTTTATGATAGTAAAGTCGTCTTTGCTTATCAAGGCTAGATTATCCATTAATTTTCTTTAATGATTTGGATAAAATCTCTAACATCTTCTGTCATACTAAAATCGCGGCGCAAAGCAATGCCGATGGGGAAATAGTCAAACTTATCTTTTAAAGGAATCCATTTCAGTCCCTGACTTTTTCCCACTTCATAATATTCAATCGGCAGCAAACAAATCGAATTATTTTTTTGTAAACTATAAAGAAGTACTTGTAAATCATCGTTATGCAAAATGATATTCGGCTCATAACCGAAGCTCCGAGTCCGATCTAGTAGTAGGCGACCAATCATAAAATTATCACTTAACGATGAAAATCGTTGATCTTTCAAATCTTTAAAAGTTAATTTTTCATATTGGGAGAGAGGATTTGATTCTGGTACCACGACATAAACATGGTAGCCTTTGGTAGTCGTTTCTAAAGGTTCAATATGAATAATTTCAGGTAAGGTATTTGGGAAAGAAATTAGTCCCATATCAATTTCTTTATTTGCTAACATCGTTTGTAATTTTGGCGAGCCATCTTGCTGTAATATTAAATTCACATGTGGATGGGTTGTTAAAAATCGTGAAATTTCTTTCATAAATTGTACAGCAAATAAAGTAGTTAAGCCTAAACGCAATTGCTTTTTAACTGGTTTCTGGTTCATTTCACGAATATCTGTTACCAATTGATCGAATTGAAAAACAACTTCTTGGCCATGTTCATATAAATAAACACCTGTATCGGTTAATTGAAACGGTTGATCAGAATGATCAAACAACGCTGTGCCTAACTCAGATTCCATTTTTTTCAATGCTAAAGAAAGTGTTGGTTGGGTGACAAATAAATTTCGAGCGGCCGCCGATAAACTGCGGGTATTAACAATTTCAATGAAGTACTTTAAAAGCTGAATATTCATCAGAAACTCCCTTTCTTTTTAAAAGCGCTTACATAAATGCGCTTGGATAAAAAATAACAAATAGATCACTTATAATATAACATATGTATTGCCTTTTTATGGTTATAAAAGTAAGAGATAGAGATTTTCTTAGCAGATTTTTACCTAAAAATAAAAAATTGAACGGAGGAAAAGAAATGAAGATTATTATCGCAGGTGCTGGCGCTATGGGCAGTCGCTTTGGACTAATGTTACATCAAGCAGGAAATGACGTTATTTTTGTTGATGGTTGGCCAGAACATATTGAAGCAATAAGAAAAAACGGGTTAGTTGCTGATTTTAATGGCGAAGTGGTGACCGCTAAAATTCCTATTTATCCTCAGACAGAAGTAGCAAGCATCGATTTTACAGCAGACTTAGTTATCCTATTTACAAAAGCAATGCAACTGGAAGGAATGCTTGAAGCATTAGAACATTTCCTTAATAAAAATACGAAAGTTTTATGCTTGTTAAATGGAATTGGGCACGAAGATATTATCAAAAAATACGTGCCATACGAAAATATTTTATTAGGAAACACAATGTGGACCGCTGGGTTAGAAGGACCGGGCAAAGTAAAATTATTTGGCAATGGTTCGATTGATTTACAAAATTTAGGAGCGCAAAGTGAACAAGCGGCAGAAGCAGTCATTAAGGTATTAAATAACGCTGGCTTAAATGCACGTTATTCTGAGAATATTTTATCATCCATTTATAAGAAGGCTTGCGTAAATGGAACAATGAATGGTTTATGTACTTTGTTGGATTGTAATATGGCAGACTTTGGCGAAACAGAGCAAGCAGATCAAATTGTTCAACAAATAGTTAATGAATTTTTAGCAGTCGCTGAAGTGGAACAAGTTACGTTAGATAAACAAGCAGTTCTTCAACAAATCCGCTCGTGTTATAATCGAGAAACAATTGGTTTGCACCATCCATCGATGTATCAGGACTTAATAACCAATCATCGTTTAACCGAAATTGATTATATCAATGGAGCAATTGTTCGCAAAGGGAAAGTCTATGGGATTGCTACACCGTACTGTCAGTTTTTAACAGAGTTAATTCATTGTAAAGAAAATTTACTTCATGCTAAATAACAAGTAAAAATAGAAATACTCTTGAGTCGGTCTAGAGAAGAGCTTGACCTACTTCTTTCTATACTTTGCCAGTGTACAAGGCTGAGACAAAATCCAAAGTGAGTTTGGCTCAGCTTTTTTGTTTTTTAAAGAACACTACAGAAAATAAATCAAATCCGTGAAAAATATGTTAAACTAGAGAAGGTGTTTTTTCGCAAGAATCTACGCGGAACACAGGACTCGTTGAAGAATTGAATCAAAGAAACAATGTGTTAAAGAAGGGATTTGAACAGATTATGACCATTCAATGGTTGATTGCTCTGAAACTCAACTTCTTTGATAAAATAGAAACTCAATAGAGATGAAATTTGAATTTTGATTAGCCGAAAGTCCTTGAATTGTAAGGACTTTTTCTTTTTTGAACTCTCTACATATAGATGAATTTATTTCTATGAAAAAATAGTATAAAAACAGCTGTTGCGCAATAATAATCAATAAATATCATATTTTGCCCAAAAATCTACCCAAAAATATTTTTGAATAGTACCGCCCAACTAAATATTTCTTGAATGGTGGGATGACCAAAAATTTGTTATAATAAGTAAAGATAAAATTTGACACGGAAAAGGGAGCAGGTTACAATGGCACAGCACAGCACAGGTAAATAATACCTTTTTTCAGTATATTCCAGAAGCTCTGAATTTCAGGGCTTTTTTGCGTGATTTGGAGGTGATTTCATGACTGAGCAATCATCTACAAATTTTGAAAATACTGTTGCGTTTATTTATAAGCAGACTTCAAAAAGGATAAATTTGAAAAAAGAGAAATTAGGTTTGTCTAACTATCAAATCGCAGGTTTCAAAAACCAAAAAGAATATAACGAAGCACCGAATTACAGTAAAATTGATGAAAATATTTTATCAATGATAATTAATAATAAGCGTGATACTGAGAAAAAGAACAAATATCTTATTCCCTCAAAAAATGCAGAAATGTATTATCAAGCGTTTATCAATAATCTCAAATTTGCTTCAATACATGAAATACTTTGGGGGAATAGTTCTGAAATAAAAACATATCTTCCACAGGTTTTTCAAAATATAATGCTAGATGGTTTAGAATGTAACAATGCACAGGTCAAGAATATTTGTTCTGATTTAATGAATAGTCATTCTGAGAAAAATACCGAAACTAAAATTTCTCAAATTTATGAAGAAATAAAAGAACCATTTTTAAAAGAGTTTCTTGATTTTACAAAAGCAAAAATTTCAAAAGAACCACTGAGAAATGCCCAAGGTGTGGAATATAAAATAGTGGATAGTAAAGGAAGCACCCCTATTATTGATGAAATAAAGGCAAAGAAAATTCTCGGAACAAAAATAAATGAATATTTGGGATATCAAAAATTAAATAAGTCCTTGGAAAACTTTGTCGAGAACAGGCTCATTCCTTTATTCATGGGTAACATAATTGAACAATTCAATCATTGAGAGGAGAGAAAAATTTGAAAAAGAGAAACAAAATCATTATTGTTGGCGTAATTGCCCTACTGATTATTGGAGGTGGAAGTTATGGAATTTATACCAATGTTCAGCATCAAAAAGAAGTGAAATTTGCTGAACAGCATAAGAAAAAAGTAAAAAAAGAAGAAAAACAAGTTAATGAGTTACAAAAGACCTTTGATATAAAAAAGAATAATGCTCAAGAAGTTTTGAAGAATTTATCAGATTTAAAATTAACAACCAATGAATCTAAAAAACTTCAAGAAAAATTTGTCAATGCTGATAAGCAAAAATTTGTAGTATTAGAAAATGAAATCATAGCAGGATTGGCAATTTCTGATAAAGATAAAAAATTTAGCGAAATTTCCATATTGCAAGCCAATATTAAAGTTATCCAAAATGAATTAAATAAGCTAAAAGGTATGGTTTCTATTTTCACAGAGCAACAAATCAAAGGTTTTACGGATAAGCTAAATGCAATGCTTAAAACTGAGAATAGCCAAATTAACCACCTCCAAATAGTCGAAAAAGAAAAGGCTGAGAAAGAAACTGCTGCAAAAAATCAGGAAGAAGCTGAAAATGCTAGATTACAAGCACAAGAGCAAGCCGATTATGAAGCACAACAGGCATACCAGCAATCTCAAGGAGCGGATAATAATAATTATTCAACTCAAAATCAGGCAAATAACGTATATGCACCTGTTCAACAACAGGCATATCAGCAATCTCAAGGAGCGGATAATAATAATTATTCAACTCAAAATCAAGCAAATAACGCATATGCTCCTAATCAACAACAAGCGACATCAGCTCCTTCAGAAGGTTCCTCAGGAGTAATTCCTGGAACTAATAACGGTGTTGGCTGGGCATCAGACCCAAGTCAAGTTCCACCGGGTGCTGTTATTCAACCGCCAAAATAATTTCAAAATGAGCAAAAAACCGTCTTAGTCAGGCGGTTTTTCTTTGGCTCAAATTTTAATCAGTGGAAAGTGGAGAAAACAAGATTCAATTTACCACTGATTTTTTCTTAAAAGAATTTTTTATAAAATAAATTTAGATTCAAAGCGCTTTGAATATCTCTATGAGGTTGCGAACTCCACTATAAAATTTTGATGTAGCTAGTCGCAAATTGCTACTGGAGGAAAACTTATGTTATTAGGAAAAGTAAAATTAGGTGAAGTGATACTTTCAAATGTCATCATTCCCAAAACAGCTACTGTTCAAGCGGTAAGCAAATCCCCACGCTATGCAGAAAATGGCGAACCTGTTCAAGGCTCTATCGCCAAAATTTCATGTCAATTTATTGATTCTGATTTAGCAAAATTGATTCAAAAATCAGGTGCAGACCCTGCAGAACTTAAAACCTATCTTCTTGAGCTGGTTGGAACAGAACAAGATTTATCGGAAATTGCGGTCAGTGACTTAATTGGTTCTGATGTTAAATTAGATGGTGCTAAAGTCATGCTTAAATGGGAACAAGGGCGTAACGGTGGTGCTTGGAGAGGAATAAAAGTTGTTTTAAATATTTCTGATTCTCTAAATGAAACAAGAGAAAGCGAGAAAAAATAATAACGAAAAAAGAATTAACGATTTGGGCTTATTTAAACGAGATAGAATATTGTTTACAAAATGATACCTTAGATAGGAAGCGAGCTTTAGAACTTATCAATATTGCTCGTGATATTCAAACAGGAAAAATCAAAGGAGATTTTGAAGAGTGCGAATAATTGACCGATTGGCTACTTTTGTCTCACGACTTCCTCCATTTGGAGGATCTGTGAGTCAATTAATTGTTGAAGAAAATCAAACACAATTAGTTTATAAAAAAAGACACAGATATTTTTTACTGATAAAAACTTGGATAATTTTGATTATCAGTTTGATGATTATTTCAAACTATAAAAATATTTTGTCGAGTATATCTCAGAGACAAATAATATGGGATAGTCAAATTTTAAAAATGATGTTGCTTGTATTATTTCTGCATTTCTTGCTTACTGTTTTATGGGAATTTTTCCACTCTCATTATTCTCCGATTGAAAAATGGAAACTGGAAAAATTACTACGAGGGTTCACGGAAGAAAGTGATTTGCTTCGTCAGCATGATAGCTCATTTCATCAAACAAAATCAGTTAAATGGCTATATTCTATGGCGAATGGACAAATAAAAATCACACTAAAAGCAGGTGGACACCTTGCTTCTAGTATGGAAAATGATATTTCTCGACGTTTACAAGGCTATCTCATTAAAGAAACAAAAAGTGATTGGATAATTGAGGATAGGTATATCAGTAGTGGAAAAATTACTACAATATTTTCCCATGAGCATGATGAACGTATTATTATTGATAATTTATCAGATTTGAAGCAAACAAATGAAATAGAAATTCCGCTAACTAGGAAATTGACTTGGACATCTCGCCAGCCTATGGGGTTGGTAGTTGGTCCAACTGGTTCAGGGAAAACAAGTTTTTTAAAAGCATTGATTATTAGTTTTCTAGCTAATAATTCTAAAAATAAAGTATTCACGATTGATGGAAAAGCAAGTTTTTTAAGTGTTGCCATGAAACGTGTCGGAAAAGTTGCAACAGATGGGCAGTCTGCTCTGGAATTGACGAAAGAACTTTGTCATATTATGGAGAAACGCTATTCTCAAATGAATGCAGATGTTGATTCAGAAAAAGATTGTACACATGCTGAACTATTTGAACAAGGCACTATTTTATTGGTAGCAGATGAGTTGTTAGCTCTGGTAGGAGAAATGCAAGCGTCTGATAAGTTATTAAAGCCTGCTGAACGTCTTTATCCTCAATTCTATGCTAATTTAATGAACCTTATTGTCAAAGGACGTCAAAGTTCTATCTCCGTAATTGTCAGCGGTCAGATGATGCCCGCTTCAATATTACCCACAGAAAGCCGTGATTCTCTTGGACTAAGAATAGCACTTGGGCGACTTTCTCAGCAACAAGCACAAGAGATATTTGGATTGGGTTTAAAAGATTTACCCCGAGTAGATACATCAAATTATGGAGGGTTGATTTGGTTAGATGGCTTTGGTTGGGAACTACCCAAACCGTTTTTAAGCCCCTACTACGATGATAATAAGCTTCCTTTTAAAATAACACTTTCAAAACTCTCCGAGTCGCACGGCGGTGGTTTGCCACAAGCCGAGTGACTCGGAGAAAACTTGCCTGTACTTGACATACAGGCAAGTTAAGCTGAAATTAGAAACGGACAAGGGAATATAATGCTAAAATAATACGATTTGATGACCATATCGAAATCACACGATATGGTACCAATCGTTTACGTGCACCAACTGAAAAATCAGGAAATACAACTTTCAAGATTAAAGACAGTGAAGAATCTAAGGAACAGCTGGCATTAGAACAAGCTTATAGAATTAAGCGCAAAATCAAATATTATTGTCTAGCTAACGATTTTGATTTGTTTTGGACGTTGACATTTGATGATTCAAAAGTTAATGCTAAAAATTATCGATATTCAAGGCAAAAACTTCAAGCATGGCTCAAGTATCAGCGAGAAAAATATGGTAAATTTGGCTATTTGTTTATCCCAGAACTCCATAAATCAGGACGAATACATTTTCATGGTATGACTGAAAATTTTGCCCCTCCGTTGGTTGAAGCTCGCTATCCCAAAAATAAACGACTAATTAAGAAAAATGGGATTCAGATTTATAATGCTGAAGCATGGAAAAATGGCTTCAGTACGGTTTCAAAAATTGAAAGTAAGGAAAAATCAGCCAACTACATCACGAAGTACATTACAAAAGAACTGATAAATACACCAAATGCTTATCATCAACCAAGATATTTTGTGAGCAGAGGACTTAAAAAGCCTGAAATTAGTTATGCTGAACTCACAAATGATTACTTTGAAGATTTTATCCCTAGTTTTGTAGTTGGAGGTTTGAACCCTGAAAATAATCAATTCAAAGCTGATGTATCTATTTACAGAATTGATATTTCAGAAAATGGTGAGTTACTTCAAAATTCTCCACCTGAAACATTTTGGAAATTGAAACAAAGAAAAAGTCCTGACTGCAATCAGGACTCCAAATTAAGTTTGTAAATTCATTATATCACTTTCTGACTATAATGAACATCGAGGTATACGATATGAAAATTAAATATACACCTATCAAGAATTGCCTTTCAGAGTGGGGAGATAAAAAAGCAATCATGAAACGCTATGAGGGCTTAAATATTTATACCCTCAATCGTTGGCTTTCCGAAATGCGTGCTAATAAACAGTTTCGTTCTGGAGTAATTAACCCTACTCATAAGCTAGTTTTTATCAATTTTGAAATTTTTGAAGCATTTCTTTATTGGAAACAGCATGGCTATTCAAAAAAGTAGGCAAAATAAGGGTAAAAATGGTAAAATAGAACATGCTAATTAAGGTTCTATTTTATCTTTTTTGATATTGTAACTGGAAAGGATAAATATGTATTTTGAAGAAAGAAAAAATAAGGCAGGAAAATTATTTTATGTAGCTAATGAACGTTATGTTGACCCTCTTACAGGTAAGAAGAAACGTGCTTCTGTGGTTTACCATAGTAATACATCAAGGGCAAGACGGCAGGCGGAACGAGAACTAATTGATAAGATTGATACGATAATTTCCGAAAAACAAGGGACTTTCAAAGGTTCAACAATGATAACATTTAATGACCTTAAAAAGAATTGGTTTGAAACATGGAGAACAACCGTAAAGCCCCAAACTATCAAACGTGAAATTCTTGTAATTAATCGTTTATCTGAACTTATTGCAGATGATATCTTGCTTGAAAGTATAACACCTCTTTTGGTTCAAAATTGTCTAAAAGAGTATAAAGAAAAATATCATTCTACTCACTCGACAATGCAACATATCAAATGTACCCTGAACAAAATTTTTGATTATGGTGTGCTCCATAATGCCATTCCTTTTTCTCCATCAAGAGTAATAAAACTTAATGCAACCGTTCAAGAAAAACGAGCAAAGAAAAAACGGAAAGAAGCAAAGTTTCTTGATGAGCAAGAAGTGAATGCCTTATTATCTGAGCTTAGAGGGAGAAGAAATCTAAACTACTATGATTTAGCCTTGTTTCTTATCGGAACAGGTTGTAGAATAGGAGAAGCCTCGGCTTTGACAGTGAATGATATTGACTTTGAAAATCATTTAGTAACGATTGATAAATCTTTGCAAGCTCATGATTTGAAAGTTGATGAATTTTATCTTGATACTACAAAAACGGAAGCAGGAGAAAGAATAGAGCAACTTCCTGAGTTCGTCATTCAAGCACTTAAACGAGTAATTGAGCGTAACAATGTATTTGATAATCACATGGAGAAGCTACCATCAAGTGTTTTTAGAAAGGTTGATTTTATTTTCAAAACTGAGTATGGTGCTCCTATTACCTCGCATAGTTTTAGAGAAATTTTAGGACGAGTAAATAAAGTCTTGGAATTAAAATGTCAAGAAAAATATGGCTTTGAATGGACGAAAAACGCTATTCCACATAGTTTTCGACATATACACATCTCTGTCTTACGAAACGACCCAACCATTCCACTTAAAGAAGTTCAAGCAAGAGTAGGACATGTTCAAGAAGAAACAACAAACGGCTATACGCACTTATTGAATACCTCGCAAGAAAAATCAGTTAAAGCAATTAGCCGTTTCATCGAAAAAATGGGTGTGAGTGAAATATAGCAGAAAATGCCTATTTTTGCCCAAAAATTGCCCAAAAATAGAAAAAAGAAGTCGCCAAGGCTGTCAAGCCTTGCTATATAAGGAGTTGTAACACATGGTAGTAATCCAATGGTTTCCCGGCCATATGGCCAAAGCAAGAAGAGAAGTTTCTGAAAAAATCAAATATGTCGATATTGTATTTGAACTAGTTGATGCGCGGTTACCGCTTTCTTCCCGTAACCCAATGATGGACCAAATTGTCCAACAAAAACCACGATTAGTCCTTTTAAATAAAGGGGACTTAGCAGATAACGACCAAAATAAAAAATGGCAACATTACTTTCAAAAGAAAGGATACCAAACCCTAGTCATCAATGCCCAACAAAATAAAGGAATCAATAAAATTGTGCCAGCAGCCAAGGAAGCGTTAAAAGAAAAATTGGCTCGTGAACAGGCGAAAGGCTTGAAACCGCGTGCGATTCGCGCCATGTGTATTGGGATCCCCAATGTTGGTAAGTCAACCTTAATGAATCGTTTAGTCGGAAAAAAAATTGCGCAAACTGGGAACAAGCCAGGCGTGACAAAAGGACAACAATGGTTACGCTCTGGTTCCCAATTGGAATTACTGGATACACCAGGGATTCTCTGGCCAAAATTTGAAGATGAAGAAATTGGGAAAAAATTAGCTTTAACTGGCGCTATAAAAGATCAATTATTGCATTTAGATGATTTGGCGATTTATGGATTAGAATTTTTTGCACGTTTTTATCCGCAACGTTTGACAGAACGATATGGCTTAACAGAAGAAGAGCTATTTTTACCTGCTCCAGAACAGTTGATGTTAATTAGCCAAAAACGTGGTTTTAGAGATGATTATAATCGAGCCAGCGAAATGATTATTTTAGAAATTCGCAGTGGAAAATTAGGTACGTATACTTTGGACCGCTGGGAAGAACTAGGAGACGAATAACATGGCAAAAGAGTCGATTCAAGCAATCAAAGAAGCGTTGTTAACTGTCACTGATGCAACCGATGAACGATTAGCAAGCTGGCGAGAAGATGAACGTTCAGGAGTGCAACAAGCTATCAAACAGTGGGAACGTCGCCAGTTAGCCAAAGAAAAAGAGTGGCAACTTTTTAAAGAAATGAGTCAATTTGAGGAAGCGGCCTATAAAAAAGGCCATCGTTTAATTGCGGGAATTGATGAAGTAGGCCGCGGACCATTAGCTGGTCCTGTTGTGACAGCTGCAGTTATTTTGCCGAAAGATTGTCAATTATTAGGCTTAAATGATTCAAAAAAACTATCTGCTAAAAAACGGGAAACGTTATATAACCAGATTCAAGAACAGGCTGTCGCTATCGGGTTAGGTATCGCTGATCAAGGAGTCATTGATCAAATTAATATTTATCAAGCAACTAAACAAGCGATGAAAATGGCAATTGACGATTTAGCTTTTGCACCAGATTATTTATTAATTGATGCAATGCAGTTAGACGTTCCCCAACCACAAGAAAGTTTGATTAAAGGGGATGCACGCTCCATTTCGATTGCAGCAGCCAGTATTATTGCAAAAGTAACAAGAGATCGATTAATGGAAGAATATGATGAATTATATCCTGGATATGGATTTAAAAACAATGCAGGCTATGGAACAAAAGAACATCTTCTCGGGTTAGAAAAATACGGTGTAACACCCATTCATCGACGTACGTTTGCGCCAATAAAAGATATGATTTAAAAATAAAACACTTTTTTTACGTATTCTTATTTTAAGAAGATGTGAAAGAGGTGTTTTTTGTTGGAAATTTTACAACGACAATTATTATTTAAATTAGCGGTATGCCAAGGAATTGGCAATTTAGGTATCTTAAAAGTGTTACAAGAAGCTATCGCACAAAAGCGTGTTGATTTTTCCAGTACAGAAATTATTAGAATTGCTGAAATCAAGAAATATCGTGAATTATTTGAACAATCTTGGTTACACCATACGATTCATAGTGAAGCGTTATATATACGACAATGCCAACACCAATTTATGACAATTTTAGATGCCGTCTATCCTAAATTATTACGAGAAATTTATAATCCACCAGCAATTCTTTTTTATAGAGGAAATTTACAATTGTTAAGTAGAAGGAAAATTGGCATCGTCGGCGCTCGCTATGCCACTTCGTATGGGTTAAGAGTGACTGAAGCTCTGGTTCCTAAAATAGTCAAAGAAGGATTCACAATCGTCAGTGGTCTTGCCAAAGGCATTGATAGTCGTAGCCATGAGATGGCCATCCAGAACGGGGGTCAGACAATTGGAATTTTAGGCACTGGATTAGATGTATATTATCCGTATGAAAAGAAAGAATTACAGCAAACTATGAAGCAGAATCAGCTTGTTTTAACAGAATATGTGAATGGGAGTGGGCCGAAAAAATATCATTTTCCTGCACGTAATCGCATTATTGCTGGATTATCTTTAGGGGTCTGCGTGATGGAAGCTCGTAAGAATAGTGGCTCTTTAATTACTGCACAAGCAGCGATGGATTACGGGCGCGAGGTATTTGCCGTACCGGGAAGTATTTTCCAGTCTTTTTCAACAGGCTGCCATGAATTAATTCAGGACGGCGCTAAATGTGTTCAGACAATTGATGATATTTGTGAAGAATTGTGACTTTTACTAATTGTGAATTGACAACCTACGTTCACTTCGGTACTATTTAATCAGATTTTAATCTTTTGGTTGGTAGTTAGGAGTGTCTAAATGGAAACGGTTGTTAGAAAAAGATGGTTGTTTGGTATGCAGCTACTGGGCTTTTTGATTTTGGATCAAATTCCTTTGATGATGGTCTCAGTTGTTCAATTTTCTACAGAAAATTTTTTGTTTCGCTTTGTTAGTGGATTAGTGGCTGTTGGACTTGGTGCCTATTTCGTCTATCTATTTGTTGCTTTTTTGAAAAAGAAAAAGCTCATAACTTGGACTTTTTTAGGAATCAAAGAAACCTTGCCAGTGGTCTTGTTAGGTTTGGTGATAATCTTTTGTGTGGGAATATTTGGTGATTTCTTATTACGTCTGGAAGGATTAGAGACGACCTCTAACCAACAAAGTGTTGAAGAAATTGTCTAATCAATTCCTAAAGGGCTTATACTTATTTTTGCAGGTGTGATTGGGCCAATTTTCGAAGAGGGAATTTTTCGTTTCGGGATTCAAGCGTTTTTCAAGCCAGCTTCAAAAATAGGCATACTCGTTTCTTCTATTTTATTTGCACTTGTGCACACGCCGACAGATATAGGTAGTTTTGTTATTTATTGGGGCATGGGTTTAGCTTTAAGTTGGGTCTATCTACGCACGGATCGCTTTGAAGCTGCTGTCTTGACTCATTTTATTTGGAATGTTTTGGGTATTTTAATGCTTTAGGATAAAATCTATAAATCATAGGCATTTTTTATTTATAAATTCGGACAGTCAAACAGAAATGACAGAAATGTTAGAAAGCCTAGTCTTGACAAACCTATTCTATATAGCATATGATGTATTACGATTTGTGCGTTTTTTACATATATTATATAGTAGGAAAGCGAACGCGAAAGGAGCTAATTGAATGGCCTATAAGTATCTCGTGATTGTAGAATCACCTGCCAAAGCCAAAACAATTGAAAAATATCTAGGAAGAAACTACAAGGTGGTTGCCAGTGTTGGTCACATTCGCGATTTACCAAAAAGTAAAATGGGGATTGATATTGAAAATAATTATGAACCTCATTATATTTCGATTCGCGGAAAAGGCGATGTCATCAAAAGTTTAAAAGCGGCTGCAAAAAAAGCTGAAAAAGTCTATCTCGCAGCCGATCCGGACCGAGAAGGTGAAGCAATTGCTTGGCATTTAGCTTATCTTCTTGGCCTTGATTTAAAAGATAAAAACCGTGTGGTATTCAATGAGATCACTAAAGAAGCGGTAAAAGCGGCATTTAAAGAACCTAGAACCATCAACGTTGATTTAGTTGATGCACAACAAGCACGGCGCATTTTAGACCGTTTAGTCGGATACTCGATTAGTCCTATTTTATGGCGTAAAGTCAAAAAAGGTTTGAGTGCTGGTCGTGTGCAATCTGTTGCTTTAAAAATGATTATTGATCGAGAAAATGAAATTCGAGAATTTAAACCTGAAGAATATTGGAGTATTGATGGGAATTTCCAAAAAGGTCGCAAGAAATTCAAAGCAAATTTCTGGGGCGTAGATGGTAAAAAGAAAAAATTACCAAATGCAGAAGCGGTGAAAGAAATCACTTCTCGGATTGACGGTAAAGATTACGATGTTACAAAAGTTGAGAAAAAAGAACGGAAACGTAATCCTGCATTACCTTTTACAACCAGTAGTTTACAACAAGAAGCGGCACGTAAATTAAATTTCCGTACCCGTAAAACCATGATGGTTGCGCAACAATTGTATGAGGGAATTGCTTTAGGGAAACAAGGCACTGTGGGGCTGATTACCTACATGCGTACAGACTCAACCAGAATTGCCGATTCCGCCAAAGCAGAAGCTGCTGAATTCATTGAAAAGACCTACGGAGATGAGTTCTCAGCACATGGCGGCCGCAAAGCAAAAAATACGCAAGGTGCACAAGATGCCCATGAAGCGGTTCGTCCGTCAAGCGTTTTAAGAACACCTGATGAAATGAAGAAGTATTTAGATAAAGATCAATTAAAATTATATACTCTTATTTGGTCGCGCTTTGTTGCTAGTCAAATGACACCAGCGATTTTAGATACCATGAAGGTCACGCTTCAACAAAACGGCGTAACGTTTATTGCCAATGGCTCCAAAGTGAAATTTAAAGGGTTTATGCAAGTATATGTTGAAGGACGCGATGATGGTAAAGAAGACAAGGAAAATATTTTACCTGAATTAGTGGAAGGTGACGTTGTTAAATCGGTCGATATCGAACCGAAACAACACTTTACTCAACCACCGGCTCGTTTTAGTGAAGCCACGTTAATCCGGACTTTAGAAGAAAATGGTGTGGGCCGACCATCAACGTATGCGCCAACATTAGAAACCATTCAACGGCGTTATTACGTGAAGCTAACCAATAAGCGGTTTGAACCAACGGAATTAGGTGAAATTGTGAATTCCCTAGTTTCAGAGTTTTTCCCACAAATTGTCGATACACATTTTACAGCGACAATGGAAACGGACTTAGATAAAGTCGGTGAAGGCCAAGAAAAATGGGTTGAAGTTGTCGATCGTTTCTACAAGCCCTTTGAAAAAGAATTAACAAATGCCGAAGAAAAGATTGAAAAAATCCAAATTAAAGATGAACCAGCAGGCTTTGACTGCGAACTATGTGGACATCCAATGGTGATTAAACTGGGTCGCTACGGAAAATTTTATGCATGTAGTAATTTCCCAGATTGTCGGAATACAAAAGCGATCGTTAAAGAAATTGGCGTGACGTGTCCTGTGTGTCACGAAGGACAAGTTATCGAACGCAAATCAAAGAAAAATCGGATTTTCTATGGCTGTAGTCGGTACCCAGAGTGTGACTTCACTTCTTGGGACAAACCAGTAGGCCGACCATGTCCAAAATGTGGGCAATATTTAGTAGAGAAAAAAGTTAAAGGCGGCAAACAAGTCGTTTGTATCAATGGCGATTATGAAGAAAACGTCCAAAAATAAGAAAAATTGAGACCGAAGAATTTACTTCGGTCTTCTCTTTTAGTAAAATGAATTGAGTTTGTAAGAGACAGCTCTTAACTTCTTGACATAGAAAGGAATTTTTATACATGACAAAAAAAGTCACAATTATTGGTGCCGGTTTAGCCGGAAGTGAAGCGGCATGGCAAGTGGCCAATGCTGGCGTACCAGTTGATTTATATGAAATGCGCCCTGTCAAAAAGACACCAGCGCATCAAACAGAAAATTTTGCAGAGTTAGTTTGTTCTAATTCATTACGTGGAAATAGTTTAACCAATGCGGTAGGTGTTTTGAAAGAAGAAATGCGCCGTTTAAATTCAATCATTATTGGTAGTGCAGATCAAACCGCTGTACCAGCTGGCGGCGCCTTAGCAGTTGACCGTGATTCTTTTTCTGAAACAATCACTGAAAAAATTAAAAGTCATCCATTAATTACAATCAAAAATGAAGAAATCACTGATATTCCGGAAGGGATTGTAATTATTGCAACGGGTCCCTTAACCTCTGAAAGCTTATCTCAAAAAATTCAAGAATTTAATGGTTCTGAAGGCTTTTATTTTTACGATGCAGCAGCACCAATTATTGATAAATCAACAATTGACATGGATAAAGTTTATTTAAAATCTCGTTATAACAAGGGGGAAGCGGCTTACTTAAATTGTCCGATGACTGAAGAAGAGTTCAATGCTTTTCATGAAGCGCTAGTCAATGCAGAAGTGGTTCCTTTACGCACGTTTGAAAAAGAGAAGTTTTTCGAAGGCTGTATGCCCATCGAAGTAATGGCGCAACGTGGCATTAAAACCATGTTGTTTGGCCCAATGAAACCTGTCGGACTAGAAGACCCTAAAACAGGTAAACGCCCTTATGCTGTAATTCAATTACGTCAAGACAATGCTGCAGCTTCTTTATACAATATTGTTGGTTTCCAAACGCATTTAAAATGGGGTGAACAAAAACGAGTATTCCGTATGATTCCGGGATTAGAAAATGCTGAATTTGTTCGCTATGGCGTCATGCACCGTAATAGTTT
The DNA here is from genome assembly GCF_051712165.1 of Enterococcus sp. DIV1420a. Lineage (NCBI taxonomy): Bacteria > Bacillati > Bacillota > Bacilli > Lactobacillales > Enterococcaceae > Enterococcus > Enterococcus sp. DIV1420a. Next base: position 1,206,003 of record NZ_JBIOOI010000002.1, read on the forward strand.
TATGAATTCTCCAGAGTTGCTAAAACCAACCTACCAATCAAAAAAACGTGACGATCTGTTTTTTGCTGGACAAATGACTGGTGTTGAAGGATATGTTGAAAGCGCGGCAAGTGGTTTACTCGCAGGTATTAACGCAGCTCGTCTTGCCAAAGGGGAAGAGCCGATTGAATTCCCTCGCGAAACGACTTTAGGAAGTATGGCTTATTATATTACACATGCAGAAGGCAAACATTTCCAACCAATGAATGCAAACTTTGGGCTTTTCCCAGAGTTACCTGAACGAATTCGTGACAAAAAAGAACGCTATGAAGCGATTGCTAATCGGGCCTTAGATGTTCAAGCTCAAGTTATCCAATCTTTAGACTAAATTAGAAAAAATATGAGAAAAGACTGAGCATCATTGCTAAGAAATGCGATGATACTCAGTCTTTTAATTTTTAGAAAAAAATAACAAAAGCTAAAGAATAGTTAAAATTGTGAACATATTTAGAAATATTGATTAAATTCTGACAACTTAATTGTCTTTTGAAAAAGGTTATGCTAAAGTTACTTTGTAATCGAATGAGGAGGGCTATCACATGGAAGAAAAGAATTGGCCTGAGTTATTTGCTCGTTATCTTATTGTCGAAAGAGGCTATTCAGAAAAAACAAAAAAAGCATATCAAGAAGATATACAACATTTTTTTTCGTTTTTAAAGACTTCAGGTAATGACAATTATTTGACTGTGGAACATTTGGATGTTCGGGCTTATTTGAGCGAATTATACGATCAGGAATATAGCCGCAATTCGATTAGTCGAAAAATTGCCAGTTTGCGTTCTTTTTATCAATTCTTATTAAAAAATGAAGCAATCCAAGAGAATCCTTTTTCCTATGTTCATATGAAAAAGAAACAGTTACGGTTGCCCCGTTTTTTTTATGAAAAAGAAATGGATGCATTATTTGAGAGCGCACAAGGGGAGCAACCGCTTGATTTGAGAAATCAAGCGTTGCTAGAAGTTCTGTATGGGACTGGTATTCGGGTCAGTGAATGTGCGAACTTAACGGTGGACGCAGTTGACTTTCAAGCTTCTGTTTTATTGGTTCACGGAAAAGGAAATAAAGATCGATATGTGCCTTTTGGTTCATTTGCACAAGACGCCTTAAAGGATTACTTAGAGAATGGCCGCGCGCTATTAATGACAAAATATCAAAAAAAACATCCGTATATCTTTGTTAATCATCATGGTGAACAAATCACGCCAACAGGGATTGAATATGTCTTAAACCAACTAATTAAAAAAAGTTCATTAAATGCGGAAATTCATCCCCACATGTTACGCCATACATTTGCGACACATTTATTAAATAATGGCGCCGATATGCGGACAGTTCAAGAATTATTAGGACATGCTAATTTATCAACAACTCAGATATATGCGCATGTGACAAAAGAAAGTTTACAAAAAAATTATCGAACGTTTCATCCTCGTGCATAATGGAGGTAAACGTCTAGGAGGAACAATAATGGTTGAATCACAATTTCACTCTACAACAATTTGTGCAGTCGAAAAAGATGGAAAATTTGCAATGGCTGGTGACGGCCAAGTAACAATGGGCGAATCTGTCGTTATGAAAGGTACGGCCAAAAAAGTGCGCCGTATTTACAATGATGAAGTCGTTGTCGGTTTTGCAGGAAGTGTGGCAGATGCCTTTACATTAGAAGAAAAGTTTGAAGGAAAATTAAATGAATACAACGGAAACTTAACGAGAGCTGCGGTTGAGTTAGCCCAAGAGTGGCGTACACAACAGTCTATGCAAAAATTAGAAGCTATGCTGATTGTGATGAATAAGGAAGAAATGCTCTTAGTTTCAGGAACTGGGGAAGTCATCACACCAGACGATGGTATTTTAGCAATTGGTTCAGGCGGTAATTTTGCTTTGTCCGCTGCAAGAGCCATGAAAAACTTTGGCGATAAAGAAATGCCAGCGAAAGAGATTGCTAAAAATGCCTTAAATATTGCTGCAGATATCTGTGTATTTACGAATCATAATATCATTGTAGAAGAATTATAAGCGAGGGAAAATCCATGAATGAATTAAACAAAACACCAAAAGAAATAGTCAAAGAACTAGATCAATATATTGTTGGACAGCAAGCTGCCAAAAAATCAGTGGCGGTAGCTTTACGTAACCGCTATCGTCGCTTGCAATTAGAAGAAAATATGCAACAAGATATTACGCCTAAAAACTTACTAATGATTGGACCAACAGGTGTTGGTAAAACTGAGATTGCTCGTCGTCTCGCAAAAATTGTCAATGCGCCTTTTGTAAAAGTTGAAGCAACCAAATTTACAGAAGTAGGCTATGTCGGTCGGGATGTCGAATCAATGGTTCGGGATTTAGTAGAAAATGCGATCCAAATTGTTGAAAAACAACAATACAGTCGCGTGTATGCGCAAGCGTTAAAAAAGGCCAATCAACGTTTAGTCAAAGTATTAGTGCCTGGAATTAAAAAAGAACAAAAACAGGCTGGCGGTAATCAATTTGAACAAATGATGAACATGTTTAACATGGCTCAGCAACAGCAAGAAGCACAAGAAGAAGTAACGGAAGATATTCGAACGAATCGCCGAACAATTTTGGAACAGCTGGAAAAAGGTCTATTAGATAATCGTGAAGTAACAATTGAAATTGAAGAACCGAAGAAAACGATGCCAGCTATGAACAATGGCCTAGAACAAATGGGTATCGACTTAAATGAAACGTTAGGCGCTCTGTCACCAAAGAAAAAAATCGAACGTACTGTAACGGTGAAAGAAGCACAAGAATTATTAGTGAAAGAAGAATCAGCAAAAATTGTCAATGACGCTGATATTCATAGTGAAGCGATTCGTTTAGCTGAATCAAGCGGAATTATTTTTATCGATGAGATTGATAAAATCACCTCTAAAAGTCAACAAAATTCGGGCGAAGTCTCTCGTGAAGGAGTACAAAGAGACATTTTGCCGATTGTTGAAGGCTCCCAAGTTAACACGAAGTATGGTCCTTTACAAACGGATCACATTTTATTTATCGCTTCAGGTGCTTTCCACTTGTCAAAACCAAGTGACTTGATTCCAGAATTACAAGGCCGCTTCCCAATTCGAGTTGAATTAGATGATTTAACGGCGGATGACTTCGTAAGTATCTTAACTGAGCCAAACAATGCTTTAATTAAACAATATGTAGCATTAATCGGCACAGAAAATGTTTCAGTCATCTTTACCAAAGAAGCAATTGAACGGTTAGCACACATCGCTTATGATGTAAACCGTGATACAGATAATATTGGGGCGCGTCGTTTACACACAATTTTAGAGCGTTTATTAGAAGATTTATTATATGAAGCACCAGATATGCAAATGGGTGAAATTACGATTACCGAAGCATATGTCAATGAAAAATTGAATGACATTGTTCAAAATGAAGATTTAAGTCGTTACATCTTATAAAAAAGGCTGGAGGAGAAAAGATGGCTACATTATTAGAAAAAACACGTCAAGTGAACGAGCTTTTGCAAAAAAACAATCTGTTTGACGTACAAGCAGAACTTCCGTACAACAAAATGGCAATGATTTTAGGGGATATTTTAGAAAGTAATGCGTATATTATTAGCAGTTCAGGGGATTTGTTGGGGTATACTGAAAAATTAGATGTTAATAATGCCCGTATCAAAAATATGTTTAAAGAGAAAAAATTTCCTCAAGGATACACCGAGGCCGTGGATATGCTCAAAGTAACCGAAGCAAATATTCCAATAGATAGTGATTTAACTGCATTTCCTTTTGAATCACGAGAGCTGTATCCGTTTGGGTTAACCACTATTGTGCCTTTGTACGGTGCTGGCAAACGCTTGGGTACGATTATTTTAGCGCGTGTTGAAAAATCCTTTAACGAGGATGATTTAGTGTTAGCTGAATATAGTGCGACCGTTGTCGGCATGCAAATTTTGTATCATCAATCCAGAACAATTGAAGCAGAAGTTCGCAGTGCGACTGCCGTGCAAATGGCCATCAACACTCTTTCCTATAGTGAATTAAAAGCCGTCCATGCCATTTTTGAAGCCTTAGATGGCGAAGAAGGTCGTTTAACTGCTTCAAGTATTGCAGATGAAATAGGCATTACTCGTTCCGTAATTGTGAATGCCTTAAGAAAATTAGAATCAGCTGGAATTATTGAATCACGTTCTCTTGGTATGAAAGGGACTTATTTAAAAGTGTTAAATCAACAATTTATTAAAGAGTTGGAAAAATAAGCAATTGCTCGTATCAACTAGGAGGACAACGCAATGACTGTACAAATTGAAAATGAATTTCTAATCGCAACATTTGCTGAAGAAGGAGCAGAATTAGTAAGTTTACAATCAAAAGAAACCGGCATTGAATATATTTGGCAAGGAAATCCTGAATTTTGGGCCCGCCATGCGCCCGTACTTTTTCCGATTGTCGGTCGTCTAAAAGAAGATACGTATATGTACCAAAATCAAGCGTATCATTTAACTCAACATGGTTTTGCTCGTGATCAAGTATTTGATGTGATTGAAAAAGGTGGAGAAGAAGTTTCTTTTTCACTAAAATCAACAAAAGAAACCAAGAAGAAGTATCCTTTTGATTTTGAACTAGTGATTACTTATACATTAGAACATCAAGAATTGACTGTAAACTACCAAGTAGAAAACACAGGGAAAGAAGAGATGTATTTTGGGATTGGTGGTCATCCAGCCTTTAATGTACCTTTAGAATCTTCACTAACGTTTGAAGATTATTATCTAAGTTTTTCACCTAAAAAATCACGGACACAGATTCCCTTAGCAGGCCCGTTTATTGATTTAGCGAATAAAACGCTAGCCCAAACGAATACCAGCTTTGACTTAACGCATCAATTATTTGAAAATGATGCAATGATTTTTGAAACAAAAGGTCAAACAGCAATTACGATTGCCACAGACGAAAGTGACCATCAAGTCACTTTGAGTTATCCAGAAATGCCTTTTGTGGGGATTTGGTCACCGACACCGAAAGAAGCGCCTTTTGTCTGTATCGAACCTTGGTGCGGGATTGCTGATGCTGTCGACGCAACTGGCCAACTCGCTGAAAAATTTGGCATCAATAAGTTACCAGCTAACGAACTATTTAAAACACAGTATATGATTAGTGTAAAATAAAGAAAAAGGCTGTGAACATTATTTGTTCACAGCCTTTTTCTTTATTTTTTTGCACGTAAGCCAAAAGAAAGGCGACTTTCTGTTCCATTTTTAATTCGCTGAATGTTTTCACGATGACGGACAAAGATAAAAGTAGTCAAAGCAATCGCAATCACGGTTAATAACCAGTTAAATGTTGGTAAAATAGCTGGGACAGTGAAAGGCAAAATAATAGTAGAAAGTGTAATTAGTACAGCGCTAATCATACTTGTTAAACTCACCATACTGGTTAGATACAGACAAATCACAAAAATAAGAGCAGAATAAATAAAAAATGTGGGGCTGTATGCTAATAACATGCCAGCGCTAGTGGCTACGGCTTTACCACCTTTGAAATTGGCAAAAATAGGGAAGGTATGCCCTAAAACAGCTGCTACCCCAAAGAAGAGCGGATTCACGCCTTGTAAACCAAACAAATAGGGTAATGAAGTGGCTAACGTTCCTTTCAAGATATCCATTAATAATACCGTAATTCCGGCAGGTTTCCCTAAGACACGAAATGTATTGGTTGTTCCTGTATTCCCACTCCCAAATTGGCGTATATCTTTTTTAAAGAAAAGTTTACCAATCCAAACACCTGAGGGAATTGAACCTAATAAATAGGCAACAAGTAACAAAATGACGATTTTCATCAAGTTAACCTCTTTCTTATTCAAACTAGGATTTATTTTATCATGAATAGAAAAACGGAACAACGTCTAATAACTAAAACAAGAAAAGTTTTTCTTTTGCTTGAGGAAGCGTTGACAAATGGTTGATAACCGTTATAATAAATGTGTGTCATTAGACAAAGACGTCTAATCACTGGTTTGAAAATTAGTTATCAACGAAGATACAATATATATGTACTTATGAAGTGTCAGGGAAAGAGGTGCGAATCCTCTACAGACCTACCTACTGTATGGTGGATGAAACCAATAAGACCACAGATTATTCTGGAAGGATTGGGAGTAAGAAGAAGCTAAGTCAGGATACCGGCTTGATAAGTCTAATCATTCTTTTGTAGGAAAAAGAAGGGGCTTTGAAGATAACTGGCTGAGTATATCATTAGCATAGTTAAGTGACTGCTTTTTTTCTATTGGAGAAAAAAGTGGTTTTTTTGTATTGTTTTGACGTTGAGACAAAGGAGGTTCATTTCAGAAAATTTTCCCCAAAATAAAATAGACGAATGCGAGGATGAAAAAATGAAAAAATTTACTTTAACAATGATGACTTTAGGTTTAGTAGCAACACTTGGCTTAGCAGGGTGTGGCAAACAGGAAAAGAAAGCAACTACCTCTTCTGAAAAAACAGAAGTAACGTTACCAACCAAAGACCGTAGCGGCAAAGAAATTACTTTACCCAAAGAAGCAACCAAAATTATTTCCCTAGTACCATCAACAACAGAAGTGATTGAAGACTTAGGTAAAACCGACCAATTAATCGCAGTTGATACTCAAAGTAGTACAATGATGACTGATTTAAAAAAATTACCACAAATGGATATGATGGCTGTCGATGCCGAAAAATTGATTGCCTTGAAACCACAAATTGTTTATGTGAATGACATCAATTTAGCTAGCTCAGAAAGTGTTTGGAAACAAGTGGAAGATGCTGGAATTACAGTCGTTAATATCCCCACTAGTACAAGCATCAAAGCAATCAAAGAAGACGTCCAATTCATCGCGGATAGCTTATCTGAACATGAAAAAGGACAAAAGTTAATCCAAACAATGGATCAAGAAATCGACGAAGTAGCCAAAATTGGGAAAACTATTAAAAAACCAAAAACTGTTTTGTTTGAAGTGTCTGCCTTACCAGACATTTATAGTTTTGGTAATGGGACATTTTTAAATGAAATGATTGAAACAATTGGGGCAAAAAATGTTTTGGCAAATGAAAAAGGCTGGTTACCAGTGACAGAAGAAGCGGCCATTGCTGCAAAACCAGAAGTCATTTTAACCAATGTTAACTATATGAAAGATCCCGCCAAAGAAATTTTAGCTCGTAAAAACTGGGAAAACGTTCCTGCAGTTCAAAACAAAGAAGTTTTCGAAATTGATAACATGTCTAGCTCTTTACCAAATAACCACATTACCAAAGCATTAAAACAAATGGCAAAAGCTGTTTATCCAGAGGAATACAAGGATTTAAAAGATGAGTAAAAAAACGTGTCTCATACTGATGCTCTTGATCAGTATGAGCATGCTCTTTTTGGGTATTAAAATTGGAAGTGTTCAGATTTCGTTAACGGATTTGCTTCAAATTTTAGTGAAAAAGACGGTTTCAGAAGACGGGATTTTAGAGGGAATCATCTGGAATGTTCGGTTACCGCGTGTCGTGATGGCCTATCTCGTGGGCGCAGGCTTAGCAGTAAGTGGCACGGTGATGCAATCGCTCTTAGGTAATCCTTTAGCTTCTTCGTATACTTTGGGCGTATCAGCGGGAGCATCCTTAGGCGCTGCGTTAATCATGGTAACTGGAGTAACTGCTTCGATCTTAGGGGCATTTTTATTGCCTTTAACTGGTTTTATCTTTGGCTTAGCAACGGTCTTTTTAGTTTTGTTATTTACGCAAACAATGGATAGTCAAATGTCCAATCAAACAGTTGTTTTAGTGGGAATGATTATGACCTTGTTTGTCGGTGCTATTTTGACGTTGATTACAGCACTTTTCCAAGATTATTTGAAACAATTAGTCTTTTGGCAAATGGGTAGTTTTTCTGGCAGTAATTGGCAAAAAATTGCTATTTATTGTCCAATCTTGCTTGTCAGCAGTCTGTTTCTTTGGTTTGATGCCAACGCATTGGATGTTCTCGGTTTAGGAGAAGAACATGCGATGTTAGCGGGAGTAGAAGTCAAAACAGCAAAACTACGCATTATTCTTTTGGCTAGTTTATTGGCAGGAAGTGCGGTTTCATTTGTCGGTGTGATTGGTTTTGTTGATTTAATAGCACCACATATTGTCCGTCGCTATTTAGGGGCGACTCATCGCTGGCTGATTCCCGGTTCAGCAATCTTAGGTGGGACCATCATGGTACTAGGGGACACAATTGCCCGCACGATTTTATCACCAAGAGAAATTCCCATCGGGGCCGTAACAGCCTTGATTGGAGCGCCATTCTTCTTGTATATTTACTTTAAAAAAAGGGGCGTTGCTGCATGATTGAATTAAAAAAAACAGCTGTAACGCTCCAACAAACCCCCATTTTAAAAGATATTTCCCTCGTTTTTCCGACAGGTAGTAAAACTTGTATTTTAGGTCCAAATGGTTGCGGTAAAACGACACTTTTAAAAACGATTGCCGGACTTGTCCCTTATAGTGGTTCTGTTTTAATTGATGGTCAAGAAGTTCATGGACAAAAGCGGAAGGAATTGGCAACGAAAGTAGCGATGATGAGTCAATTCACGACAGTTGCTTTTGATTATACGGTTTACGAAACAGTTTTGATGGGGGCGTATCGACAACAAGCACAACGTTTTTTACCTATTGTTTCTAAACAAGAAAAAGAACGAGTCCTTTATTATTTAGAACGCACGGGTTTATTGCCTTTAAAAGATAAAGTTGTCAATCAGCTTTCAGGAGGACAACAACAACGAGTATTTTTGGCTAAATTATTTGTACAAGATCCAGAAATTATTTTATTGGATGAACCCAATAATCATTTGGATATTCGGTATCAACAAGAATTGATTCAGCAGTTAAATGAGTGGAGTGCGCAAGAAGGGAAAACGTTAATCGGGGTGTTTCATGATATCCGTTTAGCGTTAACGCTAAGTGAAAAAATTGTGTTTATGAAGCAAGGGAAAGTGGCCGCGCAAGGTGATTTTCAAACGTTGGCTTCCAAAGAATTTTTACAAACGATTTTTGAAACAGATATTGTCTCCTATTTTCAGAAACAACATAAAGTTTGGGAAACTATTCAATAATTTTGACAAGTTTTTTGGAAACAGGTAAGATAAAGGCAAAGAATCAGAAACACAATGGCGTGTTTTAACAAATCGGCAAAGGAGCCCAAGACTAAGTACGTGATGGTACTTGCTTTGGGCTCCTTTTTTATGGAGGTAACGATGAAACGAATCATTTTAATGGGAGCTATCGGTTGTGGCAAAACCACGTTATGTCAAGCTCTGCAAGGCAAAGAATTAATTTATGATAAAACACAGGCGGTGGAATTTCATACAGAAATGATTGATACACCGGGTGAGTTTATTTTGCATCGACAATATTATAATGCATTAAACGTCACAGCGGCAGAAGCAGATGTGATTGGTTTGGTTCAAAGTGCTGTAGAAACACAACAAGTTTTTTCACCAGGATTTGGTAGTATTTTCCCGAAAGAAATCATTGGTATTTTAACCAAGATTGATTTAGCACAAGATTCTCAGCAGTTAGAGATTGTTCGGCAACAATTAAAAAGTGCGGGTGCAACAAGAATTTTTGAAATTTCTTCTGTTGAAAAAATTGGCTTGCAAGAATTAGTAGATTATTTAGAGGAGGATGAAGCAGAATGAAAATTTATACAAAAACTGGCGATAAGGGAATGACGAAATTAGTCGGCAGCTCAACCGTCGCTAAGGATTCTGATCGAGTTGAAAGTTATGGAACGATTGATGAATTGAATTCTTGGGTGGGCTATATTATCAGCCAACTTCCACAAGAAAATCAAGAAATTAAAGAAGAACTAGAAGCTTTACAACATTTACTTTTTGATGCGGGAACAGATTTGTCAACACCGATTGAAGCACAACGACCATTTAAATTACAAAAGGAAAGTGTGCATTGGCTAGAACAGCGGATTGATTTCTACACTGCACAATCACCAGATATTGATCGTTTTATTTTACCTGGCGGAACCCCAGCAGCCAGTATGGTTCATGTGGCTCGGACGATTGCACGGCGCGCAGAACGCATCATTGTTCGTTTAAATTGGACAGCCAAAATTAACGAAGAGGTATTAATTTTTACCAATCGTTTATCAGATTATTTTTATGCGTTGGCTCGCTATTTAAATGTTCAAGCACAACGACCTGATGTTTTTTATGAACGAAGCGAAATGGTTTTCCATAAAATTAAAGAAGATGGATTGTAAACAGTTGCTTTTCTAAAAAACTTATGGTAAATTTCAGATAGATTAAACGAATATTTTATGAAAAATATGAATGGAAGCCAGTGAGAATCTGGCACGGTCCCGCCACTGTGAAGAAGCAAGGTTGCTTTTAAGTCAGGTCTTTTCATTTTTTCATTATTGGGCATGCTGTTTCGAGGCAAAACAGGATGTTTCTTAACAACGCTTGTGTTGAAAATCCAGCCCAAGATATTTGTATTAATCCAATTAATGGCACGAGGAAGTGCTTTTGGGAATTTTGGGCTGGTCTTTCAATGTTGAAGGAGATTTCAGGTACAATGACGTACTGCTATATTCCCTTTTTTTATTGACAATTAATTAAAGGCGTTGTACTCTATGGATAAGGTTTCGTGTACAATGGCGTATACATAAGGAAGCAAAGACGCTTCAGACAGATGATTTTTCGTTTGTTTGAAGTGTCTTTTTGTATTTTATTAAGGAGGAATTGAGATGAAAACAATTCATTTCCCTACCGAACTATGGGTAGGAGAAGGCGCATTAGCCAATTTGGAAACACTTCATGATAGACGTGTTTTCATTGTCACAGATCCATTCATGGTTGACTCTGGATTTGTGAATGAAGTGACAAAGCATTTAACAAAAAGTGAATGGCAAATTTTTAGTGATATCATCCCCGATCCACCAATTGATAAGATTGCTGCGGGAATTAAGCATTTAGCGACATTTCAAGGAGATACGATATTAGCTTTAGGTGGGGGATCCGCTATTGATGCGGCCAAAGCAATGAAATTTTTTGGCAAACGTACTTTGCAAACTCAGATTGCTGAGTTTATTGCGGTTCCTACAACTAGTGGAACTGGTTCAGAAGTTACGAATTTTTCAGTGATTACGGTTGCTGAAACTGGCACCAAAATCCCGCTTGTAACGGATGAAATTCAACCAGAAATTGCGATTTTAGATACAAATTTAGTGATGAGTGTGCCACCAAAAATCACAGCGGATACAGGAATGGACGTCTTAACGCATGTTATTGAAGCGTATGTTTCAACAGAAGCAAATCCGATTTCAGATGCGTTGTGCGAAAAAGTCGTTCGCTTAGTATTCGACAATTTAGAAATAGCCTTTAATGAGGGTAGCAACCAACAAGCCCGTGAAAATATGCATTTAGCTTCATGTATGGCAGGGATGGCGTTTAATGTTACTTCGTTAGGCTTGAATCACGGTATTGCTCATGCGGCCGGTGCGCGTTTACATGTGCCACATGGACGAATGAATGCGATGCTCTTACCGGAAGTCATTGCATATAACAGTGGCTTAGCGAATGGCAAAGTCACCAACGAACCAACAGCTAAACGTTATGCGCAGTTAGCAAATTGTCTAAATGATACACAGACAACCAATGCACGGATTGGTGTTCAACAATTTATTCGACAAATCAAGCAACTCCGTCAAAAATTAAACATGCCTGCCACTTTTAGTGATTATGGTTTACCAAAAGAAGAAGTCCAAGCTGCAATCCCAAAAATAGCTGAAGGCGCATTGATGGATGGCTGCACCAAAACAAATCCTGTCCAACCAACAACAGAAGAAGTGACAAAAATTTTAAATTCTATCTTATAAGCGATTGACAGGATGAAATCGATAACATATAATGTGGGTAGCACAACGGCGTGCTTCAAAATTTAAGAGCAAAGAAGCTCCTTAGTAGAAAGCGAAAGTGGAACCTTTACGTTTTTTATTGAGGATTTTTTATTTGCTAAATTAAAGGAGCGAGTCTGGTTGGAAGAAAAACAACGAATGATTCAAGAATATGTTCCTGGGAAACAAGTAACGTTAGCGCACATCATTGCTAGTCCTAATAAAGAAATTTATACAAAATTAGGGTTGCCAGAAGGCACCAGCAATGCACTAGGTATTTTGACAATCACTCCGAGCGAAGCGGCAATTATCGCTGTTGATATTGCGACTAAAAGCGGAGATATCCAAATCGGTTTTATTGATCGTTTTTCTGGATCGGTGGTCATTTCTGGTGACGTAAGCTCAGTGGAAGCGGCCTTACAAGCGGTGATTGAAGGTTTACAACAGATTTTAAACTTTTCTGTAACTTGTAAAATTACCAGAACATAGCGTTGAAAGGACAAGGGCGTGAAGAAAATGGATGGACGAATTGTAATAGTCGATGATGAACCTATTACGAGACTCGATATTCGTGATATTGTGATAGAAGCAGGGTACGAAGTAGTCGGTGAAGCAGCCGATGGTTTTGAAGCAATTGAAGTATGTAAAAAAACACAACCTGACCTAGTATTAATGGACATTCAAATGCCAATTTTAGATGGTCTAAAAGCAGGTAAAAAAATTGTTCAAGACCAACTAGCCAGTAGTATTGTCTTTTTATCTGCATACAGTGACGTACAAAATACGGACAAGGCTAAAAAATTAGGCGCACTGGGTTATTTAGTTAAACCTCTAGATGAAAAATCATTAATACCTACAATTGAAATGAGCATTGAACGAGGCAAACAAACGCAGCTGTTACTAAATCAAATCGATAAATTAAGTTTAAAATTAGAAGAACGTAAAATTATCGAAAAAGCCAAAGGTATTCTTGTAAAAGAAAATCATATATCGGAAGAAGAAGCCTACCAAATGTTGCGTACGTTAAGTATGAACAAACGCGCACGTATGAGTGAAATTGCAGAATTGATTGTAATGGATGATGAATAAATGAAACGATTAGAGCAATTATGTCACCAATATACCAATCTTTCAGAATCAGACATTAAAGAATTACAACGTACAGCACGTTATCTTTCTTCGACGACACTCTATCAAAGTGCAGATGTTTTTATTGATGTGTATAAGGAAATGTCACAGCAAGCGCTAGTCGTTTATCATAAGCCGCCTGCGAAGACAACTTCTTTATATAGCGGAGATGTCGTCGGGATGGAAGCTTTATTAAAAAATGAACCTGGTGTTCTGCGTACCATGCAGACTAGCTTAAATAGCATTGGTTTGTTAGCAGTGACTCAGGAAAATCGTTTGATTAAGCAAAATATCTATCCCATTCGCAATGAACATCGAACGATTGGTGTCATTATTGTCGAGATTGCGGCAGATGAAGAGATTCAAGCGGACTTACAAAAAGAGGAGCTAAATAACTGCCAGTTAGCAAAAGTAGCGAAATCAACTAGTCAAGTCGACGCATTATTTATTGATCAATTGGCAGAAGCCGTTTTGATTTTTGATGCGGCGGGTCACTTATTAATTACCAATCACAATGCACAAGAGCTTTATCGCAAACTTGGTTATCGGGATAATATCATTGGAATGAGTTATGACAATTTGTCCATCGATTATACAACTTTTGAATATGTGTTGTATCAAATGAAATATAAAATGAGTAATCAACCAATTGAAAGCAAAACGACCTACCTTAATTATTATTTTAAGGTTCGGAAAGTGTGGTTGGCATCAGAAGAACAACTGATTATGATTATTCAAGACAATACAGAATTTAAAGAAAAAGAAGCGGAAATTATTTCCAAATCTGTTGCGATTCGTGAAATTCATCATCGTGTTAAAAATAACTTGCAATCGGTGGTTTCCTTATTGCGTATTCAAGAACGGCGAACGCAAAGCCCCGAAGCAAAGAAAGTCCTTCATGAAAGTGTCAATCGAATTATGGCGATTGCAGCCACCCATGAATTGCTGTCAAAACAAGTCAAAGATGACGTTGCTTTACGGCAAACATTGGAAGCAGTGATGTATAATTTTAGACATCTTTTTCAAGGCGCACAACCCATTGAGATGATGATGGATGTTGATCCAGCCATTATGGTTTCTAGCGAACAAATGGTTACCATTTCCCTTGTTGTCAACGAACTATTACAAAACATTTTTGATCATGCATTTGAGCCACAAACAAGTGGCGTTGTTAAACTTAGTGGAACATTAGATAATAAAATGATTACCATTACTGTTACAGATAATGGTAAAGGCTATGATGTTCATCAAAGTAACGAGACCAGTTTAGGTTTGATGATTGTCAAAAGCTACGTAAAAGATAAATTAAAAGGAAAAATTACAATTGAATCCAATAAACAGGGAACTAAAACCTGTTTCTATTTCGAACAGAACACCAGTGATGTTGTTCATTGATTAAGCAAAGGCGCTTAAAGAAAAGTAGAAAGAAATTTTCTAACGATTCTTTAAGTGCCTTTTTGTATGCAAAAGGAGGCGAGTCAGGCGATGTCGAAGGAAACACTTTTAACCGTAGGGATTGATTTAGGGACGTCTACAACCCAATTAGTCTTGTCAGAATTAACTGTTGAAAATTTTGCCTCTGCGTTTACAGTACCACGTATCAGCATTTCTGATAAAAAAGTCATTTACCGAAGTGACATTATCTTTACACCCTTACTTAACCAATCAGAAATTGATGCAGAACCTATCAAAGCGTTTGTAGCGGAGCAATATCGCCAAGCAGGCATTCATAAACAAGATATTCAAATGGGTGCGGTAATTATCACAGGTGAAACTGCTCGAAAAAGCAATGCCAACAATGTGCTACGAGCACTTAGTGGCTATGCAGGTGATTTTGTCGTTGCTACGGCTGGTCCTGATTTAGAAAGTATCATTGCCGGGAAAGGCGCTGGTGCTCAAACTTATTCTGAAACGAAACGCAAACCGGTGGTTAATTTAGACATTGGTGGTGGAACGACAAATTTAGCTGTCTTTAAAGATGGTGAAGTGATTGACACGGCTTGTTTTGACATTGGCGGACGCTTAATTAAATTAGATCAACAACAAAAAATCACCTATATAGCTCCGAAGATTCAAGAAATTATAAATAAAAAAGGGCTAACCTTGCACCTTGGTGACCAAGCCACCGAACAAAACTTACTGCCAATTATTTCGGAATTAGTTGCCGTGTTAGAAAATAGCATTGGCTTGGGGACACAAAGTCCGTTCTACCAGTTATTAGTAACGAACCATCCACTACGAAAAGGTGAGGAATTACCAATTGTAACATTTTCTGGTGGTGTGGCTGATTGCTTAAATACGACAAGTACGAATCTCTTTAAATATGGGGACATCGGCTTGCTTTTAGGAAAATATCTGAGAAAGTCACTGATTTTTTCGGAAAAAGAAGTCTTAGAAAGCGCAGAAACAATCCGAGCGACGGTCGTCGGAGCGGGTTCACACACTGCTGAAATTAGCGGAAGCACGATCGCTTATCGTGAGCAAATTTTGCCGGTAAAAAATATCCCAATTCTAAAATTAGCGCAAGAGGATGAAACCCTTACTGTGACAGAATTAGGCCAGCGAATCCAAGAAAAACTCAATTGGCATCGTATTGAAGAAACGCCCCAGATTGCTCTAGCAATTAGAGGCATGAGTAATCCAACATTTGCTGATATTCAACGCTATGGTCAAGGGATTGTGGAAGGATTAGCTAGTTTAGTTGCTGAACAAATTCCCATTATTGTTATGGTGGATGAAGACATGGCGAAAGCTTTAGGGCATGCCTTAAGTGCCCATCTGCCAAAAGACTATCCGTTTATCTGTCTTGATTCGGTCAAAGTAGAAAACGGTGATTATGTAGATATCGGTTTACCAGTGGCAGAAGGAGCAGTCCTTCCAGTCATTGTTAAGACCTTAGTATTTAATTAAAAAGGAGCGACACAAAGATGATTTTAAAAACCAAACTATTTGGCAAAGTCTATCAATTTACATCCGTTAAAGAAGTCTTAGCCAAAGCCAATGAAGAAAAGTCTGGCGACAAGTTAGCTGGCGTAGCTGCTAATTCAGCCGAAGAACGCGTGGCAGCAAAAGTCGTTTTATCGGAATTGTCCTTAAATGACTTGTTTAACAATCCCGTCGTTGATTATGACGAAGACGAAGTGACACGCATTATTATTGACCAAGTCAATATGCGAATTTTTGAAAGTATTAAACATTGGACAGTCGCAGAATTACGCGAATTTATCTTATCTTCGGAAACAACCGATTTTGATATCAAACGAATTTCCCGTGGACTAACTTCAGAAATGATTGCTGCTGTCTGTAAATTAATGTCCAACATGGATCTAATTGTTGGCGCAAAAAAAATCAATATTGAAAAAACCGCCAACACAACGATTGGCCGTCCCGGAACTTTTTCGAATCGTTTACAGCCAAACCATCCAACCGATAATGTCGATGGCATTATGGCATCAGTTATGGAAGGTCTTTCTTATGGCGCCGGTGATGCCTTAATTGGTTTGAATCCTGTTGATGATTCTACAGAAAGTGTTAAACGGATCTTAAACAAATTTGAAGAGTTCCGCAGCGAATGGGAAATTCCAACACAAACTTGCGTGCTTGCTCACGTAACGACGCAAATGGAAGCCATGCGTCAAGGCGCGCCAACTGGCTTAGTCTTTCAATCCATCGCTGGTTCAGAAAAAGGAAACACAGCATTTGGTTTAAATGCAGAAATTTTAGCTGAAGCACAAGATTTAGCGCTTCACAGTGGTCAAGCAGCTGGTCCTAATGTGATGTATTTTGAAACAGGTCAAGGCTCAGAACTTTCTTCTGAAGCGAACTTTGGCGCAGACCAAGTCACAATGGAAGCGCGTTGTTATGGCTTAGCCAAAAAATTTGATCCGTATATTGTAAATACTGTTGTCGGCTTTATTGGACCAGAATATCTTTACGATTCAAAACAAGTCATCCGCGCTGGTTTAGAAGATCATTTCATGGGCAAATTAACTGGAATTTCAATGGGCTGTGATGTCTGCTACACCAACCATATGAAAGCTGATCAAAATGATATGGAAAACTTAGCAATGTTATTAGCAACAGCTGGTTGTACGTATATCATGGGGATTCCTCATGGCGATGATGTCATGTTAAATTATCAAACAACTGGGTTCCATGAAACTGCGACGATTCGTGAAACATTAGGCTTACGTCCAATTAAAGAATTTGAAGAATGGATGGAAAAAATGGGCTTAATGGAAAACGGAAAATTAACAAGTCGCGCTGGCGATGCATCTGTATTTATTAAATAAACGAGGTGAGAATACAAATGAACGAAAAAGAATTAAAAGAAATGATTGCCGGAATTTTAACAGAAATGGTCGCTGACAATCAAGCGGCTTCGACTGCCACTGTGACTGCTGAAGAAAAACCAGTCACAACACACGTCACTGAAACGACAGAAATTGAAGAAGGCCTAATTCCTGACATTACTGAAGTAGATTTACGTAAACAATTACTATTGAAAAATGCCGTAGATCCTGAAGCACTATTAAAAATGAAAGCTTTCTCGCCAGCTCGTTTAGGCGTTGGTCGTGCAGGGACGCGTTATATGACTAGTTCAACATTACGTTTCCGAGCGGACCATGCGGCAGCACAAGATGCGGTCTTTTCAGACGTAAGCGAAGACTTGGTAAAAGAAATGAATTTTATTTCTACAAAAACAATCTGTAACAGTAAAGATGAATATTTAACACGTCCAGATTATGGTCGTCAATTTGATGAAGAAAATAGTGAAATCATTCGGAAAAATACGACACCAAAAGCCAAAATCCAAATGGTCGTAGGGGATGGTCTTAGTTCAGCTGCTATCGAAGCGAATATTAAAGAAGTCCTACCAGCAATTAAACAAGGATTAAACATGTACAACTTAGATTTCGACAATGTTGTTTTTGTTAAATATTGTCGCGTGCCAGCAATGGATAAAATTGGTGAAATCACTGACGCTGATGTTGTTTGCTTGCTAGTTGGCGAACGTCCTGGTTTAGTAACAGCTGAATCTATGAGTGCCTACATTGCTTACAAACCAACTGTCGGTATGCCAGAAGCACGGCGGACAGTTATTTCAAATATTCACAAAGGTGGGACACCGGCTGTTGAAGCAGGGGCCTACATTGCCGAAATTATCAAAAAAATGTTAGACAAGAAAAAATCTGGTATTGATTTAAAAGAAGCTGAATAAAGGAGGATTTCTCATGAAAAATGATCGTCTAGGCGCAAATGTCCTAAGTATGAAAGTCATTCCCAATGTCGATCCGGCATTAGCAAAAGAATTATCATTGAAACCAGAACATCGCTCATTAGGAATTGTTACTTCCGATTGTGATGATGTCACTTATGTTGCATTAGATGAAGCAACTAAAGCCGCCGATGTTACTGTAGTTTACGGTAAAAGTATGTATGCTGGCGCAGCAAATGCTTCAACCAAATTAGCCGGTGAAGTGATTGGCATTATTGCTGGTCCGAGTCCTGCTGAAGTCAATAGTGGCTTGAGTGTCATTACGCAAGTCATTGAAGAAGAAGCCAGCTTCTATAGTGCTAACGAAGATGACAGTATTGTTTATTTTGCACATGTAGTATCAAGAACGGGTAGCTTTTTATCTGAACAAGCGAATATTCCTGAAGGTGAAGCGATTGCTTATCTGATTGCACCACCGCTAGAAGCAATGGTTGGCTTAGATGCAGCAATGAAAGCTGCCGATGTTCAAATGGGTGTCTTTTATGGCCCACCTTCTGAAACGAACTTTGGCGGCGCCTTATTGACAGGTAGTCAATCTGCATGTAAAGCTGCTTGCAGTGCGTTTGAACAAGTCATTCAAAATATCGCTGACAATCCGTTGAGTTATTAAGGATGTGACCTGAATGAAAGCATTAGGAATGGTCGAAGTCAAAGGATTTTTAGGTGCCATTAGTGTGGCCGATGCGGCATTGAAAGCCGCCGACGTTACTTTGTTAAAAGCTGAAATTATTAATGGCGGTTTAACAACTGTGGAACTGATTGGTGACGTTGCCGCGGTCCAAGCTGCCGTTGAAGTAGGCACGGAAGTAGCTAAAGAATTAAATTGTTTAATTGCTCATCATGTGATCTCACGGGTTGATGCTCAAACGGAAGTAATTTTATCAGATCCAGAACCTAAGTCAGCACCTGAACCGATGGAACAAGTAGAAGTAATTGAAGAAGAGATTGAAACACCAGATTTGGAAGAACACACTGGCACACGCCAAAAATTAGAAACACAACGCGTGGTTGATTTACGCAAACAAGCCTACAAAATGAACCTAAGTAGTTTAAAGAAAAGTGAGATTAAATTTGCCAATAAAGAAGCTTTAATTCAAGCAATCATGGCTGAAATAGAAAGAAGTGAAGACGAGTGGAATTAGTAGATAAAGACTTACGTTCCATCCAAGAAACAAGAAATTTAATCAGAAAAGCCAAAGAGGCACAGCAAGTATTAGCAACATTTTCGCAAAAACAAATCGATGCGATTGTCCAAGCAGTTTCAGAGGCTACATTTAACCAACGAGAAAAGTTAGCGAAAATGGCCAATGAAGAAACAGGATTTGGTATCTATGAAGATAAAATCATCAAAAATGCTTTCGCTTCAAAAGTAGTATATGACGAAATGAAGGACAAAGCTACAGTTGGTGTGATCCATGATGATGCTGCCAAAAAAGTCACTGAAATTGCTGTCCCAGTGGGTGTAATTGCAGGATTAATTCCTTCTACCAACCCGACATCAACAGTCATTTACAAAGCATTAATTTCATTAAAAGCTGCCAACAGCATTGTTTTTTCACCACATCCCAATGCGTTGAAATCGATTATTGAAACAGTGGAAATTATCCAAAAAGCGGCTATTGCTGCAGGGGCACCAGAAGGTTGTGTCTCGGTCATCAAAACGCCAACCATGCAAGCGACCAGCGAATTAATGAAAAATAAAGAAACAAATTTAATTTTAGCTACTGGTGGAAACGCAATGGTTAAAGCAGCGTACTCTTCTGGAACACCAGCAATCGGTGTTGGGCCTGGTAATGGACCAGCCTACATCGAACGAAGCGCAAATGTTCCTCATGCAGTGAAACAAATAATGGATTCAAAAACTTTCGATAACGGTACAATTTGTGCATCGGAACAATCAATTATTGTTGAAACTGTCAACCGTGAAGCGGTCAAAGAAGAGTTAATTAAGCAGGGAGCGTATTTCTTAAGTCCAGCCGAAGCCGACAAATTAGCTAAATTTATTTTACGACCAAACGGTACAATGAACCCGCAAATCGTGGGTCGTTCCGTTCAACATATTGCTTCATTAGTTGGTTTATCTATTCCAAAAGATCGCCGCTTAATTGTTGCCGAGGAAACACATGTAGGCTTGAAATATCCATTTTCAAGAGAAAAATTGGCACCGATTATTGCTTTCTATACAGTTGAAAACTGGGAAGCAGCTTGCGCGTTATCAATTGAAATTTTGAAAGGTGAAGGTGCGGGTCATACGATGGGTATTCACACAGAAAACAAAGAAGTCATTCGTGAATTTGGCTTAAGAAAACCCGTCTCTCGTTTGCTTGTTAACACCTCTGGTACACTTGGCGGAATTGGTGCTTCAACTAACTTAGTGCCAGCATTAACACTTGGTTGTGGCGCAGTTGGTGGCAGCTCAACTTCTGATAATATTGGGGTTGAAAATCTGTTCAATTTACGTCGTGTTGCATATGGCGTGCGTGATTTAGAAGAGATTCGTCAAGAATTTGGTCAAACATCAACCACATCTGTGGCTACTTCTTGCGAAACAACCAATCAAGAAGAACTAGTAAATGCCGTGGTAGCTCAAGTTTTAGCTCGCTTAAACTAACAAGAAACGAGCGAGTAAGAGTAAAACAAATAAATTATTGGATTTAGGGTTTGGGACCTAAGTCAAATTGCTAATTGTCCCAAATTTTTAAAAATAAAACATACATCTTAGGAGGAAATTATAATGTCAAGTACAAATGCTTTAGGAATGATCGAAACTCGTGGTTTAGTAGGTGCTGTTGAAGCAGCCGATGCAATGGTGAAAGCGGCAAACGTTACTTTAATTGGAAAAGAACAAGTCGGTGGCGGTTTAGTTACAGTAATGGTTCGCGGTGACGTTGGTGCCGTGAAAGCAGCAACAGATGCTGGTGCTGCTGCAGCAGAACGTGTTGGCGAATTATTATCTGTCCATGTAATTCCACGTCCACATACAGAAGTAGACGCTATTTTACCACACGCAACAACTGAATTATAATTTTGATTTTTTGGGGCAGAGGTAGGTTCATTACTTCTGTCCTAAACTTTCATTGAGGAGGGGTGTTATGACAGTTATTACAGAAGATATGCTTCGCATCAAAAGGCTAAAAAAAGAACTAGAAGATGGCACGGATTTTGTGTTTCCTGTAGGCAGTTTTCTGACGCCAGCCGCCAAAAGCTATCTACGCGAGCATCGGATTAATAGCAGCTTCTCTTCAACAAACCCATTGCTTTCTGAGGTTCATTCAGTGAAGGCCTCCTCACAAAAACAAAAACAAGAACATTTATCAAAAGAAACAATTTATGAGATTCGGCACTTAAGCCATCTATTGTATTTGCCTTTCTTAACGAATGAAGCGTTATCAACAGAAGGTTGGTTATATTTCGAACAACAACAACAGTGGTTAGAGAAATTTATTTTAGAACAGTCGCTTGTAATGGAACCAGTCATTTTGGAATCAAAGGTAACTATTCTAACTAACCAACAGAGACAATGGCGCTATTCCTCAAAAGAAATTCAATTACAACTAGATAAAATTATTCTCCAGTTAAAAGGAGAATCACAACTGTTCGGACTTTTTCAAGCTTGGGCTACAGAATTAATTAGCACCATGGCTGAAATATCACGAAACTAGGAGATGAACAAATTGGATTCAATGAATGAAATTGTTGAAGAAGTTGTTAAACGAATTCAGCAACAACAACAAAATACTTTTGAAGTTGAAGCTTCTGGCCGACATGTTCATTTGTCTCGTCAAGAGATTGATGCATTATTTGGACCAGGATATCAACTAACAAAAGTGAAAGATTTATCACAACCTGGACAGTTCGTTTGTAAAGAACGAATTACGGTTGCTGGACCTAAAGGACTTTTTCAAAATGTGGTTATTTTAGGCCCTGAACGTAGCGAATCACAAGTCGAAGTTTCTATGACGGATACGCGTATTTTAGGAATTAATGCCCCAGTTAGAGAGAGTGGCAAGACAGAAGGGACACCTGGCGTCACGCTGATGAACGGATCAGCAGTTGTGACATTAAGTCACGGCTTAATTGTTGCCAAACGTCATATTCACATGACACCAGAAGATGCCTTAAAAAATAAAGTAAGCAATAGCCAAATTGTGCAAGTCAAAGTGGAAGGCACACGTCCGTTAATCTTTGATGATGTGGTTGTGCGAATCAGTCCGCGATTTGCAACGTACATGCACATTGACTACGATGAAGCCAACGCTTGCGGCTTAACCAAAGGAGCTCGTGGCTATATTCTTAAGTAAAAGGAGGAAGGACAATGAACGTTTCTGAAATGGAAAATTTGATTCAACAGATTACTGATCAAATTTGTCAACAATTGCTGTCGTCGTCTTATTCAGTGGCTTTAGCAGAAGCAAAAGAAGCATTTCCTGAAGAAATGTTTATTCGTTTTCCTGATGTAAATTGGGTAACCAAGGAGCAGAAGCTAGCACGAGGTTTGGTTGTAAAGAGGCTAACGATTTCCCAAGTAAATGCGATTGCGCATTTACAGGAAACAGATGAATTAGTCAAAAACATCTTAGCATTCTTATTTAAAGGTAAGCCGGTATTGGTTTTAACCCCAATACCTTCAGTGACTAAAAATTCACGATTGAAGTATCGTTTGAAACGAACGATTCAGGAAAACGTGGACATGTGCCAACAGTTTGGGATGATTTTTTATCATGATTCAGAAAATTACGCTGTGTTTCAGGCGGCCTGTCAAAAACAACTTCGTTCTTTAGCTGAGACCAAACGAACCTACATTACTGAAAAACAATTGATAAGAATGACAGAATCAGGTGTTTCTTTAAGTAAAAACGCCTATTTAACCCCGTTAGCGAAAGATTATGCTAGGAAACATCAATTGCTGACGTAAGGAGGAAAAACGATGCTTTTAGGAAAAGTGACTGGTAGCCTTTGGTCAACAAGAAAAGATGAAAAATTAAATGGCTGGAAATTTATGATGGTTGATATTTTGAATCAAGAGGACGAAAAGCAAGGATTTTTAATTGCTGCTGACAACGCTGGAGCTGGTGTCGGGGACAAAGTGTTAATTAGTCAAGGCAATGCTGCCCGTATTTCGGCAGAAGATCCGAATGTCCCAATTGATGCAATGATTGTTGGTGTCATTGATTCTACAGAGGAAGAATAGGGAGGACGAGACATGAGCATTAATGAAATTATTATGTATATTATGGTTCTTTTCATGATTATTGGAGGAATCGATAAATGTATTGGCAACAAACTAGGTTTAGGGGAGCAATTTGAGGAAGGGATTATGGCTATGGGTTCTCTAGCGCTTTCTATGGTAGGGATTATCACTTTAGCGCCTGTCTTAGCCAATCTTTTAAGCCCGATTGTCGTTCCTGTCTATGAATTACTAGGGGCTGATCCAGCAATGTTTGCCACAACCTTATTGGCTAATGATATGGGCGGCTTTGCGTTAGCGCAACAATTAGCCAATGATCCACAAGCTGGTTTATTTGCGGGGGCAATCTTAGGCGCAATGATGGGGCCAACGTTAGTCTTTACAATTCCAGTAGCGCTTGGCATTATCCAAAAAGACGACCAACAATTCTTAGCAACGGGTGTTTTGAGCGGGATTATTACAATTCCTTTTGGTTTATTAGCAGGTGGTTTAACAGCTGGCATGCCATTGTCATTGATTATTCCTAACTTAATTCCAATTATTATTGTTGCCGCTTTAATTATTTTAGGTTTATGGTTAGCGCCAAAGGGCATGATTAAAGGCTTCCAAATTTTTGGCCAAGGCGTAGTGATTGTCGCTATCTTTGGTTTAGTTGTCGGGGCGATTCAACTATTATTAGGAATTACAGTGATTCCTGGTATTGCACCAGTTACTGAAGGAATTGAAGTCGTTGGCGGGATTGCTTTAACTTTAGCTGGCGCTTTCTGTTTAGTAGCAGTGATTACGAAAGTCTTTAATAAACCATTGATGAAACTAGGAAAAGTTTTAGGAATGAATGAAGTAGCGGCTGCAGGAATGGTTGCTACATTAGCTAACAATATTCCTATGTTCCAAATGTTAAAAGACATGGATAATCGAGGGAAAATTATTAATATCGCTTTTGCTGTTTCGGCTTCTTTCGTTTTAGGTGACCACCTTGGTTTTACTGCAGGCGTAGCAAAAGAAATGATTTTTCCAATGATTGTTGGCAAATTAGTTGGAGGGATTACCGCCATTTTTGTGGCTATCTTTATGGCAAATCGAATGCTAGGGAAACCCGAAACAGAAGTGAAATAATGAGGTGTAAATATGACAGAATTAAATCGTGAAATGATCGAAACGCTTGTTCGACAAATTGTCACAGAAAAATTAATGCCGACTAAACAAGTGGATCCAAGTGGAATTATGTCCATCAAATTACCCGAAATCGACGTAACAGAAGACGACCGCTTAGATACAGGCAACCCAGCGGACATTGTTTACACAAAAGATCTGTTTTCTTTAGAAGAAAGCCCGCGCCTTGGTTGCGGTTTAATGGTGATGAAAGATACCACCTTCGACTGGACACTAGAATACGATGAAATTGATTATATTATTTCAGGACAATTAGATATACTGATTGACGGACGTAAAATTTCTGCAACAGCCGGCGAAATTATTTTAATCCCGAAAAGTAGCAAAATTCAATTTTCAGTGACGGGTGATGCCCGCTTTGTCTACGTGACCTATCCAGCAGATTGGCAAAGTCAATAATTATTTTACCGGCAGTCAGAGAATAATTTTGCCAAAACCCTTTACTCAGCGTTATAATAAATAAGAACGAAAAAAGGGGTTGAGTGAATGACATTTGAGAATCCAAGTCAAAATCAAATTTTTGATATTTTAAAACAAGCAAAAAATATTGCGGTAGTTGGTTTGAGTAACAAGCCCGACCGCACGAGTTACAAAATTGCGGAAATTTTACAGCAACATGGCTATCGTGTGTTACCTGTCAATCCAGTTTTAAAAGGTGAAACGGTGCTTGGCGAAACGGTTTATGGGGCATTAACAGAGATTCCTGAAAAGATTGATATTGTTGACGTCTTTCGGCGGAGTGAATTTTTGCCAGAAGTGGCCGCAGAAACATTGAAAACAGAAGCGCCTGTCTTTTGGGCCCAACTAGGTTTGGAAAATGAAGAGGCAGCGAACTTGTTATTAAATGAAGGTCGTCAAGTTATTATGAACCGTTGTATTAAAATTGAATTGGCAAAAATGACAGATGCTGAATAAACACGTGTAATTTTATAAAGAAAGAGCGTCCTGAACGGAAAGCTCTTTTTTTTTTGACCCAGATAGAGTATTATTGTAATGATGGTTTTAGAAGGAGCGAACGGAAAACGCAAGAAACCCGCTCACTCTTCTTCTAATTCTTTAAGAAATAGTTAATGTACGCTTATTAACTAAACGAGAATCTAAGTATAAGGAGTTTTTTCTTTGGCTAAAAAAATTAACAATGAGTACAATGATGCCTCTATCCAAGTCCTAGAAGGATTGGAAGCAGTGAGGAAAAGACCTGGTATGTATATCGGTTCAACCGATAGCCGTGGACTCCATCACTTAGTCTATGAAATTGTCGATAACGCAGTCGATGAAGCGTTATCTGGCTACGGGAATGAAATCAACGTAACTATCCAAAAAGATAATAGTATTTGTGTTGCAGACTCTGGCCGCGGAATGCCAACAGGGATGCATGCTTCTGGTATCCCAACAGTAGAAGTTATTTTTACTGTCTTACATGCGGGTGGTAAGTTTGGCCAAGGTGGCTATAAAACTTCAGGCGGACTCCATGGGGTGGGTGCCAGTGTTGTTAATGCCTTATCTAAGTGGTTAGAAGTTCATATTGTTCGTGATGGCGTAGAATACATGGAACGATTTGAGGACGGCGGTAAACCAGTTGGTACCTTAAAAAAAATCGGCAAAACAAAAAAACGCAACGGTACCTCTGTTACTTTTTTACCTGACGACACTATTTTCTCTACGACAAATTTTTCTTACGAAATTTTAGCAGAACGTTTGAGAGAATCAGCTTTCTTATTAAAAGGCGTCAAAATTACTTTAACAGATGAACGTGGAGAAGAACCCAAAGAAGAAGTCTTTCACTACGAAGAAGGCATTAAAGAATTTGTTGCCTATCTAAATGAAGAAAAAGATACATTAACACCCGTTGTTTATTTTTCAGGAGCCAAAGAAGGTATTGAAGTTGAATTAGCCTATCAATACAACGATGGCTATTCTGAAAATGTTTTATCTTTCGTTAACAATGTCCGCACAAAAGATGGCGGTACCCACGAAGTCGGTATGAAAACGTCAATGACAAAGGCGTACAATGAATATGCACGTAAAGTAGGACTATTAAAAGAAAAAGATAAAAATTTAGAAGGTAGCGACTTCCGTGAAGGCTTAGCAGCCGTCCTTTCTATTCGAGTACCAGAAAACTTACTACAGTTTGAGGGCCAAACCAAAGGAAAATTAGGTACACCTTTAGCAAGAACCGTTGTCGATAACGTCGTAGGCGAACAAATGGGCTTCTATTTACAAGAAAACAGTGAAATGAGTCAATCATTAATTCGGAAAGCGATTAAAGCCCGTGAAGCCCGTGAAGCGGCTCGCAAAGCTCGTGAAGAAAGCCGGAACGGTAAAAAACGGAAAAAAGGTGAATCGTTACTTTCTGGAAAATTAACACCGGCTCAATCTAGAAATCCTAAGAAAAATGAACTATATCTTGTCGAAGGAGACTCGGCCGGTGGCTCAGCAAAACAAGGACGCGACCGGAAGTTTCAAGCCATTTTACCGCTACGAGGAAAAGTCATTAATACGGAAAAAGCGAAAATGCAAGACATCTTGAAAAACGAAGAAATCAATACTATGATCTATACAATTGGCGCAGGCGTCGGTCCTGAATTTTCAATTGAAGATTGTAATTATGATAAAATCATCATCATGACCGATGCGGATACCGATGGTGCCCATATTCAAGTGTTGCTATTAACGTTCTTCTATCGTTATATGAAACCATTAATTGAAGCCGGCAAAGTCTACATTGCCTTACCACCACTTTATAAAGTCTCTAAAGGAACTGGAAAAAAATCAGTCATTGAGTATGCTTGGACCGATGGTGAATTGGCAGAAGTGATTGATAAAGTTGGTAAAGGCTATATGCTCCAACGCTATAAAGGTCTGGGGGAAATGAATGCAGAACAACTTTGGGAAACAACGATGGATCCTGAAACTAGAACCTTAATTCGTGTTCGGATTGATGATGCAGCTCAAGCAGAACGCCGTGTGACCACATTAATGGGCGACAAAGTCGAACCTCGTCGAAAATGGATTGAGCAACATGTTCAATTTACGTTGGAAGAAGATGGCAGTATTTTAGATCGTTCAGAAGAAGACACTTCTGCACCAACAGGAGAAAGTCTTTTAGATGCGGAAAAAACAAAAGAAGCAGAACAAACCGATGACACTGAAATCAGTTTGTTTGACATAGAGTAGGGAGTGACAATTTTGGAAAAACGCCAAGAAGTTCAAGAATTAACCCTTGAAGAAGTAATGGGCGATCGTTTTGGAAGATATTCCAAATACATCATTCAAGAACGGGCCCTACCAGATATTCGAGATGGGCTAAAACCAGTACAACGCCGCATTCTCTTTTCAATGAATAAAGACGGCAATACCTTTGATAAAGGCTTTCGTAAATCAGCAAAATCTGTCGGAAACATTATGGGGAATTATCATCCCCATGGCGACAGTAGTATTTATGAAGCGATGGTCCGTCTAAGTCAAGACTGGAAATTACGGGAAGTACTAATTGAAATGCACGGAAACAACGGAAGTATGGATGGCGACCCACCAGCGGCGATGCGTTATACAGAAGCTCGTTTATCACAGTTAAGTGGTGAGTTGTTAAAAGATATCGACAAAAATACCGTCGATTTCGTCTGGAATTTTGACGATACAGAAAAAGAACCCACTGTTTTACCAGCCAAATATCCTAATTTATTGGTAAACGGCTCAACGGGGATTTCAGCAGGCTATGCAACAGAAATTCCTACGCATAATTTAGCGGAAATCATTGATGGAACTGTGTATTTAATTGATCATCCTAATGCAAGTTTAGAGAAATTAATGGAATACATTCCAGGACCAGATTTCCCAACAGGTGGGATCCTACAAGGAAAAGCAGAAATTAAAAAAGCCTACGAAACCGGCCGTGGTAAAGTAATTTTACGTGCGAAGACAAAGATTGAGCCCTTAAAAGGCGGCAAACAACAAATTGTCATTTCTGAAATTCCTTATGAAGTCAACAAAGCAACGCTAGTGAAGAAGATGGATGAAATCCGTTTAAATAAAAAAGTAGACGGCATTGCCGAAGTTCGTGACGAAAGTGACAGAACTGGCTTGCAAATTGTTGTTGAACTAAAAAAAGATGTCAATGCAGAAGGTATTTTAAATTATCTATTTAAAAACACTGAATTGCAAATCAATTACAACTTTAACATGGTAGCCATCGACAACATGACCCCGCAACAAGTGGGCCTAAAACGGATTTTAGAAAGTTACATTACTCACCGCAAATCAGTTATCATTAACCGTTGTCAATTTGAGTTGGACAAAGCTCGCAAACGTGAGCACATTGTTGCTGGTTTAATTAAAGCATTGTCTATCTTAGATAAAGTGATTGCAACAATCCGTGGCAGTAAAGATAAAAAAGATGCGAAGAAGAACTTAGTATCCGACTATGCGTTTACTGAAGAACAAGCTGAAGCAATCGTTACTTTACAGCTATACCGTTTAACCAATACGGATATTACTGATTTACAAGAAGAAGCGAAAACTTTAGAACAACAAATTGCTGAGTTATTGAACATTTTAAACAATGAAAAAGAACTATTCTCAGTCATGAAAAAAGAACTTCGCGAAGTTAAAAAGCAATATGGCAATCCGCGCTTAACTCAAATTGAAGAGGAAATCCAAGAAATCAAGATTGAAACAGCCGTGTTAGTTGCGCAGGAAGACGTGGTCGTAACCGTGACGCACGAAGGCTATATCAAGCGGAGTAGTATTCGTTCTTATACAGCATCAAAACCAGAAGAAATCGGCATGAAAGAAGGCGACTTTTTATTATATGCTGGCGAAGTCAATACATTAGATCATCTTTTACTAGTAACAAATAAAGGGAATATGATCTATCGCCCCGTCCATGAGTTGCCAGATTTACGCTGGAAAGAAATTGGCGAACATATTTCTCAAACCATTTTAAATCTTGCTATCGATGAATCGATTATTGCTGTATATCCTTATAAAGAGTTAAGTCCGACAAAAACCTTTGTTTTCATTACAAAAGCTGGCATGATTAAACAAACCAAAATGGCTGATTTTGAGCCTTGGCGCACTTATAAGAGCCGCCCGACATCTTGTATGAAATTAAAATCAGACCAAGATGAAATTACCAATGTTTATTTAACAAATGATCAAGACTTATTGGATGTTTTCCTCGTTAGCAATCGCGGTTTTGGCTTACGTTATCCATTATATGAAGTACCAGTCGTGGGTAGTAAAGCGGCTGGAGTTAAATCAATGAACCTCAAAGAAGACGATTATGTCGTTAATGGTTTGCTGGTTCATTCTGAAGGGGATACACCGATTGTCATCGTTACCCAACGTGGCGGTGTTAAACGCATGTTAGCCCAAGAATTAACACAATTAGGACGAGCAAAACGTGGATTAATGGTCTTACGGGAATTGAAGAAAAATCCACATCGTGTTGTCTTTATGTCTGAAAGTACCGATTTAGATTTATTAGTTACTACGCAAAAAGGCACACAAGAAGTTATTCAGTCGAAAAACTATCCAATCAGTGAACGAACATCCAACGGTTCCTTTGTCATCGATGAACAAAAAGATGGCCAAGTAATGGAAGTCCACGAGATGCATTCTGCAGTGATTGAAGAAGAACAAACAAACTAAACTGTGTTATAAATATCTCCACAGCAGCCATCTGTATTAATACAGATGGCTGCTGTTTTTAATACAGAAGTACATTTTTCACAAGTGATAACAACTATAAATCGTTCTTATTTTCACAAGTATAAATGTTTATATATCAGCATTTATAATCTTTGCTCCCCATTTATTTATTAAGAAAGTGCAATAAATAATAAAAAAACGCTTGCATCTAAAAGGTTATGTGTTATACTAATCACATAAAGCTGTTACATACAATCAAGTAGCAGTTAACTAAGGAGGCAAACACTTCATGAAACAATGGGAAGGCTTTAAAGGCGACAAATGGAGAACAAGCGTTGACACTCGTGATTTTATTCAAAACAACTACACAGAGTACAAAGGCGACGACAGTTTCTTAGAACCAATCGCTCCGAGCACTGACAAATTATGGACAAAACTACAAGAATTATTTGAAATCCAACATGAAAAAAATGGCGTTTATGACATGGATAGCGATATCCCAGCAACTATTACGTCACATGAACCTGGTTACTTAATCAAAGAAGAAGAAAAAATTGTCGGTTTACAAACAGATGTACCATTAAAACAAGCATTTATGCCATTCGGTGGTATTAAAATGGCGAACAATGCCTTAGTTTCAAATGGTTATGAAACTGACGAAGAAATGACAAAAATCTTCACAGAATACAGAAAAACACATAACCAAGGTGTTTTTGATGCCTACACAGCTGAAATGCGTTTAGCACGTAAAAACAAAATCATTACTGGTCTTCCAGATGCTTATGGCCGTGGCCGTATTATCGGTGACTATCGTCGTATCGCATTA
Source organism: Enterococcus sp. DIV1420a (assembly GCF_051712165.1). Lineage (NCBI taxonomy): Bacteria > Bacillati > Bacillota > Bacilli > Lactobacillales > Enterococcaceae > Enterococcus > Enterococcus sp. DIV1420a. The sequence continues at coordinate 1,237,178 of NZ_JBIOOI010000002.1, forward strand.
TATGGTATCGACTACTTAATGGAACAAAAGAAAAAAGATCATGATAACACTGGTAACAAAGAAATGACAGACGATGTTATTCGCTTACGTGAAGAAATTTCTGAACAATACCGTGCGTTAAATGACTTAAAACAAATGGCTGCTTCTTATGGTTTCGATATTTCTCGTCCTGCTGCAAATGCGCAAGAAGCAATCCAATGGTTATACTTTGGTTACCTAGGTGCCATTAAATCTCAAAATGGTGCGGCAATGTCAATTGGTCGTATCTCAGCATTCTTAGATATCTATATCCAACGTGACTTAGAAGCTGGTTTAATCACTGAATTCGAAGCACAAGAAATGATTGACCATTTAATCATGAAATTACGTATGGTTAAATTTGCACGGACACCAGAATACAACCAATTATTCTCTGGTTATCCAATTTGGGCAACATTATCTATTGCTGGTATGGGTATTGACGGTCGTTCATTAGTTACCAAAAATGACTTCCGTATCTTACACACATTAACAAACATGGGACCATCTCCAGAACCTAACTTAACTGTATTGTATTCTTCTCACTTACCAGAAGGTTTCAGAACATATGCAGCTAAAATCGCGAAAGAAAGCTCATCTATCCAATTTGAAAACGATGACTTATTACGTGAAAACTGGGGCTCTGACGACTGTGCAATCGCATGTTGTGTTTCTGCAACAGTTATGGGTAAAGATATGCAATTCTTCGGCGCTCGTGCGAACTTAGCGAAAGCTGTTCTTTATGCAATTAACGGCGGAGTCGATGAAAAAACTAAAATGCAAGTAGCACCAAAATATCGTCCAATGACTGGTGACAAATTAGATTACCACGAATTCATGGAACGCTATAAAGACATCTTAGACTGGTTAGCTGAATTGTACGTTAACACATTAAACATCATTCATTACATGCATGATAAATATGCATATGAAGCACCACAATTAGCTTTAATGGATACTGATTTACAACGGACATTCGCAACTGGTATTGCTGGAATCTCTCATGCGACTGATAGTATCATGGCAATTAAACACGGTGAAGTAGAAGTAATCCGTGACGAAGATGGTATGGCAATTGATTATGTACCAACAAAAGAATTCCCAACATACGGAAACGATAACGAAGAAGCCGATGCAATGGCTAACTGGATTTTAGATTACTTTATGACACAAATTAAACGTCAACACACATACCGTAACTCTAAACCAACGACTTCATTATTAACAATCACTTCAAACGTTGTTTATGGTAAAGCAACAGGGAACACGCCTGACGGACGTCGTGCCGGCAAACCTCTTGCACCAGGTGCGAACCCAAGTTATCAAGACGGTAAATTCTTAGGTGAGAAAAATGGCTTGTTAGCTTCATTAAACTCAACAGCTCGTTTAGAATATACAATCGCTTTAGATGGTATTTCTAATACACAAACCATCAACCCTAATGGTTTAGGTAAAGACGACGACACAAGAATTAACAACTTACGTAACGTATTAGATGGCTACTTCGATAAAGGTGGTTACCACTTAAACGTAAACGTATTTACAAACGAATTATTATTAGATGCACAAGCACATCCAGAAAAATATCCAAACTTAACTATCCGTGTATCTGGATATGCCGTGAAATTCCGTGACTTAACTCCTGAACAACAAGCAGACGTTATTTCAAGAACTTCACACGACAGACTATAAAAAACATTTACATTATTTAACTGAAAGGGTGACATTCAACGTGTCATCCTTTTCGTTTGAAAGAAGAGGGATCATTATGACAACACCAGTTACAGGTAGAATTCATTCAACAGAAAATTTTGGTACCGTTGATGGCCCAGGTGTCCGTTTTATCGTATTTACACAAGGGTGTCGCATGAGATGTCAATTCTGTCATAATCCAGATACTTGGAAAATTGGTTCCGGTGGTCGTGTGGTGACGACTGACGAAGTATTAGAGGAAGCATTACGTTTTCGCTCTTATTGGGGCGAAAAGGGTGGTATCACTGTCAGTGGTGGTGAGCCGCTATTGCAAATGGACTTTTTAATCGATTTATTTAAAAAAGCCAAAGCACAAGGCATTCATACAACCTTAGATACGTGTGGCAAACCTTTTACTCGGGAAGAACCCTTCATTAGTCAATTTGATGAATTGATGAAGTACACAGATTTACTCTTATTTGACATCAAACATATTGATAACGAGCAACATAAACTGTTAACAACGCAATCAAATGATAATATTTTAGAGATGGCTACCTATTTATCTGAAATTGACAAACCTGTTTGGATTCGCCACGTATTGGTGCCTCAACGTAGTGATTACGACGAATATTTAATCCGTCTGGATGCCTTCATAAAAACATTAAACAATGTAGATAAAGTTGAAGTGCTTCCTTACCATACGATGGGCAAGTACAAATGGGAAGAACTAGGTATTCCTTATCCATTAGAAGGAATTGAACCTCCTAAAAATGATCGTGTTGAAAATGCGAAAAAACTACTACATGTCGAGGACTATCAAGGTTATCTAGCACGTTAACAAACGAAAAAATAGAAAAGAAGACAATTTTTTTGTTGTTTCTTTTCTATTTTTTGTTATCATTAAGAGTGAATCAAAACCAAGGAGTGTGTATTATGTCAAAAATTTTAGTTTTTGGACACCAAAATCCTGATACAGATGCTATCGGAGCAGCAATTAGTTTTGCTTACTTACAAAAAGAATTAGGAAAAGAGACAGAAGCTGTCGCTTTAGGAACACCAAGTGAAGAAACTCAATATGCCTTAGATTACTTCAATATTGAAGCACCACGTGTTGTCACTGAAGCAGCTAGCGAAACAAACCAAGTCATGTTAGTGGATCATAACGAATTCCAACAAAGCATTTCAGATATCGCTGAAGTAAACATTTTAGCAGTAGTGGATCATCACCGGATTGCCAACTTCGAAACAGCAGATCCATTGTATTATCGTGCAGAACCAGTAGGGTGTACCAGTACAATCATCTATAAAATGTTTAAAGAAAATAACGTGACAATTCCAGCTCAAATTGCTGGTATGATGGTCTCAGCGATTATTTCTGATACATTATTATTTAAATCACCAACTTGCACACAAGAAGACATCGATGCAGCGCACGCCCTAGCTGATATTGCTGAAATTAATTTAGAAGGCTATGGTCTTGACTTATTAAAAGCAGGAACAAATTTAAGCGATAAATCAGCTGAAGTTCTTTTAGATTTAGATGCTAAGAGCTTCCCAATGAACGGCAAAACAGTTCGCGTTGCCCAAGTAAATACCGTCGACTTAGCAGAAGTTTTAGATCGTCAAGCTGAATTAGAAGCAGCTATGGCCGCAGAAAATGCAGCCAATAATTATGACTTGTTTGTCTTAATTATTACGAATATCCTAGACAGTGATTCTGAATTATTAGCGATTGGTGCGGAACAAGCCAAAATTGAAGCAGCGTTCAATGTAACATTAGTTAACAATCGTGCGTTCTTACCCGGCGTTGTTTCTCGTAAAAAACAAGTAGTACCACAATTAACAGAAGTCTTTAACTAAAACCGTAAGCGCCTAAGCAACGCGATAAATTCCTTGTTGCTTAGGCGCTTCAATAGTAAAGGGGCGTTAACATGAATGATTTAGCAATTTACTATCATTCTCAGCAACAAACGAAACAATACAATCATTTGCTCAACCAATCACTTTTTTTCCCTCTTGTTACTTTTATGTATGAACATCGGGAAGAAAGAATCATTTTAAGACAATTAAAAGCGGCCTTTGCAACAGAAGCCAAGTTAGAACAATTTTTATCAGAAATGATTGATTGTCAGTTAATCATTCGGGAAAATCGTCAATATCGTTTGAATTTTCCTATTTATACGGCAGCTGAAGTTGCGAGTTTGCCCTTGGCTGAAGACGAACTTCCTAAGTTTAAAGGAACTGTAACAGAGCAATTATTTTGGCTAGTTGAATCTTTTTGGCCACAAGTGTTTCCAGAAGAGGAAGACTATTTTTTTGGCGTGAGCGGTGGCCTCACATTTTATCAAAAACAAAGATTGGCCTCGGCACAACTATCTATAATTACGCTTGAAAAAGAAAAGACAGAGGTTCCAACAATGCCTCGTTATTTTGATTACTTGGGCAAAGAGCAATCCTTGCCAGAAGCCTTCAGCGCTTTATATGACTTGCTAGGGGACGTAAATCCTGAATACTATCTTTCGCAAGCGAGAAGAGTCATTAAACAAGCTCTGCGAGGCCGCAAAGTCAGTACTGTGCCTAATATTTTTCAAGAAAGTTTGCACTTGACCCAAGTGATTACGATTGACCAGGACCACTTAAAACTCCTTTTACCAGTAGCAACGGAACAAGCCGAGCCTTTAGAAGCACAGTCGGATATTCTAGCATTTTATTATGAAAAAATTGCTAACCGATCGGCCATCGAACGCTTAGTTTTTATGCAACAATTGATTGAGCAACTAGGTACGAACTCTCTAAGTTATCTTAGAATAAATTAAAGTTACGATAATTTTATTATGTAAACTAAAAATCAATAACAAGAAATGACGCCGCTTCTTAGTGAGAAATGGCGTCATTTCTTTTGCGAACTTTTTTCGTCCAAAAACCACCGGAAATGAACTTAGGCTCATAGGAAATGATAAATGCTCTCGGCTCTAATTGATTGATTAATTTGTACAATGTACGTTCGTTTTTTCTTGGGGAAAGAATTTCTAAAACCATTCGTTCTCCTTCGCGTCCGTAGGCGACACTTTGCGTAACACCATAGCCGTGTTCACGAAGTGTTTCTGGTAAATGAAATTGTTCAGTAGTAGAAGGGAGGATAACTGATACCATAATATAACCCAAGGCCAAATAGTCTTCGATTTTAATTCCTACACTAATGCCAACAGCGTAACCAAGCGCATAAACAAGTAAATTTAAAGGATTGTCTAACCGATTCAGAACCATACTTAGCCCTAAGACATAAATTGTTATTTCAGCCATACTAACCAGCGGTGCAATAACCCGATAACCTTTCATCGTTAACATAAAACGAATAGTATTTAAGGTAATATACGCAAAATTAATGATAAAAATCATAGCTAACATTTTCAAATCAACGACCATAAAATAAGTACCTCTTTTCAAAATCTTTACATCCAGCCCTCATTATAGTACAGAAAAACTGAGAATCAAAGGTGAAACACTTATAGAAATGAATTCTTTTTTGAATACTCGCTCATATTATTCGCCTAATTTAACTGTTATTTGATATAATCTTAGTATGAAGTAAAAAGGAGGTAAGCGATGAAAATTTTTGTTTGGATTTTGTTATTTTTATTAGTAATTAACGTTATTGCTGCCTTAATTACTGTTTTTAGAAAACCTCGTAGTATTTCCAGCGTTTTAGCATGGATGATGACGTTGATTTTCTTGCCTGGTATCGGCTTTATTATTTACTTATTCTGTGGGCGAGGTATCGATGGACAAGAAGTTTTTAAATTGTCTGATGATGAAAAACAAATGGTTCAACGAATTAAAGAAAAAGTGGACATCGATAACAAAAAAGCAGGGCGCGATAAACGTTATGATTTACTTTATGATGCGAAAGTTTTAAATCGTTATTTCCGGAATATGGACGCATCACCGTTGGCCAAAAGAAATAGTTTGCAATTATTCACAGATGGCCAAGAAAAATTCCAAGCATTATTTGAAGATATTCGTGCAGCGAAAGAAACCGTTCATGTGGAATATTATGCGTTTTTTAATGACACGATTGGCAATCAATTTTTAGATGTATTAATCGAAAAGTTGCATGAAGGCGTGGAAGTTTACTTAATTTACGATCCTTGGGGTTCACCCGGCGCAAATAAAAAGTTTTTTTCTCGTTACGTTGACGCTGGAGGAAAAGTAGCTCCCTTTATTACTTCTCGCGATATGATCCGTAAAACACGTCTAAATTATCACTTGCATCGGAAAATTGTTGTCATCGATGGGAAAATTGGCTGGACCGGCGGGTTCAATGTTGGGGATCAATATTTGAATGTCACCGAAAAATTTGGTTACTGGCGAGATACCCATATTCGTTTGGTCGGGACGGCCGTATTTTCATTGCAAGAGATATTTATCATGGATTGGAATGCTTCAGTCAAATATCCTGAAGAACGTATGACGTATCATGAAAAATATTTTAAATTACCAGAAGATCATGAAGTGGAGCATTTGTCCTTACAAGTTGTTTCAGATGGTCCTGATTCAGAAGAAGAAATTTTGAAAAGCGGGTTTGTTCGGATGATTTTTTCTGCAGAAAAGAGTGTCTGGATTCAAACACCGTATTTAATCCCTGACGATAGTATGATTAATGCGTTGTTAGTGGCGGTTCGTTCAGGTGTCGACGTGCGAATTATGATTCCTTGTATGCCTGACCATCCCTTTATTTACCGCGCAACACAATATTACGCGAATTACTTACACAAACGCGGCATTAAAATTTATATTTATGATAGTGGGTTTATTCATGCAAAAACAATGGTGATTGATGATGAATTAGCTATGGTTGGGACAACAAACCAAGATATTCGCAGTTATTCATTGAATTTTGAGGTAAGTACGTTTATTTACAATCCTGACATTGCGTGGATGTTAGCGCAAGTCTTTGAAGAAGATATAGAAAAAAGTGTCTTACTAACCGACGAGATAATTAAAAAACAAGGGTACTGGCTACGCTTCAAGCAAAACTTTTCACGCTTGTTGTCACCAGTCTTGTAAAAAATATCTTTTAAACAGCTGTACGCTAGTCAAAGAATGATTAACTAATAAAAAACTAAGAAATTAGATAAAAATCTAATTTCTTAGTTTTTTTTTATCGTTTCATTTTTGCTATATCTGTCAATTTTTCTGGATTAAGGATGAGGTACTCTTGTTGCTCTTTTTGAATGAGGCCCTCTTTTTTAAATTGTGTAATGAGGCGTGTTAAATGACGATAACTAACGTTTAATGTAGTTGCACAAGTGGTTAGTTTACAATTGAAATAACTATTCTTTTGATGCGCTAAAATATATTTTGCTAAGCGAACATCAACAGGCTCTATCAAAGAGGAAGCCAGAAGTGCACCAGAGTTAAGTCGCTCACTTAAGGTAAGACAAATGGTTTGTAAAAAAAGTAAATCATTCTGTAACACTGTGCGGTGTTCATTTAACGGAATACATAAACAAAGACACGCAGTATTAGCCAAAACATTACTTTTTGGTGATTTTTTCCATAAAGAAGAGGCTTCGCCTAAGAGCGCAATTGGGTGAGTATAGCTGATGCAAACTTTCTGGTCTTCTAATGTAGGCGTATAAATCATAACATTTCCTTCCAAAAGAAAGTATAAATGGTTAGAGGATTGATCGAGTTCAATTAAATGTTCGGATTTTTCAAATGTTACTAATTGGCCAATTTCTGCTAATGGTGTATCCATGTAACTCTGCAATTGATATAAATCAATATATTCTTGTAATTTCTGTCTATTTTTCAAATATTTCATAAAAACTGTCAGCACCTTTATTTATTGTTAGCTTCATTATAAAATATTTCCAGATAAAAAACGAATATTTTTTTGTTATTTTTGTTAATTGTATGTAAATAAAGTGTAAATAAGGACTTGTGTCTCTATTTAATACTTTAAAAGTTTGCTATGATTTCCTTTGTAAACGAAACATTTATTTTTAGGAGGAGAAAAAATGCGTTTAAAAAAAGTGACATCAATTGTTTTGGGAAGTTTACTTATTCTAGGGTTAAGCGGTTGTGGCATGAGTCAAGCAAAGAAAAAAGAAGTAACATCAGATAAATTAGTTGTTCAATTTGTGCCTACGAATAATGATGGCAGTATGGAAGCGAAGACAAAACCTTTTGCAGAATATTTGTCAAAAAAATTAGATCGTGAAGTGGAAGTAACCTTAGCAACAGATTACTCGACGATTTCTGAAGCAATGGATTCTGGAAAAGTAGATTTAGGAATCATGCCACCTGCAGCCTACGTACGTGCAAAAGATATGCACGCGGCGCAAGCGATTTTAACTTCACAGTTGAAAGATTATGATCAAAAAACAGGGAAGCCTTTAGACAATGTTTTAGCGACAACCTTTAAAGGTGAAGTTTTAGTCCGTAATGATAGTAATTTAAAAGAATTAAAAGATTTAAAAAATAAAAAAATCGCAACATTGAATCCTAATTCTGCAAGCGGCTATATTTATCCTGTCGCTGAGTTAAAAGATTTAGGAATTGATCCCGTACAAGAAGCTACTTTAACTACGGTAAATGATATTCCCAGCGAAATTACTGCCGTTTTAAACGGCCAAATGGATGCAGCCTTTGTTTTTGAAGGAGCGCGAAATGTTTTTAATGCAGCCTTTCCAGATAAAGATTTAACCAAAGAATTACGTGTCCTTTATTTAACAAAAGGTGATATCCCTAACGATGCAATTGCAGTCAATCCAAAAATGTCAACTGATCTAAAAGAAAAGATCAAAGAAACATTTTTAGAGATGAAAAATGACCCTGAAGGAAAAGAAGCTATGAATTTATGGGGGCATTTAGGTTATGAAGAAGCAGCAGATGATGCATATAATACAATCCGTGCATATACAGAAAAAGCAGCAGAATAATCACTAAGACTAATCTAATCAATTAAAGGAGTATCAAAATGATTGTTTTTACTAATGTATCTAAAACCTATCCAAACGGGGTACAAGGATTACAAAATATTAACTTGACAATTAAGGAAGGCGAAATTGTTGCCATTATTGGTTTGAGTGGTGCTGGGAAAAGCACCTTTTTGAAGTCGATTAATCGACTAGTGGAAATAACGGAAGGTGAAATTCATATAAACAATCAGTCAATTACTCAGGCTAAGAAAAAAAAGCTGCGCTTGATTCGCCGACAAATTGGTCTTATTTCACAAAATTTTAATTTGGTAAAACGCAGCTCTGTACAAAAAAATGTTCTCTCTGGGCGTTTGGGCTATTACTCTACTTGGAAAAGTATCTTTGGCTTATTTACTAAGGATGACTATCAAAAAACAACGACAGCTTTAAATGCTGTCGGACTTGTGGATAAACTGCATACACGTAGTGATGAATTAAGTGGCGGACAGCAACAACGTGTCTCTATTGCACGTGCGTTGGTTCAACAGGCGCCGATCATCTTGGCAGATGAACCCGTAGCTTCATTGGACCCTATTATGACAAAAAAAGTGATGAACGATTTACAAACGATTAATCAGACACTAGGGAAAACTATCGTTATAAATTTACATTCTGTTTCTTTAGCACGGGAGTATGCCACAAGAATTATTGCTTTAAAAAGTGGTGAAGTTGTTTTTGATGGGATTCCAGAACAATTGACTGATACTCGTTTAGAAGAAATTTACGGAATGGCAATCTTTGAAGAAGTAGAAATGGCGGAGAACAACGTATGAAGATAAAAGATACTATCCATTTTCTATGGTATAAAAAACTATTTATATTGTTTATTATATTTATTTGTATAGAAAGTAGTATTGCTGCAAAAAGCGACCAATTTTTCCCACCAGACTTTTCATTTTTACCCAAAATTATTACACCTTTAATCAAGACATTGGAAATCTCTTTTTTAGGCACGATACTAGGATTCCTTTTAGCAGTTCCTTTTAGCTTTTTAGCCTCAAATGTTGTCACAAAAAACAGAATAGGGTTGTTAATATTAAGATTTTTTCTAAGTTTGATTCGGACAATTCCGACACTTTTACTTGCGGCATTAATGGTGGCGATTTTTGGTATTGGTGAAGCAACAGGTGTCCTGACAATTACCATCTTTACTTTTGGTATGTTATCACAATTAATGTTTCAGGCAATTGAAACAATTGATTTAGGGCCAATTGAAGCTACCGAAGCAACAGGAGCCACTCAATTACAAATTGCTGTATGGTCTATTTTCCCGCAAGTAGCCAGTCAATTTTTTGGGTATGCTTTTTACGCCTTTGAAGTAAATGTTCGTGCATCCACAGTATTGGGTTATGTAGGTGCTGGAGGCATTGGGATTATTTTAAACACCTCCCTTTCTTTAGCTAAATATGATCGCGTGGGTATCATCATTCTAGTCATTTTGGTAATGGAAATAGTTGTTGATTGGTTGAGTGCATATGTTAGGAGAACGTTATTATGATCATAACAGAAATAAGTAAAAAGAAAATAGTATCAACAGTAGTACTAATTTTACTATTTTTCATTACACTTACACGAATCGATTATACAGGACTTCAAACATTTTCTTTAAAAATGGCGATAGATGTATTTATTGGATTGGGGCATCCAGATTGGTCCTTTGTCTACGATGGGAGTGGGGAAGATTTAGTAAGTTTACTTATTTTAACGGTTGCAATTGCTTGTTTGGGTACTTCTTTTGCAACTGTATTAGCAATACCAGTAACTTTATTTAGTGCCGTTAATTTGTGGCCATCTGCACCTTTTTTAACAAAGATTGGCAAGCTTGGTAGCCATATTTTACGCGCTTTTCCAGAATTAATTTTAGCAATTATTTTTGTAAAAGTCTTGGGGCCCGGCCCATTTGCTGGAGTAATGGCAATTGGTGTTCACCAAATTGGGATGTTGAGTAAGTTGTTCACAGAAGAATTAGAAAGTATGGATGAAAAATTGATCGAAAGTATGGATGCTGTGGGGGCAAATTTTTGGCAAAAGTTATTTTATGTGCGAATCCCTTCTTTACTACCTATTTATAGCTCTCTGATATTAAATCATGTTGAAATTGCTATTCGAAGTGCAGCTACTTTAGGCTTAGTAGGTGCTGGGGGCATTGGAGCACCATTAATTTTTGCGATCCAAACAAGAAATTGGAGTAAAGTGAGTATTCTATTAATAGGTGTTGTATTGACAATTTTTGTTTTAGATCAAGTAACAGAATTAATTAGAAAGAAATTGAGATAGTATGGATATTTTACATTTATCAGATATTCATTTTCGTAGAAATTATGAAAAAGCAAAAGATGGTTATAAAGGAATGTTAACCAAAATGGAAAATCCGTTGATTCGCTTAGAGTCCTCTTTAACCAGTCTATTAAAAATAAAAAAAATTGATTTAGTAATTATCAGTGGTGATCTCACAGAAGACGGTGAGCCAGAAGACTACGCTTTTTTAAAACAAAAGTTACAAACTATCTTACAGGGAATTCCGATGATTGTGACATTAGGAAATCATGATATAAAGAAAAACTTTCGAATTGGTTGGCTTAATCAAATAGGAACTGAACGACCGTATAACGTTGTACAAACTTATCCAGAATTTCACATTATTAGTCTAGATAATTCAGAACATGACAATCCTGATGGCCATATGAATAAGGAACAAAAAGATTGGTTACAAACAACTTTAAAAAAATTGTCAGATAAGCCTATCCTGTTAGTCATGCATCATCATTTGTTAAGGGAACAAAGTAGTATGCCGACATTGCCAGAAGCAGAGGAAACCATTCAATTATTAAAAGGTTCTGATATTTTAGGTGTATTAACTGGCCATACACATCATCCGTATTTACACCACATAAACGGGATTCCCTATTATACGGTAGCTGGCATGTCTTTTGTTGGCGAAGATGAAGGTCAGGGGATTGTAAGGTTTGAAGAAAATTATGGCTATAACCTATATTCTATTGACAAAGGTCGGTTTACCCATTTTCAAGTAAATTATTATAGAACAGACAAACTATTAGCTAAATTAAACATGCAGATAGATAGCTCTGTTTTATAATTACACAATAACATACCATAGTAACTGGTCATAAAAAATCAGTTTGCTATGGTATTTGCTATGTGGAAAAAGATTAAAATAGAGTGTAGTGCACGACAATTTCATCTTCATCTGCTTATCTTAGGTTCGTACACCTAATTCATTGATAATCCCTCTAAATAATGGTAAATTAAAAATAAATTCAATCAGCTATTCTATCGTGAGAAACATAGTTATTACGTAGATCAGATCAAAGGGACATTCACGACGAGCAAATATTGAGTGTGTTTGCTGAAACGTGCATGTGTGATTTGGTCTTTTTTATTGAGCTGTTATTTTATAGATAAGGAGTGGTCATCATGGACTACCAAGCAATAGCAAAAGAAATTTTGAAAGACGTAGGTGGCAAAGACAATATCGTGGATGTCACACATTGTTATACACGATTGCGTTTCGTATTGAAAGATACGAAACAAGCGAACAAAGAAGCCTTACTACAAACAGAAGGTGTCATTTCTGTTGTTGAAAGTGGCGGGCAGTATCAAGTGGTTTTAGGCAATAAAGTCGCGCATGTCTATAATGCTCTAGAACCTTTGTTGGCTCAGCAACTTACGACCAAAACATCCACAAAAGAAAAAAATTCATTAGGTAATCGAATTTTAAATACTGTTGCCGCGATTTTCACACCTGTCGTACCAGCAATTGCCGCTTCAGGCATGTTAAAAGGAATTCTAGCCATCGCTGTGATAGTCGCAAACAATTTTTACCAGGTCGATTTAAAACCTTTGAATACGTATATTATTTTAAGCGCCGCTTCCGATGCACTTTTTTATTTTATGCCAGTTATTTTAGGTTATTCAGCTGCTAAGGTTTTCAAAACAAACGAATATATCGCCATGGTAATTGGTGCCACCTTATGTTATCCGACCATCGTTTCATTAATGACTGAAAAATCAGCGGTTACCTTGTTTGGATTACATGTGACCAAAGCCAATTATGTTTCCACAGTAATTCCTATTATTCTTGCAATTTTTATGTTAGCTTATGTGCAACGCTTTTTGGAAAAAGTCATTCCAGAAGTTCTAAAAATTATTATGGTTCCTACACTGTCATTACTTTTAATGATTCCAGCCACTTTATTATTATTTGGACCGATAGGGATTTATTTAGGTGACGGCGTGAATTGGTTGTATTATTATATAATGAATTTGAGTCCCATCTTGTTAGGCGGTTTTATCGGGGGAATTTGGTGTGTCTTAGTCATTTTTGGGGCTCACCGTGGGCTTGTGCCAATTGGGATTAATGATGTCGCTCGAACAGGACGGCAAAATTTGCTAGCGTTTGCTGGTGCAGCGAACTTTTCTCAAGCGGGCGCCGCATTTGGCGTGTTTGTCCGCACAAAAAATAAAGACTTGAAAGCTGTTGCTGCCTCTGCAACAGTGACTGCATTATTTGGTATCACAGAACCAGCCATTTATGGGGCAAACTTGCGGTTAAAAAAACCGATGATTTATGCGGTGGCTAGCGGAGCAGCAGGCGGGGCCTTAATGGGCTGGGGCGGTTCCTACGGGACAGCCTTCGCTAACCAAGGACTCTTGACCATCCCAGTTTACGCAGAAGCAGGAACCAAAGCCTTTATTTGTTATTTATTAGGTTGTGGCATTGCTTTTTTTGGTGCATTTCTATTAACGATTTTTCTAGGCTTTAATGATTTACCGCTTGACGAGTCACGTCAAGAACCCGGCTTAAAGACAGAGGCAGGGACAGTCAAAGAAAAACAACGGATTCAAGCACCTGTTCAAGGACAACTCGTATCTTTAGACCAAATCAACGATGAAGTCTTTGCTTCTCAACAAATGGGAAAAACGCTAGCTATTTATCCGACAGAGGAACAAATTGTTTCACCAGGAAATGGGCAAGTGACGGCTTTATATCCAACTCATCATGCAATTGGCTTAAAGTTAGACAATGGTGCTGAAATCCTCCTTCACATTGGAATCAATACAGTCGAATTAAAAGGACGAGGATTTGAGAGGTTCGTAAAAGCAGGAGAAAGGGTCAGACTAGGACAAAAACTGCTCTCTTTTGATAAACAAATCATCCAAGCTGCTGGTTATGATCCAACCGTCTTAGTCATCGTAACAAATACTGCGGAAATGGCTGTAATTGAGACAACCAAACAAACAGAGATTACACCACAAACAAATTTATTTTTCATGCAAGTAAAGGAGCAAAACTAATGGTTAAACAATTTAAGAACGATTTTTTATGGGGCGCTTCTTCCTCCGCTTTTCAAATTGAGGGCGCTTGGAATGAGGACGGCAAAGGCCTAACAGTCGCTGATTACAATTCTTTTAAAAAGTCAGCTGTACAAGCAGACACGAAAGTCGCCAGCGATTTTTACCATCGTTTCAAAGAGGACATTGCGTTAATGAAAGAATTAGGCTTAAAAACCTATCGTTTTTCTCTTTCATGGGCACGAATCATTCCAACAGGTGATGGCGAAATCAATCAAGCCGGCATTGATTTTTATAATGCTGTCATTGATACACTTTTAGAAAACGATATTTTGCCGTTTGTCACACTTTATCATTTTGATTTACCTTTTGCGTTGGTGGAAAAATACAATGGTTGGGCGGATCGTCGCTGCGTTTCCGCATTTCAACGCTATGCGCAAGTCTGTTATCAAGCGTTTGGTGATCGAGTCAAAAATTGGCAAGTTACGAACGAACAAAACTTAATGATTCGTGTTGATGAACGAATGAATATGTACGATGTTGCACCAGAAAATGCTGAAAAAATTCGTGCACAAATGGATTACCATATGTTTGTTGCCCATGCGTTAGCGACGAATGATTGTCACCAATTGGTCGCTGGGGGAAAAGTCGGTCCCTCTGTTTCCTCAACGATGACTTATCCTAGTTCCAATAAACCTGAGGATGTTTGGGCAGCTCGTATGAATGATAACTTTAAAACAAATTATGCTCTAGAAATGTATTGTCTTGGCGAATACCCTGGTTACTATCAAGAGTATTTAACCAAATGCGGCATTTATCCCGAAACACAGCCAGAAGATCAAGCAATTCTGAAAGCCGCTAAACCAGATTTTATCGCCCTTAATTATTATCGGACGTTAGTTGCTAGCTATTTACCGACAGATGAGCAACACCCATTGGGTTCGAAAGAAAAGGACATTGATTTTGATCTATACGGTTATTTTAAAATCGAAAAAAATCAACATTTAAAAACCTCTAAGTATGGTGCCCAAATTGATCCAACTGGTCTACGTTTAGTTTTAAATGATTATTATCGTCAATACCGTTTGCCGTTAATCATTACAGAAAACGGCTTAGGCACACCAGATCACCTAACAGAGGACGGAAAAATTCATGATGACTATCGAATTGCGTATTTGCATGATCATATTGCTGCTTGTCATGCGGCTATTTCTGACGGTGTTGAGTTGTTTGGCTATTGCCCTTGGTCGGTCATGGATATTTTAAGTTCTCATCAAGGATTCAAAAAACGCTACGGTTTTATTTACGTCAATCGTGAAGACCATGAGTTAAAAGATTTACGACGCATTAAAAAAGATAGTTTTTATTGGTACCAATCAGTGATTAAAAATAATGGGTTACCAGAAGAATAGTGCCCAAAAAGGATCATCCATTGCATAAGTGGGTGATCCTTTTGTTTTCAAGTTCTCTCATTCCGTGTTAGACTTAAGTTAACAAACCCATTAAAGGTGGTGAGAGAGATGAATAATTACGATTTATGGAAATGGGCTGCCGGGAAACGAACCGAAAAAGATAAAAATGAAACCTATAGCGCCAAAAATTGGTGGTATGTTTTACTAATGCTCGGTGTATTTGTAGGGATCATGTTGTTGTATTATTTAATCTCTGTGCTTTGGAATTAAGGGAAAATGGGCAAATGAGGAATTAAGAATAAAAAAAGACACCTTTTCAGGTGTCTTTTTTAACAGGATTCAGACAATGATAGCTGAATTGGAATAGGATAATTTTCCTCGAGCGCAACATCAGGATCCTTCATTCTACGAAGCAGTAAGTCAATCATAACGTCACACATCTCGTCGATTGGCTGCACAATGGTTGATAGTTGTGGGGCAATTCTTTTGATTAATTTTGTCCCATCATAACCAATTACTTTTAATTCTTCAGGAATGGATATCTTCAATTTTTGAGCAATATTCATAACTGTAATTGCTGTCAAATCATCGGTACAAAAGATGCCGTCCACAGTTTTATTTTGAAGCAAACGTTCGATTTCTAGATTTTTTAATGTTGTTGAGGTCCCATTATCAATTTGTAGAATCGTTTTTTCTGCGCCATATTTTTCCATTGTTTGTTTATAACCAGCCAATCGATAATCGCTAGGTGCGCCTGTGTTATTAGCACCAGTAATAATTGCAATCTTTTGTGCACCACTTGCAAATAAGGCTTCAGTGGCTTTTTGGCCGCCTTGAAAGTTTTGCGAAGAGACAATTGGAATGCCAGGTGCCAAGAAACGGTCAAAGGAAACAATAGGTAGTGAAACATTTTCATATTCGTTAATAGCTAAGTTATGGCTACCAGTGATTACACCGTCCACTTTATTTGCAGCGAGCATTCGTAAATAGGCGCGCTCTTTTTCTGGATCTTTTTCACTATCACATAAAATCACTTTATATCCTTGAACAAAGAGCTTTCTTTCCAGTGTTTCAATTAATTCACCAAAAAATGGATGACTAACAGAAGGGAAGACTAAACCAATCAGCTGCGTACTTTTTCCTTGGAGGCTTCTGGCTAATCCATTAGGTTGATAATTTAATTCTTCCATCGCTTGATGAACTTTATCAATTGTTTTTTGACTAAGATAACCATAATTATTAATCACGCGGCTTACCGTTGTCGGGCTCACCCCAGCAAGCTTAGCTACATCCGTTAATTTAACCACCATCAAAATTCACCATCATTCCTAATTATTCGTATTTTCCAGCTCATAAAAACAAGCTTTTGCCGTCTTGGATAGATGAAGATACCGTTGCGCTTTATCTGGAAAGAAGCGACCAGTCATCGTTTTTTCACCTTTATTTACATAGATTTCTGCAACAGAGCAATCAACAAAAATAGTTAACTGAACTGACTTATTTTTCCTAATTTTAGTTTCACGAATTGTGCCATACTTTTCAGCAAAAGATTGGCCAGCAAATGTTCGATCAAGGGTTATTTTACCATGAATCGTATCAATTGTAATTAAAAGTCCTTTTGAACCCGTTTCGTTCGCTAAAAGCCGAATAAAAGCAATCTCATTTTTGGGAATATCCACTTCTAATTCAAAAGAAGCAGTAGATAAGAAATGGCAGCCATTTGATAAAGTAGTGGCGGATTGACGAAGCATTTCTGTTTCAGAAACTGGATATTGAAATAGTTTCCCGTTGTGAATTGTGAGTTCTTTAACCAGACTTAAGCCATTTGCCCAACCCTCCACATCACTTGGGTAAGTGATTTCTGGCAACCCAATCCAACTGACCGCAAGTGCACGACCATCTGGCGCATTAAAGGCTTGAGTGGCGTAGACATCAAATCCTTCATCTAAATTTTCAAAAGGCCCAGCCTGAACTAAAGAAAGATTCTCCAAATCAAACGTTTCGGCCAATGTGTACATATTCGGATAGATATTCTGATAACTTTTTACGGATGGAGATAGACCTTGTGGGCAAAATAATAAGACAGGCTGGCCATCAATAAATACCAAATTGGGGCATTCAACCATGTAGCCTAATTCTTGGTCGGTGAACGTCAATTCGCCAAGTTGATGAAAATTGTGTACGTTTCGATCTTTAGAAAAATAGACCACAATTTTTCCTTGTCCATTTAAATCACTAGCACCAATTAATAAAACAAGTCCTTCTTGATAAGGAAATACCATCGGATCACGAAAATGGGAAGAATAATTGGAGTTAATAGGTAGGAATGGTGTTGATTCCTTTGTGATTGCACCTAAAGAATTCAGCCATGCAATATTTTGATATGCAAATCGTTGCCAAGTTTGATCACGAACATTTCCTGTATAAAATAAACATAGTTGGTTATCTATTGGTAAAGCTGAGCCTGAATAGACGCCATGAGAATCATATTCAGAGTCGGGATAAAGGGCAATTCCTTCATAATCCCAGTGAATTAAGTCGGAGGAAGTTAAGTGGGCCCAACTTTTTAGTCCGTGAACACTCCCGAAAGGAAACGCTTGATAAAATAAATGCCACTGGTTATTGAAATACGAAAAACCGTTGGGATCATTTAGTAGTCCTGTCTGTGGTTGAATATGATACTTAAAACGCCAACTAGATTGCGCGATAATAGAAGTTAGATTTTCGAGGTGAGCAGATGTCCAAGAAGAATAAGGCACATAACGTAATTCATCCGTCCATTGGTTCATGATGCTTGACATAAGTAATGTCTCCTTTATTAGAAAATAGTAGTTAGTCTAATAGTATAAACAAATCAGAAAAAAGTCAAACGTATAACATATATAAATCTATTTAAATCAAAAGAATATTATAATTTACATTTATTTATGATAAACGTTTGACATATTACGCAAAAACGAGTATCATACAAAATGTAAAAACGGTTACAGAAAAAATTAACAGGACTAGTTTAAGAGTGAGGAGAACCAGAATGAACAGAAATTGGTGGCAAAAAGAAGTGGCCTATCAAATTTATCCACGTAGCTTTTCGGATAGTAATAATGACGGAATCGGTGATTTACAAGGCATTATTAAAAAACTGGATTACTTAGAAAATTTAGGAATTACGCTGATTTGGCTGAGTCCAATGTACCCGTCGCCAATGGCTGACAATGGATATGATATTTCAGACTATTATGGTATTTCTAGCGATTTTGGTACAATGGCAGACTTCGATGAACTCATTGAAGAAGCAAAAAAACGAAAGATAAAAGTTATTTTAGATTTGGTGGTAAACCATACATCTGATGAACATGCTTGGTTTCAAGATGTTTTAAAAAATCCTCAAAGTCGTTTTCGAGAGTTTTATATTATAAAAGAAGGACGAGAAGCACCTACAAATTGGCGGTCTAACTTCGGTGGTAGTGTTTGGGAAAAATTACCTGGGGAAGATGCCTACTACTTTCATGCCTTTCATAAAAAACAGCCGGATTTAAATTGGGAAAATCCTGAACTACGCAAAGAAATCTATCAAATGATTCGTTTTTGGTTAAACAAAGGAATTGCTGGTTTTCGTGTAGATGCGATTAATTTTATTAAGAAAGATTTGACTTGGACAAACTTACCTGCTGATGGGGCAGATCAATTAGCCAAAGTAACAAAAGCTAGTAGAAACATGCCAGGAATGAGTGACTTTCTGAACGAATTAAAAGAAAAAGCTTTTGCTGGCTTTGATATTGTCACAGTTGCCGAAGCGGCCGGCGTCAATTATCCAAATTTATCAGAATTTATTGGAGAAACAGGGTATTTCGACATGATTTTTGACTTCAAATGGGCTGATTTGGATGTGAAATCAGGAAGCGAATGGTTTTATAGAATCGATTGGTCTTGGAATGATTTACGCACATTAATTTTCAAACAGCAAGAAGCCATGCAAGAGGCTGGTTGGAGTGCAAATTTTATTGAAAATCATGATCAACCTCGAGCGACAACGAAATATTTAAAAGAACAGGCTCAACAGCCAAATGCGGTTAAAACATTCGGCGCCATGTATTTCTTTTTAAGGGGCACGCCTTTTATTTACCAAGGACAAGAATTAGGAATGACCAATTTTGAAAGGGGTTCGATTGATGAATTCGATGATATTTCTAGCATTGATCAATACTATCGAGCAATAAAAGAAGGATTTACGCCCAAAGAAGCCTTGTCACTTGTCAATTTGCGTAGTCGAGACAATGCCCGCACGCCTTTTCCATGGAATGATTCTATGTATGGCGGTTTTTCAAGCGTCAAGCCTTGGTTAGGAATGGTGGATAATTATAAAGAAATCAATGCCGAAGCAGAAATAAAAAATAGTCAAAGTATTTTTCATTTCTATAAGCGGATGATTGCATTTCGTCAAAAGAGTCCCTATACAGACATCTTACTTTATGGAACATTTGAGGGACTATCAAATCTTCCAGATAATGTTATTGCTTATAAATGCAAATTAAATGAAAAAACGATTTACGCCTTTTTTAATTTTGGTGAGGCGGTTCCAATCCCTCATTATTTAGTTAATGGCACAGTTATTTTTGATACACAGTCTGAAGAACGAGAGCAATTAGTTCAGCAGGGAACATTATTAAAAAGCTATCAAGGACTATTGATTACTATAAATGAGTAGCTAGGAGGAGTATAACATGGCAGAAAATTATCAGCAGGCAGCCAAAGACATTATTCAATTAATCGGTATGGATAACATTATATCGGTCACCCATTGTCAAACGCGGTTACGTTTTATTTTGAAGGACCACGAACAAGTAGATGGTAAACAACTAGAAAAAATTGATTTAGTAAAAGGTGTCTTTTATAATGGCGGTCAATACCAAGTGATTTTAGGAACTGGTATTGTGACTAAAGTGTATGATGAAATAGAAAAACTTGGAATCAATGTTGTGTCAAAAGCAGAGCAAACAGCAATTTTAAAAAATAATGAAACGGGCATGCGCAAAACAATGCGCATTTTAAGTGAAATATTCATTCCAATTGTTCCAGTAATTGCAGCAACAGGATTGTTCCTAGGGTTAAAAGGTGTTATTTTTAACGACACTTTTTTACAATTATTCGGAGCAAGTGTAGCCAATATTCCTGAAAGCTTTCAACAAATTGTCTCTGTCATTACAGATACCGTCTTTGCCTTTTTGCCAGCTTTGATTGTTTGGTCTACCTTTAAAGCATTTAATGCGACGCCTGTAATCGGGATTGTTATTGGTTTAATGATGGTATCACCCATTTTACCAAACGCTTATGCAGTTGCAACACCAGATTCTGGCGTGAAAGCTATTATGGCTTTTGGTTTTATCCCAGTTGTCGGTGCACAAGGTTCCGTTTTAAGTGCAATTGCTGCTGGTATAATTGGCGCAAAGATTGAACTTTTTTTCCGAAAAAAGATGCCGAATATTCTTGATCAAATTTTTACACCTTTTATGACTATGTTAATTACTTTTTTAATCATGATTCTCGGAATTGGCCCAATTTTGCATACCGTTGAGTTAGGCATGGTAGATGTTGTCCAATGGTTGATTGGGTTGCCCTTAGGACTAGGTGGTTTCGTGATTGGTGCCTCATATCCTTTAATGGTTTTGATTGGTATTCATCATACACTAACTATGGTAGAAACATCATTATTAGCAAATACAGGATTTAATGCATTGATTACAATATGTGCCATGTATGGGTTTGCCAACGTTGGCAGTTGTTTAGCCTTTGCGAAAAAAGCGCAAGATAGCAAAGTGAAGTCGACAGCCATTGGTTCTATGTTGTCTCAATTATTTGGAGTTAGTGAGCCTGTGTTATTTGGATTACTTATTCGTTGGAACTTAAAACCGCTGCTATGTGTCTTGTTTACATCAGGTTTAGGCGGAGCAATTTTAGCTATTTTTCATATTCAATCAAATTCTTATGGATTAGCCGTTATTCCTTCTTTCTTAATGTATATCTATAGTGCACATCAATTAGTGATCTATTTATTAGTCGCACTTTTATCTGTCGGTGTATGTTATGCATTAACCAGTCTATTTGCAATTCCGCAAGAAGTTTTGATTTCAGATAAAGTAATCGAAGAGGAAGAACGCGAAGTCTTTGAAATGCAACACAATACCTTAGATGAACAACTTTTTTCTCCGGTAACTGGTTACGCCATGAATCTTACTGCTGTTAATGACCCAGTATTTTCAAGCGAGATGATGGGCAAAGGTTTAGCAATCATGCCAACAGCGAACAAGGTTTACGCGCCTGCAGATGGTTTATTAAACTTGGTTGCAGAAACTGGGCACGCTTATGGTATCCAAACGGACGCAGGAGCTGAAGTATTAATTCATATAGGAATTGATACTGTCACATTGGGGCAGGAGGTCTTTCAGACACAAGTAACCCAAGGTCACCGTGTTAAAAAAGGAGATCTTTTAGGAACGTTCGATCGAAAAGCCATTAAAGAAGCTGGGCTTGACTCAACTGTCATGGTTATCATTACAAATACTTCAAGTTATTTAAGCGTAGAACCAATGATGTCAGATCATAATGAAATTACGCCGGAACAAATTATTTTAAATCTAAATACACCTAACTAAACAAAAGAACAGCAAGAAGTAGTTATCACTTCTTGCTGTTCTTTTTCTTAATAAAATACCAATGATTTTCGGTTGTATTTGTCTATCCGTTTGTAGTATGATTGAGTCAGTTTTAAAGGAAACATGCCAAGTATGGAAGACCATACTTGACACGCATTGACTAATTAAACATGGGGAACGTTGCCATAAGTTGATGTTCCAGTCAATAATGCAAGTAAATCAAACATAGCATGTACCTCCTTTAATTGATAATCAAAGTATAACATTTTTTAATGAATTTACATAATAATACAAGTGGAGGTCTGTTCGTGAAGGTAGCAGGAGACAAAATAAAACAAGCGAGAAAACTTAAAAAAATCACACAATCAGAGCTGGCTAACGGCATCTGTACGCAAGCAACAATTAGTAATATTGAAAACCGTAATCTATGTGACAGTTTAGATATTTTCTCATCTATTTGCCTCCGATTAGATTTAGAAGTAGAAGAATGCATGATGATTTCTGAAGAAAAGAAAATTGAAAATCTACTAAACAAAGTCGAGGATTTATCTTTACGGTTATTTCACTTAGAGGCCTACAATTTATTACAAGAAGTGCCTGAAGGTCTTATCTTATCTAATAATGAACTAACGACTAAATTGTTATATTATAAGGGAATTACTTGTTTATTAGGAAAAAAAGATAAAGCAGAGGCCTTGTTTTACCTATACCGGGGCGCGGAAATTGACCGTAAAGTCAATATTTACAACATTTTAAGCCTGAATGCGCTAGGTACGCTATACGAACTGGAAAAAGATATGAGAAAAGCGCAAGTGTATTACGAAAAATCATTACAAGAATTGGAACAATTTAAATTAGAATGTTCCTTGGAGCGTTGTAGAATTTATTATAATTCTGCTAAATTCTACTCGGAAATGAAAGACTACCAAAAAAGTGTCATTTTAAGCGAAAAAGGGATTCAGATTTGTCGTGACAAACACTCCATTTATTTGCTAGATTATCTTTTATATGAAAAAGCCTTTAACAAACAAATGCTCGGGGAAGACACAGCTGATGACTATCGTCAAGCCTATTATTTTACACAATTTTTTGGCAATACAGAAGTCCTACAATATATTGAGAAAGATATGAAAGCTTTTAATATTTCCTATTAATTTAAATCAAAAAGCCGATAAAAGCTGAAAACCCAGTTTTTATCGGCTTTTTGAAAAGTCTAGGCAAGTTGCTTTTAAAAATCAGCAGTCACGGTTACGATAAGCAAGACGAAGTATTTAGGAGGATTTAAAAATGAAAAGAGTAATGTGGTTTAGACGTGATTTACGATTACAGGATAATAAAGCATTAGCACACGCGTTACAAAATTCTGCAGCTGATGAATTGATTTTATTATTCCAAATGAATCCTCAACAATTTATTCAAGAAAGTGCTAATCATAACGCTTTTTTTGCAAGTTTAGCCTCGCTTAAAGAACGAATCGATCAAGAGGCACATTTACAAATCATGGTCGGCGAACCATTAGATTTATTTTCACGTTTGAAACGCAAATTACCCGATTGGCAGGCCATTTATTTTAATGAAGATACTTGTGGCTTTGGGGCAAAGCGGGACCAGCAAGCTATGCGCTTTTTTGAAGAAAATAATATTCAGTCTTTCTCTTTTCAAGATGCCTATTTGCATGGCTCTGAAGAAATTAAGAAGAACGATGGCAGTAAGTACCAAGTGTTTACGCCCTATTACAATAAATGGAAAGAGGCGCCTAAAGAAACCCCGATTCCTGTTTCCTATACAGCTGAAAAAATTTTTAGTGCGTGTCTTTTTCCAGAAGAGGAAGCAGCATATGGGGAACAGATTGCGAGGATTCCTTTAACACACTATAGTGTCGGCGAAAAAACAGCCAGAAGGTGCTTAAATACTTTTATTGATCAAAAACTTCAATCCTATGAAAATAAGCGTGATTTCCCTTATCAGGATCAAACGAGTCATCTGTCTACTTTTTTAAGAACGGGAGAACTTTCGATTCGCACCATTTGGCAAGAGCTTGCATCTGCGCCTTCTAGCTTAAGTAAAGAAACCTTCAAAAAAGAATTAGCTTGGCGCGACTTTTACAATATGATCTATAGTACGTTTCCACAACAAAAAGAGGAAGTTATTCAAGAAAAATTTCGTTATATTCAATGGACAAATGACCCAGAAATGTTTGTCAAGTGGCAAAAAGGGGAGACGGGGTACCCTATAATTGATGCCGCCATGCGACAACTGAATCAAACTGGTTGGATGCACAACCGCTTAAGAATGATAACTGCCTCTTTTTTAGTTAAAAATTTACACATCGATTGGCGTTGGGGTGAAAAATACTTTCAAAAAATGTTGATTGATTATGATGCCGCCAATAATATCGGTGGCTGGCAATGGGCTGCTTCAACGGGAACGGACGCTGTCCCGTATTTTCGGATTTTTAATCCAATTATCCAGTCAAAAAAATTTGATAATGACGGCCAGTTCATCAAAAAATATGTTCCAGAACTTAAGCAAGTGCCACAAAAGTATATTCATCAACCAAATCTAATGAACGAAGCCTTACAAACGCAATATCATGTACATTTAGGAGAAAATTATCCAAAACCCATTGTCGATTATGCATCAAGTAAAAAACAAACATTGTTTCTATATGAAGCGAGCAAAGAAATTCATCAAGAAATGAACAATCCAACGTTTCAATAAACAGTAAACCTAACTAGCTTAGCAAACAACTTGTAAGGTTAGTTGGGTAAATTAATTAGTCGAAAGAGAGGTGCAATTATCGGCTAAAGTTTTTTATTTTATTCTAGTTTACATAATATACATTATACAAAGTAGAGTAAAAAGCATTGAAAAGCAAACAAAACCAGTCTTTAGTTTATCTAGACTGGTTTTGTCACGTACGTGATATAAATTATGCTTGTTGCTTGATGGCTTGTGCGACACGTGCTCCATATTCTGGATTTACTCTAGTGAACAAATCAATTTGACGCGCGATGATTTCTTGATTTTTCACTTGACCTAAAGATGCCGCTATATTGTTAATTAAGTTTTCTTTTTCTTCGCTTGGCAGCAAATTATACAAAGCGTTTGCTTGTGTAAAGTGATCTTGATTATAGCTATAATTACCAACATTTCCTTCAACTTCAAAGGAACTAATTTTCGCCTTAGGATCTTCTTTTGGTGTTTCAGTATAACTATTTGGTTCGTAATTAATTTCGCTATTGCCATTGTTAAAACGCATATTGCCGTCTTTTTGGTAGTTATTTACAGGCGCTTTTGCTTGGTTGATTGGCAATTGGTGACTATTAGCGCCCACGCGATGACGATGTGCGTCCCCATAAGCGAACAAACGTCCTTGCAATAATTTATCCGGAGAAGCTTCAATACCAGGAACGAAATTTCCTGGTGAAAAGGTTACTTGTTCAACCTCTGCAAAATAATTCTCTGGATTTCTATTTAAAGTCATCGTGCCAACTTCAATCAGCGGATACTCTTTTTGAGAAACCGTTTTTGTTACATCAAAAAGAGTTTCTTTCATTGTTAACGCATTTGCATACGGGATAATTTGCACAGATAATGTCCAAGAAGGAAATTCTTGATTTTCAATTGCATTATGCAAATCTTCAATATGGAAATCGGGATTTTTCCCAGCAATTTCTTCTGCTAATTGACTCTCTAGATTTTTGATTCCTTGATTCGTCTTGAAGTGATATTTAACAAAAAATACTTCTCCAGCAGCATTGACCCATTTGAACGTATGGCTACCAAAACCATGCATGTGACGGAACGATAGCGGAATGCCACGATCACTCATTAAAATTGTTACTTGATGAAGGCTTTCCGGTGAATGAGACCAAAAATCCCAAACAGCTTCTGGACTTTTCAAATGCGTCCGCGGATTTCTTTTTTGGCTATGAATAAAATCTGGAAACTTAATTGCATCACGAATGAAAAAAATGGGCGTATTATTGCCAACTAAGTCGTAATTTCCTTCGTCTGTATAGAATTTAAGCGCAAAACCGCGAGGATCACGCAATGTATCTGATGAACCTAACTCTCCAGCTACAGTTGAAAAACGAGCGAATAAAGGTGTTTCTTTGCCAACTTCAGATAAAAAATCGGCTTTAGTATATTGTGCCATTGATTGGCTCACCTTGAAAATCCCATGAGCACCAGCACCTTTGGCATGAACAACCCGTTCTGGTACGCGCTCACGATTAAAATGAGCTAATTTTTCTAATAAATGAACGTCTTGGATTAGGACAGGACCAAATTCTCCTGCAGTTAGCGAATTTTGATTATCGCCAACTGGACTTCCTTGTGACGTAGTTAAATGTTGATTTTTCACCTAAAACACTCCTTCATCTAAAATTATACTCATTGTATAAAAAAAACACTCTGCATAACAAAAATAATGCTTAAAAACACTCGAAAACATTTGTTATTTAATAGAATGATTAAAAATA
Organism: Enterococcus sp. DIV1420a; assembly: GCF_051712165.1. Lineage (NCBI taxonomy): Bacteria > Bacillati > Bacillota > Bacilli > Lactobacillales > Enterococcaceae > Enterococcus > Enterococcus sp. DIV1420a. The sequence goes on from NZ_JBIOOI010000002.1 coordinate 1,263,739, forward strand.
GCAGTAGAATTTAAATCAAAAACAAATGTATTAACTTTAAACTGTTTACACCACCAAAAATAACAACCAATAATTCAAAGAAAACTAAAATGCTGTTTTTTTATTCAAAAAAGACCTAGCATCCCAATCATGCTAGGTCTTTCGTTACTTTTTTTGAGGGACCGTTTTTATTGGTCATTCAGCGTTATTGATTGATCGCAACAGTCGTGTCTTCAGTCGATAGACCTGTCATAGAGGTGCTATCGGAAAATATTTTTTCAACTTCTTGTTCTGATAAAATATTTTCTTTCTTAGGCATTGAAATCGTCGCTTTTTTGGCTTTTTGTGTAATGCTAATTTTACTAGATAATGATTCAAGTCCCATGTCAACGTTCTTGTCTTGCTGCGGTTTCACATTAATCAACATATTTGTTTTATTTTCTTTTGTATTAACAGAAACTTTGGCAGAAACATCTTTGACTTTTTCGAAAGGATCTTGTTCTTTACCTTTCTCAGATGCTTCTGTCGTAATTTTGATTAACTTTTGTAATTCTTTTTTTGTAAACGTATGGGTAATGGTGTCCCCTTTTTTCTCGAACGTATCCTTGTCTAATCCTTCTAAAAACTCTTTGTATTCCTTAGCAGACTGTTTTCGTTCTTTTTCCGATTCTTGATACTCTTTGATTGTATCTTGCCATTCTTTCGTACTTTCCTCGTTCATGGCTAAAAGATCAATGTATTTTCCTTTTAGTTTTTCTGTATCTAACTGAGAACTATCGATAGCACCGTCAGTCATTGAGTCTGCGACAGCGACAATATATTCCATCATATCTGTTGCTAAATAGAGTTTTGGCTCTTTGCCCTCGTTATCTAACGATCCAACCAATGAAATCGGTACATCCATTCCCATCGCTTTTAATTTCATCTCTAAGTTGAATGCTTTTTCTTTTTTGGCATCTACTTGAATCTTCCCAGAAAGCGATGCGTCTTTGATTTGCGTGATGAGCATCCCAATCATAGGATTCGTTTGTGCACCATCTTCTTGTGAAAATTTCATGTCACTAATTGACATAGAGAAATCCCAAACCCCAGATTCTTGTGCGTTTTGATTGCCGATTCCTTGAATGAACTCATCTTTCGCACTTTTGCCACAACCTGTCAGTAACAAAGCTGAACAGAAAACGCCTGCGACAATCCCCACTTTTCTTTTTAACACACTTTTTCCCCCTCATTATATAAAAAATTAATTCCCTTTTATTAAGAATAGCAAACATTGCTTATAAATAGCAATGTTTAATTTTAGATTTCCTCTCTTTTAATAAGTGGGATTGATTTAATCTTTTAGGTTTGAATCATTAAGCTGTATTATTTTTAAAATAAAATTGCTTTTCGCCAAAAAATACTGGGAAAAGTTCTGCTAAACTGCCAGCTAAAGGACCTTCTCGCAATTCTTTTTCAGTGACCCAAAACAAGGGTTGTTCCGTTTCTTCTGGTAGTTCATCCGCTGTTTCTGCAATGAATAATGTGGCTAATTCCCGCGCACCTGAACAATCATTCAGCCATTCTGCAACACCTACTAATTGTGGCTTCAGCACTAATCCTGTTTCTTCAAGGAGTTCGCGAACCATGGCTGTTTCCATGCCCTCGTTTTTTTCAACATGTCCGCCAGGGAACGTCCAACCAGGCCAATCCTTTTTTTGTCGTTCTTGCACAAGGATTTCATTTTTCTGATTTCTAATCATACATAATGTTGTTAATTCCACTTCAAAATTCCGTTTCATTTGGCACCTCATCATTTTTTCCTTTGTTAAGGTTACGATACAGAAAAACAGAGAAAGATTCAACTAAGAATTTTCTCTGTTTTATCATCTAGCTCTTTAATAAGTCGTATTGCGATTGATATAAATGATGATATAACGCATGTTTTGCCATTAGTTGATCATGAGATCCTTCTTCCACAATACAACCACCATCAATATAGAAAATTTTATCGCTATTTTTGATGGTAGAAAGTCGATGAGCAATAATAAACGATGTCCGTCCTTTCAGAAGTTGTTGTAGTCCTTCTTGTAACAATTCTTCTGTTTTTGTATCAATACTGGAGGTTGCTTCGTCTAAAATTAAAATTTTGGGATCTGCCAGTAAAGCACGAGCAAATGAAATTAATTGGCGTTGTCCTGCCGAGAGTGTACTACCCCGCTCTTCCACAACTGTTTCATAGCCATCTTTTAAATCCTTGATAAAGTCGTGCGCACGAACAATTTTTGCGGCTTGGATGACTTCTTCCTCTGTGGCTGCTAAATTTCCGTACCGAATGTTTTCAATAATCGTTCCTGAAAAAATAAACGTATCTTGAAGCATTACCCCCATTTGTTTTCTTAACGAACGGAGTGTCACATCGCGAACATCATAACCATCAATTTTAACGGCCCCTTCATTCACATCATAAAAACGACTTAACAAATTGATGATTGTTGTTTTACCCGCACCTGTTGGCCCAACCAAGGCGATTGTTTGTCCTGGCTCAATATGAAAACTAACATCGGTCAAAATATTTTTTCCTTCTTCATAACGGAAATAAACATGCTGAAAGTCGACGGTTCCTTTAATTGGCGGCAACTCAATAGCGTGCGGCGCATCTTGAATTTCTGGAACAACATCCATCGTTTCAAAAATCCTTTCCAAATAGGCAGTTGCAGTAATCAGAGAATTGTAGAAGTTACCAATATTGATGACCGGATTCCAAAAGTTATTGATATAACCGATAAAAGCAATTAGCGTCCCAGTAGTAACGGACACACCTAATTGACGGATTCCTACGAAATAGATAAAACAAGTCGTAATGACGGATATATTTTGCACTGCTGGCCATAATAAATACTGGACACGCACAGCTTTCATAAAGGATTGACGATATTCTTCGCTTACCTCGTTAAAAATTTGGAAATTTTCATCTTCTCGTGCAAAAGATTGTGTAATTTTAATTCCTGAAATACTTTCATGAATATAGGCATTTAAGTTTGATTGTTTATTGCTAAGCTCTTGGTAAGCTTTCCGTTGTTTCCCTTGGATAAATAGAACCATCACGAACAACACAGGCAATAGCAGCAAACTGTATAAGGTTAATTTCACATCAATAAATAACATGAAGATTAAGGTGATAATCACATTAAATAAATCAGAAATTAAATTGATCAATCCGTTACTTAGTAAATCACTTAACGTATTGATGTAATTGACCACCCGAATTAAGATTTTTCCATGCGGCCGACTGTCAAAGTAAGAAAATGGTAATTTTTGTAGATGCTCAAAAATTGAAAAACGCATATCTTTTAAAATATCTTGTCCAATTTCTGTGATGGCATATATTCGATAACGCATACACCAACCAATAATCACCAAGGAAAATAGGAAAATAGCCCCTAGTATCAAGAGTAACGAGAGATTCTTTTGTGGAATTACTTGGTCAATCGCAATTTTAGTAAAGTAAGGGCCTAACATACTTGCCAGATTAGCTAATATGATGACAAATAATGTTTTAAAAACAGCTTTTTTGTAAGGCTTAATATAGGCGCCTAATCGTTTATAATGAGACCAATTAAATTCTTTTTCTAAAGTCTCATCCACATCAAACGTATTTCTAGCCACGCGACTCACCTTCCTTTGTCAGACCTAATTGTTTTTGATATACGTCAAAATATTTGCCTTTTTGTTCGACTAATTCGCTATGCGTACCGCTTTCCACCACACGGCCTTTTTCCATCATCAAAATTAAATTGGCCTCTCTCACAGAAGAAATTCGGTGGGCAATAATAAATGTCGTTTTCTTTTCCGTCAAACGACCTAGTTCTTTTTGAATTTTTGATTCTGTTTCCATATCAACAGCGGAAGTTGTGTCATCTAAAATTAAAATAGCTGGATCTTTGGTTAAGGCACGGGCCAGTGAAATCCGCTGTTTTTGGCCACCAGATAGGCCAACGCCGCGTTCACCAACAATTGTTGCATAACCTTCGGGCATTCTGGAAATAAAGCTATGGGCATCAGCAATTTCAGCCATCATTTGCACTTGTTCCAAGTTAGCCAATGTGTTACCAAAAGCAATGTTATCTTCTATTGTATTGGAAAAAAGAAAGACATCTTGCATAACCATGGAGATATTTTCTCGCAATTTACGAACAGAATAGCTTTTAGCATCTTTTCCATCAATATAAACAGTGCCTTTTGTTGGATCATAGAACCGAGCGATTAAGTTAACTAAAGTGGTTTTGCCTGAACCAGTTTCCCCTAAAATACCAATTGTTTCACCAGGTTTTGCTGAAAATGAAACATCCGATAAAATAGGGGTTTCTGGATCATCTGAAAAATGAAAGGACACGTGATCAAACGTCACATAACCTTGGATTGGTTCTGCTTCTTTTTCCCGAGCAATGGGAATCTTCGGTTTCGTTGCTAATAACTGACGAATTTTAATGGACGATGCCGTAAAGCGTTGCACATCATTGATCAACCAGCCACTCATTCGCATCGGCATGTTCAACATCCAGAGAAAGCCGTTAAAGGCAACTAAATCACCAATTGTCATCCGACCTTGAATTACAAAGAGGCCACCAAGAACTAAGGCAATAACATTTAAACTACCTGCAAAACCGTCTAACCACGGTAAATATTTTTTAGAGACATCTGCGGAAGCCATATTCCATTTTTTATAGTCTTCATTGTGCTTGTTAAACTTTTCAATTTCATAAGGTTCTTGAGAAAAAGCTTTAACCACCCGATTTCCACCAATATTTTCTTCGACCATTGAATTTAACCGAGAAAAACTTTCCCGAATCTCAAAAAATACCGGATGCGATTCCTTCGACATTTTTTGTGTTAACAGAAAAATCAAAGGTGTAATTAAAATTAATGCCAGCATCAATTGCCAATTGATCGTCCCCATCACAATCACGGCTGCGATGAACCATAAAATACATTCTAAGAGGTTATAAGTGACCCAAGAAACAAAATGGCGGATAGCGTCTGTATCCCCTGTCATTCGCGCCATAATATCGCCAACACGTGTATGATTAAAGAAATCAAAATCTAATTCTTGAAGTTTGACATACATATCTTTTCTTAAGTCAAATAACGCAGATTGTCCAACCGATTCAAACAAGACTTGATAACTATAACGAACAACTGTCCGAATAACGGTCACCCCAATCATAATCCCAAGAATTGGGACAAGCTCTTCAGTTTTCCCCTGATTGATTACTTGGTCTACAATTCTGCCAGATAACAATGGAATAATAACAATTAAAATAGCGTTAATAACGACAAAAATAACAGCTAGCAGTAACTTATTCTTATTTTTTTTAGCATATTGCCAAATCCATTCAAAACTATTCATTTTCTCCCCTACTCTCTCTTGTTTTTATGGACGTGTATAAGATTACTGTTTTTTTATAGGAAAAGAAATGGGCATTCTTGTATATTTTGATGTACAATATAGTATAGAAAGCGGATACAAGTAGGAGTGATTTTTTATGAACTACACAAATAGTCGAACGTTTAATCCTGAAATTTTATATGCCTTCGATCCTTGGAACGAAGAGACCCACCCTTATAATTGTCATCATCATGAATTTCTGGAAATATCTATTCTTTTAGAAGGTGAATCTGAATATATTGTTCAAGGGCAACAGTACCATGCCACTGCTGGTACGGTGTTTCTTTTTAATCCGCGAACGGAACATGGTGAGCAACAAAAAGCAGGAACTTACTCACATCAACTACACATTGGCATTTCAAATCTCTATTTAGAAGGCTTAGAGCGAAACGTATTTCCAAATAAATCAGCTTTATTAGATTTAAGTCATTTACATGGTGCTTTTTTAGAAAAAGCTTGGCAAATTGTTCATGAATTAAACCATCAAGAAGTTGAATCAGCGTTACAAATTAAAGCTTTAGTTATTGAGCTATTGGTTTATATTTTAAGAAGCTTAGCAGTTGATCAAGAAAATAAAATTGAAACTCGGCTATCGAAAACGGAAAAAAGAAAACGAAATTTAGTCAATCATACGATTTATTATCTGGAAACGCACCATGACGAAGAAATTACTTTGGAACAGTTAGCTGAAATGCTATATGTGACCCCGACTTATTTGTCGAAAACCTTTAAAGCGGCCACAGGCGTTGGGCCAATCAATTATTTAATTCAAATCCGCTTAAACCATGCGAAAGAATTGCTGAAAAATGATTCCTTAAGTGTCAAAGAAGTAGCAAAAACGGTTGGTTACGAAGATGCCTATCATTTTAGTAAATTATTCAAAAAATATTATGGAAAATCTCCTTCACAATTTTAAGATAAAAAAACAAGGAATCGTCGGCTTCATTGCGTCCGTTTCCTTGTTTTTGCTTTACGTTGACTCTTTTAACTGTTTCGTCATTGTATAATCGGTATGGCGTTCATTTCCCATATAAAAATCATGTTCATCTGTTTTTACGAAGCCCAATGATTGATAAAATTTTTGCGCTGGATGATTATGTTCCCAAACACCTAACCAAACCGTCTCTTTTTCTGCTTCTTCCGCTAATTCAATTGCTTTCGTAATCAAATGTTTGCCTAAGCCTAAACGCTTAAAAGATTTACGAATATAAATGCGCTCAACTTGTAACGCTTGTGGATGTTGATAGGTAATCTGAGCATCACCGTGATTTAATTTCACATAACCTGCAAGTTCATTATTATAAAAAGCAAAGAAATATTGCGAATCTTTATGTAAGATTTCGCTTTCTAAAACTGCTGGACTAAATTTCCTCTCATAATGTGCCTGTAAATCCTTTTCGTTTTCGCCATCTCCATAAGTATCTGCAAAAGTCTCTTGGCAAATGGCCTCTAATTCTGGTACGTCTGCGACGGTACACTCTCTAATAAATACTGACATACTAAAACTCCTTTGTAGATTAAATCAACTGTTTAATTAAAATTAAACAAGGATTCCAAGCGTCCCATAATGTCGGAAAAACCTCAAGGCGCTTAAAACCCAATGATTCGTAAAAACGAATAGTATGATCGTACACGGAATAATTTCCTTCGTCAACTGTTTTGACTTGAATAAAAAAATAGTTATTTTTAGAATACGTTTCCACGCTTTCTATCAATAACTTGCCGATACCTTTGCGATGATACCGCTTTTTAACTGCCATACAATGGATTTCTACTGTATCTTTACTTGTTTCTGAAAGTGTTATAAAACCGAGTATTTTATTCTCTACATCCTTTGCCACCCACATAGGTAAAGTGCTAGCTATATCGATATACTTGCGGGTCTCTTTTTCAAGGCCAAACCATTCTGGAAGATTAAACAATACTTCTTGTGCTGCCTGAGTCTTTTTATCTGCATTTTTTTCCCTTATAATTGTAAATTCTTTCAATTTACAACCTCCTTTTTGTTTACATAACAAAATTATTGTATACCCAATCTTTTTTATTAAATAATAGCATAGGTAGTTTAAAAATGTAAGTTAGTCATTTATTCTTTATTATTTCCTTAAAACGACGCCTTTTCTCGCTAAATCTGCCCTTTCTTTATTTTTTTCTGTTAAACTAAACGTATTAAGTCTATGAGGAGCGTGCGTATATGGATTATCTGAACACCTATAAGCGGTTGCTAGCATTGGCGGATGCAGGTCTTTTTTACGGGAAAGATGCTTTTGATCAAGAACGTTACCAAGAACTACGAGAACTTACGTTACAACTTATTAGCGCAACCGGACCCGAAGCGACTGTTTTGCCCGACTTAGAAAAAATCTTAACTAAAGAAGAAGGTTATCCAACACCGAAAGTAGATGTTCGCGGTTTAATAAAAAAAGAGAATCGTTTTTTATTAGTTGAAGATTTACGGACCAAAGAATGGTCATTACCTGGTGGCTATGCCGAAATTGGCTGCTCCCCTAAAGAAAATATTGAAAAAGAAGTATTGGAAGAAACTGGCTTAGTTGTTACAGCAAAAGAATTGCTTGCTGTTTATGATACAGATAAACGAAAAGACATTCCTCAACTATTTCAGTACTATAAAATGATCTTTTCTTGTGAGATTTTAGAAAATCATCCCTTTGAAAAAAACATTGAAACCTCGAATTGTGCTTATTTTTCTTTAGATAATCTCCCCCCTCTTTCTATCAAACGAACAACGAAAGAGCAATTAATGGCATTAATGAACCAAACAACTGGAGCGCTTAGTGACTAACAAAAAGGATGAAGAACTTCTGTTCTTCATCCTTTTTCTATTATTATTAATTACATATTTTCTAAAGCGGCTTGGGCTAATAAGTTTAAGTAGTTCCAAGGGCGATCAAAATGTGGTTGGAAGAAGAAATCAGAAATCGCTAAATCTTCGACAGTCATTTTATTTTGGACCGCTAATGATAAAGTATTGGCAGATTGTGTGATATCATATTTAGACATCAATTGACCACCAACAATGCGTTGTGTTCCTTTTTCATAGACTAATTCCATCAGAACTTTTTCAGTTGTTGGCATAAACTCTGGACGATAGTTATCTTCGAAAACAGTTGATTCGACATCTAGTCCGTTTAATTTGGCACTTTCTTTTGTCACACCTGTTGAACCAATTTTCCAACCGAATAAATATAAGCCAGAAGTTCCCTGTGTGCCACGATAAGCCAATTTTTGTTCAGTCAAATTACGACCTACTAGCATACCTTGACGAACAGCATTCGTTGCTAATGGGATATAATTTTTTGTTTGACTTGGGTTGTAGTGAACAACTGCACTATCACCCGCAGCAAAAATATCAGGATTGCTTGTTTGCATATACTCATTGACTTCAATTGCACCGTTTGGTAACATGTCAACTTTATCTTTTAATAATTCTGTATTTGGACGGAAACCAACACACATAATCACCATATCTGCTTCGAATTCTTGACTTGGTGTAATAACTTTTGCCACTTTTCCTTGCTCATCTGCTACGAATTGTTGGACATTTTCACCTAAAGCTAAATTAACGCCACGATCAACTAATTCTTTTTCTAGAACATCTGTGAATGGCTTATCTAAATATTTATTTAAAATGCGGTCTAACCCGTCAACTAAAGTAACTTGTTTACCTGATTCTACAAAAGCTTCTACTAATTCAATACCAATATAACCGCCACCAACGACAACGACACGTTTGGCATCTTTCGCTTTTTCGATGATCACGTTGGCTTGTGAATAGTTTTTACATAATAAAATATTTTCAGCATCAATTCCTGGAATTGGTGGAATAATTGGCCAAGAACCAGTTGTCATCACTAATTTATCATAAGAAACGGTCTCAGTTGCACCCGTTTGTAAGTTTTTCGCTATAACAGTTTTGTCGTCCACGTTGATTTCTTCAACATTGTGTTCCATCTTCACTGTTGCTCCTAAAGAAGCCAGTTCTTCTGGATTTGAATAAAATAAATCAGCAGCATTTTTAACTACGCCTCCAACGTACAAGGCAATTCCGCAAGATAGGAAGGAAATATTGTCATTTCTTTCATATACAGTGACTTCCGCCTCCGGGTGATTTGCTAAAATACTTTTAACTGCTGAAGTTCCAGCATGGGTACATCCTACGACTACGACTTTCATGTTGTAAATCCCTTCTTTCACAATCTTTGTTTTGCAGAGGTGACGTCTCCCTCTGTCTGTTTAAAATATATCAGAGGAATCAAGCTTATTCGAGTTCTATGCTTGTGAATCGCATATAAAAAAATTCACAAACTGTTGCTAATTCTTAATAATAGCTAGTTAATTTTTTGTTTTTAAGAATTTAAAAGTCAATAACCACACAAAAAAACAAGCATAAGAGTGAAAACTCTTACGCTTGTGAAATTTGCCTAGACAAGTGACTTATCTTTTGATAAATTTTTAACAGTATGTAATTTTTTACACATTCTCCTGTTGTGCTTGTTGGCAATCTGGACATAATCCATATAATTCTAAACGATGTTCATTAATTTCGAAGCCTGTTAATTTACTAGCGGCCATTTCAACGTCCTCTAACCCTGGATAATGAAAATCAACGATTTTACCACATTTTTGACAAATCACGTGATAATGTTTCTTCGAACTAAAATCAAAACGACTAGATGCATCGCCATAACTCATTTCTTGAACGAAACCGATTTCAGTAAATAAACGTAGATTGTTGTAAACCGTTGCTACACTCATATTTGGAAAATGATCTTCTAGTGCGCGATAAATTTCATCAGCTGTTGGGTGTGTATGATTTTCGATTAAATATTCCAAGATAGCATAACGTTGCGGAGTAATTCGGATATTGGCTTCTTTTAATTCAGCAAGTGCATTTTTAACCAATACGTTGTCCATCTTTGTATCCCTCCCCTGTCTATCTTTCTTAAATAATACTATTTCTTATTACGATTGACAAGAATTATTGTAGGATTCTCGTGGAAAAAACGAGCATTTTACTAAACTAAGAGAAATGCTCGTTTTTTGGCGTGTTTTTTATTCTGGAAATTCGTAAAGAGCTGTCGAAAGATAACGTTCACCGTTATCTGGAACCAGCGCTAAGACACGTTTGCCTGCGCCTAATTCGACTGCCAAATCAATGGCAGCTTTAATTGCTGCCCCTGCTGAAATCCCCACAAGGATACCTTCTTTTGGCCCCATTAAACGAGCAGTTTCTAATGCGTCTTCACTAGAAACAGCGGCAACTTTTTGATAAACGGTGGTGTCTAAAACTTCTGGGACAAAACCAGCGCCTATTCCTTGGATTTTATGTGGACCTGGTTCGCCACCTTCTAAAACAGGCGACTCCGTTGGTTCTACTGCAACAATTTCAATATCTGGAAAAATCCGTTTCAATTCATGGCCAACTCCTGTAACGGTTCCTCCAGTGCCAACACCAGAAACAAACGCATCTAAGCCACGTTTACCAAAGACATCAACAATTTCTTTTCCTGTTTTTTGTTCATGTACCATTGGATTAGCTGGATTATTAAATTGCAAAGGCATGAAGTACCCGTGTTCTTCTGCTAATGCTGTAGCTTTTGCAATTGCCCCTTTCATTCCTTCGGCACCAGGGGTTAATAATAGATCAGCCCCATATGCTTGCATTAATTTGCGGCGTTCAATACTCATAGTATCTGGCATCACAATCTTAACTGGATATTCCAACGCAGCACCTACCATTGCTAACCCAATGCCTGTATTACCACTAGTCGGCTCAATAATCGTTTGTCCAGGTTTTAGGCGACCATCTGCTTCGGCTTGTTGGATCATGCTTAAAGCAATTCGATCTTTCACACTGCCACCAGGATTAAAGAACTCTAGTTTAACAAAAACATCTGCAGCTCCTTCTGGTACCATCCGTTTTAATTTCACAACTGGGCTTTGACCAATTAACTCTGTTACTGATTTTACATAACCTTTAGTCATAATCCTACATCCTCCAATTTTACAAACAATATAATAATTCTTTCTCTAAGCATAGCTCAAAAAAACGATTTCTACCAGAAAAACGAATTTTAGTTTGTGAAAAATTAAATAAAAAAACGGATTATACTCATCCAATAATTGCTGCTGGCACTACCTATTTTCACGATAAAAGACCTTACAAAAACTGCCGCTTTTGTAAGGTCCTTCTTCAACTAAATAATTGCAAAATTAACCGATTTGGATGGTTTGACCCACCGATAAAACAGAATCCAATGTTAATCCATTTAGTGACATTAAATTATCAACTGTCGTTCCAAAACGTGCAGCAATGTCCCACAATGTGTCGCCGTTTGCGACAGTGTAACTTTGACTAGCTACAGTTTCTGCTGTTGCTGTTGCAGAAGCCGCTGTATCGATTGTTGTATCAACGGTTCCCGTTGTATCTGAATAACTAGTGGTTTGAGCGACTGGTGTTCCCCAATCATATTGAGTTAAATTATATGCTTCAATTAACCAATTCAATTTTTCGGCATAGCCTGGATCAGTTGCATAACTTCCAGCTAAAGCGGCTGTTGCATCGCGATAACTGCTAGTATTACTCTTCCAAACGCCTGAATAATGGTATGTATCCCCAAAAGCAGTGGAACGAATAACATTGGCATGATCTTGGAACGATTCCGCATAAGAATTATAACTTCTAAATGCTGCTGTGACGGTCACCCATTGTCCGTCTAAATATTCTTTTGTTGGCATATAAACAGATTGTCCATTATAACTTCCTTTTACACCAAACAAGTTATAGTTCGGTGCAGATGCTAACCCAGAACTACCATAACTACTTTCTAGCAACGCTTGAGCAATCATGACGGAAGCATACATATCATTGCTATTGGCAACGGCTGCTGCTGAATTTCCGATTTCATTAATAAATGCTTGCTGGCTTGATTCTGCTTGGGCAGGTACCGCAGCACCAACCACAGGTGCTAAAATCATTGAAGTCCCCGCAACGGCGGTAGCACGTTTATAAGCTTTTTGCTTTTTAAGAGCTTTTTGAATATGTTTACTACTTCTTGTTAACTGTTCGCTCATTCATTTTTCCTCCTCACTGTCTCACTTTTCTATTTTACCGTTAATTTCCTATTGAAACAAGAAATAAACGTATTAAATTTTGAGTTTTAAAATTTCTGTAATGTAATTGAAATCTTGTTTGTATTTAATTAACCCTCTTCACACTTGTGAAAACAACCACTTCTTCTTTTCAATTTGATGAGATTTTTGTTATTTATCCTCTTACTTTTCTTTATTTATTGTGATAAAATTTTTAATGGACTTGTCACTTTTTGAACAAACTTTATAAGAGAAGTCTGTTTTTGTAATCAAAACAACTATTGCCGAGTAGTTGTTGTATTACAAAATGAATTACATAGAAATGTAGGTGGTTAGATGAAGAAACAACAATCGGGTTTAACAAATCAAGTGACGTTTTTATTAGCGTTAACTTGCGGGGTCGTGGTCGCCAATATGTATTATATTCAACCAATTGGCACCCAAATTGCTCAGGCCTTTCAAGTCAGTATTGGTTCTATTGGTTTTGTTACTATGCTGACCCAATTAGGCTATGCGCTAGGCTTACTTTTTCTTGTTCCATTAGGCGATGTCGTTGATCGTCGCAAATTAATCATTCGAGTAGCCGCGCTCTCCTCGCTGTCTCTAAGTGCTGCATTTTTTGCACCAAGTTTTCTCCTGTTTGCACTCTCTTCTTTTTTTATCGGGCTGCTCTCTATTGTCGCCCAAATTATTATTCCTTATGCTGCGGTCATGGCGGGACCAGCGAACCGTGGTAAAGTAACAGGTCGAATGCTGGGCGGACTATTGACAGGAATTTTATTGTCTCGAACGATCTCGGGTTTCATTGCTAGTGCAGCTTCTTGGCGAACAGTCTACCTAATCGCCGTAATATTCGTGTTAGCATTGGTCGTTCTACTTCAATTAAAATTGCCCAAAACAGTGATACATACTCAAACTTCAAATCGATTAACTTATTTAGGTTCTTTGAAAAGTCTTCCTAAGCTAATCAAATCGCAACCTTTGTTAAGAGAAGCAACTGTCAATGGCTTTTTTATGTTTGCAACCTTTTCAATCTTTTGGTCTACATTAATTTTCTTTGTTAGTAGTCCAGCTTATTATTGGGGACCGAAAGAAGTCGGTATTTTAGCAATTTTTGGTTTATCGGGAGCATTCGTAGCACCCATCATTGGTCGTCTATCCGATTATTATCCAGAGCGGAAGATTGTTTTGATTGGCCTGTTGATGCAGTTCGGTAGTTTTATCTTACTTTTTCTAGGTGGAACACATGTGGTCTTACTAATCTTAGCAATTATTGTTTTAGATATCGGTACTCAATTTGGGCAAGTAGCCAATCAAACACGCGTCCAAAATTTGGGAGAAGAAGCCAGCAATCGTAACAATACCGTCTTTATGTTTTTCTATTTCATCGGCGGTTCACTGGGTTCATTGATTGGTACATTAATGTGGCAAAACTATGGTTGGTCTGGTGTTACTTTAACTGGTATTGGGTTCCAATTGTTCGCATTATTTTTTCACTTTATGCTCTTTGCTCCCAAAAAGAAATGAAGCAAAAAAACCTGAATGCTATCACAAGCATTCAGGTTTTTTAATGTTTATTTATAGTGATTTATAGGTATTAACCACATTTTCAGGAGTAAAGCCGAATTTTTCAAGAACTAGACCGCCAGGTGCAGAAGCGCCGAAGTGATCAATTGTGATTGTTTTGCCTTCTGTTCCTACATAGCGTTCCCAACCAAAGCTTGCTGCAGCTTCAATCGCCACACGTTTTGTCACAGCTTTAGGTAACACACTTTCTTTATATTCAGCAGATTGTTTTTCAAATAAATCAAAACTTGGCATTGACACGACAGATACATCGATGCCTTCTTCCGCTAATTTAGCTTGTGCTTCCACTGCTAGATTTACTTCAGAACCAGTCGCAATTAAAATCCCTGATGGTTGTTCACCTTTTTGTGGTGACAATACATAAGCACCTTTTTGAACAGAATCAGAAGCGTGTTCTAACGTTCCTTCTAAAACAGGTAAGTTTTGACGACTTAGAACTAAAATAGTTGGTGTTTCCGTAGAAGTCATAGCAATTTTCCAAGCAGCAACAGTTTCATTGCCGTCTGCTGGACGAATCACATGAACATTTGGAATGCAACGAACACTTGCTAATTGCTCAATTGGTTCGTGTGTTGGCCCATCTTCACCCACCGCAACAGAGTCATGCGTTAAGACGTAAGTTACAGGAACTTTTTGTAAAGCGGCTAAACGGATTGCTGGACGCAAGTAGTCAGTAAAGACGAAGAATGTCCCGCCATAAACATGGCTACCACCGTGTAATTGAATCCCGTTCATTGCTGCAGCCATTGCAAATTCGCGAACACCAAACCAAATATTACGGCCTTCGTATTGACCAGGTTCGAAATCTTTTTCTGCAGCAACCATTGTATTATTTGAGGCAGATAAATCAGCTGAACCGCCCCAGAAACTTGGAACAACTTTTGAAATAGCTTGAATCGTTTCTTTACTTGTTACACGACTTGCGGCACTTGTTCCTAGTTCATATTTAGGTAATTCTTGTTCCCAACCTTCAGGTAATTGGTTGGCAAAAGCTTCTTTAAATTGTTTGGCTAATTCTGGATGCGCATGTTCATAGTTCTTAAACATCTCATTCCAAGCCTCTTCAGCTTTTTGGCCTTCGTCAATCATCGTTTCTTTAAAACGAGCAGCGACTTCCTCTGGCACAGTAAAGTCAGGATATTCCCAACCATAAACAGCTTTAGCCGCTGTAATGCCCTCTTCACCAATTGGCGCGCCGTGAACGGAAGATGTTCCTTCTTTTGGTGCTCCGTAACCGATGACTGTTTTAACTTCAATCAGTGTTGGTTTATCTGTTTCAGCTTTAGCCGCTTCAATCGCAGCCTCTATTTCATCTAAATCATTGCCGTCTTTAACTAAAATATGTTGCCATCCGTATGCTTCATAACGAGCCCCAACATTTTCAGTAAAGGCTTTAGAAGTTGGTCCATCTAATGAGATGTCATTTGAATCGTACAAGACAATTAATTTACCTAATTTCATATGACCAGCCATTGAACTTGCTTCTTGAGAAACACCTTCCATTAAATCGCCATCACCACAAATTGCGTACGTATAATGATCCATAATAGGGAAACTATCACGATTATAAGTTGCAGCTAAATGCGCTTCAGCCATTGCCATACCAACAGCCATAGCAATCCCTTGTCCTAGAGGTCCTGTTGTTGCTTCAACACCATCTGTGTGGTGCACTTCTGGATGCCCTGGTGTTTTACTATCCCATTGACGGAAATTTTTCAAATCGTCAATTGTTACGTTGTATCCTGATAGATGTAATAAGCTGTACAACATTGCAGAGCCGTGGCCTGCTGAAAGTACAAAACGATCACGATCAACCCAGTTTCTAGAAGTTGTTGGGTTCACCTTTAAATGTTTTGTCCAAAGTGCATACGCCATTGGGGCAGCACCCATTGGTAAACCAGGATGTCCTGAGTTCGCTTTTTGTACGGCTTCAATACTTAATGTCCGGATTGTATTAACGCCCAATTGATCTGTCTTGTCAAACAAAAAAATCATCTCCTAATTTAGGTTTTTTTTACCTTTATTCATAGTGTAGCTTATTTCGACAATGAAAGCAATTACTTTCTGTTGTGAAGTCCTTTTTCACGTTGAATTTTTTTTAGTTTTTCAGGAGTCACATCGGTCCCTTCTTGATCCACGACCTTCATTCCTTCGATATGGTGACGCATCCCTCCACGAAATGCTTCTAAATACTCTTTACGTAATTCTTGTTGTTCGACTTTTTCTTTCGCACTAAGTTCTTCCACTTTTGCTTTATTCGCTAATTCATTTATACGGGCAATTTTTTCTTTCGATAACATCAAAATCCCTCCTTACTCTCACTGTCTATATTATAAGAACTGCCTTAAAAAAACAACTATATTCTGATATTTATAAAACACGAACGCTTGTTTGATTTCGTTCGCATTTTATGGTACACTAATTTTATCAATTGAAAGAAGGTGCGGGTTTTGGCGAAACGTACAGAAACAAGACAATTAGAAGTACTTAAATATATATACGAACAAGTCGAATTAAAGGGTTATCCGCCAACCGTTCGCGAAATTGGGAAGGCTGTTGATTTATCCTCAACTTCTACCGTTCACGGACATTTAGCTCGTCTTGAAAAAAAGGGTCTAATCTTACGTGACCCAACAAAACCGCGAGCAATCGAATTAACACCAGAAGGCTTGGAAAAGATCGGAATTCAACCGACAACTATTCCGATGTTAGGTGTCGTAACTGCTGGTGAACCAATTTTAGCGGTGGAAGAAGCATCAGATTTCTTCCCGTTACCTCCTGATTTACGTACAGAAGAAAATGCTTTATTTATGTTGATGATTCGAGGAGAAAGTATGATTAACGCAGGTATTCTAGATGGCGACCAAGTGATTGTTCGTAAGCAATCGAATGCCAATAATGGCGACATCGTAATCGCAATGACCGATGAAGATGAAGCAACCTGTAAACGATTCTTCCGAGAAGTAGATCATATCCGCTTGCAGCCTGAAAACGATGCATTAGCGCCTATTCTTTTAGATAACGTTACAATTTTAGGTAAAGTTGTTGGTTTATATCGCAATCATATTTAATAAAAAAAGGAAGTCACTCCGTTGAGCGGCTTCCTTTTTTGCTTGTTAACAAGTGAATAGCCTTTTGAGCTTCCTCGATAACCTCTTCTTCAGTTTCTACAGAAAGTAGATAATTTAAAGCTTCTAAACTTTGCTCAGGTTCTCTTTTTGCGAGCTGACTTAACGACCAAGCAGCTGTTCCGCGAATGACAGGACGCTGATCATTTAAACAGAGAATAATTTGTGGGATAGCTTCACGGCCGCCCAAATTCGCTAACGCAATTAAAGCATTCCGTTGCAATGGTTTTTTACCACGCCAAGAGCCTGCTAAGTGTCCGAATTGCTGTTTAAATTCTTTATTGGAAATAGTTAATAACGGTGCCAATTTGGGATAGACTTCTTCAATCTTTGGTTCCATCTCTTCATGAAAATGAAAATCTTTTCCTTTATTATAAGGGCAAACCAGCTGACAAATGTCGCAACCATAAATGACGTTACGCATTTTTTTCCGATACTCTTCAGGCATCATGCCTTTTGTTTGCGTTTGATAAGACAAACATTTTTGAGCATTCATTCGACCGTCCCCTAACAAAGCCCCTGTAGGACACCCTGTGATACAACGAGTACAATCACCGCAACCATTTGGAACAGGTTCATCTGGTTCAAATTGAATGTTGGTGGTCACCTCACCTAAATATACAAAGGAACCAAATTCTTCGGTAATCAGTAGACCATTTTTACCAATGAATCCTAAACCCGCCCGCTGAGCAACAGCGGTGTCAACATATTCGCCAGTATCTACTTGTGGCCGAAAGCGCCAGTGTTCTTTTTCTGCTTCAGTGGCAGCTTGCTCTTCAATAAAAGCAATTAATTTTTGCAACCGATCCTGCAAAATGTGATGATAATCAATTCCCCAAGAGGCTCGCGCAAATTGTCCACGCTTTTCATCTCTAGGCATTTTTTCCTGAGCTTTGGTGGGATAAGCTAAAGCAATGGAGATAATACTTTTAGGATGCTCAAACGTTTTTTCTGGGTAAATTCGTTCTTCCACATTTTGATGTTCAAACCCCGAGTTATATCCTCGCTCTCGTTGTTCATGCAGAGAATCTTCTAATTCAATAAATGGTTCAGCATGAGTAAAGCCGATTTTATCGATGCCTAAACGTTGACTCTCTTGAATAATTTTTTCTTTCAATGTCGGCATTGCTCATGCCTCCCTTCATTTTATTATTTATCGTTTCGATGATACGTTTCATAGTCATGTGCATAGAGATTTTTCTCGTCCACGATGCCGGGAACAGTGGCAACTTTTTCCCAAACAGACCAGTCGATTTCTGGAAAGAAGGTGTCGCCTTCAAATGTTTCATGAATCATCGTCCGATATAAGACATCGCATGCGGGAATCAGTTCTTTAAAAACGACAGAACCTCCACCAATAACGGTCACGCCTTCATACTTGTCAGCATACGCAAGAATTTCCTCTACGGAATGCATAACCAAAACGCCTTCAGCTTGGTAATCCGGATTACTGGTAAGAACAATCGTTGTTCGATTTGGTAACGGACGACATCCCATGCCTTCGAAAGTTGCACGTCCTAAGACCAATGTATTATGAATTGTTTTTTCCTTGAAAAATTTCAAGTCGTTGGGTAAATGCCAAGGCAATTTGCCTTCTTTACCAATCACTCCTTGTTCATCTTGGGCCCAAATGGCTGCTAACATAGCTTCTCTCTCCTTTTTTATACGGCAATCGGCGCTTTAATCGTTGGATGTGGGTCATAGCCTTCTACTTTAATATCTTCCATATCAAAATCAAAAACAGAAGCCTTGTCTGGATTCAAAACGAGCGTTGGGAAAGAACGAACTTCTCGTGATAATTGTTCTTGCATTTGCTCCACATGATTTTGATATAAGTGGGCATCTCCTAGCGTGTGTACAAACTCCCCCACTTCTAAACCTGTTTCATGTGCAATCAGATGTGTCAATAAAGCATAGCTTGCAATGTTAAAAGGAACACCTAAAAAAACATCGGCACTGCGCTGATAAAGTTGACAGCTTAATTTTCCTTCATTTACATAAAATTGAAACATAGTGTGACAAGGCGGCAACGCCATTGAAGGCACATCTTCTGGATTCCAAGCAGAAACAATTAAACGACGAGAATCAGGATTGGTTTTAATCATTTCAATCACATTAGCTAATTGATCAATAAAGCTACCGTCTTTGGTTTCCCAGTGACGCCATTGTGCACCATAAATATTCCCTAATTCACCATATTTTTCTGCAAATTCTGCATCATTTAAAATGGCATCACAGAATTTTTGATGTTCTTCTTTGTATTGTTCTGCAAACGCTGGATCTTGTAAGACACGATGCCCAAAATCCGTCATGTCTGGTCCTTGATAATCTGCGCTTTTTACGTAACGTTCGAACGCCCATTCATCCCAAATATGATTATTTCGCTCTAACAAATAGCGAATATTCGTGTCGCCTTTTAAAAACCACAATAACTCACTTTTAATCAAGCCAAACGGTACTCGTTTGGTTGTTAGTAAGGGAAATCCTTTGGCCAAATCAAAACGCATTTGATAGCCAAATAAACTATACGTCCCAGTTCCTGTACGGTCTTCTTTAAAATGACCTTCTTCTAAAATCTTTTTTCCTAGCGCTAAGTATGCTTCTTCCATCTTATTCCCTCCGTCTCTTAATCCGCGTATTCACTCAAGTATTCCCAACGATTCATTTTTTCTTCTAACAATTGTTCCGTTGCTGTTACTGCTTCTTGCAATTCTTGTAAACGAACAAAATCATCACCCTGATGATTCATTTCTTCAGTTAATGTTTCTAATTTCGTTTCTAATTGTGTGATATCTTCTTCAATTGTTGCCCACTCTTTTTGTTCCATATAAGTCAGCTTTGTTTTTTCTTTCTTTTCTGTCGATGCTTCTTTTACTGGTTTATTGAGTGGTTTTTCTTTGACCTTTTCTTGTTCTTTTTGGTTCGCCAAATATTCACTCATCGTGCCATAAAATGATAGGATCTGACCATTTCCTTGAAAAACTAACAATTTATCCATTGTTTTATCCAAGAAATAACGGTCATGAGAAACCGCAATTACCGCTCCTTTGAACGTTTGAATATAATCTTCTAAAATGGTCAACGTATCAATGTCCAAATCGTTGGTTGGCTCATCCAATAATAACACGTTAGGCTGACTAATTAATAATTTTAAGAGATATAACCGGCGTTTTTCTCCACCAGACAGTTTGCCAATCAGTGTCCCGTGCATAAAACGAGGAAATAAAAAGCGCTCTAACATTTCAGCGACCCCAACGCTGCTTCCATCACTGCGTTTCACTTCTTCTGCTGCTTCTTGCAAATAAGCAATCATCCGTTGATTAGGATCCATTTCTTCGTTTTGCTGGGTATAATAGCCAATTCGGACGGTTTCACCGATACTATATAGGCCACTCTCTAAAGGAATGCGGCCAGCTAAAATATTTAATAACGTGGATTTGCCTGCACCGTTTTTACCAGTAATGCCAATTCGATCGTTTGCTTGAATGAGTAAATTAAAGTCTTTCAAAAGCTGTTTATGATCAATGGCATAATTTCCTTCCTTGATTTCCAGAACTTTTTTCCCTAAACGCTGCGTGGCAAAGTCTGCTTCTAAGGTGCCATTGGTTTGTACCTGATGCAAGTTTTCTTTTAAATCCTGAAACCGATCAATTCTTGCTTGCTGTTTCGTTCCTCGTGCTTGAACGCCTGCTCGCATCCACGCAAGTTCTTGTTTGAAGAGGCGTTTTCTTTTTTCTTCTTGTTCTACAGCGACACGTTCACGTTCGGCTTTTTCCATCACATACGTTTCATAGTTTCCTTTGTATTCATACAGTTTTCCAAAAGAAAGTTCGAAAATCCGATTGGTTACTCGATCTAAAAAGTAGCGGTCATGGGTCACCATTAAAACCGCACCACGATAGTTATTTAAAAAGTTTTCCAGCCATTCAATCGTTTCATAATCCAGATGGTTCGTTGGTTCATCCAATAACAGTAAATCAGGCGCTTCAATTAAGACTTGCGCCAAGCTTACTCGTTTTAACTGTCCACCAGAAAGCTCACCTATTTTCTTTTCCAATGTGGGAATGCCTAATTTTTGTAAAATAATTTTTGCATTGGTATCTGCTGTCCAAGCATCTTGTTTATTCATGGCTTCTTCTGCTTGCGTGTAACGTCTTTGAACCCCTTCGTCTAAACCATTCTCACTTAAAGCAGCTAACGCTAATTCATAATTTTTGACCGCTTTTATGATCGGGCTGTCTCCCTGAAACACGGCTTCTGCAATCGTAATATTCTCGTCAAATGTTTGATTCTGGGAAAGGTACCCAATTTGATAATCACTTGGCTGCTGAATCGCAGCAAGATCACCATCACCGCTATCTACGCCAGCAATAATATTTAATAAACTGGTTTTCCCTGTGCCGTTAATCCCAATTAAACCAATGCGATCTTTTTCATGAATCAAAAAAGAAAGATGATCAAATAGTGTTTTTTCCCCATATGTTTTGGTTAAATCTGTTACTTTTAATTCTTTCACCGACACTACCAACTCCTTCTATTTTGGTCTTGCTTATTGTATCAAAAATTGGATTATAAAAAAAGTGCATGAGATAAAAATCGTCTTGGTTTCATCTCATACACTATTACTTATTCTTTATTAAAATTTTTAACAAATCGTTTCAGCGGAACGTTATTCACTTCGCCGCTAATCGAATAACTCTCTAATAAATTGACATTTTTTCGTAACTCGTTCGCTTCGATAATTGAAATGCGTTCAGATTGTTCGTAATGATCAATCATCCGTCGTTCTTCTTGGAAGCCTAATAATAGGTCTTTGACATAGTCTGTCTCCGTATGAACAATATACGAATCAATAAATTCGCCTTTTTCAAACTTATGGGCTAAATCCAAGCGTCCGTCAATGAAGAAATCAATTAAATCATCATCATAGACACCGCGCAAATTATCTAAACTCTTCAGAATAACTTGAGAATTTCTTAGAAAAACTTGGCGAATATTTTCTAGTTCTTCATTTCGTAATTCTTTTTCTTCTTCAGAAGCTTCACCACGATTGAAAAATAACTTAGGATGTAAAAGAATCGAAATGATTTGTCGAGCAAATAATAACCAAAAGCCTACAATCGATAATAATTGTTTGGCAATCGACCGTTGCATCCGTGTAATTAAGCGTTGATACATACGATAACTTCTGACACTAATTTCTCCTTGTTTCAGACTTTCTTCTAAGCCGTCTCGTTCAATGGACACAATTAACGTCCGCAACTCTTGCACTTCTTGTTTTCGTTCTGCACTTAGCTGCTCGGTATACAATTCTTTTAAACGATCTTGATAATTTTCAATGACCGCATTCATTTCACCACGAGGATTCTCTTCATTTTGCTGTTTTAAGACATCAATAACATCACGTAATAAATCAATTTCGACTGACTCTTCATTTTCCACTTCCGTCTCTGAATCAGTTAAAAATGGTAAAACTAGAATCCCGCCAATCAGAGTCACCAAAATAACACAAGCCGTAATGAATAGTAATAACGGTCGTTCTTTAAAATGCTCGCCGTTAATCGCTGTTGGCAAAATAAAGATAGTGGCTAAACTCACTGTTCCTTTAACACCGCCAAAAGTTAAAATCAGCATTTCATTCATTGCGTTTTTAACTTTCTTAAGTCCATGTTGAAGCGTGTAAACACTGAAAATGGCTAAGAAACGAATCAAAAAGACAACGGCGCTAATAATTAGAACAACCATTAGTAGGAACCAGTTTGAATATTGTTGGTCAATCCAAATTGGCGAAAACACTTGAGAAAGTTCAATTCCTAAGAATAAGAAAACTAAGGCATTTAAGGTGAACTCAATCATACTCCAAATACTTTCGCCAACATTTGACAGTTCTGCTTCAAAAAGCGAAACTTTTTTCAAACTAGACGCTTGCATAATTCCAGCAATCACAGCGGCAATAATTCCAGAAACGCCAATCAACTCTGAAATTAAATAAGCAATAAATGGCAAGAGTAATTCAATCAACAAGTAGCCTGTAACATCTTTTGCCACCGCAGTTTCAAGTAAATGAACAATTTGCTGTTTTAATAGAACTAACACGATTCCGACTACCGCTCCACCAATACTGGAAATAACCAAGGTCCCTGCCGCTTCCACCGGCGAAAATGACCCCGTTAATAAAGCCGCTAATGCAAATTGAAAGGCTGTAACGCCTGATGCATCATTAATGAGTCCTTCACCAGATAAAATGTTCATCGAACGTTCAGGAATGTCAATTCGACCTGATAACGAACCTACCGCCACCGCATCCGTTGGCCCTAGAGCCGCTCCAAAAGCGAAGCAAGCGGCTAATGGTAAAGTAGGCAAAATCATATGCAGGGTCCAGCCGACTCCGACTAAGGTAATTAACACACCAAAAAAGGCCAAGAAAAGAATCATCCCGAAATTTTTCATCATTGCTTTCAGATTGATTAGCTCCCCTTCTCTAAATAAAAGCGGTGCAATAATCATTACTAAAAACACTTCAGGCTCAAATTCAATTTCCTGCCCCATTTTAGTTAAACCAATTAGAACGCCTACAATAATTTGCACAATTGGCAGCGGAATGACGGGAACAATCCGGTTGAATATGTTTGAGAAGGTAATAGACAGTGCAAAAACAATGATTAGAAAGGTAAATTCCATCCTATCATTCCCTTCTATATTAAATTTTTATTGACTTACCGATCAAAACATTTAAGTAATTTTTTCTTTTTAAGAATAATTTTCTTTTCAACTTCTTCTAACTCAGAACTGCGTTCGCAAAGTTCCAATTGAGCGCGTCGTGCTTCTAAACGAAGAAGTTCTCCTTTAATTAATTCAATTTTTTTGTAGCGTAAGAAATTTTTCTTTTGCATACGTTCTGCAAAGTGTTGTCGTTTTTCTTCAGGGATTGCTTGATATTTCTTTTTCAAGTCAGCGACACACTTTTCAAATTCTTCACTCACCGAAACAACTTCCTTCCAAAATTTAATCTGACTAATTATAACAAATTTTACCAAAAGTACAAGCAAAATTGCTTTCTTTTTTTTAAAAGAAATTCAGACAAAACTTAACGCGGGAAAAGCTGATTTCTAGGAGCTGAACATGGTTAATCTTCATTAACAATAATATCAATTTCTGCCTCTTCATTCATCCGTGTTGAAAGAAAAAGAACCATTTCTTCTAGTGGCGCAGAAAAGCGTAAAACCACCCCTCTTCTGCCTTTTTTTAAATACCCTAAACGAATACCGTTCGACTTTTGAACAAGGACAATCTTTTCGATATCTTTAAAGGCCGTGCCCCGATTGTCAAAAGGATGCGTAATAATACAGTCCTCCGCAAAACCTCTTGCATCGTAAAGAAAACTGAAGATAATCAAAATATATAACACACTTCGAATCATTTCAATTTTATCTCCTGCCGAAAATGCATTGGCCAGAATCATTAAACTAAAAAAAGCAACTAAATATTTTGTTGTAGGATGTTTTGCAGCCGGAATTACAATACTTTTACGTACGAAGTAAAAGTAACCATACATAACGACGACAAATAAAAATAGCAATAACGTAAATCCATCGATAATCACAAACGACTCCTTTATTTCTTTTTCTTTTGAATATCTGTTAATATATCATTTATTTCTTTAATTTCTTTTTTTGATTCGTTAATCTTTTTGATAACCGCCTCACGGTTTTTTCCAGGCGGTAAGTCAATTGATTCTTGGTAGTAGTTTGCTAAAGCTTGAACTTTTTTCATTTTTTCGCTTTGCAACAAGGCTATATTTCTTTTCATTTAACCGCCTCCTCTTCCTTAGTATACATTACTTTGTAAGGAATTGCTTAATTTGCAAGATATTTTCTAATAAAAAGGAGTAATTTTACATTTTCTTATAAACAAAAAGTATTCGGCTGAGTAACAGCAGCGAACGATAAAATAATAGAATAAAAAATGAGACAGAAGTAGTTTACTTTTGTCTCATCTTTTATTATTGAGCTGAAATCGCTAAACCAATTGCTTTTTCCCCTAGGTGGGTCCCGATAACTGGACCAAAATGACCGATTTCAATTTCTGCATTTGGGTATAGCTTTTGTAATTTTGCTTGTTCTTTTTCAGCAACGATGCGGTTATTGGCATGAATCACGTACAGTTTAACTGGTGCTTCAATCCCTGCGTTTCGTTCACCAATAATCTTTTCTGCACGAGCAAAAGCTTTCTTTGTTGAACGGATTTTTTCAAATAATACAATCTTTCCATCTTCAAAAGTCAAGATAGGTTTAATCTTCAATAGTCCAGCAATCAAGGCTGCGCCATTCGTTAAGCGACCGCCACGAACTAAGTTGTTCAGATCTTCTACAATTAGATATGCATACGTATTGTCACGAATTAAATCTAATTTGGCAAAAATTTCTTCTAAGCTGGCTTTTTCTTCTGTTAAATCTAAAGCAGCTTCTACCATGTGTCCCATTGGCATACTTGTAATTTTTGAGTCATATGGATACAAAGCAACGCCTGGGATTTCATCAGTAAGTCCGTGCAATGTATGAACAAAACCAGAGATTCCTGAAGAAAGATGAATGCTGATGATGGTGTCGTACCCTTGTTCAGCGATTGATTTGTAAAGCTCTAACACTTCTCCTAAAGCAGGTTGTGAAGTCGTCGGAAATTCTTTACTATTATTTAGCAATGCATAATATTCATCTGCTTCAATGTCAATGCCTTCGTTGTATATTTTTCCATCTAAAATGACTGGGATGGGAATTACAAAAAGATTCGGATGATCTTTAATGCGCTCGGGTAAATAAGCTGTACTATCTGTCACAATAGCAATTTTCATTTTGTAACCTCGTTTCACTAATTTTCCACGTTGTTTCTAATATAGCATAAAAAAAGATATTTTAAAATGCTTTCCTTATTCGTTCAGGAATTTTTCGATGGCGTCAGCATTTTTTTGTTCATCTACTTCTAAAATACTGCCTGCATAAGAGGATTCACCAAAATTCCAAGAATCTGGTACCGGAACCGATAATGACTCAACCCCTGCTTTTCCTTTAATCAGCAATGATGGTCCGTTCGTTAACATGAAACTAACAGGCACATCTGTCGACATATAGCCGACTAATTTCCCAAGTGATTCTGGGGTTCTTAATAAAGTCATTGGGTTTTTCATTTGGCTCATTACAGCTGACATAACTTGTTGTTGGCGACGAACCCGACCAAAGTCGCCTTCTTCATCCATCCTAAAGCGAGCGTATTGAAGTAAGACATGTCCATCCATGACCTGTTGCCCTTTTTCAATATCAACGCCATCTAAATTCAGTGATTTTTCTGCATCGATTTTGACACCTTTTGGAAACATAGAGTCAACAATTTTTTCAAATGATTGGAAATCTACCTTAGCATAATATTTCGTATCTAAATTAAAGTTTTGTTTTAACGTTTCACGAACCAATTCAGCACCGCCATAAGCGTATGCGGCATTAATTTTATTCGGCCCGACACCAGGAATGTCCACGAATGTATCACGCATAAATGAAATTAATTTCGGTTTTTTTGATGGTCCATTTAGTTGGAGAACCATTATTGTGTCGGCTCGTCCAGCATCTTCCCCACGTGTATCGCTGCCAAGAATTAAAATATTCTTAGCCCCGTTGCTACTTTTGACACCATTAAATGTTTCTACTTTTTCTTGAGGCAACGAGTCATCATGTTCTGCTGCAGATTTTCCTTTTAAAAACATGACTGTACTATAAGCAAATAACAGAATCAATAGGATCACTAGCCATTTGAAAAAGCGTTTTGTTTTTGATTTTTTACGTTTCTTTTTTGGTTTCTTGTCTTTTTTTCCGCGGGGTGGTTGGTCAGAACCGTTGCCACCACCTGAATCTGTTTGATGTCGCCTCTCACTTCTGCGACTGTCCTCAGTATAGCTGTCTTCGTAAACTGGCTCTTGAAGGCTTTCAGCTAGTTCTTCTGGTTCTTCTTCTCTATGTTCACCCATTGATTTTCGGGGATTAAAGGTCTTTTTATGCTCTGCTGGTCTCGATTTTTCATGAATATGTTTATAACGATCTACACGACTCATCGTGTCACTCCTTTACCTCTGTGTTTTATCACCTTTCTTAGGATACCTCATTTCGCAGGAAATTCCTATTACAAATATGTAATTTAATAAAAAATGAAACTCACTTTATCTAATAAGTAAGCTTCATTTTCATTTTTAACTCTTTAAAGTGTGGACAAAACATAGATCGGGTAATCCCCTAAAATTTTTATTTCTGCGCCAATGAGTTCCAGTTCTGTTAAGGCTGCTTCAATTAATTTTTCTGGTTGATCATTCACTAAGTCCATTAAAAAGAAGTACTCTCCTAGCTTTGTTTTCAACGGCCGCGATTCTATTTTGCTAAGATTAATCCCTCGCCAACTAAACACGCTTAATGCTTTGTGTAAAGAGCCAGGAACATTACTTGGCATCGTAATCGCCAGCGTTATTTTTTTCTCAGATAGCGGGAAAGAAATCGCTAAATTTTCAGAACCAAGAACCCAAAATCGGGTTTGATTTACCGATAAATCTTGTATATTTTTTTCAACAATGGTCAAATCATACATTTCCGCAGAAAGTTTTGGTGCAATAGCTGCAAAAGGTAATTCTGGATGTTCTGCAATGTATTTGGCGGCGTAAGCTGTTGAAGGCGTTGCTTCTAAAATCGCTTCTGGAAAGTTTTTCTCTAGAAACATCTGCGATTGAGCTAATGCTTGCGGATGTGATAAAATTTTCTGACTTTGTTGCCAGATCGCTTGATTCTCTTTTGCCACCATTAATTGTTGTTGAATCGGTAAAACTAACTCTGCTTGGACAGGTAACTGCGCTTGATGATACAAATAATCTATCGATGCGTTAACAGTTCCTTCAATCGTGTTTTCTATTGGAATAATACTACATGCCACTTCTTGCTGTTCAATTGCTTTCAAGCAAGCTGGAATCGATGCGTACGGCATCAACGTAGCTTCAGGAAAAGCAGCCAACGTTGCACTGTACGTAAAGGAACCAATCGGACCTAAATAACCAACTTTCATCGTTTCTCTACTCCTTTAATTGTTGCAGAATTTCATGGATAATTTCTTCTGGTGAGCGATTGGTCGTATCAATTGTCATCTTCGCACATTCTTCATAAAAATTTTTACGAGACTCAAATAAAGTGATGATTTCTTTTGAAGAACGTTCTATAGCTAAGGGCCGTTGGTTTTCAGTATCTTCTTTGATTCTTTTTAACAGCTCTTCTGGTGTCGCATGTAAATAAATCACTTGCTGAAAAGATTTTAATAAGCTACGATTTTCTGGTCCGACAACAATCCCGCCCCCAGTTGAAAGGACGGCTGTATTTTTTGACAGCTCCTTTAAAAGTTGGGTTTCCTGTTCTCGGAAAGCTGCTTCACCATATTTTTCGAAATAGTCAGGAATTGAGCGTCCTATTTTTTCAATTAACGCTGTATCTAAATCAAGATGAGGCATCTTTAGTTTATTGGCCAAACTTTGGCCGATAGTTGTTTTACCCGCACCCATGAAACCAATTAAAACAATGCTTTCCACGGTTCGTTATCCTCCTTCGTTAACAACTTAAACGTTCTAAGTCGTCAAAAAATGCTGGATAAGAAACTGAAACTGCTTCAGCCTTATCTAATTCAACAGTGCCTTCTTTTACAAGTAATGCAGCAATTTGTAACATCATCCCGATACGATGATCCCCATAACTGGTAACTCTTCCACCATGTAAAGAAGTTGGTCCATGTATAATTAAGCCATCATCAGTAGGCGTGATGTCGGCGCCTAAAATTGTTAATTCTTTCGCTACTGCATCAATCCGATTGGTTTCTTTGACTTTCAATTCTTCTGCATCTCGAATGATTGTCGTGCCAGTAGCCTGAGTGGCTAACAAAGCAATAATCGGTAACTCATCAATTAAACGTGGGATAATAGCGCCACCAATCTCTGTAGCTGTTAATTGACTCGTTTTTACAAGTAAATCGCCAGAGTGATTGGCCTCATCTTCATTTAAAATAGTGACGGAACCACCCATGTTTTTAATCACATCTAAAATACCTGTCCGCGTTTGATTTAAGCCAACATTTTTCAGAAGTATCTCGCTATCTGGGACTACTAAACCCGCAACTAAAAAGAAAGCTGCAGAAGAGATATCACCAGGAACTACCACATTTTGACCTGTTAATTGTTGCGGTCCAGTTAACATAATTTTTTTACCGTCTACTTCAAGTGTCCCACCAAATTGTCGAATCATCTCTTCTGTATGATCACGTGTCTTTTCTTTCTCAACCACTACAGAAGTGCCCTCGGCTTGCAAAGCGGCGAATAAAATAGCCGATTTAACTTGAGCACTTGCAACAGGCATTGTGTAGTCAATCGGTTGCAAATTTTGAGTCCCGCGAATAGAAATTGGCGGAAACTCCGTTTGCTGAACCCCTTGACATTCCGCTCCCATTTGGTTTAAAGGAAGCATCACACGATTCATCGGTCGTTTGGCAATAGACGCATCACCAGCTAGGCGCGTTTCAAAGGGACAGCCAGCTAAAATGCCCAGCATCAGACGAATTGTTGTCCCTGAATTTCCAACATCAATTGTATTCCTCGCCTTTTTTAAACCTGCAAATCCTTGCCCCTCAACGGTGATTGTCGTCCCGTCATCTTCAATGTTCACACCCAAAGAACGAAACGCCGCTAAGGTACTTAAACAATCTTCGCCTCTTAGAAAATTTGTAATCGTCGTTTTTCCAGAAGAAATCGCTCCAAACATAATACTTCTATGGGAAATCGATTTGTCGCTAGGAACCATCAGAGTCCCTTGTAAATGTTTCACATTTGTACGTAGTTGCACCCTCATCACCTCTTATTTTTCGTAACACGTATAGTTCGTTTTTTTAGATAAAATTTGTTTTGCAGCTTGGCAGTCTGATTGATTTTTAAAAGACAATTGAAGAATCCCATAGATTTCTTCTCTCGTTTCTAAAATTTTAATATTTGTAAGAGAAAGGTCCGCTTCGCCTAAAATTTGCGTAATTTCAGCAATGATTCCTGGTTGATCTGGTACATCAACAAACAGATCATAGAAAGCTGGGATTGCGCCTTCTTTATGAATGGGCAACTGAGCACGTGTTTCTTTGGCCTTATCAAAAAAATTACGAATAGCTGGGGCGTTTTTTTCTGTTAACCATTGGCAAACAGTAGTCATCTCTTTTTGCCAATTTTCTAGTAAGTCCAATAATACTAAGCGATTGCTTAATAAAATATCCGTCCACATCGTTGCATCAGAGGAAGCAATTCGAGTAATATCTCTGAATCCTCCAGCCGCTAGCTGCTGTGCTCTAGGGTAAGTGGTATTAAGTTGCTGACTTTCGTTCACTAAAGCTGCGGCAACAATATGTGGCAAGTGACTTAGAGCACCAGTAATTTCATCATGTTCCTGTGCAGGCATCGTAATAAACTTCGCATGCGTTCCTTTTAGTAACGTTTGTAACTCCTGAATCTGTTTGTTTTTTTCGCCATGGTCATCGGTAAAAATATAGTAGGCATTTTCAAACAAACGTTCATCAGCGGCTGTTACGCCGGATTTATGTGAACCAGCCATTGGATGACCACCAATAAAATTTTTCATGTTAAGCTTTGTTGCTAACTGATTAATTTCCACCTTGGTACTACCCACATCTGTGATCAGAGCAGTTTCTAGTGATAATTGGTTTAATTCTTCTAGTTGTACTAAAGTTGCTTTAACTGGGGAACAAAGAAAAATAATCTCTGCTCGTCTTGCCCCACTTGTTAAAGATTCAGCTATCTCATCAATTAGACCCGTTTTCTTAGCAAATTCAGTTGACTCCGCTTGATTATCGAAACCGATAATCTCACTTTTGGGATGTCCTTTTTTGATACACAAAGCCAGTGAACTCCCGATTAGCCCTAATCCTACGATTAAAATACGTTTCTTCATTTTTTCCCTCCATATACTTGCGACTTTCTTCCATTAAAAGTTTTGAGTATATAGACGATAACGTTTCACTGCTTCTTTCATTTGTTCAAATGAGTCACTATCAAATTTTTCGAGCATAGCCTTTGCTACTTCCGTTGCAACAACGGCTTCACAAACAACGCTAGCGGCCGGTACCGCCGTGCTATCAGAGCGCTCAACACTGGCCTTATAAGGCTCTTTTGTATCAATATTCACGCTTTGTAATGGTTTATAAAGGGTTGGAATAGGTTTCATGACACCACGAACGATGATTGGCATTCCGTTGGTCATTCCTCCTTCAAAACCGCCTAAATTGTTGGAAGTTCTGGTATAACCAGTACTTTCGTCCCAAACAATCTCGTCCATCACTTGACTACCAGGGCGTTGCGCCATTTCAAATCCAATGCCAAACTCAGCACCTTTAAAAGCATTGATGCTTACAACAGCTTGCGCAATTTTGGCATCTAGTTTACGATCCCATTGAACATAGCTACCTAAGCCAGCTGGAACGCCACCCACAAGTACTTCTACTACCCCACCAATTGTATCGCCATTTTTCTTGGTTTGGTCAATTAGTTCTTTCATTTTTTCTTCTACGGAAGGATCTAATACGCGAACGACAGATTGTTCAGACCGTTCTTGAATTTCACGGATCGTTAAATTTTCAGGAATCGTAGCTTCAATCCCGCCTAATACCGCGACATGCCCAGCGACTTGGATATCCAGTTCAGCTAAGAGTTTTTTAGCAACCGCACCAATCGCCACACGCATCGTTGTTTCTCGTGCCGAAGACCGTTCTAAAACATTCCGTAAATCATCATGTTGATATTTCATGCCACCAACTAAATCAGCATGTCCTGGACGTGGTTTGCTGACGCGGCGGATTTTCTTTTGTTTTTCAGGAACTGGCTCTACTGACATCACGGAGGTCCAATTTTTCCAGTCTTTGTTTTCGACAATCAACGTTACTGGTGAGCCAAGTGTTTTACCATGCCGAATGCCCGAAGTAATACGTACTTGGTCTTTTTCAATTTTCATCCGTCCCCCACGACCGTAACCGCCTTGACGTCTTGCTAATTCTCGGTTAATCTCTTCGCTACTTAAAGGCAAGCCGGCTGGTAAGCCTTCAATAATAGCAGTTAATTCAGGTCCATGTGATTCGCCTGCTGTAATAAAGCGCATCTTAAATTCCTCCTTCTCTGTTTAAAAATGCTCGAATTTCTTCCGTTGGTAAAGAGACAATTTTCGCTTGACCAATTTTTTCTAAGACAATGATTTTAATCTGTCCCCCACGTGTTTTTTTATCATGTGTAATTGCTTGATAGAGACGTTCTTCTGGCCAACGATCTGTCGTTACTGGTAAATCGAACTTTTCTAGCATGGTGACCAACTCTTGGGTAGTCCCAAGTGGGGAAAGCCCTCGTTGTTCTGCGACTTGAGTTATTTGAATCATTCCTAAAGAAACGCCTTCACCGTGAGCAATCACCCCGTAACCAGCTGTATTTTCTAATGCGTGGCCAATCGTATGCCCAAAATTCAGAATCAAACGTAAGCCCAAATCTAATTCATCTTCTTCGACGACATCACGTTTAATCTTGCAACAGGCCGTGATAATTTCTTCTGCATGTGCCACTAAATCTTGTTCATTTTCCAAAGAGGATAAACGGTGCCACAATTCAACATCAGCGATAGCTGCTGATTTTACAATTTCTGCAATTCCTTCACGCACACGTCTAGGTTCTAATGTTTTAAGTGTATTAGGATCAATTAAAACCCCATCTGGTTGGGCAAAAGTACCGACAAGATTTTTGGCTTTTTTAGTGTTAACCGCTGTTTTACCTCCAATGCTACTATCTACTTGTGCCAGTAAGGTTGTTGGTACTTGCAAAAAGTGAATACCGCGCATATAGGTTGAAGCGACAAATCCAGCTAGATCTCCCACAACGCCTCCACCTAGAGCAATTAGACCATCACTTCGAGTCAATTGCTGTTCCGCTAAAAAATCATAAAGCAGCTGAGCTGTTTCGAGGCTCTTACTTTGTTCACCTGCCGCTACAGCAATCAATGATGTTTCAAAACCAGCAGCTTGCAGTTCTTTCTCAACAGCTACGCCATATAATTTATTCACCGTTTCATCGGTAATAATCGCTACCCGTTGTGGCTGCCACAGGCTACGTACCCAGGTGCCAATTTTATCTAAGGCACCTGTTTCGATGGTTAAATCATATGAATGTGTAGGTAACGTTACGGTTAATTTCATGTCCTCTACTCCTCTGTCTTTACTAATCTTCTAAAGCATTAATTTCTTTCATTGCTTTTTCGATGATATGAACTTCTTTCATCATACGTAGGTAAGTTTTTTCATTCAAGGATTGTGGCCCATCTGACCACGCATTCGCTGGATCTGGGTGAATTTCTACAATCAAGCCGTCCGCACCTGAAGCAACACCTGCTCGGGCCATTGGCGGTACTAAATCCCAGATACCAACACCATGACTCGGATCAACAATAATTGGAAAATGACTTAATTTTTTAATTAAAGGCACCGCACTTAAATCAAGTGTATTGCGCGTAGCGGTTTCGTACGTACGAATCCCACGTTCAATGAAGATCACATTGAAATTTCCTTGCGCAGCAATGTATTCAGCTGCGTTTAGCCATTCATCAATCGTACCAGCAATCCCGCGTTTTAAGCCAATAGGTTTTCCAGTTTTACCAACCGCTTGTAATAACTTGAAATTTTGCATGTTGCGCGCACCGATTTGTAAAATGTCACTGTATTTTGCGACAAGTTCTAAATTCGCTTCATCCATCACTTCTGTAATGACTTGCATATCTAATTCATCAGCCGCTTGGCGAATGTATTTTAGTCCTTCTTCTTCTAGTCCTTGGAAAGCGTATGGCGACGTTCTAGGTTTGAATGCACCACCTCGTAAAATTGTTGCACCTCCAGCTTTAGCAATTCGCGCACATTCGCGAATCTGATCTAAGCTTTCGATTGAACAAGGGCCCGCCATCATGGTCATACTGCCGTCACCGATTTTAACACCGTTCACATCAACCACTGTATTCTCTGGATGAAATAAACGACTCGTTAGTTTGTAAGACAACGAAATGCGAACACTTTTTTCCACGCCTTCTAATGCTGTTAACTCTGCTTCAACTAATTTTTCTGTATCACCAATCAAGCCTATCACTGTTTTTCCATTATCTTGACTTGTTTGAGTAGTTAAGCCTGCACCTGTTACTAAATCAATGACTTGTTTCATTTGCTTTTCGGTTGCATTTTCTTTCATAATTACGATCATTATATTCTCTCCTCATGCCTTTAAACGGCGCTCTTTTTATCTATTTTCAATTTTACGTTTTACGACTGATACAGGCATTTTTTGTCCTGTCCATTGTTCAAAAGCAGCAGCGCCTTGATAAAGTAGCATGTCCAAGCCGTTGCTTGTTTCTGCGCCACGTAAACGGGCTTCTTTTAATAACTGTGTTTCTCTGGGATTATAAATAGCATCATACACAAATAACTTCGGTTGAATCATTGCATAATTTTCTATAGGACTACTATGTGCATGTGGATGCATACCCACACTCGTTGCATTAACTAACAAGACGCTTTCAGCAACATCTTTTGCTAGTTTTTCAGTATCCGCTAAATCGTTTAAATGAATTACACAGTTGGTTCGTTCAGTGAAATTTGCCAGTTTTTTTTGACTGTCGTTAACCCCCGCGCTTTTCCTGTTGTAAACGGCGATTTCTTTCACGCCATCTAAAGCAGCTTGGGCAATGATTGATAAGGCTGCACCACCTGTTCCTAAGATGGTCATTTTATTCTGAAAAACGTCAACCTTTTTCTCTTTCAAACTCCACATAAAACCAGTACCATCCGTGCTGTCTCCGTAAAGTTTTCCATCTTTGTTGACAATCGTATTAATTGCGCCAACCAGTTGGGCGGTAGGACTTAGTTCATCCATATAACTTACAGCCGCCACTTTATTGGGCATTGATAAGTTGGCCCCTAACATGTGAAACGTTCGAATCGCTTCAATTGCTTGTGGCAGTGTCTCTTGTCCAACGTCAAACGCCAGATACCGAGCATCAACTCCTAAATTTTGAAATGCTGTATTATGAATCAACGGTGAAATACTCTGTCGGCTGGGTTTCGCGAATAACCCAGCTAAACGAGTAGCTCCAGTTATTTCTTTCATCCTGTGTGCTCCTTTACGAAATTTTTTTAGTAAGTTTCTGAAATCCTAATTTTTGGCCAAACAAAAAGGATATTCACAGTAAATTTTAAGAAAAATCTACAGTGAATACCCTACAAAAAAGCAATATAAAAGCCACTATAGATTTTCTTAAATCTACATGGCTGAAAGTCATCTTAAATTTCCCTAGCCATTATAGATACAAACGTTTGTTGTCTGTACCCATAATGTTATGAATACAAACCTATCTAAAATAGCTAAAGTAAAAGTTATTCAGTTGTGTATGGTTTTTCTTCGTTGTTGTCATAAGAATCACTCCAAAACTGATTTAATTAAGAATTGTTAACAGTATACCGCTAGAAAAAACATGTGTCAACACTTATTCGCTTATTTTTTCGACTATTCCATTAAAAACAATGTTATTTTATTCGTCAAAAGACTGAAAAAAGCCACAGGAACCAGTCATTTCACTGATTCCTGTGGGGCAAAAATTATTTTAATTCTTCAGCGTATACATCGTCAACTGTTTGTGTTGGGTCGATAACAATGTATAAGTTTTTAGTTTTTTCGCTGACTTTTGTAGATTGATAGATGTTATCCAAGCCCTCATCTGTTTTATCTTTGTAAGGGAAATAAACTAAATCTGGTGTGCCATTTTTGTAAAGAATTTCCATACGTTCGATATCTTCATATTTTAAAGCACGAGAGAACATCCCTAATTCTAAGCCACCTAAGTTAATATCGTGGGTTTGAACATGATCTCCTTCTTGGAAAATTTCAATTTTGAACCCTTCACATGGATGAATTTCAACAAATTCACTACCATGGATACGGCCAAAACTTGTTGTAATATGTTTGATCCATAAATCACCAATAAAACGACGATCAATCGTCCAAGTTTCACCATTTCTGAAATAAAATTTAAGTCCTGTCATTTCTCTAGCCATAGCACAAATCTCCTTACTTAAAAATAATTTCTTACATTATTAGTTTACCATACTTTTGATAAACGGTCACAAACTTTCGCTGTAGATTCTTAATCTTTTGTTATTCTTTTTAAAAAAGAATCAATCTCAACTACTGCACGTTGGTGAGAACCTTTGGCAATTTGTCGTTCTCCTTCATAAGCAACAAATTCATAGCGTATTTTGTGTGCAGTCTGTTCAATGCTGGTCATCGTAACAACGATTGTCGCCCCTACCGCGGATGGAAATAAGTGGCGCAATTCTAACACCGTTCCGACAGTTGTTTCCCCAACTGATAATTGGTCCTTCACAGCTTCTTTGGCTGTTTGTTCAATCATGGCAGCTAAAGCAGGGGTTCCTAAAACTTCTAAGTCACCAGAACCGAGCATTTTAGCCGTTTGTGATTCTTTCACCAAGAATTCTTTTGTAAACATTTCTGTTGGCATTATGCTTTCTCTCCTTTTGAACGTTGTTTTTTGGCAAACGAAAGCAGAACTTCTTGTTTATTCTCTAAGCTACCTTCAACAACGTGTTGCTCGATTTCAGCAATCAGTTCCCCTAACCATTTGCCTGGTGTTTCTTCTAAGACGGCTAAAAGGTCTTTTCCTGTTATGGCCAATTCATGTCTTTGATGGATGGGTAATGCCTTAACTAACTCTTTTGTTACTTGTACTTGACTCTCTTGTTTGTAATAATATAAAAGCCTTTCAACAAGTACTGCTGATTCTTCGCCTAATTCATAAAGCATCATTGGCTGCCAGTCGTTACTCAAGCGAAAACGCAAACCGCGTACTAATTGTGAAACGTTTTGGATTAATTGATTTGAAAGTTTCCAAGCCTTTAAGAAGGAGCGAATTTCTGCTTCTGGTAAATTCAACGATTGGATAAGTAACGTCCACGCTTCTGCTTCTGTTTCAATTTGACGAGCAGGCAAGTCCATTAAACGAAAAAGTCCAGCCCCTTGTTCTCGTAATTTGGGACAATATTGATAGCATTCTGTTTCAATAAACGGAGCTAAGCCACCTTGTCGATTAACCCCTAAAAGCATTTTTACAAATTCAATTGTAATGCGTTCTACTGAAATTTTTTCCAATAAAGGATGAAATTCAGCGATAGCAGCTAAGGTTTTTTCTTCAATTTTAAAATCTAATTGGCTAGCAAAGCGTAAGCCCCGCATCATCCGCAGAGCATCTTCATGAAACCGCTCATGGGGATTACCGACTGCACGAATGGTTTGATTAGTTAAATCTTCGATACCATCAAATAAATCAATGATTTCGCCTGTGCTGTCAAGCGCCAAGGCATTAATCGTAAAATCTCGCCGTTTTAAATCTTCTTTCAAGGAGCGAACAAAGGTGACTTCATCTGGTCGGCGAAAGTCTTGATAAGTTGACTCGGTACGAAAGGTTGTTACTTCATACTGTTGGTCTTCCATCAATACAAGGACTGTACCATGTTCGATACCCACATCAACGGTTCGTTTAAAAATTTGCTTAATTTCTTCTGGATAGGCACTTGTCGCAATATCGACATCATGGATTGGTTTATTTAATAAAGCATCACGGACGCTGCCTCCGACAAAATACGCTTCAAAGCCCTGTGCATTGATTTCACGAATAACGGGAGCGGCTTCTTTAAATTCGTTTGGAATAGTTGTCAATTTCATAGCATCTGTTCCAATCCGTAAAGTAGTTCTGTTCTCTGTACCACTTGCCGACAAGCTAACGCCACTCCTGTCATGAATGAACGTCGATCATAGGAATCATGCCGAATAGTGAGCCCTTCACCTACACTGCCAAATTGGACTTGTTGGTGTGCCACTAAACCAGGTAAGCGGACACTATGGATTCGCAGACCCTCGAAATCAGCCCCGCGTGCCCCTGGTATTGATTCTACCTCTTGCGGATTCCCTTGTTTTTTTGCTGGCCGAACTTCTTGAATCAATTCTGCAGTTTTTATAGCCGTTCCGCTCGGTGCATCCAATTTGTTATCATGATGTAATTCAATGATTTCTACATTCGGAAAATACTGTGCCGCTTTTTGGGCAAATTGCATCATTAAAACTGCCCCAATTGCAAAGTTTGGCGCAATTAAGCCGCCGATGGCTTTTTCTCGAGATAGGTTTGTCAATTCGTTGATTTGTTCCTCCGTAAAGCCTGTCGTCCCAACAACAGGCGCCATACCATGCTCCAACGCAAAACGTGTATTTGGATAGGCGGCTTCAGGAACCGTAAAATCAATCCAAACATCTGGTTTGACAGCTAGGACTTCTTCTAAACGCTGAAAAACGGGAACTGCGGTTTCATCATTGAAAGAAACAGTTTCTTGTGCTTCATGAGGATCATACACACCTACTAATTCAAAGTCTGCGGTTTCTAAGACCATTTGTGTAGCAGTACTGCCCATCCGTCCTTTAAACCCAGCGACAATTATTTTAATCATGTGTTTTCCCATCCTTTCTTTCAAAGCGATAGCGATCCCGCTTGTTAAATTTGGCCATATTTTCTTCAAAAACTTCGGTTAAATCAATCTCTAAAGAATTTGCCATGCTAATCAATACAAAAAAGACATCTCCAAGTTCCTCTGATACTGTCTTTGGTTTTTCGTCTGCTTTTTTCTGTTTTTCACCATAATAATGATTGACTTCACGGGCTAATTCTCCGACCTCTTCCGTCAAACGAGCCATTTGTCCTAATGGTGAAAAATAGCCTGTTTTAAACTGTTGAATATAATCATCAACTTCCGTTTGCATCGATTGCAAACTACGTTGTTCTGATTCTGACATTTTACCCCAACCTTTCTTACTCTACCTCCTACATCTTATCAAAAACTTGGCTATCTGGAAAGGTTCTACTTGTTGTTTTATATAGAGAATGATACAGTTTATACTGTAAAAGGACGTGATTAAATGGAAGAACAAAGATTTTATTTTAAAGATGTGTTATTTATTGTATTAGGAAGCTGTATCTATGCCTTTGGTTTGGTTACTTTCAATATTGCCAATGACCTGGCCGAAGGTGGTGTCACGGGGATTACTTTGATTTTAAGAGCCTTATTTCATTTTAACCCAGCATATACGACATTATTAATCAATATTCCGCTCTTATTAATTGGTGGGAAAATTTTAGGCAAACGTTCCCTCTATTATACGCTAATTGGTACCGTGTCGTTATCGGTATTTTTGTGGTTTTGGCAAAAATTTCCTGTTGAAATTAATTTAGATCATGATTTATTGATTGCTGCTCTCCTAGCTGGTTTGGCCGCAGGATTCGGGAGTGGCCTTGTTTACCGCGTAGGCGGAACCACTGGTGGGACCGACGTCATTGCCCGCATTTTCGAAAAATACTTTGGGATTAGCATGGGCCGTTCGTTGTTACTTTTTGATGTTGCAGTCTTACTCCTCTCGTTGACCTATATTGATGTCAAACGAATGATGTATACTTTAATTGTGTCCTTTGTTTTCAGTCGTGTTGTTGATTCTGTACTCGATGGAGCCTATGCTGCGAAAGGAATTTTAATTGTTTCCAATCATTCCGAAGAAATCGGTCAAAGTTTAATGGCTTCTTTAGAACGTGGGGTAACATATTTAAATGGTGAAGGTGCTTATTCACAAGTGGAAAAACGGGTTCTCTACACGGTAGTCAGTCCTCGAGAAATAATGGAAGTCAAACGGATTGCTAATGAAATAAATGAAAAAGCCTTTGTGTCCATCATTAACGTACATGAAGCAATTGGCGAAGGCTTTACTTATGCAAAACCCAGCAAACAACGGCGCTTTAAATTAAAACAATAAATAAAACCCAGCATTTATTGAAAATGCTGGGTTTTATTTATTGTTGTTTCAAACGATTTAATTCATCGGATAATTCTAAAAACGCTTCTTTGTTGCCTGTTTCTAAAGCATCATCAATTTGAGCTTTAAGTAATGCCATTCGTTGCGTTTGTTCTTCTTGCTTAAAGTATTGATCAATCGCTCTGGCAACTTCCTGATCCACTTGTTCATTCCATGGCGCAAACGGATTGTCTTCTAAAACAGATAAATACTGGCTCGTTTGCCAAGCCTCTGGAAATACACATTCTAAATAAAGAGCTTTCCGCCAATTCATCCGAATCTCGTGAAAAATTTGTTCCGGATCTGTAAATTCTTGTGCTTGGATAAAAAGCAATAACGGCTCCTTACCTAAACCATCCGCTACCACACGGATCCCCCGATCGGTTTTCTCTACGTTCTCAACAAAATGAACATTATTTAAAATCGCATCGTGCGTTAATAAGTAATTTAAAATCCACAGTACTTCTCTTCTTCCAAAAGGCACGGTATTCACTAACCAAGTTAAAAATTTTTTCTTTTCTGATAAACTAACAAACATCGTCGTTTCCTATCTTTCTTCCATATCTGCTAGCACAGATTGCATGTCGACATCACCAGGTTCATGTTCC
This sequence comes from Enterococcus sp. DIV1420a, assembly GCF_051712165.1. Classification (NCBI taxonomy): domain Bacteria; kingdom Bacillati; phylum Bacillota; class Bacilli; order Lactobacillales; family Enterococcaceae; genus Enterococcus; species Enterococcus sp. DIV1420a. The sequence goes on from NZ_JBIOOI010000002.1 coordinate 1,304,617, forward strand.
AAATAGTGGTATAACAAGTGTTTTGCTTTTTCAAGTTCGCCTTCTTCTCGTAAGAACAATGCGTATTCTTTTAGAAATTCTGGTTCGTGAGACAATTCTTGCGCTGCTTGTTCATAATGAACTTTAGCGACGGCAAAGTCTTCTAATTCGTTGTACGCTTTTGCTAAATTCCATTCAGCATAAGGATGATCCGTTTCCTCTAAATCATTTAAGATAGTAATTACTTCCTCAAAACGCTCTTCCGTGAGGTAGAGATTACTTAAGGTCAAACGACTTTCATCTGTTTTCTCACCTAATTCCAAAGCTTTTAACAACCAGTTTTCAGCACCAGCAATATCGTGTAAGCGATAGGCATTTTCAGAGGCAAATTGGTATAACTCTACTTGGAAGGGATTTTCCGCAATTCCTTCTTCGATCACCGCTTTTGCTTCCTCTAATTGCTCTTCTTCTTGGAGCGCTTCCGCTAAATATAGATAAAGTGATTGATAATGTGGGTTTAGTGTTTTTAATTGCTGGAACAACGTAATGGCTTTTTGATTCTCATGTAACTGTAAATAAGTGAAAGCTAACTGGAATAAACGATCGTCTGTTTGTTCTTCTTTGACCGCGGCTTCCAAATAAGGAACTGCTTCTTCAAAATCACCTAACATGCTGTAACTACTTCCTAAGCGTTCATTCAAGGAAATAGCAGAGATTTGCGCTGTCCCGCTTTCTACAATGCTTTGATAACGAGTAATAGCCTCGACAAATTGACCATTTGTAAAGTATAGTTCTCCCAAAGCAAATTGAATTAACGGCTCTTCTGGCATAAGATTGGCTGCTTCTTTTAATTTCGCTTCACTGACTTCTGGAATCCCTAAAACTTGGTACAAATCCGCAGTAACTAAGAGGCTTTGGACATAACTGTCACTAGTTTCTGGAATTTTTTCTAAATAGATGAATGCGTCATCTATTTCATTATTTTCAATGGCGATTTCTGCTAATGGAATGTTTAAGCCATCTGCATCGGGAAATTGTTCCAACAATTGTTGGAAAATTTGTTTGGCTTCTTCTAGAAAACCTAAAGATAATAACGTTTCCCCTAAATCAGCTAAGGTATTTTCATCATCTTTCTTTAATGCTTCTTCAAACATTAACTGTGCTTCTGCTAAATTTTCAGCTTGTAATGCTTGAACCATTTTTTCACTATATGACATAATTTCCCCTCAAATCTCTTTTAAAATTTCTTGGTATCTTTCAATCGTTGTTAACAGTTGATCGGGCGTTGGCTTTAAAGCTGCTCCTAGTTGACCGATTTTTCCCAACACCATAGGAGGACCTAGTGTTTCTGTGTGAGCCAAGACTTGTTCTGCGTAATCAGCACTTAAAATTTCTTTTGGAAACGCCACCGGAAAACCTAAGCGAATAAACCAAACGATAAAATTTTTAAATTGAAAGTCAAAGTGATTGACTTGCTGGCTCCATAAAACTTGTAACAATAATCCCAATAATCGTTTCATGGGACCTGATAACAAATGGCCATTTTCGGTTGTAGCAAAGGCCGCTTCAAAAACTCGGCCAAATTGATCCACTTTTTCCCCTGCTTGTTCATAAAAAGATAACAACTCGTCTAAAATACCATTAAATGACGTTTGATTCAACCGTTTTTTATCTGGATACGTTTGGTATAGCATTTGTAAATAAGCATAATCACAGACAAGACCCGCTCGAATAAAAACGAGCAAATCAATTAAAGGAGCGGCACCTTTTTTATTGGTCAAGGTACTATCAAACAAAATTTCTTCTGAATGATTTTCTATATGCATGGTTGCATGCTGTGCTTGCTGAATTGTGACACTTGGTAAAAGTCCTTGCCGTAACGCTTGAACAGACACAGGCATCAGCCAACATTTGGAGGAACACTTACTTACTTGGTGCAAAAATGCGGTTAATTGTAGTACCCCTTCATTACCTAAACCAATCAATAAAACATCCTGATTTTCTGGCCAATCAGCTAAGAAACGTAACACACTTTCTAATTCTGATAAGTCATTGCAATGAACATCATTGCGACAAATATACCAGTTTAATCCCAACTGTTCCCCAAAGGCATAATTAATCTTCTCCGAAAAAAGATCATAGTAACGCTGATTCGCCAAAACAACGATTGACTCCGTCGTTACTGGTCGTTTTTTTAGGACGGAAGCAAATGTTTCTCCATAAATAATAGCGACCTTGTTTTCCCCTCTAGAATAGTTGTATTTCATTGATTCACCACCTTAAGACTGTTTCCTCTTCCTTCACCCCAAGTCTAGCATAACCACTAAAAAACAGCTACTGGCAACAACTTATTTTTGTCCTTCATTCATAAATCTTTCTCTTTTTATCAAAAAAGCAAGGAGCGAGTGTCGAACCGTTCCCGCTTGATTCTCGGAGCGAAGCACGTTTTTCTCACCCAAGGCTCGTTACAATTTAGCCTTTTAGCGTACTGTTTCGACCACCTCTTAAAATAACATTTTTTATGTATGATTCAAAAAAGAACCCTTGGAAACCAAGGGTTCTAATTGTCTGTCTTATTTCACTGCATCTTTCAATGCTTTACCTGGTTTGAATGCAGGTACTTTGCTTGCAGCGATTTGAATTTCTTGTCCAGTTTGTGGGTTACGTCCTTTACGAGCTGCGCGTTCGCGAACTTCAAAGTTACCAAAACCGATTAATTGAACTTTTTCACCTTTAGCAAGAGTTTCTTGAATTGTTGAAAAGACAGCGTCTACTGCTGCAGTAGCATCTTTTTTAGTTAAACCAGTTGAAGATGCAACGTTTTCGATTAATTCTGCTTTATTTGCCATGGATCATTTCACCTCCTCTATAAGAGATACGATGTTTTTACACACCTAAAGTTCCGTCTATTTTTGAGTGGTCCAAAAACAGACAGCAAATATTGATCTGGTTCAATATTCTGTTAACAAGATAGCATAAGAAAGTTGTAATAGCAAGGTTTTTAGTGTATTTTAACCAGTTTTTTCAAAAAATAATCATTTTTTCTCAAAGTTGATAAATTTATTTGAATATCTAAAAAAAGTATGGTAGAATGCACTATTTTCGGCGTCGCGGAATGATTTTAATCGGCGTGCCCTCAAACGTAAATGCTTTTCTGATTTGATTTTCTAAAAACCGGGCATAAGAAAAGTGCATTAGTTCTTCTTCGTTGACAAAAATAACAAATGTAGGTGGTTTGACTGCCACTTGTGTTGCATAAAAAATCTTCAAACGTTTTCCTTTATCGGTTGGTGTCGGATTAATTGCTACAGCATCCATTATAACGTCATTTAACAACGCTGAAGGAATCCGTAAGTTTTGATTCATACTAACTGTTTCAATTAGTTCAGGCAGTTTATTTAAACGTTGTTTGGTTAATGCAGACACAAAAATAATAGGTGCATAATCTAAATATTGGAATTCATCACGAATTTCCGCTTCAAAATCACGCATTGTATTTGTATCTTTTTTGACTGTATCCCATTTGTTGACCACGATAATAATACCGCGACCTGCTTCATGGGCATAGCCCGCCACACGCTTGTCTTGCTCACGAATACCTTCTTCTGCATTCAAGACCATTAAAACAATGTCTGAGCGTTCAATCGCCCGCATTGCGCGCATGACGCTATATTTTTCAGTTGATTCGTATACTTTCCCACGTTTACGCATACCAGCCGTATCAATCATTAAGAACTTTTGACCTTCTTCAGATTCAAAATACGTATCGATTGCATCTCGCGTTGTTCCTTCAATATCTGAAACAATCACGCGATCTTCACCAAGAATAGCATTAATCAATGATGATTTACCGACATTTGGACGCCCGATTAAACTAAATTTAATTGTATCTTCGTCCTCTTCTTCTGAAGTGTTAGGAAAATGTTTAACTGCTTCGTCTAACACATCGCCAATGCCTAAACCATGACTACCAGAAACTGGGAAAGGATCCCCTAGTCCTAAAGCATAAAATTCATAAATATCATTACGCATTTCAGGATTGTCAACTTTATTAACAGCTAAGATCACTGGTTTATTACTACGATATAAAATTTTTGCTACTAACTCATCTGCATCAGTAATTCCTTCACGGCCACTAGCAACAAAGATAATCACATCTGCTTCATCAATCGCAATTTCTGCTTGGTGTTTGATTTGGTCCATAAATGGTTCGTCACCTAAATCAATCCCACCGGTATCAATAATACTAAATTCACGCCCTAACCATTCTCCAGTTGTATAAATACGGTCGCGTGTTACGCCAGGAGTATCTTCTACAATCGAGATACGCTCACCGGCAATGCGGTTAAAAATAGTCGATTTACCGACATTCGGTCTACCGACAATCGCAATAGTTGGATTTGCCATTTGATTCCCTCCTTGAGAATTTCAATCCTTACTAGTTTACCTAATCAAACCTTAAAGTGCAAGAAAAGTTTTAGTTTCTGCTGATTTTCTAACCAATTCAAGAAAAAATGAGTTTGACATAGCCGATCTGTTTACGGCTATGTCAAACTCATAAATTTCAAGAAAGTAACGTGTTATTCCTCTTCTTTCGCATCAGATAAAGCGTCACCTAAAATATCGCCCATGGTAAAGCCAGTATTTTCTTCAGGCAATTCATATTCCTGTTCTTCTTTTGGTTCTTCTTGAGACTCAGGTTTTGGTTCTAACGCTTTGATACTTAAAGCAATACGATGTTCCTCTGGATTAACTTCTAAAACTTTCACTTGTACTTGATCCCCTTCATGAAGGACTTCATGAGGCGTTGCAATGTGCTTGTGAGAAATTTGAGAAATATGCACTAATCCTTCCACACCAGGGAAAACTTCCACAAAGGCACCGAAGCTTGTTAGGCGTTTTACTGTGCCATCTAAAACAGTCCCAGCGGCTGCTTTTGTTTCGATATCTGTCCATGGTCCAGGCAATGTTTCTTTAATAGATAAAGAAATACGTCCTTCTTCTGGATTAATTGAAAGAATTTTTACTTGAACGTCTTCGCCAACAGTTAACGCATCACTTGGTTTGCCCACATGCTGATGAGCAATTTCAGAAACATGAACTAAACCATCCACGCCACCTAAATCAATGAATGCGCCGAAATCTGTTAAACGAGCTACTTTCCCTTCAACAACGTCTCCGTCATGTAAAGAAGAAAGTAATTCTTCTTTTTTCGATTCTTTTTCAGCTTCAACAACTGCTTTATGTGAAAGAATTAAGCGGTTTTCTGAAGGTTCGATTTCAATAATTTTAAATGCTAGTGTTTGACCTTTATATTCAGAAAAATCTGCAACAAAATGATCTTCAACCATTGAGGCAGGAACAAATCCGCGAACACCGACATCAACAACCAAACCACCTTTAACAACATTTGTAACAGGTGCTTCGATTACTTTGCCCGCTTGGAAATCTTGTTCAATTTCTTCCCAAACTTTTTTAGCATCTAAACGGCGTTTTGACAGTAAATAACTGCCGTTTTCTTTATCTTTGCCAATTGATGTGATAACAACTAAATCTAACACATCACCGACTTTCACAAGTTCGTGTACATCTTCAACTGGTAAAGTCGATAATTCCTTTGCAGGAACAACGCCTTCAACGCCCGCTCCTTCAATGCCGACAACAACTTGTTTGTCTTCAATGGCTAAAACTTCGCCTTTAACAATATCGCCAACACTGACTTCTTGAACGCTGTTCATTGCATCTTCCATTGTTTCGTTGTTTGCTACTTGTTTGTCTTCAAAATCTGTCATGCCTCTTATCCTCCTATGCCAACAAAAATTCCAAAACTTAGCTATATATACTTACATAGTACGAGATTTTTGTAAAAAAATAAAGCGATTTCTTCTATTTTTCTTAAAATTCTTTAAAAAAGTTCAAAACCTTTTTGTTTAATCACATTTTGTATGGCGGCGACGACTTCTTCAATCGTCAACCCTGTTGTATCGATTTTCACAGCATCACTTGCTTGGACAAGGGGTGATACTTCTCTGGTTGAATCTAAATAATCCCGACGTTCAATCTCCGCCTTCAAGGTTTCAAAATCCGTCTCAATCCCTTTTTCTTGATTTTCTTTAAAACGACGTTCTGCACGTTCTTCAACGCTAGCCACCAAGAATATCTTTACTTCAGCCTTTGGTAGAACTGCAGTACCAATATCTCGACCATCCATGACAACTCCGCCGGCTTGACCAATTTTCTGTTGTAACGCCACCATTTCTTCTCTAACTTTTGCATGTTTTGAAACAGCTGAAACAGCATTCGTTACATCTGGCTGGCGAATCGCTTCGGTCACTTCATGACCGTCGATAAAAACACGTTGGCCATTCTCTGCTTGCTGAAAAGAAATAGTGTGGTTGACACAAAGCGCTACTAATGGTTCTTCCGCTTGAATGTCGATTTGATTTTGCAAGGCCAGATACGTAATCGCTCGGTACATGGCACCCGTGTCACAATACACATAATTCAATTGTTTTGCTAAAATTTTTGCAACTGTACTTTTGCCTGACGAAGCTGGTCCGTCAATAGCAATACTGATTTTCCCCATGAAAAAACTCCTTAACTGATATGCATCCTTTAAAATGCGCTTCTTCTTTTATATTAAAATCAGAAGAAAAGAACTTGGATTTAAACTGATGACGAGCTTCTAACGAAAAAGCAATAAGCCGAAATCCCTCGAAAGACGCAAAACATCTTTCGGAAATTTCTGCTTATTGGCATTCTCATGTAATCATCCGTCGCGGTTTAGCCCTTGAAAGTGCTGTCCAAACCTCTTTTTCTGGATTATTTAATACGTAATGGTTGTCCTGGATAAAACACAGATGTATCAATCCCAGGATTTAACGCTAAAATTTGTTCTAATGTCATTCCGTTACGTTCGGCAACTTGACGCGCCCCTTCGCCACTTTGAACGGTATCATAAACAGGTTGTTGGTTCTGCGCTTGTTGCTGTTGTTGATTTTGAGCTTCTTGTTGTTGCTGCTCTTGTTGTTGCTGTTGTTGTTGTGCTTGTTGGTCCTGTTGTTGCTGTGCAGCAGCATCTGAACTTGAAGGTGTTGTATTTTCAGCTGGTTGGCTGCTTGCTGGTTCTGAGCTTTCCACTGATTTTGACGTACTTTCTTTTTTCTTCTCTTTTGATGATGATTGGACTAATGAAGAAGATGGCTGGCTATTTTTGCTAGCACTTTCGTTCGGTTTCTTGTCTTGCATCATCCATAAGAAAGTCCCAATTGGAATGGCAATAATTAATAATAGCAAAATAACTAAAACAGTTAGAAATAATGAATTTCCTCGTTGCTGTTGGCGTTTTGCTAAACGAGAACCACCACCATTTTGATCAGGTTCATAAATTGATTGTTCCCATGGCTCACGAGCTTGGTTTTTCTTTTTGTCCTTTTTACTCACTGCTAATTTCCTCCTAAACTTCTCTCGCTTGTTATTATATCATAGCTTTTGCCAACTGCCGACTAAAAAAATGAATTAATCACGTTCTTTAAATAATTTTAGAAATTTAGAACGCCAATCTTCTTCATTTTGATTGCTGGTCTTGTTCGATTTTACTATTGAATCTTGGTAAATGTCAAAGAATAACGCACAATTATCACAACAAGTTTCCAGTGATTGTTTGACAATCGGTTCTTGAAAATAGGTTTGAATCAACGTTCTTCGACAGGTTGTGGTTTCAATATACGTCAGCATCCCTCTTAATTGCGCTTGACGATCTTTTTCTTTCTCCTCTAAACGATGCTCTAGCTCTTCAAAAGAATAATCCTTGGCTAAATAGCCTTGAACCCATTTTTGTTGTAACTCGGTGGCATTTTCTAACAAACATGCTTGTTCTTCTCCTTCAATCAGCGATTTTAAGGTCGCTCGATTCGCTCTTGTCTCTTCTAAGAAAAACCGATGAATAAATTCATCCCCTTTTTTATACAATAATAGCGCCCAACTTTTTTGACTATCACGTCCAGCTCGCCCGATTTCTTGCAGGTAATTTTCTAAGCTATCAGGCAAATCAAAATGAATCACTCCACGAACATCAGGTTTGTCGATTCCCATCCCAAAAGCATTCGTTGCACAAAGAATATCGATTTGATTATCAATAAATTGTTCTTGCAAGCGACTACGTTCACTAGCCTCCAAGCCCCCATGATAATAGGCTACCTTAAAACTGGTTTTCGCCTGAATAAGTTGACTGATTTGTTCTGTTTTGTTGCGCGTGGCGCAATAGATAATGATTTTACCAGCCGTTTTAGATAAGTAATCTAGTAATACTTCTTCTTTTTCTGACGTTTCCTTCACGAACAAGCCAATATTTTTTCGATTCACTGAAGAAAGAACTTCTTGATAGCTACCATGAGAAAATAATTGTTTTATAATTGCGTGCTGTACAACGGGTGTCGCTGTGGCAGTTAACGCCAAGGTCAAAGGAAAGTCTAGCTGTTTTTGGACCAGATCTAATTTACTATATTCAGGGCGAAAATCGACGCCCCACTGATAAACACAATGGGCTTCATCCACCACAAATAATGCAATTTTTTGGCGTTGTAACACACTAAGTACTTCTTGTTGCAAAAGCATTTCTGGGCTTAAAAACAGATAATCGTATTGGAACATTTTCGCTAAAATATAACGCTTTTCTGAATACTGTAACGTACTGTTTAAGGCAACCGCACCTTTAATTCCTTGTCTTTGTAATTGACGCACCTGATCTTCCATTAACGAAAGTAAGGGAGAAACAATTACCGTTAGTCCCTCTAACTTTTGGCCCACAAATTGATAACACAATGATTTGCCAGTGCCTGTTGGCAAAACAGCCAATGTATTCATACCGTCAAGTAAGTTTGTAATCACTTCTTTTTGACCAGGCTTAAACGCTGCATAACCAAATCGAGTGAATAATTCTTGTTCTAATGTCAACAACACTCACTCCTTTTCTTGCCAAATTTGTTGGATTTGATATAAGCGGAAATCTAAATAAGAAAGCGTCGCTTCTTGCGCTCGCCAATCCCGATACACCCACAACCGCGGATTTTGTTCTGTTTGAGCCAAGTTTTGGAGTATTGCCTCCTTTTCAAGATAAACAGACGCCTGCAGCTGCCCTTGAATAGCCAACTCTAATAGATGATCATGAATGGTACTCAGTTTTATTTTTCGCTGCTCAGCAATTTCTTGAAGCGTCTTGCCTTCCGTTAACAATCGTTGGGTTTCTTGCATACTTTGGTTTAGATTTTTTTCTAGATACGGCCATACAAGCGTTTGTAAAGCAGGATAGTTTCCTCCGTACATTATCAACTGCAGTAAATGATGAACCGCTTGCGTATGCCATAAACGCTGTTCAAGAGCTGTCTTATGGCTTGTTAATTGCTGAGGAACTTTGCCAGTTTGCTGATAACCAGAAAGTTGCGCAACCAAATAGTCGCTTTCTGCTTCAGGTAGTAACTCAAACCCTCGCAACAGTTCTTCTTTGATTGATTGAATGCGCTGCTCTTTCTTGTCTTGTTGTAACCATCGTTTCAAATATAGTTGCGGAATCGGTGTTGATAAAAGTGGAATATACTGTTTTTCCTCAAATGATAAATACGAAGTCACTTGCACGGCAAATTGAATGAGTTGCCAACTTTCTCGATCACTTCTGCCAAAACGATAAAGATCAATTGCAGGATAATCCAGCAACGAAAAATGATGCTCCTTTAAAAATAGTTGCCCTTCTTTTGTTAGTTGAATCTCATTTGTCTCTTTGTGATACTGAATTTGTTTCGCCTTCGAAAGTTTTTCAAGAAATTGAAAAAAGGCTTGTTCGGAAATCGTTGGCCACCAGCCAATGAACCGTAAACAATCATATAAAAAACCATAAATCAAAACAGAGCTAGTCCGTTTGCCTTTTAAAAGATGATACAAAGTTGATGCACGTACCTTGTATCCATGAGATAATAACGCTAAAATAAAAGTTGCTTCCATAGTAAACCTCTTTTAGATAGGATGTGTCACTGTTTATGCAATCACGTTTAGTTCCTGAAAAATGTATTGCTTGTGGACTTTGTCAAGTTTATGCGCCCAATATATTTGATTATGATGATCATGGGATTGTCCTTTTTAAAGACGAGCCGCATGCTCGACAACAATTTATTCCAGAAAACGAACGCGAGAATGTGTTAAAAGCGTACCGCAAATGTCCCACGCGTGCAATAGAAATAAGCAAAAATGAGTGCTAAATAATTTAGCACTCATTTTTGCTTAGAGTATTTTTTCGAGCCAAGCAAGTGTTTGTTCATCTATCGAAACAAACTGTAATTGTCCTTCTTTTAGCGGTTCTTTGACTAAATGAATTTGATCATTTAGGCCATTGATCCATTCATAACGAAGACCATTTTCTTTTGCTTTAGAATTTTTAGCTTCTAAATAATAATTGACATGGTAATTTTCTTTACCATCCAATTGTAGCGTATTAATGGTCACTTCAAAATCTGGTGAAACATCGGTCGATTTCTTTTCACGTAATCGTTCAAGTGCTTCTATAAAAGAAGGAAATTGAGGATTATTTTCCCCACCAACGAGATATTTTTTAGCAAATTCTGTACTATCCGTATGACTTTTCACTTGTTTGGCAAATGCTTGATAAAAGGTTTCTAGCGCTTTGCGGGCATCATAGTCGCTAGCTAACGGAAAATTCAATTGTAGCGTTGGATTATCGGAGAGCGCTTCGACAAAATCATTTTCACCAATCGTTTCTTTTGATGTTTGAATTTCTTCTCCATTAATCGTCTTTTTAAGTTGAATCGTCATCCCTTTGGACCAGAACAAAGGGCCAATCGTTTTGCTTCCATTCGTTAGCGTACCAACTTTCCGATCATTAATATAAATATCTGCGTCTGGCAGATTGCTCTCCACAACAAAATTCATTCGTTTAAAATCTAAAGGAATACTAGAAATATAATTTTCCTCTTCTAATAAACGATACTCTTCTGTGATAACAGGTTCGCCGGTGCTATCTTTCACTGTGGCTGTAAAGGTATATTGTCCTGGCGCTAAGGGTCCCAATTCCTTTTGATAAGTGGTTGAGTCGGAAGTGCCCACTTCCCGCCCGTTCATTGCTAGCGTCACACCGCGCTGATTCGTCGTTAACTGAACAGAAACAGGCGTTAAAATGAATTGATAACGGTGAAAGAAAAATGCTGTTTGACTTGTTTCACGAATAGTTAAACCATGTAGCTTTTTATCCTTTAATAGCGCTTTTTCTAATTTTTTTAGCTCAGTTGGATTTTTTTGATAATAAGTGATTAAGGGCTTAATGCTTTGCGGATTCACTTGAAATTCAGACTCGTTCGTCCTCATTTTTTTACTTAATTCTTGGGCATCACCATTCTCAATCGCTTCAATAAAATGAGAAATTTGTTGTTCCTTAGAAAAATAATGCGTCCCGAGAAAATAGCTACCTGCTCCAAGAACGATGAACACAAAAAGAAACACCCAGATCCAGCTTCTTTTTGATCTGAGAGGAGTAGATTCGTTCCCTTTATTCATTGATGGTTGCGCTTGGTTTTCCTCTTGATGCATTGATTCATTCATTAGCGGAGCGCCGCATTCTTCACAAAAGGACTCCGTATCACGATTCACGTGACGACAATTTTTACACTTTTTCACTCAGGAAAACTCCTCTTTCTTTGATGATTTCTATCATACCAAGGGAAAGTTAAAATTACAATGCAGATGGTTTAGTATTTTTTAACAGAATGATGACAGATTATGACAACCTCTTTTCTTTTAGGCGTAAATTTTAAAAACCCACTGTCAAACATTGTTCAACAGCAGGTTTTTTATCATTTATTTTGTTAACGGTGTTTTTTTCTGAATAGTATGTTGTTTTTTTGATAGCCATGGCAATAACTTCGCATGTAGTACTAGAAAAACACCACTGACTAAGAGGCCTTTAATAAGGTTGAATGGCACAATACCAATCGCCACATAGCTTGCTAAAGATGTTCCTAAAAATTGTTGTGTGGTCACACCATATAATTGTAAGTAAATGGGTGTAATGACAAAATAATTCGCAATACTCATGAAAATTGTCAAGGCTAAGATCCCACTTACTAAGCCCACTATCCGATTTGTACGGATATTTTTCTTTTTACCAAAGAAATAAAAAATTGGCAAGGTGAAGATACTACTTGCTAAAAAGCTAGCGAAATCTCCCACCATATTTTGCGGTGCTAGTCCGGTTAAGAACAGGTGTAGCAACGAACGAACAAAAGCAGTAATTATTCCTGCTAACGGTCCGTACAAGAACATTCCGAGTAGAATCGGAATATCACTAAAATCGATTTTCAAAAAACTAAACGCCGGCATAATCGGAAATGCCACAAATTGTAATACTGTACCGATTGCAGCCAACATTGCAATGCTGACCATTTTTTGTACCTTGTTGTTCATCTGAAATCCTCCAATTAAGGACCCATCTTCAACGAACTTTTTGATTCGCTTCTTTGTCATACAAAAAAACCCTATTTTTCTGCAGGGAAAAATAGAGTAGGATTATCTGATGAAAAAGCGTCTCAAATAAGCCCTATCTTCTTTATCCAGACTATACTGTCGGTATTGGAATTACACCAATTCAATCGTTAAAAACGAGTCGTGGACTATAACCACCGGTCGGGAATTACACCCTGCCCCTGAAGACGAACCTTGTATTATATTTTTTTACTTACTTAGTGTAACCGATTTGAACAATGAATGCAACTAACTAAGCTTTTTTATTAAATTTCATTGATTGTTTCATTTCTCAAAAAAAAACAATCCCTTCGCCATAAGCGCGAAGAGATCGAGTCATTTTATCTTATTTAGCTTGATTTAATAATTGACTGATTTCTTTTTTAGTTAAATCACGATATTGCCCTGGTCGCAAACCTTGTAAGGTCAACTCACCATAACGTTCACGTTTTAATTTTTGAACAGGGAAACCAACAGCTTGAAACATTTTCTTCACTTGATGATTACGTCCTTCATGAATCGTTAATTCCACGACACTGCTACCTGTTTTAATATCCGCTGAAAGAATTTGAAAATTGGCTGGTGCTGTGCGTTTGCCATCAATGCGAATGCCTTTGGCTAATGGCAATAGATCTCGTTTAGTTGGTACACCTTTAATTTTTGCTACGTAGACTTTATCTACTTCATGTTTAGGATGGGTTAATTTTTGTGAAAAACTTCCATCATTCGTTAAAAGTAACAACCCAGAAGTATCATAATCCAGACGACCGACTGGATAAATTCGCTCAGTAACATCTGTAAAATAATCCGTTACTACTTTACGGCCTTTATCGTCAGACACCGCAGAAATAACCCCTCTTGGTTTATAGAATAAATAATAACCATATTCTTCTTGATAAATTGGTACACCATCAACTTCAACGGTATCTTGTTTACTTACTTGTGTTCCTAATTCTTTGACCACTTGGCCGTTGACTTTTACGCGACCTTTGACAATTAATTCCTCTGCTTTGCGACGCGAAGTCACCCCAGCATGAGCAATTGCTTTTTGTAATCTTTCCATTGTTTAAGCTTCCTCGCCTTCTGTTGTTTCAGACATTGGGTTCGTTTCTTGATAACGATCAAAAAATAGATCCATTGGTAGTTCTTCTTCTAATTCATCTTCCATTTGTTGGATATCTGGTAATTCATCTAAACTTTTCAACCCAAAGTAATCCATAAAATACTTCGTTGTGCCATACAAAATTGCTCTACCAGGACCATCGACGCGGCCTTTTTCTTCTATCAACTGACGGGCAACTAACTTTTGGATAGAGCCAGAAGTCTGTACGCCACGAATTTCATCAATTTCAATACGCGAAATTGGTTGCTTATAAGCAATAATGGATAATGTTTCTAGCGCCGCTTGTGATAAGGCGTTTGACATAGGCGATTGCGCATATTTTTTTAGTAATGAGGCATATTTTTTCTTCGTTGTTAAGACAAAATGATTGCCGACTTCTAAAATATTCAACGCCGATTTATTGTCAGAAGCATAATGTTCTTTCAATTTCGTTAATTCTTCATAGGTTTTTGCTGTTGACTTCTCTAATAAGTACGCAAGCTCTTCCAAGCCAATTCCTTCTTCGCCAACCACAAATAAAATTGCTTCAATTTGACTAACTAATGTCACTGTGTTTCCTCCACCTCTGTTGTATCTTCCTGCTGGGTTTCTGTATTAAATAACAAAATTTCACTATAATTATTTTCTTGTTCAGCATAAATCACGCCTGTTTTCATTAATTCTAAAAGAGCCATGAACGTTGTCACAATTTCTTGTTTGGAATAAGAATCGAAGAAAGAATCAAACGACACTGCCTTCCCTTTCTGTACTTGACGCATACGTTCTGAAATAGCGGTGATTTTTTCTTCGATGGAAACATCGTCACTAGCAACAGTTGTTTCAACAGGCTGGCGATTTTTTTTCTTTTCTAACATGGCATGAAAGGCTAGAAATAAATCAATTGTATTAATTTGATTAGGCGGTAGTGTTGTATCTTCCTCTTTATAATCATCCATATCCATTGGTTCTTTTGTATAATAGAGTTTACGTTCTTCTTCTTTTTCATGTAAAACAGTCGCTGCATATTTAAATTTCCGATACTCCAATAACTGAGCTACTAAAGCTTCCCGTGGGTCTTCCTCTTCAAAAAAATCTTCATCATCAATGATTTCAAGCTCTTGTTTTGGAAGCAACATCTGACTTTTAATAGCCATTAAGGTGGCAGCCATGACTAGATATTCTCCAGCGACTTCTAACTCTAAGGTTTGCATCGCATGAATATAAGACATGTATTGTTCAGTTACTGCTGTAATGGGAATGTCATAGATATCGATTTCTAATTTTTGAATTAAATGTAGTAGAAGATCCAGTGGTCCTTCAAAGACATCTAGTTTTAAATTAATTTCTTGCAAAAACGACACCTACTTTCTTTTCTCGACTTCCTAGTTTACCATAAATTTATTCGTTTGTGGGCATTCTCGCAAATTAAGCCCGAGGAAAATGTTCCTTATAAACATCTGCCATTCGTTGTTTGGTAATATGTGTATAAATTTGTGTCGTGGAGATATCTGCATGTCCTAATAATTCTTGAACGATTCTAAGGTCTGCGCCATTTTCCAACAAATGTGTCGCAAAACTATGCCGTAATGTATGCGGCGTAATATTTTTCTCTATCTGGGCTTCTCGGACAATCTGTTTTAAATTTTTCCAAATGCCCTGTCTAGATAACGGTTCGCCATGATGATTAACGAACAGGTGTGTTTCATTCGGATGATTTTTAATCAATTGAGGTCTGGCTTCGTTCATATAGCGCTCAATCCATTGAATCGCATAATCGCCTAAAGGAATAATTCGTTCTTTGTCCCCTTTTCCGATTGTTTGCAATAAACCAATGGATAAATGCAGATCCCCTAATTTTATTTCAATTAGCTCACTAACTCGCAGGCCCGTTGCATACATCACTTCTAAAATAGCACGATTCCGCATACCTAGTGGTTTACTTGTATCAGGCGTTTCAATTAATCGAGTCACTTCGTCAACAGATAATGTACTTGGCAATTTTTGAACTTTCTTGGGGGAGTCAATATGTTGCATCGGATTATGTTCGCTTAAGCGTTCTTGACGTAAAAATTGATGAAATCCTCTCAAACTAGAAATCATCCGAATCACACTTGCTGAAGCTTGCTGTTCTTCGTGAAGGGATTGCAAAAATTCTGTAATCATGTAACGGTCAACTTCGTCCCAAGAATGCAGGCCTTGTTCTTGTAAAAAGGCTACGTATTTTTTTAAATCTCGTTCGTAACTCCGTCGTGTGTTATTTGATAAGCCCCGCTCTATTTGTAAATAGTGTAAATAATCGACTAATTGTTCTTCCATTATCCTTCCCTCATTTCTAGTACTATCCTATCAGATTATGCCCTAGATTGCATGGGTAAATTCCAACTTATTAAAAAAAATCAACTGACAACAAAAGACTTGTTCACTAAGTCGTTAACTTAAGAACAAGTCTTTTGTTGTTGCTACTATTAGTAAAGAATAAATTTGTTATTTTATATATTTATCTAGAAAAGCAGCTACTGTTTCCTTATATTTTTCTGGGTTTTTATTATAAGCTTTCGCATGCTCTGCTCCAGGCACGACATATTTCTCTTTAGGTCCTTGGGTTGCATTATAAACTTCGTCTAACATACTAAACGGCACAAACGTATCATTTTCACCATGAATAAAGAGCACTGGTAAATGATTCTTTTGCAATTGCTTAACAGCACTTGCTTCCCCAAAGAAATAGCCAGCTCTAAGTTTCGTAATCCCGCTAGTAACATTAACTAATGGGAAACTTGGTAAATTGAAAAGCTCTTTCAATTGATATTGCAACTCCTGATTGACTGTAGAATAGCCACAATCTTCCACAATGGCTTTCACGTTATCTGGTAATTTTTCCCCGCTCGTCATCATGACTGTAGCAGCACCCATACTGACACCGTATAAAGTGATTTGTTCTTGCTGACCATTTTCGGTTAAAACTTTCTCAATCCATTGGACATAATCTTTACGATCGGGCCAGCCGAACCCAATATAATCTCCTTGACTTTTCCCGTGACCACGCGCATCTGGCGCTAACACATTGTATCCCCAATCATGATACATTTTCGCAAAGACAGACATCGTTTCTGCCGAACCCATATAACCATGCGCCATAATAACGGTACGATTACTTTTTTTGTCGGCTGGTAAATAAATGGCCTTTAGACGTAGCCCATCTTCCGAAGTAATTGACCATTCTTGTCGATTTTTGTCATCTTTAAACCACGCGCCTTCAGGTGTCTGGACCACTTTTGACCCTGGGGTATTCTCATTTATAAAGTCTTTCTTTCCTGGAACTACTGCATAATTATAAAAATATAAGCCTGCCGCAATTAAACCAATTGCAATTACTACAATAAGCGCAATCAAAATTTTTAACCATCGATTCATCTACGTACTCCTTTTATTTAAACTGTATGATTCATTATAAGTTGTCGCCCTTTTTTTGACAACTACCATTCAAAGATTCAGCCATCTTTCTTTACCACTACAATGAGACAATTTTGTTGCGACAAAAAAAGCATAGCACAAAAATGTTACCTTTTACGCTATGCTCCACTTATCTATTTATAGGAAACTAAAAATTATTTATTTTCAATAAGTTTAAAACTTGACCATGGTTTCAAAAATTCTAATAAGAAACGTTCGTCATCAGAAATACGACCAACCACATTTACACGGCCATCATTTTTCATTTCTTTTAAAGCAATTTGTGTTTCCCCTTTGTATTGTCCATAGCCAACGTTGTCAATCAAGACATCGCCTCGAACAATATCTCTCGTTGTATGAGCTGGGAAAGGACGATCTTTATAGTAAACACGTGTCATTGTTGAACGCAAAACGTAATCAGAACGATCTCCACGATAACTGTGTAAGTTATCGAACAATGCAATTCTTTCATCTTCTGTGATTTCTGGTTCTGTATCCACTTTGATCGAAGGATACGGTGCATGAAAGGCTTCTGCCATTGCTGCTAATTCTGCTTCTGAGGCATAAGCATTTCCGACAGAAATATCATCAATTAATCCTGTTAAAACTAAATGCTTAACTTGCGTTGCAATTTCTAAATCGCGGTGGTCTTCCAAAGAACATAACCCATCTTGTGTCGGCCATGGTCCAAATGTAGCATCGTGTGAGTTCACAAACGCCATCGTATTTAAATTATATTTTCTAAATTTTTCTGAACAATAAACAAAATGCTCATAGCCTAAGCCTGTATAACGATGTGGATAGAAATTATGTGAGCCTAGTAAATTTTCTGTGTTTGGTGAGTAGGCCATAATATTATCTACATAACTTGTCCCTGAACTCATATTAATTTCAATTTTAATGCCATAAGGGTTTCTTGTCATATTCGCCTCTTCTTGCCCAGTAAAACCAAGATCTAAACGAATACCGTAAGCGCCCATATCATGGAAAAATGATAAATCATCATAAGAGATGCCTAATTGTTCGAACAATGCAGGATTAATATCGACCATCACTTCCATACCTAATTGGTTGGCGTAATCTACGACTTTTTTAAACTCTGCTAATACCTTTTCCCGATCATCATTGATTTGCAATAAACTAGTAAAGACACGCTTAAAGCCGTATTTATGAGCCAAATCCAAATATGCTTTGTCCTTTTCAAATGTTGAACGTTCTGGATAAATTGAAATACCTAATTTTCCCATGTGATTGCCTCCTAAATTGTAAAACATAATAATGTATCTGCTTACATTGTAACAAAAAAAACAAAAGTGGTCTACACCTTTCCTATAGGAAATCTTATAAAAATTCCACTGGTTTGTTATCTTCTCTTTTGTTATGATAAAAAAGAACCTAATTGTCAGTGTGAAAGGAAGAGGAAAACAGATGAAACATAAGAAAATACTTGCTGTTGCTTCAGTTGCAGCATTCACCTTGCTTTTAGCAGGCTGTAACACAACCAATAATAAAGGCACGACCGCAACGAGTGATTCTGTCGCTAAATCCAGTGAAAGCAAAACAAAGGATTCGGTCGACTTAAATTCACTAGATTTACCACAACTAGATGACAAAGTTGCCGAAGATCAAGACTTAGTCCAAATGGTTACTTCAATGGGAAATATTGAAATCAAACTATTTCCTAAACAGGCTCCAAAAACTGTCGAGAACTTTATGAAACATGCCAAAGATGGCTATTATGATGGCTTGACTTTCCACCGCGTCATCAATAACTTTATGATCCAAGGTGGCGATCCTAGCGGTGATGGAACTGGCGGAAACAGCATCTGGAATAAACCATTTGAAGATGAATTTTCAAACCAGTTATATAACATTCGTGGCGCGTTATCAATGGCGAATGCAGGACCTAATACTAACGGCAGTCAGTTCTTTATTGTCCAAAATACAGATGATCAATCTGATGGTCTTTTATATGATGATTATCCAAAAGCAATCATTGATGCTTACAAAAAAGGCGGCTATCCTTCTCTTGATAAAAAACATACTGTTTTCGGTCAAGTAACCAAAGGAATGGATATTGTCGATAAAATTGCCAAAGTCGAAGTTGGTGCCAACGATAAACCAAAAACTGATGTTAAAATTGAAAAAATCAATATTCTTCAAGAAGCAAAAAAATAACAAAAAGTCAGAACGTACGCTGAAGATACGTTCTGACTTTTTGTTATTTTTGAATCGCTTGTAATGCCTTTTCTGGTACTTGGTCTTGATTGACCTCTTCATACGTATTGATGTGGGCCCCTTTATTTGAGACTTTTAGATAATGATCTGTTTTTAATTCATGGTCCGCTGTGAAAGTTATTTCTCGCGTTTTGCCTTCCTCATCTGCGGCTACTTGCGTATAACTAGCAATTCCATAGCCATTAACGCTATCGGCTTTCTTTGTTTTAACATACACATTTCCTTCTTTAACCAATGGATTTAATTGATCTAACACACCAGCTAATTCGCCAGAGTTCTTCTCTGCGTAAAACTTGGCCCCAAATAAACCACCACCAATAACAATTGCTGTCACCACTAAAAATTTAATAAATTTCATCACATAAATCCTCCCGAGTAATTATTCTCTGTTACTTCTTCCAAAGTATAGCAAGTTTTAAACAATCCTTCCTCGGGCGCAACGACCAGTTTTTCCTCAGACTTATGTCGTATTTTTGTTATTTTGAATAAATAACAAAACACTACTCTTCTATCAATAATTGACTTAATAATTGAATTTCTTGATTCTTAGTTAAGTCAATTGTTTTCATTGTAACCGCTGTGGCTAAACCTAAATAGATTACCACCATTTTAGGAAATAATTCGACAAATTTTCCTTTGTCCATTTGTACATATTTTTTATCCAATAATAAACGCTCTTCAAAAAAAGTTTGAAGCATTTGCTGCAATTCTTCTTCATAACCATGTGCTTTCATAAATAACGCCGTATAGATTTTTTGATGTTTTTGGGCAAATAATATAAAGTTCAGACCCAATGCAATCACTGGGTCTGAGGCACCGACATCTGCTTTATAAAATAATTGCATACGATGAAATAACGATTTAATTAAGGTTCGTTTTAAATCGTCCATGTTGACAAATTCTAAATAAATTGGCTGCGTAGAAATCCCCATAGCATCTGCAATATTTCTAGCAGTTAAATTAGAAAAACCTTTATCTACTAAAATTTTTTCAGCTACGTTTAAGATTTTTTCCTTTGTATATACCTTCGTTCTAACCATTTTCATACCCCTTTTCTCTTTTAGTTAACAATAACTTTATTATGTTCACACAAAAGAAAACCATTTTCATTATATATATAATATTTTACACTTTTTTATGCGTTTCTTTTCTCAAAATTTTCTATACATTTCAAAAAAATTGAGAATTTTCATCGCCTATAAACAAATAGGTCCAGAACAAAAGGTCATCACCTTTTGTTCTGGACACTAAACGGCTGCACTCTTTATTCTTCTATTTGTTTGCCTTGTTCTTTGGCAAGCTCATTTTTATCATAAGCTACAAAGAACGGATAGTAAATCAAGATGGCCACTAGAATTAAAACAATATTCAAAACAGCAGCACGCCAATCGCCGCCTGTCGCCATAAAGGCGCCAATTGGTCCTGGTAAGGTCCAAGGAGCGGTAAAGACAACTTCACTTACTAAACCTAATTTTGTGGCAAACCAAGCAATCGTTGCTAAAACCATTGGTGCAAAGATAAAAGGAATCATTAAAATAGGATTTAAGACAATCGGTACACCGAAAATAACTGGCTCATTAATATTAAAAATAGACGGTGCTAAAATAGCTTTTCCTAGTTTTGAACCATATTCTGATTTTGCCCGAAAGGCTAATAATATGGCTAAACCAATTGTGGCTCCGGCACCACCAATCCAAATGAACCATTGGTAAAAAGGTTCTGCCGCAATCCGAGGTAATGCTTCGCCAGCTGCTTTAGCAGTCGTGTTTTCCTCTAATAGTTGTAGCCATAGAGGACGCGCCAACGATCCTACGATTGAAGCGCCGTGAATCCCAAAGAACCAGAAAAATGTGGTTAAAAAGACCAACAGCAAGACACTCAATAAAGAGTCCGCTGCTTGAACTAGTGGTCCTACTAAGTTCCCTACAAATGTGTGCCAATCAAAGCCTAAATAATAAGTGATTGAACCAATCAATAACATGACAATTAACGTCGGAGTCAACGATTCAAATGAACGAGCAACAGCAGGTGGAACGTTATCAGGCATTGTAATTTTGAACTTAGACTTATCTGTCACTCGATAGATTTCGACAGCAATAATTGACGTCACAATCCCGACAAACATCCCTGCACCACCCAAATTAGCCATTGGTAAAACAAACCCAGAAACGCCAGCTGCTTTACTGGCTTCTTCAGGAATCGCTACAGGTACTAATGTTAATAAAAAAGCAATCGTAGCCAAAATCCCTCCAGAGACTTGATCAAGATTATATGATTTCGCTAAACTAGCGCCAATGCCAAAAGTCGCATATAACGCCATAATGTACATTGTCATTCGGTAAGGCAATAAGATTGTAGCAGCATTACTTGTTAAAAATTGAGTAATGCCCCAAGATTCTGGTAACGGCGGAAACGCAATAATTAGAAAAAAAGAACCGACAATAATTAAAGGTAATGTCGCAATAATCCCATCCCGCACCGCACGTAAATGGCGCTGATTGGCAATTTTAGCCATTGGTCCAGCTAGATGATTTTCAATCCAAACAGTCAGTTTATCTAACATAAATAACACTCTCCTCTGTTTTTCTCTTAAAAAATAACTCCTTTAATCAGCCATAAATAAGAGATAAGCTCTAATAAAATAAGAGAAATTAAAAACAACCAAATAAAACGCTTACAAAAACCTGTTTTCGTTTCAATAAAATAATGACTATACGCTAACGCAAAAGCAATCCCAACAGGCAAAAAAATCATGGCACCAATATTAAACGGCAGACTGAAAGTCCATAATAAAACACTCGGCAACAGGACACCACATAAGAACCCCATACTAAAAAGAAAACCGGCACTTTTAACTGAAAACTTAGGAACCATTGCTTGATTGTTTTCCATTTCAATTTCGCTCCTTTCGTTTGTTATTTTGTTACATTTAAAATTATAAGCTATTAAAAATATTATTTCAATCTATTCGCTAATTTAATACTAATTTTAAAATAAAAAACCAGTTCACTGAGTGAACTGGTTTTATGCTTATTCGACAAATTCAAATTCAAAATTACCAATCCGAACAATGTCGCCATCTTTCGCGCCACGTGCTCGTAATGCCTCATCGACACCCATACCACGTAATTGACGTGCAAAACGCATTACTGTTTCATCATGATCGAAATTCGTCATTTCAAATAATTTTTCTAATTTTTCACCAGATAAAACCCATGAAGCATCTGGTTCACGATCAATCGTAAATTCTGGACCTTCTGGTTGGAAGCCATAACGAACGGTTTCTTCCTCTACCACTTCATCTTCATATAATGGGAATTCAGGCGTTACTTCCAACAAGTCAGCTGTTGCATTTAATAAAGGTTCAATACCTTTACGAGTAACCCCAGAGATTGGGAAAATAGGTAGCTCATCAGCATACTCATCGGTGCGTTCCTTCGCAAGTTGCTCTTTAAATTTCGCTAAATTCTCTTCTGCTTCAGGCATGTCCATTTTATTGGCAACAATAATTTGAGGTCGCTCCATCAAACGTAAATTGTGTGAAGCCAATTCTTTATTGATTGCCAAATAATCTTCATAAGGATCGCGTCCTTCCATGCCACTCATATCAATGACATGTAAAATAACACGCGTCCGTTCAATGTGGCGTAAGAACTGTGTTCCTAAGCCGACACCTTGAGAAGCTCCTTCAATTAAGCCTGGCAAATCTGCTGCAGCGAAGCTTCGACCGTCACTAGTAGTCACCATCCCTAAGTTTGGAACTAACGTCGTAAAATGATAGGCACCAATTTTCGGACGAGCGGACGAGATAACAGAGAGTAACGTTGATTTCCCTACAGAAGGAAACCCAACTAAACCAACATCTGCTAAGACTTTTAATTCTAATTCGATTTTACGTTCTTGACCCGGTTCGCCGTTTTCGGCAATTTCTGGTGCAGGGTTTCTTGGGGAAGCAAAGCGAATATTCCCACGACCACCGCGTCCGCCTTTCGCTACTACTAAGGTCTGACCATTCTCAATTAAATCCCCAATTAAGGCTCCGGTTTCTGCATCACGAACTGTTGTACCTGGTGGAACTTTGACAAGTAAATCTTCTGAACCACGACCGTGCATTCCTTTACTCATACCATTTTCTCCAGGTGTCGCCTTAAAATGACGATTAAACCGGAAATCCATTAATGTGCGTAATCCTTCTTCAACAACTAAAACAACGTCGCCACCGCGACCGCCATCACCACCAGCGGGACCCCCGTCTGGTACATATTTTTCTCTACGGAAAGCAACCATTCCGTCGCCGCCTTTACCAGCTTTGACATCAATCGTCACTTGATCTAAAAACATGGACATATAATTTGTCCTCCTATTCTACTTCTACTATCTTTAATCACCTCAAAAAGCGTGATTCGAAAGTCTTTATTATTGTATCGGGAAAACAACCGTTTGTCTAGCAATTCTAGTTAGTTATCGTTGGAAAAAGCAAAATTTCTCATGAATCTTTCGCTTTCTTTTTGTCGCTTCGCTATCAGTCTTTTGACAAAAAAATTTTAGAGGTTCATACTATAGATAGTTGAAGAAAATCACTTTTTCAGCAAGGGTCCAAAGAAACACAAACATCTAAAGGAGGAATTTTTGTTATGACAGTCAAAGTAGGAATTAACGGTTTTGGAAGAATTGGTCGTTTAGCCTTTCGCCGAATAAAAGAAGTTTCTGATGATATTGAAGTTGTGGCTATCAATGATTTGACTAGCCCAACAATGTTGGCTCACTTATTACAATTTGACTCTACGCATGGCACCTATCCTGGCACCGTGACAGCCACTGAAAATGGCATTGTGGTTGACGGCGAAGAAACCCGTGTCTACGCAGAACCAGATGCAAGTAAAATCCCTTGGGTTAAAGAAAACGGAGTAGACATTGTCCTTGAATGTACAGGTTTTTATACCTCTGAAGAAAAAGCACAAGCTCATTTAGATGCAGGTGTGAAACGTGTGGTTATCTCTGCTCCTGCAGGCGCAATGAAAACAATCGTTTACAACGTCAATGATGATACACTTGATGCCAACGATAAAATCATTTCTGCTGGTTCATGTACGACAAACTGTCTAGCACCGATGGCTTACTTCTTAAATAATGAATTCGGTATTGAAGTTGGTACCATGACAACTGTCCATGCCTACACATCAACACAAATGCTATTAGATGGCCCTGTTCGTGGCGGAAATCTTCGTGCGGCACGCTCTGCTGCAGACAATACTATTCCCATTCAACTGGTGCTGCTAAAGCAATTGGCTTAGTTATTCCAGAACTTAATGGAAAATTACAAGGCCATGCCCAACGTGTTCCCGTTGTGGATGGATCCTTAACAGAATTAGTTAGCATTTTAAAAACAAAAGTAACAGCTGATCAAGTAAATGAAGCAATGAAAAAACACACCATTGATAACCCTTCTTTCGGTTATGATGATCGTGAAATTGTTTCTGGAGACATAATCGGCACGACAGAAGGTTCGATTTTTGACCCAACGCAAACAGAAGTAACGACAGCTGGCGATTTCCAATTAGTGAAAACTGTGGCTTGGTATGACAATGAATATGGTTTTACTTGCCAAATGATTCGCTTATTGGAAAAATTCGCTAATTTATAATTCCAATGAATAAAAAACTGCCTTGCATAAATTAATGCAAGGCAGTTTTTTTAATGTTTACTTTGACAACTTTGACAAATACCATGAAAAGTTAAGCGATGATCTTTGACTAAAAAATGATACCGACTTTCAACAATTTGCTCTACTTCACCAAGCAAGTCTTCTTCCACTTCCTCAATTGTGCCACATTCTAAGCATAACAAATGGTGGTGAAAGTGTTTGGCGCCTTCTTTTCTTAAATCATAGCGAGCTAAACCATCGTTAAAGCTCACTTTATCAACGACTTTTAAGTCTGTTAAAATTTCTAGCGTTCGATAGACTGTTGCTAGACCAATTTCCGGACTTTTTTGTTTTACCAAGAAGTAAATTTCTTCTGCTGATAAATGATCTTTTTCATTTTCCAATAATACAAGTACGGTTGCTTCCCGTTGTGGTGTTAATTTAAAGCCTGATTCATGTAATTGTTTTTTTGTCTTTTTTAAAGCAGCAGTCGAATCCATTATTACAGCTCCTTGTTTAGAATGATTACAAATTAAGAAACTTAATTTATCAATCAAATTAAAATAATTATAAAAGAAATAACTGTAATTTGCAAGATATTCTCAATTAGCTACCTTAATTTTTTTCTTTTGATTGTTCCAACGAGCCAATTAGAATTGTTTTACCATCTTCTTGTTTAATTAATTTTTGTTTCATTAAATGGCCTAAGGCGCGTTTAAATTGAGCTTTACTAATGCCAAAGGTTTGTTTAATTTCATCAGGGCTTGATTTATCGGTGAAAGGAATTTGGTGATCGTTTGCTCTTTCTAAGAAAGTTAGAATCATTAACGCATCATCGCTGATTACTTCATGACTTCTTGGTTTTAATGAAAGATTCAATACGCCGTCCGGCCGCACGCCAATCACACGTCCCACTACTTTTTCACCTAAACGTGGTTCCTGGAATCGTTCAGAAGGATGGATAAATCCAATGTATAAATCATCAGTTAAAATATACGTTCCTGCAAGTTTCAGACGATACACATGCCCGGTTAAGTTTTGGTTTTGCATTTCAGCATTCCCGCGTTTTGCCATTGCTTTAAAGACTTTTTCATCTGCTAATTCGCCCCAAATGCGGTCTTTACTGTCCACTTTTAAAGTAACCATTACTCGGTCTTCTTTTTTAGGCCAAAGTTCCCGCATAGTTGGTAATTCATCCAACGAAATAACGACATCTTTATCTGGTAAGCCAACATCCACAAAGACACCTAAATCACGTCTCGTTCCTGTGACAGTACCAAAGCCATAGCTACCAATGCGCACAGTAGGAATTGTAGTTGTCAGTGCTGGCTCTTGTTTTTGATTTAAATAACCAAAGCCTTCTACAGCCTCTCCTATGGCATGCGTACCTTCTTCTTTTTTTAAACGGAATGTGATGCCATTTTTTTGAACAAAATAAAATTGTTCATTTTCATCGACCACAATGCCGGTAAATGTTGTTGCTAGTAATTCTCTCATTTATCATTAACTCCTCAAGGAAAATCAATCGAACAAAAGATTTCCGCTTTTGTTCGATTGTTTCTATTTTCTTTTATTGCCCTGCATTACGAGAAGCGTTCCCTTTGAACCAACCTGTTTTAGCATTGATTGTAACTAAATACATGTGAACATTTTTCTCTGTAGTGCCTTCTAATAATTTTGATTGATTGTTTGTTGCATAAAGATTGTAGTAACCTTCGCCATTCACAATTTTGGCAGGTTCTAAAGAATATCCGCCAGGAACCACATAGCCACGAGCAATCACTGTGTCTAAGACTTTTTCTTTCACACCTGGTGCCCATGTCCACGCTGGATTGCTACTATCAGCGATATCGGCAGCATCTGGCGCATAAAGCGGACTAGTGTAAACCCCGTCACTGTTCGGCGCCGTGTAGCCATTCGCTTCTGTTTTTGCTGTTTCTTCCTTCTTAGCGTTCTCTTTTTTCGCGGCAGCAGCTTGTTTCGCTTGTTCTTCTGCTTGTTTTGCTTGCTCTGCGGCAGCTTGTTCTTCTGCAATTCTTTTCTGTTCTTCTTCAACCTTGGTTAACGCTTGGTCAGCTGTCGTGACTTGTTTGACCAATTCTTTTTTCAGCTTATCACTTGTTACTTTATCTACTTCTGCCTTAGCAGCTTGATACGTGTCTCGATTCAGCTGATTGGTAGTTTTTCCATCTTTATAAATGACCTCAACCGCTTTTTTAGCTTTTTGTAATTGGTTGTATTGTTGGTTCGCTTGATCGATTGCTTGGTTCATCAATTGGTCAAATGGATCATTTCCTGTTAATTTCTTTACGGAAATTGGTTGATCAGCAGCTAAAATCGCCGGTTTCAACTCATTGCCATTGACAATCGGCGCCTCAAATAATTGGTTGATTTGTTGAATGGTTTGTTGCTTCTCTTTCAATGTTTGAATTTGTTTATTTAATTGAGAATACTCTTCTGAATCTTTAATTTCCGCGACTTGTTTTAAGAGTTTTTCTGGACTAACAGTCACCATATCGGGTTTAATAAAAACTTGCTCCTTCGTGGTATAAAAGGCTGCTAGTTCATCTTTCAGCGTATCTGTTTTCTTGGTTAGTGCCGCCGCCTCTTGCGCGGCAGCTTTTTGCGTTTGATCATGATACGCCCAAGCACTACCTCCAGCTAATAAAACAACCGCAAGCGCAACGAAAACTACTTTTTTTGATGGTTTCTTCGGAGCAGGCGCTGGTTGAGCATTCCCAGTTTCATTCATCGGTGGTATCACACCTGAATCTGAAACTTTTTCCTCGGTTGCATCAGCGTCGCTCGGTGCCTCTAGCGACGCTGCACTTGTTAACCCTTCTTCAGAATCTGAAATGGATTCAGTTGGTGTTTCGGCTTGGGTTAATACTGCCTCACCGCTGGTTTCTAACTCTTGGGTCTCTGCTGTTTCTTCTGATGGATTTTCAGACATTTCTGTATCTGCTCGATGCGCTTGAATATAAGCTTGCAAAGTTTCGTTTGGTGTTACATCTTGATCTTCTATCGGTGGTTGTGAAAAAATTTCTTCTTCAGAAGTGGTAGAGATAACTTCAGTTCCTGAAATCTCTGTTAAAGCTTCCTCTTCTGACTTCACCGTCTCAGATACCTCAGCTGTTTCTGCTTCAACAGTAGTTGTTTCTTCCGTTGTTTCTTCTGTTGTTTCCTCTAAATTAACTGCTTCGTCCGTTGCTAGTTTTTCTTCTGTTGAATGAGTAGGCGTCTCTTCTGTCGCTGGTATCGACTCCTCCACCGAATCATGAGTCTCCTCACTAGCCCCTTCTTGAAGCGATGCTTCTAGACCAGAAACATCCTCTGAATCAGAGACTATTAAGTTATCTTCTGTCGACTCTTCTTTTTTGTCATCATTACTTTCTTCTTCTGGTGATTCGCCAAACAGTTCCATCACATGGCCTAAGCTCATATCTTTTAACTCAGACCACTCAATATTCTCATTTAATTGATCTTCGTGTTCTTCATTTTCCTGTGTTTCAAAATCTATATTTGTTGAAGTCGTTTCCGCTTCTTCTTTATCAACTGTTGTGTCAGTTAGTGAATAGCCACATGTTGGGCAGGTCGTTAATTCTGCATCGAATTCGTTCCCGCACTTCGGACATTTTTTTGTCATTCTTCCGCCTCACATTCTGCTAATATTCCATTACTTCTAATTTACCACAACTTGCGCCTTCTTCCAATAACTAGCAATGACATTTAGAGACTTTTTAAAAATCAAAAGCGGCTCTTCTCGCATGCACGAAAAGAGCCGCTAAACGGTATGTTTATTCTAAAAAGTCTTTTAATTGTTTTGAACGAGAAGGATGTCTTAGTTTTCTTAACGCTTTTGCTTCAATTTGACGAATACGTTCACGAGTGACACCGAAAACTTTTCCGACTTCTTCTAGCGTACGTGTCCGACCATCATCTAAACCAAAACGTAAACGTAAAACATTTTCTTCACGGTCTGTTAAAGTATCCAGAACATCTTCTAGTTGTTCTTTTAACAATTCGTAAGCTGCATGTTCAGCAGGACTGGTAGCATCTTGGTCTTCAATGAAATCACCTAAATGTGAATCATCTTCTTCACCAATTGGTGTTTCTAAAGAGACTGGCTCTTGTGCGATTTTTAGGATTTCACGAACTTTTTCTGTTGGTAAATCCATTTCCGCACCAATTTCTTCTGGCGTTGGTTCTCTACCTAAATCTTGCAATAGTTGGCGTTGAATCCGAATCAATTTATTGATTGTCTCAACCATGTGAACAGGAATTCGAATCGTTCTAGCTTGGTCCGCAATTGCCCGCGTAATCGCTTGACGAATCCACCAAGTAGCATACGTAGAGAATTTGAACCCTTTACGGTAGTCAAATTTTTCAACAGCTTTCATTAAGCCCATATTACCTTCTTGAATTAAATCTAAGAATTGCATACCACGACCTACATATCGTTTGGCAATTGAAACAACCAAACGTAAGTTGGCTTCTGCTAAACGTTGTTTTGCTTCTTGATCGCCTTCTTCAATTTTAAGTGCCAATTCAACTTCTTCTGCGGCAGTTAACAATTGAACGCGCCCAATTTCTTTTAGGTACATACGCACGGGATCATTAATTTTAACACCTGTTGGCGCAGATAAGTCTTCTGCTTGGGCCTTTTCCGCTTCTTTTTCATCTTTTTTCAAGCTATGTTCACTTGGGTCTCCATTTTCATCGACCACGCTGATACCAGCATCTTCAACTTTTTGGATCAATTTTTCCATAGCTTCTGCATCCAAAGTATACGGTGTGGCTAATTGATTCGCTAAATCATCATAAACCACTGTTCCTTTAGGCTTGTTTTCTTTGATAAATGCTGCCACTGCAGCTTCATATTTTTTACTTGTTTCTTTTTCCATGAAAGAAGGCCCCCTTCATTTTTCGGTTCACGCTTGAAATAACTGATAAATCACTGGGACTTATCAAAATAAAATGAACAAAACGCTTAGTTCTATTCATTTATTGCTTAAGTAAATGTTCGTTGAGCTTTAAGCTGTCGAGCCAATTGGATAATCTCCATTGTTAATTCGGCTTCAAGCTGTTGGTTGCCCACTCGTTTTGCTTCTTGCTGTTGAATCTTTTTCTGCTCAATTGCCTCTGCAATACTTGATAAGGCAATTACATGTAATAAATCGGCAACTTCTCGCTCAGAGCTTTCTTCCGATAAATTCTGATACGCAATTTCAATTGCTAATTGTTTGGTTTGATTATCTTGCAAAAAATTAATAAAATCGGCAATGTCGAAACTTTGATGCAGTGTCGCATAACTTTCTAGCAAGAAATATAATTCTTGGTATTCATCATGAGCGAATGAAAAATCTGGCAATTGTTGAATGGTTTGCCGTACTCCTTGTTCATTCATTAAACGAAATAATAAAGAACGTTCTGCTTTTTGAACTTGGGTTAACGGTAACTTGTTCTGGACGTGATTCTCTTCAAAAACAGGTTCTTCCATTGGTGGTGGCATCATTTCATCTTGATAAAATTGTTGCCTTTCTTGCCGTTGGACTGAACGTTGCTCTTGCTTCAATTGATTGAATTGCTCTTCCAAACTATGAACAGAAAGTTGAAATTCCTGAGCAATTTGGTTTAAATAACGATCACGTTCCAAGGGAGATTGAACATTGGTTAACTCCCGTAACAATTCGTTCACATAATCCAATTGTTCTTTTTCGTTATTCATGTTTCTAGTTAACCGATGATAATTCATTTTAAAACTAAAAACTGTTTCTCGGCCATGATTGGCTAAATTTTGAAAAGCTTCTGCGCCATATTTCCGCACATATTCATCAGGATCCAGCTTTTCAGGGATGCTGACAATACTCAAGTCAAAATGACTGTTTTCTTGCAATAATTGAATCGCACGGTTTGTGGCTTGAACACCGGCATTATCGCCATCGTAACAAATAACTACTTCCTTAGCGACCCGTTCCAAACGCCGAATTTGTTCATTGGTCAAGCTAGTCCCCATTGAAGCCACCCCACTTTTTACGCCTGATTGCCAAGCAGCGATAACATCCATGAATCCTTCAAAAAGCAAGACCGTATTTTCTTTACGAATTTCTTTTCTGGCTCTATCAAAGTTAAACAGCGTTTCTCGCTTATTAAAAAGTGTTGTTTCAGGACTATTCAAGTATTTAGGCATCTCATCCCCTGGAAAATCAGCTGTTTTTAACAAGCGACCAGAAAAGGCGATGACATTGCCTTGGGGATCATTAATTGGAAACATGATTCGTTGATAGAAACGATCCAAAAACGTACCGTTATCTCTTTGGACAAACAGCCCAGAAGGCTCAAAAAGCGTTTCATCCAGTTGTTCGTTTTTAAAAACTTGACTTAAGAAATCACGTTTTTGCGGCGCAAATCCAATTTGAAAGGTCTCAATTAGTTCTTGTGTTAACCCCCGCTCTAATAAATAGTTTAATGCGGGTTCGCCAATTTTAGTATTCACTAAAATATGATGGTAAAGTTCTGCGGCTTTACTATGCAGTTGTAACAAACTCCGTCTTTGTTGGTTTTCTGGGGTATCCGCTACTTCACGCGGCTCTGACCAATCAAAGTCCACAGATAAATGTTCCAAATCTGCAACACGTTTCACGGATTCTGGAAAACTAATGCCTTCAATTTCTTGCAAGAAATTAAAAACAGTTCCACCTTTCCCGCAGCCAAAACAGTGAAAAATTTGTTTGTCTTCTGCTACTGAAAATGAAGGGGAACGTTCTTCGTGAAACGGACATAAACCCATATAATTTTTACCGGATTTTTTTAACTGGACATACTGCCCAATAATATCTACTATATTCGTTCGGTGACGAACTTCCTCAATGACTTCCTGAGGAATGCGTTGTGCCATTGTCCTCACCTCCTAAGAATAGCATTGTGCTAACTCATGTGATTGACCGTTTAAAAAACGCACTGTCATTTCAGTGCGAATTCCAATGGACACATTTACACATGATTTATTGTATCACATAATCTCTGTTTTTCAAGTATCTTGTTTCAACTCAACAAAAAAAGAAAGTATCTAGGACAAAAGTCATCCTGACTCCTGCCCCAGACACTAACTCTTAAAATAATCAGTTAAACATCAAACTTGCTCCGACTTCCTTCAAGATTTAAAGAAGAACTGCATTTCTGGAGACGAATGCTTTTAGCTCAACCTCTGCTTTTTATAAATCTTTAATTGTTTTTCCAGCACGTTTCATTTGTACGAAACCAATTGTTACACGCACTACAATATTAATGGCCATCATAATAAAGAAGAGACCCATTGTTTGCGAAGTTAAGAAACCAATTTCTAAAATGTTGTGGAATAACATAGCTGCTACATAAATACCAATAATGGTACTGAAAACCAAGAAAATGCGTAATGGATTTAAAGGCAGACATGCTCGAACAACAGCCATACAGCTAATTCCGACTAATAAATAATACATTAACGTCGTGGTGTCTAAAGAAGAAAATCCTTGATTTTGTCCAATCAGATAAACAGCAATGATATTCGCTACAACTAAAAGCGCATTAACAGACGCATTTTTCAAAGCCGTTGGTAAAAACTTCCCGACAACTTTTCGTTTGTCCCCTTCGAAAGATAAGAAGAAGGCTGGATACCCTTCAATTGCTAAATCAATCAAGGTCACTTGAATCGGAATGAACGGGAACGCAATGGCCGTTAAGGCACAAATGATTGAGAGAATAAACGAATAAATCGTTTTAATGAAGAAAACACTGGAAACTCTGGTTACATTATTTACCACACGTCGTCCTTCAAACAAGACATCTGGTAACGTTGTAAAATCAGAATCTAGCAAAACTAGATTAGAAATTTGCCGAGTAGCGCCATCTCCCTCTGCCATGGCGATACTACAATCCGCTTCTCGTAACGCTAAAACATCGTTAACGCCATCGCCGGTCATCGCCACCACATGCTCTGTGTCTTTCAACTCACGTACAATGGTTCGTTTTTGCTGAGGCGATACACGTCCGAACACTGTGTATTGCTGAACTGCTTCACGCACTTCTGCTTCTGTCGTTTTGGTCGACAAATCAATATAAGACTCATAACCGGGTAGCCCAGCACGACGAGCAATATTTGAAACAGTCACCGGATTATCACCAGAAATTACTTTTAAGTCGATTCCTTCTTCTTTTAGATAAGCCAGTGTTTCTTTGGCATTTTGGCGAATTGGATCATCAATTTCTAGAATTGCTAATGGCTCTAAGTAAGGCATTTTGGTTTCGTTTAACGGTTGTTGTTCCGCAATGGCTAACATCAAGACGCGATACCCATTCTCTTGTGCTGTAAAAACAGCTTCTGGCAACCGACTATCGTCTACCAAACGCTCAGGAGCCCCTAAATAAACTGTCCCAATTTCTGGAAATTCAATAGCCCCCCATTTTCGTTCAGAAGAAAAAGCCAAGACTTCTTTTGCGCCAAATCGATTGGATACTTCATAATGATCACGAATTGCTTGCATTGTAATATTATTATCCGTACTTTCAGATAGGTAGCTTCCGATAATCTGTGGGAAGAGTTCTTCATATTTGTCATGCAAGATAATCGCCTTTTGCACTTTCATTTTACCTTCTGTAATCGTTCCAGTTTTATCTAAACACAAAGTGTCCACATGGGCCAATGTTTCAATTGAGTACATATCTTGTACTAGAATACGTTTTTTGGCTAACTTAATGACACCTGTTGTCAGCGCAATACTAATTAATAGTACTAATCCTTTTGGTAACATCCCTAACAAAGCAGCTGCAGAAGCAACAACAGATGTTTTAATGCCAGCATCTCTTAGCCAAAAAGCTTCAACAAATAAAATAATCCCTAGAGGAATAATCACCCAACTTGTAAATTTAGAGACTTTACGAATCGAATTGACTAACTCTGATTGAATTGGTTTATGCACTTTAGCTTCTTGGGTGATTTTCACAGCATAGTTTTCGGCACCAACGTGGATAACACGGGCATAGGCTTGTCCGCTAACAATGAAACTTCCAGAAAGCAAGGTATCGCCGATTTCCTTTTCAATTAAATCTGATTCACCTGTTAACAACGCTTCATTCGCTTCGACTTTACCGTCAATAACTTCCATATCAGAAGGAACTTGTTCCCCTGCAGAGATAATAACAATATCTTCCATAACTAGTTCTTTTGTATCAATTTCTTGTTGTACGCCATTTCGAACAACATGAACATTTTCTTTTGCCACAATAGATAATTTTTGAACTAAATTACGGGCATGAATTTCTTGGAAAATCCCGATTGACATGTTCACAATAATAATCGCTAAGAAAGCCAGATTGGAATACGCTCCGACAAATAGTAAACAAACAGCGATTGCAAAGTTTAAAAAGTTGAATAACGTCATGACGTTATCAAAAATAATATCTTTTGTAGATTTTGCTACATTTTCCTCATAATTATTTTGAAGGCCTAACTCTTTCTGCTTGGCAACTTCTTCTGTA
This sequence comes from Enterococcus sp. DIV1420a, assembly GCF_051712165.1. Lineage (NCBI taxonomy): Bacteria > Bacillati > Bacillota > Bacilli > Lactobacillales > Enterococcaceae > Enterococcus > Enterococcus sp. DIV1420a. Next base: position 1,339,071 of record NZ_JBIOOI010000002.1, read on the forward strand.
CTTAACCCTTTTTTCAGGTCGACTTTATTCAACATCCAGCTCTTTCCCTACCTTTTCAATTAATCAGTTACATCCCTTCTAGTTTACTTGCATTTTCATGAAACTGCAAGAAAAGCCTAAAAAATTCCTGTAAGTTGAAAGAATTCTTTAGACTTTTCTCGTTTTAATTTAACTTTTCAATAAACCAACGATTCATTTTGACAATTTCCGCATAGAACATATTGCCACCATTTTGATAAAGGTAACCACCATTGTAAACTAACGCTTGCCAACGATAATAACGATATTTCGTATTTTGGTCATTCCCTAGCAACGGTGAAAGGACTTCTCTTGAATATTCTTCTGCTAACTCTGTCGTGTGTTTCCCGCCGCGTTCTTTAACAAACTGAATATAATCCAGTCCATAATTATATGCTTGTACGCCTGTCCACTCATCACAGCCAGCTTCTTTTGCTTTCGCTAACGCTTCCGCGAGAAATTTTACGCCATGCGCGATACTTTCTTCTGGTGTTTCAATCACTTCTTGTTGTCCATAAACACTTTCACTGCTCTGCATAATATCGCCAGATTTCCCTTTAGATTCTGTATAGATAATCGCTAAAGCTAATGTTTTGTATTCAGGTATTTTATTTTTTTTGACTTCTGCTTCTACTTGTTTTTCAAAGGTCATTACCGTTTCAACATTTTGATGTATTTTATAGCCAAGATAGCCAAGACCAGCAACTAAACCAACAAACAAAAGTAGCATGATTTTATAAATTATTTTTCTTACTCTACGCATCGAATCATCCAAACTTTTTCTTTTAAGATACGTTCTATGTTACTTGAAATAACTGAAAAAAGCGAAGTTTTTGTTACTTCTTTAGTTTTATTTAATAAAAGTAACTTTTTTGTGAACAAACCGTAACTTCGCAAGATTGAACGTTTTCACCTAGAATAGAATAACAAGTAATTTTGTTCTATTGGCGCTTATTTATTGCATCAAAAAAGCCCAGATAAGAATGAACAAAATTCTTTTCTAGGCTTGGCTTTATACAACTTATCTATTCTTTTAACAAACAGTCAAATGTTTTATGGAATTTTTTTCCCAGTCATTTCTTCATAGTCTCTACTCATCATTCTCCAAGCTTTTTCAATATCTTCATTCAATCCAAACAATCCGCTTCTACCAACAATATAAATATCAGGTCCTGCAGCATCAATTCGCTTAAATGAATTTCTATTCGATGAGCCGTCCATTTCAATTACATAACGATACCCTTTTTCTTCACGTAAATTACGAAGAGCAACAATTTTATCAAGTGTTCCTTCAATAAATCGCTGGCCAGCAAAGCCTGGATCAACGGTCATGATTGTGATTTTATCCAACAATTCAATATATGGAAAGATTGATTCAATAGGCGTTTCGGGATTAAGGACGATCCCTGCTTTAAGATTAGCATTGTGAATTTGGTCAATTAGGCGAAATGCTAGACCATCTAAAACCTCTGCATGCATACAAATCCATTCACATTTGATATCTACTAGTTGTTGTACCCAAAAGCTTGGATTCGTAACCATTAAATGGGCAGATACTGGGAGCTTCGAAATTTTTCTTAACTCCTCAATAAACCACGGAGATAGCGTGATATTTGGCACATAGTGACCATCCATAATGTCTATGTGATACGAAGCAACATGATCATTCAAAAAGGTGATTTGTTGTTTAAACTTGTCCAAATCCATCGTCATTAGTGACGGAGAAAATTCAACTTTGTTCATTCTAATTTTCAACTCTTTCTATCTGATTATTTGGTTGATGTTTTTGAAAATTTTTCTAACTCGTTATATTCAGACGTTGACACATCTCTGACAGGCAATATAAATTGCATTAATTTTGTTGCGCTTTTTCATTTTGTTTAGAAAATCTGAATATCTTCCAAGTTTATCTCCTCTTCTTCTTTTTCTACTAAAGCTTCCATATCTTTCTCAGTTATATCTTTCTTAATAATAGCTAAAACTAAACCGGTAACCACAGCGTTTACAACAATTGCAATAATGCCAGCCAGCGGTTTACTCATTGTTGGAATCATTAAAACACCGCCAAATGGAACTGTCGCATCTGCCCCTAAGATCATTGTTGTTGCGCCACCCACGAAGCCGCCAATCGCTGTAGCAATGACTCCTCGGACAATATCATTCATAACTAAAGGAATAACACCTTCAACAATGTTAATCACGCCCATTGGTACGGCAGACTTTAACGTTTCAACTTCTAGTTTTGTATAAATATTTTTTCTAAATAATTTAGCAAAGAAGAAAGCTAATCCAAAGCCTATTGGCGTTGCTGTATTTACTAATTGCAATGCTGTAATTGGTCCATTAAGTCCTTCCGCTTGCATTGTCAAAACAAAGGCAAAAACAGTTTTGTTAATGGGTCCGCCATAGTCTATACCACTTAATAAACCAATTACACCACCAAAAATTAATAATGACGAGTTACCTAAGCTATCTAAAAAGTTCGTTAATAATGAAGTAAATGCCGTTATTGGGGTCCCGATAATATATACCATGATTAATCCACCAGTAATTGAGGTTAAAAATGGAATAATTAATGTTGGCATTAACCCTCTCGCCCAGTTTGGTAATTTCACATATTTTAAAATAGCTAATACAAGATATCCTGCCAAGTAACCACCTAAGATACCACCAATAAAGCCAGCGCCAACTGCATTCGCAGTTAAACCAATAATAAAGCCCGGAGCAATTCCAGGTTTACCAGCGATTGAAAAGGAAATGCCAGTAGATATAACAACCGGCAGTAAGCCTAAGCCAGCGCCACCCATAGTAGCTAAAGCATCCCAAAGCGAAAATTCACCTGGCACCAAGGTTCCTTGACTTGAGCCACCAAACCCCATACCAATTGCAATTAAAAAGCCAGCGCCACAGACAATTGGAATTAAATATGAGATTGCTGTTAATAAATGACCTTTAAGATTTAACTCTTTTAGTTTTTTCATTTTTATCCTCCTAAACATTGTTCTTTTCATTTTATTTTCTATTTAAAAAAATTACTGTTGTGGATTCTTCTGTAGAAAATATCCACAATATGCTGTCTCAGTAATTTCATTAAGAGAATGCCTTCACTACATCCTCTGGCGATTTTGATTGAAGGAATTCTCTCACTACTTCATCATTTCCGAGTTTTCTGGCAAACAATGATAATAGTTTAAGATGGCTAGTTGTTTCTTTATGATCATTACCCACAGCAAAAAGAATGATTCCTTTTACGCCATTATCATCTAAAGATTCCCAAGGAATTTCTGTACTATTAATACCAATGGCCACGCCTATTTTTTTTACATACGCACTTTTGCCATGTGGAATGGCTAGATAGTTTCCGATGCCTGTTTGGCCTTCCGCCTCTCTATCATAGATATCTTTTATAAAACCTTTTTCCTCTGAAATATTGCCATTTTCAAGCAAAAGATTGGCTAATTCTTTTAACGCTTCCTCTTTTGTATTTACATTCATATTCGTTTTAACGGTTTTTAAGTCAATGATATCCTTTACTTCCATTACAATTCCTCCTAGAAGATTACTTTTCTTGTGTCATAACTTCTTCTGCTTTTTCAATTAGTTTAGTGGGTGATTTTACAGCAACTTCTGTAGGTACTTGAATGATTCGTTTCCCATCAAAACGCTCTCTTCCAGAAATTTTTACATCAATGGCTAATATAACAATGTCCGCTTCCTTAATTTGTTCATCCGTTAGTTTGTTTTCAATCCCAATGGTCCCTTGTGTTTCTACATGGATCTCAACTCCTGCTTTTTTTGCAGCGTTCTCCAATTTTTCTTGTGCGATATATGTGTGAGCAATTCCTACTGTGCAGGCTGCTACGCCGACTATCTTCATTATTTTTCCTCCTCAAATTTTTCTATAATTTTATAAAAATCTGTTTCTGTTTTTAAACGCAACAACTTTTCTAAGAAGTCTTCATTTGCTAATTTTCTAGTAAATCGACTGATTTCTTTTTTTACTTTTAACTGTTCATTTTCTTTTAGTAAAATGACAATAATTAATTTCACTTGCTTAATGTCTGCCGTCCATTCTTGGATTTCTGTTTTTAAGCCAATCAGATATATTTCACTTTTTTTCAAGAGTGCATTCTCTAAATGTGGCAAGACAACTTGCTCTGCAATCTGATTACTTCCCATCTTCTCACGATTTACCAAAGATTCCTCAATCTGCTTTTTTTCTTCGAGCGTTAACAAAGGTGCTGCTGTTTCTGCAATGAATTGATATACTTGCTGTTTTGAAAGAAGTTCTTGGTTTAGGAAAACTTGGTATAAAGGATTAACGTTCATGATAGATTTCCTCAACTTTTCTTTGTAATCGATACTGATCATCCATTGTAAACATGGCACTTACCAACAATGATTTAATGGGGACCTTTTCCTGTAAATGAATCGTTGTAAGAATCAATTCAATATCAGAATAATCTTTTAATGATTTCTTTATATTTCGTGTGGCAATAATTTCAACAATTTGTAATTCAGGGAATTTCTTTTCAACTTTTACTCTCAATAGTTCTGAAGTTCCAATTCCAGTGGTACACATAATCAAAGTACGAATAGGTAACTGATTGGTTTCAATCATTCGCGCAAAATACAATGTAATAAACCCATTCTCATCTTCGTTTATAGCCGGCAGTTGATAGTTTTTACTTACTTGCTTAGAAACTTGCACAATTTTTCTGAAAATTGTTTCATACGTCATTTTTATTTGATCCAATAAACTATTCTTAACATGTATGCCGTTTTCAAGACGATTTATCATTGGTTTTATATGACTAGCCAATTCAAGAAGTAGCTGATCATTATCAGTTAAAATTTTTAGTTGTGCACTCATTTCCTCTAAATAAAATTGAGTAATTTGCATTACTTTGAAAGAAAAATTAGTTACTTTACTAAACGAACCTTGCATCCTAGAAGAAACTAAATATTGATATAAGTAATAAATTTCAACGTTAGGCAGTCTCTTATTTAAATAAGTTTCAATCTGTTGAATCGTTGTTTGCGCGACCTTTTTGAGTACTAAGTCCTTTGTTAATTCTTGTTCTTCTTCGTTAGATAATTGGTATTTTTCAGAAATAGCTACTTTTCGTGAACGACTAATTAAGATATAAAGATGCGAAAAGATGTTTACGTTATATGGATGTGGAATAGTAATATCCAGTTTTTTTTCAATGTTCCTGACTTGATCTAACGTAAAAAGGACATCATAATTATTAAAATTTAATGCTTTGTTGTTTCGAAGATCCTCAATATCGATAATGTTCAACAGTTGTATTCTATCGGAAATGGCTTTCCTGATAGCTCTTTCCTCACCGATAATTGCCAACGTTCGATTTTTCCGTTTGAGTGTTAAATCATATTTCTTTAAATCTTCGGATAATTGTTGTTCATCGCTAAATATCACAGAATCGCCAACATAATATCTTGCAAATAATTCATAAACATTTTTAGCTTGTGGAGAAGCTAACAACAATTCCTCCAGAATTCGATTGCGTCTTTCCCTTGGCGAAAAATCACTTTCTTTTTCGACTAAATGTCGATTCTGTTCCATAAATCGTTCATAGTCTAGCTTGTATCCTCGTCCTTTCTCAGATAATATGAGTGAACCTTCTGAAAATTCATCGTTAATTTTTTTTATCAAACGATAAACTGTCTTAGGAGAAGTACTTAGGCAGTTTGCCAATTCTTCTGCAGTCATATAATCTTGTTTTTTTGAGAGAAGTAACAACAATTTTTGTCCACGTTCTTTTTTCGAACTCATAGCAACCCCTCCTTGATATATTTATTATAATCCATATAAAAGAAAACGCTTCCTTGTTTTCTGTCCGTTACATTGGCCATTTTTGTGAGTGGTTAAAGTGTTCAATTATGCGAAACTTTCTAAGGCTATTTATAAATAAAAATCTGCAGAGCAAGCGATTTTGAATTACTGGCTCTACAGACACTAATACTTTCAAAGAATACAAAAAAGGGCTGCCTTACGGCTAGCCCTTTTTTACTTTTATTTTACGGTAACATTTCCGATTACATCATTCATTGAAGTCGTTTGACCTGCTTTTTGTAAATCGTATTGAGCAACAATATCTTGATTTGTGAAAACAACAATTAAATCTGATTTTTTGCCAGCTTGTTCTAATGCCGCTAAATCAATGGTTGCAATTTTATCGCCTTGTTTTACAACTTGGCCTTCTTCAACATGTAATGTAAATGGTCCACCTTGTAACTCAACAGTATCTAGACCCATGTGTAATAATACTTCAATGCCTGAATCTGTTTGGATACCTAACGCATGTTTTGTTGGGAAAATGCTAGTAATTTTACCAGCAACGGGTGTTGAAACTTCGCCGTCTGTTGGTACGACAGCAAAACCGTCACCCATCATTTTTGCTGAGAAAACATCATCTGGTACTTCAGAAATAGGAATAACTTTCCCATTCGCTACAGAATATAATTCAGTTTCTTTCGTTGAAACTGGTGCTTTTTCTTCAACAACTGATTGAGAAACAGGTGTTTCTTTGACTGGTGTTGCTGGCGCTTGGTGGTTATATAATCGTTGCATTTCGTCAGCAACAAATTGTACTTCCGTACCAACGATCACTTGGATATTGGTGTCATCAATGACTTTCACACCAGGAACCCCAGTTGCTTTAATTTTTGCTTGATCCACTTTGCCTGTATCTTTCACTGTTAAGCGTAAACGAGTTGTACAGTTATCAATAGAAGTTACATTAGCATCAGCGCCTAAACCATCATAAATACGACGAGCTAGAGAAGCAAATTTGTTGTCACCTTCTGCAACATCTGGCGTTTCTTCGCCATCGCCTTCTTCACGTCCTGGTGTCATTAAGTTAAACTTAGTGATTGCAAAACGGAAACCGAAGTAGTAAATTGCTGCAAAGACAAGTCCTTGAACCACCAACATCATTGGATGATTCGCGACTGGGTTTTTCAAACTTAAGAAGAAGTCTACAAAACCTGCACTAAAGGCAAAGCCAGCTGTCCAATGCATAAACGCAGCGAATGCTAAAGAAATACCTGTAAAGACTGCATGTAAAACATATAAAGGCCAAGCAACGAACATAAATGAGAATTCTAAAGGTTCAGTAACGCCTGTAAAGAAAGCCGCAAAACCAGCAGCTAACATTAATGAAGCTGTAACTTTTTTCTTCTCAGGACGCGCACATTGATAAATAGCAAACGCGCCTGCTGGTAAACCAAACATCATTACTGGGAAGAAACCAGCTTGATACATCCCTGTTTGTCCTACAATTGCTTTACCAGTATCTAACGCTTGTTGACCAGCTAAAAAGTTCCCAATATCATTGATACCAGCAACATCAAACCAGAAAACAGAATTCAAGGCATGGTGTAAGCCTGTTGGAATTAATAGTCGGTTAAAGAAACCATACAAGCCAGCTCCTACGAAACCTAAGCTAGAGATTCCTTTACCAAAAGCAACTAATCCGTTATAAACAACTGGCCAGAAGAAGAATAAGACAGCTGAGATTGCTAACATCGAAATAGCTGACATAATAGGAACTAAACGTTTTCCACTAAAGAATGATAAAGCCATTGGCAATTTCACACCAGAGAAACGATTATACATTGCCGCAGCAACTAAACCAGCGACAATCCCGACAAAGACATTGTTGTCCATGCTGTTGAAGGCTGGGTTTACTTCAGCAATATCCTTGAAGCCTTTAATGGCTTGGATAGAAGCAGGCGCTAAAACAGTTTTTGGCACTAAATAAGCGACTAAACCAGCTAATGCTGCCGATCCATCTTTATCTTTTGACATTCCTAACGCTAAACCAACCGCAAATAATAATGCTAAGTTGTTTAAGATAGCCAAACCACCATTCATTAGAAAAGTTGTGGCTGGACTAGCGCCGATTGTTCCCACGATCCAGTTAGCAATACCGACTAATAAAGAAGCCGCCGGTAATACAGCAACTGGTAACATTAACGAACGTCCCATTCTTTGCATATACGCTTTCATTATACGTAACTCCTCACATAAACTATTTAATTTTTATTATTTGGTCATTCTTAATCGTTCAATGTGAATCGATAAATAACCAAGTTCTTCATTTGGTACTTGATAATGAAAATTTCTCATTAATAAGACTTGTACTTTTTTTGAGATTTCATAGCTTTCAGCATACTTTTTCTTTACGACTTCCAAAATTTCTTCATCTAAAACAGCGTATTGATTTTGTTGGAAGCGATGAATAAACAAACGTAAATGATTCACCAAACGTGAATAACTGAGACTATTTTTATCATCATGAATATCAATAGCCAATTCCTGCTCGATTAAATGAATAATTTCAGAAACGATTGTAACTTCACGGATACTTTTACTATTATCAGTACGCCCGCTACGAGCACTATGGATATGAATTGCAATATACCCCGCTTCATCATAACTAAATGGAATCTCTAAGGTTTGTGTTAAATATTCTACAGCCCATTGAGCAATAGCAAATTCTTCACTATATAAAATCTCAATTTCACTTAAAAGCTTGTTCCGAACAATAATATTATTTTGAATATTTTCAGCTGCAAAAGCAATGTGATCACTCAACCCAATATTAATATGTTCATTCAACTTTTCACCCAATACCGTTTCAGCATGTTGGATAATTTCTTCACTCGCTAAAAAGTATTTGTCTTCGATTTGTGATAGCAATACTTGAAGTTTTTTCAGTCCTTCTGGCTCCATCACAAACATCCGCTCCACCAATTGTCGAGATAAGACATCATTTTTAGTCTTATTAAACCCGACGCCTTTACCGACAGCTACTTTCTCCTGTCCTTCGTCAAGAACAAGTACAGCATTTTGATTTAGCACCTTTTTAATTTTCATAAATGACCCTCTTCTGCAGAAGTAATTCTAACATTTTCAGTGAAAACAACAAAAAAAGCATAGAACAATCCCGTTAAACATGTTGCGTAACCATTGTACACCACATTGTATTACGAAATTCTTCCATGCCTAGTATTATCTAGTCACATGAAAACGCTATTCATTTGTTAACAGTGCTTATTCTAACGAGTATCATTATTTTTGTCAACCTTTTTCAATTATTTTTTTATTAATTGTTGACTATTAACAAAAAAGAAGCTCTTATCGGGAAGAGGTCGGGACAGAAGTGTTTAATTCCGAGAACCAAGTAGGTACTGTTCAACATCTATTTGCTTTGCAAATAGTGTTTCTCAGCAATAAGAAGGAATTTCCGAAAATTGTCATAAAACACAACGAGGAACGAGTTGATGTTGCATGATACCTACCCGGTGTTCTTTAATTTTTGGAGACCAAGTAGGTATTGTTCATCATCGAATCACTACGTTCTTCGTGATTCTCAACAATTTCGGCTTATTTCCGAAGGACCTTCACCAAGTAGGTACGATGATTTCATCTGTTCATGCTTCACAGTGAAACATCGCAACTCTTAGAGCTGTAGCTCTTTTGAAGAGCTGTACTGTGACGAGACGCATGTCGAGAAAACACCTTAGAAGTTGTTGAGATCAGAGCAACGCGTAGTGTTGCTTCTGTTCCCGCCGTTTATCAGTTTTTGAGCGTGGAGCAAAAATCACTTTGGATTTTTGCTCCACGCTCGTTCACTAATTTATTCTTTATAGGCATACTTATATGTGCTCGTTGCACCGAAGTTATGATACTGAATACCTTTGACACCTGGTCGTATAAGCTGACTACGAGCCTCTTGGTATAAAGGAATTAAAGCGGCATCTTCTTCCACCAATACTTTTTCAGCTTTAATTAATGTTTGCCAACGAGTTTCAGGATCATTTGCGTATTTAGTTGTTGCTTCTTCAATTAGTTGATCAAACGTTGGGCTAGAATAGTTCATACGGTTACCACTAACTGAGCTTTCTAAGAAAGTCATTGGATCCTGATAATCGGGTCCCCACATGCCAACAGACAATTCATAATCCCCTTTTCTCATTAATTCAATCGCATTATTTAAAGGAACTGTTTTGACATTAATAGTGAGACCAGGCAACGTTTCTTGTAACTGGCCTTGGATAAATTCAGCAACTTTTCGGTCACTATCACCATCTCTTGAAAGAAGTTCAATGGCTACATCTCCGTTTAGCTCTGCTTTTGCTTTATCTAAATACTCTTTGGCTTTTTTGGCGTCTGTTTTGACAAGGGCGCCTGCTTCATGACGAAAATCTTCATTCGTTTCTGGGTTATATACAAATTTTTCTGGAATGTACCCATAAATTTCTTTTGAACCATCTGCCAAAATATTATCGACTAAACTTTTTTTATCCAAAGCATAAGCTAAAGCTTTGCGGACATTCTCATTTGCAAAAATGGATGGTTTTTCGTTTCTTTTTTGGTTTAAACGTAAGGAATAGACTTTTGACCGTTCGATTGCTTCATAGTCTGGGTTGTCTCGATTTTGTTTAGCAAAATCTCCTGTTAAGACAGCCACATCTAATTCACCTGATTCGTACAAATTATAAACGGTATTGGTTTCTTTAAGAACTTCAAAATGAATCGTTTCTGATTTTACTTTTTCTTTATCGTAATAGTCGGGATTACGCACAAAATCCCACGACATCGCTGACTGATCCCAATTTTTCATTAAAAACGGACCATTAGATACAATCATTTCACTAGAAGTGCCATAGGCTTGTCCTTTTTCTTTCACGAATGCTTCGTTTTGTGGGAAAAATGGAGAAAATGCCAATAACGACGTAAAATACGGTACAGGCTTTTCCAAAGTAACCTCCAAAGTATAATCATCAAGCGCTTTGACACCCAATTCCTCTGGTGCTTTTTCCTCTTTTGTAATAGCTGTTCCGTTCAGAATCGTTCCTTCTAACAAGAAAAAGTAATTGGCTTGGTTTTTGGGATTCGCTAATTTACGCCAAGCAAAAACAAAATCATTGGCTGTTACAGCATCACCATTGGACCACTTACCATCTTCTCTTAGTTTAATGGTATATCGTTTACCATCTTCAGAAATTTCAGGCATCTCTTTAGCGGCAGCTGGTATTAGTTGATCTTTTTCATCCAATTGATATAACCCTTCAAAGACATTGGACTGTGCGTTAATACTGGCTTCATCTTGTGTAAAAATAGAATCCATTGAACCGATTTCCGAGTTCTCCATTAAATTTAAAACTTTTTTCGAGACACTGGTTTTCTCAGTTGCTTTCTCGTCTATTTTTGTTTCTGCTGTTGTGCCACAACCTACCAAGACCGTACTAACAAATAACATAATCCCCATCATTTTTAACTTTTTCATACTATTCCCCCTATGTGTCAATCAAACGGCAACTCTTCCATGGAAAGCCGTTCTTGCGAAACTATCAAGCATGCGTAGGGCAAGCCCTCATTTTCGTACTCAAATTCTCCCCGCTGGTTGTCAATTGGGTCTGCACGCAATTGCATTTTCGCCGGCTGAAAGTCTGCCTGGATCTCACTATTTGCGACCATTCTAAAAACATCTAAATTGCCGAAATAATGATTCCACCGCTGTCTATCCCCGTCTCGGTAAGCACCTCCGCCAAAAGATAAATCCGCAAAGAGCCAGCCGTACGGTTCTATATAAAATTGTGCCCAATCATGACAGCCTGTATAATGTGTAGAAACATATAATCCCGATTGCCATTTGGCTGGTATCCCTGCAATCCGACAAAGCGTGATAAACAAAATCGCTTGCACGCCGCAGTCACCTTTTAAATTAGTTGCGGCATACTCTGAAATATTGGAAATTGTAAAATATTCACGCATGAAAGAATAATGAATCTTTGTCGTCACAAAGTCATAAATCAAGCGTGCCTTTTTTAAGGGATTACTTTCATCGCCCACAATCTCATCTGCTAAATTTCTTAAATAAGGCGTGAATCGAATATGCGGTAAATGTTCCTCTAAATCAAAGCTTGGTTGCATTTTGTCTACGTTATTTTCTTCTAACTGTTGGTAAACCATCCGATTAACATAACAATATTCAACTGTAAACGTTTGATTTTCTTTTAAGATTGTTTCAAAACACAGTGTTCGTTGAGGCGCATCTTCTGCCGCAATATAGGTTGCTTCAGGTGACGTAGCTAGGATTTCAATTTCTGATTGTTGTTGACACGCTTTGGGCAGCGGCAAATGGACACGAACACGCTCACCTGGACGCTCAAATTCTTTTTTCACCTGAATGGTGGCTTTAATTGTTGTTCTCACTTTTCTACCACCGTTTTTTTGCATTTGTTCGATGTTCTCTTTTAGTTCTTTTTTGCGGAGAATTTCTAATTGATTGCTTTCTGCTTCCCGCAAACGTGCAACATATGCCGCATTTGTTTTAATTAAATTGGCCAAAAATCGAAGTTGGAAATACGGTTCACCGTCAATATAAACCCAGTCCACTAATCCCGTTTCTTTTAAACGAATTAATTCCTCTGTTTGATAATCCTGAAAAGTGTCTCTCATCATTTGATCAGCTTTTGCAAAGCTATGAGGATACTCATTCATACGCATCATTTTAATGACATCTTTTTCAATTATCAAACGTTCTTTTAATGCCTGCGGAAGTTCTTTTGTCAACCAAAAATCAATGGCAATATCCGCACTTGCAAAATCGCCAAATTCTTTCACCCTTTGAATTTCCTCAGGCAAAGGAACACTAAGATACTTTAAATCATACTTCATTTGCTTTACTCCTTTTTTAATGAGAAATGCCTAATCCAGCTGCTTCTCCTAATTCCAATAATGGTTTTGCTTCTAAGGATACGCCCCCAGTTACGGGCGCAGTTTCTAAACCGAATGTCGCATCTAAATCTGCTCGTGTGATATTCTTTTGAGCAGCAGCTAAATGGGCAGCAGCCGTGATGCCAATGGTTGTTTCTTCCGCCATGCAACCAATCATGCATTCGATGCCTGCTGTTTCACAAATCTGATTAATTTTCAGCGCTTCATGAATGCCGCCACACTTCATTAATTTTATATTGATAACATCGACTGTGCCTTTTTTAACTAATTCCAACGCATCTTGAGCATCAAAACAGCTTTCATCAGCCATAATTGTCGTATTAACTTGTGAAGTAACGTATTTTAGACCTTCTAAATCGCGTCTTTTAACTGGCTGTTCCACTAATTCAATTTGATAATCTGCTAATTCTTGAATCGCTTTAACTGCATCTTTGGGCGTCCAAGCCTGATTCGCATCTAAGCGGAGCTTGATATCAAAGCCAACTGCTTCACGAATCGCTTTTACTCTTGCGATATCAGCTTCAATTCCTGTTCCGACTTTAATTTTTAATGTATCAAAACCTAGTTTGACTTTTTCGACGGCTTTTTGTGCCATCACATTTGGTTCATCAATACCTAGTGTAATATCCGTTATTACTTGGTTATCATAGCCGCCTAACAATTGATAAAGAGGCAGTTGAGCTTTCTGACCCATCAAATCATAACAAGCAATATCGATTGCTGCTTTTGCCGCTGGAGCGAAAGCAGATATTTTATCCATCACTTCATGAATTTTCTCAATATTAAAGGGGTTTAAGCCAATGATTGCTTGGCCAAATAATTCGATCGTTTCAATCGTGCCAGCCAACGTTTCACCGGTAATAAAAATGCCTGGCCCTCCTTCTCCATATCCAACTAATCCCTCTTCTGTTTCAATTTCCACAATTGCACTATCCGCTGATTCTATCGTCCCCAAAGCGATCGTAAATGTTTCTTTCAGTTTAATTTTCGATGCCCTAACATGTACCTGCTTAATTTTCATAAAATCCTCCCTTTGATATTTCCAATTGACTGAAAATTCAGTTTTTTAAAAATATCCAAAAATTAAATTTAGATTGTTATCGATCATTCTAAACTCATTGTTTTCTAATGTCAATAAAATAATGAGATTTCGATTAAAATAAAATGAATTTCGAATTTTATGAGCTTTTTTAATAAATCAGTAAATTCCATGACATGTGAGATACTTCTCATTTACAAACATTCTTAAAAAAGGTATGATAGTAAAGAGGCAACTTGCAAAGGAGTAGAAGACGAATGAGTGAACAACCTCAACAACGTTCAACCGAAGAAGTTGAAGCAATTAAAGAAGATATTTTAACTGCATTAGAAACAGTGATTGACCCTGAATTAGGCATCGATATTGTTAATTTAGGACTAATTTATGAAGTTGAATTTGCAGAAGAAACTGGTGATACTGTCATCAAAATGACCTTAACCACAATGGGTTGTCCGTTAGCAGATGTTTTAACAGAACAAATCCATGGTGTTTTAAAAGATATTCCTGAAGTGAATAATATCGAAGTAAAATTAGTCTGGTACCCTGCTTGGACAACGGATAAAATGAGCCGTTACGCACGAATTGCTTTGGGTATTCGCTAGTTATTTCGAGGCTAATGATAAAAAACATATGAAAGAACCGATTGGTCCGTTCTTTCATATGTTTTTTTGTTTGTTTAATTTACTTATTTGATAAAAATTACCTAATGCCATCAATACTTGGTTTTTTCCAAATTTTTGCTACTGGATGGAAGTCTAATAAAAACTGTAACTGCGTTCCACCGAAGCTTGACGCTCCAGCAAACATGATATGAAAAGTGAGCCCTCTATCCATAATCAGATACCCTGTATCCTGCACGCCATTTCTTTCATAAAACTGATAACGTTTTTCTCTTTGGGCTTCATTCGCTGCATTTTTGCCAATTTCTTCACTCTCTAAAAGAACCCCCTTAGGATAACGTGTCTTCAATAACGCTAACACGGTTGAGCCTAATCGTTTGTTTCGGTGGTGCTGATCAATTGCAAAGAAAAAGACATAGGTTGCTTCAAGTGCAATTTGACTATTTAACAAAATCCCCACGTTCTCATCCGCCTCTTGAATAACAAACAAATGAAATTTTCCTGCTTGAGAAGACGTCAATAATTGATCAAACGGCAGTCTCTCTTCTTCTGGAAAAGCTTCTATGTAGGTTGCTTCCCAATAGGCTTGATTTTCTTGATTTAATAATGTGAATTGCATAAAAGCTCCTTTCTAAAATGATTGCTTCGTACTAATAACTTTTGTTACTTACATAAGACCTAAAAGTTATTTAAACATGCGACTGGTTATCCCTATACGCAATTATTTTTTGATACTAATCTAGTAGTTTAATTGTTCTCTGTTTCTGAGTCAATAAAAGAGCACAAGATTCGAGACTTTCAACGTTTAGTGAAAAGTCGATTCTTATTTCATTACAACCGATTCACTATTCGCTGCCCTCTTTTTTCTATTCGTTGATTTACTTGAACTAAATATTCATTTATCTCCTCTATATTCTGAGGTAAGATAAACGAGTCTTTTTTCAAATGATTTTTCCATAGCGCTACTGGTTGATACTGTTCATTTAAAAATGGTTGCATCTCATACGTATGAACGTAGCTTTCCCATGAATGAAACGAAGCTAAAAATATCGAAAGTTGTTCTAAAGAATAATCCCAATAATCTTTAAACGATAAGCTTCTTCCGCTGTTAAATCCTAGTGGAACTACTGTAATGTTTCCAATTGAATGGGTAAGTTCGGCAAAACGCTTTAATTGTGGGTCCTGATGGACTCGCTCAAATTTAGTAAAATTGTAGAGAAGAAATTCATTCCATGTATATTTTTTTGGTACAGGATTTGGTAAATAGTCAGGAAAAACTTGGTCAAAATAAGTTAAATATTGGTCCGAAATCACAGCCGATGCCCCGGAATCATGAGGCGGATACTTGCTATTTACTGCAAGCAAATTCTGTTCAGAAGGTTTTTCTAAATAGCTTTCTTGATTTTCCCCAATTACTTCCGCTGGTCTAAAGAAATCGGGATAAACAAGTTGTAACATAATTTTATACGTTGTCCAAAATGAGTTCATAATATCTTTGTGCGCGGTCGCCTTCCCAGTTAACTTTAAAAAAACATCCTCCACAACCTCGTACTTTTCAATATGGACATTCGATGTTCTAGCTTTTAAAATATTTTTAACTGGCTGCTGTTGGTCATACTCTTGACCCAAAAGCAACTTCTTTAAATCATCTTTCGCTGAAATTGTCTTAACTGTAATCTCCGCCACTTTGAATAACTCCCATCCTACGATTTTCTCTATATTCTTTTATATTATTATACTAGAAAAACGCTCCCTCCTGCCCTTTTTTAATCAACAAATCATCAATTAGAAAACACCAACGAAACAGAAGTGCAACACTAGCATGCGAAAAAATGCGATCGGCAACTTATTTTTTAGACACTCTGTGTGTTTCGTATAGTCGAGGCTGGTTGCGTGTATTTTTTTCAAGAAAATTGAGAACAGCTATGGTATAGTCAAAACTACAATTATTTCAAACACGGAGCGACAGTTTATGGAAATGTACCAAGTAATTAGATATTTTTTAAATGAAATGGAGAAAAAGATTTGGCATGCCTTGTTAACATTAGTACTTTTTTGTCTTTATATTTCCATTTTTGATGTTCCTTTTACAATTAAAAATACATTCATCGGCAGACTACTTTTCCCGAAAGCTTTTATGAATGCAGGAAGTGCGAATCTGATTTTTTATTTGATTAGTTTTTTTGGTTTTTTATGGTCAATTTTCATTTTTGCTTATCTATTGAATAAGACACGCCTCAAATTATTAAATAAAACCTTTCCTTATCTTTTGGAAATATTAGAAGTCTGTATTTTGCCTTTAGTGATTCTTTTTGCTTACATTTATATTTATTTGCGGGTCCATGGCGAAGGTTTCAGCTATATACGAGAATCTCTTTTACAGCAAGAGTTAACTTATTCAATGAAATGGTTCCTTTGCCTTGGTAGTTTGGCGCCGTTATTTTTCTTTTTAAGCACTTTAAATTTAGCTAAACGAGTCAGACAAAAAAAAGACATGGAATCATGAAAATCCATGTCTTTTTTAGTCGGATATTGTTTTTACCGCAGGACAGTTTTCTTCCAAAAACTCAAAAATACTACTGTAATAATTTTCAGGTTCGTAGACACTTGAAGATAAATGTGGTGCTTTAGCAACAATGAGGCCTTTTTTTATCCCCTGAGTTGCCGCTAAATTTTCTTCAAACATTGTCATTGGAACAAAGCGATCACCTGTACCGTGAATAAAAAATGTCGGCAACGTATTTTTGTGTAATTGTCTCACGGAAGAAGCGGTTTTCAATTGAAAGCCATAGTTATTTAATGCTAATTGATTAGCAATCGTTAAAATAGGAAAAGCGGGTAAATGAAAAGATTCATGTAGGACGTATTTAAATTCATCATAGACAGAAGTATAGCCACAATCCACTATTAATCCGCGGACATTCGTTGGTAACTTTTCACCACTTGCCATCATGACAGTAGCCGCTCCCATGGAACCGCCCACTAAAATAATTTCTGCTTCCATATCAATGGCAAGAACTTCACTAATCCAACTTAATAAATCTAACCGATCCAGCCATCCCATCCCAATTTTATTCCCTGAACTTTTCCCGTGCGCACGCAAATCGGGAACTAAAACATTGTAGCCTTCTTCTGCAAAACGTAATGCAGTATATGCCATATCGCGTTTTCCGTTTGAACGATAACCATGCACACAAATCGCCCAACGATGGTTATCTGGATAAGGAATAAAGCACCGTGCATACAATGTTTCATCTTTAATTTTCAACCAACGATCTTCAGCAAAAGACTCTGTCCAAAAAGCTTCGCCTTCTTGTTTTTGTTGTTCTTCTATTTTTGTATATCTTGTTTCACGTTCTTGAAAATTATCAGGATTTAATAACCGATGCCCTTTTTTATGATACCAAGGGTTGTCTTTAAGCAACGCAATTTTCAAAAAATAATTGGCAATGTAAAAAGAAAAAACAACGCCAATTATTGCAAAAATGATCAGTAACCCGAGGAGCCATTTCATCTGCAAATCACACCCTCTTCTAAAGTATTTCCTTCTTCATTTAATATACTATGGATTTTTCATTTCTGAAAGAAATCACCCTTACATTTTGTTATTTTTTGAAAAAAAAAACAGCCGTCTCAAAAAGAGGCGGCTACTTTTAATCTATCAACAATCCAACGTTGTCATATCTTCATATGTCTCACGGCGAGCAACTAATTTTGCTTGTCCATCTTCGACAAAAACCACCGCTGGTCGAGGATTTCGGTTGTAATTACTTGCCATTGAATAACCGTAAGCCCCCGTACTACTAATGGCCAATAAATCCCCTGCTTTAACTTCTGGCAATAAAATATCTCGAAGTAAGACATCTCCTGATTCGCAATATTTACCAACCACTGTGACTTTCTTGACTGAATCATGTCCCTCACGATTCGCTAGAAAACCATCATAAACTGCTTGATACAAAGCAGGCCGTATATTATCACCCATGCCACCATCTACGGAAACAAAATGACGAACACCAGGAACCTCTTTTTGCGCGCCAACTGTATATATCGTTGTGCCCGCTTCGGCAATTAAACTGCGGCCTGGTTCAATCCAAAGCTCAGGCAGTGGATACCCTAATTGTTCACAATGACCTTTCAAGGAATAAACAATTTTTTCAACAAATGTTGCTGGTGCTAATGGCTCATCTTGCTGCGTGTACTGCACACCAAAACCACCACCCATATTTAAAACACGTGCTGTAAATTGATGGACTTGCCGCCAGTCTTCTAAAATAGTGAACATTTTTTCAACAGCAGCTAAAAAGCCTTCCACAGCAAAAATTTGCGAGCCAATATGGCAATGGACCCCTTGCACATCAAAAGAGGGATTTGATAAAAGGCGAACGAGCGCTTCTGTTGCCTGGCCACTTGCAACATCAAAACCAAATTTTGAATCTTCTTGGCCTGTCAAAATGTAATCATGTGTTTCTGCATCCACGCCAGGACTCACCCGAAAAAGAACTTTTTGTGTTTGGTTTCGTGTAGCTAATAATTCTTCCAACAAGTCAATTTCGTAAAAATTATCAATGACAATTGTACCTATTTTGTTGTCCAAAGCATAACGTAATTCTTCAGGGGTTTTATTATTTCCATGGAACTCAATTTCCGCTGGCTCCATGCCCCCTTTTAAAGCTGTGAATAGTTCTCCACCAGAGACAACATCGCAAGCAATATCTTCTTCCTTTAACACTTGATAAATAGCTAAACAACTAAATGCTTTACTTGCATAAACCACTTTATTTTTGATACCTAATTGATTTAACGTTTGTTTAAAACCACGTGCTTGCGCGCGAATATGAGCGACATCATAGACAAATAACGGCGTCCCGAATTTTTGCGCCAACTTTACGGTGTCACAACCACCGATTTCTAAATGATTTTCCCGATTCATTTTTGCTGTACCAAATAACATGTTTTCCCGCCCCTTCATTTCGTTTTATTAAAAATCATAGCATAAAACCCAGTAGCTTCCTATAATTTTCCACATTTTTCTCTGACTTTCTCCTGTTGCTTTTTTTCGCCAAATAGCCTACAATAATTGGCATACGAATAAAAAACCTTCATTATCAAGACTTTAATCTTTTAAATCAAAATTGGTATATACGAAAAAGAAAGAAGGCAGATGACTTGGCTACACTGAACCGCGATCAACAAATTGAAGAAATTATTAATTTGGAAGCAATTTTGAATTTACCGAAAGGAACAGAACATTTTGTCAGTGATTTACATGGTGAATTTGAAGCTTTTGACCATATTTTAAGAAATGGTTCTGGGCGAATCCGAGAAAAAGTTCAATTTTTATTTAAACAAGAATTAAATGCCCATCAGATGGACGAGCTTTGTTTTATTATCTACTATCCAGAAGAAAAATTAACACTTTTAGAAAATGAAAGCGCCCTCTCTTATGAATGGTGGCTATTAACGATTCGCCGTCTGGTTGAAATCGTCCGTTCTTCTTCGATGAAGTACACACGTTCTAAAGTTCGCAAAGCCCTTCCTGAAACCTATGGGTATATTCTCGAAGAATTGATTTATCAATATGATGAAACAACAACCAAAAACGGTTACTATCAACAAATTATTGAAAAAATTATTTTACTAGGTGAAGCCAAACGTTTCGTGACAGAATTAGCTTATCTAATCCAACGTCTGATTATCGATCACCTACATGTTATTGGGGATATCTATGACCGGGGGCCAGCACCAGATAAAATTATGGACCGATTAATGTCCTATCACTCCTTGGATATTCAACTAGGCAATCACGATATGATTTGGCTGGCTGCTTATAGTGGTTCACTGGCTTGTTTAGCCAATGTAGTACGTATTTGTGCTCGCTATGGAAATTTAGATTTGTTAGAAGAACGTTATGCTATCGATTTAACCGCCTTAAAAAAATTTAGTTTAGAAACATATAAAGAAAATCCTGCTTTTGAACCCAAGAAAAATCCCTATCGTGCGTTAACTGAAGATGAAAAACAAGTAGCGATGCGTGTGCAACAAGCCATTGCCATTATTCAAGAAAAACTAGAAGGGCAAATTATTGGTCGACGCCCTGATTTTAACTTGGCACATCGGCTACGCTTAGATAAGATTCAAGGGGAAACTATTACTTTTGACGAATGTCGTTATACATTAATTAACAGCTGTTTCCAAACCGTTTCTGAAGAGCAGCCTTACCAATTAACACGTGAGGAAAAACAGATAATTGATGATTTATTAACGCAATTTCAGTCTTCACCGCGGTTAACAAAACACATGCGCTTTCTAATGGAAAAAGCCTCTCTTTATCTTGTGTATAATCAAAATTTATTGATTCATGGCTGTCTGCCTCTGAATGCGGACGGTACTTTTCAAGCTTATACATTTAAAGGCCACTCCTATTCAGGAAAAGCTTTAGTTGACTTCTTTCAGGAAATGTTAGAAGAAGCTTACGCTCAGCCTGCTAGTACAGATGACTATGCGACAGATTGTTTATGGTATCTTTGGTGTGGCGAAGGTTCCTCATTATTTGGTAAACGAGCTATGAAAACCTTT
Source organism: Enterococcus sp. DIV1420a (assembly GCF_051712165.1). NCBI lineage: Bacteria > Bacillati > Bacillota > Bacilli > Lactobacillales > Enterococcaceae > Enterococcus > Enterococcus sp. DIV1420a. The sequence continues at coordinate 1,360,105 of NZ_JBIOOI010000002.1, forward strand.
GAGCGTTATTTTCTCGCTGAAAAAGAAACACATTACGAAGAAAAGAATCCTTACTACTCTTTGCGTGATACGGTTGAAGTTTGTGAAAGAATCCTAGATGAATTTGAAGTGACTGGTGAAAATCGACATATCATTAATGGCCATACACCAGTTAAACGAACAAAAGGCGAATCGCCAATCAAAGCAAATGGCACGCTTCTCGTAATTGACGGCGGCTTTTCAAAATCTTATCAGACAATTACTGGGATTGCTGGTTATACATTGTTGTACAACTCGTTTGGTTTACAACTGACCGCGCATAAATCTTTTTCTAGTAAAGAAACAGCCATTTTAAATAATCAAGACATTCATTCCATCAAACAAGTCATCGATCGCCCCTTACAGCGGCTATTAGTGAAAGATACCACTATCGGCAAAGAGCTATTAAAGCAATCGCAAGCACTCCAAAAACAAATGAAACAAAACCAGTAGTGCCGTTAAAAAGACGCTTGCGCTCTTATCCGAAAAATGATTAAATGGAGGAGTTGAGAAAAATATCTATTAGAGAAACGGAAAGGGTTTTACATTGAAGAAACAGCAACTCTCACTATACGGCATCATTTTCTTTCTTTGCTTTTTCCTAATTGTAGGCTTCTTCTTCTCAAGTCGTGGCGAAGATTATGCCAAAGAATCTGAACAAAAAGTTACAATTGATTCCGCCAAACATGAGAAGCATACGAAAGACAAGGAAGAAAATAATTCAGCAAATACAGTATTTTTTGATAAAATAAATGACCTGCTCGTCGCTTCTGTCAAAGAATTTGAAGGAACGGTCGGGATTAGTTATTTGGATTTAGAAACTGGCGAACAGCGTTCCGTGAATGGCCAACATGAATTTTATACAGCTAGTACTATTAAAGTGCCCCTGACGATGCTAGTCGCCGACACGGTTGCTTCTGGTCAAAAAAAATGGACAGACCTGATTCCCTATAACGCCGAAGAAGATTATGAAGAAGGAACTGGGATCATTGCCTATAATATCCAACCAGAATATCCATTAAAAACGTTACAAGAATATGCCATCACCTATTCTGATAATATCGCTAAAAATATGCTCTATGACACATTGGGTGGTGATGCAAAAGCAAAACGAGAAATGTATCAGCGTTATTTGCACAAGACACCTTCGATTGAAGAGCCACAATTTTCTTCTGAAGATGCGCTTGTTATTCTACAAAAATTATATACTGAAAAAGCAACAAAACCAGATTACCAAGCGATTTATGATTCTATGAAACAAAGTGTTTTCCATGAAAGAATGGAAACTCCCACAACTCAAGGAAAAATTGCTCATAAAATTGGTTCCTATGATGAATTTATTCATGATATGGGGATTTTAGAAACACCTCACCCCTTTGCTTTAGCAATTTTTACTAAAGGACCTGATAATGCTAAGAGTGCTGCGTTTATTGCTTCAGTGACAGATAAGTTATGGCAATTACAGGTGTCTGAATACCCTAATGATAACCATTGATAATGAAAATAAAAGCATCTTTTTTTAATGACAACGCTCAATAAAAAAGATGCTTTTTTTAGTAGTTATATTAATTAAAATATTTGTATTTCCCATAACCTTTTTAGCAATTATTTCTGAGTATTTTTTAACTCCAACGAACCTAATTCTTTTCCTGCTGCATCATCTTCATAAGAATTTCTAACGATTACTTTATATAATGACTTATGATCCAAACTACTTAAGTCAAAAGAAATGTTAATTGTAGCATCTTCCCCTTTATTAAAGCCACTACCAATTTGACGTGCAATAGGTATCTCAAGACCGTTTTTATAAACTGAAATTAGAATATCACGACTTTTTTTATTTTTTTCTGGATTTGGAACATCCATAATCAGCGTAGTTTGAAGCGCATCACTTTGGGCCTTAATATTTTTAATTTTTTTCACGTTTTTAATGCTAGGTATCGTTTCTTTCATAATGGGTTGGTAAGGAATTTTAAACGTCCAATCGCCTTGATACTCTAATGCATTCTCAACACTAAAAGATCGGCTACTTGCTTTGATTGCTTCTTTTAATTCATTATCATGCTGTTCTTGATCTTCCCAAGCTAATCGGTAGATATGAAGCGTTAATTGATCTTGACTAACAAGTTTTTGCTTATTGAAAGTTGAAATCACTGAACCATAAAAAACATCCTTCTCGATTCTATATAACGATGTTGAACTTACACCCCCAAATAAATCTTCTTTGCTTTCTTCTCTAAATAACCCTAGTTGAATATCTTGAGAATAATTATTTCTAGCGATTTTTTTCTGTAATAACTCTTTTAATTTCTGATCTTTAATCTTAAATTGATAATCAAACGCCATTTTATTTTTTGTCGATACAAATTTTGTTAATACGATTTCTCGCTCATTTTGTACACTCCGCAATTCTAGTTTTGTTGGAACACCAGAAGATTCTACTGTTTGAACACCTGTATCTTGACTAATCCCCAATACCTCTTCTATGGCACGTCCAATGGGTGTTTTTACTATCAAAGTAAAAGTGGTAGCAATACTAATTAGCCCTATAATTAAATGTTTACGCGATATTTTTTTCTTTGGCTGTCTGTATTGTTTTATTTCTCCCATTAATATCTTAGTTCTTTGTGTGTTTAAACGTTCCACTGTTTCTAAAGGCATCTTTTTTTCATATTTTAATATATCACTTCGTTTTCTATCCATTTACCATGTCTCCTTTAAATATGTCCTTAATTTTTTTCGACCACGAGAAAGGCGAATTTTGATGGTATTTGTTGAAACATCAAGTTGCTGAGCGATTTCTTTTATACTAAGGCCAACATAATAGTACATAACTAGCGGAACGCGATAATTATCAGGTAATTTATGTAATCCTTTATCCAAATCATATAAATCATCAAAAGCAGGAACAGGAGAATAAGTATCCATCCAGTGAGTTGTTTTCTGCTTTTCTCTAAAAATATTTTGAACTTGGTTTAACATTATTTTAAAAATCCATGAATTAAACGCATATTCATTTTTTAATGTTGTTATTTTTTCCCATGCACATAGTTCAGTTTCTTGTAAACAATCAGCAACGTCGACTTCGTTTAATAGCATTTTATATGCAGCATTGTATAAAACTGTTTCATATTTTTGACAAAGGTGAACAAATGCTTGTCCATCTCCTTTTTTTGCTTTCTGAACTAATTTTTTTGTTGAAATTTTATCCATAAAACACCTCTTTTCATTTAACTAACTATTAGACGTTAAGTATCTGTAAAAGGTTTCATATTTTTATAAAAAAAATATCTGGGACAAAAGTCATTTTGACTACTGTCCCAGATACTAAAATTCACAATGAGTAGCTGGCTACTTTACAGACAACAACTTCGTAAAACGTTCTGCCAACATTTGGTGGGCATCAATTTTTTTGGTTCCTTGTGCTTTTGCTACAAAACTAGCAAAGTTTAAGCCAGCCCCAAATAGTTGTAACGCACCGTTGCCTAAATCTCCCTTTTTAAGAGCTTCAAGCCCATCTTCGATAAATTGGTTACTTTCATCTAAATGACACTCAGGAAGATATTTCACGCCGTGATGATATCGTTTTACATTCAGAATGATTTGCTTCGCGGCTTCTTCTGAAATAGCCGCTCCCAAGTTTAACAGTAGCTCATTGATTGGTTCCACCAAGCGAGCATAGTCACTTTCGTATTTTTGACAATTCAGTGCAATCGCTTTGCGGCGTTCTTCATTTTTCATTTTTTCCACTCCCTTTTTTATTAAAAACGAGCACGAAAGCTACCAACTGGCTTCGCACTCGTTCTTTCTAACCACTAATTTTCTTTGTTCATGCTTTTAATTTTAATTAAACGTGTAATTTCGCCACGTTCATTTTCTTCTAATTTCATTTGAATGTAGTAAATTGTTTCTTCTAATTGCGGAATCGTCATATACTCTAAGGCGTTGACACGACGACGCGTTTTTTCAATTTCTTTTGATAATAATTGGCACGTCTTTTCAACATTTGCAAGTGCTAATAATTTCGGTAAAATGCTTGAAATTTTAGCAAAAGCTTGATCAAGCTCGCTGTTTGAATTCACGTAGCCATAATCTAAGGGTGCTTCTTGAACCGATTCATCGTAATCAAAAATCATTTTAGGAACTGGCACACTTAAGATGTTCTGTTCAATAATTTCTAATTCAACTTTTTCGGCTGGAATTGCCACTAACTCTTCAATAAAGGCTTCGTTCAACGTTGCGTTTGCCAATACAAAATTTGATAACGCATCCGTCACTTCTTGTTCAACCTGAATACGTAACTCATTGTTTTCTTTGACTAGCGCAATAAACCGTCGCATCAATTCATCTTGTTTGTCTTTCAGCAACTTATGACCTCTCGTGGCCGTAGTTAACTGTTTTTTCAATCGGGAAAGTTCCATACGGGTTGGATTAACATTTAATCGAGCCATTTTTCTACTTCCCTTCAGTTAAATATTGATCGAGCATATCCTCTTTAATTCGTTTTAGTTCTGTTCTCGGTAGCATACTTAATAGTTCCCACCCAAGATCTAACGTTTCTTCAATCGAACGGTTTGTATCGAATCCTTGATTGACATATTCTTCTTCAAAACGTTGGGCAAAAGCTGCGTAAATTTTATCGACATCGGAAAGAGCTGATTCTCCTAAAATGACAGCTAATTCTTTGGCTTGTTTCCCTTGTGCATAGGCTGAGAACAATTGATTCATCGTCGCTGCATGATCCCCGCGCGTTTTGCCTTCGCCAGTTCCTTTGTCTTTAAGACGGGAAAGTGATGGCAATACATCAATTGGTGGTTGGATACCGCTCTTATATAGTTCCCGGGACAAGATAATTTGCCCTTCTGTAATATAGCCAGTTAAATCGGGAATTGGATGTGTTTTATCCTCCTCTGGCATTGTTAAAATAGGAATCTGTGTTACGGAACCTTTTGAGCCACGAATTCGGCCTGCCCGTTCATACAACGTTGCTAAGTTCGTGTAAAGATAACCCGGGTAACCACGACGTCCTGGAACTTCACGGCGTGCTGCTGAAATTTCTCGCAACGCTTCGCAATAATTGGTCATATCCGTCATGATAACTAAGACATGCATGCCCTTTTCATAAGCTAAATATTCAGCGGCTGTCAAAGCCATTCTAGGTGTTGCAATCCGTTCAATGGCTGGATCATTCGCTAAGTTCATAAACAAGACTGAACGATCAATTGCGCCTGTTTGACGGAAATCTTCCATAAAATATTCCGCTTCTTCAAAGGTAATCCCAATGGCCGCAAAAACTACGGCAAATTCTTCTTCACTATTTAACACGTTGGCTTGTCTGGCAATTTGTGCCGCTAATTCTTTATGAGGTAAGCCAGATGCTGAAAAAACAGGTAATTTTTGACCACGAACTAAGGTATTTAAATGGTCAATCGCTGAAATCCCTGTTTGGATGAACTCATCGGGATAATCACGAGCAACTGGATTGATAACTTCGCCGTTAATATCTAATTTTTTCTCAGGTAATAATTCTGGTCCATTATCTTTTAAGCGACCTAAGCCGTCAAAAACGCGCCCCATCATATCTGGCGAAACCCCTAATTCTAAAGGATGTCCCAGAAAGCGAACTTTTGAATCACGAATATTGATGTTACTCGTTCCTTCAAAAATTTGGACCATCGCTTTATCTCCATTGATTTCTAAAACTTGCCCTTGGCGAATTTCGCCATTTTGCATGCGTACTTCAATTAATTCTTCGTACTTTACGCCTGCCACTTTTTCAACAATCATCAGAGGACCAACGACTTCATTGATTGTACGATATTCTTTAATCATTCGTCATTCCTCCTTCAGCAATGATTTCTTTTATCGTTGTTTTAATTTCTGCTTGTAAACGATCCAATTTTTCTAATTCTTCTTCTGGTAAATACTTGCTACGAGCAATGCGATCGCGGATTTCAACTGTTCCCGCCATTAACTCAGAGAAATAAGTGCCTAAACTTAAGGCTTTTTGACCTTCTTCACCAAAAGTTAGAATCAATTGCAACATTTTCGCTTGTTTGGTTCGAGAAGTGAACGTATCCACGTCATCAAAAGCATTTTGTTGCAAATAGTCTTCCCGTAATGATTTGGCTGTTTCCAACGTTAAACGGTCTTTATCCGACAAGGAATCAATCCCAACCAAACGAACAATTTCTTCCAATTGAGATTCCTCTTGTAAAATCCGCATCCCTTCAGCTACCATAGCGGCCCAGTTTCCTTGCAATTCCAAGTCTAAATATTGCCCTACTTCTGTGGAGTAAAGAGAATAACTTTGCAACCAGTTAATAGAAGGAAAATGACGTTTTTGTGCTAATTGAGAATCTAAGCCCCAGAATACTTTAACAACGCGTAACGTATTTTGAGTGACAGGTTCTGATATGTCCCCACCAGATGGCGAAACCGCACTAATCGCCGTAATGCTTCCTTCACGATGATCTTTTCCTAACGCGATGACTTGTCCTGCTCGTTCATAATATTCAGCTAAGCGACTACCTAAATAGGCTGGATAGCCTTCATCACCAGGCATTTCTTCTAACCGACCACTCATTTCTCGTAACGCTTCTGCCCAACGAGAAGTAGAATCCGCCATAATTGCGACTGAGTAACCCATATCACGGAAATATTCTGCAATGGTAATCCCTGTATAAATCGAGGCTTCCCGTGCCGCTACCGGCATATTTGACGTATTCGCAATTAAAATCGTCCGATTCATCAAAGACTCACCAGTTGTTGGATCAATTAATTCTGGAAATTCATTTAAAACATCTGTCATTTCATTCCCGCGTTCCCCACAACCAACGTAAACGACTAAGTCGACATCGGCCCACTTGGCAATTTGGTGCTGAACGACTGTTTTTCCAGCGCCAAATGGTCCTGGAACTGCTGCCGCTCCGCCTTTCGTAATTGGGAAAAAGGTATCAATTACGCGTTGTCCGGTCACCATCGGTACTTTGGGACTTAGTTTTTCTAAAATGGGACGTCCCCGCCGAACGGGCCATTTTTGCATCATGCTAAAACTTTCCGTTCCTTTAGCCGTTTCCACTGAGTAAACTGTTTCATCAATGGCAAAGTCACCTGCTTTAATTTCGGCAATCGTTCCTGAAACGCCGAAAGGCACCATAATTTTATGTTGAATAATCGGTGTTTCTTGAACCACACCGACGATGTCACCTGCCGACACTTCTTCACCAACTGCCACAGTTGGTTCAAACGTCCATTTTTTCTCACGATCTAACGCATCAATTTTAACGCCACGGCCTAAAAAGTTACTGTGGGTTACTTCTTGAAATGTATCCAATGGTCGTTGAATACCATCAAACATTTCGGCAATTAAACCTGGGGCTAATTCAACAGATAATGGTTCTCCTGTTGAAATAACTGGTTCTCCTGGTCCAATGCCTGTTGTTTCTTCATATACTTGAATCGAAGCGACGTCGCCTCGCATTTCAATAATCTCTCCGATAACGCCTAAATCTCCTACATGACAAATGTCTTGGATACTAGCATCTGACATGTTTTCAGCTAAAATCAAAGGACCTGAAACTTTGACAATTTTTCCAATTTGCACGCTCATTCTCCTTTGCATTATAAAATATTTTGTCCAATTGCTTTTTCAACATTTTTTTCAATCTCACTTAAACCGATTCCGATTGTACCATTATGACTTGGGATTAAAATAATCGCTGGTGTCACTTGTTCTTTGTATCGTTCAATCGTTTCTTCTGCTAAAGTAGAGGCTTCTTCCGTTATGAAAATGACCCCAAACTTATTTTTTGCCATAGTTTCAATAGCTTCTCTAACTTGCATTTCTGAAATGGCATGATGGACCTCAAAGCCAAACAGTTTAAATGGTAAGATTGAATTTTTGTCTCCAATGACACCAATTTTATACCCCATTGACTTTTCGCATCCTTTCTCGAATTTTTTCATTTGAAAACCCACTATGTTTTCCGACCAAAATTAAACGCAAATTTTTCCATTCAACTTCTTTCGCATTCAAAAAGGCTAGTAATGGGAGCGGCCCAAAAGCAACCGTCCGACCGTTTTCATACATTGAGGTCAGGTAATCATCTTTGAGTTTTTCAAAAGCCAATAAATTTAATTCATTGGTTTCTTTATTGATAATCTTTTCTAATAGTTGTCCGTAATTCGTTGTTCTGACAAATGCTGTAAATTCTACAAGTGACTTTTCCGCATAGGTCAACAGTTCTTTCTTTGAGAGACTGCCAGCGCTAGAAATCACGGTTGATAAAAAGTTACTGTTTTGATGTTGAACAATCCCTCTAGCCATCGTTGATAGATTGGTTAAATCAATAAAAGCGATGACTTCCTTCGTTAACTCTTCATAGCCCAATTCATCCGCCAATTTTCGTTGTTGCTTTAAAAATGCTCGATCATAAAGGATATCAATTGCTTGCGGCAAACCGCCCTCTTCCAGATAGGCAAAAACATCACGGATCACTTCTAATAATGCTGGCTCAAGTTCGGAAGAGTTTTTTGTATGAATGGCACTTTTGACTGTGTTTAGAGAATAACGACCATCTTCTAAATAAAGATAATCAAAATCTTTACCTGTTCGCTCAGCTTTCGTCAAAATTTTCAAGTTATGGAAGGTAAAACGCATCGTATACAACGTTACTACAGCTGGTTCTGGAGCAATTTCATATAACCAGCGATAAAGACTTCCCAGCGCTTCAGAAGAATGGTAGTCAAATTTTTCTTCAAAAGTTTCGGTTAAATAAGGTTGATAAACCGTACTTTTTAACATATTTTTAACGTCTTCAACTGTTTCCGCTTCTAAAAGTTGTTGAAACTGTTGCTCAGAAAGCAGCTCCGTTTCTTTTAAACGAATCAGCGGATTAATTTGATGATACGTTGGTTTTCTCATGCTACGTCCTCCCTTCTTAACTGAAAAGTTTTTCTGCTACTTTAAAGCCTTCTGTTTTTTGAATCTCTTCAACTAATGCTGAAAAGAGAAAATTATAATCCAAACCGTCTTTTGCAACGATAAAGCCACTTTCTTTTGGGACAACTTCCTCTGAAAGCTCCCATTGAACAGTAGCATCAGAAAGGGCGGTCAGCCATTCTTGCGTCACTTTCGTTTGAGAATACTCGCCTAAAAGAATGGTTGCTTTTCCTGTTAATTCAAGTGAACCTAATTGTGCTTTCATGAATTCTTGAAATTCTTCCGCTGACCATTCACTCATCTTTAAGACCACTTCGTCAAATAATTGGTTAAGATATGCTTGTTTTTTATTTAATGCATCCTGACGAATTTCTAGTGTTTGCCGTTGTTGGCGTTGTTTAAATTCTTTTAATAATTGTTGTTGTCGTTTTTCTATTTCATGTTCTTGCTTCAGCAAAATTTCTTGTTGTGCTGCTTGGAATTCTTGATCGATGCGCGTTTGTTCACTGGTGACATAGGCTTCGACTTCTTGCTTTCCTTGTTGCTTAATTTCACTGATGATTTTTTCAATGGCATCCATCCATCTGCCTCCTCAATTATTTGACGTTCAATACAAGTAAGAAGGAAATTACGAACCCTAAGATGGCATAAGTTTCAACCATGGCAGCATAGATAATTCCTTTTGTTGCATGTTCTGGTTTCTTCGCTAAAATTTGGATCCCCGCAGCGGCTACACGACCTTGGGCAATCCCAGAGAACAATCCTGCAAAAGCAATTGGTAAAGCTGCTACAAAATAGTTCAATCCTTGAACCATACTCATATCGTTTCCTAAGTTAATATAAATTAAGAAAGCAATAACGAAACCGTATAGTCCTTGTGTACCTGGTAATAACTGTAAAATTAACGCTTGACCAAATTTTTCTGGCTGCTCCGTCGTTAAAGCTGCTGCTGCTTCCCCAGTAAAGCCAACCCCTTTGGCTGATCCAATCCCAGCAAAAATTGTCGACATTGCCATTCCTAATACTGCAAAAACAATTCCACCATTATTATTAATTAAGTAATCCATCATCTCTATTTTCCTCCAATAAATAATTTTCTATTTTTTCTCAACATTGACATACTTTTCTTTTGTTTTTAGCGGATTAAACGCCCGGCCACCGCCTGTGTAAAATTTTCCAAAGAACTCAACATATTGCAAACGTGCGCCATGAACATAAGCACCTAATAACGATAAGAATATGTTTAACGCATGTAAAACAATTAACAGCAAGATGCCCACGCTAAAACGGGCAACTGGCGGCATGAACTCTACGAGCATATTAAACGCTGAAGCAATACTTCCCCCAGCAATTCCTAACGCCATCAAACGTGTATAACTAACTAAATCACCGACATAACCTGTCACACCGTATAGTCCATACAGTCCTTTGGCTAAGCCTTTTAATTTGGCCTTCGATTGAATCATTGGAATCACAATAATTGCAATGGCAGAAAGGCTAGCTAAAATCGCACCTGCTGTAAATAAGCCTTCATTTTTAACCACTAATTTACCAACGACTAACAATGCTAAACCAAACAAAATCCCTAACCAAGCGTAACTTTCGTTAATACTATCTAAATAGCGCTTTTGTTTTGATAACTGAATCCCATTAATCATTAAACCGACAACCAATTGGATAAACCCAAAAATAACCGATAAAATAAGAATCGTATTTACATCTTCGGTCGTTGATAAAATCGGAAATGGTGATTTGATTCCAAACATTGTTGGCGGTAATGCTGCACCAAAAAACGAACCGTAAATGAAGCCCCAAATAATTGTTGGAAATGATAAAATCAAGAAAAAGTCGGCAAAACGTTTCATGCCTCTCGGTAAAACAAATGCTTTCAAAGCAATAATAGACAAGAGTAGCATCAGTAAGCCATAGCCAATATCCGCTACCATCATGCCAAAAAAGACTAGATAAAACGGCATCATCGCAGGTGTCGGATCAACTTCTTCATATTTTGGTAAGCTATACATCTCTGTTAACATTTCAAACGGCTGCACCAATTTATTATTCGCTAGTTTAACTGGTATATCCGTCTCAATTTCCGCCTTCGTAGGATTTTCAAAAGTAAGAGCTATTTCGTCCTTAGGAACTTTTTCTTCAATCGCTGTCAAAATATCGGCTTTTTCTTCGACTGGAATCCACGTTTGCAAGATGAAAAATGATGAAGCATTTAACAAATGTTGACGTGCTTGTTCTCTTTGGATAACCGCCAATAAGACTTCTTCAGCCAAGCAAAACGTTTCATAAAAATCATGATAAGAAGCCAGTTGTTGCTTTAAGGCTTTTTCTTCTTTTTGTAAAATTTCATATCGTTCTTTGACTTGTTGATATGCCTCTTTAGGCGGAACATCATAACGGTATTGGAGTGGTTCAAAACTATATTGGTTTAATAACTCGGTTACACTCTGCTGATGTTCCTTCAGGTAAACGAGTGTAAAGTAACTATGATGCATACTTTGATAAATTTCTTCAAAATAAACCGTTGGCCATTGAGACAAAGCGCTCAAAAAACTGGCTTTATTGGCTAGATTTATCGAACCATGAACGACATAACTACTTTTTAACTGTTGTTTATGCGGTAAAATATCCAGATATTGCCAGCGGCCTAATAATTCTTCTTCGGCTTCTAATCCTTGACGATCCGTTTGAATTTGTTTCAAAGATTCTTGAATATTCTTTAATTCCGTCAAATAGCTTTGTAATGTTTTTTCATCAAAGGTTTGTTCCAACTCTTCCAAAGTATAGACTTTTCTTTTTATCTTTAACCCTTTTCCTGAAGAGCGTGTCAAAAATAAAAGAAGCTCTTGCAATTGTTGTAGCATCGTTTCATATTTACGTAGCTGTTCAGTTGACTGTTCTGCTTGTAAAAAAGAATATTGACTCTTTAAGGCTTGTTCTTCTTCAGGCGAATGAAAAATCCGTTTTACTTCGACAATTTGCAAGCCTTGAATGGCTTGTAGAATTGCTGCTTCTTTTTCGGCAGCGGCAATTATTGTCATTTTTTCCATTTTACTAACTGCCATAAACGTCTTTCACCCTCTCAATAATTGAATCAATGACTTGTTCTTTGTTCGCTTCGTAACGTTCGTGAAGCGCTTGTTCAGTGCGCTTTGTTTCATCTAAAAGTTGTTCTTTTTCAAGTTGTAACATCTTTTCTTGCGTTGCTAGTGAATCCGTCAGCACTTTTTCAACAGCTTCTTCACTCTCTTGACGTAGTTCAGCTAAACGTTCTTGCTTCTGTTCTTCATATAAACGACAATTCATCTTAGCTTGTTGCCGATGCTCTTCCACCGCATCTTCCGCTGCCTTGATTTGCTCTAGTACTTCTTGTACCATTGTCTCCACCTCCTTAGTTTTTACACCTTTAGCATATAAGAAAAAGGACTAGCGAAATAGAGATACGCTCAGCCCTTTTGTTTTAGGTATGCAAAAAGGCGCAAACTCAAAAATTGTTCTTCTCACCCCTTGAAGAACTGAATCCTTGAAGCTTTCGCCCAACCATTCTTTATTCAATACTCTACCATCTTAGCAAAGTTTTTCGCAAAATTCAATACTTACCCAAATGAATTAAAATAACAAATTTTCACTTTTATAATAGGTAATAAAAAGGCATTATTTTTTTCGCTTTATAATTATTGATCTTGAATTTTTTTCACATAGATGTGCTATACTTACGTAAACAATTAAATTTATTTGGAGGAATCTCTGATGAATATACGATATATTTCAATCTCTGGTAATACACGCTCATTTGTTCAACGTTTAACAACTTATTCTGAAGAGCAACATCAGCACAACGAAAAAAATCCTACGATTACTTTCAAAGAAATTTCGGAAAATTCTCCGTTAGAAGTAGAAACAGAACCATTTTTTACCTTTGTGCCTACCTATTTAGATGGTGGCGATGGCATCAACAACGGCAATACCGAAATTTTAACAGAAGTCATGCGAGAATATCTTGCTTTTGAAAATAATTATCGTTATTGCTCTGGCGTGGTGGGCAGCGGCAATAAAAACTTTAATCACCAATACTGCCTGACAGCTAAACAGTATGCGGAACAATTTAACTTTCCCTTCTTAGCTGACTATGAATTAAGAGGCACCCAAGCGGATATTGAACGAATTTATGCTATTTTAAAGGAAAACCAATAAGCAAGTTTCATTACTAAAAAGCTCACCTATGATAGACTACATTTTGAGGTGAAGAAAAATGAGAAATACATGGTTAGCAGAACAACTTCAGTCAATCAGTGAAGAACCCAATTCTTTTATTATCGAGGAAACCATCAAATATATTGAACAATTAGAAGATGATAATGAAAGTCTTCAAGTTGCATTGGAAGGAACTATTTGGAGTCCTAAAAAATGGAACGAACCTTTGGAAAAATAATTTAAACAGAAGAAAAGAGCCAGAAACGTAAGTGTTTCTGGCTCTTTTCTTCTGTTATTTACAAATTATAGACGTGCATTTAAATCTTTTGCTAATTCTTCAAAACCTGGTTTACCTAATAAAGCGAACATGTTGCGTTTGTAAGCTTCAACACCTGGTTGATCAAATGGATTAACCCCATTTAAGTAACCTGAGATGCCCACCGCAATTTCAAAGAAGTACATAACATAACCTAATGAATAAGCATCCATTGTTGGCACTTTAACGATCATGTTTGGCACACCACCATCTGTGTGAGCAAGCAACGTACCTTCGAACGCTTTTGTATTGACGAAGTCAATTTCTTTTCCTTGTAAATAGCCTAGGCCATCTAGATCTTCATTTTGTTCTGGAATTGAAATGCTATGGCGTGGATTTTCAATTTTAACCACTGTTTCAAATAAGTTACGCATACCTTCTTGAACATATTGACCCATAGAATGTAAGTCAGTTGAAAAGTCTGCGGCTGCTGGGAAAATACCTTTGCCATCTTTTCCTTCTGATTCACCGTATAATTGTTTCCACCATTCAGAGAAATAGTGCATACCAGGCTCATAGTTAATTAACATTTCAGTTGTTTTACCTTTACGATATAAAATGTTACGTAACGCAGCATATTGATAGGCTTGGTTTTCTTTTAAGTCGCTCGTTGCGCCGTATTCTTTACGTGCATCATTTGCACCTTCCATTAAACGATCAATATCCGCACCGCTAACAGCGATTGGTAAAAGACCTACTGGCGTTAAAACAGTGAAACGGCCGCCCACATCATCAGGAATCACAAATGTTTCCCAACCTTCCGCATCAGCTTCAACTTTTACTGCTCCTTTAGCACGGTCAGTTGTCGCATAAATACGTTTATTGGCTTCTTCTTTGCCATATTTATTAATTAATAACTCTTTAAAGACGCGGAAAGCAATCGCTGGTTCTGTCGTCGTTCCAGATTTTGAAATAACGTTGACAGAAAAATCACGATCACCAATCACATTGATTAAATCAGCTAAATAAGTTGAGCTGATGCTATTTCCAGCAAAGAAGATTTGTGGCGCTTTCCGTTCTTCTTTTGATAATAGATTATTAAATGAATGTGTCAAAAATTCAATTGCTGCACGGGCACCTAAATATGAACCACCGATACCAATGACTACTAATACCTCAGAGTCAGATTGAATTTTTGCTGCTGCTTTTTTAATGCGCGCGAATTCTTCTTTGTCATAGTTTTCTGGTAAATCAATCCAGCCAGTAAAATCATTACCAGCTCCTGTACCTTCACGTAATGCTTTGTCCACTGCAGTGACTTGTGTTTGCATGTATTCCAATTCATGGTCAGCAACAAATGGTGCTAATTTGGAATAATCTAATTGAATGTGTGACATTCCTTTTCCTCCTCGAAAGTAAACTTACTACATGTATACTTTACGTGTTTTTAGACATTTTTTCAAGCAAATTCTTTTGGATAGACCAATTGTTTAATTTTAACTATTTAATTAGAGATATTTATTCTCTTAATCAAACAAATCAATAAAAAATGCTAGGAAATCCTAGCATTTTTTGTTATTAAACGAGTCCTTGACTTAGCATCGCTGCCGCTACTTTTTCAAAGCCAGCAATATTCGCACCTAAAACAAAGTTATCTCGTGCCTGATATTCGTTAGCTGTATCACGACAAGTCTCATAAATGTTTTGCATAATTTGATCTAGCATACCGTCAACTTTTTCAAAGGACCAAGCTAAACGTTCAGCATTTTGGCTCATCTCTAATGCAGAAACCGCAACACCACCTGCATTAGCGGCTTTGCCTGGACAATAAATTACAGCTGATTTAGCAAAAACGGCGACTGCTTCTAGTGTACAAGGCATATTTGCGCCTTCTGCCACGACTTTCACTCCGTTTTTCACTAAAATAGCGGCTTGCTTTTCGTTGATTTCATTTTGTGTTGCACATGGTAATGCAATGTCATAAGCTGTTTCGAAATCCCAAACAGATTCTTTATCATAATAAGTTGCGCCTTTACGTGTTTCAACATATTTTGAAATGCGTTCACGATTTTTTTCTTTTAGTTCTTTTACTAACGCCACATCAATTCCTTCTGGATCATAGACAAAACCAGACGAATCGGAACATGTGATTACTGTGGCGCCTAGCTCAGTTGCTTTTTCCATGGCATAAATTGCGACATTACCGCTACCAGAAACAGCGACTTTTTTGCCTTCAAACGTATCGTTTTTATCTGCTAATAAATGTTTAACAAAATAAACCGTTCCATAACCCGTCGCTTCTGTTCTTGCTTGGCTTCCCCAGTATCCTAAAGGTTTTCCAGTCAACACTCCTGCATCATAGTTGCGCAAGCGTTTATACATGCCAAACAAATAACCAATTTCACGAGCGCCTACGCCAATATCGCCTGCTGGAACATCTGTACTTGGACCAATATGTTTTTGAAGTTCGGTCATGAAACTTTGACAAAAGCGCATCACTTCAGCATCTGACTTACCTTTTGGATCAAAATCACTACCGCCTTTGCCGCCACCGATTGGCAAACCAGTTAAACTATTTTTAAAAATTTGTTCAAAGGCCAAAAACTTCATCACACTTAAATTCACACTTGGATGAAACCGCAAACCACCTTTGTATGGTCCAATCGCTGAATTATATTGGACACGATAGCCTCTGTTCACATGCCAGTTGCCCTGGTCATCTTGCCACGGCACACGAAATTGAAAAATACGTTCAGGTTCAATCAAGACACCTAAAACATTTGCTTCAATGTATTGAGGATTTTTTTCTAAAAAACCTTCTACGGTTGGTAAAAACTCATCGACTGCTTGTAAATATTCTGTTTGACCTTGGTCTAATTGGTGAATTTTTTCTTGAATATTTTTAACATATTGTTTTGCGTCCATTTAATCATCCTCTCATTGTTATAAGTTTATTTTAACTGAAAATTCAAAAATTACCATAGTCAAACGTTTATTTTTTCCTTAAATCCAGAAAAAATCCTGTAATTATGGTACACTACCTATTGAATTGGAGGAGAACTATGAAGAAATTTGATGTAATTATTGTCGGTGCTGGGACGAGTGGTATGATGGCCACGATTGCGGCCGCAGAAGCTGGTGCTCAAGTATTATTGATTGAAAAAAATCGCCGTGTTGGGAAAAAATTATTAATGACTGGTGGCGGCCGCTGTAATGTAACCAATAATCGGCCCGCAGAAGAAATCATTTCATTTATTCCTGGGAATGGAAAATTTTTATACAGCGCATTTTCACAATTTGATAACTATGATATCATGAACTTTTTTGAATCCAATGGTATTCACTTAAAAGAAGAAGATCACGGACGCATGTTCCCTGTTACAGATAAATCGAAGTCAATTGTTGATGCGCTATTTAACCGCATTAACGAATTAGGAGTCACTGTTTTTACAAAAACACAGGTCACAAAATTACTACGAAAAGACGATCAAATAATTGGCGTTGAAACCGAACTGGAAAAAATTTATGCACCGTGTGTTGTATTAACAACTGGCGGCCGCACTTATCCTTCCACAGGAGCAACTGGTGATGGCTATAAACTAGCCAAAAAAATGGGGCATACCATCAGCCCGCTCTACCCTACCGAATCGCCTATTATTTCTGAAGAACCTTTTATCCTTGATAAAACGTTGCAAGGTCTCTCTTTACAAGATATTAATTTAACTGTTTTGAACCAAAAAGGAAAACCTTTAGTTAATCATCAAATGGATATGCTGTTTACACATTTTGGCATTTCAGGACCTGCCGCGCTCCGCTGTTCTAGTTTTATTAACCAAGAGTTAACTCGCAACGGCAATCAACCTGTCACGGTAGCCTTGGATGTGTTTCCGACAAAATCTTTTGAAGAAGTGCTGAAAAATGTTGATTACATGATTGAGGAACAGCCAAATAAAGTGGCAAAAAATGCCTTTCATTCTTTAATACCAGAACGTCTGCTTACTTTTTATCTAGAGAAACTAGCAATTGAAGAAGTGCCTGCCAAACAACTAACAGAAAAGCAACGTCTTTCCTTTGTGGAACTACTGAAAGACTTTCAGTTCACTGTTACGAAAACATTGCCTTTGGAAAAATCTTTTGTCACAGGCGGTGGGATTTCCCTCAAAGAAGTGACCCCTAAAACAATGGAGAGCAAATTAGTCAATGGTTTATTTTTTGCTGGTGAACTTTTAGATATTAATGGCTATACTGGAGGCTACAATGTTACAGCTGCATTTGTCACTGGACATGTTGCTGGCTCCCATGCCGCAGAAATTGCAGAATACACCTATTTACCAATTGAAGAAGTCTAAACAAAAAGTCGCTAAAATAGCGACTTTTTGTTTACTTTTTTTATTTATCAATAATTTTCCCGTTTTCTAAATAAATAGTGCGGGTGGCTACTTTTTCCACAAACGTTTCATCATGCGAGGTGAAAATTACTGTTCCTTGATAGGCACTTATAAATTCTTCAAGTGCTTGGATTGTCTCTAAATCAAGAAAATTGGTGGGTTCATCCAATAAGATAATATTATTTGGTTCTATAAACAGTTGCGCCAAAGTAATTTTTATGGCTTCGCCACCACTTAGAGAAGATATCTTTGTCTGTAAATTTTCTTGTTGAAAACCTAGCCGATATAAAAGTGAACGCACAACCTTTTCAGAATAATTTGTCCGCTTCAATAAATAAGTCAACAGTGGCTCATCATTTTTTAATCGATAATCTAATTGATGATACGTTCCTAACCGGACTTTGGGAGAAAAGTAAATGGCCGGGTGACGAGCTTCAATTTGTTAAAGGAAGGTACTCTTCCCAGCACCATTTTTTCCACAAAGTGCTATTTTTTCGTTTAAAGGAATTTGAACGTTCACTTGGTTAAGAATTGTTCGATTCTCATAAGCGAAAGTTAAATTTTCAATTCTAATTGGATATGGATTGTATAAAGAGAACTGATTATTAGTAGGAAAAATAATTTTTCGCTCTTGTTTTGCTTGCGCAACATCGGGTAATCTGTCAATTCTGGCATTAATCGCTTTCGCTTGTTTTTGGAGTGCTTTTTGTACGGTATCTTTTTGTTTAGAACCAGCTAAACGACTAGGTTTAATTTGCTTTTGTTTTTGTTTTTTTGAAACATGACTAGATTTTTGCGCTTGTGCTTGTTTCTTTGTGTAAGATTCCTGTAATTTTTTCTTTTCCTTTTGATACTGATGATAGACATTATATCGTGTTTGCTGTTCCAATTCTTTTTGACGACAATAGGCATCGTAGTTTCCTAAATATTCTTTGACATGTCCATCCGAAACTTCCCAAATTTTCTCTGCTAATTGATTCAAGAAAAAGCGATCATGACTAACAAACAAAACGGTCCCATAATAATACGTTAAATCTGCCACTAACAACTGACGATGTTCTTTATCTAAATGTGTAGTTGGTTCATCTAAAATAACCCCGGTTGGATACTCTGAAAATAATGTTGCTAAGCGTTTTTGGACTTTTTCGCCACCACTTAGTTTTTGATTTTTCTGATTTAGCAAACAGTTTTTGTCAGTTTTCTCTGGTTCATTCGTTATTTCTTCAGCTACTTGTGCCAAGTAATGAAAGTCGTTCAATCTTTGAACTTTTCCTTTGTCTGATTGAATCTTACCCATAATTAAATTGAGCAGTGTTGATTTTCCTGCGCCGTTTTTACCAATAATCCCAATTTTTTCATTTTCATATACAAATAATTCATCAATTTCTAGAATTGGTTTTCCCGAAAAGTGAATACTTACTTCTTTCAGATGAATACTTAATTTTTTCATTTTGCCTTCTTCTTTCATTTCTGAAACGAAAGAATCTTGGGTACGCAAAAAAGGACAGCCTAATCGCTATCCTTGTAGTTTCGTATAAAAGTACACACGCCACCCATGAATTTTAATTTCAGACTTTTTGATAAGATTTATTCAATTTATTTTGTCAAAAAGTCAATCCAAATTCTGATAGATGCCAACATACAATTATACCTCCTCGTTTAATTACTCCCACATTAACACCTCTGCTTTCTTTTGTCAATTCTGACCCTAAAATGAGAGAATCGGACTTTAGTAGGATACAATTTTACCGAAACTATGGCAAAATAAAGACGGAGGTGAAAACCATGAAGATTACATTGACACGAAAAACATCAGCTTGGGGCGCGTTACGCTATTTTACATTTTATAAAAATGGCGTGCATCAAGGGAAACTTTTTACTAATGTACCTATTGAAATTGAGGCTGATCCTGGGGATGTTTTAACGTTCTATGAAGGCTGGTTCCAATTTTATCGGCGCATTGAAGTTACTGAAGATACCAAAGAAATCACGATTATCAATTCTAAAAAATTGCAACATGTTTTTTATACCTGTGTCGTCTTATTTTTAATTTTAACGCTATTATTCCTTTCCGCACAGAAACTTTCGACGTTTATTATTGCTGAAATTTTAATTTACTCTGGTATTCAGTGGCTGTTCCGGCAACAAACCTATCATTTTACTGTCAAGAAAAAAACGGAATCCTTTGCTTCCTATTCTAAAAAAAGTATCGCACACTAAACGAATCTTTAGCGTGCGATATTTTTTAATTACTTTTCATTAATTCGGCCACATATGTGACTGTTTCTGGTTGTGTTTCTTCAATTTTATTAATCGCATCTGCAAAATTCGGTAAATGCGCTTTGTGGGCAATTAATAATTCGTCCAACAAGGTCTTCGCCATGACGCCGCCAGGAACTAATGGATTAATAGTGAAAGCATGCAATGCTGCGCCGTAATCACCATTGATGGCTGCTCGAATAACCGTTTCTTCCATAGCTTTCATATTTTGAATAATTCCTCGTGCTGCTGGC
Source organism: Enterococcus sp. DIV1420a (assembly GCF_051712165.1). Classification (NCBI taxonomy): domain Bacteria; kingdom Bacillati; phylum Bacillota; class Bacilli; order Lactobacillales; family Enterococcaceae; genus Enterococcus; species Enterococcus sp. DIV1420a. The sequence continues at coordinate 1,380,430 of NZ_JBIOOI010000002.1, forward strand.
GGAAAGGCCCCCCAGTTGTAAGGTTCATGGCCATGAGCTGTCACAGGTCCAGATACTTCTACAACACAATCATACGGTAAATCAGTAATTGTCCCATTATTTTCAGTAGAAACAACCATATCCGTTCGTTTATCATTATAAATTGATGCAATCATTTCACAAGCTGCATCGCTATAGTGTGTGCCGCCCCGTTCTTCTAATTCTTTTGGTTTGTAATCTAGTTTGGGATCTTTATACAATTCAAACAGACGACCTTCCGTTTCTTTAACCACTTGTGCTCTTGTTTCGCCCCGTTCATACTCTTCGATGGAATGCTTCAACATCTCATCTTCAATATAATAATAGCGATGATAACCACATGGTAACATTCCTAAATCTTTTAACTGTTCATAATGGAACGGCGCATCAAAAATATTTTTCAAATGACTTTCTTGCTCTTGCTTAGGTCCGTAAATTAAATCAATGAGTTCTTGTGTTCGCTCTTGTCCTTCTTTGTCCCAAACACGGTGCCAATGGAAATGATTAATTCCAGCAAATTTAAAGAATAAGTCTTCTTCTGGAATTCCCAGCATTTCGGCCGCTTGTTTTCTATGACCAATCGGCACATTACATAAGCCAACTGTTTTTTTCCAACCGCCATGTTTAATTGCAGCTTCCGTAACCATTCCAGCTGGATTAGTAAAATTCACTAACCAAGCATCTGGGCAAAGACGTTTCATATCGTCAATAATAGCTAAAATGACAGGAATTGTTCGAAATGCTTTAAACATTCCTCCCGCGCCATTTGTTTCTTGGCCTAATACCCCATGGGACAAAGGAATCCGTTCATCTTTAATGCGGGCATCTAATAATCCTACACGAAACTGTGTTGAAACAAAATCCGCCCCTTTTAAGGCTGCTTCACGGTCCAATGTTAAATGAACTTCCCAATCTAAACCAGCAGCTTTAATCATGCGCTTCGCCATTGCCCCAACGATTTCCAATTTTTCTTTACCAGCTTCAATATCGACTAACCAAATTTCCTTAATTGGCAGTTCATCTTTTCTTTTAATGTATCCTTCAATTAATTCAGGTGTATAACTAGAACCGCCACCAATTGTTGCAATTTTTAATGCTCCTCTTGTCATCCGTCTTCTTCCTCCTTGATTAAATTGTTATCGTTTACATCTTTAGGATAAATTATGGGAATGTTCCCATGTCAAGCACTATTTTCAAAAAAATGTATGCTATACTTCTTATAAGAATACATTCCACTTTGGAGGTAAAAAATGACGTCTATCATTGATGTAGCAAAAGTTGCCGGTGTCTCGAAATCGACTGTTTCTCGCTTAATTTCTGGAAAAGGATATGTGAGTGCCGATAGTCAAGAAAAAATTCTCAAAGCAATGAAAGAATTAAATTATACCCCGAATTATGTGGCGCGGAATTTACGAGCAGGTGCCACAAAAACCATTGGCTTTTTAGCCCCTAGCTATTTAGGTTCCTTAGGTATTTTCTTGAATCGCTTTATTTCAATTGCCAAAAAATACAATTATTCCGTAACCTTATTTTTTACAGATGGCGATCAGCAAAAAGAAATTGATGCCTTGAACCAATTAAAATACAAACAATTAGATGGCTTGTTTTTATTGACACGAACAAATGAATGGTCGGTGATTGAGCCATACAGCGCGTATGGTCCTTTAGCAACCTGGCATCGTATCGATTCACCTAATATATACTCTTCCTACATTGATCATTACTCTGGTTATTATCGTTCCTTAGAATATTTACAACAACAAGGATACCAAAAAATTGGTCATGTCCTCGGTAATCCCGAAAATTTAAACACGCACGCACGAAAACGTGCAATGAAAGATTTTTATGAAAACACTCAGGCACCTTGGCAAGCTGAGTGGCTGATTAATGATCAGTATACTAACCATTCTGGTCGCAAAATTGCCCATTACTGGCAACAATTAACCGAAAAGCCAGAAGCTTTGGCCTTTTATAATGATCACGTAGCAGCTGAGTTTATTTCAGAACTTGAAAATCTAAATTATGCCGTTCCTCGCGATGTCGCTGTCATTGGCTTTGATAATAGTTATGTCAGTGAATTGATGCATATTACGACTGTTGATTATGCCATTCAGTATCAAGCCGAAAACTCATTTATTTACCTATACAACCAATTAAATCAGACGAACATTCCTGAAAAAAAATTAACCGTTCGTCTAGTTGAACGACGAACGGTGCCTAAAAAAGACCCGGCAGATCAGTCACTTTGACTGATTTACCGGGTCCTTTTAGAGTTAAACAAAAATTATTTATGCTTTTGTTCATTTTTTAAAATAGAAATTGACTGTTTTAAGGATTGAATCATGCCGCCTTCGCTGTATACAAGAACGTTTGATTTGTATAAGCGAGCAGAGAAGATTGTTAAAATAATTCCAAAGACTGCCAAAATCACTAATGAGACAATTGCTTCCATTGTTGATGCCGTTTCGGTCGCCAAGCGTACTGGCATAATGTATGACGAAATCAGCGGAATAAAGGAAGTCACTTTCACCACGATATTTTGTGGATCATTCGTCCCAAACGTAATGCCAATCATATAACCGATTAAACCAATATACATGATGGGCTGAACTGCTTTTGCTGTATCCTCTGGTTTGGAAACAAGAGAACCACAAAGTGCTGCCAAAACAGCAAAAACGAGAATACCAATAATGAAAAAGCCTAATGTAAAAATAAAGGTTGATGAAAAGATACTTTGTGGTGAAATACCACTTAATAGACTTTTCATAAAATCAAGATTTTTCAATTGAGAATAGCCGAGAACAAACGCCACTCCGTAAATAAAAATTTGTGTTAAAGCTACTAGAATAACCCCAGTTAATTTGCCATAAAAATGGGTTTGCGCTTTTGTACTAGAGAGAATAACTTCCATGATTCTAGTGCCTTTTTCAGAAGCAATCTCTTGGGCAATAATTGAAGAATAACTGCTGATGAAGACAAATAACAAAATTGTTATCCCCATTGCTAACGCCATTTGAATCCCTGTGTTATCTTCTCCTGTTTTTATTTTGCCATTTTCATCAAAACTAATTTTGGCTTTTTTAAATGTTGCTTGTTGATTCAACATGGCAACTTGCTCAGCTGTTAGGTTTAAACGATTGGCATTCGCCATTGTTTGTAATTGGTTTAACATTTGAGGAATTAGCATCTCGGTTGCATTTCCTAAAGAGCGTTCAGAGTAAAGCTGACCAGAAATCTGATTATCTGTAGTGTCCAAAAGTAAATAGGCATCAATTTTCTCGTCTTTTAATTGTTCTTGGGCCTTTTTCTCAGAAGAAACAGCTTTGAAAGAAAAGTCCTCTGTTTTATTCTTTGTCAACTCTTTAACGAGCGCTTGATTTTCCGAAACCAGACCAATGGTAGTATCTCCTGAAAAACCGCTAGCTAGAGAGCCCGCTAAGTAAACAATTCCTACAAGAAGAAATGGCGCTAAAATCATGATTAAGAAAGACAGCGACTTCACATTTTTCTTATAGACATCAGTCGCAATAATCCAAAATTTACTCATCTTGCCCACCTACTTTCATTTTGAAAATTTCTTCCAATGTTGGTGGTTGTTGATTAAACATTGGAATGTAGCCGTTGGCTGTCGCTTTATCAAACAACACTTTGCCCACTTCAGCGTTTTCTAATGTCGCTTCTAAGACGCCATCTTGTCGTAAGTGTGCTTCTTTCACACCTGCTGTAGCAGCAACTTCCTCAACAGATAACGGTGATTCTAAAAATAATTTTGTTCGACCAAATTGTTGTCGAATTTCATGAACCTGACCATCTAAAACCATGCGTCCATTTTTTAACATGACTAAATGGTCACAGATTTTCTCCACATTGTCCATATTATGACTGGAAAAAATGACACAAGAACCTTGATTTTTCAATTCAATAATGCCGTCTTTTAATAATTCTGCATTAACTGGATCCAAGCCACTGAATGGTTCGTCTAAAATAATTAACTTCGGTTCATGAATAAGTGTCGCAATCAATTGAACTTTTTGTTGATTTCCTTTTGATAAAGATTTAACTTTATCTGTTTTTTTGCCTTTAACTTGAAATTTTTCCATCCAAAAGTCAATTTTAGGTTCAATTTCTTTTTTAGTTTTTCCCCGCAATGAAGCGAAATAAATTAGTTGGTCTTCAATCGTAATTTTAGGATATAAACCCCGTTCTTCTGGTAAATAACCAATAATATTGTATTCTTTTTCGTTTAATGGTTGACCATTCCATAAAACCGACCCGCTATCTTGTGTTAAAAAATTTAAAATCAAGCGAAATGTAGTTGTTTTCCCGGCACCATTTTGGCCAATTAATCCTAAAATTTTCCCGTCCGGTATCGTAAAGGATACATGATCAACTGCTTTAAAATCCCCAAAGGTTTTGACTAACTCTTTTACCTCTAACACATAAACGCCCCCTTCACTTTTTCTAAACCGCTGTTTAGTTACTCATATCGTATCTTTCCTGTGTTGGCTTGTCAATGACAATTGTTATGGAAAGATGCTGCACTTTAATCAGACGCTTTATTTTCTGCTAAGCGAAAAAGACCATCCGTCTCGGCAGAAATATGCACTTCATTTGCGGTCAAGCCTGTGCTTTCATAAAATGTATTTTTAAATTCCTTTGCCGATTTTGATGATTGACAGGCCCAAATTCGACCTGTACGATTCAACCACGTACCCAATTCATTCATTAAACGCTCATCAATCAGTAATTGATTTGGTACTTTTTTAAATTTTATTTGATAAACGGGTGTTAGTATTTTCATGATCAGACGTCCTCTCTTTTAAGTTAGTATTAGTATATCACGAAAGAAATCGTTATCATATTTTCTTGAGAGTTCAACTTTTCATGAAAAAATTGAATAAAAAAAACAGAGCCTGGGACAAAAATCACTTTGGATTTTTGTCCCAGGCTTAAAACCTTACAAACGGCGGGAACAGAACCAACACTACGCGTTGCTCCGATCTCAACAACTTCTAAGGTGTTTTCTCGACATGCGTCTCGTCACAGTACAGCCTTCAAAAGAGCTACAGCTCTAAGAGTTGCGATGTTTCACTGTGAAGCATGAACAGATGAAATCATCGTACCTACTTGGTGAAGGTCCTTCGGAAATAAGCCGAAATTGTTGAGAATCACGAAGAACGTAGTGATTCGATGATGAACAATACCTACTTGGTCTCCAAAAATTAAAGAGCACTGGGTAGGTATCATGCAACATCAACTCGTTCCTCGTTGTGTTTTATGACAATTTTCGGAAATTCCTTCTTATTGCTGAGAAACACTATTTGCAAAGCAAATAGATGTTGAACAGTACCTACTTGGTTCTCGGAGCTAAACGTTTCTGTCCCGACCTCTGGCTTGTTTTCATTTATTTTTCTATCTCAGAGGTTGTTTCTTGGTGCAAATGACGATACACATTCTTCGCGACAGTTTCAGGTAACCCAGCTTTTCTTAATTCTTCAACACTGGCTGCCGTAATATTTTTAAGCGATTTAAATTCTTTTAAAAGATTTTTTTTGCGTTTCGGTCCCAAGCCTTCAATGTTATCTAATTTGGAAGCAAAACTATTTTTACTACGTAATTGACGATGAAATGTGATGGCAAAACGATGGACTTCATCTTGGATTCGTTGCAACAAGAAAAATTCTTGTGAGTTTCTTTCCAATGGTACAACTTCTAAGTTTGGACCAAATAAAAGTTCACTCGTTTTGTGCTTGTCGTTCTTGGCTAATCCAGCTACAGGAATATCGACTCCTAGTTGATTGGCTAACACATCTTTGGCAACATCGACTTGACCTTTACCACCATCGATTAAAATTAAATCAGGAAAAGGCAAGCCTTCTTTTAAAACTCGTGAATATCTGCGATAAATGACTTCTCTCATAGAAGCGTAATCATCAGGACCTTGGACGGTTTTTATTTTATATTTTCGATACTCATTTTTAGCTGGCCGTCCGTCAATAAACACAACCATCGCAGAAACAGGGTTTGTTCCCATAATATTTGAATTATCAAATGCTTCAATTCGAATGGGCGCAGGTATGTTCATCGCATTGCCTAATTTTTCAACTGCGCCAATTGTTCGTTCTTGTTTCCGTACAATCAAATCAAATTTTTCATTTAAAGCAACTGCAGCATTTTTACTGGCTAATTTAACCAGTTTTTTCTTTTCTCCCCGTTGCGGCTGCAAGATTTTCGTAGCTAATAAAGCTTCGACGCTTTCTTTATCAATGTCATCAGGAATCAAGACTTCTTTTGGCACAAAATGCTCATTCTCTTGATAAAATTGTCCAATAAAAGTTAAAAATGCTTCACTGGCATCATCATAAAATGGAAAAATCGATACATCACGTTCGATTAATTTTCCTTGTCTGACAAAGAATACTTGGACACACATCCAGCCTTTATCAACAGCATAACCAAACACATCACGATCAATTAAATCCACATTCGTCATTTTTTGGCGGGTCATAACTGTTTCAATCGCTTTAATTTGATCGCGAAATTCTGCAGCTTTTTCAAATTCCATATGTGCAGCTGCATAAGCCATTTTTTCTTGTAAGCGGTCCTGAATTTCTGTATGTCCACCAGAGAGAAACCCTTTAATCTCTTCCACCATATCTTTGTAGACTTGCGGATCCACATCAAAAGCATAGGGACACAGACATTGTCCTAAATGATAATACAAACAAGGTGTTTTTTGCGATGGATTACATTTTCGCAAAGGAAAAAGCCGATCTAACAGTTTCTTTGTTTCATTCGCTGCATTTACATCTGGATATGGCCCGAAATATAACGCTTTATCTTTTAAAACCTTTCGAGTAATCATTAAACGAGGATATTTTTCGTTTGTGATTTTGATAAAAGGATAGGTTTTATCGTCTTTTAACATGATGTTATATTTGGGATTATTTTTATGGATTAAATTAATTTCTAATAAAAGTGCTTCAATATTCGATTCTGTCACAATATATTCAAAATCATCGATTTCACTGACTAATCGTTCTGTCTTAGTATCATGGCTACCACGAAAATAAGACCGGACACGGTTTTTCAAAATTTTGGCTTTCCCAACATAGATAATCGTGCCGTTTTTATCTTTCATTAAATAACAACCAGGTTGATCAGGAAGCAGTGCTAATTTATTTTTTATTCGTTCGTTCATACGATACTTCCTTTCTAACAAAATGCTTCATCTATTATACACCTCTTTTTGTAATTAAACAAAAAAAGCCGCTACTTTATGTACGAAAGAAACAGCCTGAAAAGACAATCGTTAAAGATTTCCCTTCAGACTGAATCAGACTATTCGTAATGACTAATCAACGTTTATAAGTGTTTGGCAATCATTGCTTGCAATTGGTCTTTTGTATGAACACCGACTGCTTTTTCAACAACTTCGCCATCTTTTTTCAATAGCAATGTTGGGATGCTCATGATTCCAAAACTTGCTGGTGTTGCAGGATTTTCATCCACATCCATTTTGACGATTTTCACTTCGTCTTCATCATATTCTTCAGATAATTGTTCTAAGATGGGTGCTTGCATACGACAAGGGCCACACCAAGTTGCCCAAAAGTCGATTAAGACTAATCCTTCATCTGTTTCTGTTGCAAAATCTTTATCGGTAATTGCTTGTGTCATTTCACAAACCTCCTACTCTTTACTCTTATTACATGCTTAGTATAACACGTCATCTCTAAGATAGCGAGTGTTCTGCTTACTTATTGTAAGTCCTTGTTTATTGGAATTTTACGACAGTCGCACCATTACCACCTTGGTTTTGTGGCGCAAATTCATAGCTTTTCACACTGCGGTGATTTTTTAAAAATTCCGTTATTCCAGTTCTTAATGCACCTGTTCCTTTGCCGTGAACAATGGTTACTTGTGGATAGCCCGCTAGAATCGCAGCATCAATGTATTGGTCAACTTCTGCCAATGCTTCTTCGTAGCGTTTGCCACGTAAGTCTAGTTGTGTGCCAACATGACTGCTTTCTGCAGAACGAACCGTTGTAACTCTTGGTTTTGCTTCTTTTTGTGGAGCGACAGGCGTCATATCCTCTTCAGATACGTTCATTTTTAAAATGCCTAATTGGACTTGCCATTGTCCTTTGCCGTTGTCTTTTAATAATGTCCCTCGTTGGCCGTAAGTATTGACAATTACTTCATCGCCAGCTTTTAATTTTTTCTGTTCTTTCGCCTTCTTCAGCACTTTGTTTTTAGCAAGCTTGGTTTCTTCGTGGTGTAATTGAGAAAGTTGTGTTTTCGCATCAATTAACTGATGTTCTTTGACACCACCTTGTTGGCCACTTTCCAATTGCATTTTGCGAATATCAGAAATAATAGTTTCCGCATTTTCTTCCGCTTCTGCAATAATTTTATTCGCTTCTTTCCGCGCTTTTTGTAATTCTTTTTCTCGTTCTTCAAAAAACACTTGATAGGCTTCTTTCAGTTCTTTATGCAAAGCCGCCGATTCATCGACATAGTGGCGAGCTTCTAAATATTCAGTTTCGGCCATTTTGCGACGGTTTTCCAGGTCTTCAATCATTTCGTTTAAATCTTGACTTTCACCGTCCATTATTTGTTTTGCAGCTTCAATAATACTGTTGTCTAATCCAAGACGTTTCGAAATTTCAAAAGCATTACTTCGGCCAGGCACGCCAATTAATAAACGATAGGTTGGACTCAAGGTATCTACATCAAATTCCATACTGGCATTGATTGTTCCAGCTCGATTATAGCCATACACTTTTAATTCAGGATAATGGGTTGTTGCCATCACATAGGCTCCTTTAGCGCCCAATGAATCTAAAATGGCAATCGCTAAAGCGGCCCCTTCTTGCGGATCTGTCCCAGCACCTAATTCATCAAATAGTACTAAACTTTGATGATCGACTTTCTTTAAGACAGACACGATATTCGTCATATGTGAAGAGAAAGTACTTAAACTTTGTTCAATCGATTGTTCATCCCCGATATCCGCAAATACTTCTGTAAAAATCCCCATTTTACTCTCTTCTTCAACCGGAATAGGTAATCCAGCTTGACCCATTAATTGTAAAAGACCTAACGTTTTCAGAGTAATGGTTTTCCCGCCGGTATTAGGCCCTGTAATCACAATTGCTTGATATTCTTCTCCAATCACAATGTCATTGGCTACAGCTTTTTCTGGATCCAATAGTGGGTGCCGGGCTTGTTTAAAAACTACATGATTTGCTTGACTAATTTCTGGAACAACTGCTTTTAGTTCTTTTCCTAGTCGCGCCTTAGCATTAATAAAATCAAGTTTACCGATGACATAAGCATTATGCGTAATTTCTCGGCGATAAGGGACCAACTCAGCCGACAGTTCTGCCAAGATGCGAGTAATCTCATTTCTTTCGGCAATTTGTTGTTGTCGCAAACGATTATTCATTTCTAAAATTTGTTTAGGTTCAATAAATAAGGTTTGACCTGAAGCACTTTGGTCGTGAACCACGCCACCAAAAATATTTTTATATTCTTGTTTGACTGGAATCACGTAGCGTTCATTTCGCATAGTAACAAGGGCATCACTCAGATAACGTGCGTTTTTCCCACGAATAATACTATCTAGTTCTTCTCGAATGGTCTGCTCACTACGACGAATATTTTGTCGAATTGCCTTTAAGGCTGGCGAAGCTTCATCTGTGACGTAGCCATCATCATCAATGGCTTGTTTGAGTTGGCGATTTAATTCAGGCAAAACTTCTAGTTGCTCTCGCCACATATATAAACGTTCAAAATCCACTTCATTTTCACTTAACTCATCAAAAAAACGAGTCAGTTCTGAAGTAGTCGATAAGACACGACCTACTTGTGCTAATTCTACACCATTTAAATCCGCACCAATTTCAATCCGTTTCATGTGTGGTTGGATATTTTCTAATTTAGGAATGGGGATTCCACCACGTAATCGTTGAACTTTTAAACCATCCTGTGTTTCATTTAGCCATGCTTGAATTTTATTTTCATCAGCAATCGGTAATAATTCCGAAACTTCGTTTGTCCCCTGAGCTGTCACAATAAATTGCAACAACTGTTGTTTTACTTTATCAAACCCTAATGTTGATAGAATACGCTGATTCATTTTTCCACCTACTTTTCTAACTTTTTCATTTGTTGAAAAGACTGAGACATAACATAAGAAGTTTCGCTTTGCTCACTTACTTCTTATCTCTATCTCAGTCCCATTCAGCTTTATTTCGTAATTGGTTCAACCCATAATTCATATGCTTGTTTTGTTAGAATTGGGGTATTTTTTACAATGCCTCGTGCCAAGCCACTTGATCGAAACTGATTTTGGACAATATCTGACGGAATCATTGACGCCGTAGCTAACACTAGAAAAAGACCCACGTATAACACAAGAACACTTAATACGCCACCTAATAGTCCATTTACCTGTTTCAAAACTGGAATAAATGTTAATCCATGTAAAAAGATAGCTAAAAAACGAACGACCAACCAGCCTGCAAACAGCAATAATAAAAACGCAACCGCTGAATAAAAGGCTTTGTCCAAGTCTAAAGAAATCTCTTGATTAAAAAAGACAAGCTTTGACGTTGGCGTAACCGATGGATATGGAATATACAATTCTAAATGAGAAGCGACCTCTTTGTAATAGGTTCGAGCAACAAAATATGAAATTAAGTAACCCACTGAATAGAGCACTTGTAAAATCAAGCCTCGTTTAGCTCCTGTATAAAATCCAAAGGCTAAAAGTAATAAAATAAGTATTGTTAACATCTTGTCATCCTTTCAGGAACTACTCCGAAACACCTTTATTTTGAATCTGCTGTTTTCGATTTTCATTCAAAATTTGTTGGGCTTCCACATGATTATGAATTTCTACATCTTCTTGTCCATTCTTTTTCAAAACATCTCGTGCTTCTTCTTCGATAATTTCCATTCGGCGCACACGATTCTCTAATTCAGCCAAACGAATGGTTTTCTGTTTTAAATCTGCTACTTGTTTTTCCAATTTTAAAGCATATTCTTGTTTTTTTAGTTGATCTGAAATTGCATTAATTGCTAATAAAACAGAAGCTTGTTCCGTATCAGTTTGCGGAGAAAGATGTTTAATTTCCGCCAGTTGTTCGTTGACAATTTTTGTGACTAAATCCATATGTTGTTTTGACTCTTGGCCAATAATTGTATACGTATGGTCTGCAATGATTGCTTTATATCGTGTTTTTTCATTTGATGCCATGTTGAGGTTCCCTCCTGTAAATCAATCCATTCTTGCTTATTGTACCATGAAAAAAAAGCGAAGCGCAATTTTCGTACAAATTCTCTCTTATTATATGCCACAAAGCAAAAAATTTAAAGATTTCTTTACAAGAACTCTGGCAATTTAAGAACGAATAGAAATTGTGTAGGAGAAAAAGCGTGGAACAAAAAGTCAAAGTGATTTTTGTCCCACGCTCAAACTCTGATAATCAGCTAAAAATGTTTGTTTCAGCTGTACTTTTTAAGGCTTAGTTATTATCTTTCATCTTTTCTACACGTAAACAACGCATAGCATTTAATACAGCGATAATAGTTACACCAACATCAGCAAACACTGCTGCTTGCATTGAAGCCAAGCCTAATGCACCTAGTACCAAAACAATGATTTTAACAGCAATCGCAAAGATAATGTTTTGTTTAACAATTCTCAATGTTTTTCTTGATAATTTAATCGCAGAGGCGATACGACTTGGTTCATCATTCATAATCACCACATCAGCAGCTTCAATTGCCGCGTCACTTCCTAAACCACCCATGGCAATCCCAACATCAGCCCGGGCTAAAACAGGTGCATCATTCATGCCGTCACCAACAAAGGCAACTTTGTTTTTAGGTGAGGATGCTTTTAACAACTCTTCTAAACGATCCACTTTGCCATCTGGTAAAAGTTCTGCATAAACTTTGTCAACACCAACTTCTTTTGCAATAGCTTCTGCAACTTGTTGATTGTCTCCAGTCAGCATAACAGTTTGTTTGACCCCTTCAGCCTTTAATTCTTTTATTGCTGAAATGGCGTCTGGTTTCAATTGATCCGCAATCACTAAATAGCCTGCAAATTGATTATCAATAGCGACAAAAATTAAAGTTCCCGCTTCCTTCACTTCTGGTGCTTCGATACCAAATTGTTTCATTAACTTCGCATTACCGACTAAAACTGTTTTGCCTTCAATTGTGGCTTTGATACCGTGTCCGGCAACCTCTTCAATTGCTGTTGCTGGAACTGTTTCTTTGCCATAGCTTTCTTTAATAGAAATAGCAATAGGATGAGTGGATAATTGTTCTGCTGTTGCTGTTAAACGTAACAACTCTTCTTCAGGTAAAACAACACTAGTTATGTTTTGAACCACAAAATTTCCTTTTGTTAGCGTACCAGTTTTATCAAAAACAACCGTTTCCGTATTCGCTAAAATTTCTAAATAGTTGCTTCCTTTAATTAAAACACCTAGTTTGCTGGCTCCGCCAATTCCACCGAAGAAACTTAAAGGAACAGAAATGACTAAGGCACATGGACAAGAAATAACCAAGAACGTTAATGCCCGATAAACCCATTCATTAATAGAAGTATCAGGGAAAATAAATGGTGGAATCACTGCCAATAAGACAGCTAAAACAACGACAACTGGTGTATAGTAACGAGCAAATTTAGAAATAAAGTTTTCTGCAGGGGCTTTTTTACTGCTAGCATTTTCAACTAAATCTAAAATTTTGCTAACTGTTGAATCCCCAAATTTTTTCGTAACATTAATGGTCAAGGCCCCATTTTTATTGATAAAACCACCTAAGATTTCATCGCCGACTTTGACCGTTCTTGGAACGGATTCACCAGTTAACGCAGAGGTATCTACCATGCTTGATCCATCAATAATGTGGCCATCTAACGGAACTTTTTCACCTGGTTTCACTAATATTTGTTGCCCAATTTCAATTGTATCTGGAGCGACCGCTTTTATTTGTCCATTTACTAAAAGATTTGCTGAATCTGGACGAATATCCATTAATTTGGCAATTGATTTTCTGGATTGATCAACCGCAGCACTTTGGAACCATTCGCCGACTTGGTAGAATAACATTACTGCCACAGCTTCGGGATATTCCCCAATAAAGAATGCCCCAATCGTTGCCACAGACATTAAGAAATTTTCATCAAACACTTCCCCACGAAAAATATTCGTTACCGCTCGTTTGACAATGTCGCCACCAATTAAGACATAAACGACTAAATAAGATGCCAAAGCAACCCAATTATTACTTGGTTTAATGATAATAAGTGCTAAAAATAAAACAAATGCAATAATGATACGAATTAAGCGATTCTTATTTGGATTACGTCCCTCTTCTTCTTTGACATCTTTTAAAGAAATAACTTTGACATCTGGTTCTAACTTACCAATCACTGCACGCGCTTCATTTTCGACTTCTAAATCATGTCCTGATTCAACTTCCAGTGTCATCTTTTCAGCCATGAAGTCCACACGCGCTTTTTCTACTCCGTGAATTTTTTGGACAGATTTTTCAATTTTGTCTGCGCAACTTGCACAATCAAGTCCTTCTAGTTTATAACTCTTTTGCATTTAAACACCTTCACTCCCTATATAATAGCGTTTATTCCGTTTACATGAATAACCTTTCATGAATCTATTATAAATGAAGATGCAATCATATGTCAACCGCTTCACGTAATCTTTTTCTATTTTATAGACATAATGGCATAATTGCTGTAGGTGGAATGGATAACTGAGTAATAACTTTCGGATTGAGTCTATTGCTCCCTTTCCACCAAATTTTGGTTTGTTGGTGTTGAAACCAAGCACTTTGTTCAAAAGGTGCTGACAATGTTTGTAAGTGATGCACTTCGATTTGATTGGTTGCCTGCGGTTCTGTTGTGAAATCATGGGCCCGAATACCTATAGAATGACAAGAAATAGGAACTTCTTGTGTAACCGTTAGTGTTTGTTGCCAGCCAATCACTTGGACTCTGTGCGCATCTATGCGTTTGACAGGCCAAATATTTTTACAACCAGTGAGTTTAGCTGCTTCAATCGTTTGAGGTTGGTTAAATAATTGATTTGTTGCACCAAAAAGTGTTTGGTTTTTTGTGATTATCACTAAACTCTGACATAACTTATACAGTTCATCTAAACTATGACTCACAATTAAGGCATGTTGATTTAAATTACTTAATCGCTGTTGAAGTTCAATTTGCAGCTCTTCCTTTAAGGGTGCATCTAATGCGGAAAATGGCTCATCTAATAACAGGTAAGCCGGCTGAGCCGCTAGCATTCGCGCAAAAGCCACTCGCTGTCTTTGTCCTCCAGAAAGTTGACTAGGATATTGTTCTTGGACTTTAGTTAAGTGAAAAGATGCAAGCAATTGAGTGACCAATTGTAAATCTTTTGTCACGCACGTCAGATTTTCTACTACCGACAAATGAGGAAACAACGCATACTGTTGAAACAAAAGACCAATTTTTCGTTGTTGCGGCGACAAATTGATCTTTTGTTCAGCATCGAATAAGACTTGATCATTTAAAACAATCTGACCTTTATCCGCAGTCTCAACACCCGCAATACATTTTAATAACATACTCTTGCCACAACCAGAAGCACCTAAAATTCCTGTTGTTTGAGTCTTTGTTTCAAACTGAATTTGCAAAGTATGACTTTTCAATTCTTTTTGAATATCAACAATTAATCTCATTCCGATCTTCTCCAAGCGCGCTGACTAAAAAATTCCGTAAAAAATAAAATAATCAGGCAAAGTAATAACATAATTACAACATATTGATTGGCTAAACGCCAATCCCCACTTGCTACAGCAGAGTAGATAGCTAAAGGAAGCGTTCTTGTTTTACCAGCAATATTCCCTGCTAACATTGTCGTCGCTCCAAATTCGCCTAACCCACGGGCAAAGGCTAACACGCCACCGGCCAAGAGACCGTTCATCGACAAAGGTAACGCAATTTTTCTAAAATATCGACTTTCCGAAAATCCGAGTGTCTGGGCCACAGCCAACAATTCACTATCCATTTGTTCAAACGCCGTTAAGGCTGAACGATACATTAAAGGAAATGAAACAGCAACGGCAGCAATAACCGTAGCTGGCCACGAAAAAACAACTTGAATGGCAAAAAAATCAAGTAAAAACTGGCCCACTGGTTGCTGAACACCAAAAATAGTTAAGAGAAAAAAACCAAAAACAGTCGGCGGTAAAACTAATGGCAACGTAAATAAACTATTCAAAAGAATTTTTAATTTACGATTTTTCAAACGAAAAACAATATACGCAACGCCTGTTCCTAAAATAAAAGTAAATAAAATGGCGATTATTGCTGTCTGAAAAGATAAAAGAATTGGTCGAACATCCATTTTCCCACCTACTTTGTTAACTTAAAGCCAATATTTTCAAAATATTTTCTGCATTGTTGACTCTGTAAAAAATTTAAAAAAGCATCTGCTGATTTTTGTTTCTTAGAGGCGGCAACTTTACCAACTGGATAGATAATTGGCTTTTTCAAAGCAGCTTCAGGCATGGCCGCAACAATCGCTACTTTTGAATTGGTTGCTGCATCTGTCGCATAAACTAAGCCAGCTTCTGCACTTGCATTAGCTACCCATTCAAGGACTTCTGTTACATTCGTGCCAAAGCTTGCGTGTTTTTCTACATAAGACCAAGCGCCTAAAGCTTTTAAGCCTTCTTCGGCATATTGACCAGCTGGAACACTTGCAGGATCACCAATTGCTATCATTTGGGCTTTTTTTAAATCAGAAAAATCATGCCACTTTGCTTGATCTTGGTTAGGCACAATAAGAACGAGCTGGTTTTCCAATAAAGGAACGACACTTTTTTTATTAATTAGTTTTTCTGCAACCAATGCATTCATTTGTTTTGTCGAAGCTGAGAAAAATACATCGGCTTTTAGGCCTTTTTCAATTTGCATCTGTAATTTTCCAGAACTATCATAGGTTCCAGTTACCTGAATATCTGGATGCTCTTTTTCAAAGGCTGGAATAATTTTCTTCTCCATGACTGATTCTAAGCTAGCTGCTGCCGCAAGGGTTATTTCTTCTTTTTTTGTTGAAACTGTTTCTTTTTGCGGCTGATTTGTACATGCAGCAATTAGGGCAACTAAACTGAATAAACTAAGCAAGAACACAGTCTTTTTTTGTTTAGACATTTGAACGCCTCTTTTCTTTTATAAATACCCGCCATAACTCAAGTCAATAATTTCAGATTTTTTTATCACTTCTTTGGCCATTAATCTTGGTAATAACAAATCAAAAACCGTTTTTTCTGAAAATAAAACACCACCTGGTAAGCCAATGATCGTTTGCTCTCCTTTATAAGCTAGCAAAAACATTGAGCCTGGTAAGACTGGTGTCCCATGGGTTACGATTTCAGCACCTGTCTGCTTAATTGCTAACGGTGTCAAATCATCAGGATCTACACTCATACCACCTGTACAAACAATCAGATCAAGCCCTTGTGCTAACATCTTTTTGATCGCAACAGTAATTTTTTGCGGCTGATCATCGACAATTTCTTGCTTGACAATCGTAACTAAAGGATACGCGGAGAACTTGGCTTTTAACACAGGGTAAAAAGCATCCTCAACCAATCCTGTGTAAACTTCACTGCCAGTAGTTACAATCCCGACCCGTATTTTTTTGAAAGGTTTCACAGAGATTAGTGGCTCAGACGTGCTGAACTGGCGTGCCTTTTCTAATTGGCTTTTAGAAATTGTTAGTGGAATCACTCGAAAGGCTGCAACTTTTTCATCTTTCTGAACTTCTATATTGGTAACTTTAGTTGACAAGGCGAGACCTTCAATTTCATTTAAAGCAATTAATTTTTCTCGATTGACTTTTAAAAGGCCTCTCGTGCTAGCTTTAGCAACAATTTTTCCTTCATGGACTTCACTCGGCTGACATGAGTCATCTGTTAACAGGTTATACAAAAATGTCGCTGCCTCTTCTTCATGTATTTCTGCTGGATCCAAGGAAACAAACAGATGTTTTTTCCCTAATGATAAAAGAATTGGAATATCTTCTTGAACAACTATATGTCCTTTTTTAAAACACACTTCCTTGGTCTTCCCATAGTCAATTCGCGTAATATCATGACTCAATGGAAGGCCAACTGCCTCTTCTGTTCGAATTGTTTTCATGGTTTATTCCTCATCATGTATGATTTTTTTATTTGTGATTAAATCCAAAGCGTGGGGCAAAACAGGCAACAAAAAATGCAAATGTTCTGTTACACTTTTCGGGCTACCAGGCAAATTAACAATGAGCGTGCGTCCTCTTTGAACAGAAACGCCTCGACTTAACATAGCAAATGGTGTTTTTTCCAAGCTAAGTTGACGCAAGCCCTCACTGATCCCAGGAATGATTCGCTCTGCTACACGTAAGGTAGCTTCTGGGGTCCGATCCCGTTCACTCAACCCTGTGCCGCCTGTCGTTAAAATCAAATCACAGGTCTTAGACCACTCTTGCAATAGCTCTACTAATTGATTTTCTTCATCTGGTAAAATGGTTTGTTTGGTTACCTGGTAGAGCGCAGGTAACTGTTCACGAATCAAGGGCCCCGATTGGTCGACAGCAAGTCCTTGAAAGCAACGATCACTTAATGTTACAATGCCAACTTTAAACAACGTCTAACTGGTCTCCTTTTTTAATATGACCTTCTGTCACAACAACTGCAAAAATCCCTTCTCTAGGCATGATGCAATCGCCCACTCGCGCGTAAATCTGACAGTGTTTATGGCACTCTTTCCCAATTTGAGTAACCACCAATTCGGAATCGCCTATTTTCATTTTCGTTCCAACAGGTAATTGACGTAAATCAATCCCTGAGACGATAATATTTTCCCCGAAAGCACCATTGCCAACCCGAGCTCCTTTTTCATTGAAAGCCGTTATTTCTTCAAAAGATAACAAACTGACTTGTCGATGCCAATTACCGCCGTGCGCATCATTTTCTAATCCGAAACCTTTAATTAAGTTGACTTCAGGAATTTCCTTTTTCTGTGTGCCTCTTCGCGGGCTAATATTTATTGCAATAATTTCTCCTGTTTTCATACTTACCCTCCTATTTGTGACATAAATCGTTGTTCTCCTTGTTGTTCCAAGAAAAGATGTTTTTCAGGCTTACAGGCAATGCCACTCTTGATAATCCCTAACAATTCTGCTGTTTGTTCCTTAGCTAAAGCTTCCTTTAACGAGTAGCCGTCTGCAGAATGCAGGCACGTTTTTAAATGGCCGTCTGCAGTAATTCGGATTCGATTGCACGTCTCGCAAAAACAATGCCCTAATGCACTAATAAAACCTATTTTCCCTTTAAAATCTTTTAAGGCGTAATAACTAGCAGGGCCATTGCCCAATGGTTTTTGGTATGGTTGCAACGTTCCATAATATTTGGTTAAAATGGCTTCTACTTCTTCTTGTTGCTTACCTGGATGCTCCTTCCCTAATCCAATTGGCATCATTTCAATGAAACGAAGATGCACAGTCTCTTTCTTAGCGATTTCAGCCAGTTCTACAATTGTTGCTTCACTTAGCTCTTTCCTAGCTACAGTATTAATTTTGATATTAGGTAATCCCACATCAATCGCTTGTTCTAAGCCCGCCAGAACATTCCTTAACTGACCAACTCTTGTTATTTCACGAAATTCTTCTGGATCCAAAGTGTCTAAGCTAATATTAATGCCGTCCAAGCCCGCCTCTTTTAATCCTTGAGCCTCACGAGCTAACTTCATGCCATTAGTCGTTAAGGTTACTTTTTCGATTCCTGAGATTTGCTTTATCCTTTTAATTAAAGAGAGTAAATTCGGTCTAACAAGCGGTTCACCACCTGTTAATTTAACTTTTTTGATGCCTTCTTTCGCTAGTATCCTCAATAAAAAAATAATCTCATCATCTGTTAGAAGCTGCTCTTTTTTTAAAAAGCAAAGACCTGTTGCTGGCATGCAATACGTGCAACGTAAGTCACAACGATCTGTTAAAGACAAACGAACATAATCAATTTCACGGTTAAATGCATCTTTCATGCTGTTCACTCATCACTTTCCTTTGATTTAATTGAAGAACGAATGAAATGACCACTACGTCCACCATTTTTCTCTAATAAACCAATGTTTGTCATTGTCATTCCTCGATCAATTGCTTTACACATGTCATAAATTGTTAAGAGTGCTGCCTGCACACCTGTTAGCGCTTCCATTTCAACGCCAGTTGAACCCACTGTTTTTGTAAAGCAACGTACTTCTAAACAAGTTTGATTGCGCCAATCAAACTGAATTTCACACTTTGTCAAAGCAACCAAATGACACAAAGGAATCCATTCAAACGTTCGTTTTGCGGCGGTAATCCCAGCTACTCTTGCTACCTGTAATACTTCACCTTTTTTAATCATTTGGGTCTGAATCGCTTCTGCTGTCGCTTCCAACATGTGAATTTCTCCATAAGCGAGGGCTGTTCTTTGAGTGTCATTTTTTTCCGAAATATCAACCATATGCACTTCTCCTTGTGTATTCAAGTGCGTAAATTCCTTACTTTGAACCATTTCTCCACCTCACATTTGACATTTGTTAACGTTTACACAATACTTCTTTTTCAAGTGTATCACTCTTGCATCAAAAAAACAATCTGGCATCCATAATTTTTTTTAGCGAGAAATCGAAGTTAAAAAAGTTAAGCGACAAAAATTACGTGCTTCGCTTAGCCTGACCAGACTTTTGTCTAAGTCTTAAAACTTGATAAGCAATAAGAGGTCGGGACAGAAGTGCTTAACTCCGAGAACCAAGTAGGTACTGTTCAACATCTATTTGCTTTGCAAATAGTGTTTCTCAGCAATAAGAAGAAATTTCCGAAAATTGTCATAAAACACAACGAGGAACGAGTTGATGTTGCATGATACCTACCCGGTGTTCTTTAATTTTTGGAGACCAAGTAGGTATTGTTCATCATCGAATCACTACGTTCTTCGTGATTCTCAACAATTTCGGCTTATTTCCGAAGGACCTTCACCAAGTAGGTACGATGATTTCATCTGTTCATGCTTCACAGTGAAACATCGCAACTCTTAGAGCTGTAGCTCTTTTGAAGGCTGTACTGTGACGAGACGCATGTCGAGAAAACACCTTAGAAGTTGTTGAGATCGGAGCAACGCGTAGTGTTGCTTCTGTTCCCGCCGTTTATCAATTTTTAAGCCTGGAACAAAAATCCAAAGTGATTTTTGTTCCAGGCTCTTACTTTCATACTAATCTTAGGTCAGGTTGTCATCAAGTTTGCCAATAATAGACTTTTACAAGCGCGCCTTTTTTGAGTAGTACACCAGCTGGTTGTTCTAGCAGGCAATTTGTTTCTAAAGTATTTGATAAATTGGATGAAAGATGACTTTTTGTCACTAAATTTACTGTGCCATCTATTTCTTTCGCTCGGTAAAATCGACGTAGTCTACTAGGGGTTAATTCATGCGCTAAAATTACTGTTCGTTCCTTGAGATTTAACTCGACACAATTAAAAAAAGTAGCTAATAATGTCCAGTAAAAAAGATGTAAATTAACCATTGCCGCAAACGGATTGCCTGAAACGCTTAAAATGAGTGTTTCTTGAAATTGACTTCCCATAACTGGGGTTCCAGGTTTCATATTTACAAAATGAAACAACTCTGTTCCTCCGATACGTTTAATTGCTAAAGGTAAATTGTCCTTTTCACCTACCGAAACACCACCACAAGTAATTAATACATCAAGTTTTGGTGAAATCTCAATCAGCCTCTTCGCTAATTCTTCAGGGTCATCTGAACAATGGTCTAGGTGGATTACTTCATTGCCACTTGCTTTGACAAAAGCTGCTAACATGTAGAGATTACTATTATAAATTTTCCCAATTGACAGCGGTTCTTCCAAAGAAACTAACTCACTACCGGTCGCTAAAATCCCCACCTTCATGCGCTTCAAAACAACAACTTTATCAATCCCTTGCATTGCCAACAAACCAATCATGCGACTATTAATCTGTTGATGTTTTGCTAAAATTTTTTGCTGAAAAGCAATATCTTCTCCAATTTCCGCATAGTTTTGGCCCGCAGTGACAGAGCGAAAAATTTTAACATGGTCTTGCCCAAAATCCGTCCATTCTTGTGGCACTACAGCATCAAAATCGGTTGGAATAAAAGCACCTGTTGTTATTTTAATCGCACAGTTATTCGTCTGATTACAATAAAACATGGAATCCCCTGCCACTAAAGAACCGACGACTTTTAAACAACTTGGGCTTTCAGCAGTCGCACCTCGTGTTTCTACTGCACGAACGGCATACCCATCCATTCCGGCACGAGGAAAATGAGGAATCGCTGTCTCTGCAAAAATGGTTTCTCCGCTAATCCGCCCCAAGGAATCAAGCAGCGCCACTTCTTCTGTTTCACATTGACTCTTCATATGTTGGGTCATTTTCTCTCGTGCTTCTTCCAACTCGATCATGTTTTAACCATCCTTTTTTATTTATTCACTGGTTTAATCGCAACGGCACAAACTTTATATTCAGGAATTGTGGCGATATCATCAAATACAGCATTGGTGATTTCGTTAACATTCCCATCTGGAAAGTGGAATGTCATAAAGACTTCTTGCGGAAATACTCGATTTCCGACAGCCGCATAGGTTTCAATTTTGCCACGTCGAGAATGAACTTCCACTTTGTCACCTTCTTGGATTCCCAGAGCTTGTGCATCGACTGCATTTATCTCAATATAAGAGTGATTCGCTATTTGGTTAATCCCTTCCGTTCGTCCTGTCATTGCTCGGGTATTGTAATGGTAAAGCATTCGGCCTGTCGACATTAAATACGGGTACTCTTCATCTGGTAATTCTTGTGCTTGCTTATACGGAATTGCTTTAAATAAACCTTTCCCACGAGCAAAACTGCCCACATGCATAATCGGCGTACCTGGATCTGTCAAGCTACGACAAGGCCATTGTAAGCTCTCCTTCTCTAATCGTTCATAATTAATTCCACCAAACGAAGGCGTCACAGCTGAAATTTCTTCCATAATTTCTTTTGCAGATTCATACGCACAAGGATAGCCCATTCGTGTCATGACTTCACAAAAAATTTCATAGTCTTCTCGCGCTTGTCCTCTTGGTTCAACAGCTTTACGGACTCTTTGCACGCGCCGTTCTGTATTTGTAAATGTCCCGTCTTTTTCTGCATAACTGATGCCTGGTAAAACGACATCTGCATAAGCAGCCGTTTCGGTCATAAATAATTCTTGAACAACTAAAAAGTCTAAACTTTCTAAAGCTTGACGAACATGTCCTGTGTCTGGATCCGTAACAATTGGATCTTCTCCAAAAATATAAAGGCCTTTGACGCTTCCTGCCGTTGCTGCTGGTAAGACTTTAGTAGAAGTTAAACCTGTGTTTCGATTTAACGGCACATGCCAAGCTTTTTCAAATTTGTCGATCACTTCTGGATTATTGACTTTTTGATAGCCTGGGAAATCATAAGGCATACAGCCCATATCGCAAGCACCTTGAACATTATTTTGACCTCGCAAAGGATTGACACCACAGCCTGGTTTTCCAACTTTACCAACCAACATTGCCAAATTAGACATACTCATAACACCCTCAGTTCCTGTCGAATGTTCCGTTACGCCTAAACAATAAATGATTGGTGCTTTCTCTGCTTTTGCATACATGCGTGCTGCTTGAATTAAATCTTCTGGATGAATATGACAAATTTCTGCGACTTTTTCCGGCGTATAATCAGCCACCATTTTTTCTAAATCTAAAAATCCTTCTGTCCGTTCTTCAATAAAATGGCGATCTGCTAAACCTTCTTTCAAAATCACATGCATCATGCCATTAGCAAATGCGACATTCGTTCCCGCCTGAACTTGTAAATGCAACGCACTATCCTTCACTAAGTTAATTTTCCGCGGATCAACAACAACAACTTGCGTTCCTCTTTGGATGGCTTGGCGAATTTGCGCACCAATAACTGGATGAGCTTCTTCTGGATTGGAACCTACTAATAAAATCATGTCGACATCTTCAGTGATATCAGCAATAGGATTAGTCATCGCACCAGAGCCTAAGGTTTGGGCTAAACCATGGACCGAAGCCGAATGACAAACACGGGCACAGTTATCAACATTATTGGTACCAAAAGCAGCACGCACCATTTTTTGAAAGACATAATTATCTTCATTTGTCGCTCTAGAGCACGAAAAACCAGCAAGAGCATCCGGACCGTTTTCTGCTTTAATTTCGTTAAATTTTGACGAAACAAGCGTTAAGGCTTCTTCCCAAGAAGCAGGTTCAAAAATGCCATTCCGTTTAATTAATGGCTCCGTTAAGAGATCTCCTGACCCAACAAATTTATATGAAGCAAATTTTCCTTTCACACAAAGTAAATTTTTATTAGCTGGTCCATCTATGGGTTCAACACCCACCAAACGATTGTTTTTAACGAGTAAATTCATCTGACAGCCTGTCCCACAATGCGGACAAGTTGTAGGAATTTTCTGGGTTTCCCATTTGCGGTACTCTTTTGTATCTTTTGCTGTTAACGCACCTGTAGGACAGGAAGAGACACAATTGCCACATGATTCACAGATAGATTGATCAAACGCCTGCCCATAACTCGGCATCATTTTTGTTTCAAAGCCACGATTAGCAATACTAAGTACATCTCTTCCCTGCCGCAATTGACAGACACGGGCACAACGACGACACATGATACACTTTTCTGGATCATAAGAGAAAAATGGATTACTGGTATCTTCTTGATGGCAAGGCATTCTTTTTCCCTCGGTAAAGCTAGTGGCATCAATCCCATAATCTAGCGCATACTGTTGTAATTGACAATCCCCGTTTTTTCCACAAGAAAAACATTCTAATTTATGATTACTCAATAATAAATCAAGAATAAAACGTCTGGAATCAGCAACTTTTTCAGAATGTGTTGACACAACCATGTCCTCTTGACAATGTGCCGTACAAGCAGTTGTTAAGCCACCACGTCGGCCGCCTTCCACCTCAACCACGCACATCCGACAAGAACCATCAGGTGCTAATTCCTTTAAATGACAGAGCGTTGGAATTTCAACACCTAGCCCTTTCGCTGCTTCGAGAATAGTAGTCCCTTTAGGCACAGTTACTTCTTGGTTATCAATAGACAACGTAACTGTTTGCGTATGCAACTTTGTTTTCATTTTTACCAACCTCCTTTGCTGGTGGCATAGATTTCTGTTTCAGCAGTCGTTTCAAATTCTTCTGGAAACAAAGCCAATGCACTCTTCATTGGATTTGCGACGGATTGGCCCAAACCACAAGCTGATAATCGCGTGACATGTGTGAGCATCTTTTCCAATCGTGGCAAATCACTAGCTGTTGCCTCGTTCCGATTGAATTTACTCAATAATTCCAAAATCCTAGTTGTTCCCAATCGACAAGGGGTGCATTTACCACAGGACTCATGAGCAAAAAAGGCCGCCACGTGTACTAAATAGTCCACAACATTGACTGAATCATCCATTACTACAATTGCGCCAGAGCCGACAGATAAGTCATGGGCCCATAAATCTTCGTAGGAATACAAACAATCCCTTAACGTTGCAACAGCACCAATTGGACCGGATTGTCCACCGAAATGAATAAATTTTAATGCTCGACCAGTTGCAGAGCCTCCGCCGTATTGCTCGCCATAAATTATTTCTTCTAATGGTGTTCCAAGGTTGACCTCGTATAAGCCCCGATTTTTAATATGTCCAGACAAACAAATTAGCTTTGTTCCGCCACCATCGGCAGTACCCATCTCTAAAAAGGCTTGTCCACCTTCTCGTAAAATTACAGGAACACTTGCAAATGATTCAACATTATTTACTAATGTTGGTTGCAAATATAAACCAACATCTGCTAAGTGTGGTGGTTTAACACGCGGCCGCCCCGTTTTTCCTTCAATTGAATTTAAAAGTGCTGAATTTTCCCCACAAATATAGGCGCCAGCACCAGAAATAATCGTAATATCATAATTGAATCCTTCAATTCCTAAAATGTTTTCCCCTAAAAAGCCAGCTTGTCGTGCATTATCCAGTGCTTCTTGAAATGTTTTTTGGATTCTGCGATATTCTCCTCGCATATAAATATAACCTGCTTTTGCTGAAAATAAATAGCCAGCAATGATCATTCCTTCAATCACACTCAATGGATCTTCAGATAAAAGTACTTTATCCTTAAAGGTCCCTGGTTCGCCTTCATCAGCATTACAAACAATGTACTTTGTGGTTCCTTTTGCATGATAAAGATGGCGCCATTTTTTTCCTAAAGGATAGGCTGCTCCACCGCGACCTCTTAAGTGAGCAACATCCAGTTCGTTTAAAATTTCTTCATCCGATAGTGAAATTGCTCTTTTTAAACCATCAAATCCATCGTATTTACAATATTCAGCAACATCGGTCGCAGATTGCATTTTTCCCATTCTCTCTAATAACATTGGTTGGTTTCTCTTAAGCATTGACTCACCTCCTACAATCCTTCATAGCAATCATTTTGTAAATGTTGAATTAATTGATAAATTTTCTCTTCTGTTAGTTGACTAAAAACGGTGTCCTTAATTTTAATTACTGGACCCAAATCACAAGCCCCGATACAAGGAATACTGTGATACATAAATAAGCCATCTGGGGTCGGCTGATTCTCTGGCACTTCTAAAATAGTTTCTAAAACTTCGGCAACCATCGCCCCACCAGTATAATGACACGGTGTGCTGTTACAAATCTTCAAGACATACTTCGCTTGCGGTTCCGTCTTTAAAATGGCATAAAAACTGACGATTTCATAGACTCGCGCTTCCGTTAAATGTAGATGCTCTGCAACTAATTGAGCTGTCTCCTGATCGATATACCCTTCTTCTGAAGCAAATTGTAATTCAATTAAAATATTTAAAATTCGTTGTGGATCAGCATCGTTTTCTAGAATAATCGCTTCTTTTTCAATTAAGCTTAATGCACACATTCCTTTTTATTCCCCCTTTTTAGTGAAACTTGAAGTTGTTCTCCTTGATAATAGATACGCAATTCTTTTGGTATTTCAGCAGATAGTAAACAAAAATCGGCTTTATCTATAACTTTTTTTGCTGATTCTTTTTGGCGATTCTGGTTATTCATCATAAGAAATAGTCCTGGCTGCACAACATTACGTAATGAATTTGATTCACAAATGATTAATGCTTGGGCCGGCACAGCTTTCAGAAATTGCTGAATGGCTTCCGCCAAATTTTCTTGAAAAACTTTCAATAGAAAAACTTTTTGACAACCTGCAGCTAATAATTTCATGGTATCTTTATTGCCAATCGTCTCTTGCTCTTCTACTAATTCATAACCAGCTGTAATACTGGTACAAATTCCGCATCCTTTTGTGCCTCGTTGACACACCCCTCGTTGACCACTAATCGTAATAATCTTCAAGCCATAAATTGGATAGACTTCTTGGTACTGTTTAATAAGGGCTTCGGCTAATGTCGTTTTGCCACTATTCCGACCAGTAGAACCAATTTGAATCATGTTTGGTATCTCAATTGCCATAGAGCTCCTCCGTCTGAATCGTTTTCTCAACTCTTGGTTTGACAGTTGCTGGTTTTGTCATAAAGATCAATGGTACGGCCATAAAAAGACTGCCACCTACTGCATTGCCTAAAAATACCCATAATGTATTCTGCAAATAATCCCACCAACTGATTGTGGTACTTTGTGAAAAAATTGCCGCTGGAATAATAAACGCATTGGCGACCACGTGTTGAAACCCACAAACAACGAAAACCATGACAGGAAACCATAAGCCAAACATTTTACCTAAATATGATTTTGCCAACGCTCCGAGATAAACCGCTAAACAAACAAAAATATTACAGCCAATCCCTGAAACAAAAGCAACTAGCGGTGGATCAGCAATTTTCGCCTGAGCAACTGCGACTGTTTTATCCAGAAACGCACCTTCAGTTAACCCAACAATATGGCCAAATAAATACGCCACAAGAAATCCGCCTAGACAATTGGTCAATAAAACAACTAGCCAGTTATAACAAAGAGCGCCCACTCTAACCTTTTTCTGTAATACGCCTAATGTCATTACCATCATATTGCCTGTTGCTAACTCACCACCAACAAAAGTAAGCGCTATCAATCCAACTGGAAATAAAGCTCCACCCAGAAAGTTGTTAAAACTTCCCCATTCTGTGGGGGCAGTTCCAGTGATACGAATAAACGCCAAGTAACCCAGTGCAATACAAAAACCAGCCATGATGCCTAAAATACAGAGTCGAACAAACGATAATTTACCTTTCATTTCTGCCTTATCACCTAAGCTTGCAACTATTTCTTCACTACTGAAAAAATCCATTACGATTCCTCCTTTTTATCGATACCACTGAGACAATTCTTCTTTTCGATTGACATTTTTAAGTTGATTCTCTTTTGATAGTTGCACCGTTTTTACAGATAGACGCTCAAATTCTTGGCGAACCTGATAGTTATTTTGCGCAAGCTGTTTTTGAAATGTTGGTAAACAAGAACATCGATAAAAGCCAAATAATGGTTCTTGACGACCTTCAAAGTCAAAGATTGTTACTTGATTTTGTCCACGCTTAGAGGCTAACTGATACACAAGTTTAGGAGAAAAAGTTGGTATATCACAGGCAATTACAAACACTTCAGCTTTCTGAGTATAGTTCATTGCTGTCACAATCCCACCTAATGGCCCCTTTCCAAGATACATATCTTGAATGATTGTGCATTTTCTAAACGCCTTAGGAAATTTTTGACTATCATTCGTTACTAAAATAACCTCTTCGAACAGTTCCATTAACTTTTCAGCTGTTTGCAAGATCACGTATTGCCCTTGAATTTTCAATAATGCTTTATCAAATCCCATCCGTGAACTTTTCCCGCCGCATAACAGCACTGCTGTACAATCAGCAATAATTTTCGCCACCCCTTTACCATAATTTTTATTAGTTCAAAAAAATATTTTTTAGTCATGTATTAAGTCTATTATAAGACATCCCTCGTACAAGTCAATTCCTTTTAAAAAAAAAGAACGAGAAAAAGAGCGACTCTTTTTCTCGTTCTATCTTATTCATCTGTTTGACGTTTTATTTCTTCAATCTCAATGCGTAATGATTTTCGTTTCTCAATGGCGACATAAACCAAGCCAATCAAAAAGGGTAACACAAAGCTACCAAATCGATACAGTAAAACAGATGCTACAGCATCAACATTGCCGACCAATGGTTTAAACAACAATAAGTAAACAAATTCAAATGGACCAATGCCAGCAGGTGTCGGAATAACTCCTGAAAGAATAACAGCAAAACTGGTAAAGGACATCACTAATAATAAATCAATATTCGGGTGATTTTCTACTAAAACAATGTAAGGAATAATGTACCAAAATAATAATTTAAATACATTCCATGAAAAGATTCGAAGCAACGCTGAGCGATCTTGTGTAATTGTTTGGACAGCTGCCCGCAAGGAATAGATTTGTAAATTACAATTATCCACCCAATCTCTTAGTTTTGGTCGTTTAAACCAACGATTGGCAAACTTAACCAATAAAACTTGCAACTTTAAGCTACTAGATAAAATAAGTAATGCTGCAATTATTACTAATGTTAAAATAACACCTGCTAAAATGAATGGAATCATCTTAGGCGCATTTTCATAAAACAGGGAAAATTGAATAATCAAACCAATAATTGCTAAAAAAATCACGGCTGCTTTGTACATAATCATATGTAATGCCGTTATCCCCACACTTTTAGAAACAGGAATTCCCTTTTTCTTATAAAAATAAATTTCTGAAAGCAAGGTTCCCGTGCCAAATGAAATAATCCGATAAAATGCTACATAACAAGAAGTAAAAAAACCATCCACTGTTGTAAAGTCTTTGTTAAAATAACGAGCTATTTCCTTGATTGAGCGCCCTTCTGCAAATTGATAAACTACTCCAAAAAAAATAACAGCAATCAGCACCAGCCAACTCGTTTCCATCAGTTGAGCAAAAATATCACTTAATGAATTATCCATGACATAAAAGATTACGCCTAAAACGATAATCATTAACAACATATTTAAGCCAATTTTTACTTTTCCTTTCATCGCTTCTCCTTTTTTGTTCTTACTTAAACGTTAGATAGATGCAACTAATCATCGCGATTACGCCAATTGAATAACACAATGCAAAAACTGGTTTTTGGGTTTTATGATGAAATTTCTTTTGTCCCATTAGCCCACCTAGACCGCCACCGACAAGTCCTATCGTCAATAAGCGGCGTTCTGGAATACGCCAGTCCCCACGTTTTGCTTGTTTTTTATCATAACCCATCATACTAAACAATACTAAATTAATGACGAGGAAATAAATGATTACTATCCACTGAAGCATTCTTTCTGGCCTCCTAACTAGTTACTGTACTAGGATACCTTGTTCTGATTCTAATTGCAAAAAATTTTTCAATGACTCATGAAACTACAACAGGAAAGTAAGTTCTCGGTTGCCCGTTTTCTTACTTTCCTATTGAGTGCCTCATTTATTTTGCATTTAATTCAGCAATTTTAATAATCACATTGGTCGCTTTTTCCATGGCTTGTAATGAAACAAATTCAAAACGGCCATGCATATTTTCGCCACCAGCAAAGATATTTGGTGTGGGAATCCCTAAATAAGAAATTTTTGAGCCATCCGTTCCACCGCGAACAGGTTCAATAATTGGTTGAATTGACAATTCTTCCATTGCTTGTTTAGCAATTTCGACAATGGACATATCTTTTTCAATCACTTCTCGCATATTATAGTATTGATCAAATAAATCAACTTTGATTCGTTCTTCATCAAATGGTGCATTCAATGTTTGCTGAATTTCTTTAATTTTAGCTTTACGTGCTTCAAAAATCTCGCGATTGTGATCGCGAATAATATACGTCATTGTAGCTTCTTCTGGCGTTCCAGCAAACGCTGCTAAATGATAAAAGCCTTCTTCACCTGCTGTTTTTTCTGGAACTTCGTCAGCAGGTAAGGCATTATGGAAATCAATTCCTAATTGTAACGCATTAATCATTGTATTTTTTGCTGTTCCTGGATGAACGTTTTTCCCTTGAATTGTAATTTCTGCTTGCGCCGCATTAAACGTTTCAAATTGTAATTCACCTACTGGTCCGCCATCCATTGTATAAGCAAAATCCACGTTAAATTGAGCGACATCAAATTTGTCGGCACCTACACCAATTTCTTCGTCAGGACCGAAAGCCACACGAATGGTGCCATGTTTAATTTCTGGGTGATTAATTAAATATTCCATGGCTGTCATTATTTCCGCAATACCTGATTTATCATCAGCCCCTAATAAAGTGGTACCATCTGTTGTGATAAGTGTTTCACCACGATAATTTTTTAAGTTAGGAAAGTCTTTCGTATTTAAAGTGAATTTGCCTTCTTTATCTAAAGGAATCGTTGATTCTCCGTCATAGTTCTCAACAATTTGCGGAGAAACATTCACTGCATTAAAATCAGCGGTATCCATATGGGCAATAAAGCCGATTGAACGAACGTCTTTCTCCACGTTACTAGGTAACGTAGCAATCACAAAACCATTTGTTTCGTTATAAATAACATCGCTCATTCCTAATTCTTCTAATTCTTTTTTTAAGGTTTGTGCAAAGGCTACTTGTGTTTGTGTTGATGGTGTCGTTGTGCTTGTTGCATCTGAGCGTGTTTCTGTTTTCACATAGCGTAAAAAACGAGGTAATAAATTTTCATACATAAAAGAACACTCCTTTAATCTTCATTTTTTATTTAAAACGAAATGGGTTGGTATTCGCTTCTGATTCAAAAATGGATACAGCCCACTCATTTTCTTGTTTCCATTGATTCATTAATTCCACAAGTTTTGGCTTACAAAGCGCTTCAATGTAATGACCAGGATCGATAACTGGTAAATCTTCAGCAATCATGTCATGTGCCGTATGATAATACACATCACCAGTAATATAGACATCGGCTTGTTTACGTAATGCATCATGATAGAACTTTTCACCACTTCCACCACAAATGGCTACCCGTTGAATCATTTTAGTATCATCTTTTGCAATGACCCGCAAGCCGTCCAATTGGAAAGCTTCCTTGACTTGCTGTACAAAATCAGAGAGCCTCACAGGCTTGTCTAATACTCCAACCCGACCTAAACCAAATTCTTTTGATTGATTTTCAATGGTATAAACATCATACGCCGGTTCTTCATAAGGATGCGCCTGTAACATAGCTGAAAGAACTTGTTCTTGCTTAGTTTCGGGGAAAATCACTTCGATTTTTGCTTCTTGGACGACACTTTCTTGACCAATTTCGCCAATCGTGGGATTTGCTCCTTGTGTTGGTGTAAAACGTCCTGTTCCAATTAAAGAGTAACTTGTTTTAGAATAATCACCTTGAGCTCCAGCGCCAGCTAGACCTAAAGCTTCTCTCATTTGCGGAGCTTCATCAATTGGCACAAAAACGGCTAATTTTTTATAAGGAACAGTATGTGTTTTAGTTAAAAAGGTGGTCTGTTTAATTCCCAATAATTCACAAAACCAATCATTTAGCCCATTGTCAATAATATCCATATTAGTATGCGCTGCGTAAACAGCAATATCGTGTTTTAATAAATCAGCGTACATTTTTTCTTGAAAATTATCTGTGGTTAATCGCTTAACTGGGCGGAAAATAGGTGGGTGTTTCGCAATAATTAAATCAACCTGCTTCTCAATTGCTTCTGCAACGACCTCAGGACGAACATCTAAGGTAACCATCACATTTTCAATTGGTTTATCTAACGTACCAATGTGCAAGCCCACAGGATCTCCCGTTTCAGCTAGCCACTCGGGACAATAGTCATTGAAACGTCGAATCAATGTCTTACCGTTCACAGCCATTGGCCAGCACCTCCTCAATTAATTGTTGGTCTTGCTGTAGTTTCGCTTGTTTTTCAATATGTTCTCCACTTGCTTTTGCTAGTTGTGCAAGAACAGTTTTGCGCTGTTTTAATTCTCGTTGCCATTTTTTAGTAAAAACCGGTCCTTGTTTTTTAATTAAAACTGGCCCAAATAGTAATTCTTGGTCCGTATAAGAAACGGATTGCTCTGTTTTTTCGGCTACGATAATTTCATACAACTTACGGTTTTCTTCCACGATTGTTTCATCAATAATACTGTAGTCGTTTGCCATTAACCAGCGGCGTAAAGTTGGTTCACCAATATTCGGTTGTAAAACAAGGCGTTCCTTCCCTGTTAAACGATTTTTTTTGCGTCCAGCTTCTAAAATATCTCGGATTAATGTGCCGCCCATTCCACAAATACTAATGACGTCTATTTGATCTTCAGGTTCAATTGCATCTAGCCCGTTCGCTAAACGTACGATAATTTTATCCGTCAAATTGGATTTACTGACTTGGGTTTTGGCAGATTGATAAGGTCCTTCTACCACTTCCCCAGCCACAGCAAAAGACAGTTTATTTTCTAACATTAAAGCAACTGGTAAATAAGCATGGTCTGAACCAATGTCTGCTAAGCGACTTCCTCTAGGGATTAAATCACCAACCGTTGCGAGACGTTTTGATAATTGATTTTCATTCATATTTTTGATTCCTCCGTTGCTTATTATACCATTGTCAATTGAAGATGAAAACTTACACATTCGTGCAATCTACTGTTTTCTCTCCTTAATCACTTATAAAAAAGAACCCCCTTCAAAATCAATTTCATAACTTTGAAGAGGGCTGTCATTATTGCTATAAAGAGCATTCTCCTTATATTAATAATAGGGAAAACATTTTTAATTAGGCATTTGCCAACCAGTTTTCAACTTCTGCTAAGGCATCCGCAATCCCTGCTGGATTTTTCCCACCAGCTTGAGCCATATCAGGACGACCACCGCCGCCACCGCCAACTTTTGGCGCAATTGCTTTGATTAAGTCACCGGCTTTTAAGCCTTTTCCGTTCATGTCTTTTGTCATAGCCGCTAACAAGCTTACTTTTTCATCTTGTGCAGTTGCCAGAACTAGTACATCAGACAATTCTTTTTGTTTCCATTGGTCAGCCAATTGGCGTAATTGATTCATGTCTTTAACATTGACTTGAGCGGCAATATAACGAACACCGTTGACGTCTTTGACATCTTTAAAAATGTCACCAGCTTGTTGGTTCGCTAATTTGCCTGCCAATTGTTCGTTTTCTTTTTGTAGATCACGTAATTGTTGTTGCAATTGCTCTGTTTTCGTAACCACTTCTTTTAATTGAGGTGATTTAACTAATGTAGCAATCTCTTTCAATTGACGTTCTTCTTCTTGTAAAAGTTGATACGCTTCTTTACTCGTCACTGCTTCAATACGGCGTACTCCTGCACCAATCCCAGATTCAGAAACAATTTTGAAAATCCCGATATCTTCTGTATTAGCAACATGTGTTCCACCACATAATTCGATAGAGTAATCCCCAATATTAACTACACGGACTTCTTTGCCATATTTTTCGCCAAATAACGCCATTGCGCCCATGTTTTTCGCTGTATCAATATCTGTTTCAATTGTGACAACAGGAATAGCTTCCCAGATTTTTTCGTTAACGATGGCTTCCATCCGCGCTAGTTCTTCTGATGTAACTTGCCCAAAATGAGTAAAGTCAAAACGTAGATGTCCTGGTGCAACTAATGAGCCTGCTTGGTTGGCATGCTCCCCTAACACATCTTTTAAAGCACGATGCAATAAATGGGTTGCCGTATGGTTTTTCAAAATACGTGTCCGCATCCGTTCGTCCACTTGCAATTGATAAATTTGGCCTTCAGCTAATGGCGCCAAAACTTCTACTTTGTGTAAAAATTGACCATTTGGTGCTTTTTTCACATCCACCACGTTGGCAACGACTTCCCCTGCGGTATTTTTTACATAGCCGCGGTCAGCAATTTGTCCACCCATTTCAGCATAAAATGGTGTTTCAGCAAAAATTAATTCGGCTGTTCCTGCAGATGCTTCATTTACTAGTGCGTCACCTTGAATAATA
Source organism: Enterococcus sp. DIV1420a (assembly GCF_051712165.1). Lineage (NCBI taxonomy): Bacteria > Bacillati > Bacillota > Bacilli > Lactobacillales > Enterococcaceae > Enterococcus > Enterococcus sp. DIV1420a. The sequence goes on from NZ_JBIOOI010000002.1 coordinate 1,414,606, forward strand.
ACAAATAATTCACTATCATGTGTTAATTCTGTATAGCCAACAAATTTACTTTCTACTTTAATATCTGTTAATAAAGCAGATTGAACACCCATTGAAGTTTCTTTACTGCGGGCAGAACGAGCGCGTTCACGCTGTGCTTCCATTTCTGTTTCAAACCCAGCATGGTCGACTTTCAAGCCTTCATCTTCTGCAACTTCTTCCGTTAATTCTACTGGGAAGCCAAAAGTATCATAAAGTTTGAAGATAATTTTTCCATCTAATGTATCGCCTTTTGCATCTTTAACTTCTTTAATAACCTCATTTAACATGCTTAAACCTTCATTGATGGTTTCATGGAAACGTTCTTCCTCTGTCCGAACCACTTTTTCGATGAAGTCTTTTTGTTGTAATACTTCTGGATAGTAGCTTACCATGATTTCGCCAACAACAGGCACTAATTTGTATAAAAAGGCTTCATTAATGCCTAATTTTTTCCCGTGCATTACCGCACGACGTAATAAACGACGTAACACATAGCCACGACCTTCATTTGAAGGAAGCGCACCATCACCAATTGCAAAGGATAAGGCACGAATATGGTCAGCAATCACTTTAAAGGAAACATCCGTTTGTGGTGCATCTCCATATTTCACGTTGGTTCCTAAAGCTTCTACCGCATGAATGATTGGCATAAATAAATCAGTTTCAAAATTTGTTGGTGCATCTTGAATGATAGATACAACACGTTCCAAGCCCATGCCCGTATCAATGTTTTTATGTGGTAATGGTTCATACGTATCTTCTGGTGTATGGTTAAATTCAGAGAACACTAAGTTCCAAATTTCTAAATAGCGTTCATTTTCGCCACCAGGATAATTTTCTGGATCATCTTCTGGAATATCTAAAAATTCTTCGCCGCGATCATAAAAGATTTCCGTATCCGGACCACTTGGACCAGCACCGATATCCCAGAAGTTATCTTCTACATCAATAATATGGTCTTCAGATAAACCAACTTCATCACGCCAAATGCGTTTTGCTTCTGTATCTTTCGGATAAACAGTCACATATAATTTTTCTGGGTCAAAAGCAAGCCATTCAGCACCAGTTAAAAATTCCCAGGCCCAGTGAATCGCTTCATTTTTAAAATAATCTCCAATTGAGAAGTTCCCTAACATTTCAAACATTGTATGATGACGAGCCGTTTTCCCAACATTCTCAATATCATTTGTACGAATAGATTTTTGAGCATTCGTAATTCTTGGATTTTCTGGCACAACAGAGCCATCAAAATATTTTTTCAAGGTTGCAACACCAGAGTTAATCCATAATAATGTTGGATCGTTTACTGGTACTAAAGAAGCGCTTGGTTCTACTGAATGTCCTTTAGACTTAAAGAAGTCTAAATACATTTGGCGAACTTGACTACTTGTTAATTCTTTCATTGATTTTCCTACTTTCTATTAATAATTAACTATTTATATTTTGTACCCTCTTAAGTGGCAGATTGTGAACACAAAAAACACCATTGCAGTCAAGGACGATTGCTCGCGGTACCACCTTGATTGCAATGATGTTGGATCATTACCTCTTAAGCTCTATAACGCAGAGTCGCGTTGATATTTCTATCAAGTCCATCTAAAGGGAGCAAGTAAATTTATCTGATGCCCTTCTCTCAGCAATGAACGGCTTTCTGTGATCAAAATAAGATTCCTCATATCCTTTAGCTTATAGTCAAAAGTATAAGAAAGATCTGCTAAAAAGTCAATTGTTTTCGTAGGAATCTTTCCTTACTGAGCTGTTTCAAATAACGTTTGCTCTAAATAAGGCAAAATTTGTTCATTTATTTGATACCCTTTTCCCCAAGAGGTTGTAATAATCTCTTCGTTCATACCTGCATCACTAAATTTTTGTTTCACTCGTTTACATACGAAAGACAGCTGCGATTTTGTAGAAGCATCTGGTTCTTTCTGCCAAAGCAAGCGACAAATTTGATCACGATCCAACCCTTCGTGGGCATGCTGATACAAGATTTTTAAAAAGCGTTGTTCGTTTTTTGTAAAGCGAATCTTTTTTACTTGGTCATCAAGTAGCTCGGCTGTGACTTCGGCAAAACTTTGATCGACAGTGTCAATTTTTTCACGAATATCTTCCAATGAATCTTTGAGGCCTAACCACCGGATAATACCTCTTTCCTGCCAAATCTCCGCTTCACGTTTATTACACATCGATTGTGAACGTCGATAAATCGGCTTCTCTAACGATGAAAGACTTCCTAATAATCTCAAGCAATCGTTCTGAGATAGTGTTTCGCTTAATACAATTGCATCAAAATAATTAAAAAAAGTTAACTCATGTTCTATAGTTTCTTCACAGCAGTTCGTACAAAAGACTTCATAATTTAAATGTTGTAATTGCTGCTGAAATGTTTGCTCAACTAAAATGTTCTTTGTTAATACCAAAATCCTTCTCATTTCTTCTTTCCTCCTAGAACTCTTTCTGCTACCAATAACTAAACGCACCAATCAAAATACGTTACCAAATCGCGTGTTTTCTCCATCGATTGGTTAATAAACACCTTTTTATCTTCATCTCTCTTCGCTCCTTTATTCTTTATTTTGGTGGTTATTTATATTATATTAGAAAATGATTTTTTTTGTGTGTAAAATTTTTTTATCCTCCGTAAAAAAAAATGAATTTCCTTTAATATCAACTAATAAAGCTGATTTTTTAACAAAAAAAGTGCCGAAACTTCCTACTTTTTGCTAAAACACGCCAAAAATTCTGTAATTTTATTATTTTTTTCTCGAGAAAACATCAAAATGTTGATGTTTAACACTAACATTTTGATGTTTTCGACAAAAATCTTTACAATTAATCGGTAATTTTCTCTACTTTTAACGATAACTACTTTTAAAAAAGAGTTATTTTAAAAGTGACTTAAATATTTATCATATAAAAAGTAAGGGACTAAAATCTTTACGATTCTAGTCCCTTACTTTTTATAATCCACAACGTTTTTAGTTAGAAGAATTCTTTTTTGCTTTTCTAGCAGAACGATCTTTTTGACGACGTTCAATTTTACGTTTTTTCTTATTGCTGTCTTCAATTGCCCAATTAATTTTTTTCTTGTATCCTGGTTTAATTTTTTTCTTTTTCTTTTTCACTAAACCAATTAACGTTGGGTCTAATTCTTCTCGAGATTTTTCTCGTTTTGTTCGACGATTACGATCATACGTCTCTACAATCTCACCATTTTTAATTTCTTTTGGTTTGAAAGAAACACCTAACTGCTCAATCTGAGTAATCGCTTCATCATCTGCTGGTGAATATAATGTTATGGCAGTCCCATTCAATCCATTACGTCCTGTGCGGCCAACCCGATGGATAAAGAAGTCCAATTCATGTGGAACTTCTGCATTGATGACATGTGAAACCCCTTCAATATCAATCCCACGTGCGGCTAAATCAGTAGCTACTACATATTGGTAGTCAAGATTTTGAACTTGACGCATCACACGTTTTCTTTCGCGTGGTGTAATGTCTCCATGAATTTTGGCAACTTTTAGGCCCTGATCTTTTAAGTAATCGGTGATTTCATCAACTCTTTGTTTAGTATTTGCAAAAACAATCGCTAAATAAGGATGCCCGATAGTCAATAATTGATAAATTATTTGATTGCTGTTTTTTCCTTTGGTGGAAATCAACCAATTGTCAATTGTTTCTGAAATAACTGCTTTTGGTTTGATATGTTCAATCACTGGATTTTCTAAATATTTTTTTAAAAATGGTCGTAATTTTTCTGGAATGGTTGCAGAAAAAACGAGCATTTGTAATTTTTCTGGCAAACGACCAGCAATTTGATCGACTTCTGCTAAAAAGCCCATATCTAATGTCATGTCTGCTTCATCGACAACAAAGGCAAAAGCCGTATGCACTTTCAAGGCTTGTTCATTCATCATATCTAAAATACGCCCTGGTGTACCAATCACCACATGAGGTTGCTGATGCTTTAATTTATTTAATTGACGTTGTTTATCTGTTCCGCCAACAAAATTTGACACTCGAATTTCTGGTTGACTGAAACGAGCCAGTTGCTGCGCTTCTTGATAAATTTGATTGGCTAATTCACGACTAGGCGCAGTAATCACAATTTGTACTTCGTCGATAGTTGGCTTAACTTTATCCATTAATGGAAGTAAAAAAGTATGCGTCTTTCCACTTCCTGTTTGCGATTGTCCAATGACACTTTTCCCTTTCTTAATGATTGGGATTAATTTTTCTTGGACTTCTGTTGGTTCTTCAAACCCTTTTTCTGCGAGTGCTTCGTTGATAAAAGGTTGAAATTGAAATTGTTTAAATGAAGGCACTTGCCTCACCTCTTCTCGTTAAATTCTTTATGCACTTTGGCATTATAACACAAAAACAACTTTTACTCACCTGCTGATTCCTTTGTTTTCGCAACTTCTAATGTACTGACTGTATAAGTATGGCTGGCTTTTTCATAAAACAAACGCCGTTTTTTACGAATCAAGGTTAACAAAACGTTGATCAAAAACAGTAAATATAAAATTAAACAGAACAAATACAGAAGCAGTGACACCATTTGCAACATCCGATTAGAAGAATTCAATAAATCAGTGGCATTGGCTAGATAAATACTAATTAAACCATACACAAAATACAAATAACCGTAGCGAACAAACAAGGCTTTTAAACGAATTTTTTCATGTCCTGTTTCAACCACCCGAATGCGAACAACTTTTTTCCCTAACGTTTGACCATTTGTCAGTTTCATCATGACGATAAAGACCGCAAACACCATGATAAAGAACCACATCCGATCTGAAAAAATCGGATAATTGGTTGCCCAATTTTTATAAGCTGGAATGAAATTTAGTCCAAAAACGAGCAGGCCTTGCACAAAGCCAATCACCAACCAATCAATCCCCCATGCAAAGAAACGTCTCAACAGGCTAACTGTCTGCCCTTTTTCATAAGAGGTGGCATCAATTTCTTCTCGTGTTGGCAATAAAAAGGTAAAGAGTGGCGTCAACCAATAACCGACCATGCCTCCGACGGTATTATTAATTAAATCATTGACATCCGCCAAGCGATACGAACGTGGATAAATAAAATAAAGGCCAGATAACTGTGTTAATTCAAAAAATAATGACAATAAAAAACTCGCAAGAACTGTTTTTAAAAATGAACATTTGAAATAATACCGTAAATACACACCAAAAGGTAAAACTAATAAAACATTAAACAGTGGTTCTAAAACGGCATGTTGTTTTAATGCTGGCAAATACGTACTAGGATCTTTGATCGAAAAAACAGTTTCGTTTAAAATCCCTGAAATAAAATGAAAAGGCCGCAGTTCCATTGTTGGTCCTGTGTATTGAGCCACTTCTGCTCGAGATGGCAACGGTAAAATTACCAAGAAATAGGCACATAATAAATAAAAAACAAATGAATACAAAATCATTGCTCGTGTCCAAACAAATGAACCATATTTGCGGTATTCATAGATTAATAATGCCCCAGAAATAAAAAATGCTAGAAACGGGAAAATAATGATTGCCCATTTAATTGGTTCGCTATATACTGCCATAAAAATCCCTCCAAGATAAACAATTTCAAGTATGAATGCCTCAATAACACTATACTTGTTTCTAAAAAAATGTACCAACAATAAATTTTATTTTGCAAATCCTCTCCTTTGCAGTATCATTAAGAAAAAGGAGGACGTTCTCATGTTACAGCCATATTTCGCGTTTGGAGTGCCGCTATTTTTACTTGTGCTCTACTTACTCTTTGCACTGATTCACCGTCAAACAACGATTCATTATTTACGGTTTATTTTGTTACTTATTTCAACATTTCTCATGGTTTTTAGTTTCCAAGTATTGCAAGAATCATGGACCATCAACCCTGAAACGTTAAAAGATGCCGCTTATTCTCCGCAATGGTTATGGATTCCTTTAGGTATCGGGTTAATCCTCACACTTTACAACGCTTGGCACGGCCTTCGTACAATGATAAAATACAAGACCGATAAACATTAGTAAGAGTCTAGGACGATGGTTGTGTCCTAGACTCTTACTGTCTCATCATTCAAATGAAATTTAATTTTTCTTAACAAACTCTGATTTTAACTTCATTGGACCAAAGCCATCTACCTTACAATCGATGTTATGATCACCTTCCACTAAACGAATGTTTTTCACTTTTGTGCCTTGTTTAATTGCGCCACTGGCACCTTTAACTTTCAAATCTTTGATTACAGTAACACTGTCACCATCCGCTAAAAGATTGCCATTTGAGTCCTTGACTACTAAGCCTTCTTCTGCAACTTCTTCTGTTGGTGACCATTCATGACCGCATTCTGGACAAATAAATAATCCGCGATCTTCATAGGCATATGCCGACCCACATTCAGGGCAGTTTGGTAATTGCTCTGTCATTAACGTTCTCCTTTGTAAAAAATAATTCTTTTTCATTTTACCTTATTTTCTAGTGAATGAAAAGTAGTCCTAATGATTTATCAACGTCCGATAACTACTTTCTAATTACTTATTTATTTTTGAGCCCACTCTTGGCAAGCTGCTTGGATTTCTTGGTAAATCACTTCAATTTCAGCTGCATCACGGGCATTAGCGCCACTTGCCAAAGGATGGCCGCCGCCATGATGTTTTTTAGCAATTGTATTAATGATTGGTCCTTTGGAACGTAACCGAACGCGATAATAACCTTCCGGCTGTTCAACAAAGATTGCCCATGAGAGAACATCTTCAATTTTTCCTGGCATTGAAACAATGGCTGCCGTTTCAGAATCGACAATATCATAACTGTTTAAAATACTTTGTGGTAAAACGACACGAGCAGCGCCATTTGCGTCGATTTCTAAATTTTGATAAATATAACCCGCTAATTTAGCAACCTTTAAAGGCATTTGGTCTAACTCACGATTTAAGTCTGCGGCATTAAAGTTAAACGTACGCAATTGCGCAGCGACAGCGAGTGTATGCGCCGAAGTGGAAGGATAAAGAAAACGTCCTGTATCCCCCACAATCCCAGCATACAATAAACGAGCTGCATTATCTGTCATCGTTAATTCTGCTAAATGCTGTTGCCAAAAATCAACAATAATTTCACTACAACTACTTGCATTTGTATTCACCCAAACTAAATCTCCATAGGGTTCATCATTCGGATGATGATCGATTTTAATTAATTGATCGCCTAAAGAAAAACGCGCATCACTAATTCTTGGAGCATTTGCAGTATCTGTTACAATGACTAATGCACCTCGATAGACATCGTCAGTAATAACGTCCATTTCAGCTAAAAACTCTAAGCCTTCCACTGGTCCGCCTACTTGATAAATATTTTTTTCAGGAAAGCTCGCTCTTAAGAGTTCTGCTAACCCAACCTGTGAGCCAATTGCATCTGGGTCGGGCCTTTGATGTCTATGAATAATAATTGTTTCATATTGTTTAATTGCTGCCATAATTTCTTTTACTACGTCCATTCTTTGTAGCCTCCTACGTTCTCTCCATCACTTGGCAAACAACAATTGCTTTTGCCACAATGACATTTTCTAAATAAACTTCAATATCTAATTTTGCAGAGCGACGACCAATTTCTAAAATCCGTGGACGAATGTCCAATTCACTTTCCAACTGGATTAGCCGCAAATAATGTAGATTCACTTGTTCAATTAGTACATTTCTTTTTTGATTCATCAACATTGTTCGTTGTGTCACGTTAGAAATAATTTCACTTAGGACACCGAACGAGATGGTACCAACACTGTTAACCATTTGGGGCGCAACCGAAAAACGAAAACGGGTTGTTTCTTTGCCATTTTCTTCAACAGGCATCACTTCCCCGGAAATTTGATCTGAAATTGTATCTGCAATTTGTGGTTGTCGTTGCACCAATTGCATAGCTTTCATCACATCTTGGCGAGAAACAATCCCAACAAGCGCTAAATCATCTTCCACCACCGGCATGACTTCTAGACCATCCCAAATCATTTGATGACTGACACTCGCTACACTCATCATCTTTTTCACAACATTGGGATCCTTTGTCATGACTTTATCCACGGTTAAATGTTCACTTTTACCAATGACATCTTTGGCTGTGACAATCCCCACTAAACGTAATTTCTTATTTACTACTGGGAAACGAGAATGATGGGTACTTTCAGATAATGCCTGATAATCTGCAATCGTTTGAGTTGTCAACAAATAATTGGTTTTTTCAAGCGCTGTATAAATATCACTGACGAGTAAAATGTCTTTTTTAATCAGCTGATCACTTAAAGCACGGTTAATCATAGTAGCCACAGTAAATGTATCATATGTGGTTCTCAAGACAGGCATACCCAGACGATCTGCTAACTGCGCAATCTCTTCAGATGTTTCAAATCCACCTGTAATTAAAACGGCTGCCCCATTTTCTAAAGCAAGCTTTTGCACACCTTGGCGGTTACCAACAATCATTAAAGAGCCTGGAGTAATATATCGCGTCATTGCGGTTTCTGTCATCGCACCAATTACAAATTTATTAAGGACTTTGTCTAGACCAGAGCTACCGCCTAACACATCCCCTTCAATAATCCGGACCACTTCACCAAATGTTAATTTTTCAATATGTTTTTTTAACTTCCGCTCAATTCGTATCGTACCAACACGTTGAATGGTGGAAACAAGCCCAATATTTTCTGCATCTTTGATGGCCCGATACGCTGTTCCTTCACTAACACTTAAACTTTTGGCAATGCTTCGAACAGAGATTCGATCGCCAATTGGTAATTCTTCAATATGTTTTAAAATTTGATCATGTTTCGTCGCCATAATTTCCTCCTAAACTAGGATCGTCTCTCCTGGGTTTAATACTTTCCCGCCAACTACTTGCTCTACGAATATTGCTGGATTTTGTTGGATAACAGGAAAGGTATTGTAATGAATTGGAATGGTTATTTCAGGATTTAAGTAAGAGACTGCTTCTAGCGCATCCTCTGGTCCCATCGTATAATTATCGCCAATTGGTAAGAACGCTACATCAATGGATTTGTCTTTTGCAAAAAGGCGCATATCTGAAAACAACGCCGTATCACCAGCGTGATAAATTTTTTTATCTTCTGCTTCTAAAATAATCCCACTTGCTTCGCCCATGTAGGTCATTACGCCGTCTATTTCATAACCGGAACTATGCAAAGCTGGCACAAATTTAACCGAACCAAAAGGAAAGACATAACGCCCACCTAGATTCATTCCATGCGCTTTTACCCCTTGCGACTGTGCATACGTAGCCACTTCAGCTATCGCAATAATCGTTGCCTTGTTGGCTTGAGCAATTGCTAGCATATCGCCAATATGATCGCTGTGTCCGTGGGTGATTAAGATGTAATCAGGGTGTAAATCTTCAAGTGAAACGTCCGCTAAAGGGTTGCCATTAATAAAAGGATCAAATAAAAGGTTCGTGCCGTCGTTTAGACGAATTTCAATACATGAATGTCCATGTCCTATCAGTTCCATTTGTATTCCTCCTACGGTATTTTCTACACACTCTTATGATAATTAATCGTCAAATTCATTCTTAAAAGTAGTACAGTTTAGTACAGTTTACTTTCTTTATTGTAACAGAGAATTAGAAATATACAATCGCATTTGCTTATTTTCTTAGCTAGTAAAGAAACAGACGAGAAAAATCATGAATCTTTCTCGTCTGCTTCTTTTTACTTATTTGGTTGTTTTCCGAAAACGTAAAATCGTTAATATAAAGGCCGCCACACATAATAGAAAGGCGACAAAAAAGGTTTCACGCATTCCCACAATAAATATATCTGGGCGATTAGCCAGATACGTGGTTACTCGTTCACCATAGGCTTCGCTCATACCACGATATAAAATGGTCGTTGACAACGCAATCCCAATGACCATTCCTAAGTTTCTAGCAAAAGAATTCATACTTCCTGCTACACCTAAATCTTGCTTTTCAACACTGCTCATAACCATTGTATTGTTTGGAGACTGGAAAAGTGCATTTCCCAAGCCCATAATGGCTGTTGCAATCACATAATACCAGATAGGCGAATTCATATCTAAAAACATATACATTAACGACGTACAGCACAAGAGCAACAATCCGCCAAATGTTAAAATACCTGGGCCAATTTTATCCGTCAAATAGCCACTCAGAGGAGCCCCAACCACCATTAATAACGGAAATACCATCATTAATAGACCAGCATAACTAGCACTTAGTTTGCGTGCATCCTGCAAATAAAATGGAATGACAACATTTACAAAAAAGTTTGAGGCAAAAATTAAAACGGCGGACAATAAACTTAAAGTAAAAATTTTGTTTTTAAAAATTGCGAACTTAATAAGTGGGCTTTTTCTTTTTCGTTCAACCATTATAAATAATCCTAATGCGATTACTGCAATAATGAACAATAAATAGGATTGTAACGAGCCAAACCCGCTCTCTTGTCCGAGGAAAATCCCGCCGAAGAACGTCATAATCGCAATGGCAATACAAGCAAATCCTGAAAAATCGATTTTTTCTTTTGTTTTTGTAATATCTTTTGGTAGAAACTTTTCACCAATTAAAATTGTAACTAGCCCCACAGGAACATTAATCCAAAAAATATACGACCAAGAAAAGTTTGATAAGATCAATCCACCAATCCCAGGACCAGCAATCGCGCCTAAAGAGACAAAGGCTCCTACTGCACCAAGCGCCCGCCCTCTTTCATTTAAAGGGAATACTTCCGTAATAATTCCTGAATTGGTCGCCATGGTCATGCTAGCACCAATACTTTGAACGACTCGCGCAAATAATAGAAAGCTCAGCGATTGATTAAAGCCACAAAGTAACGAACCAATCGTAAAAATAACCGTGCCAATTCGATAAACTTTTATTTTTCCAAAACTGTCGCCAATTTTTCCAAATAATAATAAACAAGCACAGACAACCATTAAATAAATAGATACGACCCATTCCGCTTGATTCATGGGTACGGACATTTCTTTTGAAATAGTCGGTAAAGCAATATTTACAATGCTGGAATCTAATGTAGACATGAAGGTAAACATAGCCACAGAAACTAAGATCCACCAACGATTTTTCTGCACTTCAGAATCCTCTTGGTAACTTTTAATTTTCTCCATTGATTCATCCCCTCTCGCTCCAAAACAGTTTACTTACTAATAATAACTCTATTTCTTCTTTTTTTCATCGGAAATTTTCTAAAAAATCACTCATGAGATGTTCACCTTCTTATTACACGCTCACAATTGACAACCATTCGCTTTTACGCTAATTTAAAATTAGCAAACGGAAAACGCAAGGAGGACTTGAAATGACCTTAATTTCTCGCATTAAACAACTAGCTCAGTCAAAGCAATTAACCCTCGCCCAATTAGAAAGAAACGTCGGCATTTCCAATGGACAAATTCGTCGTTGGGATACCTCTTCGCCTAAAGTAGAGAATCTTTTAAAAATAGCAGACTATTTTTCTGTTTCCTTGGACTATTTAATGGGCCGCACCCAACAAACAGAGATCAATCATCAGGCACCTATGACAAGCACACAAAAAGAGTTACATATTCACATTACTACGGAAGAGTTAACAGAAGAAGAAATTACTCAGTTAGAGGAAGAAGCAAATCGTTTCTTGCGGTTCCGTAAATTTGAAATGACAAATTCTTAAAGAACGTTCACTTCTCCTAGTCAATTGATAGCAAAAAAACTAGCACCTAAACAAAAAAAACCACCACGACCGTCGTCTGTGGTGGAAATGAAGGTTGTTATTTACTCTTGGTAGGAGTAAGTATGAAAAAACCAATTCGGGATAATTGGCATAACGTAAGTATAGTAGTTTGTGCCTTTTTTATCATGAGTTTCAGCTATATTTTTTATAAAACTTTTATTAGAACACCATTAACAGTCCTTTATTTAGATTCTTTAAAGCGTTTTCTTTTATTGAACATATTGTTTTAAACATTCGATTTCCTGTGCTACACTTACTTTTAGAAGGGGGATTTTATTATGGCAAATCAAAAAAAAGATAGCTTATCAACATTATTTTCTGAAGAAGTTCATGGACCGTTTGTTACTTTCTTGTTTAACACCCATGTCGCTCATCAAAACGTAGAAAAAGATTCGCTTGTTTTGAAAAATTTTGCAAAAGCGGCAAAAACACGCTTTGAAAAAAAATTTCCTGAGGAAAAATGGGCTGTTTTCCAAGAAAAAATTGACGCACTTCTAGCTGATGCTTCCTTCTGGCGCAACGGCACAGCAAGTGTTTCAATCATCTTATCTCCAGAAAACACCTTTGTTCAACGATTAGATGTGCCCGTTGACGATCAATATTACGTGGACACGATCCCTTATTTACTTGGACTAGTCAAAGACAAACAATTTAACTACCATTATTACCTACTTGCTCTAAATCGCGATTCAATGAAACTTTACAAAGTCGATCATACGACTGTGACTCCTGTTGAATTGCCTAAAGACGCGCCAACAGACGTGGTCACAGCTTTAGGTGATGAATTAACGGGTGGTAATTTAAACTTTTCAACTCAAGGTAGTTCTAACGGTTCTAAAGAAGGTGTCGCTTATCATAGCATCAATACTAAAGATAAAGAAGTTGAAATTGATTGGGTGAACTACTATCAAGCAGTCGATACTTTCTTAAAAGATCAACTGGATAATCCTGAAAAATTACCGCTTTATCTTTATGCTTTACCAGAAAACCAAACACTCTTTAAAAAGATTGCTAAAAATCCTTATTATGATTGCTCAATTTCAGTTGCTGCTTCACCTGCACAAGCAACCATTCAAGATATCCGCAGCGCTAGTGAAAAAATAGCTGCAGAGTTAACAGAAAAAGAAACAGCTTCTTATAACAAATTACTAGATCGTAAATTCTTAGATCAATTTACAGATATTTCGCCAGCGGCAGCTGACGGTAAAATTTCCCATCTTTTTATTGCAACGTCACTCTTTGTTACTGAAAACAATGAAATGTCATCTGAAGAGTACGATCGCCGCAAACTTTTAAACACCATTGCTTACCAAGTCATTCAAAACGGCGGTCAAGTTTTTGTTTTAGACCAAAAAGCTGCACCAGATGAAAAGTCTTTAACGGCTATCCTCCGTTATTAAAAACAGGCAAAAAGCCCATTGTAAGAAAGCGCCTTACAATGGGCTTTTTTTCTGAGACTTATTGAAACAGCACTATAACAGCCTTATCTTCACTTTCTAGTTTTTAAAAAACATCCGATAAAAAAGAAAATAAGGTTATCGCTATACAAAAACCAGTTAGTATGCTATAGTAATAGATGTAGTTTTTGTTCGGTAATATGGGTAGCTGTTTCAAATAAACATCTTCCACATTTTTCACCTTTCAAGTAATTGCAAAATATGAATGTGTTATAACACACATCTAGGAGGATATTTATTATGGAAACAGGTACAGTAAAATGGTTTAACTCAGACAAAGGCTTTGGCTTCATCACTGCAGAAAACGGAAACGATGTATTCGTACATTTCTCAGCTATCCAAGGTGACGGCTTCAAAACTTTAGAAGAAGGTCAAGCAGTAACTTTCGAAATCGAAGAAGGTCAACGTGGCCCTCAAGCAACTAACGTTACTAAAGCTTAATTAAACAATACTGACTCAAAAACCTGACGTTAATCGTCAGGTTTTTTTTATAAAAAAAAGAACAAGAAAACTTTCTGAAACTAAGTGCTTCCTCTATTTTTTTTGAAGAGTTTTCGTTATACTGAAGAGGAAAAATGTTTTAAAGGAGTTTATTTATGCAATTTTATGGTGATTTAACCTTTTTAGGTGTTTATTTATTGGGTCTCTTTTTCATTCCCTCGTGGCGGAAAAAGAAAAAAGAACACGATTGGTTGCCGTGGATGTTTGGCTGGACTGTCTTTATGTTCTTCTCATATGTTTTATATTTAGAAATCATTCGTGGCACAGCCTTCTTTTTAATTCCCATTGCTTTTTTTGGCTTGTTTGCGCTCTTCTACTTCAAAGAAAAAAGGCGTTTACTGAATGGAACATTATTTAATATTTTTCTTGTGGTTCTAGCGACTTATTTAGGGATTACTGCGATTCGTACAAACAACTACTTTCTAATCACCTTAGCAATTATTGCCCTGCTGGCGATTTTTATCGCTTTGGCTTTAGGACTCTATGCCTTAATTATTTTCCTCTATTGGAATGCGGTCGTTGTTATGAGAAAAGAAGGTCGGTCTCTAGGGAACTTGTTGACGTTGTTGCTGGCAATTGGCTTAACATTACTATTAATTTATAATTTCTTTTTTCAATCGTTGTTACCAACGTGGCTCTCCTTACCATTAACTATCGCGCCATTTATTTTGACTTATTTCGCGTTTGTTTTTTATAATTTTTTAACTGTTTCTACGTTGTATCAATTTAATCAGCCAAAATATACACAGGATTATATTGTTGTGTTAGGTTCGGGGTTAATCAATGGTGAGATTGTGCCGCCGTTATTGCAAGCCCGCATCAACAAAGCCATTCAATTTTACAAGGCTCAAAATCGCGCAACGTTAAACCCACCAAAAATCGTCATGTCTGGTGGCCAAGGCCCTGATGAATTACTTCCTGAAAGTGTCGCGATGAAAATGTATGCTTTGACACAAGGTATTCCTGATGATGATATTTTAGTAGAAGCTCATTCAAAAAACACACTAGAAAATATGCGTTTTTCCAAAGAAACAATGATTGAGGATTTTGGAAATGCTAATTTCCAAGCCATTTTTACTACAAACAATTATCACCTTTTCCGAGCGGGTCTTTTCGCTCGAATGGCTGGCTTAAAAGCTGATGGCATTGGTGCAAAAACCGCTTTTTATTTTTTACCTAACGCGTTTATTCGAGAGTTCATCGCCATTGTAGTGATGTACAAACGCCGCCATATTATTGTTTGCGGCCTAGCTGCCATCGGTATGGTTATGTTATTCTTAACAGGATTGATTATTCAGTAAAGAAGGAGTTTCCCCTATGAGTTTGTATCAAAAATTTATTCAAAATGAACGTTTGCGACGTTTTTGCGTCCTTGCTTTGATTATTTTTGTGCTTTATTTATCCAGAAGCATGATTACAACAATTCTTTTAACATTTATCTTTACCTATTTAGCTGTTCGTTTGGTTCATTTTGTTCAACGCTATATGAAAATCCCGACGATTGTCATCGTTCTCTTAACCTATGCATTGGTTGTTTTTCTAATCTATTTAGCGATTACTAAATATGTTCCCGTTCTAGTTAACCAAACGACTCAAATGATTAATTCTGTAGTTGATTTTTATCAAAGCCCACATACAGATACAAATCAAGTATTGCAATTTATTGATCAATACTTGGAAAAATCTAACTTACTCTCTCAACTCCAGAATGGCGCTTCAATGATTTTACGCTACATTCAAGATATTGGCGCTGTCGGCTTATCATTTGTCATGTCCTTTATTTTAAGTTTCTTCTTTATGATTGAGAAGAAGCAAATGGCTGATTTTTCTAAGTTATTTTTAAAAAGTGATTTTGATTGTTTTTTTCAGGATATCTATTATTTTGCCAACAAGTTCGTCAACACATTTGGTGTCGTAATGGAAGCTCAGTTTTTCATTGCTGTGGTGAATACAGTCATTACTACCTTGGCCTTGGCGATAATCGGCTTTACTCAGCTACCTAGTTTAGCCATTATGATCTTCATTTTGAGCTTAGTCCCAGTTGCTGGTGTGATTATTTCCTGCATTCCGCTAAGTTTCATCGCTTATTCCCAAGGTGGCTTGAACGATGTGATTTATATCTTAGCTTTAATTACAATCGTCCATTTATTTGAATCTTACGTGCTAAATCCTAAATTCATGTCTAGTAAAACAGAGTTACCAATCTTTTATACGTTTGTCATTTTATTAGTTAGTGAGCGTCTTTTTGGTGTATGGGGACTTATTGTAGGAATCCCTGTTTTCACTTTCTTCTTAGATGTCTTAAAAGTAAAACCAATTCGTGGCCTGAAACGGCTACCTAATGTGAAAAAAAATAGTTCAGCAGAATAATTTCTGCTGAACTGTTTTTTTATTGTTTTCTTAAATCATTTAAAATAGCCATGGCTCGGTCTTGGTTCATCGTTTTTTGACGTTTTAATTGTTGAGCGACTGCCTCAACTTCTTTACCAGTAGCTCCGACCGTCATCGCTAAAGAACGTGCTTGTAGAGCCATGTGTCCTTTTTGAATTCCTTCAGAGACTAAGGCCCGTAACGCCGCTAAATTTTGTGCCAAACCAACAGCCGCTACTACTCGACTTAGTTCTTTTGCATCCGTCACTGCTAACAAATCAGCAGCTGCTTGAGATTTAGGTAAGACTTTTGTGGCACCGCCAACCGTGGCTAAAGCAAGCGGAACTGAAATTTCACCAATTAGTTGTTCGCCATCCAGCGTCCAACTAGTCAAGCCTTGGTAGCGACCTTCCTTCACCGCAAAAGCATGACAAGAAGCGCTAACAGCGCGTGTATCATTTCCTGTAGCTAAAACTACAGCTTCAATGCCATTCATGATCCCTTTGTTATGCGTGACTGCCCGATAAGGATCTAATGAAGCATAGCGTGAAGCTAAAACAATTTTTTCAGCAATTTCCCGGCCATTGCTCCCCTTACTTAAACGTGAAACTGGAATAGCCGTTTTCATCGTAACAACCGACTCCGTGGCATAATTACTTAAAATACTGAATAAAATCTTTTGCTCCGCAAACCATTCACGGAACAACTCGGCCACACCTTCCAACATAGCGTTAACGATATTTGCCCCCATTGCATCCTTAACATCTACTAAAAAGTCGACAGATACAAATGATTCATCAAAAGCACGATATTGCAAATCTCTTAAGCCGCCGCCCCGTTTAACGATAGATGGATAACTTAACTCTGCTTGTTGAAAAACTTCCGCTTCTCTTACTTGTAGTTTATCAATCAATGACTCGGGATCTGCAACATCGTAAAAAACGATTTGTCCACGCATTAAGCGTTGTTGATTCACTGTTTTAAATCCTTGTGCTATTTTTGCACCATTACTCAAAGCCGCAATAACTGAGGGCTCTTCTGTCGCCATTGGTACCAAATAATCAGTTTCGTCCACTGTTAAATGTAAGCCAACGCCCATCGGCACTTCTGTTTCACTGATTTGATTTTCAATCATATGATTGGCAATCTGCGAAGATAAAGCCGTATTTTCAAATTCTTTTTTTGTATCAGCAGAAATCTGGCCTTCATTAAGAAGAGAAGCCAGGCGTTCCTCAGGACTCATTTGATAAAATCGGCTGTTTTTTTTTTGCTGAGGTCTCTCTAGTAGCATAGCGAGTCCTAAGCCACCGCCGATACATAAAGAAGCCACTCCATATTTCTTTTCTTTTTGATTTAATTGATAACTTAAACTCGTTAATAAACGAGCACCTGTGGCACCAATCGCATGACCTAATGAAATACCGCCACCATAAATGTTGACCTTTTCCTCTGGTAAAGCCAGTTCTCTTTGGACCACGATTGAAGTTGCTGCAAATGCTTCGTTGATTTCATACAGATCAATTTCTTCCGTAGTAAGTTGATTGCGCGCTAACAGTTTTTGAATGGCTTTAATCGGCGAAATTCCCATATAGGCTGGATCAATACCGACTTCCACACTGTCTCGAATAATAGCTAAATAAGGAAGACCGTGTGCTTCGGCATATTCTTGTGAAGCAATAATCAAAGCAGAAGCCCCATCATTAATGGTTGATGCATTCCCTGCTGTTACAGTACCGTCTTCTTTAAAAACTGTTTTAAGCGTTCCTAGCTTCTCAACGCTCGAATTAGGGCGAATCCCTTCATCTTTCTCCACAAGCGTTCCTGATACTTCTAATGGGGCTATTTCGTCAGCGAATATCCCTTCTGCTTGTGCTTGAGCTGCTTTTAATTGTGAATGTACAGAAAATTGATCTTGCTCTTCTCTAGTTACATGATACTTTTCGGCCACATTTTCAGCAGTTAAGCCCATTGCCTGACCACTAAAGGCATCCGTTAACCCATCGTACATCATACTAGAAAAAGGCGCATCATAGCTTTCTGTTTCGTAATTAAATCGTTGTAATTTAGGTGCTTGGGACATATTCTCAATCCCGCCAGCAATTAAAACTTCCGCTTCTCCTAATTGAATCAATTGTTTCGCCAAAATAACGGCCTTCATTCCTGATCCGCAGACCTCATTAACCGTCATTGCGGGAATTTCATGAGACAAACCGCTGTTTATTGCTATTTGTCGTGCGGGATTTTGGCCATTTCCAGCTTGTAAAACATTTCCAAAGATTACTTGATCAATTTCTTCAGAAATAGTGGAATGTCTTTTTAAAAGTTGTGTTGTAACATGTGTTCCTAAGTCTACGGCACTTACTTGACTTAAGCTGCCTTTATATTTTCCAATTGGTGTTCGTAATGCATCAATAATAACTACTGTTTTCAACTAAATGCACCTCCATCTTGAAATATATCATAAAATCCCAGAATCACAAGTGCCAATTACTGAATGTTAACAGACTTATAAGATATTTTTTAATAATCTATGAAGTTAATACAAAAATTCCCCATTTTGGTTCATTTCGTGCTATTTTATATAATGAATCTATTTATCGTAAAGGAGTTAAAGAAATGACAATTGGGATTGATAAAATTAGTTTTTTTGTGCCCCCTTATTATATTGATATGACGGCACTGGCTGAAGCCAGAAATGTAGACCCTGGAAAATTTCATATTGGTATTGGGCAAGACCAAATGGCGGTGAACCCAATCAGCCAAGATATTGTGACATTTGCAGCCAATGCCGCAGAAGCGATCTTGACCAAAGAAGATAAAGAGGCCATTGATATGGTGATTGTCGGGACTGAGTCCAGTATCGATGAGTCAAAAGCGGCCGCAGTTGTCTTACATCGTTTAATGGGGATTCAACCTTTCGCTCGCTCTTTCGAAATCAAGGAAGCTTGTTACGGAGCAACAGCAGGCTTACAGTTAGCTAAGAATCACGTAGCCTTACATCCAGATAAAAAAGTCTTGGTTGTAGCAGCAGATATTGCAAAATATGGCTTAAATTCTGGCGGTGAGCCTACACAAGGAGCTGGGGCGGTTGCAATGTTAGTTGCTAGTGAACCGCGCATCTTGGCTTTAAAAGAGGATAATGTGATGCTGACACAAGATATCTATGACTTTTGGCGTCCAACAGGCCACCCGTATCCTATGGTCGATGGTCCTTTGTCAAACGAAACCTACATCCAATCTTTTGCCCAAGTCTGGGATGAACATAAAAAACGAACCGGTCTTGATTTTGCAGATTATGATGCTTTAGCGTTCCATATTCCTTACACAAAAATGGGCAAAAAAGCCTTATTAGCAAAAATCTCCGACCAAACTGAAGCAGAACAGGAACGAATTTTAGCCCGTTATGAAGAAAGCATCGTCTATAGTCGTCGCGTAGGAAACTTGTATACGGGTTCACTTTATCTGGGACTCATTTCCCTTTTAGAAAATGCAACGACTTTAACCGCAGGCAATCAAATTGGTTTATTCAGTTATGGTTCTGGTGCTGTCGCTGAATTTTTCACTGGCGAATTAGTAGCTGGTTATCAAAATCATTTACAAAAAGAAACTCATTTAGCACTGCTGGATAATCGGACAGAACTTTCTATCGCTGAATATGAAGCCATGTTTGCAGAAACTTTAGACACAGACATTGATCAAACGTTAGAAGATGAATTAAAATATAGTATTTCTGCTATTAATAATACCGTTCGTTCTTATCGAAACTAAGTATTTAAATCCCCCGATTCAATCAACAAAAGAGCTAGACATTCAAGCAAAAACTTGAATGTCTAGCTCTTTTTATGAAAGCCAAACTTCTTTGACCCCGTCTGTCACGGCGATACCATCTGTCAAAGCTAAACGTTGTGAATAAGAAACGTAGCCATAATAAACATCAACACCGCCGCCATTGTTCCAAGTAACAGTGATTTTAACATTTGGAGTAATCGATTTTGTAGCTGGTTGGGTCGTCGGGCGATAACTAGTCGTATCATAACTTAAAATAGTGCCCGAAGCTCCACTTATTTCGGCTTTTCCTGTGTAAATTTCGCCATTCGTATTCGTCTGCGTGACCGCTCCATTCGCTTCAATGATTAAACCCGCTTGCTTTTGATCTCCTCGTGGATAATAAAAAAGATACGTGGTTGCCCATTTAGCAAATTCATCTGGAATTGGTTTAAGTGATTCCGTTGGTGCCGGACTCGACTTCGTTTGCTTTTCAACCGCGACTTCTTCTTGTCTTTTTAAGCCTTCATTATTTTGATTATTTAGTTTCTCAACCGTTTCTTTAACGATCGAATAGTGTGGTTTCCCTAAATCGCTAACAGGGATCGTAGCTAATTTTTCTTCTGATTCTTTATATTGCCCCTCTGCCGTTAACTTTTTAGCTTCTGTAATAATGGCATCATACTTGGTTTGGTCTACAGAAGAGGATGTGCTTTGTCCCGTAGCTTCGACTTGTTTTGTGACACTGGTTTTTTCCGTGGTCACGTCTGACGAATTTCCACAAGCACTTACAAACATTGAGCTAACGATTAATAAACATCCCACAATCACATGCTTTTTCATCTTTAAATCCCCCATTTGTCTATCTTTGTTATTTTTTGTTACTTAAATTATCCCATAGATGAACAAAAGAAACCATTATTTATAAAAAAGTTTAGCAAGCGCTTCAAGAGAGGCACTTGCTAAACTTTTTTCTCACTGTTATTGATTGATTACTTTGACTAGTTCTTCAAATAATAATGCACTAGATGCTGCTCCTGGATCAATATGACCAATTGCTCGTTCCCCTAAATAAGAGGCACGTCCTTTTTTCGCCACCCAATCTTTTGTTGCTTCAGCAAATTGTTCAATTTTTTCTTCATTAAATTGTTCCGTTCCAATTACTTCAGCAACAGGTGCCCAGACATCAACCATCGTTTTATCTCCTGGTTCAGCTTTGCCACGCATCTGAATCCCAGCTAGACCTTGCTGAACAATTTCTTTTAATTGCTCTGGCGAACTGATGGTTTCCAAATCTTTTGTCGCTTTAGTCATATTCATAAACGCAGTACCATATAAAGGACCAGAAGCTCCGCCAACTTTTGAAATCAAAGCCATGGATAGGACTTTAAATGTCTCCGTGATTGTTGTTGGTACTTTTTTGTCAAACGCAATTTTGTATTCAGCCATACCACGAGCCATGTTGTTACCGTGATCCCCATCACCAATCGGCGTGTCTAATTCACTTAGATAGTCTTTTTTTTCTTCAATAACTTTTGAATAATTGTCTAACCATGTTTGAATGTCTTTTACTGTTAATTCCATCTTTTATCACCCTTACCAAGAAATTGTTGTTACATTGCTTTCTAGCGCTGTTTGCCAGTCTTTTGTCGCCAAGTCAATCATCGTTAAAGATAATCCTTGCATGTCAATAGACGTCATATAGTTACCCACTTTATGGAAGGTCACTTGAACACCTTTATCTTCTAATAATGTTAGCACGTCGTTCATAAATACAAATTGTTCCATTAATGGCGTGCCGCCCATACCATTGACAAGTACTCCCACAGTTTGTGGTTGTTGCTCATAGCTACTTAATGTTTTTTCAACTAATTCTTTCGCTAACTCTTTCGATGGTTGGATTTTTTCACGACGATAGCCTGGTTCTCCGTGAATCCCTACGCCAAATTCAATTTCATCTTCTGGTAAAGTAAAACCTGGTTTGCCAACTTCAGGCACAGTGGCTGCTTTTAAAGCCACTCCAATTGTTTTCGTGGCTGCTACAATCTTTTCTCCTAAAGAAACGAGCTCTTCTAAAGAAGCACCTTGGCGGGCATGATGTCCTAAAATTTTATGGACAAGAACAGTCCCGGCAACGCCGCGTTTTCCAGCGGTATAGGTGCTATCTTCGACAGCAATATCGTCATCGACAACGACCATTTCTACATGAATGTCTTCCATATCAGCCATATCTTTGGCCATTTCAAAGTTCAAAATATCGCCTGTATAATTTTTTACGATTAACAGAACACCGGCCCCTTGGTCTGCCGCTTGGATCCCTGTTAAAATTTGATCTGGTGTTGGTGAAGTAAAGACATCACCTAAAACTGCGGCATTTAACATTCCATCACCAACAAACCCAGCATGTGCAGGCTCATGACCACTTCCACCACCAGATACTAACCCAACTTGTTTGTTTGAGTCGTTGCGAGCAATCACGCGAGAATCTTCGACTTGATGAACAAGGTCTCCATAGCTTTTCACAATTCCTTGGAGCATTTCTTCGACAATTTTACCAGGTTCATTAATAATTTTTTTCATTTAGTTCCACCCTTTCTTACCAGCATTTTGAGCTTCTGCTAAAATTTGCGTCAAATCATCTGAGACACCTGCAGTAATTGCTGCCGCAAAGGCACCTTCAACCAATGGTGCATCGACTAAATGATAATGTTTCTGTTGGTCTTCTTCTAGCATATCAAAAGCTAATTCTGAACTTAAAACGGCACTGCCTAAATCGGCAAAAATTAAAAATTCTCGGTCAGAGTCCGCTTCGTTAATCGTGTCAATGATTTTCATTGGATCTGAACCTAATGAACCATCTGATGTACCACCAAGTGAATGAATTGTAATTTCTTCACTGGCGTTCATCTGTTCAATCATCTCTTTAATACCATCTGTAATCATTTTGCTATGTGAAACGAGTAAAATATCTGCTTTCATGTGGACACTTCCTTAATCTAATTTATGTCTTGTTTTATATTCTTGTCCGACTTTATCTGCAACAATGATTGCATTCGCTACTTCTTCAACGACAATTGGGAATGGCATTGAATGAATTGATTCTTCTGGAATGCAAGCAATTTTGGCTACTTCCAATGCTTCTTCATAAGTGATTTCATCGACACCAATGTCTGAAAGCGTTAATGGTAAACCTACAGAAGCGCTAAAGTCTAAAACAGCTTCTAATTCGTCTTTTGCTGCATCTTCTAATACAAGTTGTGCAATCGTTGCAAAAGCTACTTTTTCACCATGTAAATAACTGTGCGCACCAGGTAAGACTGTCATACCGTTATGAATCGCATGCGCTGCAGCTAAACCGCCACTTTCAAAACCTAAGCCTGAAAGTAAGATATTTGTTTCGATAATCTTATTCAATGATTCAGTAACCACATTTGCATCACAAGCTAATTTCGCTTTTAACCCATCTTCCTGGAGGTTTTCCCAGCAAAGTTTTGCCATGGCCAAAGCTGCATATGTGCCGCTAGCAGCAGGCGTTAAGCCTTCTCTTGAACCCATTGGCAAACTAGCATTAACCCGAGAATATGAATTGTGTGTTGCGCGTGCTTCAAAATATGTGGATAAGGCATCCCCCATTCCAGCAACTAAAAATCTAGTTGGCGCTTTGGCAACCACTTTTGTATCAACCATAACGACGCTTGGACTTTGTTTAAAGTAAGCATAATCATCAAATGAGCCATCTTCATGATATAGTACAGCTGAATGCGAAGTTGGTGCATCTTGAGCCGCAATCGTTGGTACAATAATTAAGTTTTCACCTTCTGCTACGACTTTTGAAGCATCGATTGCTTTACCGCCACCTAAACCAATGATACAGTCTGCTTGTTCTTTTTGTCCAACGTTTTGCAAGCGCTTTGTTTCTTCACGCGTTACTTCTCCACTAAAGCCACCCTCTACGAAGGTAATGTCAAACTTTTTCGCTGTTTCTTCCAATTGTGGACGTACACGATCAACGTCAGCAGGATTTGCAATTAGTAACGCTTTTTTTCCAAAAGTTGAAACGAAGTAACCTAAGTTTAGTAATTCATCTTCCCCTTGAACATATTTCGTTGGTAAAATCAATGCTTTTCTCATGTTGATAGCCTCCTATATTTTGTTTACATACATAGTATAAAACGCTTTCATCAAAAAAGCATCGCAGATTGTCAATAGAAATGCTAAACTTTTTTATTACAAATATGTTACAGAGTTTTTCTTGTTAAATGACAAGATCTTAGGGATTTTTACACTTTTTAAACATGACAAAATAGAGGGTGCCTGTTTGATAATTTTTTTCACCCCCAATTTATGAAACTATTCAATTATGTAACTCAAGCATCAGAATAATAAACTTGTTCTGGTGTTTGATAATTCAAAACTTTTCGTGGTCGAGTATTAAGCATATACACATATTCTTGAATTTGTTCTTGTGTATACGTACCAATATCTACACCTTTAGGAACATACTCACGTAATAAACCATTCGTGTTTTCGTTTGTTCCTCGTTGCCAGGAAGCGTAAGGATCAGCAAAATAAACTTCTGTCTGCAAGTTTTGTTCGATCTCAGAAAAATTGCTAAATTCTTTACCGTTATCTGCCGTAAGCGTATGAACGACTTCATCAGATAGTACACGTGAAATTTCGTTTGCCACACGAGCAGCGGTTCTATCAGGAATTAATCTTGCAAATAAAAAGCGACTTTTTCGATCAACTATGGTAAGCAAGCAACTCTTGGTTCCTTTACAACCCACAACGGTATCTAATTCAAAGTCTCCAATACGTTTTCTATCCCGCGCTTCTTTAGGGCGATCACGAATGTTTTTCCCGCCCCTCATTCTATTAACATCGGTCCGGCGCTTATACTTTTCCCCTTTTCTGCGTAACACTATCACATTTCCGTTGACTAAATCACCTTTTCTAAGCCAACGATAAATAGTTTTATGACAAACGAAGGAATCCTCGGGAGTTCGATAAGTTCCAACAATTTGTTCAGGTGACCAACCCTTTAATAAATCAGCTTCAATTTTTTGTTTCAACGTTAGTGAATATTTCGAACGATTTTTCTTTTGTGTTTTTCTCGTATCGGCTTTGATTTGTGCTAACGAAGGGTTATATACACCTTGTTCATTCGCGTTTCTTTTTATCTCACGAGAAACTGAAGAAACAGAGCGTCCCAAAAGCTCTGCAATCGCTGAATAACTTTTACCTTCCCTTAAAAAAGACGCTATACACGCCCGTTCATCTATGTTAAACTGTTTATAGTTCAAAAAGAGAACTCCTTTCTGTGGTTTAGTTTGGTTTATGGTGATTCAAACTATACACAAAGGAGTTCTTTTTTTCTAGTCTTTTTTATCATTTAATTCTTAAAATAACTTGTTTCAACTTAAAATAAAACATTTATTGTGCATAATTATTATCTATTGTTTCTTAAACAAAATTAATCCAAGTCTAACAGACAAATCACGACATCTTTCAGATAAAAAACACCATCACACAACAAAAATCCTAAAATCAGCCATGCTATTGATCTTGTTTCTATACAAAATTTCATCAAAAAGTACGTAGTTACAAGAGTTATTCCGCTAATAAAAAATCGCTTGACCCTTCTTTTATTTTTCATCTTTATTTACCCCTTGCTTATTTTTAATGAGATCTTCAATAAACAATTTGCACAAAATATAAAAACATAGTGACACTCTAAGAAGAAAGACAACAAACGAAATACCACGATGTATTTTAAAATAATCACTAAAAAAATAATTAATAGCAATATCTACTAGTATCCAAAATATCAATAAGAATATCCATTTCTTTTTTGACTTTGTTTTCACCACAACTCAATCCAATTCTTCCTAGTTTTTTTTATTTATTAAGTCTGATCATTTAGCTAAAACCGTTTCGGAATATAAAGTAACTAACACAAATTACTATAGTAACGTGACAATCATCCAATGCTTACTCTTGTTTCTACTTTCAAAAAAATTAATAGTTATAAAAAGAGAGTAGCTTAAGGCAGGTATATACAACTTCAAACATCAGGAATTTCTTTTTCTTCCAATAAAACAGTAATATTATTATCTACATTTGTACAAGCAAGACTCATTGTTACTGATTTTTTTAATAACACTAAAATTTGTTTTCTTCATCAATTTTGATGAATATACTGCCACCAAAACATGATAACTAAAATAATTAAACTAACCAAAATCAGTACAATATATTCTAGAAATGTAGTTTTTTTACCAGTGTGTTTTTCTCGTTCTTTAGGGTAAATGTAAAACCATTCTCTAAAATATAACCCTAGCCCTAAAATAGCTAAGATAACAATAACTAGAAGCCAAAAATATAATTCCATTAAATCACCTATCCTGTTCGAAAAATATTCAATATTCTATATAGCCTGTAGTTCCACATCTATCAATCGCATCAATTCTTCTAGCAATATAGCTCCCTGGATCAAGTACGTTTCTTATAGTTGTAGATACTAATTGTGTTATAAAATTAATACCTACAAATTGTTTTATTCCCCAAACTGTTAATTTACCAACTATTCTTCTGTTAATAAGATCTATAGCTCTTTTAGTACCAAACTTCCTTATAACCGCTCTAACAGCACCACTACCTATGCCTCCACAAATTAAACTAACTAATAGATTAATACCAGCAGCAACAACTTTAGTAGATATTCTTATCCTATATCTAGCTCTAGCAGCTAAAGCATCTTCTCCATCAATTTTATCAAAAACACTAGAATGGTTACTATCTATTTCTTCAATAATTTGTTCAGTAGCACCTTCTACATTATTATAAACATCAGATTTTGGATCAAATAAATCTAACAATCCCTGTTTATATGCTTCTGCATCTTCTTCTGTAGGCAAATCTGCTAATGCCACTTCTACATCAACAGCTTCTAAAAAATTGGTTAGTTCTTCCTGATTTAAATCTTGAATATTATCATAATCACCTTCTTCGATAGTTTCCTCAAGTTTATTTAAACGTTCATTATCTACTTCAGGAATAACAATATCATCAGAAATATCAGATAATTCTAATGTATTTTCTGCTGCTAATACTTGACTACCATCTAAATTATCGATTAAAAGATTTAAAGGAAACCCTGTGAGAGCAATTGATACTATCGATAGACCAGCAATAAATTTCACTAACATTTTCTTTTTCATATATGACCTCCTAAGTTTGATTAAAATAACTAAAAAATATCTTCGCGGCGAACGCTCTTCTTTTCGTTTAGTCGACTAGTAAAAAAACAAAAGAAAATCATTTATAATGCTCGCTAAGATATTTTTATTATACATAATTAGAGTTCTCTCATTAATCTTATTAAAGATTAATAACTATTCTTATTTAATTTTTAGCCAAACAACTATAGGAGTTGTGAAAAACTTATTTTACATGAAACAAAGAGGAAAAATGCAAGCCTGACAAACTAATCAACAATTTAACTAATATTCTTTCTTTAACGTGTAATAAGCCATCTTAGTCACTTGATTCTCTTTCACTGTTACGCTTAAAAGAATGGTCACATTGACTTTATTTTGGATACATTCTAACAAAATGGCGTATTCATCTTTAGATTCTTCTACTGGCTGATAAATATGTTTGACAACCCCTTTCGAATGTAAGGCATTGCCACTATTTTTATCATCCACATAAATCCCATTTTCTTCCGCCGCTTGTTTACTCATTAAAGGCAACAATTGCTTATTTCGGTCTTGTAAGCCCCGATAGTTCGCATAGGCTTTACCGAATTTGTTTAGAAGTTCTAAGGGGACATCAACCTCTTTTGCCTCTTCCTGGTGTGAATCAGACGTTGTGGCATTTTCTTTTAATGTGATGGAAGATTGATTTGTTGTTTCTTGTTGTTCCTCTTTTTGATCAAACGATAAAGAAGTACCCCCTTTAGCCTCTTGTTCAACTTCATAACCTGCTTTCGTGGCTTGTTCTTCTTGCGGTGCTTGACAAGCTGTTAATAGAAACATGCCCAAACACCCTAAGGCTAAACCACCTATTTGTTTACTTATTTTCATTTTGCACCTCACTTACATTATCCCCATGTATTTTTTTGTTCCTTTTATTATAGCCAACCTACGAAGAATGAAATTCTACTTATTTATCAGTTATTACCGGAGAAAAAGGAGTTTTAATTTCTTCTAGAGATTCAACTAGATTAGGTAAGGTGATTGTGAATGGACACCCGCCGTATCTGGTTTTGACGTGTAGGATTGTTGTAACTGGACAAAATCGGTCAATCACCACTCGATTAGCCTTTAACGAAGCACCTCGAAAAATAACCAGGGATTGATTCATTGTCAGACCTTCTAACGTTAACACTTCTTGATAGGGGCCAAAATGAATACTTTTAATATCGACTAAGCGTTCTTGACTGAAAGACGCATTGTTTACCCGCCCGTAAAGGATCACTCGTTGAATGTTTTTTTTGAAGAAGTAATTAATTCCTCGTGATAACCCGTAGAATGAAACAATCATTCCTCCTAACCACCAAAACAATGTAGGTATTACCAGTCCATCTCCTTTGCCCATTTGGTCAAACGCCGCAATAGAAATACTAGAAGCCGCTGTTAAAATCAATAAGATTATTATTTTTCTGAAGACCATACCTATAGCCATCCAATTTCCTAATTCCTTTAAATAAACTAAAATCAGTTTAGCGACTAAATCAAACACTGTATACACCATAAATAGCTGGCACAAGGCAAGAAATAGCTCATAATTCAAACCTAGTTGAACATGGAAATACAGACACCCTTTCACCAGAAGGAAGAAAAAAAGAAGACCTCCTACATAACGAAGGAACACGCCTAAATGGTAGAGTTGACACCACCAAAATGGCTTAGTGTAACTATTTTCTACTAAAGGACACCACCCTTTTTCATAGAGCTCATTTGAGAAATTGTCTATCGTTTCTCTGAATTCTTGTCTCACTTCTGATTTAAACAAAGTCAAAGGTAGAACCATTAACATCAATTCGAACAATCCTAACCCCGTACTTGCCATACTTTGACTGATATCTGACCAGTTAGTCTCATAACCTATCAGACGTCCGACAACTAAAAATAGGAACAGCCACAAAGTGGCTAATCCTATATAACTCATCGCTTTTATCCCTTTTCGCATACACCTATCTCCTGTCATTTATTTTTTTCGAACAATACTAGACACTTCGTTGAATTCACGCCCCCATTGCCGACTATATAAGGCACAAATCCGACCTTTTTCTGCGTTTTGTTCATAACTAGTAAACTGACCATCTTTGCCTATGCTGGCAATCACGCCCGTATGGCCGAAACTTCCAGGCGATAGCGCTTGGTGAGGGGCATAATTGATAATATCTCCCGGGCGAAGGTCTTTAAATGTTGGGTGAAAAATGACTTGCCAACCATATGAATGCCAATCATAGTCTTCCCCAATTTGCCACGCGTTCATATGACCTGAACCCATCAATTTGGGGCCACCTAATTGATCCACATAATAAGCCGTTAAGCCATAACACTCTTGATTGTAAATAGGTTGTCCGAGTTTCTTTTCTAAAGCGACAATCGTTCCCCCACCTTGGTGCGTATTTTTTAACCCTTGACCTTTAACTAAGCGATTATACCAGCCTTGCGCATTCGCAATTCTTTTTTGTTGTTCCGCTTGATTACCTCCCGTGCCTGCTCGTTCCCACTTTAGTAATAGGTCAATGGTAATGGCGGATAAGTCTTTCCTCTTACTAAAACTTTTCAATAGTTCACTATCGGAACCGTCAAAGTCCCAGGCATACTCTAATTGAATAGTTACGTCTTGCCAATCTTTTTTCTGCTTATGGGCATAGTTAAGGAGATTCACTCGACGTCCCCCGTCATATTGAAACAAACCAAATGCGTACCCATCAACAGCGGGATCTTTAGCCCACGCTTCCTTATAAGAAAGGCTACTTTGAATCGCCTCTGGTCGTAAGCCGCTTTCTGCTTCCACATTTCCTAGCCAGGCACTAACGAATTCTTCTGTGCCCCCGTGGGCTAGCACAAAGGAAAACACTTGTTGTGCGACTCGTTCTTGTTCTGTCGCCGGTTCAAAAGCCATAAAACTTGTCTCTTTCTTCGCGCCAGAAAATAATAAAAGTGGTGAAAACAGACCCAATAAAACAAAAAAGAGACAACCGAGTTTTTTCATTTTATTCACCACTCTTCGTTTGATTAGTTACTGTTTTAGGATTTACAATCACTCTTGGTTGCGGAGACGAACTAGCCAGCGTTTCCACTTGTGGCACACTATATAGTTTTTGCGATTGATTAGTTACTATTTTTGTTGCCTGACGTGCCGCTGTTTGGTGAATTTCTGCCGATAAAAGTGGTTCGGTCGAATTCATGGCTACCTTGGACACTGACGATGGCGGATTAGTTCTATCCGTTTCACCTTTTCCTTCATAGCTTCCCATTGCTTGTTGGGTCACTCTTTCACGCATTACTTGTTGCGACAACATCACGTGACCATGCGTACCAGTGGCTTTCTGACGTTGGATCACACGTTTTAATTGTGCTTGTCGTTCAGGCGTTACCTCAAAAGGTACCGGTGCAAGACCACTAGACGGAATTTTTAAGCGGTGCGGGAGACGAGATTGGCTTACTGTTTCCGGTGGTAAGAACACTGGCATTGCGTTACGTACCCCAGGTGCCTTGGGTGCTACACTATCCGTCGTAGGAATAGGAGCTTGTCCCCCGGCTTGATTGCTTTTAGGTGGAATACCATTCGTATTTTGAGGTGGGGTGGCATTTCCACTTGACTGATTGCCAGCAGTTGCTCGTTGCGCTCCTTTTGCTTTCGTATCGGTAGCCGCTTGACTCAGCCCTTGTTTGGCTTTTACTGCTAACTGTGCGGCTTGTAACCCAGCTTTCATCTGTGGTGGAAGCAATGGAACTTTAGTAGCCGCAGACAATGTTTTGTTCGCCAATGATAACCCTTTTCGTTTAAGTTCTTGCGGCGCTTGAGCCATCTCTTTCGCTGTTTGTTGCACCGCTTGTTTTCCTTGTTTAGGCACATTGGCCACATAGCCCAAGCCCATTTTTTCAAAGAATGCCGTACGTTTTTTCCATAAAACAAACAAAGCTACAGCCTTCAATACCCCGTTCGCCAAATAAAGAGGTAACGACGTCGGCGCCACCAAACCATCAATTAAATTAAAGAGTAAGAATAAGGCCACAAAACCAATCGAAAGAAAAGCTTTACCAAACAACATCGCTACCAAATTCCCAAAGGTTTTATTCAATATCCGTTGATTTTTAGTTGGTAACAAGGCCATCATTAAATTAAAAGGTAAAAACAAAAGTAAAAAGAGGGCGACAATTTGGAAAATAAACCGGGTAAAGACCATGGTCAATAACGGAATCCCAATCGCCAAATTCCCAAAAACACTGGTGATACTCACCATTATTTTAAATGGCCCGTGTGAAATATCTAAATAACTGCGGGTATTTTTTAAATCCCCTTCTTCCTTTTCGAATTGTTTTTTAGCTTCGTCTAATTTCTCCTCTAATTCTTCGCTAGAACCGTCCACAAATTCTCGAGGATCAATGCCTAATTTTTCTAACTTCCCGACATCAGTGGTTCCATAATTCATTAATAAGTACGGTTCAACAACCGCTTTTTGAAAATAAAGCGTACTTGCCGCCTTCGTTGGATTCGCGTTAAGTTCTGTTAGTGAAACGGTTCCTGTGTCACGCCCAGATACAAACGTACCGGTTGCCTGCAGTAAAAAGCTTTCCACACTATCCGCTACATTTTCAATCGTTCGAACATAGTAACGCCCATCTTGACCACTTTGATTTTGTAGACCACCAAACCAACCAATCGCAATCACCAACACGAGTAGAAAGCGCCAGGCTAATCGTTTGGCTTCCTCCCGTCTATTCGTTAAAAATTTAAAGCCAATTGTTCCGACCAACACTAACACCAAGAAATAACCTAATGAATTCGGTTTAGAGAAATCAAACGCCGTTTGGTAAATCTTTTGAGAAAATAAAAAGAAGTCATCTAGGTAATCTAAAAAGACATTCTTTTGATACATCAAGGTCATTAACCCGTTAATGGCTTCAAAAAGTAAGGTGTTTAAACCAAACCCAATTAGACAAGTCATAGTGAACCAGTTTTGTGCCAGATCCCCTAGTAACTTAGCCAAAAAGCCATCGGTTTCAAAGAAAACCGGTAATAAGCGAGATAAATCTTTTTCTTCAATCATTCCTAGTTTCCCTCCTTTACCTGGTGCCTAGGGATAGTTCTTCCGCTTTAGAAAAGGCTGTTTTATCCACTGTTTTTAGACAAGCCGCTATTTCTTCAAATTGACAATGTACATTTAATTTGGCGACATCACCGACTAAATCACGGAACCAACACTGACCTTTAATCATATGTTGCATTTCCTTTAGATTCGTTTCATTTACTTCCAGACCTAATAACCGTAAAATATTTTCACGGTCAGTCTCTTCATCAAAACAAAACAGTAAGCCAAAGTTTCCTGTCCCATCTTCATTCAACACATCTTTAATGAATTGGGTATCTAAAATCATTTGATTTTTATAACTCCGACCCACACGTCCCATTTCTTCAATCAAAGCCGCCCCTTTTTGCGAGTTGGATAACGTCCAAGCTTCAGTGAAATAAATTGACGTATTTTTATGACGATCACGAGAACCAAATTTCACACAAAAACGGGATAAAGCAATCATCAAAGCCAATGACCGACGGTCTTCTTTCGTATAAGCCTGGGTATCTTTATCCGGTAATTTCAAATCTTTAATTTCTAAAACCGAGACACGTTTTGAAAAATCTAACCCTGGGTTTTCACCATACGAAAAAGCCAACCGCATATTGGTTGCTAAAATTTGGTGGTGTAAGTACGCCCCATATTCTTTCACTACTTCATCTGTCGCATGGGTTAATTCTTCAACGACATGTAAGGAACCAACGGTTTCTCCTGCTAATTTCCGCTGGTAGACGGTTTGAAACGCATCATGAATCGCATTGGACACTTTCGCTTCCTCTTGTCCAGTTAAATTAGGGAGTAATTCCTTTAACATGTCATCAATCGTTGTTAACATTTCTTCAGCGCGTGTTTGGAAAACAAACGGATCTAACACCCCGAAATTGGCGCTTGATTCTGCATCTAACGTCACATAATGGATTCGCCGTAAATAATCACAGAACCAAGGATACGTTTGTTGATAATAAGGATCCTTTAGCACGGCTTCAAACGCTTGTCGTTTTTCCGCCTTAGGATCCACAAACAAACACTGCACATCAAATAGGCTGGAATACAAGAAAATAATTCCAGCTAAAAAAGTTTTTCCTTTCCCACTTTTACCAGTAATGGCAATATGAGGCGTATCATACAATGCCCCAGCAATTCCTTCCGCAATCGCTAGTGGATTTAAAAACACATACCGTGACGAATATTCCACCAATTCTTGTACGGTTTGCCCTTTCAAGCTTTCGCCAACGGTATCAATACGGCCAATATAAAAACCGGAACGCATACCAATGTACTCCGCCGTGGCAAACGCATATTCACCTAATGCTTCTGCGTTACTAGACGAAATCCAACTTTTTTCAGTTAACGGTACCCCAGGCAATAGTTGGTAAAACAACCGCATTTGGTCTTTAGTCGCAAGGGAAACCCCCACTTTTCCTTGTAGGAGTTTTTGTAGGCCTTTTGCGCGTTCAAGGATCTGTTCAACGGTACGTCCATATACAACCAAGCAATCTAAATGTTTAAACAACGGTTCCTAATCATCCATT
Source organism: Enterococcus sp. DIV1420a (assembly GCF_051712165.1). NCBI lineage: Bacteria > Bacillati > Bacillota > Bacilli > Lactobacillales > Enterococcaceae > Enterococcus > Enterococcus sp. DIV1420a. The sequence continues at coordinate 1,448,320 of NZ_JBIOOI010000002.1, forward strand.
TCATCGCGTAAATATTTACTTAAAAACCGAAGAATCAAGTTCTTTTTCCCTACTTCTTCTTGATGGTAAGCCGCGTGAGATTCTTGTTCTTTTAATTTTCCTTCATTAAAATGCAACTTTAGCCCCACCATTTTGGGGTCGGACGTCTGTATTTTAGAAAGAAATTCCACTGGAAACCCTTGTTCTTCTGCGAAACGATGTAAATCTAAACCAGCCCCATGATCAGGTAAATCATAAATCGGTAAAATCTTGACATACGACGTGCCTGTTTCACTAGATAGTTTTAAAACCCCGGTGACTGTTTCCCCGTTTTCTTTTAGGAACTCGCTGCTATCTACTAACGCCTGACCGGCTTCTTGAACATCATAAAACAAGACTTCTTCTTGTACTTTATGAGGTTGATTACGAATAAAGGGAGAACGAGTATGATACAAGAGTTCTTCATGGGTCAGACGTTGTCCGCCATGTAATCTCATGGTTGTAAACAGATCTTCTTCGGCTTGTCGGACGTCATCAAAATAAGACTGCGTACTCTCAAGTTCAAAACCTAGTAATCCCATCACACCTACCGCTACCTGTTTTAAGGCGGCTTTAAACGCTGATTTCAAACTAGTCGTTTCACGATTGGATGAAATCTTTACCTCTACCAAATAGCCCCGCTCATAAATCAAGCCATTGTCTTTTTCCAATAGCGTAATACTATTGTCTAAGTAATGTTCTGCCAGCTTCTCTTCACCAGGCGCAAACATCGGTTTTAACTCTTTCGCTTTACTATGCATATCTAGATTCCTAGGTAGCCCACTGTACATAAAATCTTTATAAGGTGCAAGAGCTTTGGATAGCCGCGCCGTATCTTGATTCACTTCTTGTCGTTTTTGGGGATTATGACGCGAGACATTGGTGGGATAAACTTTATAAAAAGCCCACACCTCATTGGTGCGGGTCAATAACAGATTATCTTGGTGTTTTTTATAGGGTAATTCAATTTGCACATGAAGTCCTCCTTGTTTTTTTAGTGATCATTTATTTCATCACCTTTGTTATGTTGAGAATCATTGTCATCATAGAGAACAAAAGTGTTTTGAGCATGTTCAATACGGTTGGCGACAACTCTTCCTTGACAAATCTTCTTCTTAGGGCGATACCATCGGAAATAATACACCACAGAATCCCATAAGTAGTAATGAATTTTCTTGCCCTCTGGGCGCACCTTATTGATTAAAGTAACACCTCCGAAAGGCGCTAGACCATAAAAGATCCAATACGCTAAAGAAGACGTTTCGCTCAAATGTTCCACTATTCGATGAAAGAACAACCAGATAAAAAGAGCCACTACCGCAAAGGTAATGGCGTCCATCATAGCGACAGCAAATGGTAATCGAAAATAATTACCAATGTAACGTATTTTTATAGGTTCCGTAAATAATCGAGTGTAATGATACGGTTCACGTTCCATTCTACTTCCCTCCAAATACTTTGCCAACAAGTTGTGCCAACGCATCTAATGGTTTTCTTGGATCGCCTAAAACATACCAAGCAAGACCAATAATCAATAAAGAAATGGCAATTTTTCCAATCTTTCCTCCGACACCATGCTTAACAAGCATAAATATACCTGCAATAATTACTGCATTTTTCCCTTGCGTTAACACAAAATCAACTAATGTACTTAAACCCATGGTTTTTCACTTCCTATTCTTTTTTTACTTGGTTGTTTTTGCTGGAAAATGGCTATACTCGTCCACAACATAGCCCTGATCCGTATTATGAATTCTTAATTCAAATGATTCCTCTTGTTCCAACGTTAATTTAGGCAATAAAAAAAAGACCGTGCCGCCCACTACATAATGGTCACCGTCTTTCTTCGCAATAAAAGGTTCGCCTAAGCGGACAAATGTCACCAGTCCCTTTAAACCCTCTGGTTTGGTCATCATATAGCGCATATCCTCAGCGGAACTCGTGCTATACTTCGTAAAAAATTCCGTCACGAATGTTTTTAAGCGTTCTGTCTCTGCTTCTGACATATTTTCTAGCTCTGTTAGGTGTTGAAATGTGCGACCTGTTACTTGATCATTAGTCATGGTCATTGGGGCAATAGAAGGTAAAGCCATAATTCGAATCGCAGTATCTTCTTGTACATAGGGAATTCGTAAAATATACGTATCTTCCGCTTCGAAAGGGACTGTTTCTTTTTCAACAATGGTTTTCTTTTCTTCTTTCCCTGCCCGTTTTTCTGTAACTTCTTTTTTCACTTCTTGTTCTTTTTTACCGGATACTTGTAGTGTGACTTTCATCAGCGCCACCGCTAAGCCTTGGTCTTTTTCCAGTGTTAATAAGCGGCTATTTTTTAATCGCACGGTTTGTTTCACCGTCTCTTCTGGTAAAGAAATATCTTTTGCCCAATAAGCTTGTAAAGCTTGTTTGCGTTTGGCCATTTCATCAGAATCAGGACTTTTTGTACAGTACAATTGGACAAAGTTTTCTAAAAAAACATCCAATTGCGGATTATCTTGGGCAAAAATTCTCTTTTCAGTGGCTTTATCGTCTACCAGTTGAATCGTTGATTTCAGACCGGATAATTGACCAGTCACATTAATTCCTTGAAAAAGACCCACTAGCCCAATCATAATAAAAAGGCCGAGTAAACTAAACAATCCAATCGTAAGGTGTTTTACTGGCCATTTTTTCTTTTGTTTTGGTAAAGCTGAAGGGGACTTTTTTAGTTTACGTTTAAAGCCCGTAAGTAATTCTTTCAAACAGAAAACCTCCTTGTTTATTTTTTTTAATTAGAGCGCGGCTTGTAGCCAATGCATTTCACTCATTTGTTGCAATTGTTGTTTAATACACTGTACGTCTGCCAAACTTTTCTCAAAGTCTACTAGATAAGCTTTCACTTGATGAATCACTTCATCAATAAACATGCAAAAACGAATAAAACGTTCTTCGGCTTCTTGTTGCAGAGCTAATTCTCGATTAAAACGATCTACATAGCTATTCCCATAAGTTCGAATGCGTTCTTCGAAGTAATCCAAGTCCACTTGAAACACGTGTTGTTTCATGATATTTATCTTTTCTTCGTACGACAACACCTTTTGACACCAAGCATGAATCGCTGATAGTTGCATGCTAGTTGGTGCTCGAATCTCTGCTTCAATCTCATCTAGCCGTTGAATAAATTGAGTAACTCGTTTAGTGGCGTTCATTTCATTTCACTCCGTTCTTTTCTTTTTTAAACATAACGATTTGTTTTTCAAAGGTTTTTAAAAACATTGATTTAGTTACTCGATCAGCATATGTCCGTCTATTCACTTTGTAACCCGAAGATAAGAAACCTTCCTTGTAGAAATAATAGAAATAACTACTATACATTTTTTCACCTGTCGGCGTTCGTGTATAGCGTCCTTCTACAAATACACTGGTGATAGCTGATAATGAGAATTCTGCGCTAAACTCTTTTTTCACATTAAAAGGAATATCGCTTAGCCCAATATTTCCTAAAATAAATTGTTTATGTTTCTCGAAATAAACAATATCTTCCTCATCAATTGGGATTTCATCAACTATGAATCCATGCAATCGTAGCATTTCAGGAACTGGTACTTTTGAATACTTTTGGTAAAATTTGCTATGCTCTCTAAAAATTGGCATAATATTTTGATTCATAAAATACAACTCCTTTCCATTTTTCTGTAATATTTATGGTATCTTTCTATAAATTCTTCCCTTAACTCTTCCAACCATACTAAAAAATTTAAAACGGGTAGGCATCCTCTAAATCAAATGTTTGGCTCATGTATTCTCTTAAAGCATCATTATTCCCATTCTCTAAAAGTAAATCTTTTGCATCCAAACAGACCATTTCAATCATTTCTTCATGTTTTTCTTTTAGTTCTGCTGAATCAATCCGTTCCATTAATTCATTTGTCCCCATATAATTATCAACCAGTTTAATCATTTTTAAGGAAGGGGCTAAATAATTTGATAACCACCGAAGTGTTTTTTCAATAGACGGCTTTTCACCTTGAACAGAGAGTTTTAACCCGTCCATTTTATCAATGACGTTATACCATGACTGACAAAAAACTTTCATTCCGTTTTTCATTTCATAAACATTTAATGAAGCATTGATAACTTCCTTCACTAGCCAATCTAAACTTTCTCCACTCGATAGAAAATATTCAACAAAGAGGAATGCTTTTTCATCGGCCAAACGAATTTCATAGCGGTTCTTAATTTCATGTTTTAAACGAGCATCTTCGACTGACATTTTTTCTTTTCGTGCTAACTCGTAGTCTTTTTGATAAAAGTTAAAATATAGCGGCGATTGACGACTGCCGAAATAAAGAGATAGTCCTTTATTCACCATTTTTCCACCTTCATAAGCAAAACCACCGTTGAAATCAAAATTTTTAAAAGTTGTGTCAACTAATCCTTGTTCCATTTTTTCTTTTAAGTCGTACAATTCAAAATTCTCTTCACCCTCAACAATCAATTCATCAAGCGCAATATCAATTCGAGTGATTTTTGTATCTACCAAAATACCTTGACCAAAAATATCATCATCGTAAAGCGAACGAAAAAATTCTGTCCACGATCGGTTATTATCTTCCTCAAAGATTTCTTCTAATTGACGACAACCTTCACCTGATAAATCTAACATGATCCCCATATTGCTCTCTTCTGGATTTCTAAATATCCGAATCGAGCCATAATAAAAGGTTTCGGTGTAGTGATAAAACCCTCTGTTTTCATGAGTAAACCAGTTCATATCCATGTGAAGAATTTTTTCAATAACTGTTTGAACACGCATTGTTTTAAATCGAATTCTCAAAAAGTCAATTTTTGCTTCTACCGAAGCATGCCCACCATCTAAATTCAATACATCAATAATCTTTTGTTCCATTTCTATTGTTATCGAACGTTTCCCAGATTCTAATTTTGAGTAGAAACCTTTATCAACCGATAATAATTTACACATATCAACTTGCCTTAACCTCAATTCTTTTCTAAGTCGCTTTAAATCAACACTCCTCATCTACTAAAACCTTCCTACCAAAAAGTTGCCAACATATACTAAAAAAGTTGCCAAAATCTCAATTGCTCAATCCCTTGCGGGAGTAAGCATTCAAACTACTTTTTTATACGGTATGTTTAATTCTACCCCCATGTTATAAAAGGGGGGTAGAATTAAAAAAGGTGGGCATTCGCCCACCTTACGGCTGTTCATTTCAAAAGGATTTTATGTTGCTAAAAGTTGGTGTGGGGCTCTCGCTTCGCTACGCCCCACCAACTTATCACTAGCAACAATCCTTACAATAAACAGCCGTCAGTTTTCCAACAGTTTTTCCAATACGACAATCCTTTCTTTTAATTCAGCGTTTTCTGCTAAAATCGACTGACTTAATTCAACTAGTTCTTTTATATCTCTTTTCATATTTAAAAAAGACTTTTTATCAAAATAATATTCTCTTCCTTCCTCGGACATAAATACACTTGTCATTGATTCTTCTAAAGGAACATTACTTTCTCTTAAACTTATAAGCTCTTTAAAGTCTTCCACATCTTTAACAGAAAACACTTTATAGCTATACGTATGACCCGAACTATTTTTCGCATATCTACGTTCAAAACGTTTATCAGTTACTTTTTCAATTTTATTTGCCCAGTTTTTTAATGTTTTTAATGCAATTTTATTCTCAAGCTGTAAAATCACTTCCTCAAACGAAAACATGTTCTACACCTACTTACCAAACATTTCTTTCCAAGCAGAATCCATGTGCTCCTTAAATCTTGTTTCTAAATACTTATCAACTTCTTGTGACGTTGAAAATTTCTTTTCCTCAACTGGTCTATCTTCATCATAAAAAGCTTCTGTATCTAAAATAGAAGTCACTAACGACTTATAATCAGACAATTTATTATCATCTGTAACTCCTTCCTTCTCAGCTCTACTATCAATTTCTTTAATAATTTCTTGTTCCTTTTCTTTTATATAACTTAACATTTGTCCTTGCGATTTAAATTTCACTTTCTTTTCCTCCCTCATTCAAGGCAAAACTTACTTCTTCAACAATTTTTGATCCTTGATTATCCATAAATTATATACGGCAACAGAATCCAGCAAAACAGCTTTAACCGATTTTTTCACTCAATTTATTCAATTTTGCTTTTTTCAATTCTAATTCTTCATCAATTTCTGCGAGAGCTTCTTTATCTACATGCTTAGCTATTTTTTGAGATACTTCTTCTTGTACTTCTTTTGATGCTTCTGTATAACCTAGCTCTTTTGAAATTTTGATAAATTCTTCAATAAAATCAAAATCCGCTGGCACTTGTGGACTGTAAAATTCCCTTGCTACTGAACCACCTAAGGCAACATAGCCACGACCGTAGACTTTTTGTCCGTCAATTTTTTCAACGTATTTGAATTTTTTATTTTTGTTTTCATCACCAAAAATCATCCAAATACCAGTTTCGGATAAACGGCCAACAGACATACGAAACATAAATTGATCTCTTAATGATGTTTTGATAAATTCACCATCTGGCCTTTGCATAGCAACTATAAAGAAAATCCCTGCTTGACGAGCTTTTAAGATTAATTGCGTTAAATACTCGTCAACTTCTCCGTCCGTTGCATAATCATTGGCTAACTCTGCTTTAAATGCCGCAAATTCATCTACGATAATAAATTTTGGCTTAAATCCATAGTAGGCATAATTTTTACCCATTTTGACACCAGGGCTATTATTCATCTTTTTAAAACGTTCATCCATTAACTCAACTGCATTTTTTAAACAGTTAGTAATATCTTTTTTTCCTGTATGCACTTTTCCTGCAAACATCGGCAATTTACCTAGTGCCATTAAATCAGAATTTTTAGGGTCGCAAATTTCTATTTCACCAACACGACATAAAGCATAGATCAAAGAAAGAATGGTAAAAGTTTTGCCTCCTCCAGTTCCTCCTCCAATCAACATGTGCGGGTCTTTATCAAAATGCCAATACAAGCCTTTCATCAACTGCACTTTGCCTTTATCTGCTTGCATATCTCTAATAGAAATACGTTTACTGTACACATCAGTTGCTAATTCATACATTACAAATCCTTTCTCGCTGGTCTGATTTAAATTATCCGCATGCAAGGCTGTTTCTAAAAAACCGCCGATGTTTTCAAACTTTTCTTGAAATTTATTACCAGCTGTTTCAAATGAAATGAAAATACTATTTTTTGTAGACTTATAATAAATTTTTGGAAACTTAATTTTTTCTTTTGTTTTGCCGTCACTAGTTTTAACTTGTTTCTTCGTATAATACCCATTGTCAAGAATCATACGTGCTAGCACTTGACGTTGTTCTACTTTAGAAAAATACCCTGAATTGATAATCGAAGCTTTAACAAGAAATGTGATTAGTACGATTGAACCTATCGAAATACCCATAATTATTAATGCTGGCACAACATACACTTTCCAATCAGGCGGATTTGAAAGATACAAAGGATAAACCCATTTATAGCCCATAAAATAGCCTAAACATGCTAAAATTGGCATAAAAAATAACACTCGATAGAGTGCCAACAAATTTCTGGAAGAATAACGAATTCTTCGACCTCGGTATCTAAATAATTTTTTCAACATATAAGCTACCTTCATCAAAAATAATAAAATCAAGCTTTCTTATTTTTTTAGGTAATTGTATACCCAAGACACAAAAGCCTACTTTTTGTTCAAAGGAAGTTAAATATACAACTCGAACAAATGTCATTCGATTAGTAAATTTAAAATCATCATACTCCGCTAAAACCAGTATATCTCCAACTTGAAAATTTCTATCGTTTTTTCTAATTTCAAACGTTTTTAATCCAGAAATAACATCATTAAAATAACACGGTTTAATTTTTAACACATGGAATCTTGGCAAACTCTCAAAAAATCTCAAATATTCTTCCATTATTTCCCCTGCCTTTTCCTTAATTCAGCAAGTGCTTGTAAACAAAATTCTTTATACACTGGAATATATTCTGTAGCCATACGATAAATCTGACGTTCATTCATTGTGCTATACGAATGTGCAAACATATTCCTCATATTCCTAAGTCTTTTCCAATCAACTTTACCACTATTTTTCTCTTTAAATTCTTCTGAAAAGCCACTATTCCCAACAGTATATTCACCAATTTGCATTAAACACATACTGATTGCATTAAAAAACACTCTATCATGATAGAAGGTTTCATAATCCCTTCCAAAACGATTGAGTGTCTGTTCTATATCTTCAATGTAGATCAGCGTTCCTCTTAACAAACGTAAATCCTTAGCTTTATTATCTCTCAAATACCTTTACACCTTCCTTTAAAATGGTAGCCAACAATTCTCTTCTTTCAGGTTTATCTTGCGTTTCAACAAGAGTTTCTAGCTCCACTAAATCAATCTCATGCGCTACAGCTTCTTTTAATTCTTCAAAGAAATCTCCATACAAATTCCAATAGGCTTCTTCTGATTGTCCTGTAATATCTACAGCAAAATCAATATCACTGGTTTCTTTTGCTTCATTACGTGCATAAGAACCAAAGACATAAACGACTGGGACATTGTGTTTTTCTGCTATAGGCTTCACACGTTCTTTAATCTCTTTCATTGTCATTACCATTTTTTCACCTCTTCTAACGTCTATTCTAAAGCCATTATAAGCCATCAAACAATCACAAGCAATTTACCACACTTATTCCTACCGAATATTCTCGAAAACACACTTTTTTCAAAACCCTCAAGCAACAAAATTTGACTAAAACTGTTACTCATTTCATCAATGCTAAATATAATTCGTTATGACACTCATTCACTAAACCCCTTTTTCATTAAAAAATTGAGTTGCCTGCGTATAAATTTCATGTTTTGCTAAGTCAAATTTACTTCCCATTAAATTTTTTACTTGATCTTGTTGGAGTGGTTCATCTAATAAAAGTAATTCTTTTCTAAATTCATGGCACGCATTCGAGATAGTGAAGAAAGCATCAAAATAGCGTCTTTTTTGTTCTGATTGAAATTTTTCATCAAAAACTTGTTGTAACTTGTTTTTAAATTCGCTGTACGCTTTTTCTTGCGATTGACTGTCATTTGTCATTAATTCACCTCAATATTTATCATTACTTTTCCCTTTTATAATTTAAACTGGGTACTCTTCAAAATAAACTTTCTTTTCAAAACCCTCATAAAACTTTAGATCATAAACTCGAACTAATTGATCCAAAAAACTATCTAATAATTTCAAAATTGTTTGTTCACTTTCAAAATAAGACTCCTCTAGCAATAAGAATTGAATAAGATTATGACATGTTTCATCAAACAACGTTAAGTACAATTCATTATAGTAAGCGAAACTTTGCCAACCACGATATATACGAATTCTTCTTTGCAAAAATGATCGATATTTTACTTGTTTCTGCTCCATTTTTTTCGACAGACTACTCATTAACTTACAAGACACCACCTTTCACTTATTTTTCAAAAGCTTCCATTCTTTTATATGTGAACTACTCACCACTTCAAGCGTTAAAAACTGTCAGGTTTAGCTAAGTGGTGAGTAGTTCACTTGCATACCATAAACCTCTTCTAATAATGTATTTCTTTCAAATTACCACTTTCTTTATGAAGAAAAATAACACTACTCTTCAGCCGCCTTTCGACTAACCAATTCATTGGGTTCAATCTATGACTTTTTAATAACTCTTTTTCTTTTCTAAATGGGCACTTTCCATGCTTCATTTAACCACTCCTATTCTTTATTATTAATGTCTATTAGCAAGCTTTGCCGACACAAATTAATAATAAAAAGGGCACTCGTTAGAATGCCCTTAATAACTAACAATCGGTTTACCGATTTATCCAAATACCGTTTTCTTTCAGTAAATTATTTTTTTTCTTGTTTTTCTTTTTCTTGAGGTGCTGGCGTTGGTTTGACAATTCCTACTTTTTTAATCCCTACTGCACGCACTTTAAAGGCTTGTTCTGTTTGTATATCGTCATTATACCCTTTATAAGCATTAAGCCACCCACGAGCCGTTACATGTCCAGTCAACTCGATTTCATCATCATAATTGATACCACTAACGTCATAGTCTGAATCAATTGCAATTTCTACTTGGTCATTTAATTTGCTAGAATAAACCGTTACTCTTTGTTCACGAACTTCGTCAGTAATGTTATTTTCACCATCTCGTTCGTTAATAGCAACTACTTCTAAGAAATTCATCGTACCGAATGTTCCTGTTACATCAAAATTTTCAATCGTGTTATTTTCAAATGTTAATCCCATTATTTATTACCTCCTACAACTTCTAAACGTTTTGCATAAACTACCATGTCAATTGAGCGACTATTCCCAATGTTATTACGCTTTACATTGATTCGTGCTACTGGATCAATTAGTTTTATTTCTTCACGACCATTAAACATTTGTGAGTTTCGTAAATGAGGAACAAAAATTTCAAAGTCACGTTGTTTTTCACTTGAAGCAGCAAAAACACGGCCTCTAACTTTCGCACCATCCACCTTAATATCACGTTCTGATTTAAAAGCAGCTTTAATTTTACTTCCTAAATTTTTATCACTTAATGCAATTTCTTGAATTCTACTTGACACAATAATTTCCTTCTTTCAATTAATTTTTATTAAAGCAATCATGTTATTGGAAAATACCCAAATCCTTGATTGCCTCTCTTTTTAACTCTTTTGCTTCTGCTTCAGATAAACTTTCTAAATTGCCATAGCCATTGAAACGAAGATAGTCATCATCCCAGCTACGAATATTGCCAAAATAAACCATTCTAGCCGCTTCATATGGATTTGGTATTAGACAACGAAATTCTCCTTCTTCAAATTCAAAGAAATCAACTCCAATTTCATAATCTTTTGTAGCATCAATTTCCTTAATTAAATGAAGCAAACGCGACACCTCATATTCTCCACGCCAAAGACCAGAAGCATTATCTACATCAAATACTCCTAATTCTAACTCGGCCGCTTGACCAGGATTGAAACGTTCTAAATATTCTTTATGAATACGACCATAGGAAGAATTGGCCAACTCTTCGACAGAGAACCAGCGACCCACTGAAAAATTATTCGGATAACTTCCAATAAAAAATTGATCCTTTTCAATTAATTCTCGTACATCTACTGTGCTCATTATTTTTGTACCTAACTAGTATCAGCACTAGCCTTTCTTTGTATTTTTCAAATCAAAAAAGCCGCTCTTTACATTCGAAAGATCGACTGCTATTTTAGCAAACTAAAAATATACTTATACATGTTAAAAATTTTTTCGAACTAAAAAATCATCACCTCCCTCACTTACTTGCTTTTTTATGAATCCTCTTCAGAATCACCATTAATATATGGAAACATTACACCCAAACTAAGCGCATAAAAGAACAAATAAAAAAGAGCAAGTACAGAGAACGCGAATCTAAAAAAATGATCTTGCCAAACAGTTGCTTCTGCTATATCATCAAATAACCCCGAAAAAACAAAAAATATAAGAACAGCATGAGGGATAAGAAATAATAGAACACGCAAAACGTAACACACAATACTGCCAATTAATTTCAATAAAACTCAACTCCTATCAATATTTAAAAGAAAGGTGAATTACCAGATGATATTTAAGGTGATATTTAAGATGATATTTAATAAGAAAAACAAAACAAAAATAATTGATGCTTATAAAAACCATAGCGACATTCTAGCAAACTTTTGTATTCTCTACTTAATATCATTTTTTTCTTTTGCGATTGTTATTTATTCATTCTCTTTTTTTAACAACTTAACTACCAAATCAATATACAAAATACTATTTTGGTGTTTTGCACTTTCATTAACAGCCATTTCTGTTTTTTTAAATAAATCTATTAAAAAGAAAAAGAAAATAAAATTATTTATTTTATCCGTTAAAGAGTTACTAGCTGTTTTAACCTTACTCTGCACTATTCTCACACAATTCGCAGATTTAACTGTTATTGATAAGATCAATCACCCAGAATTCTCTAATTTTATTTTTAATTGGACCATACAAGGCTTTTTATTTGGAAATTTATACTTTTCTTTACAATGTTATTATTTTATTTTTATTTGGTTGAAATTAGAGTTTAAACACAACTAAATCCAATCGCTCAGTCAGCCGAATCCTGAATAATAGGACAAAAAGCAATCAATACAACAAAAATAACAAACAACAGATACCAAACAGAAAACGAGAATAATCCAAAAAAGAACAGCCAAGAGAAATGCGTCACCTTAATTCTTAAAACATAAATTAAAGAATAGAAAAACAATGTATTCACCGTGTTGAAAAATAAGAAAACAACTATATACCAACACATTTTTTTGTCCCATTTATTCATTTTCAATCCTCCTAGAAAAACAAAACCTGACAGCATTTAGGATCAGTTGTCTTTTTATACGTTCGCTGTAAAAGTTGTTTTCTTAACAAGCGACTTACAAGGGTTAAACGCTCCATATTAGTTAACTTGACAGCAGGCTTCCCATTTTTTTTACGTTCTAAATTATAGCTCTTTTCTATATCTGACATAGAGAAGGCTTTTTTCTGACGTTTCATGCCTTCAACAAATCTCTCAGCGAAAAGTAATACTTCTTCTTTCATGACTTTCCTCCTTTGCTTTTTGAATACAAAAAAAACAGACTAGAATGTCTAATCTGCTTTACTCATTATTTTTATTTAAATAGCAGATACACACAACAAGCTGATCCAAATAGAATGCTTAAATGCATAAACATAAGTAATCGAACAATCCAGGGTCTTTCACAACGCAAAACACTAACAACTTCTGCTTGAAAATAAAAAAACCTGCAATTAAGTAAAAAAATAACTAATGCTACATAAAACTTAAAGGTAAAAATAACAACCTCCATCATTACCTCCTTTACTTATAAAACACTTGTACAGCTAATAATAATAAGACATAAACAAAACACTGAAAAACCAGAGAACCCAACTGACTATCATATCTGCTTTCGAACAGGATTTATCATTTTTCGTTTTACAATCTTCAAAATATTCCAACCAAAAAAAACCCGCAGTAAAAAATGAAATAACTGCTACTAAAATGACACGAATAACGATTTCCATATGATTCCTTACAGAAAAAAATTTTTCTGTTATCCTTTCTTTTTTTCTTATATAAGTCTTCTTTATAATTCACTTAGCCAAGAAGATAGGAGTTGCATAGCTACGAAAAAGTAAAATAAGCCTGCACCGGATAGTGGTAATTTTCTTTTGACTCTTTTAAGTTCTTTGGTTCTTTCAAGTGGAAGACATACAGTTACAAAAGTAAACAAGTATAACACTCCGGCGAGGAGACTCAACACAAATACTTTACCCATTAAATAAACTAAAATTGACATACCATTTTCCTACAGAAAAGCTCTTTCTGTTATCCTTTCCTAGTTTGACAGTTGTTTAAGAGAACCACTTTTTTGCTTCAAAATAATAAAAACACCTATTTCATGTTAAAAAATAGGTGTTTCATTCCTGTTTTAAAAAAGAATGGACTATGACATATTTTTTCTATGAATAGCCACTCGGTCGTATAATCTTATTATTTAAGGTTATCTTACAACGCTAGACATAACACTGGACGCGGCACTAGACGCCACTGGAATTAATGATTTTAGATAATCAAACACTTGATTGGTTAATTCTGGAAAAACAACTTTTGCCACGGTAAAAATAATGGCACTAATCAATACGGTATAAATAACCCAACTTAAAATACTCGTTTCTCTCTCCATGCTTATTCCCTCACTTCCTGATTTTATTTTTTATTGCTCTTTTTTTAAAACCGACCTAGCGTCGCTAAACAGTTAAGGTGGCTCTAAAAAGAAAGCGACCAAGCGCTGACTTTGATTACTCGTTTCATCATAACTACTATGAATAAGCATCAGACGATCTCCTTTCTAAAATTTTGTCGGACGGTTCATTAAAAAATCAGCCACCTTCTCTAACAGTTCCGGGTGATAATGATTAACGACCACAGCTACAACTCCGACAAAAAAACAACTGATTATTAAAATCATCAGACCTTGGGTCTCTTCTTCCATTAGGTTCGCCTCACTCTCTTTTTACCGCACTTGTGAAGTTGCCATCCCCGTTACCGTTTGGGTCACTTCTTTAGGTGCTGGCAGATAAGTAGGGAACGTACAAGTAATTTCATAAGTCACGCGTTCGCCAAAGCCCACTTTTTTTCCTAATTGTTTACTACTGATTTTGTAATGCCCATGACTCTCATTAGCTTCATACTTGGCTAAATAAGTTAAAGCATTGGGCGTCAAGCCGCCATTTTGTTCAATGGCATAATTGACTTGTTGCTTATAATTAGAAATATCTGATAAGGCAATCCCGACGCTCCAGGCACCTAAAAATAAAAACATGGCCATGGCACCAATTAATAGTTTAAAGAACAATGATACATAGCTATCCATAGATTCCCCCTCATTTCATTAATAAATTCCCTTTGATAATTTCCCACACAAAAGCCCCCATCATACCAAACATAGGCACCCCTAATGAGAAAACAACGAACATCGGATACTTCCCAAAACGCCGTACTTTCATATCAACAATTTCTTTTACTCCCGCAAATAATTCATCATTGGCTAAGCGGCCTAATTCTTGAATAATCGTAGGATCATCTGAACTTTGTTGAAAATAAAATAAGGTGGTCATAAAGTTTATGGCCTCGTCCGTGCCGCTACAATTTTCTGCAAAGTGAATAAAGGGTTCAATTTCATTAGGGTAGTCATTCATATCCGTTAACAATTGATACAATGGCTCTTGTAAGCTATCCCCTTCAATCCGTTTCGCTAAATGACTAAAGATGGCATATAGACTTTTTCCTTGGTTTTCTACTAACAGATAAGGGATCAACATCCGACAAAACTTAGAAAAAGAAACTTGTCGCACAAATGAGAAGTTTTTATAGCGGCTAATCAATCGTTTGCGCTGGTCTAACCAGAAAAGAATACCTAATAAAAAGCAACCACCTAAACCGTAAAAGCCCAACAACTTAAAAAGACCAATCCCTAACCAAAAACAAAGCAGGCTAAGGCCGATCCGTTTTAATTGGAAAGTATTGATCTCTTGTTCTGAATACCCCATTTTTTCACCCATACGGTAAATAAAGGGTTCACTTATTTTTCTTAAAAGCTTACTCATACCGTCACCTCCATAATTTCGTCATCATAAAAACAGTGACATGATTTATGCAGATGGAGCGTTAATACAAGCATATAAAGCCCGCTGGTAATCCAACCAATCAATGAATGGGCAAAGCTTTTAAGATAGACCTCATAGCCCAGTGGGAAAAAGTGAAAGATCAGTAAAATAGCACTACTCATGATTACGTAGAGGACCAATTGGTCCACAATTCTTTTTTTACGTTTCATAAATTGCTTGGTTTGTTCCCGCAACTGATTATGATAGGTTTTAATATCACGAATCATATCAATATTGGTGCGACCTTCTAACGCCACGGTCTCCACTTGTTCAATAAACAAACTAAATACAACATCGTTATTATATTTTTCTGCAAACCGTTGAAAATGTTGGCTAATTTCATTGCTAGAAGCTTCTTGTAGTTCAACTAACAACTGGTCTAAATCTTCTCTAAATTCGCCCTCACAACGTTCTGTTGCTCTTTGTAAAGCAATAAACCAACTCATAGTAGGATCGGAGAGTAATTGAGTCAAATTGTTAATAAAACGATTGCGCTGATCAAAGGCCTTATGCATATAGAATCGGCGAATGTTTAAAGGAAACAACACACGGTACCCGTAAAAAGCATAGCCCAGACCCACCAGCACCATCAGTAACCAACTGTTTAACAATAAGAAAATCATGGCACTACCAAAACAAGCCGGCAGAACAATGTTCAAGAAATAATCTTCTTTGGCAATCGGCCGCCCATAAGCAATTTTATAGGCGTTTAATTCATCAATGGCGTACCGCTTTTTCTTTTGAAACATGCCCTTCCTCCTCCCCGATATCAAAGGTCACCCCGTAATCAACAAAACGTTCTTCTAATTCACTTGGTAATGCAGTACAAAAAGTCGGGTATAAATGCCCATCCTTCGTACAACGTTGTGAGAACAAGGGATAGTCCTTTTCTGGGGTAATATACATAATTTCGTTAATATAACGAATCTTTTTGCCATTTACTACCCGCACACTTACTTGAACCCCAATATCAATGTATTTCTTTATATTGCGCAAAAAACGCTCTTCATTGACCGGAAATTCTTCTAAAATCATACTTAAAATCCGATCAGGAATATCGCTCGCTGACACCGCATGAATCGTAGTGATACTTTTATGATCCGTCATTATCCCCTGTAGCCACTCATAAGCTTCCCGGGCATACCGCATTTCTGTGACCATGATCCATTTCGGATTGTTACGTAGTCCCGCTTTGATTAATTCACTAATGCCAGTCTTTTCTCCGCTATGCCATGCTAGAATGTCTTTTTCCGGGAATAACTCTTTTACGTGTGATTCTTGGACGTCTTCCACTAACGCAATCCTTTGTCCAAAAGGAATCGCCTGAATTAATAGTTTTTGACACTCCGTTTTACCAGCGCCAGTTTCACCAGATAGCACCACATTACACATACTTTGTACACACGCTTGTAATAAGCTTAACGCCCTTATGGGCGCCATTTCCGGGAAATTTTCTTCGGTCAGGACTAACGCACTACGAGAAATCCGAAAGGCTACAGTTAAACCAACCGTCGATAAACTACTATGAACGGCATTCACCCGTAAATTATGGAATTGGATATCTAACACGGGGTCTTTGGTAGTAAATTCTTTCCCGCTAGCATTCGCTAACTTATGAACAATTTTTTCCATGTATTCAAAAGGAACCGGCGTATCATGTATCCATTTGCTTACATTCGATTCAATCACTAATTCCGTACCGTTATAAACAATGTCCGTAATCGTTGGGTTTTGTAAGACCTCTTCAATGACCCCTAACCCAACGCTTTCTCGTAAAATCTTATCTACTAGTTCATTGTGTCCTTCTAATTCAGCTTGAAACTCTTCTAAGATAATCTGACGTAATTCTTTTTTAGCTTTCTCACTGGTTAAACAAGCAATTTTTAAACGGGCATATCGTCTACGAATACCATCGTTCACCGCTTGAATAATTCTTGCTTCTATTACTGGATCAAGTGCTGGTGGCTCGGGTTGAACTGGTTTGATTTCTGCTTGTTTTGGCGGCTTAATGGGTTGTTTTTTTGGTTTATCCGCTATTTTTTTAGGCTTTATTGATTTTAAAAAATCCACTGTATCCCTCTTTTCTTCATAAAAAATAGACCCTCTCATTTAGTGAAAGGATCGCTTGCTATTTTTTTCAATGGTGCTTAAAAGCCATGGTGCGTATCCACGACAATCGTGGTTTTATATTCTTTTTTACCTGCTTTAATAAGCGCTCGAACCGCTTTAATTTGCCCTTTGGTTCCTTTTAAGTAACGGAAAGTAACTTGATCAGCAGTCACTTTTGAACCAATCGGCTGAGATAATTTTTCGACCGTCTCTTTTTCAAACTGTGGTATATCTAAATAAAGTTCACCGACATTTACCCGACTATCGCCTTTGGATACATGCGTGGCTACTTCTGTTTTAACCGTTTCATTTACTGCCAGAAAGACACTGTCTTGGCTATTGGCGTTTTGTTGGTAAAACACTAACACCAATCCCACCGAACAAATAAACAATAAGATCCCAAATATAGTGGCTATATCTTTCATTCTGTTTTTTTCCTTTCAATTATTTGTTTTTTCTTCGTTATTAAACGATGATGCGCTATTTTACAAAGTTTTTTCTACTTTCGCTATAAGCAACAAGATATAGGCAAGAAAAGAAAAATACACACCTCCAATAAACCAGTCGTATTCTTCTTCATAAGTAAAAATAAACATTCGACGATCGTCTCCTTTCTCTTTTTTTAGTTTAGTCCCCTAAAGACTAATGACGATCTATTTTTCATCCTTGAACCATTTCAGATCTGATTCGGTAAAGTCTTTAGGTACACCGTTAGGGAATGGATTATCGGAACGAGCCGGTGATAAGATAATTTCATCTTGTTTAATTGATGGTGATTTCACGTGACCAAACATATAAGCTTTAACCGGCAATTGATCCGTTACTTTCACTTGGATTTCATTGACCCCGATGGGTTCTCTTGATTGTAAGATAACGTCATAGTTTCCTAAGTCAATCCACATAGGAACATAGACCTTGCGACCGCCAGGAACCAAGGGTTCTTTAATCGCTGGATCGTTCTTCTGTTTTTGCTTTTCTGAGAAAACATTTCCTGATTCTTTTTCAAGAAAAACCGTTGGTAATTCTTGTTGACTTAACATTATTTTTTTATCCACTTGGTGTCGAACTGGTTCTAGCGATAATTTAACTTTATTATCAACAATGGGATAGTTTAACGTTTTTTCCATTAACTGTCGGTCTACAAACAAGTCAAAACTTGGTTCTTTGATACCCGTTACTGATAACTGGTTACCATAAAAAGGTCGCACCGTATAATTAAAGCCATATCCTGTTTTTTGATTCTCTAATTTAACATTATGCATGGTGAATTGTTCCATCTTTTTCACCATCGGTTGACCGTAATCTCTTTCAGTCATGATAACCCCTTTATAATCAATGTTTGGTGTGTCTTTAGGCGTAACATTGATTTGTTTTTCCGAAGCCGTGTAACCATCAGTATCGATTTTTTCTGCTTTTGAAACAATCTCTCCGGTTTTCAAACCTAATAACCGCACTACATAATTATGTTGTTGATTCTTCGTTAAGAATTTAGGCGCAATGGTAGTGGTTATTTCTTTGGGTAGATCACGTAACGTAAAGCTTTGTTCATAAACCCCTTGTCTAGTGGTTATATCGGTTACTTGAACGGTTACTTTTTGTTGCGCGTATTCGTTTCTGGTGTCGTTATATAACGCCGTTTTATCAATTAATAGTTTCAGCGGTAACCCTTTTTTAGCATTCGCCGTATGGATTTCAATGTGTTTAAACCCAATATCCATTAAAGGTAAATCGTAATAAAAAGTCACATTGATATTATTGCCGCCCACTGTGCCATTTACTGGATTTGGGGTTAACACACGATAAGAGTACGTCCCTTTTTTCAAATCTTTTCTAGGATTATACGTGTATTTTTGCCCACGACGCTTCTTTTCAACTGTTTTTGGTACGATCAGGGCATTCGTCCGTTTATCCACATGAGAAATCGTGATCGTACGTTCCAGATCATAATAAAAAACCACTTTATTCCCCCGAGGTTTGACCGTACCAGTCTTGGGAGTAGTGGTTTGTGGAATGTATGTTTTGTCTTTTATTTTCAATGGATTACTCGGCTTATACGAATAGTTACTGCCAATGGTTTTGGTTTCAGTCGTTGTCTTCAATAACTCATTCGTAACTTTATCTCGATGTTCAACAACTATTGGCGCTGTTTTTATGACTTCAATGTTGATTTTAAAAAAATTAGGATCTTTTATAGCACCAGCAATAACTGATTGTTGTTCTGGTTTTCTATATACAACAGGAATACCTATATCCATTGACTTAGTTATAACTAAGTCTCCTTTAACCTTAGAATCTTTATTAGGAGTAATAATTAACTTGTTTCCGTTAATTTTCCAACCAACATTAGCCATATTCTTTGTTTTAGCTAATGTATCAAAACGAAATAATCCTGAGTTATTTATATCAGTTAAAGTAACTGATTCACCTACCGCTACCTTAATCGTTTGATTATTAAAACTTGGTTTTTTATGGTAATCCGTAATAACTTTATTAATTTTTTGTTTAATTAAACTATAGTTAGTCATTAATAACCCATTAGGTTTCATTATAGAAGTAATTTTTTTGCCATTTGCTTCTTCCCAAATAATCGCTTGAGCAACCATTTCAGTGTCCATATCTGTGCCCGCATATTTCCAAAGCACACTAGTCATTTTCGCTTTATCATTCATGGTAGGTACTGAACTAGATGTGTATCCTGGTGTAACTGAATTAATAATTATTGTCCCTGGATTTATACAAAACACGGGTGTTCTAGTATTCCCACTAACCGCAAATAAACCTGTTGAAACAGTATAAAATGGCGTTCCATTAGAATTAGTTCCCCTAAAGGTATATAATCTATTCACGTCATATTCAATCGTTACTCCGTTAGGATGTGTAATCGCAGCATTAGCTACTACTGTTGTAAAAGCTATTATCACTAATTGAAAAATGAGTAACGACCATATCCAAAGTTTTTGTTTAGATTGTTTTAGTTTCACTCTTTTTTATGCCCTCCTTTTTATTTGTTTATGATTGATCAGTACATCGTCTAACTTAAAGATTATTACACAATAAAAAACAGCCTTCCATTTTTTATTATGGAAAGCCGTTGTTATCAAAATATTTAAATTCTAACACTTGAGATTAGAGGTAAGGTTGAATAAAATCAGTGCCATGACCCCAATAACCAGTGTATCCATTATCCGCAAGCCATCCTGCTAATTCAGGACTACCCATTGGATAAGGTGTTGGAATCCAGCCATTTTCTCTTGAAACACCCCACATTTTTGCGACATCTTCATCTAAAAGTAATTCAGCTGGTATCTCTTTTGATGCTGGTTGATTTGATTTTGGTTGTTCTGCTGGTTGTACTGGTGTTGCTTCAACTGGTTTCGGTGCTGGCGTTTCTGCCGGTGTTGTAGTTGA
>NZ_JBIOOI010000003.1:0-54622 GCF_051712165.1 Enterococcus sp. DIV1420a
ATGAACGATTTTCAATTTATTTCAGCTAATGAAACCTATAGAAATTTGTATTACCAATTACCTAAAGTACTTTTTACATCAGAATTTTATAAGAATATGTCTAATGATAGTAAAATAGCTTACGCAATGCTCCAAGACCGATGTGAATATTCAATTCAAAATAATTGGATTGATCAAGATGGGCATATATATTTTATCTTTACACGAAATGAACTGATGGATATTTTAGGGTGTAAAGAAAATAAAATTGCAAAAATAAAAAAAGAATTAAAAGACAAAAATTTACTTTATGAAAAACGTATTCCTCCGAAAAAACTCCCTACTGGTGAATTCAAAAACTACCCAAACAGATTGTATTTAGGTAAGTTGGAAGTTTCAGCAACAGATGTTTACGCCATCAGTAATGCTAGCTATACAAATGAGTTTCCCGAAAGTGGGAAAAACCAACCTTCGGATAAACATGATAAAATCGGCGTTTCTTTCGAAAGTGGGAAAAACCAACGTCCAGAAGAATCCAATAATACCAATACTTTGTTCGAAAGTGGGAAAAACCAACCCAATCTATATCTAACTAATTCTTTAGATACAATAGATACAATAGATACTGAAAAAGAACGATTGCAACAACAATTATTGCTCGATCAATTTTCAGAAGTTCAAGAGCATACATTTCTTAGCAAAAATAGCTTAGAATTTGTTGCTGCCTTTTCTGATACTATTCAAGAAGCTCATGAGCAAGTAGGAACAATTATTCGTGCTAAAACTAAAGTAGAAAAAGAATACAATCTCGTTCTAATTGGTGAAGATTATCAAGAAGAAATAGACAAATGCTTGCGACGAGTGATGCATAAAATCAAGACGGATTCTACTGTTAAAAGTCCTAAAGGCTTATTTTACAAGTCTTTTTACAATTTATTTGTTGAATGTGCGTTAGAAAAAGAAAATATAAAAAATAGGGATAATTCTAAAGGTTCTGAAATCACTTTGCATAATTGGCTTGAAAAATAAGTAATTGATTCATTTGTTTGGATAAATTTCATTCTCTATTTTGTATCCCTTTTAAAGTTTATTTGATAAAATTGTAAATATAATAGCTATTAATTGGTTATTTTATTTGTATATCGCTAGAATTAGTTAGCAAATTTAAACTACGGAGGTTGATAAAAATGAAGAAGTACAAGAAGTTTTGTTTTTTAGGTATTGGGTTATTACCTTTGGTATTAGCTAGTTGTGGGACAAATACTGCCACAAAAGATTCACAAGATGCAACAGAAAAAAAAGTAGAACAGGTAGCTACTTTGACTGCAGGGACACCTGTCCAAAGTTTAGACCCAGCAACTGCTGTAGATCAAACGAGTATAACTTTATTAGCCAATGTGATGGAGGGATTGTATCGATTAGATGAAAAAAATCAACCGCAACCAGCCATTGCAGCTGGTCAACCAAAAGTATCGAATAATGGCAAAACTTATACCATTGTGATTAGAGATGGCGCTAAGTGGTCTGATGGTACACAAATAACTGCTAGTGATTTTGTGGCCGCGTGGCAAAGAGTTGTAGATCCTAAAACAGCTTCTCCAAATGTGGAACTGTTTTCTGCTATAAAAAATGCCAAAGAAATTGCTTCAGGAAAACAAGCAAAAGATACTTTAGCAGTGAAAAGTATTGGTGAGAAAACATTAGAAATTGAATTAGTTGAACCAACACCTTATTTTACTGATCTGTTATCCTTAACTGCTTACTATCCAGTACAGCAGAAAGCAATTAAAGAGTATGGGAAAGACTATGGGGTTTCTCAAAAAGCAATTGTAACAAATGGAGCATTTAACTTAACAAACTTAGAGGGAGTAGGAACTTCTGATAAGTGGACGATTTCTAAAAATAAAGAGTACTGGGATCAAAAAGATGTTTCTATGGATAAAATTAATTTTCAAGTCGTCAAAGAAATTAATACAGGAATAAATTTGTATAATGATGGGCAATTAGATGAGGCGCCTTTAGCTGGTGAATATGCAAAACAATACAAGAAAGATAAAGAATATTCAACAACATTAATGGCTAATACAATGTTTTTAGAAATGAACCAAACTGGGGAAAATAAGCTTTTACAAAACAAAAATGTCCGAAAAGCGATTAGCTATGCAATTGATCGGGAAAGTCTAGTTAAAAAATTACTAGATAATGGGTCCGTTGCTTCTGTTGGCGTAGTACCAAAAGAAATGGCCTTTAATCCGGTAAATAAAAAAGATTTTGCTAATGAAAAATTAGTTGAATTTAACAAAAAACAAGCAGAAGAGTATTGGGATAAGGCTAAAAAAGAAATTGATTTATCCAAAAATACTTCTTTAGATTTACTTGTAAGTGATGGAGAGTTTGAACAAAAGGCAGGAGAATTTCTGCAAGGACAGTTGCAAGATAGCTTAGAAGGATTGAAGGTTACTGTGACGCCAATTCCTGCAAATGTCTTTATGGAACGCCTAACAAAAAAGGATTTTACTTTGAGCCTAAGTGGATGGCAAGCTGATTATGCAGACCCTATTAGCTTTTTAGCAAACTTTGAAACAAATAGTCCAATGAATCATGGTGGATATTCAAATAAAAATTATGATGAATTGCTAAAGGATTCTTCTTCTAAACGTTGGCAAGAATTGAAAAAAGCTGAAAAATTGTTGATCAATGATATGGGGGTCGTTCCAATTTTTCAAGTTGGAACAGCAAAATTAGAAAAAAGTAAAATAAAAAATGTTTTAATGCATTCAATAGGAGCAAAATATGACTACAAAAAAATGAGAATAGAGAAGTAATGGAGGGTATATGGAATTAGTTCGTCGCGTTTTTATAAAGGATAAGGAAATTATTTTAGTCGGGACTGCACATATTTCCAGTGAAAGTGCTGAATTAGTTAAAAATATAATCGAAGAAGAAAATCCAGATGTAGTTTGCCTTGAATGGGATCAAAGCCGATATGACAAGTACCTGAACCCTGATGAATGGTCGGATACAGATATTGTTCAAGTAATTAAACAAAAAAGACTAACTGTATTAATTTCTAGCGTTATTTACAAATTAATTCAAAAACATTTGGCTAAGATTAATGATTCTGTAGCTGGTGCTGAATTTTTTGAGGCTGTTAGTAGTGCAGAAAAAGTTGGTGCTAAAATAGCGTTAGTAGACAGAGACTCACAAGTAACTTTTAAACGATTTTGGCGCTTAATACCACTAAGAAAAAAAGCGTTACTTCCTTATGCTTTTGGTAGTGTTTTGGAAGGTGCGGAAGAATCTGAAGAAGAAATGCTAAAATTGTTGAATTCTGAGAATTTTGAGCCTATTTTTGAACAGCTACAAGAAGCATATCCAGAACTGTGGAAAGTTCTGTTAGTAGAACGAGATCAATATTTAGCTCAGAAAATTTCAGATCAGGAAGCTGGTAAAATCGTAGTTGTTATTGGGCAGGCGCATTTACGTGGTGTGGAGAAAAACTTAAAAAGTAATCAACAAATCAATATAAAAGAATTAGAAACTTTACCGCCAAAGCTTTGGTCAACTAAAGTTTTAGAGAGTATCATACCTTTGATTATCATAGGTTTGTTAATTTATTCCTTTTTCTTAGGTGTAGATGTAGGTAAAGACCAAATAATGAGATGGGGCATTTGGAACGGTGGTTTATCAGCACTATTTACTTTATTAGCGTTGGCTCACCCCTTAACAATTGTCACTTCCCTAGTGTTTGCCCCCCTTGCTACATTGCTACCAATGGTGTCTGTAGGAGTGTTTTCTGCTATTGTAGAGGCTACTTTAAGGAAACCAAAAGTACGTGATTTTCAAACGATGGATGAAGATATAAAATCTTTGAAAAAGATATATAAAAACCGTGTTTTGAGAGTGTTTTTAGTGTTCGTGTTAGCTAGTTTGGGAGGAATGATTGGTAATTTTGTTGGTGGCTTGGAAATGTTTAGGCACCTTATATAATAAAAAATAAAAGAGCAGTCATGAAAATATTTTCATGACTGCTCTTTTATTTCAGGAATAGGATTATTTTCTATTGCAACGTAATTTTCATAATACATGGTTACTTCTTTAGGGGGCGTAAATTTTTCTTTTGCAGATATTTTTGTAAGTTCCTCAACTAAAGATCTGTGAATATCTTCTTTTCCAATGATTTTAAAGATGTTGATAATATTTACCGCATTTAAATAAGAATCAATATTTTTGTCAGTTAAAAATTGATATATTTGTTTTAAATAGTTTATTTCTAAATCGTAATATCCATTTATGCTAATATTTTTAATTGTTTTTAAGTGTTCAAATTGATTAATATAATACTGCGCTTCTTTTAGATTTCTATTCATAATTGATATTGTTAAAGCATTTTTTAGAACAGTCTGAATAGTTAAATCGTAATCTTTACCAAAGGAATCCACGATTGGATACATAGGCTTAATGATACTTGAAACTTCTTCATACGGTAAGACATTTAAAAGATTTGAAACAATTTCATAATCAATTCCAAAAAATGTTGTTCTTTTATCATATAAATGTTTTAAATCTGAAGTAATTGTTTTATTAAAAGTAGGAACTTCAATGTTATAATGATGTGCAATAGAAATATATCCAAGATAAATACTAAAGTACTGAAGACTAGTTAAGCGCTTTGGCTCAATCCTTTGAAAATTTTTGTCAAATAAGTCAGGGTTTGTAAATATTTTTGAAATAAGAAGTTTTTCTTTTCCTGTTTCATTTACGCTTTTTGTATTCATGCCAGCTCTATTTAAAATTTCAAAAAAATTTACACCTAAACGTTCTGAGAACTTGCTTAACTCTTCTACAGAAATCGGTCGAGAGTCAGCTTCAACTTTTATGTAAACAGATTTGGACATTATTCCAGAATATAAATCAATCTGATGGTAATTTAACTCTTGCCTTATTTGTTTCAGGACAGAACCTATCTTAAACATTTTCTTCCTCCTAATATGTAAAGTATCAAAAAGTAGACCTAAAATTCGATAAACTACAAAAATTTGTTAATATTTTAATTTTAGGTATTGAATACGACACTCGAAGATGTGTTTATTAAGCTATATCCCTTTTTTTTAAAAAAAAATACATATTTTAGTTGAAAATATAATACTTAGATGTTAAGATGTTTTTATAGGAGGGGTGTAAATGAAAACCACTCTAAAAAAACTATCAAGATATATAGCTGTTGTAATTGCAATAACCTTAATATTTATCTGATAGAAAAAATCATAGTAACAATTAAACAAATTAAGAACCGACTGCCATAGGACGGCAATCCTAGGGGGCAGTTAAACAATTCATGGTATGACATGAACTCTACTCGGTTCTCGTTTGTTGCAACATTAGTTACAACGTATAGTATAACAATTTTTTATGTAAAATTCTAGACTTTTTTAAACTCCTTTATTTGTCTAGGAAAAGTTTTTACAGTGAATTGTTTTTATTAGTTGTATAAATGTTGGAGCAGCGGGGAATGTATACAGTTCATGTATATGTTCCCCGCTTTTTTTGTTGTCTGTTAACTTGTTGAAAAAATAAAAAAACCAAGTAACAAGCACGCTCATTTTCTAAAAATGACCCGCTTGTGGAATAATTCAATGCTTTCACGCATTGTTTGTACTGGAACTACTCGTAAGAGCCGTGCAAACAACGTGTTGCATGGCTCTTTTTCTACTTGGTTCAGAAAGTAGGTGAATCAATGATTGAACTGAAAGCAACTGATTTGCAACGTATTACGTGTCAATTGACCTTGTTTAATCGACAAAGATTTAAATTGTACAACGGTACAACAGAACGCATTGTATATGATTTTTCAGGAAGAAATCTGTTGATCAATCCTGTGAGTTTTGAAACGGAGCAAGACATGGAATGTTTATTCAGACAAGTAAAACTGATTTATTTTGATGGAAAAGTGGTCGGTTATCGTGGCTGCTCGGAGCTTCCGTTAAAACTTGAATGTAGAGCGTTCCAAAAAATGGTTAAACGACAAAAGATGTTACTTAATGCACCATTCAACTATAAGGTTTTTGAAGAAAATGAATTTAGGGAATGGTGTGAAAAAATGAGAAGCTATAAGTAGTGAATTTGTTTTTTTATACTTGGTCTTTTTGTTTGTTAGTTTTAACTAACATGCGCAATTTACCAATAGCTAGGTTAGCTATCGAAAAAGGATGCAGAAAAGCACACGGACACGAAGGTGCAAACTGGCTACACGTCAACTTTTTTGCAAAATTTGGGAGATCCTTAAAAAATGAATACTACAGGACTTATCTAGTCAATCAGCGTGTCTTTAAAGGGCTAGGTAAGGATAAACTACCTAAAGAGTACGGTCAGAATAAAGGCGGTACGTGATTATGGGTGTGACACAGTAACTAAAAAGATTTCGTGCGATGATCTTTTGTTTTAAAGGGAGCCAGATACTTTTTTAGAGTTTGGGGTTGCTACCGCTACAAACCCTGCGATCAGTAAAATCTGTAGAAAAATTGCTAAAAAGCTAGCAAACAAAAGGATCAAGTAAAACGAGGATATTTACCATAAAACCAATAGGAGGAAAGTGAACATGAAGACATAGGAGTGTTTTTCTAAGGGGTCCAAGGATAATATTTTTTTAATAATGAAGGCTTTGTTACTATGTTCTTGAGGTGAGAAAATATGACAAAAAAAGTGCAAAATATCTGGCGTAAAGAAATGTTGGCATTGATGAATGAAGACGCAGATTGGTATAGGAATGAAGATACCGAGCGTTTTAAACGAATACAAGAACTTGCAAAAAAGATAGAAACAGCAAACACCAGACAATTTTCTTCTCATATTAGCAAGGAAAGATTTGAAGCCTATCAAAAAATGGGCTTACAGTTTAAAGAGATAGCAGAAGAATTCCATATAACAACTACAGCGTTACAGCAATGGCGTAAAGACAATGGGTATCCCATTTACAATAAAAATAATAAGAAATGAGGAAAGCAAAATGAAAAAGTTCGCAAGTGCAGGGTTAAGTATTTTAGTCGCAACAGGGGTTGCAGGTATTGGGGGAAATGAAGTACAGGCAGCAGAACAAGCGCAACCAAAAACACCTGAAAATAGTTCTACAGAACAACCAGCAGTGAAAGGTACACAAACAACGGAGCAAGCCATTACTGAAAAACAGCAACAAGTAGCAGAGAAACAAGCAATTGTCGATCAAAAACAACAAGTTGCTGACACTGCGAAAAAAGAAAAAGACACCATTGATCAATCTGTTAAAGACCAACAAGCAGTGGTCAATCAAAACAAAGACGCATTGGATCAAAGTCAACAAGCAGTGACTGACCAACAAGCGGTTGTAGACGAGGCTAAAAAAGTTGTGGATGAAGCAACACCTTCAGCCATTGAAAAAACCAAAGAGCAAGTGGCTACGGATACACAGGCTGTTGATGACCAACAAAAAGTAGTGGAGCAAGCTCAAACAGACGTTAACCAACAACAAGCTGTTGTTGATGAAAAAGCAAAAGAAACGACTGCTGCTAAAGTGCAAAATGATAAAGATCAACAAACGGTAACAGCTGCGAAACAAGAACAAGCCAAGTTTGAAGAATTAGCGAAAAATGCGGAAGCGGAAAAAGCAAAGGCAGAAAAAGAACAAGCAGCAAAAGAAGCTGAACTGGCTAACAAACAGAAAGAAGAAGCCAAAGCTAAAGATCAAAAGGCGAAGGACGATCAAGCAGTTGCAGACCAACAAAGCGTTGTGACAACTAGTCAAGAGAAAGTAACAGACGCAAAAGCAGATACAGCTGCGAAACAGGCAGATTTAACTGCGAAAGAAAATGCTTTGAAAGACAAGCAAGCAGCAACAAAGCAAGCGCAGAATACTTTAGATAGCTCAAAAGAAGAGCTAAAAGGACATAAAGGGATTAACTTGCCTGCCAATTTCACACCTGATTATTACAAAAAATTATCTGAACAAGAAAAGCAAGCAATGGAAAAAGAAGCATTAGCATTAAATAAAGTTTTTCCTGAAAATCAAGCAGATGCGGCAAAAGCAACGGAAATGATCGACATTAAAAATCCTACAGAAAAACAAAAGAAACAAATGAGTGATTATTTTGTTGGTTTATTAAATGACGTTCGCGAAAAACTTGGATTGCAAAAATTAAAAGTGTCTAGTCAAAATATTAAATTTGCTTGGGATAATGCGAAGTATACTAATCCTAATGAAATTGGACATGATGAAAATGCAATTAATAAAGCAGCAAAAGAGAATGGTTTTAAAGAGTATCCAGGGCAAAACTTTTATGAAAATTTAAGTGGCGGATACTTCCAACCAAAAGACGGGAAAATATCAGTACTAGATTTTGAGCGAGCAGCAAGAGAAGCTTTAGTCGATATGCTGTTTAATGATGGAAGAATGGGTTATGGACATACTGAATCATTGTTACAAGCAGATAAAACAAATACTGCAATTGCTCTTTCAGAAGAAAATCACGGTTTTTCTTCCGGTAAAATTCATATTATTGGGTACAATCAATCAAGATTGGTAGATCAAAATACTTATGAAGAAGGAAGTGTACCAGTCTTTAAGAGTAAAGAAACCCTTCAAAAAGAAGTAGCAACCAATCAAGAAAAATTAGCTACCGCTCAACAAGCAGAATCAGACGCACAACAAGCAAGAAGTGCAAGTCAGAAAGCCTTAAATACAGCCAAAACAACACAAGCAACAGCAGAAAAAGAACTATCTGTTCATAAAGCGACATTGGCTAATCTTCAAGCAGTTGCGACTAAGAGTACGACAAACTATGAAGAAAAAGTACGACAAACTGCAACGGCAGAAAAAAGCCTTCAACAAACAAAAGATCAATTGGCAACAATCAATGAGTTAATTCAAAATCGAGCTGCTGTTTTAGAAAAAGCGAAAACAAAAGTTGCAGACGCACAAGCGATAGAACAAACGTCTGCTAAAGTGCTGAAAGAAAAACAAGAAGCCCAAAAAGCAGAAGAAAACACATTGAATAGCTTGAAGGAAGTATTGAATTTAGCAAAAGAAAACTTAAATCAAAAACAAATTGCGCTTAAAACAAGTACACGTTCATTGTCTCGTTTAGAAAATGCTCAACCAACATACGAAAAAGCATTAAACGAGTTAAACAAAGCAGAAGCGGCAGTGGTCCAAGCACAAGAAGCCTATGAAAATTCTCTGAAATCGTTGGAAGAACTTAAAGAACAACAAGCCGTTGCTACACTTGCTTATACACAAGCACAAGAAGACCTTTCTAACGCGAAGTTAGAGCTACAGCAGTACCAAGGCATATTAAGAGACTTAGAGGTACAACAAGCCGAACAGCGCCGACAAGAAGCGTTGCAAGAGCAAGTAGCGAAAGAGCAACAACGCCTTGAACGAGAAGCAAAACAAAACCAAACGTTAGTAGCAAGTGCTACTTCAGCAGACAAAACACCTGGTCTCCAACAGTTATCTTTTTCTAAACAAAAAGAACAACCAAAAGCACAAGCATTAACACATTCAGAACCTCGTAAGACGAAACAAGTAGCAAAAGCCCAAGAATCCTTACCACAAACGGGAGAACAACAAAGTATTTGGTTGACTATTATTGGATTATTGATGGCAGCAGGTACGATCAGTTTCAAGAACAAAAAACGTAAAAAAAATAGTTAATAATTGTTTGATATAGTAAAACAAAGGTATATATCGTGTTTTAAAAGAATATAAAATAACTAAGAGAATCGAAGATGCTTTCGGTTCTCTTTTTTTAGTAAGGAGGGAAATGACAATGAAAAAGCAACGAGCCCCTTGTGTTTCATGAGCTATTTTACAAACAAAAAAATAAAAAAATCGAGGAGAATGATACATGAATCAACAGACTGAAGTAAAAAAACGTTTTAAAATGTATAAGGCAAAGAAGCATTGGGTTGTAGCCCCTATTCTTTTTCTAGGCGTGTTAGGAGTTGTAGGATTAGCTACTGATAATGTACAAGCTGCGGAATTAGATACGCAACCAGAAACAACCATGGTGCAACCCGATAACCCCGATCCGCAGGTAGATAGTACAACGCCTAATACGGCAGTATCTGAAGAAGCACCAGTACAAAAAGACACTACTTCTCAACCGACCAAAGTAGAAGAAGTAGCGTCTGAAAAAAATGGAGCTGAACAGAGTTCAGCTACCCCAAATGATACCACAAACGTGCAACAACCAACAGTAGGAGCTGAAAAATCAGCACAAGAACAACCAGTAGTCAGCCCTGAAACAACCAATGAACCTCTAGGGCAGCCAACAGAAGTTGCACCAGTTGAACATGGAGCCAATAAAGCAACGACCATTCCTAAAGAATTTGAAACACCAGACGTTGACAAAGCCGTTGAGGAAGCGAAAAAAGATCCGAACATTACTGTCGTTGAAAAACCAGTAGAAGACTTAGGCAACGTTTCTTCTAAAGATTTAGCCGCAAAAGAAAAAGAAGTAGACCAACTACAAAAAGAACAAGCGAAAAAGATTGCGCAACAAGCAGCTGAATTAAAAGCCAAAAATGAAAAAATTGCCAAAGAAAATGCAGAAATTGCGGCAAAAAACAAAGCGGAAAAAGAGCGTTATGAAAAAGAAGTCGCTGAATACAACAAGCATAAGAACGAAAACAGCTATGTCAATGAAGCGATTAGTAAAAACCTAGTGTTCGATCAATCTGTTGTGACGAAAGACACTAAAATTTCGTCGATTAAAGGCGGAAAATTTATCAAAGCAACTGATTTTAATAAAGTAAATGCAGGGGATTCAAAAGATATCTTTACGAAATTACGAAAAGATATGGGCGGAAAAGCTACTGGCAACTTCCAGAATTCCTTTGTAAAAGAGGTAAACCTTGGGGCTAATGGGGGCTATGCGGTTCTTTTAGAAAAAAACAAACCAGTGACAGTGACCTATACAGGGCTAAACGCTAGTTACTTAGGGCGCAAAATTACAAAAGCAGAATTTGTTTATGAGCTACAATCCTCACCAAGTCAAAGCGGTACACTCAATGCAGTATTTTCAAATGATCCGATTATCACGGCTTTTATTGGTACAAACAGAGTCAATGGTAAGGATGTTAAAACACGCTTAACGATTAAGTTCTTTGATGCGTCAGGGAAAGAAGTACTACCAGATAAAGATAGTCCATTTGCGTATGCACTGTCTTCTTTAAATTCAAGTTTAACGAATAAAGGCGGCCATGCGGAATTTGTTTCTGATTTTGGGGCGAACAATACATTCAAATACATTAATGGCTCATATGTGAAAAAACAAGCGGATGGAAAATTTTACTCACCGGAAGATATTGACTATGGCACAGGACCTTCTGGTTTGAAAAATAGTGATTGGGACGCTGTAGGTCACAAGAATGCGTACTTTGGTTCAGGTGTAGGTCTAGCCAATGGGCGTATTTCCTTTTCTTTTGGTATGACAACAAAAGGAAAAAGTAATGTGCCTGTATCTAGTGCGCAATGGTTTGCTTTTAGTACCAACTTAAATGCAAAATCTGTAACACCGAAGAGACAATTTAATAGTCCTAAAGAACCAGAAAAAGCAACGATTGAATTTAATGGATACAAAGCCAATGTCGTTCCTGTTCTTGTTCCGAATAAAGAAGTCACTGATGGCCAGAAAAATATCAATGATTTAAATGTGAAACGTGGCGATTCTTTACAATACATTGTGACAGGGGATACGACAGAACTTGCCAAAGTAGATCCAAAAACAGTAACAAAACAAGGGATTCGAGATACCTTTGATGCAGAAAAAGTGACGATTGATTTATCCAAAGTGAAAGTTTATCAAGCAGACGCAAGTCTAAACGAAAAAGACTTAAAAGCTGTTGCTGCAGCAATTAATTCAGGAAAAGCCAAAGACGTGACCGCTTCTTATGACCTTCATTTAGACCAAAACACCGTCACAGCAATGATGAAAACCAACGCAGACGGCTCTGTTGTTTTAGCAATGGGGTATAAATATTTACTTGTCTTGCCGTTTGTAGTGAAAAATGTAGAAGGCGATTTTGAAAATACAGCTGTTCAATTAACAAACGATGGTGAAACGGTAACAAATACAGTGATTAACCATGTGCCAGGTAGTAATCCTTCCAAAGATGTAAAAGCAGATAAAAACGGTACAGTTGGCAGTGTTTCTCTACATGATAAAGATATTCCGTTACAAACAAAAATTTATTATGAAGTGAAATCTTCCGAACGTCCAGCCAACTATGGCGGAATCACAGAAGAATGGGGCATGAATGATGTCTTGGACACGACCCATGATCGTTTCACAGGGAAATGGCACGCTATTACGAACTATGACCTTAAAGTAGGGGACAAAACGTTAAAAGCAGGAACAGATATTTCTGCCTACATTCTTTTAGAAAACAAAGACAATAAAGACTTAACGTTTACGATGAATCAAGCATTATTGGCAGCGTTAAATGAAGGAAGCAATAAAGTAGGCAAACAAGCTTGGTCTGTGTATCTGGAAGTCGAACGGATCAAAACAGGTGACGTAGAAAATACGCAAACAGAAAACTACAACAAAGAGCTTGTTCGTTCTAATACGGTGGTGACGCATACACCTGATGATCCAAAACCAACTAAAGCCGTTCATAACAAGAAAGGGGAAGACATTAATCATGGAAAAGTGGCTCGTGGTGATGTTCTTTCTTATGAAATGACCTGGGACTTAAAAGGGTACGATAAAGACTTTGCCTTTGATACAGTCGATCTTGCGACAGGCGTTTCTTTCTTCGATGATTACGATGAAACGAAAGTGACACCAATCAAAGACTTACTTCGTGTCAAAGATTCTAAAGGGGTAGACATTACTAATCAGTTCACGATCTCATGGGACGATGCCAAAGGCACGGTGACAATCTCTGCAAAAGACCCACAAGCCTTTATTCTAGCGCATGGTGGGCAAGAATTGCGTGTAACGCTCCCTACAAAAGTCAAAGCTGATGTTTCTGGGGATGTTTATAATTCAGCGGAACAAAATACATTTGGCCAACGAATTAAAACCAATACCGTTGTCAACCATATTCCAAAAGTGAACCCTAAAAAAGACGTAGTTATTAAAGTCGGTGACAAACAAAGTCAAAATGGCGCTACAATCAAATTAGGGGAGAAATTCTTCTATGAATTTACAAGTAGTGACATTCCTGCAGAATACGCTGGTGTTGTGGAAGAATGGTCGCTTAGTGACAAACTAGACGTAAAACATGACAAATTTAGTGGCCAATGGTCTGTGTTTGCCAATTCTGCGTTTGTCTTAGCAGACGGAACCAAAGTGAATAAAGGGGATGACATTTCGAAACTATTCACGATGACCTTTGAACAAGGGGTAGTGAAAATCACGGCCAGTCAAGCCTTTTTAGATGCGATGAATCTAAAAGAAAACAAAAACGTTGCACACTCATGGAAAGCGTTCATTGGTGTAGAACGAATTGCGGCAGGAGACGTTTACAACACAATCGAAGAATCTTTCAACAATGAGAAGATTAAAACGAATACGGTAGTGACACATACACCAGAAAAACCACAAACACCACCAGAAAAAACAGTGATTGTACCACCAACACCAAAAACACCGCAAGCACCAGTAGAGCCATTAGTGGTAGAAAAGGCAAGTGTGGTGCCAGAATTGCCGCAAACAGGCGAAAAACAAAATGTCTTATTAACGGTAGCTGGTAGTTTAGCCGCAATGCTTGGCTTAGCAGGCTTAGGCTTTAAACGTAGAAAAGAAACAAAATAATTGAAGACGAAAAGAAGGACGAATTGCTTGTCCTTCTTTTTTTAGTTATGGAGGGGAAACATTGGAAGCAGTAGTAGCAGAAAGAGAGGCAAAGGGGATGAAAGAAATTGCCATCCAAGAAAAAGATTTGACCTTACAGTGGAGAGGAAACACAGGTAAGTTAGTTAAAGTTCGATTAAAGAATACACGAGCAATGGAAATGTGGTACAACAAACAAATTACCGAAGAAAACATTCAAGAGATCACCACGTTGAATATCATTAAAAATGGAAAATCTTTGGCATTAGAAGTATATCCAGAAAAAAGTATCTATGTGAAACCAAATTTAGGCAGAATCAATGTGCCTGTCTTTTTTATCAAAACACCTATTAACAGAGGAGTATTTGAAGAGATTTTCGGCGAAACGTTAAAAGCATAAGTAAAGGAGAAAGAAAAGCCAATGTATGTATCTTTTGTTCTAAGTTGTTTGCTTGGATTTTCTGCCTACAGTCTATTAAATAGGCTAAATTCGTTGGAATTTGTGGATGCTTGGTTAGACAAAGAAACACAAAAAATCACACTAAAACGCTGTTTTTATGATACTTCTTTCAAGAAACAAACACTAAAAGAGTTAGAAAGAGTGATTTTTCGCTTACGGCAACAGATCATGGACGATTCAACTAGTCGCTTATTCATTTTAAAAGAAAGATACAGTGTTCTTGAATTAGAAGAAAAATACGAAGGAATAAAACGATTCATGTTAGACGTTTTAGAAGATGCTTATTGGAAAGAATTAGCAAATATGCCAGAAGACCAACGACACTTAGACGATTGGGATTTCTTTTAAAATGGGTTATTGAAAGGAAGCAATAATAAAAAAATGATGCCTGACACAAAAATATAGGAGGGAAAAAATGATTATTTTATCAGGACTTTTTATTTTAGGGATAGGAATAGTTGGAGGTTATCAGCTAGCCACGTTACCTAAATTAATTGAAATGAAACAGCACAAAGCAATACAGAACCATTTCAATGTTAAAGGAAATGAGTACACCTATTATCAAGAAGACAGTGAAAATTACATTTTATCCTTGGAAGATACAGAATATCGAATTAAATTTTCCAAGAACACCCCGTTAAAAGTGGTATTCACTGAAATTTTAGAACCTATGTAAGGGTGAGTTTATGTATATCTCTTTTGATTTAGAAGCAACACAAGCAGAAAAAATAGCTTTACCAGTCCATCAACGATTTTCGCTCGTTCAAGGTCTTTTGTTACTTGAACAAGCCAATCAAGAAGTTTTGGCCACAAAACAAGGAGGCACGATAGCCTATTTTTTATATACAGGAAAAGAACAAGAACTACCTATTTTAGAAGCGGAACTTTTATTACCGGTCAAACAAAAGGATATGTTAGACGTATTACTTGAACCAGTCACAAATGATCCAACGCTTGATCCAATAGAAGTAAAAAACTTCTTACAGTTAGTTAATCAATCGTTGCCAAAGAAGCAACGAGCTAAAAGTAACAAAAAAAGTACAGAAAAGAAGGCAACTATTGATACAAAACCAGTGAAGAAAAAAGTTTTTTTGTCCGTTAGTCTTATCACACTTATTGGATTGATACTACTTATGAGTGGTTTTTTATTAGGGAAAACCAATTCTACACCTTATCAAGAAAAAGAATTAGAGGTGAAAAAAGAACTCAATACCTTAACAGAACAAGTCAATGAGCAAAATAAAGTAGAAACATTTACTCGATTCTTTCTAACTAATTACTATTCAGGAAAAACAGATGCCAAAACCAGACAAGCAGTTTTAAAAAAGTTTGTAAAAAAAGAAACCTTATCTGATTTTTTATCGGAGAAAAGCCGAGCGAGAAGTATGTTTCCCTGGGAAGTAAAGAAGAAAGACAAACAATGGACGATAGCGTTCATTGTTGTATTAATCAACGAAAAAGACGAGCAATCGACAAAGAAAATTACGTTTACAGCTGAAGAAACAAAAGAACAACTGGTCGTAATGGAACGACCGACAGAAGAAGATTTTGAACTTACAAATTAAAATTAAAATGGAGGAAATAATGATGAAAAAAATTCTTTTTGCTAGTTTATTTAGTGCCACACTACTATTTGGGGGAAGTGAAATTTCTGCTTTTGCACAAGAAATTATCCCTGATGATACTACGACACCGCCCATTGAAGTACCAACAGAACCAAGTACACCAGAAAAGCCAACAGATCCAACACCGCCAATTGAGCCACCTGTAGACCCTGTAGAGCCACCTATTACACCAACGGAGCCCACAGAACCGACAGAGCCGACAACACCAACAGAACCTGAAAAACCAGTAGAGCCAACGGAACCGACAACACCAACAGAACCGACAACTCCTACAGAGCCAAGTGAACCAGAACAACCAACGGAGCCAAGTAAACCAGTAGAACCTGAAAAACCAGTTACACCAAGCAAACCAGCAGAACCCGAAAAACCTGTGACACCAACTAAACCAACAGAACCTGAAAAACCAGTACAACCAGCAGAACCAAGCAAGCCAATCGACGTTGTTGTAACGCCAACAGGGGAATTAAATCACGCTGGAAATGGTACACAACAGCCAACAGTCCCTATTGAAACAAGTAATTTGGCAGAAATCACACACGTGCCAAGTGTAACAACACCTATTACAACTACAGATGGAGAAAACATTGTAGCTGTAGAAAAAGGTGTTCCACTTACACAAACAGCAGAAGGGTTAAAACCTATTCAATCAAGTTACAAAGTATTACCTAGCGGAAATGTAGAAGTAAAAGGTAAGGACGGTAAAATGAAGGTTTTACCATACACAGGTGAAGAAATGAATATCTTTTTATCTGCCGTAGGCGGTATCTTGTCTGTAGTATCTGGGTTTGTCATCTTTAAAAAACGCAAAGCTAAAGTATAAGCTAGCGTATAGATAGGAGCGTACCATGAATAAGAAAAGAATTGTCTTTGGGCTTCTCTCTTTTTTCTTACCTATATTTTTAGTCTTTGGAGGCTTACTTTTTTTTCTTTTATTATTAACGAGTACGTCAGATACTTCAAAAAATGATTGTATTCAGCCAAGTATAAATAATCCAACTGATGCGACAGATACACCTAAATCGATCGAGCAGTTTGTAAAAAGCCATAAAGATGCTTACCTTTTATCATGGAAAGCAGGTGGCTTTTTACCGTCTGCTAGTATTTCTCAAACGATGGTAGAAAATGGGTTTAATTTTACTAACCCATCGGGGACGTCATTTTGGCAGGCGCACAATATGGGCGGTGTTAAAACGTCAAAAAAAGAAGATTTTCCTGTAACTTTAGCAACATTCGGCCAAGATTCTGTTGATATTTCTGGTACAAAGCCAGGGTCAAACGTCGGGGATGGCACTGGTGGGGCATATACCTGGTTTAAAGACTACAATGCTGGAATTGTTGGAAAAGCAGAATTTATGGCACACCAGACACTGTATACAGGTGCTATCAATAATACTGACGGATTAAGTACTTTATCAGCTATTTATTCAGGAGGATGGGCTACAGACCCTACTTACCTCATGAAGTTACAGGCCACATACAACAGCTTAGGCAAACAGTTTCAATGGTTGGACCAAGAAGCAATACAGAAATATGGTAACGCACCGTTTAAAAAGAGCGAACTTGTCCCAAATATTCCCGGAAAATCGCCAATCACAAACGAAAAATCTGGTAAAAATTCTGATTGCGTTGTTACTTCAGATACATCCGATCAAGTTACAGGACAAAATACTGCCCCATCATTAGAAGTACCAAGTGCTTATAAAGGAAAGTTAACACTTCCGCCTATCGATTCGAATGATTACGCTGGAAATAACTATCCTTTTGGACAATGTACGTGGTACGCCTATAATCGTATGGCGCAAATAGGCAAACCAATTGAATGGTTTTCAGGTGATGGCGGAAATGGCGCAGGTTGGGCTAATTCTGCTCGTGCGAAAGGGTACACAGTAATAAAAGGAAAACCAAGTGTTGGTTGGGCAGCTAGCATGCAAGGTGGCATAGGAGGTTCTGCACCGCCCTATGGGCATGTGGCAGTTGTAGAGTATGTCAATTCTGACGGCAGTATTCTTGTGAGTGAAGCAAATGTTATTAATCAAGGATCTGGTACGCGTTCATGGCGAGTATTAGACAGAGCAACGGTTGAACAAATTGATTTTATTCAAGGAAAGGGAGCGTAGCAATGAGGGAGCGTTTAAAGCAAGCACAACCACTAGTGATCGTTCTTTTACTTGTTTTACTGACCACTTTAGGAGGCGGTTATTTCAATGAGAAAAAAGAAAATGCACAAATAAAAAATCAAAAAGAGAAAGAGCAGCAAGTCCTAAAGAAAACTTTAGAAGAAAAAAACGGACAACTGAATGATTTATCTAGAAAAATTGAACAATTATTGGATGAAAAAGAAGATCCTGTTAATGAGCCATTAACAAAAGCAGTGAATGCCTTATTTTCACTTGTGTTTGACTATGATACTAGCAATAAAGAACAAACAGTAGCTAAAAGAAAAGAAAAAGCAACTGTTTATGCGACAGAGCAAGGGTTATCCGGGGTATTCCCAAGGGATGCAGATAAAGTTGTTCCTAGTGTTGTGACCGTTTCTCAATTAGATAAGGCACCTGAAATTTATCGAACCACACAAAAAGATACAGGAAAAGAAAAAACGGCATTGGTCCGACTAGAATATTCAGTTCGAATCGCAGGAAGCCAAGCGCAACGTGGAAATTTTATTTATAAGGTAACTTTCAATGAAGAAAGCAAGAAATTTACAACCATTGAGAATTTAGGTGAGGAAAATCAGTAAAAAAGTACGAATTACAACGCTTATTAGTTTAATGCTTGTTTTAGGGGGGATAAGCCTCTTTTTATTTATGGTAAAACAAAATGAAAAGGCAATGCTCAATCAGGAAAAGGAGCGAGCGGCCGTAGTTTTAGCAGACAATGAAACACGTGTCTTATTTTTTTACAAAGATACGTGTGCTGATTGTCAAAAGGTCTATCCGACGGTTTACGAAGAGGACCAGGGCGAAAACAACATTGTATTTATCAATTTAAATCAACCTAAAAACCGTCACTATATAAAGACCTATACGTTGGAAAAAGTACCAACATTTGTTACACCGAAAAGAAGATACGTAGGAACAGATACGAAAAAAATTCAGCAATTAATTGCTGAAAATAATGACGAAAGAAGTGAAGATTAATGCACGAAAATCATGTGAATGAAAAGGAGACAGCCGTAGAAAATACGGAACGTATTGCTAAAAATTATGCTTATGAACGCCCAGCGATTCAAACGGCGCTATTTATCTTATGGCGGGTGCATAATAAGCAGTATCAAACAGGCGCTCGGATATTTTACGACGAATTAGAAAAGGCCACCAAGACGTCTAAGACCGCTTATAAAGAAGCATTAGCTTTTTTAGAAGGTGCAGGCATGGTGGTAAACGAGGTTGTCGTAGAAAGTAAAGTCCCCCAATCGTTAATTCAACGTTACGGGATTTTAAAAGATGAGTAACAAAAAGGCTGTATTCAATCCGCAAGCAGGGAAGCAAGCCCAGAAAGAAAAAGTGAGGAAAGAGACACGTGTTTCTTCATTGGTTCAAATAATCCGAGCAATCTTCAGGAAGAAAGAGAAAGAACCAGAAAATTCTCGAACCATTCGTTTTTCGCCACGTTCGGCGAAAAGTATTTACTCAATGGTGTTTTTCCTTTTATTTTTCTTGATAAGCTTATTTTTATTAATGAGTTTTGGACGATTAAACACGCTTACAAGGCTTGCGATGCAAAAGCAAGTAAATCGTGAGGAAATTATTGAAAGCGTGAATAAAGGCGTAGCTGCAAGTGATCAATTGAAATATGACGGAATGAAACTTGTGGATCGCTTATTTACAGTGTCCTCAAAATTAGAAGGAAAAGAGTACTGGGAAGCGCAAATAACCCCTTATTTAGCTGCTGGATTGCGTGCAGAAGATTTAGGTCTTGATAAGACAAATGATGACCGCGTTGCACGAAATGTACGCTTTATTCGATTAGAAACAGTTGATTATAAAGAATCACTTTACAGCTTGTACTATGATGTCCGTTTTACTGAAGGGAAAGAATGGCGCCAAGTGCAAGTGATTTTGCCTGTTAGTTATGCAGAAAATGAACTGAAGTTACTTGATAGACCAACGTTAATGAATTTAGCGAAGACAAGTGAGAGTAACAAAGTTGCTTATGACGAGCAACGTTTTATACCTAAAGGAAAAGAAGTCAATGAAGAAGAAACAAAAAAACTGACGGAATTTACCAATCGTTTCTTTGAATTATATGTAAAAAATGATGAAAAGTTAGGACTAATTGCGAATGTAAAAGGACTAGAACATGCGACGCTAGAAAAAGTAGATATTACAAGTCTAAGAGAAACAGGCCAAGGGATCTATGATGTTCGAGGAACCTATCAATTCAGTTATGAAGGGAAAAGTCCGCTAACGTCTAACTTCTCATTACAAATTGAAGCAACAAAAGATAGTTATTTTATTAAAAAAATGAATGGAGTGTAAGAATATGTTTGATTTATCTGGTTTAGCAAATAATATTTCCTCACAGGTGATTATATTATTGGTGATTTTAGGACTGGTATCCTTAGTTGTAGCGGTTGCAACACAAGGGGCCGCACGAGGAATTGCGACAGTCTGCTTAATCTTAATTTTAATCGCGTTGGTTTTAGTGTTAAAAGATGCTGAAAAAATTGGTACCTGGTTGAAAGACTTAATTTTCAAACCAAATGCCGGCTTTATTTTCCCAATAAAAGGTTGGCGATTTTGATGGAATATAATTACACACGAGAATTTAAACAACCTCACAAGATTTACAGTATCAAAGGGGTAGCATTGCCTTTTGCGCCAAACGGCATTCGATTGGAACAAATTTTTGTAGGTATTGGTATCCTTATTCTCTTATTGATATTCGCGATTATTTCATTTGTCGCTAAAATCAATTTTTTTACCACAATTATTGCTAATTTTTGGCTGATTCTTATAGTAGGAGTGGGCGTCCTTGTGTGGACGCTCTTTTCTTTAAAATGGGATAATAAGAGCTTTCTTGATTATCTAATTGGTCGAGGAAACTTCTTGTATCAAAAGAAAAAAAGATATGAACATGGGCTACTTGTCCAATTCCATAAAGAAAAAGTCCAATACAAAGTTAGAAAATAAAATGTTTAAAGAGAGATTGCGAGGGGAAATCAGACTAGTAGAATAAAAGAAAAGTAGCTTAGCACATGTTATAATGATTAGGAGTTATTAGATAGCATGATTTATTAAATCCATACAAGAAAATATTAATGACTATAAGAGTAGGAGGAAATAATCTTGATTAATAACGTTACGTTAGTTGGACGATTAACAAAAGACCCAGATTTAAGGTATACACAAAGTGGAACAGCCGTAGGTCAATTTACGTTGGCCATTAATCGCAACTTTACCAATGCTAACAATGAAAGGGAAGCAGATTTTATCAACTGTGTTATTTGGCGGAAAGCAGCCGAATCATTGGCAAATTATGCTAGAAAAGGCACCTTGATCGGTTTAACCGGACGAATTCAGACCAGAAACTACGACAATCAACAAGGACAACGGGTCTATGTGACAGAAGTTGTCGTTGAAAACTTTCAATTATTGGAATCAAAAGAAATCAATGAACAGCGTAGGGGGCAATCTACGGGGCAAGCAACGTTTGATAAAAATGTTACAAGTAACGAACAACCAGCAACAGAGAACCAGACCCCCGATCCATTGGATCCATTTTCTCCAGAGAATAGTTCATTGGATATTTCTGACAATGACCTGCCATTTTGAGTGTGTTGAAAAACAATTGAAGACAGCAAATGCAAAGAAAGACAAGTGAATCGATCACTTGTCTTTTTCGTTCAATGAATAATCAAATAATCAGAAAAGGCGGTGAGAGATTGAAGTATCAGTTTTTAATTTCTTACTTTGAATTTGAAGTTTTTGTAGCAGCGAGTGTGAAAAACTTCCAAATGATGGAAGAAGAACTGCTTGAAAATAGAATCAAAGATTACCAAAAGAACGGACAGAAACAGACAACGTTGTTCTATTGGGAAATGGACGGCGAAGGAAAAGAAGACAGAGATATCTACCACAAAAAACGTCCTACCCCTGATAATGCGTATTTATTATATTCTGAAGAACTAGAGTCAGAAAAACTGGTAGAAGCAGAGAAAGAGGCAATAAAAATTGCTGAAAAAGTTGGAACAAATGGTTTTCAATTTATGCAAAAGAATCAAGAAATTGCTGTCTTTGTTAAAATGAAAGGGAACTGGTTTTGGCTACCTTTAATGGACTTGTCAAAAGTTCCGGATTTTCAATCTCCGTTACTGTCGTTCAGTAAAATAAATGAAGGGGAACAATTCTTTTCCTCTCTTTTGAAAACGTAAAATAAGTTTTCCGTAGTTAGAAGAACCAACTATTAGAATCAAGAGAAGTAAACCAGCAACGAAAAGAACAGTTTACAAGTAAAGCTACGTTTGATAAACAGTCAATGGATAAACCTGATCCTCTGTATCCATTTGCGTCATAAAACAGCCTAGTGAATATTTCTGACAATAACCTGCCGTTTTAATGATTTATAAGTGAATAAACAAAAAAGGACGAGTGGACAGGGCACTCGTCCTTTTTTTGGTCAAATGATTAGAGCGATGACAGTAAACAAAATCAATTAAAAAAGGGAGGTATATGTTATGTACAAATTTATATTGTATACGTTATTGATTATTTTAATTGTATTTCAATATATTAAGTATGAAGAATGGTTTTTCAAAAATAATGGAAGAGCAGTAATGGTGAAAGATCATTCAACTAAATGGGCCCTTTTGGTAACTAGCGTTATTGTTTTCGAAGTTTTTCTTTTTGGCAGCATAATCTATTTGTATTAATTCGTCAACTTTAATTCAATGGATATTCTGATAATAACGTACCGTTTTAAACAGTTTACAAGCTAACAGATAATAAATGAAAAAAACAGGGATTAAAAAGAAAGGAGTTGATAAGGTGCCACTAAAAAGTAAAGAGCCACGCTTAGACTTTCCAATTGAAGCCATTACGAATAATTTTCTTTTTACAACCTCTAACGACGTGTGGGTAGGTTATAAACTTGCACACCAAGTATTTCCTTTGAATAATCTAGACTTTTTCAAGGAATACATAGAGGACGGAAAAGGCGTATTCGAGCAAGACACGTTCGATTACCATTTTATGAATATTCCAGAATACTTTGATCTCGACGAACAGATTGAAGCGACAATCGATAAACTGGTAAAGGGAAGCTTTGCGGATTTAGGAGAAATCTATTTCCGACAAGCGGGTGATATTCTAAAAGACGAAGTCCAAATGAACAAATATAGTACGTATTTGTTCATTCGTTTTACCGCACCTATACAAGTTGCTAATCCTATGGAGTATATGGAATTGTTCAAGGAAGTTGGACGTAAGGCAATCAATGCTTTAACAGGGGTTCATGTACCAGTTAGCCAACTTTATCGCGCATATCAAGGATTAGAAAACAAGATTTACAAAGACTTATCAAATTTTAAAAATGTGGAACGCTTGGATCCAAGAACCATAGGCCGATTGTTTTATTATTTCTTTCACCGTGCAAATACCCGTTTACCTGAACGAACGTTACTTCCGGAAGAAATGACGGAGGGGATTATTGAAAATGACACGGGATATATGACTATTGAACAATTGGATAAAACGCATTACCTGGCTTTTTTACCGTTGATCAGTTTGCCAACGAGTATGTTTGGAAGTGCGATTATACAAAACTTACAGGATAGTTTGAGTACCACGATTGAAACCCATGTCAAGGTTACCTTTCGCCACCCAGATAAAGATAAACGCGATGTACACAAACGTCGTAAAAGAATCTATGAACAGGACAAAGAGCAAACACAAGTTGACGGTATTTTAGACGAAGACGAAGTGATTTTATTTGGGGAAGAGCGATTGCACGAACTAAGTAAAAAGATACGTAGTAAAGAACGACGATTGTGTCGTATGACGACAACGTTTGTACTTTCAGCCGATAGTAAACAAGCATTAGAAGAGAAAATAAAAGAACTCGAATTTGTTTTAGACGGTACAGACTACAAGTTATATCGACCGCTAGTCGACCAATTAACATTGTTTAATCAGTGTTTAATTGGCGCTAAGAGTCAATTTAAAAGCTACGAGCATGTTGTTTCAACAGGTTATGTAGCGGACCTTGGAATGGATTTAGAAAAAGAAATTGGTAACCGCTATGGCATGCCTCTAGGTCGTGTCATAACTGCTAAA
This sequence comes from Enterococcus sp. DIV1420a, assembly GCF_051712165.1. NCBI lineage: Bacteria > Bacillati > Bacillota > Bacilli > Lactobacillales > Enterococcaceae > Enterococcus > Enterococcus sp. DIV1420a. Next base: position 24,152 of record NZ_JBIOOI010000003.1, read on the forward strand.
AAATTCAAGTCCGTACAACAGGCACTTTCTTTATCAAGCAAAATCGTATGGTTTTTCCCAAACTTGACTAAAAAAGCCATAGAAGGCGCACAATATACAAATGGGAATACGCTAATCATTGGCCCACCTGGACAAGGAAAGTCAGTACTTGTTAAGTACATTTTCTTGTGGTTAACGTTTTTAGGACAAAAAATACTTTATATTGATCCAAAAAATGAAACCGTCCTTTTTTTCAAACGAGCATTAGATAAGTTCGGACATATTCCAGAATTTAAAGCTTTGTATCAACGCATTAACTTTGTTTCGTTATCAAGTGAAGAAAGGTATCGAGGAATGTTAGATCCATTGCTATTTCTGCCAAGAGAAGAAGCTATTCAAACCGCACGAAACGTGTTAGAAAATTTTGGTGAAGTTACGACAGACAGTCACACTGCAAGTGATAAGAAGACGCTGATTTTAGATTCTGTCAATGCGGTGATGAAAGGTAAAGGGAAAAAACACCTAACGAAAGTAATCGAGGTTATTCGCGAAAAAGACCCTAAATTAGCAAATTTAATCTCTGGCCACAATGTTGGGTTAGGCAAAATTCTTTTAGGGAACGATTACAGCGAACCTATTCGCTTTGAAAATCAAATCAATGTCTTAGGTACCCAGGGGCTTAAAATCCCTACACAAGCGGAAATAGACAGCGGACGATTAAACAATGAACAAATCGCAGGCATGTCTATTATGGAAGTTATTATGAAAATGACAACGATCTTCTCTACAGATAAAACTGAAGATGCTGCGATTATTTTCGATGAAGCGAAAGGATTTGAAGACACGGCCCAAGGACGTTTTCTAATTGAAGGAAGTTTACGTCAAGGACGTGCGAACATGACCGATATATACCTTGTCACACAAGCGTTTATGGATTATGATAAAGAAGATAAAAAAGAACTATTGTCTTATAAATTTGCGTTCCGCCCAAACCAAAAAGAAGCACAGAAAAAAGTTTTAGAATTTTTTGGTATGGATACGAACCCAGCAAATATTCAGTTAATTAATGAACTAAAATCAGGGACTTGTTTATTCCAAGACCATCGAGGACGTAGCCAGCCTATTGCAATTGATGTTTTATTCGATAGTTGGTTAATGGCCGTTTCGTCTACTAATAAAGAAGATGAAGCTACTCAAATGGCGTTGGCAATGGAACAAGGATCATAAAAAAGGAGAAGTGAGCATGAAAAAAGTACTACCTTTTATTGCCTTAGTCGGCTTGTTATTGTTGTCAGGTTGTGGAACAGATATGAAAAAGATATTAACTTCCGATGGTGGTAAATGGGAAGGGACGGGTTTTGGTGTGTCAACTCAATTCACTTTTTATAAAGATGGAGAAGTTAGTTTATTAGAGTCTGGATCAAGCTATAGCGGAACATACAGTTACAACGATAAGGAAGAAAAATTGACTATTGATATAAGTAACATAGGCAAAAACATTTTTTCTGATGTAAAAGAAAAGAATGGGAAAATAACTGCTAAGTATGGGAAAAACAAAATATCTCTTGAAAAAGTCAAAGAAAAATAAGAGGTGATACCTTGAACAAGAAATTATTAATTAAAACAGCCTTACTGTTTCTAGTAGGCTGTTTTTTTGTTGTTACACAAACTACATCTGTTAATGCAGCACCTAAACCTGATGAAAATAAGGTTATTGTTACGGAGCCAACTACTAATGTAGATACAATATATGATACTTACAAAGACAATGCTTTTGAGTTAATGACTAAGGAAAAAGAGAAAGAATCTGTAACGGGTTTTAATGAAGCTATCACTAATGCTTCTGCGACAATAAAGACTTTTGTTTGGTCAATGGTAAAAGGACTCGGAGAGTTTAATGCAGTTATGGTAAAAACACTATTTAGTATGGATATTATAACTGCTATTAAGCAACCGATTATGAACCTAACGTCTAGCATAGCAACTAATATGTTGGGCATTGCGGGAACGATTGGTATTGCCTTTGTCTTTGTTATTTTAGGTGTAAAATTTATTGGACAACAACGATACAAACGGTTTTTTGGTATTTTTTTAATGACGATTCTTATTTTTACGGGTCTTTCCGTCCTAAAAGATGCCAACACGTCCAATTCTTTGTTTGATATGATGTTTAGTGTAGATAAAGAAGTTGAGACTGCATTTGTGAATATTAATCCGGTCTTAGGTGATGTTAGTGTACCAATGACAGAGAAAGGAAAAGATAAGAACGGAAATGAAGTAGAGCAAAAATTATCTGCAGATCAACGAGCAAAAAGTGCAGGAAATTTAATTGCTTCACGTGTTTTTTACACCAATGTGTATGAACCTTACTTGCTCATGAACTACGGAACAAGTGATGTTAATAAAATCCGTAAGAAAACAGTGAAGTATAAAGACAAAGAATATGATCGAATCAACTTATTGTTAGACAACGATATGAATAGCGAAGAAAATGATAAGTTAATGGAAGAAGTTGTAAATTACGAAAGTAAAGACTTAAAGAACCGATCAATTATGTATTATAACAACTGGACCAATACTTTTTATGGTTTGTTTTACCTGGTAGTTAACTTCATTCAAACAGTGGTGTATTTTCTGTTAAGTTTCTTACGATTAATTATTGCGGTCATTCAATTGTTCCTATTGCCGTTGTTACCGTTATTGTTGTTCGCAGGACTCTTTTTAACTGAAACCAACGTCTTTGCGAATTACTTTAAAACCTTTGGCATGACTATATTTATGAAGGGAATGGTTGGTTTTGCGACTATTTTCTTTGCAAGTTTCTTATCACTAGGGTTTCAATTAAGCAATCAGACAGAGAACGTGTGGCAGAAGATATTAACGATACTTATTTATCTTCTTACACCGCTTGGTTTGTATGTCTTCCGGAAATTCTTTGCTAATCTTGTCACGGGACGTGTTTCACTTTCTGATGGTGTCGGGTTTATCGGAAATCCTTTTGGCACAGAAGCTAATATGCGTAGAGCGGCAAAAGAACAAAAACAAGAGAATAAGGAGCGCAGGAAACAGGCACAAGAAGAACGTAAAGCAGCTATTAAAAAACGTCAAGAAGAAGCAAGGAAACATGGTAAAGCAGAAACTGGCTTAAAACAACGACCATTAAATAAAGAACAAGAAAAACGTAGTGCGCTACGCCGTGAGTTGAAGCCAAGACCTCAACATAAAGCGCCAAATGCTATCGAAAAAGCACAAGAAGGATTAAGACAAGCGCACGAAAAAGGACGTATGCAAGAACAGAAGTCTGAAGAACAACTCAAACGGCAGCAACATGAATCAGCTCGTCAAAAAGAATATGAAAAAGATCGCTTGAAAAAACAGGAATCACTCAAAAAAATTAATGATCAAAGCGACGAATCAACTAATTTAACAGCTTTAAGAAATCAAAATCGGCGTACTGGACAGCGAAGTAAAAAACGCGAAACAGGTCATCAAACACTTATGAAACGACAAGGAGAAAAAGTGCTTCAACCAACAAATAAACCAAAAGATATGAAAAAACAAGTGGTTGCTCGTAGTCCAAGACGAACAGGACAACCAACGACTCGTCAAAATATCCAACCAAAAGTAGCGGCCCAAACGGTCAAACGGAGTGGTGGAACGTTGGGAAGTAATCCTGCCTATCGACGTCCAGAAGTACGTAAAAAAATGGATCAAGTGAAGCAAGTAACGCAAGTTGATGTACCTCAAACGCATTCTACACCACAACGTGTACAACCCAAGGTAAATGAGCCAATCACACGTATGAATAGACATAATACGCCAATAATTAAGAAAGAAAAGAGAACTAAACAATCACCAGTTGTTCGCAGAGAACGCAAGAAACCTGGTACACAGAAGATAACAAACAAACCTAAAGGAGTGAGACAACCTCGTGCAAGGAAATAATTTGTTTAACAATGGCTTGCTACAACCAAAGAAACCGCCAATAGGACAAGAACAACAAAAAATGACTCGCTACCACCAACTCCGACTAGTCTTTGGATTAGTCGGAGTTCTTTTATATCCTTTTGCGATTTTAGGCAGTATTCCATTACTGATTGGTCTAGCGGTTGATAAAAAAGACAAAGCTGCAAATGTATTTGATATGGACTATGAGAGTTTTTTGAAACGAAATAGTATTGTTTTTCTTAGTTTTTCAGGTGTGTTATTTGTAATAAATGTCTTTGCATTTATCCTCTGGATTCCCAGAGGGTATCTGTCTGCGTATCTTCTTTTCCCCTTAAATCTTCTTAATACAGCACTGCGGTTTAATTGGGAGACAATAGTCGCTTTGCTTATTGGATCAAGCGGAATGGGAGCCATTTTTTTGGCATTTTCTTCATTTGTGGCAAAACGAAAAGTTATCTCAAAGGAAGACGAACGGAAGAAAATAACCGAATCAAAAGCCTACAAAGGCCGAGAAAAAAATAAATTTGAAGAGTCGCAACGCTTCACAGATGAACAAGAAGAAGCGTATGAAGAAGCAGTAGAAACAGTTGATATTGACAAGTATAAAGAACTATCCAATCAATTATTGCTTGGCACAAGTGAGTTCGGGTTGCCGTATATCATCAACTTTTCAGAGTTCAATCAGCATGTTCTTGTTCCCGCAACGACAGGTTCAGGAAAGACAACATTACTACAATTAATCGTTCAACACGCCGTAAAATTCAACCTCCCTGTCATTCTCATTGATGGGAAAGGCGCACGCGATACGCTAGAAAGTATGCGAGAGATTGCACGGTTTTATGATAAAGAAGTACATGCCTTCACAGACGATGGCGATATGAGATACAACCCAGTAGAGCATGGAAATGACATATCTATTCGAGATAAGTTAGTGTCTTTAGCCGAAACAGAGAGTGTCTTTTATTCAGGCGCAGCGAAAGCTCTTTTGCAAGTAACAATTCAATTGTTAGACGAGTTTAAAGGAGCCAAGGTTACTTTATCTGGAGACACTCGTACGACAGAAACCGTTGAACGAAGTCTACCATTTGTTCAACGATTTTTACTTCCGAGAAATGTTTTACACTTATTTGCGGATGCGATTTTACCAAACAATCCCAAACTATTTGAGATTGAAGTAGAAAAGAAAATACAACAACCTAAGAAAAAATCAGTGAAAGAAGGAAGCGAGATACTGCCTGATTCAGACCTTGATAAAGAAGAAAAAGAGGAAGATTTACAAATTAAGAACAGTAAATTTAGAAACATTTCCCAACTAGGAATAGCACAAAAAGAAACGGAAACGATTGTCCTTAATCCAGAAACATTAGATTTAGACTCGTACTATTTATTACTCAAACGAAACCTAAGATATTTGCCAACAGACGAAGAAACAGGAGAAAATATCAAACAAAAATTGTTCGAACGATTATTTATTCGTTATGAACATAAAGATTCACCGTTTTATTTGTATGCCACATCAGAAGCATTACAGACAAACATTAACATGTTATTAGACAGTGAGTTAGGAAAATTATTTGATACAAAAAACGCAAAAAATGTTCTTGATGTGCAAGAAATTGTCAATCAACGCAAGTTAGTTTACGTATCGTTCAATGGATTGATTTACAAAGAATATATCCGCACTTTAGCGCAAATGTTAGTCGGAGACGTAAATTATTTTGCTTCTGAAATGTATCGAAAAAATGTGAAACGTGAAGTCCTTGTGATTTTTGATGAACCTGCTTCTTATCTAAATGAAACGTTTATTGATATGGTAAATAAAGGTAGAGGTGCAGGTGTTTATGGTATTTTCACCCCTCAAACGATGGCAGATATTGCAAAATTAGGGGATAAATTAATGGAACAACTTGTCGGAAATGTGAATACTTTGTTCATTGGAAAGACCAACGAAAAAGGTGAAGCCGAGTATTGGAGTGAAACAATGGGAACGTATCAAGACATTGATGTAACTTCAGTTACGGAACAAGAAGATGGTTATTCAGATGTTGGAAAATCTGATTGGTCAGGAGATAGAGGAACCAAACGTAATGTAGATCGCTTCAAAATTAGTCCAAACAAGATAAAAGAATTGCGTACAGGGGAGTTTATTATTTATCGTACAGCAGAAAATGTAAACCTCCCACCACAAAAAGTTTATGTGCGAAACGCACTCGAATGGTTACAAAAAAGTAATTCAAAATAGATTAATATAGTGTGTCAAATTTTGGAAACATCATGGAAATACTTAGGAAAACCACTGGAAAGTGTGTGGAATTATAAATTGTAGTGGCGTGTCCTCGGCGCTTGGTATAAAAGGCTTTCTCCGCCTGCAAAATTCCTGACCATTTTCGCTCAACGTGGGTTAAAACCCCCATTAAGCGAAAATGGTCAGGAATTTTGCAACTACGAAAAAAATACCAAGCGCCGAGGACAAACAGAATAGAGTAAAAAATAGAATGAGTAAGGTGATAGAAGTAATAAAAAATAAAGAAAAAAGTTCAAAAGATAAAGTTCAAAAGATTAACAACTACCCCTTGCGATAGACGCCCCTTCACCAAACCTTGAAGGGACTATCGCCCAAAACAACAACCTCCTAAATCCTCCACCAAAACTTGGAGGACTTAAAAGCTGAAAAAGAATTTCTACACGTTGTTCCGAAACTCTTTTTCAATGAAACAAATAGGCTTTGCCTATTTGTACATTTTATAGAAATGCGGTGATACTTTGAAACCATTACTTTACAATTACTTTATTGATTATTCAAAAGAAGATAAGATACACTTGATTCTTTTATGTTTACTACATGAATTGAGAGTTGTATCGGTAAAACAGCTTATTGACTTTTGTCAATTTGATAATATGGCAAAAAAAAGTAGTGTATACGGTAATCTAAAAAAACTGAAGGAAAAAAATCTAGTGGAATGTTCCCAAATTGGATCAACAAAATTTTATTACCTAACAAAAGAAGGGCATAATTACATTGGTGGGTACTACACCTTGCCAAAAGTTCCTGAATACAATTTACAACACCACTTACAAATTAATGATTATCTGATAAAAATGTTGGAACTTTGTAATAACCACCCGCACCTTAAAGCGGTAGTATCAGAGCGTCGCAAAGTATATGAAGTAAAGGACGAGAAGAAAAATCAAAAAGGCGTAAAATACTTTGTTCCTGACTTCATTTTTATGTTTTTGGATAGTATTGGACGAGAAGTAGAGTGGCAATTTGAAATAGAATTAACACTAAAGACAAAACGACGTTATAGTCAGGGTGTGTTTCCAAAATACATTAAACATTTAAAAAATTATGAAGATGCACGCTTAATTTATGTAACACCTAGTTCAATCATTAAAGAAGAACTTGATATGTTTAAAGAATATTTTATTGACAAAGAAGGGGACGAGTACAAAGAAGTGTTTGATCGATTGCATGTTTTTTCAGCTGAAGAATTTGAAAGTGAACTGAAACGATTACTAGAAAAAGATAAATTCATTAATTGGGAGTGAGTTTCATGAGAAGAATAGAGAAAGAATTCAACAAGAAGCTAGCCAGTTACGAAAGAGAGTTAAAAAAATTAGGCTGTCTGGATGATGAAACAGGGCTTATTCCCATAAGCAAAAGACGATGGCATGTCATTTGGTGGCAACCTGTTACACTTGCAAAAACAATCGTGAGATCTTTTCGATTAACGCTAGATAATGAAAACTTATGTATTTTAGGAGATGTAGAAATCACTATTTATCATGATGGAACATATGGTATTTCTAAAGAAGCTGTCCCAATTTTTATTAATGATTTATTGTCTTTAAAAAAGTTAATTACTATTTTCTATGGAACACCTTTTAACTTAAATTTTGAAAAAATTCGCTGCGTTAATTTTAACAGGTATTGTGTCTCTATTCCTGAAATTTATGTCGAGAAATTTGAAGTATTAATAAGCTACTTGATAATTTTAAGTAGCTGCTTATATGAAGTAAAAAAGCACGTAGAATATGATTAACAAGCTTTTCTTCTTTCAGAAGAACACCAATAGATTGGTTGAGTTCGCATACGCTCACCTAAGAGAGGAAAAGAACGAAGTCAAGCTTCGTTCTTTTTTCTACGTCGGAGAACCGACGTAGTGATTCAGACGCAAAAACCATGCGTCTGAATCAGGCCCGTTTTTAGGAAGGGCTAGTGTGTTTGATTTATCAGTTCTCATAGCCGTGTAATTTCTAAGATTCCCTAATCGTCTATCAGTCACTCGGCGAGTATAACCTAAAACATAACCTGTCGGAGGTCAAGGGCAAGTGGCATCGGCAAGCCGACCCTTGTCCTCCGACAGAACATGTTTTCTAGTCGGTTATGCCGAACGACCGATATACGAAAAGGGAATCTAACCAGAATTTCCCCTCTGACCTTTGAAAACTGAAAAGCGAAATCAAACAAACAGGCCTTCGTCTAAAAACGAGCCTAATCAAACCTTAGGGGTTGCACCCCTAACACCCGGCGCCTCACTCCCTCAACCGAAAAGGTTGGTTGGAAAGGCGTTGACCAAAAAATAGCTATCTATTGGTTGTTTGAAAATAAAAATCGAAAGAAGGAAAGCAAAATGCTAACAACAAAAGAAAAAAACAGATTAAAAAAAATGGTAGAAGGAAACAAAACGTTTCATTATTCTTATGTCGATAGACTTAGACAAGATGTAAGATATTACGTTAATCAATGTGAATCAGCTGTTAAAGCTAGAGAAAGCATGGAAATCTTAGAATTTATCTACAGTCTATTTTCTGATAAAGAGTTACCAGAATGGTACACAGAAGCCGACCTTGAAAATGATAAAAAATCAATTGAAAAATTGGAACGCTGGGCAGCTTAGCTGCTCAGCAACAATCAGAAAGGGCGATTAACATGAAATTTATCAAAGATGTAACGACATTAGAAGAATTGAAACGCGTATATAAAAAGCTAGCTTTAAAATACCACCCAGATATGGGCGGTACTGATAAAGAAATGGCGCAAATAAATAACGAGTATGAAGCGTTGTTCGATAAGCTTAAAAATACACACAAAAATAAAGAAGGTGAGTACTACCAAAAAGAAACGACAGAAACACCGCAAGAATGGCAAGAAATCATACACAAGTTGTTAACGCTAAAAATGGAAAATGTTTCAATTGAAGTGATAGGCGCATTCTTATGGGTATCAGGGAACACCAAGCCTTATAAAGAAGAGTTAAAAGCTTTAAATATGAAATGGAGCAACAACAAAAAGTCCTGGTATTTAGCCCCCGATGGATATAAAAAACGCAGTAAGAAAAAATACAATATGAGCGATATTCGCAATATGTATGGTTCGCAGGTAGTTAAAGAAGAACAAGCCAAACAAAAGACATTAACAGCAACAGCCTAAGGAGGAAGTAAAATGGAACAACGACGCCCAGTTATTCACACATTAAAAATTGAAACCGAGTTTTTCAAGGCAGTAAAAGAACGGCGAAAAACATTTGAGATAAGAAAGAACGATCGTAATTTTCAAGTAGGGGATATTTTAATTCTCGAAGAATATATGAATGGCATGTATTTAGATGATGAATGCGAAGCGGAAGTTATTTATATAACGGATTATGCACAACGTGAAGGTTATGTGGTGCTAGGAATTGAATTACATTAGTAAAAAATTAGATTATACGTCCAAAGAGGTAAAACCTCTTTGGACGACCAAATAAAAAGAAAGAAGGAATCAAGAATGATTAAAACAAGTGCAGTAGGAAGATTAACAAAAAGTTCAGAACTAAGAGTAACGTCAACAGGGAAGGCCGTTGCCAATTTTGCATTAGCTTGCAAAAGAGAAAGACTTGATAAAGAAGGGAATGCCCAAACGACTTTTATTCAATGTGTAATCTGGGGGAAACCTGCAGAGGTGTTAGCAAAATATACGCAAAAAGGCTCATTAATTGCGGTAAATGGTGAATTGCAATCACGTTCTTATGATGACCAACAAGGACAAACGCATTATGTTACAGAATTAGTCGTAGCAGGCTTTGAATTTTTAGAATCAAAAGAAACTGTACAAAATAGAGAACAAAAACAACAAATGCCAGAAATGGCGAACGCCGAACCGTTTTATGGTATGGATGATATGGAACCGCCTGCTTATCATTAAAATTTATCTGAAGGAGGGAGAAAATGAAAAAGTTAATCGGTAAAAAGTGGCTGCTGCTTACAGCAGTAGCCACTTTTTTATTATCAGGATGCGTAAGTCTTGAACAAAAAGCACAGGATAGCGTAAAAGAAGTTACTGGAAATTTTACTCAAACGATCTCAAACGATCAACGTATACCAGCTGACTTTGTACGACACGTAGACGGTGACACAACGGTTTTGAGGATTGACGGAAAAGAACGAAAGGTTCGCTTTTTATTAATTGACACACCCGAGACGGTCAAACCAAACACAAAAGTTCAACCGTTTGGGTTGGAAGCTAGTAACCGCACAAAAGAGCTTTTGTCTACTGCTACAGAAATCACTTTTGAATATGATAAGGGCGATAAAACAGACCGTTACGGGCGAGCGTTGGGCTACATATTCGTAGATGGAATATTACTACAAAAAACGCTTGTAAGTGAAGGGTTAGCACGTGTGGCCTATGTAAAAGAGCCTAACACTAAGTATTTGGAAGAACTAGAGCAAGCCCAAGAACAAGCTAAAAGTGAATCACTCGGAATCTGGAGCATACCAGGTTATGTGACAGGAAGGGGATTTCAGCCATGAAACAAACAGAACAAGGGAATTTTGAAGAGTTTTGTTGGTACTTATATGAACTCAAAATTGTTACACCGAAGGAATGTACCAAACATATCATAATAGAGAAATCGTAAAGAAGTTTTCACAGATACGGAAAGAAAAAATACCAGGTGTACACCTGGCTGCCAATAAAATAGAAACGCACAGAAAACCTATATAAAATAGGCTTTCTGTGCGTTTTATGATATACTAAAGCAGTAGAAAAGTTATGACGGTGGCTATCCAATCCGAAAGTGAGGTGGTGCGTATGAGCGTACTTCCAAAATCTAAAGAAAGGAGAAGCCTTTTGTCTGCATTAGAAACAATTCAGCTGATATTAAGCTTTGGTATGTTTACCATTGCGTTGATTAAGTTGATTGTGGAATTGCTAAAAAACGACAAAAAATAACCGTTCATTAACTTTGGCGAGTTAAACGGTTATTTTTTAACTATAAACAAATGCCACCGTCTTAAACGGTTCTACACTAGAGAGTTGTGTTAGCGCACAGCTCTCTTTTCGTTTATAGTATAGCATATTCTAAAAAAAAATACTACTAAACGACCAGGGCGCAACGATCTATACAGACGTGCGCCTTTTTTAGTTCGGGAAAAGGGAATGAATCCGTTGTTCCGCGGCGGTGCGGTAGCCCTTGCTCCAAAACCAACGGATTAACTGCTGCACTCAACACGAGTCAATTAAACGTTCTCTACCCATTCGTTCCGATTGGGGAACGTTTCCTTTTCCTACTCGTTCCTCGCTTAACGGAAAAGTCCATTGACACGAGTTGTTCCTTGTGGGATCACAAGGAAGCGTTCCGCAGTGATTAACATTTCTAGTAGGTATTTCATACCTACTAGAAAATAAAGTCAAGGGCGTTCCGGTCAAAAATCCCTTTTCTGATGTCAGAACAGTGTCACGCGACCTTTTTCGTTTTCAGGCCGTTCATTTTGCAGTGTGTAACGTGCTGCTCACTGTTTGCTACAGTACCACAGCCAGTCGAAAAAACAAGGGTATATAAACGAGCAAGCTCGCCCTTGTTTTTTCTTTATGTCTATGGTCCTTCCACGGCACAGCGAGCGACACGAACACACTGGCGAAAATGAACAACCTAAACAAAAACGAAAAAGGGGGTAGACTACACCGTTTGACGAAAAGGAATTTTTGACCGTCCAGCTTCACTTCCTCAAACGCCTAACAAAAATGGTTGTTCAAAACCCAAAAACCTGAAAGGAGGTGGTTAAAATGAATGAGCCACAATTAAAACTTGACCTAGAAAAGGCACAATTGGAATACCAAAAATTAAGCCAAGCAATCAATGAAAATGATACAGTCACGCTGTTGTTAAATTATGGTTGTTTAAAAAATGCCAATGACCGTTTAAACCAACTATCATTTTTATTGAACCATATTGAATGGAAGGACGTGTAATAATGGCAAAAAAAAAGAAAAAATACTGTGTGACAATTGTTGAAACTTTAGAGGTAGCTGTATATGTTTACGCTGAAAGCGAAGAACAAGCACATGAATTAGTTTCTAACATGTATTACGACCAAGAAATAATCTTAACAGAAGATAATCACGAAACAACAGAATTTATCATTTAAAACAACGAAAGAGGTGAAAAAGATATTTTAGAGGTGTTGAATTATTTCCACGAAAAAAGCGCAAAAAAAGAAACCTTTTGCCACAAACAAAAGATTTCTAAAGAATTGGTAGTTATACCTGAATAAATTTGTAATTCAAGTATAACGTATCTCATGACCTTTGACAAGTGAAATTCCCCCAACCTCTTATTCATAAGAGGTTGGACTAACAAAAGAAACGAGGGAACGTTATGGACTTTCAAAATATACAAACTGTAAAAGAATTGACATACGCACTCAAACAATACAATCAAAATCTAGCAACCACTATTTTTGACGACACACAAGGTTATATCAGTGTAGCTTTTAGAAAAGAAAGCATTGAAAGAAACGGAAAAAACTTCCAATTTTTGTGTTTCTATCCTAATTATGAAGTAGCCCTTTATCCAGTCGTGACGTTGCTTTCTTATCTTGAAAAGCTACCAGAAAAAGCAATCGTTGCGATTAAAGACTCCGACGGTAACTATTCGTCCCTTTATCTAACCATTGATGAAACGATAGATAAAGGGACGAAATACAAATGGCTAGTAATTAGCGACAGATTTTCTTATGAACGTTTTTTCTTAACTAGTCAATTGACTATACAAGAGCAAGCACTGGAAAAGATGTTAAAAGAACTAGAAACCGAACCTGACAGTAGACTAGAAGCTATTCACAACTGGCTATGTCAGCAAACCGATAAAGACCTTTTGACTGGTATTTTAAAGGAAGATAGAACATTGAAAGGGGCAGAAGCTTACTGCATTCAAAAGGCCTATGAAATACGTAATGGTAACGGGGCAATGGCTAGTCACATTACTGTTTTTAACTGGGTTAGAGAATATTATACGCTTGACGAACTGCCAACGGATAAGCCAAAAATACAAGCGACAATAAAAAGCGATTATATCAATCAAAAAATACAGCGACCAACACCAGTAGAAACCAAGAATAATAACGAAATAGATTTGTTTGAGGGGGAAGATTTTTAATGAATACTAATGACTATGTAGAGAATAAATTACAACCGCCAAGAGCGTTCTTTGAATGGTGCTACACTTCTTTTCGGACATATGTATGGAAAAATAAGAGTGAAACCATTGTTGCTTCAACAAGAAAACACGATTGGATAATTGAGAAAAAATTGAGAAAGAACTCTCGATTGACCTTTTATGATTCAAGTAATTGTTTTCAGATTGTTCTAAGTACAAGTAAGCGAATTGAAGTACAGACCTACAAAGTTATTTCAGAGTATGAAAATGGAGTGCAATGTTTTAGTGAACAGCTAGAATGTATTGAAATATTTTCAAATAATCAACATATCAAGATTGGAAAGATATGTTTACCTGTATATTATGGTTACAATATGGGCATAGCCTTATATCCTAATGAATGGAAAAAGCGTTTAGAACGTGTGTCAGAGTTGAAATATCTAAATTTAGAGCGACTAAACGTTGACAATTTAGCTATCACGTACAAATATAGAACCTTGATAGAATTTGCTCAGAAAATAAATGCTCATAAATTAGCATATGATGTTATGAGTGGTGCAGTAGACATGCGAATACTTACAAAGAACTGTTTAAGGAAGTACAAAACATTTTTAAAGAATACAGACAATAGTTTAAAAGAGATACAGCTGAAACAAACATTTGAAAGCTTAAACATACCAATGGTAAAAGGGATTGAAAAATACGTATTAAAGAGCGACATATCCGATTTTCCAAATGAGATTGGCGCTGTTAAGTTTCAGAATTGGTTAGTAAAGCAAGGAAAGTCATTTAAATATTATCAAGACTACCTCAATATGTTAACGCTCCTAAAAATAGAAATAAACAAACGTAATCAGTTACCGCCAGATTTAGAAGTCGCACACGATTGTGCAGTGGATAGAATTAATCAGGTGAACTATGAAGAAAGGGATAAAGAAATAAAAGAACGTTTGGAACAATTAAGGAAGTATGAAAGAGATATTGATGGGTACACATTTGTGTTACCTAAACGAGCAAACGACATAAAAAAAGAAGGAAAAGCACTAAACCATTGCGTAGCAAGCTATATAAGCAGACACGCAAAGGGAGAAACAACGATTATCTTCGTAAGAGAGAAGAAGAACCCTCAAAAATCTTATTTCACATTAGAGTACAACTACAATAGGGTTGTTCAGTTACAAGGAAAGAAGAATCGACAAAAGGTACCAGATGAATTGAAACAAGCGGTAGACAAATGGGTCAAGGTCATTAAAGATTAAACGTTAGGAATGCTAAGAAAAGACCGTTCTTAGCATTCCTAACCGAAATCTAGGACAAAATCCATTGTTCCGCTGCGGTGCAGTTGCCCTTGCTCCAAAACCAATGGATTTTCTGCTGCACTCAACACGAGTCAATTAAACGTTCTATTCCCATTCGTTCCGACTGGTGAACGTTTCTCTTTTCCTACTCGTTCCTCGCTTAACGGAAAAGGACATTGACACGAGTTGTTCCTTGTGAGACCACAAGGAAGCGTTCCGCAGATTTAAGTTTTTTCTGAAGCAGTTTCACTGCTACAGAAAAAAGGCGTTGGTTCTATGGCATTTTTCTGTCACTCGTCACTCTGTTGCGGTTATCATTTCTTCAGTGAGCCGGCCTTGTGTACTTGCGAATCATACAACAGCCAGTCGAAAACACAAGGGTAAAATGCACGAGCAAGCTCGCCCTTGTGTTTTCTTTGTGTCTGATGTCTGTTCTCTGCGCACCCAAAACCTCAAACTCACTGAAGAAATGGATCATAACAGCAAACAAAGAAAGGAGAGGACCACAGAAAAATACCGAACCAACGAAGTTCAAAAGAAGCACCCCTTCCTAAATCTTCAAAAAAAATGAGTTTTGAAAAAAATAAAAAAACAGAAAGAAGCGAGTAAAAATGACTAGACTTGAACAAGCACAAGGAAAATTGCAACGACTAAAAAGAGAAAGCGAAGAAACACACCGCTTAATTAGAGCGGAACATGACCGTATCCCTTTTGGACAGCCTAACATTATTGGCCGTGGGGACATTTATAAGAAAGTAAATGGCTATCATGATCGTGCAATTAAATTACTGAAGGAACAAGAAAAACAAGAAAAAAGAGTGGAAATGCTGGAAAAGGTAGAAGACTTTAAGGAAAAAAACGAGTTAATTAAAGACGTTCATGTGGTCGGTAAATCAAGTTATGCGACGGTTGGCGCAAAAACAAGCGTCAATAATATTGACTACTTTAAAAATGAACTAAAAGAGCTTGAAAAAGCTAACGAAAAAGCAAAAGCCTATAACAAGACAAAACCAGCAATTAAGGCGAGAACCTACGGCGCAGCAATCACGAAACTAAAAAATAAAATTGCGACCCTGGAACAAATGAAGGAAGCGGATGAAAACAAGGTGGTGAGTGAGAGAACAAAAGAGCTGATAGAAAGCGGTGCAGTGACGCAGTGGAAGAAAAAACCAATATTCTATTTCGTTAAAGGGTTGCGAAAAGTAGCACTAGAAATTGACGAAAATGGAGAATTCTTTATTTCTAACTATTATCCGGCTTGTACAGATGCAGATAAGGAATTTATCAATAAGTTATTAGATCCTGCAGCTGAAAGCACAAAAAAAGAAACCTTTTGCTGAAGACAAAAGATTTCTAGGACGTTAACTATTTATAGTCATGAATAAGTATAGCGTACCTTAGAAAAATATTCAATGGGTTCCTGCCATAACGATGGAGTTATGGCAAGGATTCATTGCAACTCATAGAATAGAACAATTATCTAACAGTAACGAATTAAAAAAAATATTGCTTTTGGAGGAATACAAATGAGAAGATTAAGTAATACGACAATGGCCAACGAAACTCTAAAAAAAGAAGCATGGTATAGAATGATGCTTACCGACCTATCAAGTTCTGTCATTGATGAGTTCATGGAAACAGGGAAATGCCATTACACCAGCAATTACTTTCAAGGTGAAAATATTTTAGTCACTGAAGAAATAGAGGCAATCATAAAGACGGCCGAAAAGAAGTATGGCTTCCTGGTGTACTATGTAACTGAAAATAAAACAGCGGATGGCCAGAGATTTTTATCATTATTCTACGTTGGACGCGATACTAGTGATTGGCTTTACTGTCACAGGGATTTAGAATCTTATAGGCAATATGTGTATGTAGTTAATACGACGAACCCTGCATTTTCAGAATTTGGAATGATTCAATTTGATCCAATACTAGGCAGTCTTTTACGAACTGCATAGATAAAAAAATATATTTTATGGTATCAGTTGGGCTTTTTGGCCCAGCTGAAGCCTAACGTAAGGAATTATAAGAAAGGTGGGGAATGAGCATGGAAATACGGGAATTAACCATAATAGAAGATCCTTGCTTTTATCAATATACGACGATAAAAGAACTTGAATCGTTCAATACGTCTGAATTAACGATTGCGCTTAGCGTAGTTAGAAAAGAGCAGCGTCGTTTGAAAGAAAAAGTGTATCATTCTGGATCTGGAGATCAAGTGGATAAAAATAACGTTAAATTAATCAACAAGTACAGAGCCAATCTTGAAAAACTGCTGTTTATTAAGCAAGGGTATATTCCGGATGCAATCACGCAAAACATGATTGATACATTGATCAAAAACAATAAAAAATCCATACAGAAGATTAAAAAAGGTTGAGTTTAACAAGGCAATAGAAACAACATTTAATAGAAGAGAGGATGTAAAGCATGGCTGAAAAAATTGATTTGAAAAAGTTATATCATGAAAGTAAAAAGGAAAGAACCGAAAAACAAACGAAAATGGAACGAGCGTTAGAAGGAGTCGTGTGTGGTTTTCCAAGAAATACAGCAGATGATCCAATTTTAAAGATTACTATGAGCAAGGAGAATACGAATGGATGAAAAAAGAAAAGATAAAATTCAACGGTTGTTAGCACTAGCGAACGATGCGAATGATGAAGAATCAATGACAGCTTTAGCAAAGGCCCAGGAATTGATGCTAGCCTATGGAATTGATGAAGAAGAAGTGTTTCATTATCAGCAACACCAAAGACAGGAAAAGGTTGTAGATAAAGTGATTTACAAAGGAAGACCACATAAATGGGTCTACAGACTAGCTGGAATCATTGCAAAGAATTTTCGTGTGAAGAATTACTATCAAAGTTCTTCAGATATAGAATTACACTACGTAGGTTTAACAACAGATGCAGAGATTGCAGAAATTACATTTTTATATGCAAAAGGTAGTGTTGCCTTTTGTTCAAAAGAGTTTATGAAGCAACCGGAAATTAAGCGAAAATATAAACGAAAATGGCAATTAAAACAAGACTATATCGAAGGGTATTTGACAGCTCTTAGTTCTGTATTTGAAGCCCAGGTACTTACGAATGGTTACGAACTTGCATTGCAGTTGCCTGTCGCAGTCCATGAAGAAGTCTCAAAGCTAGGCTTAGTTAAAGGAAAAGACACCTCACACCAGGTTGAAAACTTCGATGCTTTTCAGTCTGGTTACCAGGAAGGCTTGCAGTTTAAGAGTAAAGAGTTAATCAACTAATGAATTTATAAATGGAGGAAATAATATGCCTGATTTGGATTCCTACTTAGAAAGATTTGAAAACTATCTGAAGGAGCAAGAAGAACAAAATGAAATTTTTGATCCAGACGATAGGAGGTGCAGAGTTTGTGGATGTACCCAATTTAATGCATGCCCAGGGGGCTGTTATTGGATTGAAGAAGACTTATGCAGTAAATGTGTATAGAAAGAGAACAAAAAAAGCAGATAAAAAATTATTTGCTTTTTTTACTTATATATTTTATACGATAAAAAAACGTGGTTTTTAGTTTGAAAACCCTGTAAGATTAATATATGGACCCATTTAATGTAAATATAAAAGGTGTTCGTTTTCTTAGGGGGGATTTTAATAAAATTTGAGGAGTGAAAAAATGAATAAGTTTCAAAGTTGGCTTATGGCCAATAAAAATCTGTTAATTACAAGTGTAGTAATGTGTCAAGTCTTAGTTTTAAGCATAGGGATAATCAACTTTCCTTATATTGATGACACCGGCAGGCAAATTGATGGTAATACGGACTTTGCTAGAAGTTATTCTCGTTGGGGTAGCGAAATTGGTTCTTGGTTAGTTCAAGGGAGTAGACACCTTACGGATATGGGGTTATGGACGCATATTATTTCTGGATTCATTGTATCAGTAACAGGGATTATCATTGTTTACTCTTTTCATAAGAAGCTATCTCTTTTAGCTTTAACAGCAGCCATGTTGGTTGGCTTTAATCCTTGGTTTTTACAAAATTTAAGTTTCAGGTTCGACAGTCCTTACATGTCTTTGAGCCTTTTATTTTCAGTACTTCCATTTCTATTTTGGAATAAAAATAAAGTCTTATTTTTAGTTGTTTCTATTTTAAGCATTTTTTTGATGTGTAATACTTATCAGGCGTCTTCGGGGATCTATGTCGTGATGGTGTTAGCATTATCACTGAAGCAGCTGTTAGACAATCAATCGTTTATTGCTGTTCTTAAAAAAGCGATTGTAGCTATGATTAGCTATATAAGCGCCATGTTTCTTTATCTTATTGAAACAAAATTTAATCCTGAAATAGCAACGCGAGGCGGTATGACAACAATCGCGAGTGTTAAGGATATACCCAAAACAATCCTGGTAAATAGTCAAATGTATCTGTCAAAAATAACTGAACAGAGTACAAAACTATGGATACTTTTGTTTTTTATTCTAGTAATTTTCTTTGTTTTAAGTACTGTTCTTAATGCGAAAGTATCGCCTGTTAAAAGCTTTTTATACGCAGTGTTATTTCTATTTTTAGGCTCTATTTTGAGTTACGGCGTCTTTTTAATCTTTCCGGAAAAGCTTTTGTTAATTTCGCCTAGATACGGCTATGGATTTAGTTTTTTTGTAGTTTCAATTATCATGCTTACTTTGGCAAATACTTCTAAAAACGTGCTAGGATATGTGTCAAAAACAGCGGTTTGTCTTTTCTGTGTTTACCTTTTATCTTTTACATTTGTTTATGCTAGTGCGTTAAGCCACCAAAAGGAATCTTTTGAACGACAAAGTATGATATTAGCCGATGATTTAAAAGACCTAGTGAACCGTGACACGGTGACCGTGCATAGTACGTCTTTATTTAAGGATTCGCCAGTATTTGTTAATAGTTCGAAGAATTATCCTATATTAAAAGAACTGGTTCCACCAAATGAAGCCCTTTATTGGCCAAATCAGTTTTTATTTAGAACGTACACTGGTTTAAAAGTGAACATGGAGATCTTTGATATTAACGCGTTGAATAAAGAAGAAAGTGAGTTAATGAAATCTAATTATTACCATGACATTTATGTAAAAGATTCAGAAGTATTTGTTCATGTTAAATAATCTTGAAATAAAAGTAATATCAAGGCAATTGAAAGGCCAAGGTAGATACTGTAAAATAAAAATAGCTATTTCAGATTTAACTATTTTCTTACAGACTGAATGAATTGATCGTTCAGTTCTATGAGTATTTGTTAGAAATGAAAGGCTAAAATAAGTTATAACCTAAGAGACTGTCTCCCCCCAAGAGACAGTCTTTATTATTTTATTGATGACTAAATAATTTAAAAAATATAATAGATATTTTAATGAGTTATCGTTTGGAACGTGAAATTTTTATCGTTTCATGGTTTATGCTGTTACTACTTTTTTTAAAATTGTATACTAAATGTGAGGTAAGTTATTTCTTAATATCTTGAAAGAAAGCGCTTTATATGTTGTGTTTATATATAATCTTTTTGAAAGTAGGTGTTTGCTATTCAATTAAAAAAAGTAAAAATAGTTTCTTCGGTTGTTATTTCTTTGTTTGTTCTAAGTTCTTGTACGGGAGAAGGAGGGGAAAATAAAAAAAGTGTAAAAGTAAGTAAAGAAAATGTGGAAGCTGTTGAAGTCTCTAAAGATAAGGAGGAAGAAGAATTTAGTATTTATGATGATACAGTTAGTAAATTTAGTAGAGTAACAGCGAAAGAACTTTTGGAAAATAACGACAACAAAAAAAGATTTGTTTATTTTGGACGACGAACTTGTCCATATTGTAGAAAATTTGCACCTTTATTAGGTCAACTAGCCCAAAAAAACAAATTGCAAATAGAATATTTAGATACAGAAGATACACAAATTGATAAAGATATTCAAAATGTACGTGAAAAATACAATGTTGAAACTGTTCCTACTTTAATTTATTTCAATACCCGAGGTGAAGTGCAAAAATATGATAGTGAAACAAAAGAAGCATTACCAAAATGGTTAGAACAAAAAAATTAAGATAAGGAGAATTAAGATGAAAAAGATAGTAGTTTTTATGTTAGGGATTGCCATTCTTGGAGGGTTTATTGTTCCTGGTACAGTATTAGCAGACGAATTAGTTAAGGAGAATTCTTTAGATCAAGTAACAACTTTGGATGATGTGGATTTTGATTTAACTGGGGATGCAGACCATATTATTATGCCAAGAGAAAGCGGCAGAGGATCTTGTAGAGATATGGTTCGTATTGGTCGTAGACCTGCAAATTCTTGTGATTCTGCTGGTAGACCTATAGGTAACCCAGTTAAGATAACGGCAAAACAAAAAAATTGTTTAATTGCATTGTATGGTACGGGTATTGATGGGGCTTTTGCTTATGCAACTGGAGGACTATGGTGGGCAGTTGTGGGTATTCATGGATTGAAGAGTTTGGCAGGTTGCGTATAATTTTGGGAGAGTGATGTTATGTCTATAACAGGACTTAGAATATTGAGTTTTCTCACTTGGATATTTTTTGTTTTATCTTTACTTAGTTGGTCAAATTCACTATGGAGCGTAGGATTTCTTTTTTTAGCAATTTTATGTCAATTTATCACCCCAAACGAGTATAGAATGAGTGTATCAGTGTCTGATAATAAACGTACAGTTTGGTTTGATAATGCTTTAAAAAAAAGAGAAGTTTTTTGGACAATCGCATTGTATTTAATACCGTTAGTGGTAGTAATTAGCATTTTAATTTACACAAAATTAGGTTGAATAGATTTTGCTAAAAATTACATTGTGTATCCTCTGGGAAAAGGTATAAGTAGCTATGAACAATAAGAATAAAGTTTTTTCAAGAAATAGCTTCTTAGTTTTTACTTTCTATATGATCTGGAACTTTTTTACTCAAGTTGTTTTTAATGAATTTAATAGGTTAAAATTTTTGGAAATTTTTATTTCCACAATAATTGTTTATGTAGGATTAGGTTTATTGGAAAATGTCTATTATTACTTTAAAAGAAAGTAACAGTAAAAAGAACCAACAGGGTATGCCTTGTTGGTTCTTTTCTTTGTCCAGTTGTTACCAGGTCAGTAGTAGGACATTCAAATTGGGCATACGTCATTTGTGTTAATTTTGAGTACGCTTTAAATTTACATGTAATGAATAAAGTAATGGGTATTCGTTTTCCACTAACTGGCCAAACAGATAGATAGGTGAAGAACCAATTTAACACAAACAGGAATGATTGTGTTTACATTTACCTTATGTGTGATATAATATAAGTGTAATCAAAGAAGCCTACTCTTGAAAATTCAAGAATAGGCGGGTCGCTAAACCTCTTTGATTATACCATATATCAAAGGAAGAAGGAATGAAAATGGGATACGTAGGAAAATCAAGAAGTGTAAGAAGTCAGATAGCAATTGATAATGCGGAGGTTCCGTTGAATCACATTACGAAAGACTACATTTTAACGTTTGTTACTGAAAATAACATCGATGAAACATTAAAAAATGAATCTGTAGCAATGTGGAAATTTGTTGCAAAAAGACACGGATCAACTAGTTGGCACCATGTTAGTAAACACTACAAAAAAATTGATCATTATGATTTACATGACGTAGCGGAATATTTCTCTATGAATTATGATAGCTTAAAAAATGATTATCAAAATTTATTAGATCAAAAAAGGCAAGCAAAGAATGATTTAATTAAAAATCTTAAATTAGGTATTATTAAAGTTCAAATTTGGGGAGGAACGAAAAGATACCCTAAACTTGAAGGATATGAAAGTGTTATGGGAGTAGTTAAAGATGGGTGGTTGCACACTGTGACACTCTCAAATCAAACAAAGTATAAAATTACAGGAAACAAAATAGAAGAAATCAATATTTTTGAATTAGATCAATACGATATTTTAACGAAAAAATTTCCAGAGTTTAGAGCAATGAAAAGAAAAATCAACAAAGAAGTAGCACGATTAAGTAAGTAAAGGAGGAATTTGTTTGGCTATTTTGAATAATAAAGGAGAAAAGATCAGCATTGATTGTGATGACCTAATATCTGAAGTAGAAGAAGACATTCTCATTTTTGGTGGTACGTTTCTAGTCTATGCTATATGCTCTTGGAGAGAAATAGAGCAAGTAGAGTATATTTCTGACTATGTACATGCAGATAATCCTGAAAGTTATAAAGATGAGTTAACAACAAAAGAGTATGCAGAATTAAAGGAAATTTATGAAAAGGACCTGGAAGAATTAAAAATTACAAAAAATAAACAGATGAATCTGAATGAGCTACTATCTATCTTAACTATCCAGAACTCAATAACGTGAAAGGGCTGTTAGAATTGTCAACGATTGATTTATTTTTAAAAAAATATGGTATTACTAGAAACAAAGTTGCGACACAAAATATAAAGCACAAAATATCCAACAATGCGCTAGCACAAGCAAACTTACGTCCAGTAGAAACGTATTCGGTAAAACTGATCTTAGGGTTATCCGAAGCAGTAAATGAAGCACCAGAAAAAGTCATGGCACAATTACTAGAAATTGAGAAAACTCAAACGAATTCAGAAAGCGCTCAAAAGAAAGAAGCCTATCAATTTGGGAATATTATTTTAGAAGGTATTCTAAATACCAATAGATCCACTCATGAAATTCGCCTAGTGCAATACTTAGGGAAAAGGACCTTGTTTTGTACGTACGTTTCTGGTGTTGGAGCAATGAATTGGTCTGTGAGTGATTATAAAGAAATTGCAGAAACACTAAAAATTGATGACGTTGATATTCGTTTTAGGACAAGTGAAAATGATCAGTTTTGGGATGTATCGGAAAGTTATAGATATTAAGACAAAAGTTATTAATCTAAATGCAAAGTATTGGGGTTAGTAATTGACCTAATTAATGATGATTTAATAGGAAAGGAAGTAGTAAAACATGACACATGAAACAAGTAACGGAAATAAGGGCTTAAACATTGTAAATTCAGGTGTTGGAGTTTCAAAAAAAATAGTTGATCCTTATATTAAAGACGGTGTAATAACAATAGTTGATTCAAAAGGTTATTTAAATACAGAAGATTTGGAAGCTAAAGGATACGAAGTTAAAACAATTTCTTTAGAAAAAGATAAATGCACTCTTTTTGATCCATATCAAGCATTGCAAGAACTTGCTGGAGAAGATCCGATTAAATTTAAAAGGGTTGTAGATGAGTTAGAAGGCATTATCAAAAGGATAACAAAAGAGAATTAAAATGTTTAACAAAGAAGAGAACCTTTTTTGTAAACAATTCACACAATAAAGCATTGAAAATTTACAAGAAAAAAAGATGCGATGAATATGACACAACCTTGTTGTGACTTATTCAACTAAAACCGACAGGTCAGAAACTTTTAAGTTTTTGACCTGTTTGTTTTTTCGTGCTATACTTGGAATTATCAAGTGTCAAAAACTTATGTTCAGAAAAGGTGAGGAAAATTGGCCATTTATGGGTATTCACGAGTCAGTACCAGCAATCAAGATTACAAAACCCAAATTCGAAAATTAGAAGAAGCTGGAGCAGAAAAAATTTTTAGTGAGAAATATACAGGTACAAAAAAAGAAGGAAGAAAAGAATTAGAAGAGCTGCTTTCAATTGTAAAAGCTGGCGATAAAGTTTTGGTGACAAAAATTGATCGATTGGCCAGAAGTATCGTTGATTTAAATTCAATTATTTCTACATTAAATCATGAAGGTGTGACTATTTCTTTTTTAGATGATCACTTAACGTTTGAACCTGATAAGAAGGACTCTATGCAAACGTTAATGATGAATATGCTGGGTAGCTTTGCGCAATTTGAAAGAGATTTAATCGTGACGAGAACGCAAGAAGGGAAACAGTGGCATCGAGCGAACAATAAAAATTATCGAGAA
Organism: Enterococcus sp. DIV1420a; assembly: GCF_051712165.1. Taxonomy (NCBI): domain Bacteria; kingdom Bacillati; phylum Bacillota; class Bacilli; order Lactobacillales; family Enterococcaceae; genus Enterococcus; species Enterococcus sp. DIV1420a. Next base: position 48,709 of record NZ_JBIOOI010000003.1, read on the forward strand.
GGACGTCCAAAAAGAGTTCTAAATGATAAATATAAACATGCACTAGAGCTAATGGAAACAAACAGCATGCGAGAAGTGGAACGGAAAACAGGTATTTCTTTGTCTACCCTCAAAAGAATCAAGAAACAAGCAAAGGAAGAACAGTTACTTAATGAAAAATAATTCAGGAGTAGTTATTATGGAAAATAGAGAGAAAATTATTCAGTTGTTGAAGAATCCTTTAGTAACAGGTTATGGGATAGAGATAATGTCAAATGGGCGACTCTATTCAGCAAACTTCCAAAGATATAAGAATCGAGTAAAGAAAGAAAAAAACCCATTGATTATTTTTGAGAGCATGACAGCAAAGGTTGAGCAGGTATTTTTAGAATTAGCTGAAGAAGTAATACGAACGAACCCTAAAACAAAACAAGAATTCAAAGATATGATTAAAGAATATAGTTATAAGGAGGGTAACAAATGGTAGTTCGAAAAACATATGATCATTGGGGGATCGAAATCAGCACATGGAACAAAAGTAATATAGTTACTTTTATTGATTGTGACTGCGGGCAATTAGCTAAAAGAGAACTGGGAAAGTATAATCAGTTTAAATGTGATAGCTGCAATAAAGAATACAAATTGTACCAAGGCAACTATATCGCAATTGATGAAAAAACAAATGAAGTAGCTCAAAACGATTGAAAAAGTAAAAAAGATTTTTGATTGTGTACTTTCAATAATTTAAAAAAGGTGGAGAGTTTAATGAATTTTGGATATTTAAATTTTGGAACAAAAGACGCCGTTTTAGTGATCGCAATATTTATTATCTTAATTTTGACGGTACTGTTTCGTTGGTCAGCTTTAGAATTTGTCCTTTCTTCAGGTGCAGTAGGACTTGCTTTTTTTGCTGGAAATATGAAACAAGACAAAAGGATAGCAGATAGGCAAAACAAAAAAAGTGAGAAGAAGTAAGGAGAATATTTATGCCAGTTAATAAAAATGGTTTACCTTTTTATCTCGATAGAAAATTAGATGTAATACGCTTTGGAGTTGATCCAGATAATCATGTGAAAGAACAACAACCTTTTAAATCTCTGGTTAAAACGGAGAATCCAAATAAAAAAGAACGTTTCATTGAAAAAGAAAGTGAATCTTTAACTCAATTAGGATATAAAATTGTAGTTGATACAGTTACTGGTGTTAATTATTTAGAGAGCCCTAGAGGAGGAATTACACCATTGCTTGATGAAACTGGGAAAGTTTGCATCGATAAAATTAGTAAGTAAATAAAACCCCACCCCTGAAAATCTTTTTTTGGGGGTTATTCTATATTCAATTATTAATGATAATTATAGTGATGAGAGAGCAATTCTAAGCCATTTTCACAATTATTTATCGGTAAGTTATGCAATGAAGAGATTTTAACGCTCGCTTTTACAGGATTAAATATGATATGTAGATGAAAATAAAAAAATCTCTATTTAAATACGAATAATTTTTCATACCAGGCATGTGGCCAACCCTCAAAAGACGAATGATTGGTTTCGCTTTGCTCAACTGGCCTTCAACGTTTTGTATAGTTTCCCTCTCTGTGTTCAGTCCAACTATGCCAAAAGTTTACAGGTATATAAAAAAATACGGAAAACTGAATTTTACTAGTTGCCAAAGAGAACGTTAGTTCGTATAATGGGTTAGTAGAAAGAAGGGATTTTGGATGAATTTGACGTTCGATTATACGAAAGAACCCAGTCGTGATGTGCTTTGTATCGACGTAAAAAGTTTTTATGCCAGCGTGGAATGCGTAGAACGTGGACTTGATCCATTGAAGACAATGCTTGTGGTCATGAGCAATTCTGAAAATTCGGGTGGCTTGGTACTCGCTGCTTCCCCTATGGCAAAAAAAGTATTAGGCATTTCCAATGTTACAAGGAAAAATGAAGTTCCGGACCACCCGAACTTAATTATTGTATCTCCACGCATGAAATTATACATGAAGAAAAATCAAGAAATTAACAATTTATATAAACGCTTTGTTTCTGATGAAGACCATTCTGTATTCAGTGTCGATGAATCGTTTCTTGATGTGACTGCTTCGCTGACCTATTTTAAGTGTGACACCGCCTATAAACTGGCCAAGATTATTCAACGTGTGATTTATAACCATATGGGATTGTATGTGACAATCGGAATTGGGGAAAATCCGTTGCTGGCCAAGTTAGCATTGGATAATGAAGCAAAGAATGCACCAGGCTTTGTGGCTGAATGGCGCTATGAAGATGTGCCAAAAAAAGTTTGGCCAATCTCCCCTCTTACAGAATTTTGTGGGATAGGAAATCGCATGGCTGCTCGCTTAAAAAAGCTAGGTATTCGGTCCATTTATGACCTAGCGCACATTGAACCTTACATGTTAAAAGAGCGTTTTGGTATCATGGGGCTACAGCTGTACGCGCACTCATGGGGCATAGATCGTAGTTTTTTAGGGCAAAAAGCAGGACGGCCAACAGAAAAATCATTTGGCAATAGTCAGGTTTTACCCAAAGATTATGCAAATAAAGAACAAATAAAATTGGTTTTGAAGGAATTGTCGGACCAGGTTGCTAGTCGCTTACGCATGGCATCGTGTCAGACAACCTGTGTCTCTTTGTTTGTTGGCTACTCAAAAGGTCAGACAGACAAATACGGCCAAACCGGCTGGCGTAGACAAATGAAAGTAGAACCAAGTAATAATACAAAAGTCTTGACTGAACATGTACTGCGTCTTTTTGAAGAGAATTACGCACCAGGGGTCGACGTACGAAATTTAGGGGTATCCTATGGCCGTCTTGTATGGAACAAAAATTTACAGCTGGATTTATTTTCTGTTCCGGAGGAGCAAATTCATGAAACGGATATGTATTTTCTTATTGATAAAATTCGTCAGAAATTTGGGTTTAAAGCACTGATACATGCTTCTTCACTGATGGAAGGCGCCACAGCAATTTCACGAGCAAGCCTTGTTGGTGGCCATGCAGGTGGAACTGTTGGCTTAGGTACAACCAAATGAAGCAAAATAGAAAAGAATTTTCTTCGTATTTTTCTCGCTCAATCAAACAAAATAAGCCATTATATTTATTACTTATGTCTTCAGAAACCAATCCTTTTCCTAGACCAGTTATAGGAACTTTTAGAGGATATGCGGAAGAAAACAAAATAATAATTGGTGAAGATTCCTATAGTATAGAAGAAGTTGACTTTGTGTGTATGTATCGTCATTCTAGTAGAATAAAACAAGAAGAAAGAGTAAATTCAAACCCTTTTCAAGGTTTAGTCTCCCCTACTTTGTCAAAAAAAGAGCAGAAAAAGTTAGATGAGTATTTTAGCGATTGGGGGTTTCGTAATGAAGGCATATGATTATAATGGTACCATTATTCCTCTAGGAGACAGCGTCCACCAAGTGGCTTATGTAGAATGCAGCTGTGGCTGTCTAGCAAGCAGAGTTACGAGTGACTCAAACAAGTATAAATGTTCCTGGTGTAAACGAGTTTACACGCTTAGAAAAGATCATAGAACAGCTAGATAAATTGTTGAATGTTTTATTATTGAATTGGCAGAATTTCAATCTATGATATAATTAATACGGCAGCTCGCCTCGATTGGAGATGTGTTATTTGTGAAAGATTTAATGTCGTTGGTTATCGCACCGATCTTTGTAGGATTGGTTCTGGAAATGATTTCTCGTGTGTTGGACGAGGAAGACGATAACCGAAAGTAAGCTGCTATCAACACACACGCTAGGAGTCGCAACTAGTGTAAAAAAAAAGCAATCCTATTCGCCGTAGGATTGCTTTTTGTGTTATTTGTACGATTTAATGTCGTTTCGCACCTTTAGTATAACATATTTTTAAAAGAGGTCAACCAAAAAGAAGCAGATACACCCTTCCCTTATTGCATGTTTTTTAGTACAATATTACTGCAAACGCATTAATAAGCTAAGAAAGGAAACTTACCCATCATGCCTAGAAAAACCTTTGTATATCCACACCCTATCAACGCATACATTATCAAGCAACTAGGGATTACTGTAGAAGAATTTTGTGAATTACATGCTTTCTCTCAAGGAACTGTTTCTTCTTGGATTACTCGTAACAAAAAAATTGAAACACTTCCTATCTCATTTATTTATTCTCTTTCTTTATCGGCCAGCCAGACTATGGATCAGGTATATTCAGACCTTCTAAAACTGCAAGACGATTATTTGCTGCACTTAGAACGCCACAGACGAACTAAAAAAATTATAGACGAAGAATGATATTGTGATATCACACTATTGTAACATCGTATAGTCAAACTATAATAATATTGTATTATTACAATATCACGTTGCTACAATTTCACTATATCGCGAAGTAACAATACTATGCAATTGTAATATCGTAATATTAATAAATCACAATAGTATGACTCCACGATTGAACAATATTGTAATATTAATAAATTATGATATTGCAATATTGCGATATTGTGATATAATAATGACATAACATCACAAGGAGGACATTATTATGGCACGAATAATTTCAGTTGCAAACCAAAAAGGCGGTGTTTCAAAGACAACGACTAGCATTAACCTTGGAGCGGCATTGCATTTTACTTTTAACAAAAGCGTACTTGTAATTGACATGGACCCCCAGGGAAATGCCACTGATAATTTTGGATTCGACATTGATGGCACGAATGTTCCAACAATATATGAAGTATTAAAAGATGAGGCTTCGATTACTGAAGCTATTCTAAATTACAAAGGAATCGATGTAATTCCTGCTGATATTGCTCTTTCTTCAGCAGAACGTGAATTTACACAAGTTGGAAGTGAACATAGACTTAAAAGAGTTCTTCAACCAATTGAAGAAAACTATGATTATATTATTATTGATTGCCCACCAAGTTTAGGTATATTAACAGTAAATGCGTTCACTGTCTCTGATGAAATTATTATTCCTGTAGAAGCCGCATATTTTTCACTAAAAGGATTAGTTAAATTGAACGAAACAATCGAGACTGTTAAAGAATACACAAATGATAGATTAATCATACGAGGTGTTCTTTTCACAAAATATAATGAAAGATTTAACATTTCAAAAGAAATGAATAAAACAGCAAATCAAATTTCTGATGCCCTCAACGTAAACATATTTGATACTTACATTAGACGAACTATCACTGTTGATGAAGCTCAAGCAGCAGGTTCCGACTTGATTAGCTTTAATAAGACTTCGACCGCTGAAGACGATTATATCCAGTTTACAAAAGAATTTTTAGAGAAGGTAGGAGATTTGAATGAGTAATAATAGAGGAAAATCAGCCGCGGAACGACTTTTGGGTGCAGGAAAAGAAGACACCAATCCAACTAAAGCAACTACTTCTAATGAAAAAGAATTAAAAACTACACATGAACACATTGTTATGAATAAAAAAAACATAGAAAAATTGATTAAACAACAAGGTAACAGCAAAAGAAATGCTGATAGTATTCGGATCAATCCAATCCTTGCAAATGCTTTAAAATACTGGACTTCAATTGGTGAACCAGAAAAAAGTAAACCTGATGTTATCGAAGAAACGCTTTTGAAATCTATTCCTGAAGAGTATTTAATTAAAGGATATGAAATGGCAAAAAAACAAAATAAAATTTGATAATATTGTGGAATCACAATATTACAATATTAGACAACAACAATATCATAATATTGTTGTTGTTTTTTTTCTACAAACGCTGTTGTATCAATAATAATCTTTTGAATATTGTAATATCACAATATTACAATATTACAATTGCATTATATCGAAATATCGTGATATAATAAGAAAGTAGGAAAATACTGTTATATCAGTATTTGCAAGGGAAATAAAAGTAGGTTAAACTATAAACTAACAAAAACAGAGAGGTAAAGCT
>NZ_JBIOOI010000004.1:0-31793 GCF_051712165.1 Enterococcus sp. DIV1420a
TTGGCGAAACAAGCGGGCAAACTTTCTGCCTAGTTTAACCATCATTTCTAATTCGATGGCTCTTTCTGTTTCTGCGATCTCTTCTTCAGAATCCATAAACATTCTTAAAAAGCTAGGTAGTAGCATTTCATTTTCTAATAACTGATCAACCATCAGCTCACCTCCTGATTCGGGTACAGCTGTATCGTTTATCGGCTCGCCGTGTTGACAGAACCTGCAGTCATAAGTCATTTTTTTCTCTCCTCCTTGATCGTTTTCTAATTTAATCGATATCAAGCATTTAGCTATCTCAGTTTTAGGTCTTTCTCCAAATAATGCTTCAGTAACCTTTAGCCTCTGATTCGCAGTTTCTTCAATGATATCTATCCCAAAACATTCAACTAAGGAAACAAACTCTTCTAATTTTAACGTCATTAAGTCTAATACCTCTTCTTTAGTGACGTTCTTCAGTATTTCCGAATCAGAAATAGATATATATCCCAGTTCGACACCTGACTCTAAACCACTCACAATTGCTTCCGTCAATGAATTGGGTAGTAAACAAACAGAGCAGTTTAAACCAGCAATAGTTGCTTTAAAGCCCAAATGTCGATGCCAGCCATCGGCACACGCTAACCATACATGTATTTCTTGTGAATCTATTCTTACTTTACTCATTCGTTTATCTCCTCAACTTTCTTTCTTCGTGCCTGCCACTCTGCTCGAATTTCCTTATTCATTTGTGTTAATTTGGAACTAATTTCATTCAAACAATCTGCATCAAACAAGGTCAAGTTTTCAGGTGCAAACACATACTTTCGCCAAGCTGGCCAAAAAGTAATCTCTCCCAGGAGAAACCGAGTAGCTTTGTTACGAACTAAAACACGCCTCGTTTTTCCAGTTCGTCTAGGAACTTCTTGAAATAATAAATAATCGCTCATGTTTATTTATTGCTCCTTTCTATGAATTTTGACTATAAAAAAATATTGAACACTAGACAAGAAACTCACTCTGTCTAAATACCCAATAAGGTGAAACTTACTATTTAATTTTGATACATACTTTTCTTGAAAAATAAAGAGGTGGAAAAACGATTTGAATGTCACCCAAACGCATCTACAATTATGGATTAAGATGCCCCGGGAAATTCAAGCGTAACAGCTGTTGCACGATCAAGAAGCACAAATTAGAACCCATATTGCGAGTTACTATCCTCGTTTCTTTTTAACTGTAAGAACACGAAACAGTTAAAAGGATCACCTCTTATTTTTTACGCTGGATAAAAAATGAAAAACCAGCCAATAACATGAAACGGAATCGAACCGTTTTAAACACCTGCATGTTGAAAAACTAACTCTATGTAGAAATGTAATTAAAGAATAGACTATACCCCTTAAGTGAAGTAGAATCTATCTCTTTTTTCTACATAGTAAAACTATGTAAAATCAAGCCCATCAATTACCGCCAGAGTTACTCCGTCCCTAAAAACGGCTTGGTTAACCTCCCATCGCAAAGTGGTCTAGTGTTTTGATAAAGGAGAACAAAAAACTCCTGTACGTAAATTTACGCCTAGTATATTAAAAAGAGTGTTACTTAGGTAAGGATCAAGTCTTCTAAAAATTTTTGGAATTCACATTCAGGGATTTTATAACGGATTCGAATTTTCTCATTCGTGAGAAATTTTCGTAACTGACGATATTTTTCTGGTGTCAATCGTTTCGTTTTTCCATTGTAATAATCTTCATATTCCTTTAATTTCCAGAAGGGGATTTGGAGAATATTCATGATTGCTTTTCTCGGTCTTTTGCTTTCGTGAAAAAATATAAAGCGTTGATAATCACTTTTGTTGTCTACACTTTCTAATTCAAACCAACAAATCCCGATTCGGTGATACTTCTGATGTTTTTCTTTTAAATAAGCCTGCGTTTTATACCTGGCTAGTAAAAATACATCGTCGAGTGACTTTTTTATTGTTTCAATCTGAAAAGCATAAACTTCTAATGAAAAATCATCTTTACATATAATTGTTTCAACCGACCATTTAAAAACTTTCACTGGTTTCCTCCCATAAAAAAATACTTGTAAATGCTTAAGCGATAGGATTTCTATCACCTTTGCACTTACAAGTATAATCCGCCGTTTTCTTGCAAAAAATGATAGAATTATTTTGTGAAATAATAAAATATTATGATTTTTAAACTTTAGATTGAAGGATTGCCTTATGACTGTAGAATTAAAAAATATTTTAGATTTAGAAAAGTGGGAAAAATTGCAAGAATCATTGGCCTTAAGCACTCGTTTAGCCATTATTTTAGTCGATTATAAAGGGCGACCTGTGACGAAACATAGTCAAGTTCAACCCTTTTGCCAACTGGTACGTCACTCCCCTGAGCTCTCGAAACTTTGTGAAAAATGTGATGCTCGTGGTGGCTTGGAAGCTGTTCGCACTGGTCAGCCTTTTATCTACCGTTGTCACTTTAACATCGTTGATATGGCCATCCCCATTATTGTTGATGACCAATATGTAGGAGCCATTATGGCTGGTGAAGTTTTGCTCGAAGATCACCAAGAAGAGTTAGAACAGGTTTTAACCATGAATGATGCCTTCATTCAAGAATTTTTAGTAACACACCAAGAGCTGTATCAACAATACCCTGTTTTAGAACTAGCAGACTTAGAAAAAAGCGCGACATTAATCGCTGATCTAAGCCAATATATTATTTCTGAAGCCATCAAAAAAGATTATTTAATCAATACGTACAAACAATCCTTACAGATTAGTTCGCGAAAAGAAGAGCTGGAGCCATTGAATATGATCCAAAAAGATATTCAACAAACTTTATTAACTGCTCAATTAACTCCTTCAAGTGCCTATCAAACTAAAAATAAGCAATTACAACCGGTTTTAGATGCCCTTTGGGAAAACAAATCGCTGCGTTTAAATTTACAAGAACTGGCAGACCTTGTTCATTTGACACCGACGTATTTAAGTCGTTTATTAAAAGAGGAGTTTGGTATTCCCTTTAGTCAATTTTATCGACAATTAAAAATCACATGGGCTAAACAGCTTCTTTTGGAGACAGATAAAACAATTGCCCAAATCAGTGAAGATTTAGGGTTTGTTGAAGATAGCTATTTTGTCCGGATCTTTAAACAAGAAACGGGTGAAACACCCCTTAAATACCGTAAAAGAAAGAACAGAGCATAAAAAAACAACGACTCCTAGAAGTCGTTGTTTTTTTACACCTTTTGCTCTTGCTGTGGCTAATGCAACAAGTGCAAAAGGCGCATTATATCTGTCGTGCGACAAAGTGATACTATTAAATATGAATTGGTAAACCTAAAGCCAATTCAGCTGTATCCATAGTAATTTCGCCCAATGATGGGTGTGGGTGGATTGTTAAAGCAATGTCTTCTGCATTCATGCCAGATTCAATAGCTAAAGCTAATTCAGAAATCATGTCACTTGCACCGACACCGGCAATTTGTGCACCGATGATGACATTGTCTTCTACAGTTGTAACTAAACGCATGAATCCTTCAGTTTTATCTAAAGAGATTGCACGGCCGTTACCAGCAAATGGGAATTTGTAGCCTTTTGCTTCGATTCCCGCTTCTTTTGCTTCTGCAACAGTCATACCAACGCTTGCCAATTCTGGATCAGTAAAGGCAACAGCTGGCATTGCTTTGTAATCAACTGCAACTTTCTTACCAGAAATTGCTTCAGCAGCAATTTTTGCTTCGTAGCTTGCTTTATGCGCTAACGCAGCACCTGGTACGATGTCGCCGATTGCGAAGATGTTTTTCACGTTAGTACGTCCTTGGTTGTCAACTGGGATTAAACCACGTTCGCCAATTTCAACGCCCGCTTGTTCTAAGCCTAAGTCGTCTGTGTTTGGACGACGTCCAACAGTGACCATTACGTAATCTGCTTCAACACTTTCTTCTTTTCCGTTAACTTCATATTTAACAGTGACGCTATCGCCATTGTCAACAGCTTCTTTAGCCATTGCAGAAGTCACGATTGTTACGTTTTTCTTCTTGAAGTCGTCTGTGACAACTTTAACCATATCTTTTTCATAAGTTGGTAAAATTGATGGGCTACCTTCTAAAATTGTTACTTCTGAACCTAAGTTAGCATAAGCGCCACCTAATTCAGCACCGATGACACCGCCACCGATAATAACGAATTTTTTAGGAACTTCTTTTAAGTTTAAACCGCCTGTAGAATCTAACACGCGTCCGCCAAATTTGAATCCTGGGATTTCAATTGGACGAGAACCTGTTGCTACAATAGCATTATTGAATGAGTAAGTTTGTGCTGAGTCTGGGTGAATAACACGCAATGTATTTTCGTCAACGAAGAATGCTTCGCCTTCAATAATTTCTACTTTGTGTTTTTTCAATAACATGCCAACGCCGCCTGTTAATGATTTAACAACTGTGTTATCTTTCCAGTCTTGTGTTTTTGCAAAGTCTAATTCGACTCCTTTAGCTGTTACACCAAAAGTTGAAGAATCTTGTGCTTCTTGGTAATGATGTCCAGCAGCAATTAAAGCTTTTGAAGGAATACATCCAACGTTTAAACAAACGCCTCCGATGTATTCACGTTCGATAATCGCAACTTTTTGACCCATTTCTGCGGCACGAATTGCGGCAACGTATCCTCCAGGACCAGCTCCGATTACGACTGTATCTAGTTCAATGGCGAAATCTCCTACTACCATTTGTTAATCATCCTTCCATTAATAGTAATTCTGGATCAGCTAATAAGCGTTTAATGTTGTTCATTGCTTTTTGAGCAGTTGCGCCGTCAACGATACGGTGGTCAAAGCTTAATGATAATTTCATCATGCGTCCCACAACGATTTCGCCGTCTGCATTAACAACTGGTTCTTGTGCAATTGTACCAACGCCTAAAATAGCAACTTCAGGGTAGTTGATTACTGGTGTAAACCAGCCGCCACCGACTGAACCAATGTTACTAATTGTGATTGTACCATCACGCATATCTTGTGCAGTTAATTTACCTTCGATAGCCAATGCTGCTTTTTCGTTGATTTCATCAGCGATAGCAAACATGCTCTTCGTATTAGCATTTTTAACATTTGGTACATATAAGCCATGATCTGTATCAGTAGCGATACCAATGTTAAAGTAATTTTTGTAAACAATTTCTTGTGCTGCGTCATCGATTGATGCATTCAAGATTGGGAATTTTTGAACAGTTGAAGTCAATGCTTTTACAACGTATGGTAAGAATGTTAATTTTGTACCATTTGCAGCAGCAACATCTTTAAATTTCTTACGGTGATCCCATAATTTAGAAACTTCTACTTCATCATGTAATGTTACGTGAGGAGCAGTGTGTTTGCTGTTAACCATTGCTTTAGCAATTGCTTTACGTGTTGGTGTCATTTTTTCACGTGTTTCCATTTCGCCTAAATCAGAAGTAAAGGCTTTTGGCGCTGCTTTAGGTGCAGCTGCTTCCGCTTTAGGTGCTGCTTCTGTTGCGGCAGCTTCAGTAGCTGGTGCTGCTTGAGAGCCACCAGAAACAAAGGCATCAATATCCGCTTTAATGACACGGCCACCTTTACCAGTTGCAGTTACTTGTGTAATATCAACGTCTTTTTCACGCGCATACTGACGAACAGATGGCATTGCTAAAACGCGTTTGTTTGGATCAGCGGCTGCAACTACGCCTGTTGAAGCGGCTGGAGCTGATGCTTCCGCTTTAGGAGCGTCAGTAGCTGGTGCTGCGGCTGCCGGTGCTGCTGAATTATGACCAGGTGCGTCAATTTCAACTAACACGTCACCCACATTGGCAACTGTTCCTTCTGGTACAACGATATTTTTTACAGTACCTGTTACTGGTGATGGAATTTCTTCTACTGATTTGTCATTTTGTACTTCTAATAATGAATCATCTTCATTAATTGTGTCGCCCGCTTTAACGAACCATTTAACGATTTCGCCTTCGGCAATTCCTTCACCGATGTCTGGTAATTTGAATTGGAAAAATCCGCCAGCTGCTTCGGTTGTTGGTACAGCAGCAGGTTGTGCTGGTGTTTGTTCTTGTGCAGGAGCTGCTGGTGCTGCATCGTTATCTTCGTGACCAGGTGCGTCGATTTCAATTAACACGTCACCAACGTTTGCAACTGTTCCTTCTGGTACAACGATATTTTTTACAGTACCTGTTACTGGTGATGGAATTTCTTCCACTGATTTGTCATTTTGTACTTCTAATAACGTATCGTCTTCGTTGATTGTATCGCCAGGTTTTACAAACCATTTAACGATTTCGCCTTCGGCAATCCCTTCACCGATATCCGGTAATTTAAACTGATAAGCCATTTTTTAAGTCTTCCCTTCTTCGTTGGATCTGTCTATTTTCTTAGGAGCAAAACGCGGGGAAACGACTATAGTAGCTGAACATTTCATGCCTATAGCCGTAATCCACCTGTTTAATTCTTCGTTTATCTACTTCGAATAACTATTAAAATTCGACGATTTCTCTAGCTTTTGCTTCGATATCTTTCGCATTTGGTAACCAGATATTTTCTGCTTGTCCGAATGGGAAGATTGTATCTGGAGCAGATACACGTCCGATTGGTGCTTCTAATGATAATACGGCACGTTCAGAAATTTCAGAAACAACCATAGCGCCAACGCCAGCTTGTTTTTGTGCTTCTTGAACGACAACCACACGGCCAGTTTTTTCAACAGAGTTAATAATTGTTTCCACATCTAAAGGAGCCACCGTACGTAAGTCAATGATTTCTGCTGAAATATTGTCTTTCGCTAAGCTATCAGCTGCTTTAATCGCTTCACGAACCATAGCACCGTAAGTGATGATTGATACGTCTGTTCCTTCACGAGTTACAGCCGCTTTATCTAAAGGCACTTCATAAGCTTCGTCTGGCACTTCCTCACGGAATGAACGGTATAATTTCATGTGCTCTAAGTAAACAACTGGATCGTTGCTACGAATAGATGAAATTAATAGTCCTTTTGCATCGTAAGGGTTTGATGGAATAACAACACGAACACCTGGTGATTGTGCGATTAATCCTTCTAAGTTATCTGAGTGAAGTTCTGGTGTATGAACACCACCACCAAATGGGGCACGAACAGTAATTGGCATATTACGAGTTCCACCCATACGGTAACGCGTACGAGCCATTTGACCAACGATTTCGTCAAATACTTCAAAAACGAAACCAAAGAATTGGATTTCAGGAACTGGACGGTAACCTTGCAAGGCAAGACCGAAAGCCAATCCACCGATACCAGATTCAGCTAAAGGTGTATCGAAGACGCGGTCTTCACCAAATTTTTCTTGTAAACCTTCAGTTGCACGGAAAACCCCACCGTTGTTACCAACGTCTTCACCGAAGATTAAGACATTTTCGTCTTTCTCTAATTCAAGAGCTAAGGCATCTGTAATTGCTTGGATCATAGTTTTTTGTGCCATTTTTATTTCGACTCCTTCGCTTCATAAAATGCAATTTGTTCTTTAATTGTTTGAGGTTGAACTTCAAACATATTTTTCAAGAAATCAGAAACTTTTTGTTTTGGCGCTTTATCCGCTTCTGCAATCGCTACTTTGATTTCTTCTTTTGTTTTTTCAATAATTTCTTCTTCTTTTGCTTCAGACCATAAGCCTTTATCTGTTAGATATTTACGGAAACGAGTCAATGGATCTTTTTGTACCCATTCGTCATCCATTTCTTTTGAACGGTAACGTGTTGGATCGTCTCCAGATAAAGTATGTGGACCATAACGATAGGTTAATGTTTCAATTAAAACTGGACCATTTCCTGCAGCTGACCAATCACGTGCTTCTTTTGCAATTGCGTAAACTGCTAACGGATCCATACCATCAACTTGAATACCAGGAATTCCTGCTGCAACAGCTTTTTGAGCTAAAGTTTTAGCCGCTGTTTGTTTTTCACGAGGTGTAGAAATCGCAAAACCATTGTTTTGGATAATGAAGACACCGTTTGCTTGGTAAGCACCAGCAAAGTTAATTGCTTCATAGAAGTCCCCTTGTGAAGAACCGCCGTCACCAGTATAAGTGAAGACAACATTTTCTTTTCCACGTTTTTTCAATCCTAAAGCAACACCAGCTGCTTGGATGTATTGAGCACCAATGATAATTTGTGGTGGTAATGCATTTAAATCTTCCGCGTAGTAGTTCCCTGCTACGTGACCACGAGACCATAAGAAAGCTTCTCTTAATGGTAAACCATGTTGTACTAATTGAGGTACATCACGGTAACCTGGTAGTAAGTAGTCTTCTTTTTCCATTGCAAATTGACTTGCCAATTGGCTTGCTTCTTGTCCAGCTGTTGGCGCGAAGAATCCTAAGCGTCCTTGACGGTTTAATGCAGTAGAACGTTGGTCTAACACACGAGACCAAACCATGCGTGTCATTAATTCAACTAATTCCTCATCCGATAAATCAGGTACTAAATCTTCATTCACAATTTTTCCATCTTGATCCAAGATTTGGAAAGTTGGGAAATCAGCGTCGACTTTAGCCATTAGCTCTTTAAAGTCAATAGGTTTTTGTTTCTTAGCCTTTGCCATTTTGTCACACAATCCTCTCTATTACGTTTCTTTAATTTCGATAAAAGTAAAACAGAGTGCGAAACTGTATTACTTTTTATCGACTACACTTAACAAATTATCACTAAATTCGAAAAAGCGCAAGAAAAAAACTCTAATTTCTTCATTTTTTCACAAAAGAGCAAAACCGCATGTTTTTGCGGTTTAGTGATAATTTTCACAAACAAGAAAACGGTTTCTGTTCCACACTTCTTCTGTACTATTTTTCTCCTAACTGTTATATTCTATTTTGAAAATATTATATAACAGTTCTATTAATTCGAGCCCCCTCATCCCCGAGCTGGCTAGTAATCTGATTTCCGAACTTTGCGTTTTCATGAAAATTATCTTGAAAAAACCAAAAAATAAAAACCGTCAGCCGAGTAACCTACTCAGCATGCGGTTTTTTATTTTTTAGAGAACAAAGTTTTTTTCGTTAATTTTTATTTTTTTTGGCTCGTTTTTTTGCCAAATACTTTGCCTTAGGTTTTATCACGAACATTCATTGCTTAAAATCACCAAATTTTCGCAAAACGAGTAATACAGCTTAGCAATTTCTTTTCTCTTTCAGTAGATTTTACTAAATCCATTCCTTAGTAATTTTAATATATAAACGTTTAGCTACTTCAACAGTTAACATGTACGCAATGATGATTCCAAAGAACCATGGCCAGTAGTTAGCCGGAAGTTTCACAAAGTCAAAAACCTCTCTTATAGGCGTTGCTACAATCAGGAAACCGAGTAAAATTGCGCCTAAACTACTTAACATCACAGGCATTGACGCACGACTTTGAATGAATGGTATTTTCCGCGTCCGGACCATATGAACAACTAACGTTTGACTAACAAGTCCCACCATAAACCAACCTGTTTGGAATAAATGTTGAGTTGCCAAACTATTGGCGCTAAACACAAACCACATGACAAGATACGTTAGAATATCGAAAATACTACTTACCGGGCCAATACATACTGTAAATTTCGCTAGTCCGTTCGTTTCCCACCGAACAGGGCTTAATAACTCTTCTTCATCAACATTATCCCAAGGAATTGTCAACTGAGCCACATCATAAATCAAATTTTGAATCAAGAGTTGTAAGGAAAGCATTGGTAGAAATGGTAAAAAGGCACTGGCTACTAAAATTGAAAAGACATTCCCAAAATTGGAACTGATGGTAATTTTAATATATTTCATCATATTGCTAAATACTTTTCGTCCTTCAATCACACCAGATTCCAGTACATTTAAACTTTTTTCCAGTAAAATAATCGAGCTAGCATCTTTAGTAATATCAGCTGCAGTATCTACTGAAATGCCCACATCAGCTTTTCGTAATGCCGGTGCATCATTAATGCCATCCCCCATAAAACCAACCGTATGACCTTTTGCTTGTAGCAATTCAATAATTTTAGATTTTTGCATCGGATTTAATTTGGCAAATAAATTAGTTTCTTCTACTTGCGCCCGCAACTCTTCATCTGTCATTGCTTCAATTTGAGAACCTAATAACACATGGGAAACTTCAATGCCTACATCTTTACAGACTTTTTTGGCGACAATGTCATTATCGCCCGTTAGCACTTTCACGTTGACACCATGTTCATGTAAGGAGCGGATAGCGCTGACGGCTGACTCTTTTGCTGGATCAAGAAAACCCATAAATCCAATCAATGTCATCTCTTTTTCATCTTCAACTGAATAAACTGCTTCTTTGTGGACATCTTTTTTTACAGCTACCGCTAACACACGCATCCCTTGTTTGTTCATTTGAACATTTACTCGGCGTAGTTCTTCTCGTACAGCACTGCTTAATGGTACAATTTCGCCATTAATTTGCGCATGCGTGCACACTTCTTCCATTTCTTCCACGGCGCCTTTCGTAATCATCAATTGATGATCATCTGCATTTACGACAACCGTTAAGCGGCGTCTGGAAAAATCAAAAGGAATTTCATCAATTTTAGTGACATTTTTAAACGGCGTTTTCCATTGATGCTCTTCATAAAAATTAATAACGGCAATATCCATTAAATTTTTCCAACCTGTTTGATAAGAAGAATTTAAGTAGGCTAAATTTAGAACCTCGTCACTCAAATCACCTAATGGATTCAAATGTTGAACCAAAACTACACGATCTTCGGTAATCGTTCCAGTCTTATCTGTACAGAGCACATCCATACCACCCAAATTTTGGATAGCCGCTAATTCTTTAACAATGACTTTATGTTTCGATAAGGATAATGCACCCTTGGCTAAGTTACTCGTAACAATCATTGGCAACATTTCTGGTGTCAAACCAACTGCAACGGCAATCGCGAAGAAAAACGCTTCGCCCCAAGCACCTTTAGTTAAACCATTAATCAAGAAAACGATTGGAAACAAAATCATTACCATTCGTAATAAAAACTTACTGACTTTTGCTAAGCCTAAGTCAAAACTAGTTTTTCCTCGTTGTGTTGTAGCATTTTTAGCAATATCACCAAAAAATGTATGTTGCCCAGTTTTTAAAATAATCGCTTTTCCTTGTCCACTCAAGACATCTGTGCCCATAAACACTAGGTCTTGCATATCTAATGCAGAAACCTCTGTTTGTTGACGATCCACACCTGCATCCACAAATTTTTCGACAGGCATGGATTCGCCTGTTAGTGACGATTGATTAACGAATAAATCTTTGGTCCAAATCAACACGGCATCTGCAGGAATCATGTCTCCTGTAGCTAAAGTTACAATGTCTCCTGGAACAATTTCGTCCATTGGAATTTCTTTCGTAATTCCTTCCCGTGTCACTGCAGCGGTGTTTTCAATTAATTCTTTTAAATCCAAACTTGCTTTTTGAGAACGATACTCTTGTATAAAAGCAATCAAGACACTGGCTAAAATCATCACGCCCATCACGATAGCGGCTTCGAAATCTTTCGTTAAAGTTGAAACGACCATCAATAAGGCTAAGACATAGACAAACGGATCTTTGAATGCACTTAAAAATAAAATAATTGCTGGGGTTGGCTTTTGTGCAGAAACTTCGTTTGGTCCAAATTCCTCTAATCTTTTTTCGGCATCTTCATTCGAGAGTCCTTTTTCAGATGTCCGTAATTCCATCATTAATTCCCGTTCAGAAAGCAAAGCCAATTTACGTAATTCTTGATCTTTGGTTGCTTTTCTCATATCCATTGTTTTTTTGTTCATCATTTTCTTTTCCTCCAAGGTTGTGGTCACCTGCCGAAAAGAGCGCTAAAATCTTCTCCTTTCGTTGGTGACTGTATTTTGTTTCTCTGTTCACTTCCAGGGTCTTCCATGACAGTCATCCTTTCTTTTTCTTATTTATACTTCCAGTGAATAATTGCTTTTTTGCCAAACACACAAAAAAGGACCTACTCAACAATAGAGTACGTCCCAAAATACCATCTTTAAATAAGATTCTCTATCGTTGAGCTTTAGCACTATAGGGCGTAGATAACATGTATCAGCTACATTATGAATAACCTTCACGATTATTCCTGTTCAACCAACTAAGGGTCTCTCGATCCTTTCGCGGCAGCAGCATTTGTCCAAATAGGAGCCTCACCTAACAATTATTCAGTTTTTATCCACTTCTTATAATAGAGGAGTTTGACATTCTTGTCAAAAGATTTATGACTTTTTTGTTATAAATAAAAAATAACTACTTTAAAATTTCCTTTATTTCTGCTTTTCGCTCAGGAATAAACCACATGACTAAAACAATCGTATCAATAATCAGGACAGCGATTGGCGCTACCAGTTTGCCCACAATCAACGCAATAATATTCAACACAATCGAAAGCGTTAATTTTGGATAGTGGCCAAACAAACGTTGTACTTCGGATTTGGGCCCATTTGCCTGAATCAATGCCCGCACCACTAGATAATAAGCAACATCAGCTCCTAATACTACTAAGCCATACAAAGCTTGTGGCGGCCAAGAAAACGGATGTTCACCTACCCAACCAGTAACAAACGGGAAAAACGTCAACGTCAAAATTAGAAAATTATTCATCCAAAGGACACGTCCATCAATTTTACGGACACTTTGAAATAAATGATGATGATTGTTCCAATAAATCAATAAAGTAACAAAACTAATTAAATAAATAATGATTTTGTGTCCAGATTGAGTCAGAGCAGACCAATCTGCTTTTTCAGGAATTTTTAATTCTAAAATTAATAACGTTAAAATAATCGCAATGACTGCATCTGTAAATGCTTCTACACGTGTTTTCGGCATCATTTCCCCCTACTTTCATAAAAATTAAATAACTTACCCAAAGTAAGTATAACGCATTTCTGTAAAAATTCAATTATTTATGAAGTCTCTCGGTTGTTGAAGTTCCTAAAAACGAGTGCAAGAGCCCCACTTAAAAGTAAGCCTCTTGCACTCGTTATAGAACAAATCAGTTATTGGAATACGCCTGCCTGATAAGGTGCTAACTGCATCCGTTTCTTCACCGTAAAATCTTGATTCCCTAATAATTGTTGCCACTTTCTGCCTAGTAATTTATTCGGCAAGTCAAATTGGCACTTTTCTCCACTTAAATTGACAATCACTAACGCTGTTGCCTCAGTTGTTTTTCTTAAAAAAGCAAAAACAGACGGATGATTGGGCGCTAATAGTTCAAACTGTCCATCTGTAAAGACCGGATTGTCTTTCCGCAACGCAATTAACTTTTTATAATAATTCAACACGGATTGCGCATCCGTTTCTTGGTCAGCCACATTTATTTCTTTGAAATTGGGATGAATTGCTAACCACGGATGCCCCGAGGTGAATGAACTTGCCTCTTGACTCGTCCACTGCATAGGCGTACGCGAATGGTCCCGCGTCCAATGCGCCACTTCTTTTAATGCTTGTTTCGCATCGTAGCCACTTTCTATAAGCAAACGATAATGGTTATGAGAATCTTTAGCATCTAACTCGTCAATCTGTTGAAACGGATAATTAACCATGCCGATTTCCTGTCCTTGATAAATAAACGGTGTTCCTCGCAAGAGCAAGGCGATTGTTCCAATCGCCTTAGCAGAATGAGAGGTTTCATTGCCTAAAATTGAATTGATTCTGGGATTATCATGATTTTCTACATATAATGCATTCCAGCCTTCTGTCCCTAAATGCTTTTGCCAGCGAGCCATTACTTTTTTATAGCCTAAAATATTTAACCGTTCTTCTCCTGGCTTTCCTTCTCGAACATTGTGCTCTAATTCAAAAATCATATTCAGATAGCCCGCATCATTGGTCCATTCCACCGCTTTTTTACTTGAAACGCCACTAGCTTCCCCCACTGTCATGATGTCATACTCAGCAAAAATAGCTTTCAAATCCAGCATATAGTCTTCAATGCCTTTTACATTCATAAATGGAGCCCACGGATTCGTGGTAATTTTAAAATCCCAAGGTTCTTTTTGGATATGACTAATCGCATCCAATCGGAAACCATCAATTCCCAAATCTAACCACCAGCGAATCATCGCATAAATCTCTTCACGAACTTTAGGATTTTCCCAGTTCAAATCAGGTTGCTCTTTTGCAAACACATGAAAATATGCTTGTTTTGTACCCGCGTCATACGTCCAAGTCGAGCCACCAAAAAAGCTTTGCCATTCATTCGGCATACGATCTGGTGTCGCATCGGCCCATAAATAATACTCACGATACGGATTATCTAAACTTTTTTTTGCTTCAACAAACCACGGATGTTGATCACTGGTATGATTGACTACCAGATCAAGAATAATCTTCAAACCTAATTGATGCGCTTGGTCCAAAAGTTCTTGAAAATCTTCCATCGTACCAAATTCTGGCTGAATCCCTTGATAATCCGCAATATCATAACCATTGTCAACGTTTGGCGAAGTGTAAATCGGATTTAACCATAAAAAATCGACCCCTAGTTCTTTTAAATACGGTAATTTCTCAATAATTCCCTGCAAATCACCAATGCCATCCCCGTTGCTATCTTTAAAACTCCGAGGATAAATTTGATAACCGACAGCATTTTTCCACCATTGTTCCATCTTATTGACTCACTTTCACAACAAATGCTTGCCAAGGCGCTAACGAATAATCTGCTAAAGCAGTGACATCTGTCGGCATATTTTCAATCATTACTTGTTCTACATGAACGTCTGCAGAAAATGGCTGAACTTTGTCAGAAAAGTTCGTTACAACAAGCCAGCGTTCCTCACCATAGGTACGATAAAAACTGATCACTTCGTCCACTGTTTCTAGCAATTCAAAGTTGCCCCAAACAATTAAAGGATGTTCTTTTCTCAAACGAATCATTTCTTGGTACGTATAGAATAGTGAATTTTTATCTGCCAAAGCAGCAGCGACGTTAATCGTTTGATAATTGGGATTAACATCAATCCAAGGTGTACCAGTCGTAAAGCCCGCATTTTTTTCAGCGGTCCACTGCATAGGCCGGCGTGCATTGTCGCGACCTTTAGTATTAATTTTCAGCAAAATTTCTTCTTTAGAATATCCTTTTTCTAGATACTCATGGTACATGTTAATCGTTTCGATGTCCCGCGCTTCACGAATATCTGTAATCGGCGTATTGGTCATACCAATTTCTTCCCCTTGATAAATATAAGGTGTGCCTTTCATCATGTGCAGTAAAATAGCGAATAACTTACTACTTTCCAACCAATGTTCCTGGTCATTTCCCCAACGTGAAATCATTCTCGGCAAATCATGGTTATTCCAAAATAAAGAATTCCAGCCATCATTTCCTAATTCTGTTTGCCATTTTGCAAAAACCTGTTTCAACTTGGCAACTTCCATTTGCTGAAGGTCCCATTTTTCTTTACCTGGTTGTTGATCCAAGCTCATATGTTCAAACTGAAAAATCATAGATAATTCATGACGCTCTGGACTAGAGTACATTTTTGCAATTTCAGGTGTGGCCCCCCATGTTTCACCTACAGTTAACAGCTCTTTGCCACCAAATGTCGCGGCGTTCATTTCTTGTAAATAACGATGTAAATGAGGTCCATTCGCGGTGATCTCTTCTCCTGGAATTTTACCCACTAAGTCAATTACATCTAAACGGAAACCGCCAATTCCTTTATCAATCCAAAAATTCATCATCTCGTAAACCGACTGACGCATTTGTTGGTTTTCCCAATTTAAATCTGGTTGTTTTTTACTAAACAAATGCAAATAGTATTGCCCACTCGCTTCATCAAACGTCCACGCCGAACCCGAAAAGGCAGATTTCAATCGGTTAGGCACACCGCCATCTGAAGCAGGATCAGCCCATACATAATAGTCTCGGTAGGGGTTCTCCTTGCTTTTTTTCGCTTCAATAAACCAACGATGTTCATCTGACGTATGGTTAACCACTAAATCCATAATAATTTCAATCTTTCGCTTTTTCGCTTCCTCAATTAGACGATCCATATCCGCCATCGTCCCAAACTCTGTCATAATCGCTTCATAATCAGAAATGTCATAACCATTGTCATCATTGGGTGATTGATAAACTGGTGATAACCAAATAGCCCCAATGCCTAACGTTTCCAAATAATCCAATTTTTCAATAATTCCTGGTAAATCTCCAATGCCATCTCCATTGCTATCCTTAAAACTGCGAGGATAAATCTGATAAACCACGACTTCTTGCCACCAATGTTTTTCCATTCTTCTTCACATTCCTTTGCTTAATTATTATGCTTGATATAAAAGAAAACCTTTTGGTAAAACCATTATCTGTTCTGAAGCAATTTCAATAGAAGAACTTAGCAAAACTTCTTGATCAGTTCTATCGACAAATTGTGTCTCTTGGCCAGTATTAAAAATCCCATAGATCGTCTGTTCCTCCAAACAACAAGCGAGTCTAATCAACCCCGTTTCAAAAGAAGTGCCTGTCCAATCGATTGTTCCACCAGAAAAAACAGCCGCATACTTTTTGCGAAGGGCAATCAATGATTTTACAAATTCCTTCAAATCCAAATCTTGCTGATTTTCCTCCCAAACCATACAACGACGACAATCAGGATCCATATCACCTGTCATACCAATTTCATCACCATAGTAAAGACAAGGGACGCCTGGTTGAATATACGTAAACGCTAATACTTGGCGCATCAGCTCTTTATCCTCTTTCGTTTCATGCAATAAGCGTGGTGTATCGTGGGAATCTAAAACATTAAACTGCATTTGATTCGTTTGTTGTCGATAAAGCATTAACTGGTTGTTCATTTCAGAGAGCATCTTTTCCAAGGACAGTTCTTGCTTGACAAAGTAGCCCATAATCGCATCTGTGTATGCATAATTCATCACTGCATGAAATTCGTCTCCTTGGAGCCAGCTTTGCGACGAGTGCCAAATTTCTCCTAAAATATAAAAATCTTCTTTTGCGTCATCACATGTTTGCCGGAATTTTTTCCAGAACGCATGATCCACTTCGTTTGCCACATCTAAACGCCAGGCATCAATATCATATTCCTCAATCCAATAACGAGCAATTTCTAAAAGATAGGCTTGCACCTCTGGATTTGCTGTATTTAATTTAGGCATATGCGGAGTGAATGCAAAAGTATCATAAGTAATGTTGCTTGCTTCTTCAAAATCAGCACTTTCTTCATAGCTAGCTGGAAACTCATTTACGTGGAACCAATCGGCATAAATTGAGTCCTGGCCATTTTTTAACACATCTTGCCATTGAGGCGAAGTGTCCCCCATATGATTAAAAACGGCGTCCAACATAATCTTGATGCCCCGTCGATGACACTCTTCGACTAAACGCTTAAAGGTAGCGCCATCACCAAAAGCTGGGTCAATTTTTAAATAATCAATCGTATCATATTTGTGATTAGAAAACGCTTCAAAAATCGGGCAAAAATATAAGCCATTAACACCTAAATCTTCAATGTAATCAAGATGATCTAGCACCCCTTGCAAATCCCCACCAAAAAAATCTTGTCGATCTGGTCTTTTAGATCCCCACGGCAACGTCCCTTCAGGATCATTCGCGGGATCACCATTTGCAAAACGCTCTGGAAATATTTGATACCAAACCGTTTCTTTTACCCATTCAGGTGCTTTAAAACGATCGATTTCATGAAAATACGGCATCCGAAAATAATTATTCGCCATCGCTAAATACTTTTCTTCTAAAGGATAAATGCCGTGTTCGCCATAAAACGCCGTCAAGCCATCCGTCCCTACTAAAGTAAAAGCATATGAAAGGCGTTTAAATTTTGCACTTAATGCAATAAACCAGTAATCATATAACTCCGTAGATACTAACTTCTTCATAGTTAACGACTGTTGGTACCACTTTTCTTTCCCTAAAAGATAAGGATCTCCTTGCACTAATTGGACAGAGGCAATGTCGCCTTTTGCCGTACGCAAACGAATATGCATTGTTTCTTCTGTATAAAGATAAGCAAATTCACTTTCTGGACGATGGTAGATTGCAGCAGTGTTCATTTAATTCTCTCCTTTAATTGTCGCTTTTCGTGTATTTTCTAATACTCGAACACATTTTAGCGCAAACGATTGCATTTGTATACCCTTTTTTATTTTTTTATTTAAAATGCTTAATTAGTGGTATACACCACTTTAAATAAACAGTATGTTATTTATAACAAAAAAACTTTTTTAACTTTCTCGATGAAAAACACTTGATTATTTCCGCAATCGGTTGCATAATAAGACTTGTAAAAAATAATTTTTGGAGGGTTCAAAAATGAAAGCGAATTGGAAAAAGATTTTAATGGGCGGTATCCTTTTAAGTGCTTCCGCGGTTTTACTTACTGCCTGTGGTGGCGCAGAAAAAACGAAAACTGAAAATGAAAGCGGTTCAGCAAATAAAGCAGCTGGTGACGTAAAATTATGGGTTGATACTGAATATATGGGCGTCTTTAAAAAAGTTGTCGCCGATTTTGAAAAAGAAAACCCCGATATTAAAGTTAACTTAACTGCTGGAAATTCGGCAGATGCTAAAAAAGACATTGCAAAAGATCCTAAAGCTGCCGCAGATGTTTTCATGATGCCGCATGATCAAATTGGTCAAATGGCAGAAGCTGGTCTGATTTACCCTAACACAAAATATGAAAAAGAAGTCAAAGAAAACAATATCGATTCGGCAGTAGCAGGAGTCACTTGGAAAGACAAAGTCTATGCCTACCCTTATGCCGTAGAGTCACAAGTTCTTTATTATAACAAAGATACGTATTCTCCAGAGGAAATCAAAACTTGGAAGTCTTTAACTGAAAAAGGCAAAATCGGTACCAATTTTGGCGAAGATGGCGCAAATTATATCTTCGGTCCTCTATTTATGAGTAACGGCGATTACTTATATGGTGAAAATGGCGAAGATACAAAAGGTACCAACTTTAACAACCAACAAGGTATAGAAGTATTACAATGGATTGCCGATCAAAAAAATAATCCTGGTGTGATCCAATCAAATACAGAAGCATTGTCTAATCTAGGTTCTGGCAAAACGGATGCCTTCCTTTCTGGTCCTTGGTCTAAAAACGATGTAGAAAAAGCTCTTGGCGACAAAATGGGGGCTGCTGCCTATCCAACCATTGATTTTGGCAATGGAGAAAAACAAATGAAAGCTTTCTTGGGCGTTCGTAGTTTTGCTGTCAACCAACAAACACAAGCACCATTGGCCGCAATGACATTAGCAAACTATTTAACCAGTGAAAAAGCACAAATGACTTACTTCAAAGAAATCGGCTTTGTCCCTTCAAACAAAAAATTACAAACAAACGAAGAAATCACACAAGATACTGTTGCAAAAGCTATCTTAGAAATGGCGCAACCAACCCACTCTGTGGTAATGCCAAAAATCCCAGAAATCGTTTCATTCTGGCCTGCGATGGATGCAGTGATCAATGATACGTACAAAGGCAATATCAAACCTGCGGATTATCAAGCAAAATTAGATAAATTAGTCCAAGACACATCAAAAGAAGCAAAAGAATAAAAAGAGTAAAGAAATGGGACGAGCTTCAATCTGCTGTCCCATTTCCTCTATCTTTTTTATTTAAGTAGAAAGTGAGTGAACGAAGATGTTCAAGAAAAAGAAAGCCCAGACGTCATTTCGAGAGGTCTTTAAAAAAGGCGACTTCGCTACAAAACTATCTTTTTTAGTTATGGGTGCTGCAAACTTCGCCAACAAGCAGTGGTTAAAGGGAATCATCTTTTTAACAGCTGAAATTGGCTTTATCTATTGGTTAATCCGTAATGGTTTCCACGCATTAATGATGCTAGGAACACTAGGGACCCAACAGCAAGGATTAGTATATGATGATTCTTTAGGGATTGAAGTTCTAAAAGAAGGCGATAATTCAATGCTCTTATTATTATTCGGAATTGCAGCAATTTTAGTCTGTTTATCGCTAATCATTTTATATGTAATCAATTTAAAAAGCGCCCGTCATCTATATGAATTAAAGACAGCCGGCAAAAAAATTCCAACAACTATGGATGATTTACGTAGCTTGTTAAACGAACGTTTCCATGCAACTTTAATGACGATCCCCTTACTAGGCGTTCTTTTCTTTACCATCTTGCCGTTGTTATATATGATTTCAATTGCCTTTACCAACTACGATCATAACCATTTGCCACCGAAAAACCTTTTTACTTGGGTTGGATTGGCAAATCTAGGTAATGTAATCACAGGCGATATGGCTTCAACGTTCTTTCCAGTACTTGGCTGGACCTTGATTTGGGCTGTTTTCGCAACCGCAACTTGTTTCTTTTTTGGAATCATTTTAGCCTTGCTTATCAATACAAAAGGCTTAAAATATAAAGCGTTTTGGCGGACTATTTTTGTCATCACGATGGCCGTACCTCCGTTTGTTTCACTTTTAATTATGCGAAACCTCTTAAATGGTTCTGGACCTATCAATGCTCTGTTGTTAAATTGGGGCTTAATCGATTCTTCTATCCCCTTCTTAACAGATCCGAATTGGGCAAAATTAACCATTATTGTTGTCAATATGTGGATTGGTATTCCTGCTACGATGTTAATCTCTACAGGGATTATCCAAAATCTTCCTGAAGATCAAATCGAAGCTGCTAGAATTGACGGTGCCAATAAATGGCAAATTTTTAAAAGTATTACATTTCCACAAATTCTATTTGTGATGACCCCGGCGCTGATTCAACAGTTTATTGGCAACATCAATAACTTTAATGTCATTTATCTATTAACAGGCGGTGGGCCAGCCAATTCTAACTTCTACGGTGCAGGCTCAACTGACCTTTTAGTTACCTGGCTATACAAATTGACTGTCGATACAATGGATTACAATTTAGCCTCTGTGATTGGTATTTTAATCTTCATTCTCTCCGCAGTCTTCAGTTTAATTGCCTATACACGGACGAATTCATTTAAGGAGGCGTAACTTATGGCTAAAGCAAAAAGTTACCAGAAAAAACAACGCACTGCACTTACCAGCGTTTACATCATTCTAACCATTTTAGCAGTTTTTTGGATGTTCCCCATTGTGTGGATTATCTTAACAAGTTTTCGTGGCGAAGGCGGTGCA
Organism: Enterococcus sp. DIV1420a; assembly: GCF_051712165.1. Classification (NCBI taxonomy): domain Bacteria; kingdom Bacillati; phylum Bacillota; class Bacilli; order Lactobacillales; family Enterococcaceae; genus Enterococcus; species Enterococcus sp. DIV1420a. The sequence continues at coordinate 21,125 of NZ_JBIOOI010000004.1, forward strand.
TTTGTTCCCTATATCATTCCCAAAACATTCACTTTAGAAAATTATAAAGTATTATTAACAAATCAGACTGGCAACTTCCCCTTTGTCCGTTGGTTTTTGAACACCTTGTTCGTCTCCATCGCAAGCTGTCTGTTATCCACTTTTATTACGATTGCAATGGCTTATGCGCTGTCACGGTTGCGTTTCCGCTTAAGAAAACCATTTTTAAAAGTGGCGCTCGTTTTAAATATGTTCCCTGGTTTTATGAGTATGATTGCCGTTTACTATATTTTAAAAGCCTTAAATTTAACTGAAAGTTTATTCGCTTTAATTCTGGTTTACTCTGCAGGCTCGGCGCTAGGTTTTTACATCGCCAAAGGGTTCTTCGATACCATTCCAATGGCTTTAGACGAATCGGCTATGATTGACGGTGCCAACAAGTGGCAAATTTTCACAAAAATTACGTTGCCATTGTCGAAACCAATTATTGTCTATACTTCTTTAACCGCCTTCATGGGCCCTTGGATGGATTTTATTTTCGCAAAAGTTATTATGGGTGATAAAGTTGAAAATTACACCGTTGCGATTGGTCTTTTTTCGATGATGACCAAATCAACAGCCAATTCACTATTCATGGCTTTTACAGCAGGATGTGTGCTAATTGCCATTCCAATTACTATTTTATTTATATTAATGCAACGTTTCTATGTAGAAGGCGTGACTTCTGGCTCTGTCAAAGGCTAGAAAAAACATCGTTTGGTTTATAGCCAAACGATGTTTTTTATTTTTTGGCGTTGTTTTCCTTACACGTTTTTCTTCGTAGCGCTTGATAATTGGACAAAATTTTCATGACCGCCAAAAAGTGTTGATTGACCTCTTGATAATCCTCTAAGGAAAGAACACTAAGCGTTTCAGATAGTTGCTGTTTTACTTGATTTTCTTTTTGCTTAAAGAGCTTCTCGCCTTCTTTTGTCGTATAAACATTAACCACGCGGCGATTTTCTTGATTATGGCGACGTTGAACAATCGCTCGTTCTTCTAACCCCGCAATAGAGCGACTCACTTGAACTTTCGACGTTCCTACTTGGTTGGCTAACTCTGTCATACTGATTCCTTCATTCGTTGCCACAATTAATAAAATTAACATGTCTAACTTTGTTAATTTTAGATCCTCCAAGTCTAGGTCTTTAAAAAGCAATTGGCTCATATATGAAAAAATTTCAGTAAAGACACTAATATCTAAATTTGATGAATGCTTCTCTTTATCCATATGTTCTCCCTCGTTTCCCACCTAGTGTATACTAAATTCACTTGATTATCAAATGGTAATGATTGATTTTTGTTAACTATTATGTTACGTTATACACTAACTTAAGGTTGTATTGTTGATAAATTGGAAGAAGGATGCGAAAAATATGCTAGAACTCAAAGAGATAAAAAAATATTATACTGTCGGCGGAACGACCACTAAAGCTTTAGATGGCGTCTCTGTCGCTTTTCGAAAACAAGAATTTGTAGCCATTCTGGGTCCCAGCGGCTCTGGTAAAACGACGATGTTGAATGTGATTGGCGGATTGGACAATTACGATTCTGGTGACTTAATCATTAACGGCAAATCAACAAAAAATTTTAAAGAAGCCGACTGGGATGCTTATCGGAATAACTCAATTGGTTTTATTTTTCAAAGTTACAACTTAATTAGTCATCAAGGGATTTTGGATAATGTCGAGCTTGGTATGACACTGAGTGGTATTTCAAAAGCAGAAAGACGCCAAAAAGCCGAAGATGCACTCATCCGTGTCGGTTTGAAGGACCATATCCATAAAAAACCTTCCCAATTATCTGGCGGTCAAATGCAACGGGTTGCCATTGCTCGTGCTTTAGCTAATGATCCCGATATTTTACTTTGTGACGAACCAACTGGTGCATTGGATTCAGAAACTAGCCTGCAAATTATGGCACTTATCCAAGAACTTTCGAAAGAAAAATTAGTCATTATGGTGACCCACAATCCTGAATTAGCTCATGAATACGCTGATCGAATTATTGAATTTTCAGATGGCCAAATTCGGCATGACTCGCGTCCTCATATTGAACATGAAAAAAAAGAACCTTTCGAATTGAAACGCACCAAAATGAAATTCACGACTGCGCTGCGTTTATCTTTTAATAATATCCGCACTAAAAAAGGGCGAACTTTTTTAACCGCCTTTGCTTCAAGTATCGGAATTATCAGTATCGCGATTGTCCTTTCTCTTTCAACAGGATTCCAGAAACAAATTGATAAAACTCAGTCGGAAACGTTAGCGCAATTTCCGATTACCATTTCTAAAATAGCGACAGATCAAGATCCAGAAAGTTTCAATAATCAGGACAAAAAAGGCACCTTCCCGAAAGAAAAAGAAGTGACTGCTAAAATTAGCGATGCGGACCGTGCGCAACACACGAATTTAATTGATCAAAAGTTTATTGACTATGTCAATCACATTGATCCTGAATTAAGTAATAATATCGGCTATACTCGTCTAGTCAATATGAACTTATTAAGAGAAATCAACGGGAAAGCACAAGCTGTCAAATTTTCAAACGATGCACCCGACGGCCAATCAAACGCGATGGCTTCTATGATGGCTGCCCAAACTGGCGTCGGCGTTTCTGCTTTTCCTAAACAACTAGAAAATGGAAAAAACAATTTCTTAAAAGACAATTACTCGTTGCTTGAAGGAAATTATCCAGAAAAAGAAACCGATGTCGTTTTAATCGTCGATAGTAACAATACCACCAATATTAATGCTTTAAAAAATCTTGGCTTTGACGTGAAAGATAATCAAAAGATTGCCTTTTCAGACATTGTCGGCACAAAAATGAAGTTAGCCAATAATAATGCATTTTACACCAAATTACCGACAGGCAACTTCATTCCTAACCAAGATTTGCAAGCTGTTTACGATAATCCAGAAAATACCGAATTAACAATTTCAGGGATTTTGCGAATTAAAGATTCTTCAACAATGAATCTATTAGCACCTGGAATTGCTTATAGCGATGCACTTTCAACTAATATGATTGCCAAAAACAAAACCTCTGATATTGTTAAAGCGCAAGAAGCCAGCAACACTAACGTTATGACTAACGAAACATTAGATGCTTCCGCGAAAGAAAACCTGTTGTCTTATTTAGGAGCGAATGAAATTCCTTCAAGTATTATGATTTATCCAAACGATTTCAAATCAAAAGATAAAATTCTTGATTATTTAGATGCTTATAACAAAGGAAAAGATAAAAAAGACCAAATCATCTATTCTGATTTAGCTGGAACAATGACCCGCTTAACAGGTGGTTTAATGGATGCCATCACCTATGTGCTGATTGCATTTGCTGGGATTTCCCTTGTTACAAGTATGATTATGATTGGGATTATCACCTATACTTCTGTCATTGAGCGGACCAAAGAAATCGGTATTCTGAAAGCGTTAGGAGCTCGTAAAAAAGATATTACCCGGGTGTTCGATGCCGAAACTGCTATTTTAGGCGTTGCCTCTGGTATTCTTGGTGTTGTGATTGCCTTTCTCGCAACATTTCCGATCAATGCAGTGCTCTATAACCTGACTGATTTAGAAAATGTTGCCACCTTAAATCCAATTCACGGAATTATTTTGATTGTAATTAGCACAATCTTAACCATGATTGGTGGCCATATTCCTGCCCGAATGGCAGCGAAAAAAGATGCGGCAGTTGCTTTACGTGCAGAATAAATAACAAAAAATAATCCTTTAATTTCTCTTAAAGGATTATTTTTTGTTTGTAATTTTTATAAAACCACCGTATACTAAATGATTGTGAATGCTTAATAAAAAGAAACGAGGTAATTTCATGTTAAAAAAACCATTTTTACTATTTTTTTCACTTTTAGGAGCTATTTTTATTTTAGCTAGTTGTGGCATAGGAAAAGATGCTGTCACAGATACTAAGTACAAAGTTAGTTTGCAGCAAGCTGCTGAAATCTACGAAAAAGAAGCTGGCAACAGCAAACCATTAGTAAATGTCCAATTTGATACAGAACCAGCAAGTGACTACAGCTATATCTTTACCAACGAGACAGAAACACTTTACGTGAATCCTGAAACAGGAAAAGTCACCAAAAATACTGAAGCAAATCAACTTGGCGAAAACGAGACAGCCTTTTCAGCTGCTGAAGTCAAAGAATTAGGCGCTGTTAACGACGTTTTAGCCAAAGCAAAAAAAGAAGTTGGAGGACTTTCTCCACGTATTTTGACTTGGAAGTTAACCAAAAATAACAATAAACTTGTTTATACAGTAGATGTTAAAACAACTACGGCAGATGAAAAAGTTACCTTAGATGCCAATAAATAAGCACGAGCGTATAACTTATCACGAAATAACCAAATCTTAAAATACTCTTTGGGACAGAACCTACGCATTCGGAAACCTTAACATTTTCTGAAGCCGATCGTTCTGTCCCAATTTCATTCTTTTAAGTAATAATAATTGTTCGTTACCCCTGCTACCGTTATACTTAGTTTAAAAGAAAAGATGGGAGTATCAATTCATGGTTTATACAGTTGATTTTAAAGAAGTAGCCACTATTGGTTTAGAAAGTTCACCAGTGGCACCTGCCCTTGCTGGACTAAGAGCGAATGAAGCTCGCTATTTTTGGAATAAATACAAACATCGCTTTACGACCGTCCCTGCCTCTGAAGCTCCAGAAACATTGGCCTGGATTGAAAAAATTTTATTAGAACGAGAATTACATTTCCCTTACAAGCCACTTGAAATTTCTTCTTTCACTTTAGACGGCATAAAAATGGCCTATGTATTTTATGAAAACGGCTTAGCAGTTAACGTGATGTACACATTAGCTGAGGAAGGCAAACGCGCCGTTGGGTTTAAACTTTCAGATGGTATGGCAATCCCTGCAGAATTTGAAGGAAAATTCAAATTTGCTCGTCAAAAATCAAAATTAGCTGGAACCATTCGCGGCTCTTATTTTGTCATTAAAGGAACCTATTAAAAAAATGCTTTTGCCCTTATTATTAAAGGCAAAAGCATTTTTTTATTTTAATTCTTCAATATAGTTAAATACTTGTTGTCCAGCAATACCGCCTTCACCGACCGCTGTCGTGATTTGACGCAATGTTTTTTCACGGACATCACCAATGGCATAAACACCAGGAATTTTTGTTCTCATTTCTTGGTCTGTTTCAATCCAACCAGCCTCATTCGTAATACCAGCTTTTTTAAATGGTTCTGTTAATGGATCTAGCCCCACGTAAATGAACACGCCGTTTGCTTCAATTTCAGAAACTTCATCTGTTTTGACATTCCGTGCTTTCACACCTGTCACGACCATTTCATTGCCAACAATTTCTTCGACAACTGTATCCCAAACAAAGGAAATCTTTTCATTTGCAAAGGCACGATCTTGAATGATTTTTTGCGCACGCAATTCATCACGACGGTGAACAATCACTACTTCAGAAGCAAATTGCGTTAAATAGATTGCTTCTTCAACTGCAGAATCGCCGCCGCCAACGACTACTAAGCGTTTATTTTTAAAGAAAGCACCGTCACAAACGGCACAATAAGAAACACCACGGCCAGCAAATTCTTCTTCGCCTTTTACACCCAATTTTCGGTGTTCACAGCCTGTTGCAATAATTACCGCTTTAGCTTCATAAGATTTGTCATCACAAATCACTTCTTTATAGGATCCGTGGTCTTCAATGCCCATCACAATGCCATACGCATTTTCCGTACCAAATTTTTCTACATTTTCATACATTTTATAGGCCAATTCTGGACCCATAATAGAATCAAAGCCTGGGTAATTCTCTACCTCAGCAGTGTTGTTCATTTGCCCACCAGGCGCACCGCGTTCAATCATCAATACAGAAAGATTGGACCGTGATGCATAAAGTGCTGCCGTCATCCCAGCAGGACCGGCACCAATGATAATTACATCATACATTTTATTTCCCCCAAAATTTTAAGTAAGTTTACTTTACTCCTTAAACAATTTCTTGTCTACTTTTCTGCCCTTTTTTGACATTCGGAGTAGGTGTGTCTATTACGTAAGTTATTGTACCACGGTTTTGTGTTTTCTAGGAGGGGGAATGAAGATTAATTTAGCTATTGTATTTAAACCAGAATTCTTCAATTTTTTCTTTGAATGCTATCGTTGGATAATTCCCTCTTAAATCAAAAGTGTGTCTATCATCATCACTAAATTTTATTTGATAATTATAAATAACTTCACTTTCCATTTGTCTGAAAAGTCCTACATCAATGACCTCCGACCAACTACGCACTATTAGAAATCCCTTTTCATGATATGACAAACCATGACTGTCCATTCTATATAAAATGCCACCATATTTTCTGATATACTTAGTCTCATTAATCCCGGTTTCGATTATCAAAAAAGCAAACATACATATTAATTTAAGTAAGGATAAAGCACTGATTAGTATAGCCACTACTGTTAAAAAAACAAAAAAAATTATATTACTTGTCACTGGATTTTTATAGAGTGAAAAGTAAAACCATACCAAGCAAATAAGTGTGACAAAAATAACACCTAGTCCTATACCAATTTTTTTGTACCCATCTGCCTTAGTCAGTCTCACTTCAAATATCTCTTCCTCATTTATAAACTTTTATCTTCTCTTTCCTTACGAGAAAACTCTAATCAGTTCAAAACTATTTAATACCAATCATCAAATCAGTGTATACCTTATTATCTATTACTTGCGGACAATAGAAAATTGGTGAAACAATTGTCAAATCTTCCTGAACAACTATAGTGATTAACTCTTCTAATGCTTTAGAGAATTCAGATAACTTATCGCCTTTTGCTCTAGTTGCTAACATATTGTTCACCTGAAAATAAGATTGGAAACGATATTCTGCTGGAAGATTCTCTTGGCATTCTTCATTGACAGGTAAAAAAACTTGAATCAGCAATTCTTCTTCACGAATGTCAGAATTCATTGAATAGAAAAAGCTGTCTGATAAAGAATAATCTGCTTCAAAAATTGTTTCCAAAGCATCTTCTAAACAACGACCCATCTCCTCTGAAGTCGTTACATAATAACGACTGATGACATTTTGATAATGTAATGATTGTTTATAGCCAATTGTTTTTCTCATTTTTTCACCTACTCTTTTGTTGGGATTAAAACATCTACCCAATATTCATCATAAACTAAGGTCATTACCAACAATAATTTATCATCAAATTCAATCTTTTGTTCCAGCAAGTAATCCGTCATTTCCTCAATATTAGCGCCAAGTTCATCATCAAAAGGAATTCTTTTACGAACTAGATGATCATAATGAATATTTTCTACAGTAAAAATCTCGCCACTTTCAACTGGCTCATTCACAGGAATATAAAATTTATACGTTTGTTCTTCTTCACTTAATTCAGTTGGTTTTAGTTCAATCATTGTTGGTCCATTTTTATAAAAACCTTCTTCATAAGTTAATTCTTCTGATTGTAAAATTAAATCCACTAATTGATCTGTTGTTGCTCGTTTTTCAATATACACTAAATTGTTCATTTCCAATGAAACTTTTTCAATCATCTTTTTCCCTCTTTTCATTAAATTAATTTCCTAAAATCGATCTATTTTTAAATTTTTCAATACCTACCAATTCCTTTGATTGAATCTTTGAAGGCTGGTTTTAAGCCTCCTTGCGTGCTTGGAGTCAAGTAAAGTCTTTACCTTTTCTCATAACGTTATCAATGCCAGTTAATTTATCTCATTTATTCAACCATTTCCCGGCTTTTTTGATCACTAAAGTACCGTCTGACATTCGTTTAATCATGGAAGAAGTATAGCTATTTTTTGGTTCTCTTGTTCTTTATCATTTCAATGGAATTTCCATATATAGAGGCATTTTCATTCTTTGGTTCTTTTTTCCAGTATCTAAGAACTCTTGGAAAGTGAAAGGTCGCAAGTATTTGTAGCGTTGCAATTAGAAACACCATGCCAGTATATGCATAAGTAAAATTATTAATCACTTTACTCACAAAGAAAAATATAATCCCTGCTATTGATAGGCTATTCATAAAGTAGTTTGCATATTTATCTCGTATTTTAAAATGTGAAGTTTTCACTGATTTCCATACTAAGACTGTATTTATAAGAACGCCAATAATCCATAGTAAGTTACTTCCAACCATCCCTAATTTTAAATCAGAAACTGGATTATCTGTCATTGATGCACCTATTGCCATAATTATATAGAACATTAAGATACAAGTAATATACGGAATTATAATTACAAATTTTTGTAGTTTCTCCTTTCTAAACAAAACCAAACCTACAAGATTGGCACATATAGTTCCATATGATAAATATATGAGTTTATCATTCAAGCTAGTATTTAGCGTTTCTTTCATATCAAGTGAAATAGAGAAAAGAAATAAAATTCCTAATATAAAGACAAATGCACCTATAATGCTAAGGAAGGACTTACTGGTAAAGGATTTTCTTGATACCTTTTTGTAAGTACTCGGGATAAAATTTTTCAACATTTCTTTTATTTGAACCATGCAGATACTCCTTTTACCATTGAATTAATAGCTTTCTTAGCCATATTTGTAGCACCTGTTCTTTTATTTATCTCTTCTAATCCAGCAGAAATAGCAATTCCACCTAGAACTACAGCCCATACTGGGCCACCTGCCACCGCAATTGTACTTCCTATTGTTCCAATAACCGCCGTTGTCACCGCCACTTTCCCGACATCCACCAATGCACCACCCACTTTACTTGCGGTAATTTCTTGCCCTTTCAATCCATCTTTTCTGGCTTGTTTCTCACTCTTACTGATTCCTTGAACGACATCTACAGCTCCTAAAGCTATGTTCAACCCTGGCACAATTTTTCCTGCACCTTTTGCATTGACTAATGCTTTGGCATCTTTCACAACACCATTAATCCCAAAACTTACGCTTTTTTTCAACGCACCACCAGCACTCTTTAAAGTTCCTTTACCAATACCTTTAACTGATTCTTTAAAGGCTTGTTTTGATCCTTTTAATACAACATTTTTATCCACTAACTTCAATTTATGCAGTAATGAATCACCTAAATCAGTGAACTGTTTTAAACCGCCTGAGGTGCTTAGGCGTGTAAATGATTTCCCTTGTTTTACGTATTTATCAATCCTTGTTAATTTATCTAGTTTGCTTAGATATTTTCCAGCTTTATTTATGACCAACTTACCATCTGCCATTCACTTAATTCTTGAAGAAATATAGCTATTTTTTTGTTTTCTTGTTCTTCATCATTTCAATTGAATTACCATAGATTGACGTTTGATCATTATTCGAATTATTTGGTTTCCACAGAAGAAGGATTCTATTTAAATGAATAGTTGCTAAAAGAAGAGTCATGATTAAAATACATGCACAACCTAAGATTCCCAAAAACCAATTATCTGTAAAATCTGATATAAACAGAAATACTATCCCTAATAAACTAACTCCATTGAGCAGAAAGTTAAAAAATTTATCTCTTATTTTATAATTATTTTTGATAACTGAGCGTTTAATAGAGAATAGATATAAAATTTCAGCTATTACAAATGTAACTAAAGTAGCTATACTAACTTCGACAAAAGTTTCAAAAGAATTATCTAATAAAAATGATATACAACCTAGTATCAAAAATATATCCACTATCATAGATACATAGAAAAAAATTCCTGCCCACTTATTTATACTGCTTTTGAAAACATAATTTAAATATATACTTAGATTTACAACTATTATAAATATAGTGATAAAGGTTAATATATCTAGAAATAGCTTATCAATTACTATATCATTACCAAATACATAATAAAAAATCTGCAATAAGAATGTAGCTAAAAGTATATACAAGCCTCTTTTTATTGTTCCTTATTTTGTATTGATTTGGAATGTAATTTTTTATTATATCTTTCATTTTCCCCACCCCCGAATGCCTTTTATCATTGAATTAACTCCATGTTTTAAATTTTCTGTTGCTTTAAACTTCTTATCTAAGAAATTTATTCCCCAGGACATTGCAATACCTGCTCCTACCACACCCACAACAGGAGCGCCAAAAAATCCTGCTACAGCACCAGCCGCTCCTATCACCGCCGTTGTCACCGCCACTTTCCCGACATCCACCAATGCACCGCCAACTTTACTTGCGGTAATTTCATGCCCTTTCAAGCCGTCTTTTCTTGCTTGTTTCTCACTCTTGCTGATTCCTTGAACGACATCTACAGCTCCTAAAGCTATGTTCAACCCTGGCACAATTTTTCCTGCACCTTTTGCATTGACTAATGCTTTGGCATCTTTCACAACACCGTTCATCCCAAAACTTACGCTTTTTTTCAACGCACCACCAGCACTCTTTAAAGTTCCTTTGCCAATTCCTTTAACTGATTCTTTGAATGCTTGTTTTGATCCTTTTAATACAACATTTTTATCCACTAACTTCAATTTATCCAGTAATGAATCACCTAAATCAGTAAATTGTTTTAAACCGCCCGAGGTACTTAGTCGGGTAAAGTCTTTGCCCTTTCTCATATATTTATCAATTCCGGCTAGTTTATCAAACTTACTCAACCATTTTCCGGCTTTTTTGATGACTAAAGTACCGTCTGACATTCGTTTAATTCTGGA
>NZ_JBIOOI010000005.1:0-6765 GCF_051712165.1 Enterococcus sp. DIV1420a
CATTAATTTTAAATTTTGTAAACATAACAAACATTTCAACAGTTAAGCCAGACTGACTTCTACGTCCAAATCGCAAAGATAGAATTTTTTCATAAGTTGTCTTTAAATCGTCAACAAATCGAACGTTTGCAGTAGCTTTATAGTCACTAAGCTCTTTCAATTGATCGAAAGTAAAACGGACAGTTTTATCTCCTTTTTCACGCATACGAGATACGATTGAAAAGAACAGATTCATTTCAACCGGTTTAAATTTTCTTAACGGAATTGTATTTAATTCATGGTGGTATTTTACAAGTTCATTTTTAGCCATTTAATCACCTCAAACTTATTATAAGTGACTTTTAATAGAAGTCAAGACCTATAAATATGTCATTCAAACAGACAAAATGACCTTCATAAACAGACAAAATGACCTTCATAAACAGACAAAATGACCTTCATAAACAGACAAAATGACCTTCATAAAGTTTTGTATCCATTGGGAGAGTAAGTATACAGACTTCGGTAAAGAGGTTTAAAAGAGGTTTAAAAAGAGATTATAAAAGAGGGAGGTTCAATTTCCCGCCCAAAATACCTCACTTTTTTCTTCAACCAGGTTCGCGCAAATTTCAAAACTGGGAATCAAAATCAAACACCAAAAAAGGAGTGAGCGAAAAACCCGCTCACATTTTACTTGCAGCGTTCTCTCCGTTCACTCGCTAAGGTCAAAACCTAAAACCGGTAGACAAGGTGGTCTTTGAACTAGCTCTAGGAGCTCGTGAGACGCTCTCTAAGACGTTTTTAGTGGTTTCAAGTAATCTTGTTCATTAGGCGCCTTTCAGGCGGTCAGGGCAAGCCCTAACAACCCTAAAGCGGATATGCTATACTTAATGCCGGCAACTTGCCCCTGATTGGGGGTGTTTCTCTTGATAGATAAAATCTTCACATTGGTTATCGCACCAATTTTTGTTGGGCTAGTCATTGAACTAGTTTCTCATTGGTTAGACAAGAAAGACGATAACTAAGCAAGTTGTCTCTAACCCACACGTTCGCAGTCGCAACGAACGTAAAAAAAGCCAACCCTACTCGCAATAGGGTTGGCTTTTGTGTTTCTCTTGTACAAAATCTTCACATTTCGCACAGTTAGTATAACATGCTTAAAGTTTAAGTTCAAATTTTATAACATGCTCTAAATACCCTCTAAATTTCGTTTTAAGGAGTTTTAATCACAAGGTATACATTTATATTAAAAATGATTTAAAATGCGTTAGAAGAGAAATTAAACACGTTTAAGGACGTTTTAATTTTAGCTCTTTTCTATATCGCTTTAAATCAACGCCTCTCACTGCTTTAAACCTACTTCCGAAAAATGTGACAACTTTAGTCGAAAAATGTGACAAAATCTCAATTGCTCAATCCCTTGCGGGAGTAAGCATTCAAACTACTTTTTTATACGGTATGTTAAATTCTACCCCCATGTTATAAAAGGGGGGTAGAATTTGAAAAGGTGGGCATTCGCCCACCTTACGGCTGTTCATTTCAAAAGGATTTTACGTTGCTAAAAGTTGGTGTGGGGCTCTCGCTACGCTACGCCCCACCAACTTATTACTAGCAACAATCCTTACACTAAACAGCCGTCAATTTCCCAACTTCCAGTCTGCACTATTTTTTACTTGTCTATTTATCATACATTATTTGTTATTTTAAAGCAAATAAATATAGCTATGATAATTTACATAATTGGTTCTTATCGTTTCATAAACTAGATCAACTAGTTCGGATTGCTATAAAATCCTAAAATTTAGCTTATGAAAACCAGGGGTTTGGGGTATACCCCAAGGTGAAAAAGAGTAGAGAACTTTCCTACTCTTTTTTAGGTTATTGGGTAATTACCCAGCGAGTGTATATACACTTGCTATGCTTGCCACAGATAAGCTACTAGGTAGTTCTATGGGCGCATTAAGGGGTACGTTGTTTCAAATACTCAATGACTTCCGTTACTTTAACAAATTCTTTTCTCCAGTCAGCCCATTCAAAAGAATCACTATCTCTAGTGGCATACCAAGTCGTGAAATTAGGGTCATTAAGCAAGTTTTCTAGCTGTTCTAACAATAATTTTGGGACGTTTGACTGAGCCCCATTCGTCTTTGCGAAGTCACCATAAGAAACTGTTACCACAGAAGAATTGATATTCAACGCCTGCTCAATCGCTGCTAGACTACGAAAAAGCCGTTCTGATGGGTCAAATTCATTTCGTAAAGCTTCCAGGTGTCGCAGGGTGGAATTTTTGAAATCACCCGCATAAGTTTCTTTGCGTAGTTTCCCCCGAATGATTTCGGATCCTTCTTCCGAGATCAACACGATTCCTTGCTCGTTTTTTGTGACCACAGCTGCAGGAAGTTGTTTCCGATGATATTTAATTACGTCTTTGGTGACGCCAAATAAATCAGCTAGTTCTGACATAGTGTAATCCATAAGTTAGTTCGCCTCCTCCCCTTATTATACGAAAGCCCACAATACCTACCAACAAAACTCTGGCAAGCGTAGCAAGTGTATATACACTCGCTGGGAAGTTACCCACTACCTAAAAAAAAGAGAAGGGAAGTTCCCTCCTCTCTTTTCCGTTTTTTGAGTATGATCCTGGTTTATTTAATCCAGGATTTTAAAGAATGCTTAATTTGAAAAGTATATATCCTAAAAATAAAAAACTTAAAAAGTTTAAAGGTATAACTAGCCCTAATAGTTTACTAATAGATACAGGAGCTAAAGACCTGTTAACTATATAAAAAGACGAGATACTTGTTATCGTTATACAGGTAAAAAAAAGCCCACTAAAAACTAAATCAATATTTTTTAAAATATTTTGTGAGACAAGAAAAATTAATGTTGGTACATAGGCGTACAATAAATAATTAGATATAGAGATTTTTTTATTGTACATGTTAGTCACCACCTTATTTTGGACAAGCTGCAGAAACTGGAATCCAACCTAAACCAACAGCAGCTCCTGCAACTAGACCTGCAGGCCCACCGAAAGCAGCTCCAATTGCACCACCATAAATTGCAGATAGTGCCACGCCAGATCCTCCTACAACCCAGTCACACATAGTAGCTCTTCTTGAAAGTATATTAACAGGATCACCATTTTTTGTAAATTGTTTATACAATGTTGTTCCAGCTGCATTTTCTGCAGTTAAGGTATATAAAAATCCTGACTCTTTCAGTGTGTAAGCAGTTACGTAATCAGCGCCTATCTCAATTACTCCTATGTCACCATTGTCAGAAAAATATTTTGTATATTGTAGACCTTCATAATAAAATGTGTTTTCTTCAGCAACATGAAACCCACGAAGTACAAGTGAATTCTTTAGAGTATTGTAATCAGTATTAATATTTTGCAACGATTTTATATTTTCAGAATTTATAACAGCATTAGTGTTTTCTTCAGCATTAGCTACTACACTGAAAGCACCAGACAAAAAAATAGACCCCATCATTAAAAGAACTGTTCCTACAAATAATATTTTCTTCATAAAAAAAGCCTCCTATTTAGTTGATTTGAATCAACTAAATTATATATTGATAGCGCTTTCTGAACAATCCTATTTTGCTCTCTTTTTGTTATTTTTTATGTGCAAAAAAAGGATTAATTACATGTTTAGATAAACTATTAATCCGTTGATATTGGTGTCTGTAATCATGACTTCATAATCTTTATAGTGCGTGTGAAAAAAACTTGTCTATCTCCCTACCAAAAATCGATTACTTTTTTCATTAACCAGGATCGCGCAGATTTAAAAACAGAGAATCAAAATCAGAGCACCAAAAAAGCCCATAATCCCTGCCAATAAAAATCTGGCAAGCATAGCAAGGTACATATACCTTGCTGGGTAGTTACCCACTACCAAAAAAAGAGCAGGAAAGCTCCCTACTCTTTTTTTAACTTTGGCATGCTCCAAAAACCTGGTCTATGCACTCAAAATTTTATTTTACTTACCATGTGTGAAAATCACACGTTTATTTACCACGTCCAAGATTGTGATGGGCGATTAGAAACAACTCCAGAACGACTCATTAAAGAAAATAAATCAAAACCTAAAAACATATTATTTCACCACCTATCTGTAATTTAAATGGTATTATAACATAAACTTTTTTTAAAATATTGCAGTGATTGGAGCATTTATATATGACAGACAAAGAATGGTTTAGACGCCGTAAAATAGAAAAATTAGAAAAATATTTATGTTTATTTGTTGTTTTGCTTATGTTATATGGTCTTTTATTCAATTGGCTTTTTTTAATAAGATTCTTCGGTATGGTTATTCTGGTCTCAATAATTGTTAGTATTCAGGAATTAATCCTTTTATTGAAAGAACGTAAAGATAAAAAAGATAGTTAATTCACATATTTCGTATAAAGCTTGGCTAGAAGAAGTTATTTAATCCTCTAGTCGCCATTTATATTGATTTGTTTTAGGATTTTTTAGTATTTTCGTTAAAAGAGTAGTATTTAGGTTTATCTGAATAATACCATTCTTTATCAAAGATAACGTCGTTTTCATTTAAAATATCTATAATTCCTGATGGAATACAGTATCCTTCATCAGATATTCTATGATAATAAATTGTTGTACCACATTGATTACAAAAAGCTCTCTCAGCGATTCCAGTTGAATTATAGATCGATAAATTGTTCTGACTAATAAAAATAGGTCTTGTTAATGAATAAAAAAAGGAAAATCCTGTGCCACCAGTATTTTTTCTGCACATTGAACAATGACAAACACCCATTTTTAAATTAATAAGTTTAACTTTAAATCTAATGTTTTCACATAAGCAAGAACAATCAAATTCATTTTCAGACAAAGAAAGGCACCACCTATTGATAATATTAAATTTATTATAGCATTCTTGCTAGTCAACATAACTGATATACATCAAGTAAATGATTTTTATATAATTAGTAAAAAAGGAGTAATTCAACTATCATGAAAATAATAACATTATGTGGCTCTATGAAATTTATAAAAGTATTTAGAAAAGTAGAAGTAATATTAACTAGGAAAGGTTTTTTGGTTTTAAGTCCAGTGTTTGATGAAGGAATTGAAATATCAAAAGAAGACGCTGAATTGTTTGGAAAATATCATTTCAGAAAAATAGATTTGGCTGATGAAATTTTTGTAATTGATGTTGAAGGCTATATTGGGAAAAGCACAAAAAAAGAAATAGAATATGCTAAATCAAATGATAAACAAATCAGATATTACTCCAAAGAAATAGTTAATAGTTATTTAATGTCTTAGTCGACATAATCGCTATTAACACAAGTAGCCCCTCTATAAGTTGATAGAGGGGCACTCTTTGTGATTTTAAATTGGTCTACCTCTTCTCTACCTTGGAAATGTCGTTAGATAAGCATTCTAATCGCATGTTTCTTTGTGAATTTTAGTAGTTGATTGAATACGTCCACTGTTATTTATTTAATAATCCTGTAGATAGAAAAATTATTCTATTAAAAAAATACTACTGCAAGAAAATAGTTTCTAGCAAATAACGATACCAACGAAATGATTTTTAAATTAATCAATCAACTGCTCTCATTTCTTCCATAACTGCCACCATTTTATTTCTGATACGTGTTCAACTTTATCAGAAATTGGTTGTACAGCAGAATTTTTTTCATTTTCCTGATTTTCTGACGTGAGCGACAATTGTTCCTGGAGCTGTTCAATTTGTCGATTAGCCTGGAGTGTTAATTGTTGCTGCTGATCAATAATTTTTTGCATTTGTTTTATCTGATGATCTTTTTCTCGTAATTGTTCTTGTAAAAATTCGTTTTCTTTTGACAATTGGATATGCAACTCATTAGCAACCTCTGAAAGTTCTTTTTTATCAGTATTTATAGCTTCTTTTTTATTATTAGGTTGCAACATATCTAGCAACTCTTTGTTACCTAGGTTGCTAGCAAGTTGCAATACACCAGAATGTAGTATTACCTTGTATCCTCGTTCATTTTTAGCTAATAAATTGGAATCTAATTTATTCACGTGTTTCGACATAGCTTGCCTGCTTATACCAAATAAATCAGCTAATTCCTTAACTGTAAAGGTTTCTTTGGCTTGCAATTAGGTTGCCTCCTTGGTTGCTTATTGACTGAAAAGATTATTTAAATTGTTTAACAATTCTTTTTTTTCAGTTTCTGGAATAGGTGTAGAAGTTTTATCAGCTAATTCTTTTTCTTTTTCTAAGGCTTCGATTTGCTGAAGTAATTCTAGTTCTCGTTTTTTCTGTTGGATTCGGACTTCTAATGTGGTTGGTTGCTCTTCATAATTTTCTTGCTCCTGTGCTTGTGCTAAGGCTTTGTTTTGTTCTTCTTTAGTCGGGGCATGCTTATTAAAATCATTTGCTTTTTTGATTTCTGGTTTAAACGTGAACTGATAGCCGATAACCGGTTTTCCACGTCCTTTTCCATATTTTTTTTTAATAGCAAGTCCTTTAAAAATAGCGGTGAGTTCTTGACGAATGGGTTTTATAACTCGTTTATCAATATCTGGTTGCTTATAACTTATAGGAATATCTAATAATTCATGGAAATCCTCCTTTGAGAAATAAGCATAGCCCTTGGTTCTAAACTGTTTTAATAAACGAAACATGGTTTTAGCATAACTACTTTGTATTTCGTTAAATTGTTGTAATGAATAACGAACCCATTCATCTAAATCGTTTAATAAAGGCAAAGCTTCTTCAAAAATTTGAATATCTACATAAGGATTTTCATCGTCAC
>NZ_JBIOOI010000006.1:0-3748 GCF_051712165.1 Enterococcus sp. DIV1420a
GTAAATCGAACTAGAAAGTCTTAGAAAGCCTGTGAGGGCTTTTTAGAGTTTCTGTGAGGCTTTAAGGAGTGGACGGCTAAAAACAAATTCCCACGCTCTTGAATTTCCCAACACCCTTGTTGGGGACGCCCACAAGTGGCGAACGTGTAGAAGGTCGAGGAAATTATTTCCTCGTGGGTTTGGGCAACGCCCAAGGTCTGAAAAATAGAAAAGCTGGTTGTGTCTGTTCGCTGCATTAGCAGAGCGAAGACAGACAACAACCAGCGAATGGGAAAAATTAACAGCCCTGTCTAACAGGCGGTTAAGTGTGCAAGGTACGACCACCCCCCTAGAATTAAATTGGTCGATTCTTTTTTCTCCTGATGTTGGTCTATAAATCAAGTTAAGTGAGAATAAAGTCTGCGACTTTATTCAAAAACAATCGTCCATCGTGTGCAATTTTTCGATCGGAAAGCGGTGTTAGCTGATGGCTCTACCGCTTCCGCCGAAACCACCCGCTGGAAGGTTGTTTTTGTGATGCTAATAATTCTAATAATTTTAATAAAGGCAATCCTACAGTGAATAGGACTGCCTTTTTTGTGTTCGATGCTATAGGTTTGGGCGATGCCTAAGGTTTTGATTTTTTAGCAAAAGCTTGTTATACTGGAGATGCAGATGATATGAGCTCGTTTGTATAACACAAAAGCCAGCCCTTGTAGAGAAGGACTGGCTTTTTTTGTTTTGCTGCAGTTACAAAACAAAATGTGTGGTTAGTGACAACTTGCTTAGTCATTATCTTTCTCGTCTAACCAGTGAGAAACTAGTGTGATTACTAGACCCACAAAGAGTGGGGCAATGACTAATGATATGAGCTCATACATGTATAACACCCCCAATCGGGGCAAGTTGCCAATGTTGAGTATAGCATAAAATTTTTTCGCTTAAATAATTAAATAACAAATTTTTTGAAATAGAGTTCGAATTCAAAAAAAATTTTGAATGGTTTTTGGACGAAAAAAAGAGGCCGTTTTTGGCCTGTTTTTGAGTGGTTTTTTCTTATCTTGATACATAGGCAACTATTTTCGGCAGAAAATCGGGGTCTATGTATGGGTTTATCCCTTGTCGCTCTAAGGAAGCACAAAAAAAAAGATTGCTTTTCCTTGCATATTGTTTTATAGTTTTAGTTGTCCAAACAAAAACGAAAAACAAAAAGGAGAGCAATCTATTTTTTTGTCGGCTTTTCAGCCATAAAATTCAAAATTTATAGATTCAGTATAACAAGATGACTAAGAAAAAACAAGAACTAATTAACGGGAAATTCAGAGAGAAGAAAATAAATTTAAAAAAAGTGATAGGATTCGCAGAAAATCGACTTTCTCAGCGTATGCTGGAGTTAATGGCTAGTTGTGGTTCGTACATGGAACATATTGCGACTTTCGATAAGGAGAAAATGAAATTGGTACAAGCACATTTTTGTAAAAATCGTTTTTGTCCGATGTGTGCCTGGCGGAAATCTTTGAAGGATTCGGTCATGTTATCAGTGATGTTGCAGGCGATTTCTGAAGAAAAAAGTTATCAGTTTCTTTTTATGACGTTAACGACACCTAATGTGAAGGCTGAAGGACTAAACGAAGAAATCAATTTGTTTAATCATGCGTTGTCAAAAATGTTTCGTCGGAAACGAATGCAGAAGTCGATTAAAGGCTATGTACGTAAATTAGAAATCACGTATAACAAGAAGCGGAATGACTATAATCCGCATTTTCACTTAATTTTGGCAGTTAATAAATCTTACTTTACTGACCCAAATTATTATATCAAGCAATCAGAATGGTTAGATATTTGGCGAGAAGTGACTGGAAAAACAGGGATTAATCCTGATGGAACAGACGAAATTACCCAGCTGGATATTCGGAAAGTCAAAGGTTTTCAACAAGAAAAAGCCGCTTTGGAAGTGGCGAAGTATTCTGCGAAAGATTTTGAAATGACGGAGAGCCAGGAAGTTTTTGATACGTTTTATTTGGCATTGAAAGGTCGTCAGCTGATTACGTTTAACGGTGTGTTCAAGGAATACAAGAAAAAATATGAGACCGGCGAGCTTGATTGTTATAAGCAAATCGACGAAAACGAGTATTTTTGGTTTTTGAATTCTTCCTGGATGAAAAACGAATCCAAGTATGCAGTGGATTATCGGGAGTTGTCGGAAGAGGAACGTCAGTTTTTCAAAAATCAGTATGTGGAGGAAAAAGAAGAATAGAGGTGGGGAAAATGACTGAAAGAGAAAAGATTGATTTTATCATTGAGAAAAACTTCAAGGAAGTGGACTTTGATAAAATTGATCAGCTGGCAATTGGGTTGTGGCATTTAACAGATCATAGCGGTGAGATCTTTATTCGGCTTGTTGGCGATAAAGCTCAAATTGCTTTTGATATTGATTTTAAGATAATCTCTGAAGTAGTGGATTTTACTGAATGATGGAGGTGAGAAAATGGCAGAAGAACAAAATAGCAAAAACTGGGTAAAAGAAAGACTTGGCCAAAAAGTCCAAGTGGTTTTTTTAGATGCGAATGTGATGAAAGGCGTCTTGAAAAAGGTTACTCGTTATGAATTGGTTTTAGAAGTGAGCGAAAATAAAGAAGAAGTGGTTGTTTTCAAACATGCGGTGAAATATATTCGCTAAAAAAAGCAGTACAACAAGCTATCGGAAACTTGTGTACTGCTTTTTTTATTTTTTCTACAAGGTAAGTTGATTATATACCTGTTTTTGCTGTAAGACAAATTATTTGTGTGTTTTTTGCAAACGTTTTATACTACAAACAGGTATAGATTTTTTATGTATCACTCTTACTTTTTTGTCTGGTAATCCAACAGGGGACTAGGTTGCCAGGTTTGGCATAAGCACAACGAGAAAAAATCCTGAACTTCTCATACAATGAGTTCAGGATTTTTTCTTTTTTGGAATTATTCTATCTCTATCGTCAAAATAGAATGGTACTGTTATGTGGTGTTAAGTCAATTATAAAACGTTTTCTTGATTTTGCCAATTGTTAATTTTTTTGATATAATGTTAATCTAACATAATTTACTTACACTTACCTTAAGTGTTATATGTTTTGGATTCTTTCTAGACATATAACACTTTTTGTTTTTCAGTCTTTAGATGTATTTTCAAAGATAATAAAAAGAGTTATAATACCGCTGAATAGATTCTAGAACGTTTGAACATTGACAACAAAAGGCTTGCACGTGAGTTTCTTGGTGGCGGGGGGGGGGCTTGAGCTGCCTCCAAAAAGGCAGACAAGGTGGTTTTTGCTGGCAAAAGACAACTCACAGTGAAATTGCGCGAATGCGCAATTTCCCCTACACCCCGACTAGTAACACGGGGTGTAGTTTTCGCAGAATGCGAAACGAAACCGACTATAGATGCCGGTATCACGGGGTTCGTAGCACTTTTAAAAATGCTAGCAAAAAGTAGTGTTTTGCTAGCAAAAAAATAGATTCTCGTTAAATAGCCCTAATTTCGTTTCTAAGGCATTTTAGAGTTCAAGAATAGTATTACACCAGAAATTAATAAAAATCGCTTACGAAGCTTTTTAGAGGCTTTGTAGGCGATTTTGAGTTTCTGGTGTATTTTTTTAGTTCAAAAAAAGTTTGATGAAAAAATTGACAATGTTTTGAAAGTCAGAATCAAATGAGTTAGTCTAAAACGCTCAAATTTGCATTCTAAGCCATTTTAGAAATCGAGACGATAAATAAGGTGCAGTCAACG
>NZ_JBIOOI010000007.1:0-2353 GCF_051712165.1 Enterococcus sp. DIV1420a
GTTATTTGCTTTAATCGAAGTATTTCGTCTTTATCCATACCTAAGTATTTAGAAATCCAGCTATCAGATCGTCCTAATTCATGTAATTCTTTCACTATATTACTCATTATTTCTACATCATGATTTCCGCGAGCACGATTGTGTCTAATTGTGCTCGCCATTCTATTTTCAATTGGCTGATCGATAACTGAAACAGGAAGAAAACCATTTTCTCTCTCATGTATATCTGAATGTTCTTTCATAATTAAATATCTATGGAAGCCATCTATAATTATATATTTTTCGTTGCTCTTATCAAAGTAGCAAACTATAGGCATCGTATAACCATCTAGCTTGATACTTTGATATAAAAGTTCCATTTCAGGGCTTGCAACATAGTTAGGATTATAATCATTAGGGGTTACTTCCTCTATGGGAACAGCAATAACATTATATACAGGACTTTTATTCATTATTCTTATTCTCCTCTAAAAATTTATACTTTGATTTTATATAATTCAATTTTTCCTGTTGTTGTCTGGTCATGCCAAACCCTAGGAACCGACAAATATGATCATTTTTAATAATACAAAAACACATCCTCTTCCAGCTAGGAATATCCTTCGTTGTTTTAATATCATCTGTGTTATCGGGTATTTTTTGCAAGAATATAATTCTAGAATTTTTGAAAATAGTATAGTTTGAGACGCCATTTCTTTTTATTCTATAGCCTTTCTCTTGTAATTCAGTAATTGTTTCCTCTTCAAGGCCACCACCAACAGTATGCCAGAACTTAATTGATTTATTAAACTTCTCAATGTAATTATTTTTCATTTCTGTAGGAAGTGTTTCTAACAAAAATTGAGTATAGGACTTCCAAGTATGGTTAACAGGGAGGGTAACATTTCTGTACCCCATTGCTTTTGACTTACTATAAATTTGAGCGAAATTGGCTCCTTGCACTCTCCCTAACAGTTTTACCCATATAGCAGGATCAATCACTCGATAAAGATTTAGAGATTCTTTGGCATAATCTTGGAAAGGAGAGGCCACACGCATTTGAGCAAGCGTAAGACCGGCTTTATAATAGAGATCATAAATTCTATTGTACTTATAATTGAAGGTATAATTGGCATACCAAATGTCCTCTGTAGTCCAATCATAGAGTGGGGAGGCTGACCATACGTCTTTGAACTGACGTGTTATCCAACATTTATCTTTAAATCGATGTTTCTTGTTTATAAATCCACTATAACGTTGAAGTGATTCGTCTGCTCTAATTCCCAATAGGCAAATAGTTTTCCCAGGATTATGAGTTTGATGATACCAACGTCCAAATTGTTTGGCAAGATCTTCTTGATGCATCCGATACTTATATAAATAGAAGGGATTGTTTTTTAGAGAAATTACATAGTTAAATTTAGGTAATTCTCTCACCCATATATCTTCTTTTTGATCATCCCACGGATACCAATACATTTCGTAACTACTCAACGAAGTTCGAGTCGCCATTGGAAGACAAACCCAATAGCGTTCTACTCGATTTGTTAATGATTCAAAGGTTTGTTCGATATATTCTGTGGTAACTGTATATTGCGCTTCAAAATCTTGGTGGAAAACACCAATCGTTTTTTCCGGATAGTGCTGATCTCGATAATCCAATAGAAGATTTAATAACAAGCCACTGTCTTTACCACCAGAAAAAGAAATATATATGTTATCAAACTCTTCAAAAATAAACCTTAAACGTTTTTTAAGGGCTTCAAAAACGTTTATATTCAATTTTTTTTTCATGTTTTTAATGATTCCTCTCGATAAATAATTAGGGATTGAGTTTATTCAAGCATTAATAAGTATGCTAACAATGACTTAAGCGTTTCTAACTTTGCATGATAGTAAAAACTAATATAATAGTAATAATTATATAAATCATACACAAGAGAATTGAGTCTCTTTATTTTTTATAAAAAAAACAAAAAAAAGAGTTAAGTGCTTTACTTCAGAAAAAAGCTGATTATAATTGGTGTTTGTTTAATAATAATGTTTATTTGTGAACTAGTTTTCGCGATAAATAAGTCGTTATAAGAGTTGTTGTATTACTTTTCTATTTTTTTGTGCTATCATGTTTTGTAAACTAGGTATAATAGATCAATGAGAAATGGTGAAAATTAACTACTTATGTATTTTGATTTGGGGAAGTATTATTAGAATTTTTAAGTAACAGTAAAGGAGGGAGTACGATTTATACCTTTTTAGAAACTCAAACATTAAAAAAGTTAAATTTAATCGACTGTATATATCAAACTCAAACAATTGATATTAAGGTTTTTGGCAATATTCTAAATTGTAGCAACATAACTGTTCAAAGATATAT
>NZ_JBIOOI010000008.1:0-2094 GCF_051712165.1 Enterococcus sp. DIV1420a
AAAAGCCTAGCCAAAAAAAAGAAACAGACCTTCTTTTTTTTGAAATTTCGATTGATACTTGCCGGTATCAATGAAACCACTTCTAAGGCTTTAGTTAGTGAATGACTAATTAATTTTAGTTTCATAGCTAGTATAAGAGAATTAGAAGGAAATTTCAAGATATAAAGAGGAGTCAGTCGAAAAAAAGGCGGATTCCTCTTTTTTTGGTGTTTTTATAACGTGGCAACATGGCTGCGCGAAGATTGTAGCCGCGTCTGTGGGGGCGCTCAGCGGAGCGATAGAGCGTCCCCTGCAGCGAGGCGTACACATATCTTCCGTCGACGGCTGTGTTGGCCAAGGGCGCTATGGTCGCCCTTGAGGGAGCCTGGAAGGCGACTAGAAAACGGAGCGAAGCGGAGTTTTCTTATTAACTTGATTCTAGTTAAACAATTATCCGCGAGAAAAATAAGCCTCAAAAATTTAGTGAAATCATAGAGAAAGGAGGGGCGATTTTATGTCAGTAGAACAGACAGATTTCTTTATTCATGATAATCATATGGGAACAGTAACACAAATGAACCATATTTTAGAATTTCAGTACATGGAAAAAGCAAATCACCAAGTACGTATTCGTAAAATCGATAAAAATCGCTATGTTTTATTAGCGACTGGAGAAATCAAAGAGTTTGAAAAGCATTCAAAGACTCGTGTAGAGAATGAAAATTCATTGCGCCAAACGTTTAAAAAGCTTGGCTATCGAATTAATGCGAATTTTACCGGGACAAAGAATGAATTATTCTTAACTATGACCTTTAAGGAACGTGTGACAGATGTTAAAGAAGCGTCTAAGGAGTATTTTAATTTTTTACGCCGTTTTGAGCGTGCTTACGCGCATTTAGGGACTATTCGTATGTTATCAGTCAAAGAACCTCAAGCAGACGGTACGTGGCATTTTCATACGTTAGTGAAATTTTTAGACCAAAAGAAAGTCACAATTTTAAATAAATTTGATTATTCTGATTATAAAGACATACCTAAAGGAGAATTGACGTGGGAACAGATTCAAGAATGTAAAGTAAATGCGCCTCTCTTTGATTTGTGGGGTCAAGGATTTGTAACAGTTCGTCGTTTGAAGAATGCAGATAATGTAGGAGCATATTTGACTGCGTATATGGCAGATCTGCCTTTAGAAGATTTAGATGTTCCGTATAACATTGATGAAAATGGAGAAGTCCTATTTGAAGAAGAGTATTTTGAAGAAGAGACTTATGAGCGCTTAGATAAGGCGTTAGCATATACGAAAGGTGTTCAAGTAACAAAATCAAATCAAAAAAAGGCAGTAATTAAAGGAGGTCGTTTGCGGTTTTATCCTAGGGGAACACGGTTATTTAATTGTGTTAATTGTGTGGAACCAACGCGTCAAGAAATGTCATATAAGCAGTTTAAAAAAGTGTTTGGAATTAAAAATACGCAATTAACGTTGCGGAAATCGGTGAAGATAGAAGATGAAGAGACCCGGTATTCTTCTGTTTTAGTCAAAGAACAATATAATAAAAAAGCCTGTCGTTGGGATAATCTATTGGCACGTATTGAAATCTGTAGGAAAAATTTATTATTAGTGGAAAAAAATGATCCTTTTTATCCTAGATTAGAAGCAGAACTCTATGCCTTAGAAAATCGAGCTTATTTACGAAAATTAGAAAATGAGTATGTAAAAAATCGAAAAGTAGGATAGGTTTATTTGTGATGTCCTAAATTTACTATTTTTGTTTCGCCGATTCACAAAATAAGAGTATTTTTGCCCTTAAACTAGAAAGGGCGATAGATTGAGATTAAGAAGTTAATCTAGTACAAGCTATCGGCGCAGGACGAGAAAGGGCAAAAACGGAGAGGGTCAAGTATAAATGTCTGACTGACCAACGGGAAGGAATTTATGCCTTGAGGCACTCCGCTACATAAGGAATTAAGAGAATAACTAGGTAAGCAGGAGGCTCCAGGGAGTTTGAGGGTGGAAAGCCCTCAAGGTTTATGTAATTATTTCTTGTTTGTTTCACGAAAAAGAAGTAAAATAACAGTAATTAAATATTTGCGCATGTTGAAATATAGGCATAACAA
>NZ_JBIOOI010000009.1:0-606 GCF_051712165.1 Enterococcus sp. DIV1420a
GAGGAATTGAAAATGAAAAACAAAATCATTGCGGGATTGTTTGTATCAGCTATCACATTAGGAGGATTAACTTTTTCTGGAACGAATGCACATGCAGAGACTTGGAAAGCGAACACGCCTGATCAAATTCAAATTACCAAAGACCAAAAAGATTACACTTTAAAAAGTGGGGATACTTTATGGGCAATTGGTCAAAAAATTAATATTAACGTTGACGCTTTAGCAAAAATCAATCATATTGATTTAGCTAAAGGGGAAGAGAAAAACTTGCCTGTCGGTCGTGTCATTAGTTTTGATGGAAACATGGTAACAGTGAAAGACGCGGATGGCTCAGTGGTCGATAAATCAGAAATTAAAAAAGAAGATAAAGTTGATCCTAAGAAACCAGTTGGGGAACCAGTAAGCTTTAAAAAAGTAGAAGATACGAAAGAAGCACCAGCGTTAGTAACACCTGAAACTGTAACGCCTGAAGCTGAGGCAACGAATGACTTAGCTCCTGGAGCATTAGAAAATACTGCGACACCAATTAACACAGAAACACCTGGTGATACTGGAAGCAATATCACTGCAACACCTGATCCACAAAGTCAACCGGTGGCACCAGCA
>NZ_JBIOOI010000010.1:0-531 GCF_051712165.1 Enterococcus sp. DIV1420a
GCCTTAAATGAAGCAAAAGGAAAATTTTCAACACCGTTATCAAATTTTGCGAAATTAGATAAGAAAATTAGCAACATCTACAGTTCTGTAGCACATATCGTCCCTATTTCCGCGCCATCCAATCAATTTAATAAAAAAATGGAAGAGGCTAAGAAAATTTTGACGGAAACGCTGAAAGGCATGGACACTTTTAACGGACGCAAAGCAGGCAGTGCTGTCAAAGACAAACTAGCCCAACAATCCAGCCAAATCACGAACGTCGGAGGATTAAGCTATACCAATCCCAAATCATTGGAAATATTTACGGATAAAACATTTAAAAATGAAATAAAAGAAGCGCATAAAAAAGTCCAGGAAGAAGAAAAAGATAGACTTGCTTTTGAAAAAGACCATCCAATTTTAATGGCTATGGATGGTAATTTAACAGAAGAAAAGTTAGACGAACTAGATAAATTAATTAATCATGCGATAGCAAAAGGCGTTGTTTCAGGAAAAAAATATATAAACCATATGAAAAAATTATACATTTCT
>NZ_JBIOOI010000011.1:0-337 GCF_051712165.1 Enterococcus sp. DIV1420a
AGGCAATTAAAAGATGGCATGATTTTGACATTAAAAGCAAGGGATATGCCTTATATCGTAGCGGGAAAAGTCTTCGTTGCGTCTGATAGTGCAGAAATCGAGCGGTTTGAAGTGTACATCAAAAGCCAATCAAAAGAAAGTAAAATTTTAAAAATATTAATTATACACTTATTGATGTTCAAAAGCAATAAAAAAGAGAGTGAAACAGCATTGACATTTGATGGTTATAACTAAATAATTAGTTTGTAAGAGCGAAATTAACATTAATTGAAATTTAACTACGGTTTTTAAATTGTTCTGTAACATTAGAACAAATAAAAAAATAAAAAAGAAAGAT
>NZ_JBIOOI010000012.1:0-325 GCF_051712165.1 Enterococcus sp. DIV1420a
GGGCAATTAAAAGATGGCATGATTTTGACATTAAAAGCAAGGGATATGTCTTATATCGTAGCGGGAAAAGTCTTCGTTGCGTCTGATAGTGCAGAAATCGAGCGGTTTGAAGTGTACATCAAAAGAAAGTAAAATTTAAAAATGTTAATTATACACTTATTGATGTTCAAAAGCAATAAAAAAGAGAGTGAAACAGCATTGACATTTGATGATTATAACTAAATAATTAGTTTGTAAGAGCGAAATTAACATTAATTGAAATTTAACTACGGTTTTTAAATTGTTCTGTAACATTAGAACAAATAAAAAAATAAAAAAGAAAGAC